>CAWGQQ010000015.1:0-87846 GCA_963824865.1 uncultured Actinomycetes bacterium | reverse complement strand
GAAGGAGGAACGAGCATGGCGAACGCGAGCGATGGGACGGCGAAGGTCGTCTTTGGGGTGACGATCGGGATCATGGCGATGGCTCTGTCGGTGGCGCTGCTGCTGCCGGCCGCCGCGCAGGCCGAGGAGCGGGTCTGCCGGGGCGCGCTCGGCGGGATCACGGTCGACAACCTGCGGGTCCCGCAGAACGCGACCTGCAAGCTGACCGGCACTCGCGTCAAGGGCACGATCAAGGTCCAGCGAAACGCGGTCCTGACGGCGGCCCAGGTGCGCGTGATCGGCAACGTGCAGGGCGAGAACGCCCGCAACGTGGTCGTCCGCGGGGCTCGCGGTGGGCGGCAGCGTCCAGGTCGTCCAGGGCCGGGCGGCGACGGTGCGGACACCGTGGTCAACGCCGACATCCTCTACGACGAGAACAGGGCCGCGTTGAAGGCGATCGACAACACCGTCGGGGGGAACATCCAGGCGTTCCAGAACTCCGGCGGAGTCCGGATCTCCCTCAACCATGTTGACGGCAACCTGCAGTGCAAGGAGAACGTCCCTCGACCGACCGGCGGCGGCAACGTCGTCCAGGGCAACAAGGAGGACCAGTGCGCGCGGCTCTAGCCTGACCCGGCAGGTGCGCTGAGCCGGATGAGAAGACTCTAATATCAGTCCCATCAGGACCTCAGGTGGAGACGCGATTCTGCGCTCGTGCCCTTTCGAACCGGCGGCCGTCCCCTGCTCGTGAGCGCGCCGAATGAGAGCCAACGGCCCCGGCCGCTTCGGCGCCGGATCGCCGCCGACGTCCGGACCCGGATCCTGGTCTCCTACGTGGCCCTGCTGGCGATCGCCTCGCTCGTTTCGGTGCTCGTCGTCCGCCAGGTGCTGCTGGTGCGGCTCGATGACCGCGTCGACAGCGCCCTGTCACAAGAGGTCGACGAGTTTCAGCGGCTCGCGGGTGGGATCGACCCCAGGACGGGTCAGCCGTTCGGCACCGATGTCAAGCGCATCTTCAACGTCTTCCTCTCCCGCAACGTCGCCGGCGAGGGCGAGCAGCTGGTGACGGTGCCGCGAAAGGGCGAGGCGCGGTACCGCAACAGCGAGCGAGTCGGCGACTTCCCGCCCCCGCCGGAGGAGGTGGCGCGCTGGCGGCAGCTGCGACGCCAGCGACCGCGGAGAGCTCGAGACAGAGATCGGCCCCGCCGAGTACCTCGCCGTACCGGTCGAGATCCAGGGGAAGAGCCTGGGGACTTTCGTGGTCGCCGACTACACCGCTGGCGAGCGCGAGGAGGTCGACGAGGCGGTGCGGATCGTCGGCGCCGTGGCCGCGGGCGTGCTGCTGATCGGCACGGCGGCCGCCTTCTTCACGGCCGGGCGCGTGCTGGGGCCCCTGCGCGACCTGCGCGACGGCGCCCGCGCGATCACCGGCACGGACATGAGCCAGCGGATCGAGGTGGAGGGCGAGGACGAGCTCGCCGACCTCGGGCGCGCCTTCAACCGCATGCTCGACCGGCTGGCTGTCGCATTCGCGAGCCAGCGCGACTTCATCCGCGACATCAGCCACGAGCTGCGGACGCCGATCGCGGTCGTCCGCGGGCACCTCGAGCTGCTCTCGGAGATGGACCCGTCGAACCGCACGGAGCGGGACGCGACGATTCGCCTGGTCACCGGCGAGCTGGACCGGATGAGCCGCTTTGTCGAGGACCTGCTGTTGCTGGCGAAGTCCGACCAGCCGAACTTCCTGACGCTCGAGACGGTGCGGGTGGACGATCTCTGTGAAGAGTTGGTGCAGAAGGTCCGCGGCCTCGCGGAGCGCGACTGGCGGCTCGACGTGTCCACCCGGCGCTCGATCGTCGCCGACCCGCAGCGGCTGACGCAGGCGATGATGAATCTGACCCGCAACGCGCTCGAGCACACGACGAGGAAGACACCGTGGAGATCGGCGCTGCCGTCGACGGGCACGAGGCCTCGATCTGGGTGAGCGACTCGGGTCCCGGCGTGCAGCCGGAGGACGAGCGGCGGATCTTCGAGCGCTTCACCCGCGGCCACGGCGGCGGCGTCCGCTACGAAGGCAGCGGGCTGGGGCTGGCGATCGTGCGGGCGATCGCCGAGGCCCACGGTGGCCGGGTGGCGCTCGAGAGCCGGCCGGGCGAGGGAGCGAGGTTCACGATCACGGTGCCGGTCGAGGGGCCCGCTGACCTGCGGGCGCCGACCGAGGAGGTGACCAGATGAAGCGGATTCTGATCTGCGAGGACGAACCCGGGATGGCGAGCTTCCTCGACAAGGGGCTGAGCTCGCGCGGCTACGCCACCAAGGTCGTGGGCGACGGCGCCTCGGCTACGGCGATCGCCTCCGACGAGGATTTCGACCTCGCGATTCTCGACCTCGGCCTCCCGGATGCCGACGGGCTCAGCGTGTTGCGCGAGCTGCGCCGGCGCGGCGAGCGGATGCCGGTGATCATCCTCACTGCCCGCGACGACCTCGACGACAAGGTCGAGGGCCTCGACGCGGGCGGCGACGACTACATCACCAAGCCGTTCCGACTCGAGGAGCTGCTCGCCCGGGTCCGAGTCCAGCTCCGCGAGGGCAAGGCCGCGGAGCCGACGATGCTCGAAGCCGCCGGGGTGACGCTCGACGTGCGGACCCGAAAGGCGATGGTCGGAGGCGAGCTGGTCGACCTGACCGCGCGCGAGTTCACCATGCTGGAGACGTTCATGCAGCATGCCGGCCAGGTCCTGAGCCGCGAGCAGCTTCTCGCCCGCGTCTGGGGCTACGACTACGACCCGGGGTCGAACGTGGTCGAGGTCTACGTCCGCTACCTGCGCCGCAAGCTCGGCGAGGACGTGATCGAGACCGTTCGCGGGATGGGTACCGCTTGCGCGACTGAGAGGCTACTTCGCTCTGATGCCTGGAAGCCACTCCCGCACCGCCCCGACGACGGCTTCGAGGTCGGCCTTGAGACTGTGGTTGCCGGGCACCGTGACCACCTTGCACGTCGCGCCACCTGCCGGCATGCCAAATGGATCTCGTGCGCCTTGCACCACGAGCGTTGGCACCTGCACGGCGTCGAGCTCGGACTGGCGAGTCTTAGCCGGGCGGCCCGGCGGGTGCAGCGGGAACGCCAGGCAGAGCACGGCGACCGCGCCGGTGTCCGCCGCGGTGCGGCAAGCCACACGGGCCCCGGCGGAGCGGCCACCGACGATCATGGGCAGGCCGCGCAGTTCGCCGGCGCGCAACTGCTCGACGACCGCCGTCCAGGCCTCGTCGAGCCGGTCGGCTGGAGCGGGTGAGCGTCGTCCGGCCACCACGTAGGGCTGCTCGACCAACGCGACGCTGAATCCCGCCGAGCGGGCAACCTCGGTGACCGCCACCAGGTCCGGGGCGGCCACGCCTCCGGCGGCTCCATGACCGAGCACCAGCCCGGCCCTCGGCTCAGCGGCGAGGTGCATGTGCACATTCGCGGGACCGTGCGGCGTGTCGATCTCGAGCACCGTCACTCCTGAGAGCTTTCTAATTCGAGGCTCACCGGTGTCTAACCCTGACCGGGAATTCTCCTGATTGCAAGCTCGCCAAGAGCCCCGACACGGAGGGTCGGCGAAGACAACAGGAGGTAACGGAAATGGCATTCAACGCCCTCTATCCCGCGAGCCGGGTCAGCGCGAAGGGGTCCGGGTCGGGCGGCGGCTCGAACTCGAACGCCGGGCGGCGCCGGCGGCGCCGGCGGCGAAACCGGCGTCGGCGTCGCAGACACTCGTAGCTGAGTGAAGGCTCGGCTCCGACGACCGGATCCAGGACCTTCTGGTCCCGCGGCCGGAAGGGCCGGAGATCGTCGCCGCAGCGCCACAGGTGGCGCTGCGCGACGTTTTCCGGCGCTTCTGGCCGGACGCGCGGCCCTACCGCAAGTGGATCCCCGTCCTGGTCGCGCTGATCGCGCTCGGAACGCTGATCGCGACAGTCGAGATCTGGCTCTTCAAGCTCGTCGTCGACGAGGTCCTGGTGCCGGGGGACCTCGGCCCGATCGCCTGGATCGTCGCCGCCTATGTCGGCCTGACGATCCTGGCCGGCGTGATCTCCTTTGGCGACGAGTACCTGTCCACCTGGCTCGCCGAGCGCTTCCTGCTCAACTTGCGCGTGCGACTGCTCGGGCACCTACACCGGCTCTCGCTCGACGCCCTCGACCGCCGCCGGCTCGGCGACCTGATCGCTCGGGTGACCAGCGACGTGCAGGCGATCGAGAGCTTCGTCCTCTCCGGTGTCGCCGACGGGCTCACGGCGCTGTTGCGAATCCTCTTCTTCGGCGGAGCGCTGTTCATCCTCGACTGGAAGCTGGCCCTGGTCGCGCTGGTCGTCGTCCCGCTCTTCTACGTCGTCGGGCGCAGCTTCTCGAGCCTGATCAAGCAGGCCTCGCGCGAGAAGCGCCGCCGGGTCGGATCGCTGAGCGCGCTCGCCGAGGAGGGGATCGCCAACGCGGCGCTCGGTCCAGGCGCTGAACCGCCAGGACGAGGAGCTCGCCCGCTTCCGGCGCGAGAACGAGGGCGTCGTCCGCGCCGAGCTCGCCTCGGTCCGGATCCGCGGGCTGTTCACCCCGATCGTCGATCTGATCGAGATCCTCGGCGTGATGGCGGTCTTCGTGCTCGGCACGATCGCCGTCGCCAACGGCGAGCTGACGATCGGCGGGATGTTGATCTTCGTCGCCTACCTGAGCCAGCTCCTCGACCCGGTGCGCGAGCTGGGGTCGCTGGCGAACGCGATCTTCCGCGCTCTGGCCGGCGCTGAGCGAGTGATCGAGCTGCTCGACGAGGAGCCGCGCGTCACCGACCGGCCGGGGGCGAAACGACTCGGCCGGGCCCGCGGCGCGCTCGAGGTCGACATGGTCGGGTTCTCCTACCCAGGGGCGTCGACCGCGGCGCTCCGCGACGTCACCCTGCGCGCCGCCCCAGGCGAAACGGTCGCCCTGGTCGGGCCGAGCGGCGCCGGCAAGTCGACGCTCGCGAAGCTCCTGCTGCGCTTCGACGATCCGAGCCACGGCGCGATCCGCCTCGACGGCAATCGACCTGCGGCGGATCACCCTGGCCTCACTGCGCGACAACCTCTCGATCCTGCTCCAGGAATCGCTCGTGCTGCACGGCAGCGTCCGTCAGAACATCGCGATCGGCCGGCGCGGGGCGACCGAGGCCGAGATCGAGCGGGCCGCGCGCCTCGCGGGCGCCTGGGAGTTCATCCGCGAGCTTCCCGACGGACTCGACACCGACGTGGGCGAGCGCGGCCGGCGCCTCTCCGGCGGCCAGCGCCAGCGGCTGGCGATCGCTCGGGCGCTGATCGCCGACGCACCGGTGCTGATCCTCGACGAGCCCTCGACCGGTCTCGACGCCGAGGCGAAATCCGCCTTGCTCGATCCGCTGCGGGCGCTGATGCGAGACCGCACCACCGTGGTGATCTCGCATGACCTGCTGACGACCCGCGACGCGGACCTGATCGCGGTGCTCGACGGCGGACGCCTGGTCGAGAGCGGCCGCCACGAGGATCTGGTCGCCGGCGGTGGGCTCTACGCTCGCCTCTGGGCGCTTCATCTGGCGGGCGATCCCGTCCGAGCCGGGCGACTCCGAGTTGCTCCTCGCGGAGGGCGTCCGGTGAATGTCGAGCCGCTCGCCGGCGGGACGATGATCGCCCCCGGATACGAGGTGATCGAGCACCTGAGCCGCGGTCGGCGACTGGACGTCTACGACGTCTGGAGCGAGGAGCGCGGCTGCCGCTGCGTGGTCAAGAGCCCTGCGCCCCGAACGCGCCGGGCGAGCCGACCGCCCGCGAGCTGCTGATTCGCGAGGGCCGGCTGCTGGAGCGCCTCGGCCACCCGCACCTGGTGCGTGGCTACGAAACCCTGCTGGACCCGGCGCCGATGATCGTGCTCGAGACGCTCGGCGGCCAGACGCTCGCGCACATGATCGAGGCGGAGCGGCGCGAGCTGGCGCCCGCCGAGCTCGCCCACCTCGGCCTTCAGCTCGGCTCAGCCATCAGATACCTGCACCGCAGCGGCTATCTGCACCTCGACCTGAAGCCGTCCAACATCGTCGCCGACGGCGGCCGCGCGAAGGTGATCGACCTCAGCCTCGCCCGGCCTCCCGGCCCCGCCCCGGCCGGGATCGGAACCTGGTGCTACCTGGCGCCTGAGCAGGCCCGCGGCGGCGAGCTCGGTCCGGCGGCCGACGTCTGGGGAATCGGGACGTGCTGTTCGAGGCCGCGACCGGGACGCCCGCGTTCGATGATCCCGACGAGCTCTGATGACGACGAGCCGTCCGCGACCGCGAGCGACTCGTGGGAGCCCGCTCGAGGATTCCCCGAGCTGGGGATCGGACGACCGTGGACGACGAGGACTACCCGCAGCTGCGACGGACGGCGCGTTCCGGTCAGGCTCGCTGCGAGAGCTGCCGGCCTCGCTCGCTCATCTGATCGATGCCTGCCTCAGCCCCGATCCGACGACCGGCCGCCGCTTCAGGAGGTGCTCGCCGGGCTGGAGGCGCCGGCCGAGCTCCCCCCGCAGGAGCGGCGCTGGACGAGCGCGATCACGCTCACCGACGGACGTGCCGCGCTGCTGAGAGAAGTCTCATGAGGATCTCAGCCTTGGCTCAGGTTTCGGCCCGATAGTCGGGCCAGGCACATGAACACCGGTGGATTGCCCGCCCGAAACGAGAAAGGCAGACAGACATGACACTCCTCAACAGAAGGATCCGAGCGATTTACGCGGCAGCGCTTGGGGCGCTCTGGCATCGCGGTCGGCTCCGCTTTCAACCCTCTGTTCACCCGTTCCGACGATGACCGGGCGACGAGATCTGGCATCTCTCTCAAGTCGGCGGACCCGCCGCGAATCGCGGGGGCTGCCCAGCCCAAGCCGCGGCACATTCGCGGCGCACGTTCGGCTCCGGCCGGTCAAACCCGCGCGAGTAGTCGCTCCGGCGCCGGCAGTCGCCCCGCCGCCGGCATCCAGCAACTCCAGCTCGAACCAGAGCAGCAACACGAGCTCGAACCAGAGCTCCAATTCGAGCAGTCAACTCGAGCTCGAACCAGAGCAGCAACTCCAGCTCCAACTCGAGCTCGCAACTCCAGCTCGAACTCGAGCAGCAACTCCAGCTCGAACTCGAGCAGCAACTCCAGCTCGAACTCGAGCAGCAACTCCAGCTCGAACTCGAGCAGCAACTCCAGCTCGAACTCGAGCAGCAACTCGAGCTCGAACTCGAGCTCCAACTCGAGCTAGCGCTCAGATGCTCCGACCGCGTCCGGTTATCCACTTCCTGTGCCGACCCGAGGACAAGGGCATCATCGCTGAGCCCGTGCCCGCCAAGAGCGCCCTTCCCGCCTGGTTTCGTCATCTGCCGGGAATCGACAAGTCGCAGGTGACCGCAACGAACAACGGCCTGACGGTGAAGCGATGCATGCCCTTCGTGGATGCCATGTCCGCCGGCTGGATCATCCCGCTGGCCGCACCGGTTCGGCTGGAGATCAGCGAAGGCGGGCAAACCGTCTCGGCCGGCTGGGAGTTCGACCGGGAGATGGTGAGCAACCACGGGGCCTTCCAGATCGCCGGCAGCCCTTACCTGCCCCACCCCCCGATGAAGTTCCACAACCACTGGACGATCCGCACGCCCAAGGGTTGGAGCTGCCTCTTCCTTCCTCCATAAACCGGCCCAACGGCGTGATCGAGGTGCTGAGCGGGCTGGTCGATACCGA
Organism: uncultured Actinomycetes bacterium; assembly: GCA_963824865.1. Lineage (GTDB taxonomy): Bacteria > Actinomycetota > Thermoleophilia > Solirubrobacterales > 70-9 > AC-56. Next base: position 80,142 of record CAWGQQ010000015.1, on the reverse strand, counting down.
CAGCTACAAGTCGCCGGTGAACTTCCCGTTCGTGGCGATCGCGCCCGACGGCGTCCACACCCTCGAGAAGGGAACCCCGCTGGTCCAGGTCATACCTTTCCGGCGCGCCGACGCGGCGCTCGAAGCTTCAATCCGCGCAGAGACCGAGCGGGAAGGCGAGGAGCGAGAGCAAATCCGTCGAAGCACCCAAGCCGGCGAGGGCTGGTACAAGCGCCGCGCGCGCGCAGCGCGCTAGAGGCGAGCGTTCCGCCTCAGGGCACTCCCGCCGCGAAGGCGATCGAGTAGACGTGCATGCCCGGCGTAGCGGCGAGCGACAGGTGGTGCGTCTCGTGGCGCTCGTGGGCGGCCAGCTCGTAGGCCCCGGGCGCCTCCACCTCGATCGCCTGCTCGGGCCCACCGTCCAGCGACGCGCGCAGCATCCCCCGCCCGTCGATGGCCGCCCACGCGCCGGCTGCGGCGTAGTCGAGCTCGAGCGGCGGGTCGCCTTCGCCCACCCGCCACGGTTGGGACTCCGAGCCGCCCGGGAAGACCTCGTCGCTTGGCGGCACGACGAGCGCGCCCGCGGCGTCGCTGGGGCGAAGCGCACGCAAGGGCTCGGGTGGCTCGAGGCCCGGGTCGAGGGCTCGCAGCTCGTCCTGGATCGCCTCCTCCGTGGCCGCGTACTCACCCTCGCCGAAGTGGAACCAGCGCAGCGCCCCGCCCCGGCCCCATAGGAACAGCGATGGCCACCCCTCGCAGCCGTAGTCGTGCCAGATCCGGTAGCCGGAGTCGGCGGCGACGGGGTAGGCGACCTCGAGCCGCTCCAGCGCCGCGGCGAGCTTGCCGGGGTCGGCCGTGAGCGGAAAGCGGGGCGAGTTGACCCCGACCAGCGTCAGCCCGTGATCGCGGTAGCGCCCGTCCCAGGCGCGTACGTATGGGAGCGTGCGGACGCTCGACATGTGCGCCGCGTCGACGAAGTGGACGAGCAGCGGGCCGCGGGCGCAGATTCGCTCGACCGCGCCAGGCTCGGGCCCAACCCACTCCGTGCCGGGTGGAAACGGCGGCACGGCTATGTCATGTGCTTGCGGTCGCACCCGCCGCTATTCTCCTGGCTTCCCACGGCTGAACTTAGGAGGATCTCTTGACGCAAAGGACTTGGGAGCGGATCGAGCAGGCGCGCGAGCGCTGGAACGTGCTTCGCCACCCCTTCTACCAGCGCTGGTCGGCCGGGGAGCTGAGCCGCGACGAGCTGGCGCGCTACTCCGGCCAGTACCGGCACGCTGTGCGGGCGATCGCCACGCTCTCTGAGGCCGCCGCGGACGCGGCCCCCGAGCGCCCGGAGCTGCGGCGACACGCGGTCGAGGAACGCGACCACGTGGCGCTGTGGGACGGCTTCGTCGAGGCGGCGGGAGGAAGCGCCGCCGATCGCGCCACCCCGGAGACCGAGGAGTGCGTGCGCGCTTGGTCGGATTCGCCGGGCCGGGATGACGGAGGTCGCGACCTGCTTGGAAGCCTCGTGAGGCTCTACGCGATCGAGAGCGGCCAGCCGGAGATCTCTCGCATCAAGCGCCAGGGCCTGGTCGACCGTTATGGATTCAGCGATGGCCCGGCGACCGCCTACTTCCACCTTCACGAGCAGCGCGACACCGAGCACGCCGCGCAGGCGCGCGAGCTGATCGAGGAGCTGGCGGCGCAGGGCGACGAGGATGAGCTGGCGGCCGGCGCGGAGGCCGTCATGCGCGCGAACTGGCGGCTGCTCGACGGCATTTAGCCGGCGACGCGGGGAGGTGCGCTGGCGGGACCGCGTCATCGGCGTCGTCCTCGGTCTGATCCTCGGCGCTCGGGATCGTCACCGGCTTCGTCTTCATCTACAGCGAGGAGACCATCGACGCCCCGTCGCTCTCCGAAGAGGGAGGGGACGGCCAAGCGCGCGGCGGAGCGCCAGGGCTCACCCGAGCCCCCGCCCGTGGCGACGGTGCGGGTGGTCGACGGGGTCCCGCCGCCGAGCGGCCCCGCCGAGCTCCACTACCGGCAGGGATGAGGTCGTTCGCCTGCGGGTGGTCTCCGACGGCACGGTCGGCGTCGAGCTGCTGGGCTACGGGATCGAGCGCACGATCACGGCCGGCGAGCCGGCGCTGATCAGGTTCAAGGCCTCGAAGCCGGGCGACTTCCCGCTGGTCGTCGCCGCGTCGCGCATCGACGTCGCCCGGATCAGCGTCGGCACCCCGCCCGTCTGAGGGCTGAGCCCGTCACGGGCGGATCAGCCTCCGGAAGGATCTCGCCGAGCCGGCGGTCGAGCGCCGCCGACAGGGCGTCGCGTACCGGGCCCTCGGTGGTGCGCTCGGCGAGCTCCTGAAGGAAGCCGTCGATGATCAAGCGCTTGGCCCGCGGCTCCGGCAGGCCGCGGGAGCGAAGGTAGTAGAGCTGGTCGCGGTCGACCTGGGCCACGGCCGCCGCGTGCGTGCAGCGGACGTCGTTGGCCTCGATCTCGAGCCCCGGGATCGCGTCGGCGTGCGCCTGCTTGGAGAGCAGCAGGTTGCGGCACTCCTGGAATGCGTCGGTCTGCTGGGCGCCGCGATCGACGCGGATCATGCCCCGCCAGACGGCGGTCGCGCGGTCGGAGAGCACGCCCCGGAACGCGAGGTCGGATGTGGTGTGCTCCGCGGCGTGTTCCTGGGTGGTGTCGAAGTCCAGGTGCTGAGCGCCGGCGCCGGCGTAGGCTCCGGTCACCTTGGCCGAGGAGCCGGGGCCGGCCAGCTTCGTCTCCATCCGCACCTTGCCGCGCGCGGAGCCGAAGCCCAGGGCCACCCACTCCAGCGAGGCGTCGCGCTCCAGCTCCGCCCGCTGCGTCGCGAACACCCAGCTGCGCTTCGACAGCTCCTGCTCGCAGACGTAGCGCAGGCTTGCGCCGGGGCCGACCGAGAGCTCGACCACGCCGTTGAAGAGGCCCTCCGACTCCTCGCCGTCGGACACATAGCGCTCCCACACCTCGGCCTCGGCGCCCTCCTCGAGCACGATCAGGGCCCTCCAGTCGAGCGCGGTGCCGTCGTCGTCCTGGTAGACCGAGAGCCGGACAGCGGCTTTCCAGCAAACGCTGGCCGCGGGGCACGTAGACCAGCACGCCGCTTCGCCAGTTGGCCTCGTTGCGCGCGACGAAGGGATCGTCACGTCGGCACCAGGGAGCCGAAGCGCTGCTCGACCACGTCCCGCAGCCGTTCGGCCGCCTCCCGCAGCGGCATCACGACCGGGTGGCCCGTCGGCGCCGTCCACCACCGCCTCGATCCCTTCCACACGGCCCTCTCCGGCCGCGTAGGAGCCCAGGTCGAGCGCCGTGTCAGGTCGGTGAACTCCAGCCCTTGTCCTTCTGCGTCGGGAGCGACAGCTCGCTCGCCAGGAGGCGCCTTTGCGGCGCCTGCTCCGTGAGCCAATCAGGCTCAGCGATCGCGGCCGGCGCCGCTGAGTCCCTAGCCAATCGACCCTTCCATCTGCAGCTCGATCAGGCGGTTCATCTCGACCGCGTACTCCATCGGCAGCTCCTTGGTGATCGGCTCGATGAAGCCGTTGACGATCATCTTCGACGCCTCCTCCTCGTCCAGGCCATGGGCCTGGAGGTAGAAGAGCTGCTCCTCGCCGATCTTCGACACCGAGGCCTCGTGGCCGACGTTGGCGTCGTTCTCGTCGATCCGAATCGTCGGGTAGGTGTCGGAGCGCGACTTCTCGTCCAGCAGCAGCGCGTCGCAGACCACCTTCGAGCGTCGCCTCGGTTGCGCCCTTGGCCACCTCGAGGAGTCCGCGGTAGCTCCCGCGCCCTCCGTCCTTCGAGACGGACTTGGCGAACACGGACGATGTGGTCTTCGGCGCGCCGTGGATGATCTTCCCGCCGGCGTCCTGGTGCTGGCCCTTGCCGGCGAAGGCGATCGAGAGGATCTCCCCGTGCGCCTCGGGGCCGAGCAGGTAAATCGACGGGAACTTCATGGTCAGCTTCGAACCGAGGTTCGCGTCCACCCAGGACATGTGCGCGTTGTCATAAGCAACGGCGCGCTTGGTCACCAGGTTGTAGACGTTCGTGGACCAGTTCTGGACGGTCGTGTAGCGGACGTCGGCCCCCGGCTTGACGACGATCTCGACCACCGCCGAGTGCAGTGAGTCGGTCGAGTAGACAGGAGCGGTGCACCCCTCCACGTAGTGCACCTCCGACCCCTCCTCGGCGATGATCAGGGTGCGCTCGAACTGGCCCATGTTCTCGGTGTTGATCCGGAAGTAGGCCTGGAGCGGCAGCTCGACCTTGACGCCGGCCGGCACGTAGACGAACGAGCCACCCGACCAGACCGCCGAGTTCAGCGCCGCCAGCTTGTTGTCGTTCGGCGGGATCACGGTGGCCCAGTACTCGCGCACGATGTCCTCGTGCTCGCGCAGGGCGGTGTCCATGTCGGTGAAGATCACGCCCTGCTTCTCGAGGGCCTCGTTCACCTGGTGGTAGACGACCTCGGACTCGTACTGGGCGCCGACCCCGGAGAGGAACTTGCGCTCCGCCTCGGGGATCCCGAGCCGATCGAAGGTGTTCTTGATGTCCTCGGGGACCTCGTCCCAGCTGCGGCTGTTCTTCTCGGAGGCTCGAACGAAGTAGTGGATGTTGTCGCAGTCGATCTGGCCCAGGTTGCCGCCCCAGGTCGGGGTCGGGCGCTGCCTGAAGTGCTCGAGCGCCTTGAGCCGGAACTCGCGCATCCACTCCGGCTCCGACTTGTACTCGGAGATGTCGCGGACGACCTGCTCCGAGAGGCCCTTCGGGGCCTTGTAGGCGTAGCCGGTCTCGGGATCGTGGAAGCCGAAGCGCTCCGCGTAGTCGGAGCCGATCTCCTTGAGCGCGCTCTGCTCGTCGCTGGGTGCCTTTGTCTCCGGTGTAGCCATCAGTGGTCCAGCTTCACTTCGCCGTTCTCGATCCGGGCCTCGAACGTCTCGACCGGCAGGAATGCGGGGAGGGTCTTCGGTCGCCCGGTGCGGAGGTCGAACAGCGAGCCGTGCCGGGGACACTCCACTGTACAGGCGGCCGCGTCGAACTCCCCCTCGGCCAGGGGACCGTCGTCGTGCGAGCAGCGGTCCTCGATCGCGTACAGCTCGCCGCCCGCACCGAAAGACGCCGATCTTTCGGCCCTCGACCTCGATCAGGCGCATCGCTCCCTCGGGGAGCTCCTCCGCTCGGCACACGGTGATGCTCTCGGCCACTACGGTCCCGTCGTCGGTGCTTGTGCTCGTCATCACGTTAATCCTACTTCCGTAGTCGGATTTTAGCGAGAGTAGGCGGCGGAACCCTCGCCGAGCAGCCTCGAGGCTCAGAACGCGGTCGCCGCGGCAGGATCGCCGCGCTCGCCCTCGTCCTCCCAGTCGGCCGACTGGCCCAGGCTGGCGCCCTTGACCACCTTGAGGCCGAGCAGGGCGCACTTGATCCGGGTCGCCGAGATGTCGATACCGAGCAGGTCGAGGACGAAGTCCTTGGGCAGGCGAAGGAGCTCGTCGCGGCTCATGCCCTGAAGCTCGTCGGTGAGCATCGAGGTGGCGGCGGTCGAGATCGCGCAGCCCTTGCCCTCGAAGGCGACCTCGGCCACCCGGCCCTCGTCGTCGAGCCTGATGAACACGTGCTGCTCGTCCCCGCAGAACGGATTCGAGTCCTCGAACTCGAGGTCGTAGCGCTCGAGGCGGCCGAAGTTGTGCGGGCGCTTGTAGTGCTCGAGGATCTGCTCTCGATAGAGGTCGTCCATGGCGGAGCGGGGGGCCTAGGCGCAGGCCAGCACTTCTGCGCGCGTCATTCACCCGCCAGTGCTCCGTCGCCTCCGGCGGCAGTTTCAGAACCGCCTTGCCATCGCCTTCAAGCGAGCCGATCGGCAGCGTGGTTCCATCGCGAACAGTCCTCTTTCATCCCCACGGGTGGACTGCCGTCCTCGCCAACGCCACGTGGCCAGAGGGAAGAGACAGCGTCCGATTGACGGCGTCCCGCGAAGGCCGCAGCTCGACGCATCCATGCGTGCCAGCGATCCATTTTCCGTCGATGGCCGCGAGCGCTCGCGGCGCGCAGTCGCGGCCCGCGCGCACATTCACCGCTTGCAGCTCGTTGCGCGACGCCTGCAGCGATCATAGTCGGCGTTGTTCTTCACCTGTGCGGTCGCGACACAGCTTCGCTGTGCTGTACGCGGGAGACCCGTAGTCCGCGAGCGCCTCGTCGAGCCCTGCTCTGCGGCAGCGCCACCATCACTCCGCTTGCTTCCATCGCCCGTCCAGCGCGCTGGACAGGACGAATCGCGGGTGGCACGTCCGTACCTCCAGCTCGAGGCGACGGTCAGTCCCGCACGCATGCTGTCCGACGCGTAGTTCAGCACGCGGCTGCGGTGCGCAGCTCGTATACGTTCCCGGCGATAGAGACCGCGACCAACGCGAGGATCGCGAACGCCACGCGATTCTCAGCTTGCCGTGGCAACTCGAAGTCCGTCCCAAACTCGCAGAGCAGAAGCAGGAGCAGAAATATAACATCGGGATAGAGATAGCGCCTGGACCAGGGCTCCGCTTTGGCCCGGGCGCGAAGTTGATCGATATCCAGAAGGTTACGAGCGCCGCCGCCATCGCCAGCACAAACGGCGAGATCGCCCGCGCTCTTCGCAGCTTGGCGAACAGGATTGCCGCGAGTAGTGCGATCAGGGCCGCGCTGATCAGCACATCGATACGCGCTTTCCGAGATCTCGACAAGCCCTCCGTATGACGAGTCGCCGAACGATTCGATCCCTGTGGCCGAGAGCAAGCTAACCGCAAGCGACTTTCCTGACGAAACCGGCGAGTCGACGATCGCCTACCTGAGCTACTGCAATGTACTCTCCTCTAAGTCCAGCACCCACCAGGCGACGTACGCGAGAATCGGACAGGACGAACACCCATCAGCTCCGCCAGCGCTCAGGAGCGGGACGGCTCAGCACGAGGACAGCGGCCGCCGCGGCGAACGCGTAGCTCGTGCTGTTCGACGCGACACTCAGCGTGAGAAGGAGAGCGCTCGACGTCACCCTTCAGGTCGCGTTGCTCGAGTGCTCAGCAGCATCGCGAGCCCGGCGCGATCTCGATCAAGATGATGCGAGCGGGTTGCGACCACCTCCCAGGAGTTCCCGAGCAAACAGCAAGATCGCCGTCGTGGGCAGCACGCGCCAGGGCATCCCGATGCGACGGCGAGCGAGCGCGTAAACAGCCCGCGCACAAGCAACAACAGCGCGATCGTGGCCAGCTGTAGGGCTCGTACGAGCTGATCCCGAAGCCTCGTACGCCGCCTTGTAGAGCAGCAGAGGTATCGCGATCAGATGCTCGCATCGCCGGGTCAACAGGTACTCGCTCATCGGCTGGACGCTCGTCCGATACGCGTATTCCGTTCGTCGTCGCGCAGCGTCTCCCGCGTCGACCAGCTCAATGCACGCGCCGAGCGCCATCAGCAGCCGAGCGCCAGCACTCGGCGCAAGATGCCGCGCGCCCTCAGTCGAGCTCGAACACGCGGCGCACGTCGTGGAGCCCCTCGACCAGCCGGTCCACCTCCTGGCGCGTGTTGTAGACGGCCAGGCTGGCGCGGGCGGTCGCCGGGACGCCGAGCCGGTCCATGAGGATCTGGGCGCAGTGGTGGCCGGCCCGGACGCAGACCGCGTGGCGGTCCAGGATCTCCGAGACGTCGTGGGCGTGGACGCCGTCGAGGACGAAGGAGACGATGCCCGCCCGGTCGTCGCCCGCCGGCGGGCCGAACATCCGCAGCCCCGGGACCTCCGCCAGGCGCTCCAGCGCATAGGCGCCGAGCTGGGCTTCGTGGGCGTGGGCGGCCTGGAGGCCGATCCCGTCCAGCCACTCGACGGCGGCCGCGTAGCCGATCGCCTCGCCGATCGCCGGTGTGCCGCCCTCGAACTTCGCCGGCAGGTCGGCCCAGGTGATCTCGTCGCGCCGCACCTGGCGGATCATCGAGCCGCCACCGATGAACGGGGGCATCTCCTCGAGCAGCTCGCGCCGCCCATAGAGCGCCCCGATTCCGGTCGGCCCGTACATCTTGTGCGCGGTGAGCGCGTAGAAGTCCGCTCCCAGCTCCGCCATGTCGAGCGGCAGCTTGGGCCCCGCCTGGGCGCCGTCGACTACCACCAGCGCCCCGGCGTCGTGCGCGAGCCGGGCGATCTCGGCGATCGGGTTGATCGTGCCGAGGACGTTGGAGACGTGGGTGACGGCGACCACTTTCGGCCCTCGCTCGAGCAGGCCGCGGAAGGCCTCGAGATCAAGCCTTCCGGTCTCCGTGATCGGCGCCCAGTCCAGCTCGGCGCCCCGCTCCGCGGCGAGCTGGTACCAGGGCACGATGTTCGAGTGGTGCTCCATCTCGGTGAGCAGGATTCGGTCGTCCTCCGCAAGGTTCGCCCGGCCCCAGGAATACGCCACCAGGTTGAGCGCCTCGGTCGCGTTTCGCACGAAGACGACCTCCCGCCAGTCGGCGCCCAGCCGGGCGGCTAGGGCGCGCCGCGACCGCTCATAGGCCTCGGTTGCCTCCTCGGAGAGGCGGTAGACGCCGCGGTGGACGTTGGCGTTCTGCGAGCGCCAGAAGCGATCCAGCGCCTCGATCACGGCCAGCGGCTTCTGCGAGGTGGCGCCGTTGTCGAGGTAGGCCAGCGGCTTGCCGTCCTGCTCCCGCGCGAGCAGCGGGAACTGGGCGCGAATCTCCGCCAGGGGAGGTAAGCCCGCCGGGGTGGCCGGAGCCGCGCGCGCTTTGGTCGTGGTGGTCGTCTCCATGGTTTGTGCGACGCGCTACGCCGCCGCCGCCTCGACCTCCTCGCGGATCCAGCCGTAGCCGCGCTGCTCGAGCAGCTCGACCAGCTCGGGGCCGCCCTGCTTGACGATCCGCCCGTCGTACATCACGTGCACGAAGTCGGGCTTCACCAGGTGGAGGATGCGCTGATAGTGGGTGATGATCAGGACCCCCATCTCGGGGCCCGAGAACTTGCCGACGCCCTCGGCCACGGTGCGCAGGGCGTCGATGTCGAGGCCGGAGTCGGTCTCATCGAGGACGGCGATCTGGGGCCTCAGCATCGCGAGCTGGAGGATCTCCATCCGCTTCTTCTCGCCGCCGGAGAAGCCGTCGTTCAGGTAGCGGCTCGAGAACTCCCGGGGGATGTCCATCAGCTCCATCGCCGCTTCGGTCTGCTGGCGGAAGTCCTTCAGCTTGATCTCGCTCTCGCCCCGGGCGTCGCGCTGGGCGTTGACCGCCATCCGCAGGTACTTGGCGACGGTCACGCCGGGGATCGCCACCGGATACTGAAAGGCCAGGAACAGGCCGGCGAGAGCGCGGTCCTCTGGCGCGGCCTCCGTGATCTCCTCGTCCCGGAACCGGATCTCGCCGTCGGTCACCTCCAGCGCCGGGTGGCCCATGATGGCGTTGGCAAGGGTGGACTTGCCGGAGCCGTTCGGGCCCATCAAGGCGTGGATCTGGCCCGTTGACACGTCGAGGTCGAGTCCCTTCAGGATCTCCTTGCCCTCGGCGCTCACGTGCAGGTTGCGTATCTCCAGGTCAGCCATTGGTCTCCGTTGTCGTGGTTGGCGGGGGCGGGATCCCGGGGCGGCTCAGCCGGCGACGGGTTCCCTGGTGGCGTGCTGGTCGGCGAACTCGACCAGGTCGGCGAGCGTGGTGCCGGCGAGCGCCTTGGTGATCCCGCCGTGAACGCGGGTCCAGAGCAGCTTCGTCGAGCACGCGCTGTCGCCGTCCGCCTCGTGCGAGCAGAGCACCCGGCCCTCGCGGACCTCGTGGAAGCACTCCATCGGGGCGATCGGCCCCTCGAGCGCCTGCACCACGTCGAGCATCTGGATCTGCGACGCCGGGCGTGCCAGCCGGTAGCCGCCGTGGGCGCCGCGCACCGAGGTCACCAGCTCCGCCTGGCGCAGCTTGGCGACCAGGTGCTCGAGGTAGGAGAGGGGAAGGATCTCAGCCTCGGCGACCGAGCTGAGCGCCACCGGGTCGGCCTCATCGGCCGGTCCCTCACCGGCGCGCCGGCCCAGCTCGACCATCAACCGAACGCCGTACTCCGCTTTGGTCGAAAACAGCATCTCGCCCAAAATCCTACCTCACAGGTCGGATAAGGGGTCCCGGGAATCTTCACCACGAGGATCGGTCGCCTCTGAGTCGGCGGATCGCGTCGCGCGTCACCCGATAGGGGTTGACGGTGACGGCGCCATGGGCCACGACCTCTCAGCACCCGCGCCAGAGTCGAGTCCCGGAGGCGGCCCGGCTCCGGCAGCTCGATCAAGAGCTCGAGATGGCCCGACGCGCTTCGCCGGGGCTGCGCGTGGCCCGGCACACGGTGCTCGAACAGGCTGATCGCCTCGACGTTGTCATCCATCACCAGGGCGACGAAGTGCGTGATCTGGGCTGCTCGTGCTCGCTCGACGAGCCGCTCGAGCAGGGCGGTCGCGACGCCGCGTCGCTGCCAGGGATCGCCGACGGCCACCGAGACCTCGGCCAGGTGGGGCTCGGCGCCCCGGACGTAGCGCGCCACGCCCACCAGGTTGCCGCTCTCCGGGTCGATTGCGGCCAGCGCCTCGTGGTCCGTGTGATCGATCTCGGTCAGATAGACGAGGTCGCGCTCCGAGAGGTGATCCAGGGGCCGAAAGAAGCGCCGGTAGCGGCTCTCGGGACTGAGACGCTCCAAGCCATCGGCGATCAGCCGCTTGTCGTCGGGCCGGACTTGGCGGATCTCAATCTCGGTGCCGTCGCGGGTCCTGGCTCGCTGCGGCTCGGCCAGCCCCGCTTCGGCCACCTCTCGAGGATGGATGCTCATGCGTCCAGGCCCACGGCTTTCAGCTCCGGATGGAGCTCCCGCGTGAGCCGCTCCATCGTTTCGGGATCGAGCTCATGGCGCCAGCGCCCTGAGCCGTCCGGCGCTGACGAGGAGTGCCGTGCCTCGAGCTCATCGCTGCGCAGAGCGTCCGGAGCGAGCTTCACCTGCAGGTGCTCCTCGATCCGGCGAACCACGCCTGGGAGATCCCCGGTCAGCTCCTCATAGCGAACCACCGGCACGCGCCCGCCCTCGAGCAGTCGTGCAATCCACCGCAGCCGCCGACGCTGGCGGTCGATGATCGCCCCGAGCCGGTCCGAGTCCCGCCACGCGTGTCGGGCCCCGAAACTGGTCGAGGGCTCCTTGTCCTCGAAGGCCTGAATGGAGGCGTAGGTGTCGCGTGGGTCGCGCAGCAGGACGATGAGCCTCGAAGGAGGAAGCTCGCGCCTGTCCACGAGCCACGTGTTCCCGTGCTTCTCCGCGTAGTACCTCGGGGTGGGCGCGTCGCCCGAACCAGAGCGCGCTCGCTCTATGGCGCGCAACGAGAGCTCCCGCCAGGCGAGCTCGAAGCAGCGGCGGGAGATCGGCGTGCCCTCTCGCCCGGGCTCGAGCAGCTCACGTCGGAGCCACGGCGGGGGCCCGAGCAGGGCTGACGTCTGCTCCTGGGCGATCGAGACCATGTCGTCCTTGGCCCACAGGGCCCCCGGCCATTCGGTGCGTGACAGCAGCCTCGACCAGCGCCACATGTAGGTGAAGTAGCGACGCTCGTAGGGGTACTGGTCGTCGGTCACGATCCACGGCGACGTGGCGAGGAGCGCCATCGTCAGCGTGCTGCCGTCCCTGCCGAAGTAGTCGACCAGGATCGGGGTGAGCCACTCCCCGGAGGGGGCTTGTGGCGCAGCTGAGCCCCACTCCCTGGCGCCGCGCCGCAGGCGGTGCCTGGCCAGCCATGCCAGCTCGGACCCTGAATGGGGCGGCGCAACGCGGCGAGTCCGGGCAGTTGGACGTTGCTCCCCCCGCCGTCGCAGCCCGGTTTTCCCGCCCCAGACCCGGCGCCGCAGGCGCCAAAGGTGGCGCTCCAGAATCGAACGCAGTGTGCGGGCCGGGTCGATCAGCCGGCCGAGCGGCGAGAGCCGAATCTGCTCCATCTCCGATCGAAGCCGGAGGCGTTCCAGGTCGACGGCTTTGAGCTCGCGTTCGAGTTGGGCGATCCGCTCGCCGGCTGGATCTGGCCCCTGCTCTGGGCTACCTTGCTGCCCGGACACCGTCGCCAGAGCCTACCCCGGGCCGCAAAGTCATCGGCTATTGTCGGGGCCCGCGTGACCCTCGCGAGCTCGGTGAAAGGTCTGGCACGGCGCAGCAAGCCCGCTTGGATGGCGCGGAACCTCTTGCACTACCCCGCGCTCCGGGGCAATGCGAAGCTCCACCGCCGCTACGGGGTCCGGCGGCCTGTGATCGGTCCGATCTGCCATCGGAACATCAAGCAGCCGGCGGACGAGGTTCCCTGGCTGGATCGGCCCGACGCCAAGGCGACACTCTCCGCTCACCCGGATCTCTCCTCTTTTCCCGAACCGATCCAGAAGTCGCTGTTGGACTGGATCGACGACGGCTACATGATCCTGCCGAAGTTCTTTGACGACGCCAGAATCGACGCGATCAACTCATCTCTCGATGGCCTGATCGAACGTGGGGAGGCCAACACCAATCCACGGGACAGAAGCCGCATCATGAACCCGTTCCTGCAGTCGAACGAGGTCTCGGACGCGCTCACAGACTCGGAGTTGCTGCGTCTGCTGAGCTTCACCCTCGGGAAGGAGGTGAAGCTCTTCCAGGGCATGCACTTCTTCGTCGGCAGCCAGCAGGGCGCCCACTCCGACTTCTTCCACATGAGCACCGAGCCGATCGGCTATCTGATCGCCATCTGGGTGGCGCTGGAGGATGTCTCGCCCGAAAGCGGCCCGGTCTTCTACTACCCCGGCAGTCACAAGCTTCCATACCTGATGAGCGAGGACCTCGATGTTCGCAGCGGGCCGCTCTTCGTCGCCAAGGGGAAGGACCAGGAGTACAACCGGCGGCTCCTCGCTGCCGTCAAGCAGGCCGGGATCGAGCCGGTTGAGTTCCTGGCCGAGAAGGGGGACGTCCTCGTCTGGCACGCGAACCTGGTTCACGGGGGCAACGCGATCGCGCGGAACGGCGCCACGAGGCGGAGCCTCGTCGCCCACTATTTCGCCAGGGACGTGCTCTGCTATCACGAGGTCACGGAGCGGCCTGCCCTGTTGTCCGCCTAGCCGGCGGCGTCATTCGACCCTACGGGTCGATCAGGCCCTTGCGGATCGCGTAGCGGACCAGCTCGACGCGATCCCGCATGCCGAGCTTTCGCATCGCGTTGGAGCGGTGGTTCTCGACCGTCTTCTCGGACAGATGCAGGATCTTGGCGATCTCCTTGTTGGTGTGCGCTTCGGCGACCAGCTTCACCACCTCCTGCTCGCGCGGGGTGAGGTCCTCGTCGCGAGACGAGCCCTCGCCGAGCACGTCCTGGATCAGCGCGCGCTGCGCCTCCGGGGTCAGGAACGGCTCTCCCCGCTCGACGGCCCGCACGGCCTCCAGCAGGTCCGCGTCCGCCTGGGCCTTGAGCACGTAGCCGGAGGCGCCGGCCTTGAGCGCCTCGAACAGGTAGCGCTCGTCGTCGTACATGGACAGGATCAGGACCGCGACGTCGGGCGCTTGAGCGCGGATCTCCCGCGTCGCCTGAAGGCCCGTGAGCTTCGGCATCTTGACGTCCAGGATCGCCAGGTCGGGTCGCTCGCGAATCGCCATGTCGCGGGCCTGGGCGCCATCGGCCGCTTCGCCGATGACCTCGATGTCCAGTTGGCGCTCGAGCAGCATGCGCACCCCCGAGCGCACGATTCCGTGGTCGTCGGCGATCAGCACCTTCATCGCTGCGGCTCCATTTCTGGGTTGCTCCATGGCTTCGTCCCTGTATCGGCTATCTGCAACGGCACCCTGAGCGTGACCCGCGTTCCGACGTTCGGTCGCGACTCCACCTCCACGTCGCCCTCGACCAGCAGAGCCCGCTCTCGCATCCCGGTGATCCCCAGCCCGTGAGCCGCCTGGTCGAAAGTGAAGCCGGAGCCGTCGTCGTCGACCGTCAGCTCCACCCGGCCCCCTTCGCGGAGCAGGCGGACCTTGACGGTGTCCGCGCCTGAGTGACGAGCTGCGTTCGAGAGTGACTCCTGGGCCACCCGGTAGACGACCAGCTGCACTTCGGGAGGTAGGGCGGAGAAGTCGCCGTGCGCATCGAAGCCCGCCTCGATCCCGCCCTGCCGGCCCAGCTCCTCAACGTGGCCGGCGAGCGCGGCCTTGAGCCCGAGGTCGTCGAGCGCCGTCGGACGGAGCTGGCGGGCCAGCATCAAGAGCTCCTGCATCGCCTTGTTGGCGAGCGCCTTGGTGCCGGCGAGCTCGTCGGCCAGCTCCGCCGGCGCCTTGACGCGCGCCGCCTCCAGCCGGAGCAGCAGAGCGGTCAGCGACTGGTTGACCTCGTCGTGGAGGTCGCGGGCGACTCGAGCGCGCTCCTCCTCCTGGGCAGCGAGCGCGGCGCTCGAGATGCGCCGGCGCTCGGCCTCCAGGCGATCGAGCATGCGGCGAAACGCGACCTGAAGCCTGGTGACCTCCTCGGGATCGCCGCGTCCGTCGCTTGCCGATTCCAGGTTGGCGCGGGGGCGGGAGAGGTCGGCCCGTTCCATCTCGTCGACCAGCCGCTCGAGTGGCCGAAAGCGCCGCTGGAGCATGAACACGTTGACGATGATCGTCAGGGCAACGGCGAGCCCGAGCACCAGCGCCGACTCGGGCCGCTCGCCGAGGTCGTAGGTGGGGTTGCCGGCGACCACCGCCGCGACCACCGCCGCGACCATCAGCAGCAGGTTGACCACCAGCACCTGGGTGAGCAGGTTCTTGCGGCGCATCTCCTCCCTAGTATCGGCCGTCGGGAGGCGATCTTGGAGGGCTAGTGGGCCGTCACACAACCTTGCACCCGAAAACCGCGGCCGCAGATCGCCGCCATGCTGCGTCCTCGGTCGCCCGAGTAGCGCTGCTACTCGGGCTCCCTGCGTCCTTGCCTGGCGACGCCTGCGCCTCGCGGTTTCAGGCACAACGTTATGTGACGACCCACTGGAGGCCTGGGTCGGGCCCGAGGGACCGCGGTGATCGTCTTCTACGGCGCCCGGACGGTGAAGGACCGCGACACGATCGGGCTCTCGTTTCCGGGGGCGTCGATCGCCTTGACGTGGAAGACGTGGCTGGCGTATGAGAGCGTCGGCGTCGTGTAGGCCGAGGTGCAGGGCTTGAACAGGCCACCGTCCACCCGGCAGACGAAGGTCGAGCCGGCGTCTCGTACGGGATCGGTGACGGCGAAGAAGAAGCTCGGGGTCCGGTCCGTCGTTGAGCCTCCCTGGGCCGGCCCCCCTGTGATCCTCGCCCCCGGCCGGATTGTCTCGGCCGTGAAGCTCATGAATCTCCAGTAGGAGGGCTTCCGGTTGTCGTAGGGGGGGTTCGCGAGGCGCTTGTATCTCAACACCCCCGCGCTGCCGCAGAAGCTGCACCCGGTCCCCCCGCCGCTCGGCGGATCGCGCCACAGGAACCAGTAGAGGCGCTGCACGTTCCAGGCCTGCCGGCGGCTCAGAAGCAGCTTGAAGGAGTCGGTGAGCATCTGCGCCTGACCGTTGAGGCCCTTGTTGATGCCGAAGCGGTCAGGCGTCTGCCGATCCCCAGCCGAACTCGGTGAGCCAGAGCGGCGTTGCGGCGTCGCCGTGGTTCGCCATCACCGTGCGGATTTGCAGAATCTGACTCCGGAACCGGTCCAGGGAGCCCGTGTAGGGGTGCAGGGCTGCGACGTCGAAGCGGTCCTTGACACCGGGCCTCTTGTAGAGGCCTTTGAGGAAGTCCCACGCCAATGGGTCTCCGTAGCCGAGCATTCCGCCGAGGACGATCCTGGCTTGCGGATCCCGGCTCTTGATCGCGGCGTGTGAGATCCTCACCAGCTGGGCGTACTGATCGACCCCATGCCCGGTCGTGTTCCCGGGGTCGAAGTATTTCTTCAGATTGGGCTCGTTCCAGACCTGCCAGGACTGGATCGGCAGCGGCGTGGCGTTCGCTCCGTACAGTTGCCGGTAACGGGTGGTCCAGTAGCTGCCGGTGGGTCCGTAGCGCGCCACCGCCGCCTTGAGGAAGTTTTGCCATTGATTCTGGGCAGACGTGCTGTTGACCGGGGGGCGCGAAGGGCCCGGGCGCACCCACGCGGGGATCCCCATGCGAATGGGAGCGGCCGGATTCCGCGCGAGGCAAGGCCGCCGATGACCCGGTCCGGTTGGCGCCAATCCCACGCTCCCTGGACGGGCTGGATCGTCCTCCACTGGAGCAGGAAGCGGCTCGTCCGCACCCGGGCGGAGGCCATCCCCAGGAGGTCCCTGTTATCCAGCTCTCTTCCCTGGGAGATGCCGAAGTACTCGGTCCGGGCGGCTTCGGCCGGGGACGCAGCGAGCAGCGACAGGATGAGTCCGGCGAGGACAACCACGCGATGGTTCACTCGCGTCCCCTGCTTTTGCACACCCGACACTCCCACTGCGAGACAGCCTAGCTGGTGTCCAGGGATCGCGCGCGGCAGTGGGCCGTCGACCGACTAGTGGCGATCCCCTAGTCGAATAGGGGCCAGCCCCCATATACCCGTACGGGCGATCTGGCACTATTGGACGACCGTTCGATATCGGACGACCGTTCGATATCCACTAGGAGGGCCCCGGACAAATGACGACCACCCGCAGATCCACATTCGCCGCCGGCTTCCGGACGACGATCCTGCTCGCAACCCTCACCGGCCTCCTGGTGGTGATCGGGTTCGCGATCGGCGGCGCGAGCACGGCGCTGGCCTTCCTCGTGATCGGGGCGGTGATCAACCTCGGCGCGTTCTGGTTCAGCGATCGCATCGCCCTCAAGATGGCGGGCGCGAAGCCGGTGGCCGAGAACGATGCCCCGGGGCTCTACAGGATCGTCCGCGAGCTCACCACCCGCGCCGACCTTCCGATGCCCAGCATCTACGTGATCCCGCAGGAGCAGCCGAACGCGTTCGCCACCGGGCGAAACCCCAAGAGGTCCGCGGTCGCCGTGACCAGCGGGATCATGAAGCTGCTCTCCGAGGACGAGCTCCGGGGAGTGGTCGCCCATGAGCTCGCCCACATCCGGCACCGGGACATCCTGGTGCAGTCGGTTGCTGCGACGGTGGGCGGCGCGATCACCTGGATCGCCTACATGATGCTGTGGTTCGGAGGCGACGACGAGTCGCCGCTCAGCCTCATTGCATCGCTCGCGATGGTGCTGCTGGCGCCGATCGCGGCCTCCCTGATCCAGCTCGCGATCTCCCGCCAGCGCGAATACGCGGCCGATGCGACCGGGGCCGAGATCTGCGGCAATCCCGAGTCGCTGGCTTCGGCGTTGCTGAGGCTCGCGGAGGGTGCCAAGGCAATCCCGATGAAGGTCAACCAGGCCGCCGAGCCTCTTTACATCGTGAAGCCGTTCTCCGGCGGTGGGATCGCGAGCCTGTTCTCCACGCACCCGCCGATCGAGGAGCGGGTCCGCCGGCTGCGCCAGATGCGCCCGGCCTCGGGTAGGCGACTCGGCGGCTGGCCGCGGGCGGCTGGGCAAGTAGGGCCGGCCCATCCGCGCGACCCCTTCCGCCCTCGCGACTATCGATGGTCGACTCCCTGTCGCAACCGACGCCGCACTGGCGCCGCTATACTTTGTAAAGCCTTGAAATCCAGTCGAGATTCGGGAGAATAGGCTGATGGCTATCGCAACCGAGCCCATCGAGCTGATCAAGAGCAGGATCGATCAAGTCGATCCACAGACCGCCCAAGGAGGAGATCGAGGGCGGGGACGTGGCCCTGATCGACGTCCGCGAGCCCCACGAGTGGGACCTTGCCCATCTTCAGGGAGCCCAGCTCGTGCCACCGGCCTCTGTCCGCGAGCGGATCGCCGAGCTGGCGCCGGACCGGGCGGCGCGGGTGCTCCTGTACTGCGCGACCGGCAACCGCTCGGCGCGCGCGGCCGACCTGTTGAAGAACGAGCTCGGCTACGAGAACGTGGCCTCGGTGGCGGGCGGCATCCAGGAATGGACCCAGCAGGGCCTGCCGGTGATCGCCCCCGAGGGCCTGACGCCCGAGCAGAGGATGCGTTACTCGCGACACACCATGCTGCCCGAGGTCGGGGTCCAGGGACAGCTGAAGCTGCTCAACTCGAAGGTGCTCCTGATCGGCGCGGGAGGGCTGGGCGCGCCCTCCGCGTTCTATCTCGCGGCGGCCGGAATTGGGACCCTGGGGATCGTCGACGACGACGTCGTCGACGAGTCCAACCTCCAGCGCCAGGTGATCCACAACACCGAGCGGGTCGGGATGCCGAAGACGGAGTCGGCGCGGCTCTCGATCCAGGCGCTGAACCCCGACGTCGAGGTGGTCGAGCACAACACCCGCCTCGACGCCGGCAACATCCTCGAGATCATCGAGGACTACGACGTGATCGTCGACGGCGCCGACAACTTCCCCACCAGGTACCTGCTCAACGACGCTTCGGTGCGCCTTGGTAAGCCCGTGGTCTCGGCCTCGATCCTGGCCTTCGACGGGCAGATCTCGACCTTCGTCCCGTACGAGGGTCCCTGCTACCGCTGCCTGTACCCGGTGCCTCCGCCGCCTGAGATGGCGCCGAGCTGCGGCGCCGCGGGCGTGCTCGGCGTGATGGCCGGGGTGATGGGCCTGCTGCAGGCAAACGAGGTCATCAAGCTGGTCGCGGGCGTCGGCGAGCCGCTGATCGGCCGGTTGCTGCTCTACGACTCACTTGGCACCAGGTTCACCGAGCTGAAGGTGAACCGCGATCCCGACTGCCCGATCTGCGGCGACCACGCCGCCCGGATCCCGGAGTCCGAGATGGGGAAGTTCCCGGACTACGAGGCCTTCTGCGCCGGGCCCGTGCTGCAGCAGTAGCCACTAGTGTTCGTGGCGATGCCGACGGTGATGATCCCACCGGTGCTGCGCCCCCAGACCGGCGGGAGCGCCGAGGTGGCTGCGCAGGGGTCGACCGTGGGCGAGGTGCTCCGGGCCCTCGCCGATTCGCATCCCGGCACGCGGTCGCAGCTGTTCGCGGCCGGCGGCGACCTGAACCGCTACGTGAACGTCTACCTGAACGACGAGGACGTCCGGGTGCTGGACGGCCTCGACACTCCGGTCTCGAGTTCCGACACCGTCGTGATCCTGCCCGCGATGGCCGGTGGGCGCTAGCGGCCTCTAGGGCTTCGCGCGCGTTCCCTGCTGATCTCGAACCACTTGCGCTCCGTGCCCACGTTGCCCACGCGGTCGATCGCCCTGACCCTGAGAATGTGGGCGCCGCCCGCCAGCCTCGGGGTCCGGTAGCCCACCGAGCAGGGCTTGAAGCTCCTCGAGTCGACCCGGCACCAACGGTCGACTGGCTCGGAGGCCATCAGCGTGAAGGACGCCGACCTCTTCTTCCTCCTGGTCGTCAGGTGACGACGACCCTTGATCGTCAGCGCGGGGGCGGTGGTGTCCACGGTGAACGCGCGCCAGGCGACGTCGGTGGTTTGGGCTGCATCGGTTGCCTTCACCCAGAAGCTGTGGACGCTGTCCGAGAGCCTGCCCGTCGTCATCGGTGAGGAGCAGGAGGCGAACGACCCGTCATCGATCCGGCAGCGGAAGTTGGAGTCGGAGTCCAAGGAGGAGAATGAGAAGCGCGGGGTGGGGTCCCTGGTGGTCGAGCCGGAGACGGGGCCGCCGGTGATCGAAACGTCGGCGGGGCCGGCGACGGTCCAGGTGAGCGAGGCGACAGTGGAGTTTTGGACCGTGTCCGTCGCCCTGATCTGGAGCGTGTGCGAGCCGTCTGCGAGGCCGGAGGCGGTGTACGGCGAGCTGCAGGCGTGCAAAGCCGCCGCCGTCGAGCCGGCAGCTGAAGCCGGCGCTGGGATCGTTGGAGGCGAATCCGAACGAGGGGTTTCGAACCGGCGAGATGGAGCCGTCCGCGGGACCGGATGAGAACGTCACCTCCGGAGCGGTGGTGTCGACGGTCCACGTGCGGGAGACGAGGTCGGTGTTTTGGGCTCGATCCGTTGCCCTCACCTGGAACGTGTGCGAGCCGTCCGCGAGGCCGGAGGCGGTGTACGGCGAGCTGCAGCTCTGGAAGCCGCCGCCGTCCAGCTGGCAGCTGAGGCCGGCGCCGGAATCGTTGGAGGTGAAGCCGAACGAAGGGCTCGGGTTGGCCGAGACCATGCCTTGGCCCGGACCGGAGGAGATCCTCACCACTGGGGCGACCGTGTCGACGGTGAAGGAGCGCCAAACGACCGGGCTCTCGTTCCCGGGGGCGTCGATCGCCCTGACGAAGAAGACGTGACTGCCTTCTGAGAGAAGCGGGGTCAGAGTGGGGCGAGCCACAGGGCCTGAATGGGCGACCGTCGAGCCGGCAGACGAAGGTCGAGCCCGACTCGTTCGAGGCAAACGCGAATCTGGGCGTGGAGTTGTTGGTGAAGCCTCCCTGGCGTGGCCCCCCGGTGATGCTCGCCTGGGGCCGGGTCCTCTCGCTCACGAAGCCCCTGAACCGGGCGTAGGCGGGCTTCCTGGTGCCGCCGTACCTCACAAGCCCCGCGCTGCCGCAGAAGCTGCAGCGGCGCGCGAACGTTGACGACGGGGAGGGATCGCGCCACAAAAACCAAAACAATCGCTGCACGTTCCAGGCGCTGCGGTGGTTCAGCATCATCCTGATGGCGCCGGAGAGCAGCTGTGCTTGGCCCATCAGGCCCTGGTTGATGCCGAAGCGATCAGGAGGCGCCGATCCCCAGCCGAGCTCGGTGATCCACAGCGGGGTGCCCTGGTCGCCGTGCTTTCGCATCACCGCGCGGAACAGCTGGAGCTGCTGGCGGAGCCCGGCGATGCTGTTCGAATAGGGGTGCAGGGCGGCGGCGTCGAATTCGGCCTTGATCCCGGGCACGCCGTAGAGGGTGTCGAGGAAGTCCCAGGCCCGCAGGCCCCCGCTGGGCGGATAGCCGGGGTTTCCGGCGAGCACGACCCGGACGTTCGGGTTCGTGTTCTTGATTGCGTCGTGGGAGATCCGAAGCAGCCGGGCGTACTTCCAGGCCGACGCCTGGTCCGACCCCTGCGGGTCGAAGAACTTCTTCAGGTTGGGCTCGTTCCAGATCTGCCAGGACTGGATCGGCAGCGGCGTGGCGTTCGCGCCGTACCGCTGGCGGTAGCCGGTCCGCCAGTAGCTGCCCCCGGGTCCGTAACGCGCCACCGCCGCCCTGAGGAACTCCCGCCACGCCTGGATGTCCTGCGGCTGGTCGAGCGGTGGCCTCGCGGGGGTGGCGGCCACCCATGGGGGGCTCATCCAGACGAAGGGGAACGGCCGGATTCCGCGCGAGGCGAGCCGGCCGATGAAGGTGTCCGAGCGGATCCAGCGATAGGAGCCCCGGCTCGGCTCCAGCGACTTCCAGCCGAGCTCGAAGCGCGCCGTCCGCACCCCTGCTGCCGCCATCTCCTGGAGGTCCTGGTCCTCGAGCTGTCCCTGGACGATGCCGAAGAACTCCGATCGGGCCGCGGCGGCCGTGGAGGCCGCGCACAGCGAGATGCCGAGTACGCTGAGAACGATTGCGAGACGCGTCACTCCTGCCCCCTGCTTCCACCGTTGCCGTCCGGGATTCCGAGAGGCGAAGACTAGTGACGCCGCGGCGCTCACGCGGCGCAAGCGCCTAAACCGCTGGACGTTTGGCTGGTTGGCGGTTGCGCGAGGGGCCGGCGCCCGCGAGCTCAGGGTGCGGCGCGGCCTCTGTTCTCACAGCGAAATCTTCGAGCAGCGGCAACGCCCTTGCAGAGGTCCAAGCCGGAGGCCCCCCGGATCAGGTCGCGTCCGGCGCCGCCCCATACGTCGTCGGATCCGGGGCCACCGAAGACCCGGTCGTCGCCCCACCCCGCGGTCACCTGGTCGTCTCCGAGCCTGGCACAGATCCGATCGCGACCGCCGCGGCCGTTGATCTTGTCGTCGCCGCCGAAGGCAACGATCACGTCCGGGCCATCGGTGCCGAGCAATCGGTCGTCGTGGGGTGAGCCGATCAGGGTGGCGGCAACTCCGTGACACCGCGGATGAGAAGGCGCGCTTGGGGCTCGCAGCGGCACCCCCATCCGAAGCTTCCTGACGATCTTGAACCTCCTGCGCTGCGTCCCGGCGTTGCCCCCGGGGTCGGTGACCTTGACCTTGAGGGTATGAGTGCCATGCCTCAGCCTCGGCGTCCGGTAGCGCTCCGAGCAGGGCTTGAAGCGCCCCGAGTCGATCCGGCACTGGCGGCCGACCTGCTCGGAGGCCTTCAGCGTGAAGGTCGCAGCCGCCTTCTTCTTTCGGGTCCTGGTCTTGCTCGGGCCCCTGATCTTCAGCTCGGGCGCCGCGGTGTCGACCGCGAACGTGACGTCGAGCGCGTCGCCCCGGTTTCCGGCGCCGTCGACCGGCCGGACGTGGAACCTGTGCGAGCCGTCGGTGAGCGACGAGGCGGCGGTGTCGGAGTCGGCGCCCGAGCAGGCCGAGAAGGCATGGCCGTCGTAGCGGCAGTCGAAGCTCGACCCGGGCTCGGTGGTGGAGAACCGGAATGTGGGGGTGGGGTCATTGGTGGTGGAGCCTTCGGCTGGGCCGGCTGAGAACGTCGCTGCGGGAGCGGTGGTGTCGACCGTGAAGGCGCGCGAGACGGCAGCGGTGTTGTGGGACGTATCGGTCACCTTGACGGTGAACGTGTGCTCGCCGTCCGACAGCGTTGGGGTCGTGAGCGGCGACGTGCAGGCGGCAAACCCGGCGCCGTCGAGCCGGCAGCGGAAGCCGGCGGCCGAGTCCGCGGATGAGAAGGCAAAGCGCGGGGTGGAGTCGCTCGTCAGGTCCCCGCTTTCGGGGCCTGCGGTGATGGAGAGGTCGGCCGGGCTGTCGACGTTCCAGGTGCGGGAGGTGATCGGGCCTTCGTTTCCGGCCCGATCCGCTGCCTTGACCTGGAAGGTATGCGATGCCTCCGCGAGGTCGGAGACGGTGGAGGGTGAGCTGCAGTCGCCGAAGCCGCCGCCGTCGAGCCGGCAGCTGAACCTGGCGCCGGACTCATTCGAGGTGAAGCCGAACGACGCGCTCCGATCGGGGGAGGTCGAGCCGCTCCTCGGACCTGAAGTCACCGTCACCGCTGGGACACGGGTATCGACGGTGAAGCGCCGCGACACGACCTGACTGACGTTTCCGGGGGCGTCGATCGCCTTGACGAACAGGGTGTGTGGGCCGTCCGGCAGGCGCGGAGCTGCGTAGGGCGAGCTGCAGGCCCTGAAGGCTCTTCCGTCGACCCGGCACTCGAACGTCGAGCCGGCCTCGTTCGAATGAAGCCAGAAGCGCGGCGTCGGGTCGTTGGTGAAGCTTTGCCCGCCTGCCTCCGCGGCGATTGTCGCCTGCGGCGGGGTCGTCTCGGCCGCGAATCCCGTGAACGCAGGGTAGGCGGGCTTCGGCGCCTTGTTGTACCTCAAGAGCCCCGAGCTGCCGCAGAAGCTGCACCCGGCGTTTCGCGAGGGCGGCGGGTCGCGCCAGCGGAACCAAAAGAACCGCTCCAGGTTCCAGGCCTTGCGCTGGCTCAGGACGAGCTTCAACGAGTCGGAGAGCAGCTGCGCCTGACCCGTGGGGCCCTGGTTGATGCCGAAGCTGTCGGGAGGCGCCGACCCCCAGCCGAGCTCCGTGAGCCACAGGGGCGTAGCCTGGTCGAGGCGGTTCACCATCACCCCGCGGAATCGGGCGATTTGCCGGCGCTGGCGGTCGAGGTCGTGGGCGTAGGGGTGGAGGGCGGCGGCGTCGAACTTGTTCTTGATCCCGGCCACCGAGTAGAGGCGGTTGAGGAAGTCCCACGCGTTCATGTCCCCGTAGCCGGGCATTCCGGCGAGCACGATCCGGGCCGTGGGATCCCTGCTCTTGATCGCGTCGTGGGAGATCGCCAGCAATCGGGCGTAAGTCGTCGCCGACGGGCGCGGCGCGAAGTACTTGTGCAGATTGGGCTCGTTCCAGATCTGCCAGGACTTGATCGGCAGTGGGGTGGCGTCCGCGCCGTACCGATGCCGGTAGCCGGTGGCCCAGTAGCTGCCACCCGGTCCGTAGCGCGCCACCAGCGCCTTGAGCAGGTCTCGCCACGCCCGCACGCCCAGGGGCCCGTCCAGCGGCGGGTGCGCTGGAGAGCCGTACACCCAATCCGGATTTCCCCACACGGCTGGGACGACTCGGATTCCGCGAGCCGCAAGGGCGCCGATGAACTGATCCGACGGGCCCCAGTGAAAGTACCCCTTGGTCGGCTGCACCCAGCCCCATTTGAGCACGAAGCGGTTGGTCCGGACCCCTGCGGCGGCCATCCCCTTGAAGTCATGGGCGTCGAGCGTGGGCCCTTGGGCGATGCCGAAGAACTCCGATCGGGCCGCACTGGCCGTGGCTGGCGCAAGGAGCGACAGGCCGAGCACGAAAACGACGCCGCTCGTGCGCAGCCCCTGCCTTGCGACGTTTACCCCATGCCTTACACCCTGCACACCCTGCACCCCATGCCTTACACCCTGCTACACCCCATGCCTTCACCCTGCACCCCTGCATTACACCCTGCACGCCATGCCTGGCGCCTACACCCTGCACTCCACTTGGCTAAAGGGTACAGGCACCGAATCCGAGGTGCGCCGGCCGCGATGCTCTACGGCGTCGAGTCCTCGACGTAGTAGCGGGCGCCCGAGCACGCCGAGAGGTTGCCCGCGGCGTCCATCGCCCGGGCGCGGAAGGCCGTGGTCGTGTTGTCGGGGACCGAGGCGGTGATGCCCGGTGAGGCGAAGTTGGCCGCCGAGCGCACGCCCACGGGGGTGCCGGTGCAGCCCGCCGTCTTGTAGAGCCTCACAGTCGTGCCGGCCGCCGCCGTGCCCTTGACCTCGGGGGCGTTGTCGTTGGCCGGCGAGTTGGGGTCGGTGTCGGTGATCGTCGGCGCCGGCGGGGCCTGCGTGTCGACGGTGAAGGACCGGTACACGATCGGGCTCTCGTTTCCGGGGGCGTCGATCGCTCTGACGAGGAAGACGTGGCCGCCGTCTGCGAGCGCCGGGGTCGTGTGGGGCGAGCTACAGGGCCTGAAGGGCCTTCCGTCAACCCGGCAGACGAAGGTCGAGCCCGGCTCGTTCGAGGCAAACGAGAAGGTCGGGGTCGAGTCCTTGGTGAAGCCTCCCTGGGCCGGCCCTCCGGTGATGCTCGCCTGGGGCGGGGTGGTCTCGGCCGTGAAGCCCCTGAATCTGTAGTACGCGGGCTTCCGGTCCTCGAAGGGGGGGTTCGGGAGGCGGTCGTGTCTCAACAGCCCCGCGCTGCCGCAGAAGCTGCACGTGCCCGCCTGGGAGGAGCTCGGATCGCGCCAGAGCAGCCAGAAGAGGCGCTCCACCTTCCAGGCCTTGCGATTGTTGAGGATCATCCTGAAGGAGGCGGAGAGCATCTGCGCTTGACCCGCAGGGCCCTTGTTGATGCCAAACCTGTCGGGAGGCGCCGAGCCCCAGGCGAGCTCGGTGAGCCACAGTGGCGTGGTTCCGTCGGCGCGGTTCCTCATCACCGTGCGAACTCTCTGGATCACCAGCCGCTGGCGGTCGAGGGTGCGTCCGTACGGGTGCAGGGCGACGGCGTCGAAGTAGTACTTGATCCCGGCCACCGAGTAGAGCCTGTTGAGGAAGTCCCAGGCCGTCAGGTCCCCGTTGCCGGACACCCCGGCGAGCACGATCCGGGCCCGCCGATCGATGGCGCGGATCGCGCGGTGTGAGATCTGGAGCAGGCGCGCGTACCTGCCCGCCGATGGCTCCGGCGCGAAGTACTTCTGCAGGTTGGGCTCGTTCCAGATCTGCCAGGCCTGGATCGGCAGCGGCTTCGCTCCCGCCCCGTACTCGTCCCGGTAGCCGTTGGCCCAGTAGCTGCCGCCCGGCCCGTAGCGCTGCACCAGCGCCCTGAGGAAGGCGCGCCAGGCATTCTCGGCCACCGCCCCGCCGATCGGGGGAGTCGAGCCCGAGCCCGCCACCCAAGCCGGGTTCCCCCAGACGGCCGGTGCCGCCCGGATTCCGCGGTGGGCAAGCCGGCCGATGAATCGGTCCGGCGGGCCCCACTCAAAGGAGCCCTTGGTCGGCTGCACCCAGCCCCACTTGAGCACGAAACGGTTCGTCCGCACCCGAGCCGAGGCCATCCCCTGGATGTCCTGTTCGTCGAGCGTGGCCGTTTGGACGATGCCGAAGAACTCCGACCGGACCGCCGCCCCCGCCGTGGACGGGACGAGCAGCCAAAGGACCAGCCCGACGAGAACGATTGCCGGGAGGGTCACTGAAACCCCCCATGCTCGGGCACCCCGCACATCCACGGGACGAAGCCTAGCCCCTGTCGAAGGTCGCAGGTGTCGCGCCCGTGTGAAGCTCAAGGCACAGGGCTGCCGCCACCTGCCGAGTCCTGGGTATGAGTCGGCGGAAGAAGAGCTGGTGGCGCTCTACGGCGTCGAGTCCTCGACGTAGCCGAACGCGCCCGAGCACGCCGAGAGGTTGCCCGCGGCGTCCACCGCCCGGGCGCGGAAGGCCGTGGTCGAGTTGTCGGGGACCGAGGCGGTGATGCCCGGTGAGGCGAAGTTGGCCGCCGAGCGCACGCCCACGGGGGTGCCGGTGCAGCCCGCCGTCTTGTAGAGCCTCACGGTCGTGCCGGCCGCCGCCGTGCCCTTGACCTCGGGGGCGTTGTCGTTGGCTGCCCGAGTTGGGGTCGGTGTCGGTGATCGTCGGCGCCGCCGGGGCGACCGTGTCGACCGTGAAGGAGCGCCATACGACATTGCTCTCGTTCCCGGGGGCGTCGATCGCCTTGACGTAGAAGATGTGGCCGCCGTTTGAGAGCGCCGGCGTCGTGTAGGGGGAGCTGCATGGCTTGTAAGCGCCTCCGTCGATCCTGCAGACGAAGGTCGAGCCGGCCTCGTTCGAGGTGAAGGAGAAGGTCGGGGTCGTGTCCTTGGTGAAGCCTCCCTGGGCCGGCCCCCCGGCGATGCTCGCCTGGGGCCGGATCACCTCGGCCGTGAAGCTCCTGAACGTGTCGTAGGCGGGCTTCTTGGTCCGGTCGAACCTCAGAAGCCCGGCGCTGCCGCAGAAGCTGCACGCGTTTCCTCCGGCGGGGCGCGGATCGCGCCAGAGGTACCAGAAGAGGCGCTGCACGTTCCAGGCGGTGCGGTTCTGGAGGACCATCTTGTAGGCGTCTCTGAGCAGCCCGTTTTGACCCGCGAGGCCCTGGTTGATGCCGAAGTTGTCTGGAGGCGCCGAGCCCCAGGCGAGCTCGGTGATCCAAAGCGGCGTGGCCCGGTCGGCGCGGTTCACCATCACCTCCCGGACCTTCTGGATCTGCAGCCGGACGTGGGGGATGTCCGACGCGTAGGGGTGCAGGGCAACGGCGTCGAAGTAGTTCTTGATCCCGGCCTGGCTGTAGAAGGTGTTGAGGAAGTCCCAGGCCTTCATGTCACCGTAGCCGGGCATTCCGGCGAGCACCACCTGGGCCTTGGGATCCCTGCTGCGGATCGCGCCGTGTGAGAGCTTCACGAACCGGGCGTAGTGTTGGGGCGATGGGTAGGGCACGTAGAACTTCTTCAGATTCGGCTCGTTCCAGATCTGCCAGGACTGGATCGGCAGCGGCGTGGCGTTCGCTCCGTACTGTTGCCGGTAGGCGGTGGTCCAGTAGCTGCCGGTTGGTCCGTAGCGCGCCACCAGCGCCTTGAGGAAGTTCTGCCCATGCGTTCTGGGAGGCGGCGCTGTCCATCGGGGGACGCGCCTCGCCGCCGTACACCCAGGCCGGGTTTCCCCATACGGCGGGGAGCGACCGGATTCCGCTGAAGGCAAGCCGGCCGATGAACTTGTCCGTTGCGGCCCATCTGAAGGCGCCGGCGGTTGGCTGCACCCACTTCCAGTTGAGCAGGAAGCGGTTCGTCCGGATCCGGGCGTCGTCCATCCCGTCCTTGAACTGAGCTCCGGGCGTACCCACGATGTCCTGGCCATCGAGCGTCGGCCCTTGGACGATGCCGAAGAACTCCGACCGGGCCGCCCCGGCCGTGGACGGGACGAGCAGCGACGCGGCCAATGCGGCGATCACGATTGCGAGGCGGATCACCGGTCCCCCGGCCGGGCGCGCCATCAGGCGGCCCTCGTGAAATGCCCGAATGCGTGCTGACCCACCGTGCCGCTCCCCCTCGTCCGATCCATCAGAGTCCAGCATCGCACAACTCACACACGTCCGCAGGGCTCCGGGCTACGGCGTCGAGTCCTCGACGTAGTAGCGGGCGCCCGAGCACGCCGAGAGGTTGCCGGCGGCGTCCACCGCCCGGGCGCGGAAGGCCGTGGTCGTGTTGTCGGGGACCGAGGCGGTGATGCCCGGGTGAGGCGAAGTTGGCCGCCGAGCGCACGCCCACGGGGGTGCCGGTGCAGCCCGCCGTCTTGTAGAGCCTCACAGTCGTGCCGGCCGCCGCCGTGCCCTTGACCTCGGGGGCGTTGTCGTTGGCGCCGCGAGTTGGGGTCGGTGTCGGTGATCGTCGGCGCCGGCGGGGCTGGGTGTCGACGGTGAAGCCCCGCCAGACGAACTGCGCTCTCGTTGCCCGGGGCATCGATCGCCTTGACGAAGATGGCATGGTTGCCGTTGGCGAGCGGCGGGGTCGTATACGGCGAGCTGCACGGCTTGTAGGCGCTTCCGTCGATCCTGCAGACGAAGGTCGAGCCGCGCTCGTTCGAGGTGAAGGTGAAGGTCGGCGTCGTGTCGTTGGTGACACCTGGTCCCCCGGTGATGGTCGCCTGGGGCCGGGTGCGTCTCGGCCGTGAAGCTCCGTGAACGCGGAGAAGGCCGGCTTTGCGGGACGGGTGCGGTCGAACTGAACGAGCCCCGCGCTGGCACAGAAGCTGCACGACGCATTGACGTCGGCAGGATCAGGGTCCCGCCAGCGGTACCAGAAGAGGCGCTGCACGTTCCAGGCGGTGCGGTTCTGCAGGATCATGTTGTAGGCGCTCGATGAGCATGCTTCTCTGGCCCGCGGGCCCCTTGTTGAGGCCGAAGCTCGTCGGGGTTGGCGCCGATCCCCAGGCGAGCTCGGTCAGCCACAGCGGCGTGGCGGCGTCGCCGCGGCTCGTCATCACGTTGCGAACCCTCTGGATCGCCAGCCGCTGGCTGTCGAGGGTGGGCGCGTACGGATGCAGGGCGGCGGCGTCGAACTTGTTCTTGATCCCGGACACCGCGTAGAAGTTGTTGAGGAAGGTCTAGGCGGCCACGTCCCCGTTCCCGGACAGACCGGCGAGCACGACCCGGGCCTTCGGATCCTTGGTCGTGATCGCGTCGTGGGAGATCTGCACCAGGCGGGCGTACTTGCCCGGCGATGGCGTCGGCGCGAAGTACTTCTGGAGATTCGGCTCGTTCCAGATCTGCCAGGACTGGATCGGCAGCGGCGTGGCGTCCGGCTCCGTAATCGCTGGCGGTAGCCGGTGGCCCAGTAGCTGCCGCCCGGTCCGTAGCGCGCCACCAGCGCCTTGAGGAGGTTCCGCCACGCGTTCTCGGCCCCCGGGCCACCGATCGGGGGCGTCGAGCCCGAGCCCGGGAGCCAAGCCGGGTTCCCCCACACGGACGGGACCGTCCGGATTCCGCGGTGGGCAAGCCGGCCGATGAACCGGTCCGCTGGGCCCCAGTCTATAGGAGCCCTGGGTCGGCTGCACCCAGCCCCAATGGAGCACGAAGCGGTTCGTCCGCACCCGGGCGGCGGCCATGTCGTTCATGTCCTGGTTGTCGAGCGTCGCCGTCTGGACGATGCCGAAGAACTCCGACCGGACCGCCGCCCCGGCCGTGGACGGAACGAGCAGCATCAGGACCAGCCCGGCGAGAACGACTGCTAGACGGGTCCGTCCCTGGCACCTCCTACGCACCCGAACAGCCTATCGGGATCGAGGAGAAAGCGCGCTGGGCTCAGTTACCGCGTGAAGCTCCTGAACGCGAAGTAGGCGGGCTTCGGCTTGTGGCTGTGACGGAGGAGCCCGGCGGACGGGCAGAAGCTGCAATACCCTCCCTCGCCGCGGGCGGGATCGCGCCAATGGAACCAGAACAGTCGCTGGACGTGCCATGCCCGTCGCTTGTTGAGAACCAGCCTGAACGACTTCCGCAGCATCCTCTTCTGGCCTTGCTTGCCCTTGTTGAGCGGGAAGCGGTTGGCGGATCGGGCCGATCCCCAGCCGACCTCCGTCAGCCACAGTGCCGTCTGACCGTCGTGGCGCTTTCTCATCACCCCGCGGATGCGCTTGATCTCGGTCTTGAACTGCCCGATTGTGGCCGCGTACGGATGGAGGGCGACGGCGTCGAAGCTGCGCTTGATCCGCCTGACGCGGTAGAGCTTGTCGAGGAAGTTCCAGCCGAGCGGTTTCGCATAGCCGACCAATCCCGCGAGCACGACCTTCGCGCGGCGATCGACCCCGTTGATCGCCCGATGAGCGCTCTTCACCAGCTTCGCGTACTGCCGCGGCGCCTTCTTTTGGGGGAAGAACTTCGGCAGGTTCGGCTCGTTCCAGATCTGGTAGGCGGTGATGGGCAGGGACTGACTGCCCGGATGCTGCGTCTGGTAGTCCCCGGCCCAGTAGTCGCCGCCCCGCCCGTAGCGCTCGACGACCGAAGCCACGAACCTCCGCCAGGCCCGCACCTTCCTGGCGCTGCCAAGCGGCGGCCGCTTGGGCTTCTTGGCCACCCAGCGCGGGGATCCGTAGATGAACGGAGCCGCACGGATCCCCCGCGCGGCGAGGTCGCCCACGAGGTTGTCGGTGCCGCCCCAAAGGGGCGTGCGATTCCTCGGTTGGACTTGATTCCAGTTGATCGCGAACCGCAGGGTGCGGACCCCGGTGGAGTCCATTTTGCGGATGTCCCGCTGGTTCAGTGCCACGCCCTTGCTGATCCCGAACAGCTCGCGCGGGACCGCCGCGGCCGGGGAGGCGAAGACGGCGAGGCAGAGGCCGATCACTGCGATGCTGGCGGGGATTGTCCTACGCATCAGCCGAGGTCGGACGAAGATCGACCGCGCCGAATGGACCGGGTCCAGCCCGCGACGAGGGCGATCCCGCCGAGCGCGACCATCAGGGCGAGCCCGGGTGCGCTCAAGGCAGTATCGGCCACCACGGTCGCCGAAGCCCTGGTCGTCGCCCGATGTCACATCGGCCCCCCGTCCGCCGATTCAGGGGCACCCAGGTCGCGGGCCGTCGCTATCTGAGCGAGGAGCTGACCGTCGCGGCCCGACACTCGGAGCGAGACAGGGCCGCCTGGGTCTTGCCCGAAAGCAGCTCCGGCCGCGCGACCGGAGCATCCCCGCTCGCCCGGGCCGGAGCCCCCGCCGGCATCCGGAAGGTGTTCGGTATATTGGTCCACCGCGGGAGGACTGGCCACCGCGGCGGTCGCCGGCGCCACGAGCACAGCCACAACGACCGTGACCCAAATCAGGCGGCCCCGGCGATGCCCTGAAGATTGAGATTGAACCCTGCTTAGTCCCAAGTTGTGCCCAGGATTGTAATTCCTCCGTACGCTGCCCGCAGGATAGGGCATCGGCTGGGGCATCGCACGGGCGCGAGGCGGCCGGCCACGCTGCACCCGGTGATCGCAGTCGCCGTCGCCGTTCTCTACGTCGCCGTCGCGGTCGCGGACGGCGGATACTCGAAGGAGGTCATCGCCGGAGCCACGGTGGCTGATCTGGTGGACGGTGGTGATCGCGCTGGCGGTGGGAGGATGGCCGCGCGCGCGCCTGCCCGCCGCTGCCCTGGGGGCCGGAGCCTGCCTTGCGGCTCTTGCCGCCTGGGTGGCGATCTCGGTCGGTTGGGCGAGCGACAACGGCGGCGCCTTCGTGGAGATCGTCCGGGCGCTCGGCTACCTGGGTGTGTTCGTGCTGATCGTGATCGCATCCCCGCGAGCGAGCGCTCGGGCGTGGCTCGGTGGCGTCGCGCTCGGTCTGGTGGTGGTCGCGGGGCTGGCGCTTTTGAGCCGCTTCGAGCCGTCCTTCGGCAGCAGCAAGGAGCTCGGAGCGTTTCTGCCGGCGGTCGCCGGCAGGCTCAGCTATCCGATCGGCTACTGGAACGGCCTGGCCGCGGCGATGGCGATCGGCGCCGTGCTGCTGGTCTGGTTGGGGGCACACGCTCGAGCCGCCGCGGTGCGAGCGGCAGCCGTTGCCGCGATCCCGCTTCCCATTCTCGTCGTCTATCTGGCCTCGTCGCGGGGCGGGGTGGCGGCGGGCGCGGTCGGCCTTGCTCGTGCTCCTGGCGGTGGGCCCGGCGCGGGCGCGGATGTTCGCGAGGCCTGGTCATGGGAGGAGTTGGGGGGGCGCTGCTCATCTCTCTCGCCAGTCGCAGACACGAGCTCGTCGACGCCCTGGGGAACTCGACCGCCGCGGCCCAGGGGGATCAGATGCTGGCGTTCACGATCGGGGTCGTGCTGGCCGTCGGGGCCTTGCGGTTCCTGGCCGATGAGTGGCTGGGAGGGATCCGGGTCCCCGCCCGGCTGACTCGTGCGGTCGGCGTGGCGGCCGTGATCGCCGCCGTCGCCGGGATCTTGATCGCCGGGCCATCGGATCGGTGGGAGGAGTTCAAGCAGGTTGAGCCGTTGGAGACGGAGAGCACCTACGTCGCGGCTCATTTGACCAGCGGGCGGGGGAGCGGTCGCTATCAGTACTGGTCGACCGCGCTGGATGCCTTCGAGGACCACCCGGTTCGGGGGATCGGCGCCGGCGGCAACGAGGCCTATTGGGCCCAACACGGCTCCCTGGCGCGACCAATCCGGGACGCTCATTCGCTGTTCTTGGAGAGCATGGCCGAGCTTGGCATCGTCGGCCTGGTGATGGTTGTCGGGTTCCTTGGATTCGCGGCCGTATCGGGTTGGCGCCGGGGCCCCGCCCGCTCGCCCGGGGGAGCGCTGGGCGCGGCGCTGGCGGTCTTGGCAGCCGGCATCGTCTCCGCGGCGATCGATTGGACCTGGGAGCTGTCGGCGTGCTTCGGCCTCGTGGTGCTCGCCGCGGCGCTCCTCACGGGGCCGGCGACGCTCGAGCCGGAACCGCCCCCGAGCGCACGCCCCCATGCGGTCGACGGCGCAAGAGCGCGACGTTTGAGAAGGCGGCCCTCTCGGTTCGGGCTCGGTGTGGCGACGCTGCTCATCGGCTGGGCCGCGATCTGGGCCGGGGGCCTCCTCTTTCTGACCGAGGTCAAGCTCGGCGACAGCCGGGCAGCGGCGGACTCCGGGGACCTTGCGTCTGCGGCGAACGACGCGCGCGACGCGAGGACGCTCCAGCCCTGGGCCGCGGAGCCCCGGCTTCAGCTCGCCCTCGTTGAAGAGCTCGGCGGCAACCTTCGAGCTGCCGATCGAGATCTCGGCGAAGCGATCCAGCGCGCTCCCGACAACTGGCAGCTCTGGTTCGTCCGTGCACGGCTGGGCGTCAAGTCGGGCGACGTCGACGCGGCCCGCCGGTCGCTGGAACGTGCCCGCCAGCTCAACCCGCGCGCCCCGTTTCTTGCTCGGTGAACGGATCCAGTGGCGGGCGCGCGCAGGGAGAGGCTGATTCTGCCCTTCGGTGCCGTCTTCGCGGCGGGATTGCTCGCGGTTGGGCTTGCGGCAGCGTTCTGGGGGCTCGATTGGCGATGGCTGCTCTTGGCGCTCTCGGCCGCCTCCGTGGTGCTCCCGTGTGGGCTTCTGGCGTTGCGAGGAAGGCTTGACGTCTTCGAGCCGCTGCTCTGGTTCGCGCTGCTGTTCCTGCTTCTGTTCGTTCTCCGGCCGGCCTGGGACCTTTGGCACGAGAACTTCATCTATACGTCGCGGCTGATCTCGCCGACGTTCACCAAGATGATCGTCGCCGGCCTGCTGGCCGGTACCGGCTTCGTGATCGGTTACCTGGCGCCACCGGCCAGCCTGCTCTCGTCGCGGCTTCCCAGCCCCCCGAGGCTTGAACCGCGCCGCCTGCTGATCTGGTCGACTCTCGTCGTGGCGGTCGCTTTGGTCGCCTTCTTGATCTTCTTCGTCAGCGCGCGTGGCTGGCGTGACCCGGCGGATTTCTTCTTCCGAGGCGAGGGTCGCCTCACAGCACCTCCTTGCGAGTCCCACGGCCACGAGCAAGTACTTCCTCGCCTCGATCCTGCTGATGGTTCCCGTGGCCCTGTTCTTCCTGTCCATTCGTCACGCCGTTGGCGGGGGGGTGCGAATGGGACGGATCGCGGGCATGGGCTGCGGGCGCCTCGATCCTCGCCTTCGTCGTCTACAACGTTGCCGCGGGACAGCGTCGCTACGTGGTCGTCATGGTGGGGGCGATTGCCCTCTACCACTACCTGAGGCGAGGCCGGCGTCCCTCGGCGCGGACCCTCGTCGTCACGGCCTTGGTGGCCCTGACGGTTGTGTCCGTGGTCCGGGACCTGCGGCTCGCGCACGCCCAACCCACGGACGCCGACCCGCTTCAGTGGCTGCCGTGGAACGCGATGGACGAACTGTTCGAGACCCAGGACACGGGTGTTGCCCCCGCCCTTGCCGCCGAGATGCTGGTCGTGCCCAGCGAGCTGGACTACACATATGGCAAGACGACCCTGCTCGGCCCGTTCATCACCTTGGTTCCCAGGCAGCTGTGGGAAGGCAAGCCCGCGCCTGCCGATCAGGAGGTTCTCGCCCTCGTCTGGGGAGGTACCCCGTGTGGCTACCAGGGCCAGTGCAGCACGTTCTCGCCCTTCGGGGAGCCGTTTCGCGACGGTGGCCTGGTCGGAGTGTTCTTGTTCGCGCTGGTTTTCGGCGCCTTCTGGAAGGTGGCCTGGCTCTACTACCTCCGCCATCCGAACAGCATGGTCGCGATCATCGCCTACTCGGCGCTGTTGCCGTTCATGATCAGCTGGATGCGGGCGAACTTCACGCTCCAGGCCTTGCAGGCAGCCATGGTTCTGGCGGTCATCGTCCTGGCGGCGGTGCTCTGTCGCACGCGACCGGAGGCAACGGCGCCACCCCGGACCACGATCCCGGTTGGCGGCCGGTAGATGTCCGAACCCGGGCTCAGGTGGCCCAACCTGTTCCTCGTCGGCGCGGCGAAGGCAGGGACCACGTCTCTGTACCGCGAGCTGGCCCGACACCCGGCGATCTACATGTCGCCGATGAAGGAGCCACACTTCTTCTCCCAAATCGAGCCGGCGCCTGAACGGAAGGCCTTCTTTCCCCATGTGACCGGCGAGGACGAGTACCTGGCGCTGTTCGAGGGCGCTACCACGGAGGAGCTGCTCGGGGAGGCGAGCACCTCCTATCTCTGGGACGGGCAGGCTGCGGAGCGGATCAAGCGCGTCGTCCCGGAGGCGAGAATCCTGATCATGCTGCGCGACCCGGTTGACCGGGCGTACTCGCAGTACTGGAACGACGTTCGCGAGGGAATCGAGAGGCGGTCATTCCTCGATGCCCTCGTCGAAGAGCAGCGCTCGGGGCCGGGAGCATGGGGCGTCTCGTCCCTGCACATCGACTGTGGGCGATACGCGGACCAGGTGGAGAGGTACCTCGACCGGTTCGGCGCCCGGGTCCAGGTGCTGTTCTTCGAGGACTTCGTCGGGCACGAGGCGAGCACGATCGCGGACGCTCCATTCCTTCCTGGGCGTGGGGCGGCCGGCGGCCGGCGCCGCGCCGCGCCGGATGAATCCCGCCTCGCTGCCCCGGAACAGGCTCAGCGCCGCGCTTCTCGGCAGTGGCAGGCTGCGAAGGGTCGTTCGGGCCACGGTTCCACGGGACTTGCGGAGCAGGCTGCGGGCGGGTCTGCTGAAGCGGGCGACTCCGCCGCCGATGGATCCCGCGGCGCGCGCGCTGCTGATGGAGATCTACCGGCCCGAGGTCGGGCGACTGGCGGAGCTGCTCGGAAGGCCCGTGCCGTGGGAGAGCCAGATGGGGCGCCTTCCTGGTGTCGTGGGCCGATGAGGATGGACAGTTTTGCGGGAAGGTCAGCCCGCGGGTTGGGGAAGGAAGGGCCGGGCCTGGATGAAGTCCCGGTACGAGCCGGCGAAGAGCTTCCACCCGGAGGCCTTCCGTAAGAGGTAGAACCGAGTTGGAAAGTCAATTATCCGGACGACGCTCGGCGTAGCGCGACTGCCCAACGCCGTTCGCACGGTCACGTCCATCGTCGCTCGGTTCCCCTGCGTTTCGACCACGGGGTCGATGGGTTGGGAGAACCGTGGCTGGAAGCTCAGGATTTGGCTTTGCGTTTCCCTGCGTGGGATACGAGCCGTATAGCTTCGCCTCACTTCCTGCACGTCCGCGAGCTGAAGCGCCTGCCACCAGCGAAGGGTGGCCCCGTAAGGCGTTGCAGGGCCAACCTCCTCGATGTCGCTGTTCGTAATCAGGAGGGATTGCGGATCCTCGATGTTCTCTGGCTCGAACGGGGGGCCTTCTCTTGCCTCGTTCGTCCCGCATCCCGCTGAAAGCGCGACCAGTGCCAGCGCGAGAACACTGGCGGCCGCAAGATTTCGCAGGCGGACCATTTACGAAACGCGGGCCGGTTGGTCGCTCTCCTGGATGGCGACTTCTGCGGGGCGCCCTGACCCTCTGGCCGCCCGGATCAGATCGCGAGGCAAGGCGAGCAGGGAGCGTCCGGCCGACTCCAGCTCGCCGTGTCGAGCCGCGAGCACCAGCAGCAACAGCAGGCTGACGACGTAGGAGCTGGCGAGGGCGACGGCCGCGCCGTTGATCCCCCAGAGGGGAACGAACACGGCAAGCGCGACGGCGACCCAGGCGAGCGAGAGCAGCTCGCCGAGCGTCCCGGTGAGCGGGTAGCCACGGCCCTTCAGCCCCTCGGACAGCACCCGTCGCGCGCACAGGAAGACCATCCCGGGCAGCACTATGTAGGTGACCGTGATTGCGTCGGAGAACTCGTCCCCGAAGAACAGCGGAACCAGCCAATGCGCCGTCGCGCAGAGGCCGGCTACGAGCACGAGGGCAATCCCGGTGGTCAGCCACACGAGAGACCACATCGTCCGACGGGCGTCGCCCTGCTCCGATCGCGAGGCGACCCAGGGGAAGGTGATCAGACCCACGCTCTTGGCGATGAAGTACGGCAGGTTCGTGAAGGCCAGGCCGACGACGTAGAGCCCCAGATCCGCGGGTGCGAGGAACAGCGCGAGCACCACCTGGTCGGGGCGAAACACGTCGACCGCCGAGAAGCTGGACAGCAGCCCCCGCACCCCGAAGGAGAACAGAAAACGCCGGTCGACCGAAGGGGTGCCGTCCCCCCGGGAGAACCGCAGCCCGCAGACAAGACAGATGGTGCCGCTGATCGTGAACGCGGCCAAGAGCACGGCGATGATCGGCACGATGGCGTCCTCTCCCACAACGAACAGCGCGGTGACGCCGAGCGCGTAGAGCGCCCAGGGCAAGAGGCGCAACGCGTTGAAGATCCGCAGCCGGAGATGGCCCTGCAGCAGCGCGAGGCCGTATTGCTGCGCCAGCAACGCCGGGACAAGCCCGAGCGTCAGCCATCCGGCGTCGCGCACCGGGCCAGGGTCTCCGTGCAGGATCAACAGCAGCCAAAGGGCCTGGGCCCCGATCAGCAGCACTGCCTGGGGAAGCGCGAAGCCAAGCCCCCACCGCGCCAGGGTCCTCGACGACGAGGGGTCCCGGGCGATGCAGTAGGTGAGGGCTGAGGGAACCCCCAGGTTTCCGACCAGCGTGATCACCCAGGGCCAGAGGATCAGGGCGGCAAGGTATCCCCGGCCGTCCGGGCCCAGCATCCGCGCGACCAGGGTGCCCGTGAGGATGAGCACCGCTTGGATCGCAAAGCCGGTCGAGACGGCCAAGGCCGTGTCGCGTTTGAGCCTCCCCCGCGACCCAGGCTCAGATGGGGCGCCGATCGGGGAGAGGCCGGGTCCCTCCGTGGCTGCCACGAGGCTA
The DNA here is from genome assembly GCA_963824865.1 of uncultured Actinomycetes bacterium. Taxonomy (GTDB): domain Bacteria; phylum Actinomycetota; class Thermoleophilia; order Solirubrobacterales; family 70-9; genus AC-56. Next base: position 42,358 of record CAWGQQ010000015.1, on the reverse strand, counting down.
ACCTTACGCGGTGAAGTCGGCGGTCGAACCCGGTGGAAGCTTCAGCGAGTGGCTCTGGCGCGATCACACCTCCCTCGCCTGAGGCACCAGCGCTATGTCCGGTTGCTGCCGGTCGTCTACCGCCACACCACCGTGTCCCGGCGAGACGCCTTCCTGGTCTCATATCCCAAGTCGGGGAACACCTGGCTCAAGTTCATGCTCACGTACCTGTTGACCGGCAGGGAGGCTGACTTCGACAGCGACTCCACGACCATCGCGGACGTGGGATCCCATCGCGCCACTCCCGGGGTGCTTCCCGGAGGGGGGCGCTTGATCAAGAGTCACGAGCCCTATGCGGGCCCGCAAAGGCGCGTCTATCGCAAGGCGATCTACCTCATCCGGGACGGTCGCGACGTGGCGGTGTCCTACTACTACACGCTGCTCCGCCGGGGACTGTATGAAGGTGACTTCGGGCCGTTCTTGAGTTTGTTTCTGGGCGGGGGCGTGGACGGTTACGGTCCCTGGCACCGGCATGTCGAGTCATGGCTGGCCAGTCCACTTCGCCAGAGCGCGTCGCTGATGGTCCTCAAGTATGAGGACCTCTTGGAACAGCCCCTCCAGAACCTCTCCGCGGCGATGGAGTTCCTGGGCATGCCGGTCGCTCCACAGCGGGCGGAGGAGGCGATACGCACATACAGCGCCGAGAGGATGCGCGAGCGAGAGCGGCTCTCCAGCTTCCACGCGAAGCAAGAAGCGCAGGGACATCATGTTCGTGCGCACGGCCGGTGCCGGCGATTGGGCGGGGACCTTTTCGGCGGAGGACGAACAGCTCTTCGCGCGGATGACGGGGGACCTCCTGCGGCGGCTGGGGTACGCCGATGCGCGTCCTCCTCGTTAACAAGTACGCGTACGTCACCGGTGGAGCCGATCTCAATTGTCTCGGCTTGGCCGAGGTCCTTCGCCGGCGCGGCCACGACGTCGCGCTGCTCTCGACTGCGAGCTCGCAAAACGTCTGGGCCGAAGGCGAGTTCATCGAAGCCTCGGTCACCCACGCCTCGCGCGAGCGCCTGGGCGCGGCGCAGCAGGTCGAAGTCGCCGGCCGGGCGCTCTGGAATCCCAGCGCCGCGGCCGCAATGCGACGGCTGATCGAGCGCTTTCGTCCCCAGGTGGTCCACGCCCACAAGCTCTATCCGCAGCTCTCGGGCGCGCCGGTGATCGCTGCGGCGCGGGCGAAGCTGCCGATCGTCCAGACGCTTCACGACTACGAGTTCCTGGCGGCGAGCTACCGGGACCACCGCGGCCGGTGGATCGATCGCGACGAGAGCAAGGCCTCGTTCCGTGCCCTGAACACCGCTGCGTACATCCTGCGTCGCCGGCTCCACGCCGGGAAGGTCGATGCCTGGATCGCCAACTCGCGCTACGTGGCGGCCCGGTATGGGGCGCGCGGCATCCCCTCCACGGTGCTGCCCTCCTTCGTCGAGCCCGTGACGGCGGATTCCGCCAGCTTCCTGGAACGTCGTGGCGCCGTGTTCGTCGGGCGGCTGTCCGTGGAGAAGGGCGTCCGTGACGTGCTCGAGTTGGCCGAATCGCTTCCCTCGATCGAGGTCAGCGTGGCCGGCCATGGCCCGCTGGAGGCTGAGGTGGCCGCAGCCGCGGACCGGCTGCCCAACCTCGAGTTCGTGGGCGGCCTCGATCACGCCGCGGTGCTCAGGCTGCTCGAGGGAGCCAGGGTCTGCGTGATGCCGTCGCGCTGGCAGGAGCCAGGCGGCATTGCCGCCCTCGAGGCGATGTCGGTCGGAACCCCGGTGGTCGCCTACGCCAGCGGCGGCCTCGCGGAGTACGTGGGGGACGTCGGCGGCGGGCGAGTGATCCAGCCGGACGCGCTCGCGCTGGCACGGGAGTGCGAGACCCTTCATCGCGACCGCAACACCTGGGAGGAGCTTTCCGCACGAGGCGCCGCCGGGGTGGCCGGCAAGCACTCGCCCGAGCACTACGCGCTCGCCGTCGAGCGGATCTACTCAGCTTTGGCGCGGCCGGCCGTTGGATGACGCGACGTCGGACAGCACGTCCTCAAACCGCGTCGCGACGACCTCCGGGCTGAAGTTGCGACGGGCGAACTCCAATCCGGCCGCGCCTCGGCGTTCGAGCTCTGCCTGGTCGGAGAGGATGCCGCGAAGCGCGCTTGGAAACTCCTTCGGATCGGCGGCGTCGACAACCCAGCCCGCGCCGGACTCGTGCACGATCCGAGCGACCTCGGAGCGGGGGTTCACGCTCGCCAGCACGGGAACGCCGCGAGACATGAGGTTCATGAGCTTCGACGGCAGGTTGAACTCGTCGACGTCGGGTCGCTGGGGCACGAGCCCGATGGTCGCCCGCTCCAGCTCAGCCTCGAGCTCGTCGAGGAGCAGTCCGGGCATCTCGACGCGGTCCGAGCGTACCTCCGCCGCCACGGCCCGTGAGAGCTCGCCGGTGCCCGCCAGGACCAGCCGAACGTCATTCCCGAGGGCCGAAGAACATTCGAACGCCTGCACCAGCGCGGGAAGGTTCTGCGAGAAACCCATGTTCCCCATGTACAGGATGCGTGCCGGACCGCCGCCGTTGTTCCCGGCGCGACGTTCACCCAGGCCGCGCGTGTAAGGGTTGTAGATGTGCGTGACCTTCCAGGGCGGCACCCCCTTGGCGAGCAGGTTCTCGCGGAACGCGTTCGAGATCACGATGATCCGGTCCGCGGAGCGATAGACGAACCGCTCCAGGTGCTGGGCCGTGCGCAGCGCCCGCCCATCGCGCAAGAGCCCGGTCGTGGCGGCAGCGTCGGGAAGGATGTCCTCGAGCCAGAGGATCCAGGGAAATCGTCGAAGGCGGGCGCTTGCCAGCACCGGGAACAGGCCAAGGAATGACGGGGAGACTGCCACCGCGGCGTCCGGGGCCGAGGGAAGCGCGGCCGCCGCTGCCGCCGCTGCCGCATAGGTCGCCTCCTCCATGATCCTTTCCCCCGTTGTCCGGTGGCCGATCACGAGGGGGAGGCGTAGGATCGAGATGCCGTCGCGCGTCTCTCTGTAGGGGCGGACGCGACGACCCCAAAGCGGGCCCGGGTAGTGCGGGTGCGCGGTGACCACCTCGACTTGATGCCCGCGCGCGGACATCGCCTCCGTCCACCGAGCCGCGATCGGGCCCATGGCTGTGGGTTCGGGCTCGTAGTTCCAGCTCCACAGCTGCAGCCGCAAGGACCGTCTAGGTGCTCCCGCCATCCTCAGGGCAGCGTAGACCATCCCCGCAAAGACGCCCGCAAAACGGCCGCTTTAGCGAGTGCCGGCGAAGAGCCTGAAAGCGTGGTAAGCGGGCTTCGGGGTGCGGTCGCTGCTCAGCAGCCCGGCGCTGGCGCAGAAGCTGCACCTGACCACGTCCGGGTTCGCCGGGTCGCGCCAGTCGAACCAGAACACGCGCTGCACGTTCCAGGCCTTGCGCTTGCGCAGGATCAGCTTGAAGGAGTCGGAGAGCAGCTGTCTCTGGCCGTCGAGGCCCTTGTTGAGGCCGAAGCGGTCGGGAGGCGCCGAACCCCAGCCGATCTCGGTGATCCACATCGGCGTGCTCTGGTCGCCGTTGTCCTTGATCACCTCGCGGACCTTCTCGACCCCCAGGCGGAGCTGGTCGACGTCGGGGGCGTACGGGTGCACGGCCACGGCGTCGAATGAATTCCTGATCCCGGGCAGCGAGTAGAGGCGGTCGAGGAAGTCCCAGGCGTTCCTGTTGCCGTAGCCCGGCATGCCGGCAAGCACGACTTGGGCCTCGGGATCCTCCTTCTTGATCGCGTCGTGGGAGATTCCGAGCAGCCGGGCATACTCTTCGACCGATGGTCTCGGAGCGAAGTACTTCTTCAGATTGGGCTCGTTCCAGATCTGCCAGGACTGGATCGGCAACGGCTTGGCGTTCGCCCCGTATTGCTGCCGGTAGACGGTGGCCCAGTAGCTGCCGCCCGGTCCGTAGCGCGCGACCGCCGCCCGGAGGAAGTCCTCCCACGCCTGCACGGCGTCGACCCCGTCGAGCGGCGGGTGGGCGGTGGTGGGGGCCACCCATGACGGTGACCCCCAGATGAACGGAACTGTCCGAATGCCGTGCACGGCCAGCGAGCCGACCAGCGCGTCGGTTGGGTTCCAATTGAAGGCGCCCCGGGCCGGCTGCACCGACCCCCAGATGAACTGGACGCGGTCCTCGCCCACTCCGGTGGCCGCCATCGTCTGGAGGTCCGGGGCATCGAGCCGGATCCCCTGGGTGATGCCGAAGAACTTGCTCCGGGCATCCGGGGTGGTCGCCGTCCCGGAACTCTTTGTTTCACCGTCGCTGAGCAGCGATACAGCGAGCCCGCCAACGAGTGCCAGCGACAGGGCGATCGCGCCAATGAGCTTGAGACGGCTCATCGGCTCCTTCGGATGCTTCCCCCGCTTGCGATTCGTCCCATGCGAACGCGGAAGGGTATCGGTGTCGGGGGATCGGGACACCTCGACCCCCGGGCGCAACCACGCCTTGGGTGACGGTTGTCAGATCCAGGGATTTTGCTCGCGCATCGGACGGCTTTCGAATATGCTGAGCGATCCGCGCAGTCGCCGGAATCGCGGGCCTGTTCGAGGTGGGCGATTGCAACGGAGTGGTCGCGATGAGCTCTAGCGAGGGTCTTAGGGAGGACAGGGAGGCGGCGACGCCGGTCGTGCGGCCGGCTCTTGCGCCTGCCCCTGCGCCGGTGACGGCGCGCGCCGCGGATCGCCTGCCAATCCGGCGCCCCGCGGCTGATCGCTTCTGGCGCGACGTGCGACGACGACGACTGCTGGCTCTCGCCGACATCGGCGCGGCCGGCGTTGCGAGCGTGCTGGTCACCAGCTCGGCTACGCGCGCGGTCTGGGCTCTGGCGCTGCTCCCGGGGTGGGTGCTGATCGCGAAGCTGTTCGGCCTCTATGACCGCGACCAGCGCTCCATCCGCCACCTGACCTTCGACGAGATGTCGGTGATCGCCGCCTGGGTGGCGGCCGGCACCGCGATGCTGGGGCTGGTGCTGTCACTGACCCCGCCCGGCCCGGTCGAGCTCAGCACCCTGGTGGCGACGTGGTTGGTGGTCACGGTGGTGGCGGGCGTCCTGCGCGGGACGGTGCGCTGGGTGTGGCGCCAGACGACTCCGCCGGAGCTGACCGCGGTGCTCGGCGAGGGCGAGCTGGCCGCGGCCGCTCGACGCAAGATCGAGCTATTCGGTGACATGCACCTGCGCCTCGTGGATCACGGTGGCCTGCCGCCGGAAGGGATGAACGACGACCGCGCCGCTTCCCTGCGCGAGCTCGTCCTGGGACTCGACCGTGTGATCGTCGCCATGGAGTGGATCGATCCGGAGTTGATCGGCCAGCTTGCGGGGATCTGCCGCGACCAGCAGGTGAAGCTGAGCGTGGTCTCGCCGCTGCGCGGGCGGGCCGGCGCCTCCCCGCACCTGTCGGCCGTTGCGGAGCTGCCCGTGCTGGAGTACGACACCCGCGACCCCTCGCGCTCGACGATCCTGATCAAGCGCGTCTTCGACCTCGTTGTCTCCGCGGGCACTTTGGTCGTCCTCGCCCCGCTGTTCCCGCTCATCGTCGTCGCCATCAAGCTCGACAGCAGAGGGCCGGTGTTCTTCAAGCAGCTGCGGGCCGGCAGGGGCGGCGTGCCCTTCCGCATGTACAAGCTGCGCACCATGATCGCCGACGCCGAGCGGGCGCTCTCCCGACGTCGTGGTGCTCGAGGACCTGCCCGAGCCGATGTTCAAGCTGCGAGCCGATCCGCGGGTGACGAGGGTCGGGCGGCTGCTGCGCCGCTTCAGCCTGGACGAGCTGCCGCAGCTCGTCAACGTCCTCCGTGGCGAGATGAGCATCGTCGGCCCCCGGCCGGAGCAGGTCGAGCTCGTCGAGCGCTACCTTCCCGAGCACCGCTTCCGGCTGGACGTGAGCCCGGGCATGACCGGGCCGATGCAGGTCTATGGACGTGGCGATCTGGATTTCGGCGAGCGGCTTGCGGTCGAGTTCGACTACGTGGAGAATCTGTCCCTGGCTCGCGACCTCTCGATCCTGTTCCAGACCATTCCAGTGGTCCTGCGGGGCACCGGCGCCTATTAGCGAGCGCTGTCAGGCGTGCGGGGGGGAGCTCGTGGCCTGGCGGGCGGCCACCGCGACCGACCCCGAGCTCGCGGGGCGCCGGGAGTATGCCCTCGCGCACTGTGTCGCCTGCGGCACCGCCACGGACCGAGCTGCCCCGCGGGGCGGTCCGCATCGGGGCAGCCTGTACGAGGGCGGGACCTACGCGGCTCCGCGCCCCGGCGCTCGACCGCCTGATCGAGCCACTGCGCGTCCTGGTGGAGCACGACAAGCTGCGCTTCGTCCGCGACCTTCCGCCGAGGCGCACGCGTGCTCGAGGTCGGAGCGGGGGATGGTCGCTTCGTCTCGCGGCTGCGGGCCGCCGGCTTCGAGGCGACGGGGATCGAGCCCTCCGAGGCGCGGGGTCCTGATGGCGCGCGCCCGAGGGGCTCGCGTGGAGAGAGCCGCGCTGGAGGAGGCGGACCTCGAGCCCGCCAGCCTCGACGCGGCGATCGCCTGGCACGTGCTCGAGCATCTGGACGATCCGGCCGAGGCGCTGGCGCGAATCGGCGTCTGGTTGCGCCCCGGCGGCCGCGTCGTGGTCGCCTGTCCCAACCTGGCGAGCCTGCAGGCTCGGAATCGGCGGCGATCGGTGGTTCCATCAGGACGTGCCCCGGCACCGGACGCACTTCACCGCGACCGGGCTTCGCCTGCTGCTCGAGCGCTCCGGGTTCCGCGTCGAGCGGATCAGTCACCTGCTGCGTGGAGCAGAATCCGCTGGGGATGTGGCAGACGCTGCTCAATCGGATCACGCGTCAGCGCGACGTGGCGTTCCGGGCGCTGAAGCGGGACCTCGGGCGCGAGCCCGGCAGTGCGTCGGGATCTGGCGCTGACCGCGATCGCCGGGCCGCCTGCTGGTGCCTGTTGCGGTCGCGCTCGAGCTCGCTCGCTGGCCTCGCAGGGCGTGGCGGCAGCGTCGTTGCCGTCGCCGAGCAATGGAGCGGATGCGCCCAGGCCCAGTGAGCCACGCCACGGTAATCGTCCCGACCGTGGTCGGTGGCGCCCCGGCTGACGAGGCTGCTCTCCTCGCTCGACGACTCGTCCCAAGGGCGGTCGAGATCCTGGTCGTCGACAACGGCTCCGCGGATCCCGGGCATCGGGGGCCTTGGCTCCCGCTTCGAGGGCGTGGGGGTCATCCGGCTGGAGCGAAACGTGGGCTACTCCGCGCGCGGTCAATCTCGCGGCCCGCGAGGCCACCGGGGACGCGCTCGTGCTCGCTCAACGACGACTGCGTCTGCGAGCCCGGGATACGTCGAGGCGATCGTGGCGCCGCTCGATCCGTCGGCCGGCGTGACGATGGCGGCGGGGGTGATGCTCGAGGCCCGCCAGCCGTCCCGAATCGACACCGCGGGAATGCAGCTCGACCGGACCCTGCTCGTCTTCGACTACCTGAACGGCGAGCCGGTGGCCTGTCTGGACCAAGGCGTCCCGGACCCGATCGGGCCCTCCGGCGCGGCGGCGGCCTTCGACCGGGAGGCGTTCCTGGCCGCGGGGGGCTTCGACGAGACGCTGTTCGCGTACTGGGAGGACGTCGACCTGGTGCTGAGGATGCGGGCGCGCGGGGACCGCTGCGCGCTCGCTGCCGCGCGCGCGTGGCACCCACGACCACTCGGCCACCCTCGGGTCCGGCTCGTCGCGGAAGAACTACCTGACGGGATTCGGTCGCGGCTACGTGCTGCGCAAGTGGGGCGTGCTCAGGAGCCCGGCCCGGCCGGCGCGGGTCCTGGTAACGGACGGCGTGGTCTGCGTTGGGCAGCTGGTCGTCGATCGCAGCCTCGCCGGAGTGCGGGGCAGGGTTCGCGGGTACCGGGCCGCCACGCCCGCGCGCGCCGTTTCCGAGCGAGGCGCTTGCGGAGGGGGTCGCCGCGGACGGGGTGCTGCGGACGCTTCGGCGGCGGGCGTCGCAGACGTGCTCGGCTGCGAGCGCCGGCGGCGCCCGGAGTCGCGGAGCGGCAAGCCTCGCGTCCTCACGGTCTTCCACGTGGCAGACGTCAGCGGACCGCTGCGGGCGCTGACGATCGAGCTTCGATGGCTGGCCGCGGTGGCGGACCTGACCGTCGTTGTGCCGGGGCCCGGCCCCGTGGCCGAAGAGTTTGGCGACCTGGCCTCAGTCCGCGAGGCTCGACTTCGCGCACCTTGATGCTGCCCGCCGGCGTCGCCGGCGCGGTCGGCGCCCTGAGCCGGCTGCGGCGCGAGGTGCGCGACTTTCGCGCCCTGATTCGCCGCGAGCGCCCCGATCTCGTCCTGATCGTCAGCTCGGTGCTGCCCGCCGCGCTGATCGCCGCCCGGCGGGAGCGGGTGCCCGCCGTGGTCTACGCGGCCGAGATCCATCATGGGCCCGAGGTCGCGAGCCGCGCGCGGCGCGCTGGTGGGCACCGGCCTGATCGCGCTGACGGGTCGCGCGGCCAGTGCGGTGATCGCCTCGTCGCGCACCGTGGCGGCGCAGTTCCCGGCCTCGGTGCGGGCGAAGGTGACGGTCATGTATCCGCCGATCCCCGCGAGTCGCGACGGCGGCGACGCCGCGGGATTTCGCCGGCGTCACGGGATCGCCCCCGACGAACCATGCATCCTCGCGGTCGGCAACCTGACCCCGGGACGGGGGCAGGACGTGCTCCTGCGCTCACTGCCGTCGATCCGCTCGGAGGTCGAGGGCGCCAGGCTGGTGCTCGTGGGCCCCACCTTCGATCGACCGAAGGACGTCGCATTCGAGGCCGAGCTCCGAGCGCTCGCCGAGGAGCTCGGTGTCTCCGCCGCCGTGACCTTCGCCGGCTACGAGCGCGACATGGCCGGCGCCTACGCGGCGGCCGCCGTGTTCGTGAATCCCTCCCGCACCCACCCGGAGTCCTTCGGGATGGCGGCCTGCGAGGCGCTGGTCGCGGGGCGCCCCGTCGTGGCGACGCGGGTCGGCGCCGTGTCCGAGGTGCTCGATGGTGTCTCGGGCGCCGAGCTGGTCCCGCCCGGAGACCAGGCCTCGCTCGCGAGGGCGATGGTCACGACGCTCAAGGACGCCGAGGCATCCCGCCGGGCCCTCGCCGGCGGTGAGGCGATCGCCAAGCGCTTTCCGCCGGAGCGAAGCCTGGAGACGTTTCGGCGGGTCGTCGAGGGGAGTCGTGCCGATCCCGGAGCGTAGTCGCCGCTCGCCGCTCCGTCACGCTGCGCGCCGCACAGCTCCTGCGCGAAGGCGTACAGCTCGACGTCGAGCGCGTTGAGGTCGGCCAGCCCACGCCGAGTGCTCTCGTCATATGCCTCCTCCCGTGGCGGGATCGTGTCGGCCGGAACCACGTTTCGTGGCTCGAGAGGGGGTCCGGGCGGCAAGCCGACGGCATGCTCCAGGCGGCGGACGAACGCCGGCAATTCCTCGGTCAGGCCGACGACGAGCATCTGCCCCAGCCTCTGCTTGGCCCGCGCCAGCATCGCCGCGTCCGCCGGCGCCCTCTGGGCCTCCGCAGCCATGCCGCGGGCCTCCTCGAGATCGATCTCGCCGGCCTCCAAGGCGGCAACGATTGCCTCGAGGTCGTACTCCATGCCGAGGAGCTGGGTCTGGTTGTTTCGCACGTGACCGGCGAGGCGGACGTCTCGAGCGAACTCGTCGATGCTGCCTATGCCGCGCGAGGCAAGCAGCTCGTGATCGGAGTGGCGTGGTTCCCATTGCAGGAACTCCCATACGGAGATCGTCCGCTCCACCGGATCGCGCAGGACGGTCGCGATCGCGGCCCCGGGAAGCAGCCTGACCACGGGGTAGAAGAAATGCCCGAGCACGATCTGGGCGGACCTGAGATCGGACAGCTGCCCGAGGAAGTCGGACGGCAGCTCCACCCGCACCACGCTTCGCTCGGCTGGCGATCGACTCGAGGTGGTGCTGAACCGCCGTGCCGCCGGTCCGCGGAAGGTGAATGAACGCCAGACGTCGCCCAACAGCCGAGCCCCGGTCTCGGCGGCCCCGTCCCAGCCGCCGCGCAGGCCGCGCCGCGATCCGCGCCACAAGGTGCTCACTCCGGCGCGTCGCGGCGCCGCAACGTGACCACCACTTGGTAGACGTTGTCCATCTGCAGCGTGACCTCGAGCAGCGAGAACAGCTGCTCCCAGCGCTCGCGTATGTAGGACAGGTTGATCAGCGGCCGTCACCGAATGTTCCCCGCTCGAACAGGAGCCCTGGAGTTGGGCGCGAAAGCGTACGTGGGCGCATCACCCATGAGGGCGCTCATCGTCTTGGCCGTCGGAGGCAAGGCGGCGACCCGCGGGCACGTCGGTGATGAAGGCCGCGGGCCTCACCGTCACGATGATGATGCCCGAGCGCTTCGAGACCGTCGTAGATGGCCCTGAGGCAGCGTTCGTGCGCCTCCTCCGACAGGTGAGTGAAGACCGAGTACGCGAAGATCAAGTCGAACTTCTCCCGGAACGGAAGCGAGGACGGAACCTCCTCGCTGCGGGCGAGGCGCGCTGGTACCCGCGTCTGCTCGCAGAGGGCAAGCGACCTCGGGGTTTGGATCGCAACCGAAGAGGTTCCCTGGCGCAACGTCCCGCGCCAGGTACCGAGTCAACCGCCCCCACCCGCACCCGAAGTCGAGCACCTGCGACTCGTGCAGCGGCGTTGGCCCCATGACTGCCGTAGAGATTCTTCAGCCGCCGGTAGAAGTCCGTGCTCGTGGTTGCCAGCGCGACGCCGCTGGAGCCGTTGAACCTCTTCTGCACAGCGGGCGCTCGGGAGGTCCGGCAATGCCCGCCGCAGGTTCGGATACAGCGAGTAGTGCTTGGTGAGCAGGATCGCCCACAGGTCGTCGTCGAGGTGCCGAAACCACCCGTGATCTCGGGCGTGGAATGGTCCCGGCAGCGGACATCGAGGGCCTCGAGAAGCTCTCCGTAGTACTGGCGTAGCCATGAGTCGTACGTGCTCGGCTGCGGTGCCGCACCCCTATCGCGCTGCTGCGGCATCAGGCGCAGGACACTAGCCTTCCCGTCAAGGCGGCGAGCCTATCGGGGACACCGAGTCGGCGTTCCGCGTCGCCTCCAGCGCGTCGCGGTCTGAGCTGGCATCCCGGCCCAGGGCGCGCTTTGCCGCGACCCTCAGACGCAGGTTGACCCGCTGAGCCAGCCAGCCCGCTCGCTCGTGTCGGGCGCCGTAGGCGCGTCGCACGACCGCGCGGCGGTTGCCGGCGGCCAGCCGGCCTGCCCCCTCCGGGAACGCGATCGAGGTCGAGGCGCCACCGCGATGGATCACCCGGCAGACGTCTGGGCAGAAGTAGGAGGGGATGCCCGCACGCGCTGCGCGGAGGCCGAGGTCCATGTCCTCGGAGTACAGGTGGATGGATGGATCGAACGGCCCGAGAGCCAGCAGAGCGTCGCGCGGCGCCGCCACACACGCCCCGGTCAGCCAGGCGACCCGAACCGTGCGTCTCGCCCGCCACGGTTCGGCCCGGTCGCCGCAGCGGCGGTGGCTGCAGGCCACCGGGGATGATCGCTCCAACCCAAGGCCAGAGCCCCACCGGGGTTCCACTCGCGGAGGGCTGTACGGACCCATCCGGGTTCAGCAGCCGTGGCCCAGCGAGCGCCTGCCGCTCCAGGGCGAAGGCTGCGAGCCCGTCGAGGCTCGCGTCGACCAGCTCGGCATCCGGGTTGAGCATCACGACGCACGAGCCGCTGGCCCTCTCGACCCCGACGTTGCAGGCCGCCCCGAAGCCAAGATTGCGCTCGAGGGGCGTGAAGCGCACCTGACCGCGGTACCCGCGCGCCGCCCGCTCCGGGTCGTCGTCAGAGCGATTGTCGACCACGACCAGTTCGGGCGCCGACCCCAGATGGCGGTTCATCGTCGCCACGAGCGCCTCCAGCATCGGGGCCGACTGCCAGGTGACGACGACGACGGAACAGTCGCCATCACCAATCCACCAGCCTGTCGCCTCGCAATCGCGGGCTTCGCCCGCTCTGCTCCGCGTCAGCATCACCGGGCGGGCTCAGACTTCGTAGCCGAGCCGCTCGAGCGTCTCGCCCATGATCTCGTTCATCACCCGGTGCTCCTCGTCGCTCATGTTCTCTCGCCACAGACCCGGGGTCGCAGCCCTGAGCGGCTTCGTCGGGCCCTTCGCCCGGGTCGGATAAGCCTCGAAGGCGAGCGCGGCGACGGCCGCTTCGAGTTCCTCATCGCTGCGATCGACACCGAGCCAGTCAACGAGCGGCCGCAGCGTTCCGATCGTGTCCGAGCGAAGGTCCTCGTATCGGACGACGATCCTGAGCTCGGGCGGGTGGGCGTCGTAAGCCCTCTGCACCGCCAGGGTCCGATTCATCCACAGCCGCGAGTGCCGGCGCACGAAGCCCAGCCGCTCCGACTCGCTCTGGGTGCGTCCCGGCCTGTCTGGTCCCGAGAGCCAGCCGCCATCCGATCGCGCGTGCAGCATCGAGTCGATCACGTCACGTCCGTCGCGAAGCTGGAAGATCATCCGCGAGCGCAACAGGAGTCGACATCACGACGTCGGCCCCGTGGGAGCCGTTCGGCTCCTTGACCACGACGAAGGGGTCGTGAAGCGAGTGCTCTCGGGCCGCCAGATCCGCCTGTGCGTGCAGCCGCACGAGGATCAGGCGCCGGACCTCGGGTCGCCAGCAGCCCGCAAAGGCGTCGGCGAAGAAGTAATTGGGATCGTCGCTGCGCCCGGCCTTGAGCAGGAAGCTCGGGGCGCCAGGCTCCGCGAAGTGATCGCGGATGGGGGTGAGGTGGCTGGGGAGAAAGGGCTCGTTGACCGGGACGGCGATCGGCTCAATGGGTGCCTTCCGCGGCAGGATCGACCGCGGCATGATCGACGCCCGACGGCCTCTCGGTCGTCAGCTCGAGCGGAAATATCAAGAGTTGCGACAGCCACGTGCTGCCGGTGCGCGGCGAGCCGAAGATCCAAACCAGTCGCGACTCGAATGCCCGGTCGTCGAAGGTGGGCTCGCCCGGCATGGACAGCGGCTCGCGGATGTCGTTCCCCCGGCGCGTTCCTTCGCGTCGGGGGAGGAGCCTCACAGCTCCTCCGCGACCCGGGGCGCGGCGCGCATGAACGTCCACAGCCCGATCGCGCAGACAGCGAGCATGACGATCGGCCGGCCCGATGATCCCGAACACGCTGCCCGCGGCGTCGGCGTCGACGACCGAAGGCGCCGTGGGATCCACGACCAAGCGGCGCGCCTCCACCATGATGGGCGCGAGCGGGTTCACGAAACAGCAGGAACCGCAGATCGTCGGGGATGAACTCCACGGGATACAGGATGGGCGAGCCGTAGAAGATGACCAGCACCAGGAGCCCCCACATCTGTGCCACGTCCCGAAAGCGGACGTAAACGGCCGACAGCAGGAGGGAGACGCCGGTGGTCAAGATCGCGAGCACGACGACGATCAGCGGCAGCGCGAGCCAGGTGATCCTCGGTGCCACGCCCGAAGCGGCGATGAAGACAAGCACCGCGATCAGGCTGAGGCACAGGTTGAACAGACTGGTCAGCACCACCGAGAGTGGGATCACCAGACGCGGGAACTGCATCTTGCGGACGATTCTCTCGCTGGTCACCACCGAGCGGACAGCCCGCGTCGTCGCCTCGGAGAAGAGCCCGTAAAGCGTCAGGTTGAGGAGCAGGAGCTGGGCATAGTTAGGGGCGTCGAAGCGAAGGATCCTCGTGAACACGGTGTACAGGACCGCGAACAGAATCAGCGGGCGGATCAGCGACCACAGGTAGCCGAAGACAGTGCCGAAGTAGCTGAGCTTGAACTCGGTTACGGACATCAACCACGTGAGGTCGAAGAAGCGCTTGGCGCCGCCACCGAACGCCGAGGGGCCTCGGATCTCCCGGAGGGCGGGGACGTCCGTGGTGGCGCTCATTCGGGGGCCGCCTCCATCGGGTCGATCGGGCGCTCACTCTCGACCTCGCAATCCAGCTCCCAGTCGAGCTCTACGTACCCGAGTTGCTGGTCACCCTTGACGACGAGCTCGGCCGCAGGATGCCGAACGTCGACCAGTTCCGCCTCGGCCCCCCGCCAGAGCGAGCAATTGATCGCGTAGCTGTCGGGCGCCAGCGGGTTCTCGATCGTCGCTCTGACCCTGACGCGCTCGCCGGGCTCGAGCTTGCCGTTCGAGCCCTGGATCGGCTGCCTCAACACCGCGAACACCCTGGCTCGGTCGCTGGCGCGGATCTCGAAGCCGAATCTGGGCTGTTCGATCTCATCCTTTACCTCGATCTGGGCGACCAGATGGATCGGCGATCCGTGATCGAAGTCACGCGTCCGTTCACCGTCGGAGTTCTCGAGCCAAACGTCGGCGATCCTGCTCGCCGCGGCGGGGCGAGCGCCGTCCGTGGTCGCCGACGCCGCCCGGGCGGGACCGGAGAAGTTGAGCTGGAGGTAGCGTTGCGCGACCTCCTCCGGATCGTCGTCCATGTCGAGGACCCCGTCCTCGATCAGGATCGCCCGGTCGCAGAGCGATTTCAGGCTCTCCATGGCGTGCGTGACGAACAGGATCGTGCGGCCCTCGTTTCGCATCCGCTCGAGCGTGTCGACGCACTTCTGGCCGAACCTGGCGTCACCCACCGCCAGCACCTCGTCGATCAGCATCACGTCGGCGTTGGCCTCGGTCATCATCGAAAACGCCAGGCGCATGAGCATCCCGCTGGAGTAGTTCTTGAGCTTCATCTCGACGAACTCCTCCAACTCCGCGAACTCGATCACCGCGTCGAACCGGTTCCTCGCCTCCCGCGGGGTCATGCCCATCATCACCCCGTTCAGATGCACGTTCTCGCGTGCGCTGAGGTTCGGGTTGAAGCCCACCCCCAGCTCGACGAACGGAGCCAGGGTGCCGGCGAGCCGGATCTGACCGCGGTCGGCTCGGTAGATGCTCGCCAGCAGCTTCAGGAGCGTCGTCTTGCCCGACCCGTTGCGCCCCGCGATCCCCATGCAGCTCCCCCTCGGCGACCCGGAACGAGACCCCGCGGAGCGCGTGAAGGGCCGTGTACTCGACCGGCGTGAAGGGATGCACGGCGCGCTCCTTCAGCGTCATGACCCGGTGGCTGGGAACCCGGAAGGACTTGTGGAGGTCCTTGACCTCGACGACGATCGGTCGTTCGGCCACGCCTCGCCCCCGCTCAGCAGGCCTCGAGGAACGAGGTGACCCGCTCCATCAGCTCGTCGTCGAACGACTCGTCCCAGTCGCGGCTCCACCTGACGTCGCTGCCGCGGGCGCGGCGTCCGAAGTCGTCGACGCCGGCTGCGGCCTGCGCGCAGCCCAGC
This sequence comes from uncultured Actinomycetes bacterium, assembly GCA_963824865.1. Taxonomy (GTDB): domain Bacteria; phylum Actinomycetota; class Thermoleophilia; order Solirubrobacterales; family 70-9; genus AC-56. The sequence continues at coordinate 26,995 of CAWGQQ010000015.1, read as the reverse complement.
GCAGACCCCCTCGACGCTGGGCTCTACGGCGATCAGGTTGGAGGAGATCGCCGCCATCGCATCGGCGGTCTTGTTCTCGAAGCTGTTCGTGACCGTCAGCATGCCCGCCGAGGCCATCTCGATTGGGACCAGGCTGGGGTGTGGCGTGTACATCAGCGCGAGGCCCACGTCGTGCGCTCTCAGAAGCTCCGCGTAGCCCTCCTGGTCCCGGCGAGGGAGCATCTCCAAAGTGGCGCCTTCGCCGAGGTCGATCGGCTCGCCGGTCTCGCACGGTGCCGACGCCGTGGAGCTCCCAGTCCGGCCCGAGGACGCCTTCGAAGACCGCGCGTCCGAGCGCCAGGATCCCGAGCTCGAACATGTTCCGCGTCGCGTGCGGCTCGGGACGCGCGTAGAAGAGCAGCCGCCGAGTCCCCCCCGCGGCCAGGTCGCGCTCGGATGGAGGCTCAACTCGGGTGATCGCGTTGGCGAAGGCGGCCGAGTCCCGCTCGCCGCCCTCGGAGCCCTCCGAGAACACCCCCAGGCCGTGGACGCGAAAGTAGTCGCGGAGCAGCTCGCTTGAAAACAGGGCGAGGTGAGGCAGCTCGTAGCTCTGGCGGGCGACCGCCGCGAAGGCGCCCATCGGGAACGTGAACGGCTCGTACTCCTGGATCAGATAGAGGAATCGCTCTCCGTCGAGCCTCCGCATTGCGGCGTGCGCCAGATGGGCCGTCCACCAGGTCGTCGCGATGAACCGGTCCGCCGGATTCACCTCGAGCGGACCCTCCTCGCGCGCGAACGCGACCTCCAGCCCGGTCGAAGAGCCCGGCGAGGCCGCTGTAGGACTCGACCGTGCGCTGCCACGACCGCGGCAGCGGCGGGGTGTGGTCCACGGTGACCAGGCGGAGCCGCAGCCCGCCGTCGGCGAGCCGGCGCGCCAGGTTGAGCTTCGCGATGTAGCCGCCGAAGAAGTGCTCGAGGTCGATGGTGGGAACCAACAGGTTGACCCGCTGGGGGGCCTCGGCGCGGATGTCGAGCTCGAGTGGACGGACCTTGTCGGCCAGTACCAGCGTGCCCTGGTGGTTGGTGACCGGGCGCGCCCCCGATTCGGCGGGGCGAGGCGGCACGCTCGCGTTGCCGCCCAACCGCCCGGGCGGCAGCTCACGTCGCGCGACCAAGCCGAGAGCGTGCCGCCACGCGATGCCGCGGAGCAGCGCGCTCTCGGTCCCGAGCGTCTCGTTGCGGCCGACCAGGTGCCTCGCGCGCCGAAGCCAGAGCCACGCCATTCCCCGTGGCGTGCGCTCGATGTCGGCCAGCAGGCGCACCGCGCGCCGCTTTCTCGCCGGTCATCCGGTCGCCGCACCGGCGTTCGAGCACCGTCGCGAACTGGAGCAGGCGGCAGACGTCCCAGAAGTAGATGCCGCGCCAGCGCGCCAAGGTCGAGCGGGGCTGGCGCACGACGCTTCGCAGCCGTCCCAGCGCGCCACGCAACGGCCGGCCTGCGTTCGCGCGGGCGTGGCCGAGGGCGGCGCCGCGATGCTGGACGTAGTCGTAGAGCGGGCGGTCCACGTAGGCGATCCGCCCGCTCGCCAGCGCGACCAGGGCCAGCCAGTGGTCGTGGTAGGGCGAGCCGTGGCGCGGCGGGAACGGCAGCGCCAGCTCGAGCAGCTCGCGGCGGAAAAGCGAAGCGGCGCCGGTGACGGTGTTCGCAACCAGAAGCGACGCCATGTTGGTGTAGTTGTTGCGACGCCGCGACCAGTACGTGTCGGAGACCAGTCCTCCGTCGCGGTCGACGATCCGAGCGTCGCTGTAGACGAGGTTGGCGTCACCGATGGCGCCGAGCAGCGCTTCGAGCTTCCCGGGGTGCCAGCGGTCGTCCTGGTCGGCGAGCGTCGCGTACGCGGCGCTCCGTGGGGTCATCGAGAGCGCGCGCTCGAAGTTGTGGTAGTAGCCGAGGCGGCGAGGCGACCGCGACAAGACAAAGCGCGGGTCGCCGTCGAGGATGGCTTGCATCCTGGCGAACCGGTCCGAGGTGCTGTTGTCGTCGCTCACCACGCAGATCCAGTTGGCGTGGGTCTGCGACCGAATCGACTCCACCTGTCGCTGGAAGAGGTCGAGCGGAGGCTCGTAGGTGGCCATGCAGATGGCGACCAACGGCCCCGGGGCATGACCGTCCCCGGTCGTGACGGCGCTCTCGCCTGGTCCCGGGTGCAGCTCGATCTTCCCGAGCGAGGCCGTCGCGACCGTGCCGTCCTCGAGCCTCGCAACCGCGCCGAGCTCCCTGCTGACCGGCTCGTCGATCGGCTCGAAGGGCGCGATCGCCCAGAACCCGCTGCGATAGCTCCTCAGATATGGGATCCTCCTCGGAGTCGTCGTCGCGCTCGATCGGCGCGGTCAGGGGAAGGTCCAGCCTGGGGTGGAGGGCAGCGAACACGTCCGGCCTCGGCATCCGCGTGGGCGACCGCCGCCGCCTCGCGCCCCGGAACGCCGACCCGGAGCTCGCGAATCCTCTGGCGGCGGTGAAAGCAGGAGCCCCAGAGGACGACCGCGTTGCCGCGGCCCACCGCAAGCCGCGACGGAAGGGCGCTCTCGAGCCGGACGTCGAGCTCCGTCTCGTTCTTCTCGCGGTGAACCGTTCGCTTTGTCTTGGCAAGCGTCTCCACGGTCCCGACCCAATCTACGGAAATTGTCCGCGTCCGGGCACAGCAGGCCGCCCGACTCGGCGGCCGCTCGGCCACACTGAACGCTAAGGTCCGGAGTGACGATGTTCAGCGGGCGGGAACCGAACTCGCGGGCGGCCGAGGAGCAACCGGCGTTGGAGCCGATCCTCCTCGACTACTTCAGCCGCGATGGCAGCACCCTGATGATGCGGTTGCTGGCGACGTCCCCCCAGATCGCTGTCGGCGGCGAGTACCCCTACGAGCACAAGTACTTCGCCTACCTGTACCGGTGGGCCCGCCTGCTTGACCGCCCGAGATGGCCGAGGGCCTTCTGGAGCGGCAGTCACTTCTCGACGCTGCTGAAGGAGAAGAACACGCCCTTCATGGGCCCACCTCCCTGGCTTCCTCGGGAGCTGCTGGAGCCCGTGCCAGGGGGGGAGGCCATCTCCCAATCCGCCTTTCGCATGATCTGGGCCGAGTTCTCTCGCCGGGCCGCGGCGCAGACCCGCGAGCGGCACAAGGCATCCCGGCGCGAAGGTGCGCTACTACGCCGAGAAGCATCTGTCGAGCTGGAGGGTGAAGCTCGAAGTCCCGGTCCGGCTGGTCGCGTTGCTGCGCGATCCCCGGGACACGTACCTATCGATCGACGCGTTCAACAAAAAGCGGCGCGAAGCTGGTGCCGGAGGGCCTTTGATGGGCCGTCGTCCCGGCGAATCGGACGAGGCGTGGGTGGCTCGCTACCTGCCGTACCAAAAGGAGCGCCTACAGTGGATCCAGCAGGCGCTCAAGGACGGGTCCATGCCCGTGTTCCGCTACGAGGACCTGGTGCTCGACCTCCCCGGTCAGGCTCGCAGGATCGAGGAATTGCTGGGGATCAGCCTGGATCCCGCGGCGGTGGCCGACGACAATAGGCTCAGCATTCACGTCACCGCCGGGACGACCAGGTCGTCAGTCGGTCGCTGGCAGACCGAGATGCCGGCCGAGCTTGCAAAGCGGTTCAGCGATGAGCTGGGCGACGAGCTGAAGGCGCTGGGCTTCGAGGTCCCGCGCCACGGCCACCGCGACAGAGCCGGCTGTCGACGACGCCCGTGAGAACACGGTCATGCGACGCGGCGCTCTCGGGGTCGTGGAAGCCGGATCAGCGAAAGCTGCGCGAAGCGCTCAAGCCTGTGAACGAAGACGTGGCCAGGCTGGAGGCCGCACTCCAAGTGGCGGCCATCGAGAAGGCCCGGCTTCAGCGGGGACTCCGTGAAACCGAGCACTGGCTGCGGCAGCTCGAGCACTCGCGAAGCTGGCGGGTCACGCGCCCCTTTCGCGATGCCGGCGACGGCGTTCCGAAGGCTGTCGCTACGGCGGGCTGCTCCCCCTGGCGTCGAGTCTGACTGCGACGGCTGGCGACGGCGCGGGTCGCGCCTGTCCGTGTCCGCGCCTCCGCGGGGCGAACGAGGGCCCGCCAGCGATGGACGTGGCGCCAAAGGATGCCGCGCGCGATCAGCCGCTCCTGGCCCATGGTCGGCGAGCGGCGAAGCCGGGCGCCGACCGAGCGCACGGCCAGCCAGGCCGCGAGCGGCAAGGACCGGTCGGCACTTCAGCATTCGCTTCACCGCTCGACGCTTGTCGCCCTTGAGCTCCTCTCCGCAGCGCAGCAGCAGGATCTCGGCGTGCAGCCGCGCTGGGCAGGCATTGCGGAAGTAGTTGAGCCGCCAACCATTCCGGCTCGCTCCGGGGTCGTCGGTCGCGGTGGCGGAGCGCTGCACACGGTCGTGTAGGGATCGGTCGACATACGCAATCCGTCCTCTGGCCAGGGCCATCAGCGCCAGCCAGTGGTCGTGGGAGGTGTCGCCGAGCGGAGCCGGGAAGGGAAGCGCGTAGTCGAGCAGGTGCCGGGGAAAGAGCGAACGCGGCGGCGGTGATCGTGTTGGCGACCATCAGCGAGGTCATGTTGGTGTGGTTCGTGCGCCGCTCGGTCCAGCGGGTCGGCGAGAGGAGGTTGCCGTCCTCGTCGACGAGGTTCATGTCGCTGTACGCGAGAGTGACTTCGGGGCCGGCCGCCTCGCGAAGCGCCTCGAGCTTGTCCCGGTGCCAGCGGTCGAGCTGGTCGCAGAGCGCTACCAGCTCCGCCTCCTCGGGCACCAGGCCCAGCACGCGCTCGACGTTGCGGTAGAGCCGAGCCGCTCGTTCGGCTGGGAGAGGAAGAAGCGTGGGTCCCCCTCCAGCTCCTGGCGAATCTCGCGTAGAGCTCGGGGCGCGAGCAGTCGTCGCTGACCATGCAGACCCAGTTCTCGTGCGTCTGCTCCCCGAGCGAGGCGATCTGGGCTCGAAGCAGGTCCAGCCTTGGGTTGCAGGTGGTCATGCAGATCGCAATCAGCGGCTCGGCGCTCTCGGTCGCCGGTGGTCTGGGCGGGCCACCATCCGACAGCCGCGACGGTCTCCAGCGCGATCCGCGCGAGCCGCTTCGTGGAGACGTCCCCGTTGGAGAGGGTCGCGACCACCTCGATGTCGGCCCGCGCGCCTCGCGGCTGCTCGCTCCAGCGGGACGATCGCCCAGAAGCCGCTGCGGTAGCCGTAGCCATGGGGGTCGCTCGCCTCGTCGCGGGCGGCGTAGACGTCCGTGCGGGGCATCGAATGGGCGAGGAGCGGGTGCTCGGAGGGGCCCGCCCGGATCGCGAGGGCGATGATCTTGCGCTCGCGGTGGTAGCACCAGCCGCCGACGAACAGCGCGTTGCCCTTCCCGATCGGCAAGCGCTCGGGAATGCTTGTCTCCAGCTTGGCGAAGAGAAGAGGATCCTGACCGTGATGGTCTGACGAAGGCCGCGAGACGTCGGCGGGCTTGCCGGCCTCCTCCTTGGCGATCCTCATCCAGTCAGTCGGCCCGAGGCGGGCCGCGCCCAGCGTACGGAGTTGCTTTATCCGCTCGACCTGCGCCCGCTCCACAGGCGGAGATTATGCGGTAAACACAGCCTATGAGCGAGAGCGAGCGAGCCTCACCGGAGCGGTTCGACCCGGCGACGATGAGTGGGCTGATCGCCGCCGAGCACCTGGCGCGCTACTGGTTGGCGGCGCGTCTGGCGCGCGGCCTGGAGGTGCTCGACGCCGGCTGTGGCCTGGGCTACGGGACGGAGATGATCGCCCGGGCGGGGGCGTCGCGCGTGGTCGGCATCGACCTGGCTCCGGAGGCGATCGCCACGGCCTCCGAACGGGTGGGCGCCGCGGCAGAGTTTCAGGTCGGTGACGTGCAGGATCCAGCCTTCGAGAAGGGAGCCTTCGACCTCGTGGTCTGCTTCGAGGTGCTCGAGCATCTGGAGGATCCGGAGCCCGCGATCACCGCGCTGAAGGGCGTCTTGCGCGAGGGCGGCCTGCTGGTTGCCTCCTCGCCCAACCGAGGGGTGTACCCGCCCGGAAACCCGCACCATCTTCACGAGTTCACGCTTGAGGAGTTTCGGGACGCGCTCACCGCAAGGTTCGCCAACGTCTTCTTGATGCGCCAGCATCCCTGGCTCGCCTCGCTGATCGACAGCGGCGCCCTCGCCTCCCCCGGCGAAGAGTCGCTCAGGGCTCTGGTTGCGAGGGCGGACAAGCCCGTGGACGCGTGGACCTACATGGTCGCGCTCGCGAGCGACGGCGCCATCGACGAGCCGGAGGCGATCAGCGTGCTCGCGGAGGCCGCCGAGCTCCCCGCCCTCCAGGAGGCGGTCGGCATGGCGGAAGCGAGGCTGCAGAAGCTCGGTGCCGCGCTGCAGGCCCAAAACGAGAGGCAGCAGCGAAACGAGGAGCAGCGGAGAGAGCTACGCGAGGCACTCACCGCTGCGAACCAAGATCGGGACAGGCTGCGGGGCGCTCTCAGGGCGGAGAACGTGACGAAGGCCCAGGCTCAGCGGGAGCTTCAGGAGACGAGTCAAGTGCTGCGAAGCCTCGAGCGCTCGCGGAGCTGGCGGATCACGCGCCCCCTTCGCGCTGCCGGCGCGGCGTTCCGGAGGTTGAGGTGAGGGGCTTTAGCCCCGAAAGCAGCATGTCAGGCCGCCGCAGGCGGCCGCAAGAAATTCAAAGAGAGTCGGCGGCTCAGACGGCCAGCGGGGCGTAGTTGCCCGGGAAGCCCGAGGGGCCGAAGAACCAGTTCTCTATGGCGTAGCGCGGGTTCGGCATCTCGCGGCTCGGCCGCCGTCGCGTGGACGCAGAGCTCGTCGAAGAGCAACACGTCGCCGGGCTCGAAGATCGGCCGCACGATCCCGGCGTCGCCCGCGGCCTCCTCGACCACCGCCTGCGACACCGACCAGTCGAAGACGGCGCCCTCGGTGCCCGTCGGCAGGACGTGGTCGATCCGGCGGGGGACGATGTCGAGTCCCGGCGCCAGATCGCCACAGCGCGAGAGCGACAGCCACACGTTCAGCGCGCGAACGTCGCCGAGAAACGCTCCATCCTGGTGCCAGAGGCTGAAGCCCTTGCCGACGTCCGGTGTCGACCCTGCGCAGCGTGGACTTGTTGACCGCGATCGCCGGGCGCTCGCCGAGATACTCGGTGGCCAGCCGTTGGAGACCGCTTCGCTCGAAGGCTTCGAGCATGTCGAACATGACCCTGGGAGAGTCGGCGCTCCAGACGCCCCCGGCATCATTTTGCAGCCACCATCGCTCTTCCCCGAGGTCGAACTGGGGAACGGGCGTGAACCTTTGGTAGTAGGCGGGTCGACCGGCCGACCCGAGTCGCGCTCGCTCGCGCGCCTCGAATGCGCGGTCGATTCCCTCGGCCAGACGGTCGGCCTGCCCCGGGTCGACCAGACCGCGGACCAGCAGGCAGCCGCTGCGCAGGATCGCCGCCCGAAGCAGTCCGGGCGTCAGCTCGTCGGGCGCGACCTCCGGGACGCCGGAGCCGTTCGCGAGCCGGTCGAAGTCAGGCGCCGCGTACTCGAGGTCGGCCGGGGGCCGGCCGGTGAGCTCCAGACCGGCTCGATGGCGAAGCCGCACGAGGCGACGCTCGATCTGCGGATCGCGAGCCGCCCGGTTCTGCTCGCTGAGGGCGTCGATCCGCTCGAAGATCTCCTCGAGGGAGCCAAGCGCGTCGTCCGCCTCTGCGCCGAGGCGCTGCCCGCCCTCGGGATCCCGTACGGCGGTCGTGGCTTCCCCCTTCTTCCGCGACCGGAAGATCATCGTCGAAAACGTACCATCATCCGGCAACCTCCACCTCGGTGGTTCCTGGCGAAGGCCCAGACCTGGACCGCCAGCCCGGGCTCGTCGGCGAGCGAATGCCAGCGGCGGCGAGCCGACCAGCGGCTGAGGTTTCCGACCACGCATTGGCGATTGCCCCACGCGTCCACCGCGTTCACCTCGAGGCCCGCTCTTTCCAGCAGCAGGCGCAGGCCCCTCGGCGTGAAGCGCCAGTAGTCGAACATCGCGTAGGCGGGCAGCTCGTGGACCTTGACCAGGAACGGCGTCGAGACGATCACGTGGCCGCCCTCCGCGCAGAGGCGGCGCAGGTTGGCGGCCGCGGCGCAGGGGTCGACCACGTGCTCGAGCACCTGCTCGCAGATGACCACGTCGAACTTGCGCTTCTCCTGAAGCGGGGCGCACAGGTCGAATTCGGGATAGGCGAGATTCGAGTGCTCCTTCCAGGGCTTGTCGGCATGATTCTCACCACTGATCTCCGCGGCGCTCAAGCGCGGCGGATCCAGAGCGGCGATGTGGGCGTCCAGCGCCTGGTACATGGCGACCCGCTGCCATTGCTCTGGGCCCGACGTGGCCTCCGGATAGAGCAGCCGGTCACGCGCGTCGCGAAGGCGACGCCAGATCCGATAGGCGCCGGTGCGCGGCCTCAGAAAGCGCCCCTCCAGGCCGCCGGGATCTCCTCCAGCACGATCCCTGCGCGCTCCTTCAAATCGCCGTCGTCCTCATCGAGCGAGCTCTTCCAGTTGTCGTCCTCGTAGAACCAGCGCTCGAACTCCTCTTCGTCGGCAATCAGGTTGTGCACCGCCCAGCCGGCGGTGAGGTCGCGCTGATTCCAGGAGCGCTCGCGCCGCCAGCGGTGGCGAGCGAGGCAGACGTCGTAGTCCAGGCGGTGCAGGTGGATGAGGTAGAGGTCCGGGTCCAGGCTCAGGCGACGATCCGAACGCATGTGGAACCCCGGCTCCCACGTCATCGGGACGCTCGCCAGCGCAGGCTTGTCGTATGCGGAGGTCGCGAACCAGTATCCGCGCTGCTCGAGAATCGGCCGATCCATGCGAAACGGCTCCTCACGGTCCTTCAGGTGGAGGATCTCGTACCCCAGGCAGTTGATCCACTCCTCGTCGAAGCGATCGAGGTACTGGCCGAGCGTGCCCCACTCCGGGTTGGGCGCCACGATCTCGTCCACGTCGGTGGTCAGGACCATGTCGTAGCGCTGGAGCAGCTCATGCTGGTGCGCCTCGATCGTGCGAACCATCCACGTGTGGTCAACGGTCTCATGCGCAACCGGAATGCGGACGAACCCACCTCCAGTGGTCGAGCCGTCCGTCGACTCGTGGTCGAGCACGTAGATGTCATCCGCAGCGAAGAAGCGTGAGTAGTAGCGCAGCCAGATCGGCAGGAAGACGGCTTCGTTTTGAACAATGGTCAGGACGGCGCGGCGCTTCTCGGTGCCCATTCCGGGCTTCCACGACGCGTAGCGCTCGCCGCGAACCCGCCGCAGCGACTCGAAGAACACCTCATAAGGATGCTCCCGGCTCTTGTGGATCTCGATGTCCAGGCCGCCGCTCATTTCCACCCGGGGACGGTTCGGATAGTACGGATCAAGGCTGGCGCCCCGGCACCCTTCCCGGTGCTAGGTAGCATTGGGCGAGGTGCTGACGAGGCTCAAGGAGCTCGCTACGCGGCCCGATCGCCTGGCAAGGCGCTCGGGGGACGCGGCGCGCCTCCTACCGTCCTCGTCGACTGCTCCGGCCGCGACGGGAGCACGCTGATGATGCGGCTGCTCACCACCTCTCCGCAGATCGCTGTGCCCGGGGGCTATCCGTACGAAAGGAAGTACTTCGCCTACCTGTGGCGCTGGTCGCGACTGCTGGAGCGGCGCGACAAGAGCGAGCTGTGGACGGCGGGCGACTTGTCCTCGCTGGCCCAGGAGGCACGCAAGCCGCTCGTCGGCCCACCGCTGTGGCCGTCCGGCCTGCTTGGCGCGAAGGGCGAGGTCCCGCCATCGATGTCGCGGCAGATGTTCGACGTTGCGTGGGGCGAGCTCTCCCGGCGCGCCACGAGCCAGGTGCGCGAGAAACATGACGATCCAAGCGCAGAGGTCCGCTATTACGCCGAGAAGCATCAGGAAACCCGGTTGGTCGATCTCGACGAGTTGCCGCCGCTGAACGTTCTCGTCCTCCTTCGGGACCCGCGGGACACGTTTGTCTCGTTCCACGCCTTCGACGCGAAGCGCATGCGAGAGGGCACGGGAAGGTTCGAGGCAGCGCTGCCGGGCCGGGGGGAGACGCCGGAGGACAGGACCAAGCGCTTCATTGAGCGCGAGCGCCAGCGGTTGCGATGGATCGCCGGTCTGTCGAGTGGTCAGAAGTTCCCCGTGTTCCGCTACGAGGATCTGGTCACGGACCTGCCGCGACAGGCGCGCAGGATCGAGGATTGGCTCTCCGTCCGCCTGTATCCCGAGGTAGTGGCGGAGGACGCCGGGATGCGGGGCGTGCACGTCAGCGCCGAGACTCCCGAAGCGTCGGTCGGGCGGTGGAGGCGGGAGATGCCCCCCGAGCGCGTCGAGCAGTTCAACCGCGAGCTCGGGGACGAGCTGGAGGCGGTGGGGTACTAGCTTCGCGGGGTGAGGGCTCCGGCAGGAAGCCGACGGCGACGTTCACGGCGGCTCCGGAACCTACCCGGCATACTGCGCTCACTCGTGGAAGGCCAAGGCATGGAATCCACTCCCCGCATGCCCGACTTCGATGGCTGGTACTCGCTCGCCAACCTGAGGGAGATCCTGTTTCCGTGTCTCGAAGCGGTCGGGGCAAAGCTCGTCCTGGAGATCGGCGCCTACCGGGGCGAGCTGACGCGCGAGCTGCTCGATTGGGCCGCCGCCCGAGATGCCCGCATCACGGCGGTCGACCCCGATCCGCAGGCCGAGCTGCTCGAGCTGGGAGAGCAGCATCCCGAGCTGGATCTCGTCATCGAGACGAGCCACGATGCGCTCCGGCACCTCTCGCTGCCGGGCGCGGTGATCATCGACGGCGACCACAACTACTACACCCTGAGCGAGGAGCTGCGCCTGATCAGCGAGCGGGCGCCCGGCGTCGAGCTTCCACTGCTGTTGTTCCACGACGTGGGCTGGCCCCACGCCCGCCGCGACTCTTACTCCGCGCCCCAGCGCATCCCCGAAGAGCACCGCCAACCGCTGGCCCGCGACATAGCCCTCGTGCCATGGGAAGCCGGCGTTGCCGCTGGCGGCTTGCCCTTCGACTGGGCGGCGGAGACGGAGGGCGGGCCGCGCAACGGCGTCCTCACCGCGCTCGAGGACTTCGTGGGCGAGGGCCGGGGCCTGCGCCTGGCGGTCGTTCCCGCCTTCTTCGGATTTGGCGCTCTCTGGCACGAGGACGCGCCCTGGGCAAACGCGGTCGCCTCGATCGTCGAGCCGTGGGACCGCAACCCACTGCTCGAGCGGCTGGAGGCCAACCGGGTGGCGCAGCTGGCGGGTCGGCACGCGCTCGCCAGCCAGCTCGAGGATGCTCGCGGCCGGATTGCGAAGCGCGCCCAGCGCCTGCACGACCAGGCCGAGCGGCTGGGCGAGCAGGAGAAGCTGCTCAGGTCCATGCTCGGATCGCGCGCGTTCGCCGTCGCGGAGCAGTTGTCGCGTTTGCATCAGCGAGGGCGCGCTGTGTTCTCGCGGCGGCAGGTCAGGCGGGCGCTCGGCGATGACGACGGGTCTGAGCCCGGCGCCGACGCCGGTGGTCGCTAGAGCTTCTGTGGAGACCTGCTGACGGCATCGGCGGGACGGCCGTCGCGGGAGGGAGTGGCGTCGAGCGACTGGCGAGCGGTGGTCGGGTCGGGCGAGGTGGCCTTGCTGCCAGGGCGCAGCAGTCGCCTGAGCCAACGTCCCACCCACCGCGCCGGCGCCATCATCCGCCAGCTCTTGCTGTTCCTGTACCCCGCGATCTCCATTTCGAGAGCCCTTACCCTCCTCGCGCTTGCCTCGCGCAGGAGCGTCGCCGCCCCGCCCTGAGTCTGGGCCGCCGAGGCTTCGGCCTCGGCACGCCGAGCTCGCTGCTTCCAGTCGCCGGCGCCCGCGCCGACGCCCGGAAGGCGACCTTCCCACTTCTCGGCGATCTTGATGTGGGCCTCGATCCAGCTCGGCACGTTGCCGATCAGCCTCATCGAGTGGTGGTGGACCACACGGAAGTCCGCCGTGACGACCTTGCGCCCGGCCTCGCGCGCCTGGAGGCAATAGTCGAAGTCGTAGCCGTGCAGCGCCTGACCCAGCGATTCGTCGAAGCGGAGCTCGCGGACCGCCCACGGGGACACCGCCATCACGAATCCGTCCACGGTTTCGACCTCCCCGGTGGTTGCATGGGCAGGGATCTCGTCGCGCTTCCAGGACAGAGCCGGGATCTCGCCTCCCCCCAGCTCCTTGTAACGGTGGGTGAACGAAGCCCAGGTAACCGACCCCTGCCACCAGGCGATGTTGCGCACGCCGATCGCCCCGGCGCAGCCCACCAGCGCCACCTCTGGGTCCCGCAGCGCCTCCCTCGCCTTCTCGCAGAAGTCGGGATCGACGATCTCGGCGTCCTGGTGAAGTAGGACGAGAGCCTCGAGTTGCTCGAGCTCCGCGGCTCGGTCCAGCAGCAGGTTGTAGCTGCGAAAGATCGAGCCGACGGCGCCGTAGGCGAGGATCTCCGAGTCGGGCTCCGCGGCCAGGCGGATTCCCGGTGCCGCGCACCGCTCGTAGATCTTCGCGTCGGTTATTGCGCAGCCGAAGGCGATCACCTCGGGCTCCCGGCGAAGATGGGCTGCATGATCATCCCTCGCGGAAGATATCGCCAAGACGCGGTGACCAGGCCATCTCAGGCATGCCCGGGCGACGCGGATACACTCAGCCGCGAGTGGCACCCCGAGCCCCGATGCCGCCGCTGCCGCTGGCCAACCGGGTTGGCAGCCTGGCCGAGGCGGAAGACCCTTACGCCTTCTACGAAGCAGGTTGGCGCCGATACTCGCAAGCAGATTCTGCGCATGCTGCCGCCCGGCTACGAGCTCGAGGGCCGGCGCCTGCTCGACTTCGGCTGCGGCGCGGGACGGACGCTGCGCCACTTCCTCGACGATGCGGACTCGGCTGAGATCTGGGGCTGCGACATCGATCAGGAGAGCATCGATTGGCTCGAGCACAACCTCTGCCCGCCGCTGCACGTGGTTCGCAACGAGGCCGCGCCCGGGCTGCCGTTCGAGGACGGCCACTTCGACGTCGTCTGGGCGCTGTCGGTGTTCACCCATCTGGCTGGACGACGCTTGGGCGGCGTGGATGCTCGAGCTTCATCGCGTTCTCGCCGACGACGGGATCCTGATCGCGACCTCGATCGGTCCCCGCCATTCAGAGCGGTTCGCCAAGGAGCGCTGGGAGGAGGACCGCATAGGCATGAACGCGCTTCGCCACTGGGGCTCTTGGGATGCCGGCGGGCCCGTGGTCCTTCACTCCACCTGGTGGCTGCGGGCGCACTGGGGCCGAGCCTTCGAGATCCTCGAGATCGACGAGTCGCCGATGGTGGGCACCCCATCGCTGGCTCGCGATGCGAAAGCGCGACGTCACCCTCACGGTCGAGGATCTGGAGCGCCCGGAGCCCGGCGAGCCGCGCGAGCTCACCGCCGCGCGCCACCACGCCCGGCAGCTGCGGGGCGAGCTCGAGCCCGTACCGCCGAGCAGGAGAGGCTGCTGAGGACGATGCTCGGATCGCGCGCCTTCGCCGTCGCGAGCGGTTATCGCGTTTGCGCCGGGGAGGCCGGCCTGTGTTCTCGCGACAGCAGGTCAGGCGGGTGCTCGGCGATGAAGACGGCCGCGGGACTTAGCGCCCTCGCCGAGCCCGCGGATACACTCAGCCGCGAGTGGCAACCCGAGCCCCGATGCCGCCGCTGCCGCTGGCCAACCGGGTTGGCAGCCTGGCCGAGGCGGAAGACCCTTACGCCTTCTACGAGCAGGTTGGCGCCGATAGTCGCGAGCAGATTCTGCGCATGCTGCCGCCCGGCTACGAGCTCGAAGGCCGGCGCCTGCTCGACTTCGGCTGCGGCGCGGGGCGGACGCTGCGCCACTTCCTCGGCGACGCGGACGCGGCTGAGATCTGGGGCTGCGACATCGATCAGGAGAGCATCGATTGGCTCGAGCAAAACCTCTGCCCGCCGCTGCACGTGGTTCGAAACGAGGCCGCGCCCGGGCTGCCGTTCGAGGACGGCCACTTCGACGTCGTCTGGGCGCTGTCGGTGTTCACCCACCTGCCAGACGACGCTTGGGCGGCGTGGATGCTCGAGCTTCATCGCGTTCTCGCCGACGACGGGATCCTGATCGCGACCTCGATCGGCCCCCACCATTCGGAGCCGATCGCCGGGGAGGCCTGGGACGAGGACCGCATCGGCATGAACGCGCTGCGCCACTGGGCCTCCTGGGAGGACGGCGGGCCGATGGTCCTGCACTCCACCTGGTGGCTGCGTGCGCATTGGGGCCGAGGCTTCGAGATCCTCGAGATCGACGAGTCGCCCGTGGAGATGGCGCTCTCCAACCATCGCTGGCTCGCGATGCGAAAGCGCGACGTCACCCTCACGGTCGAGGAGCTGGAGCGCCCGGAGCCCGGCGAGCCGCGCGAGCTCACCGCCGCGCGCCACCACGCCGGGCAGCTGCGGCACGAGCTCGAGAACGCTCACAACCTGATCTCCGAGCAGGGCCAGCAACTGCGCGTGCAGGGCCTGCCGCTGAGTGAGCTCGATCCGGCCAGGGAGGCGAACCTCAGGTCCAAAGCGACCATTGCGGCTCTCGAACGGGAGATCGCGGTGTACAGGGACAGCACGAGCTGGCGGATAACGGCCCCGGCACGGTGGCTGGCACATTTGCTCAGGCGCCTGCTGCGTCGGAGCACCGCATAGGACCGCGCGCCCCCCTCGGCCCGACGGTGGCGCTCACGGTGGCGCTCGCGATCGGGCTCTTCGTGCTGGTCCTGGGCCCGGCGTTGATCCTGACCAGCCCGACGCCGCTGCCCCCACCCCTGAGCGACCAGGAGCAGGACGTCGAGAGCGCCCTGTACCTGGTCGCCTTCGCGATCATCCTGCCGGCGGCTCTGATCGCGGCGTCGCGCCTTGCGGACACCATCGCGGCCGGCCCCAACGCCGGGGCGCTCTCCCTCCTTGTCGCGTTTGTGGTGGCGACGCTGGCGGCGGCGATCCTCGTCGTCCGCGTGCTCCCTGGGGCCGGCGGCGTGGTCGAGGCGCTCAGCGTGGTCGGGGTTTGGTGGCTCGGGGCGATCGCCCTGCTCGCGCGCGCGACACGGACGCGTCCGTGGGCGCGGGTCCTGGGGGTCACCCACCTGACGCCCCTCGCTTGGGCGTTGGCGTGCGCACTCGTCCTCGGCGCGCTCCTGGCCTTCACCTCCTTGGGGTCGATCAGCCCGCTCCCGGTCGCGCTGGGTGCCGTCGCCGTCCCGGCCACGCTTTTCGTGTACGCCCGCGGTGGCACCGGCTTGCCGCCCGTGCCGCGTCGCTGGGGCGTGGCGATCGACGCCTTGATCATCGTCCTCTGCGTGCTGGCCATACCGGACTTGGTCATCTTCGGATCCGACTCTCCCTTTGGAGCATTCACCAATCCCGTGATCCAGTTCCACCACGACTTCTTCCTGGGGCCCGTCAACGAGGTGCTCCATGGGGGGACGGTGCTGGTGGACACCGCTTCCCAGTACGGAGTCGGGTCCCTGTACTTCCTTGCGGGCTGGTTCGAGCTCGCGCCGATCGGGTACGGCACCCTCGGATTCCTCGACGGCGCCCTCTTCGGGCTCTTCTTCGCCGCCGCCTACTGCGTGCTGCGGATCGCGGGCACTCCCCGGCTGCTTGCCGGTGGAGGGGTGGCGCTCGGGGTAATCGCGCTGATCCACAACCTCGAGTACTCGGTCGGCAGCCTCCCGCAGCACGGGCCGCTGCGGTTCGGGCTTCCCATGGTCGTGATCCTGGCCGCGACAGCCGAGGACCGGTGGCCACGGCGTGCACGCATCGCGCTCGCCGCGCAGCTCTTCGCAGTCGCCCTTTCCTCCGTGTGGGCCCTGGAAGCGTTCGCCTTCACCGCCGCAACCTTCGCGGCGATCGCCTGCTTTCGAGCCTGGGCGCTCCCAGGGCAGGAACGCCTGAAATCGCTGCTGCGAACCGGGGCTGTCGCCGTGGCGGCGTGCGCGGTCTGCCCACGTTCTCCTGGCCGCCGCCACCCTGGCGGCGGCCGGCCAGCTTCCCGATTGGGGTCAGTACCTCGCCTACCTGAGGGAATTCCTGTTCGGCGACGTCGGCGACATCACGTACGACTTCTCTCATTGGTCGGCGGGCCTGCCGGTCGGCGCCGCGTACCTGGCCTCGGCGGCCGCAATCGTGCTTGTGGTCTGGCGCCGCCGCGACATCGTCGACGAGCACAGGGCCGCCTTGACCGCGCTCTGCGGAGCCAGCGCGTACGGCATCGCCCTGTTCAGCTACTTCGTCAACCGGTCCGCGGATCACATCCTGCCCTATGTCTCGCTTCCCGCCCTGATGGTGGGCATCCTGTGGCTGAGCCTGCTTCTGCGGGGCGCCCTGGCGCAATCACGCGCCCTGCGTCTTGGCGGGCTGGCGTTCGCGCTGTCGGTCGCGGTCCTGCTGGTCTCCGTCGCGTGGTCGTCGATCGGGCCGCGGGTCCCGCGGACGGCGGTGGCTCACGTGGTTCCCGGCGGCGAATCGCTGGGCGGGGCGCTCGACCGCCTGTGGAATCCGGCGCCGATCGAGCCTCGGACGCCCCAGGGCGAGGCACTCGTCCGCAGATATCTGCCGGGCACCAGCCCGGTCCCGATCGTCGCGGCGCCGGATCTGGAGACCGAGATCCTGCTCCGCAGCGGACGCGCTCACGGGCTGGGCTTGAGCTACGCAACCGAGGACAGCTTCGTCCCCGAGGAGACCCTGCCGCACGTGCAGCGGGCGGTCGACGAGCTGCAACCGGGCGACCGGCTGCTGATGCAGGCCGAGGCGCTCGAGGTGCTCGCTGCGTACAGGGCCCGGCCCACGCGGGACCCGCTCACCGACCCGGTCGACCAGAAGGTCCTGCGCGCCGCTCCAGGAGTGGGCTTTGAAACGGATCGCCCAGCGGTTCCAGGTCAGGGTGATCCACCGAGACGAGGGGGGATTCGTGGTCGCGGAGCTCAGACCGGGCTGAGGGAAGGCCTAACGCTGGAACTTGGAGGAGTGAAGAGCTCCCCAGCGGTGCAGGAGCAGGCGGAGGCCCACCCATAGCGTCTTCAGCCCGTAGACGACGCCGCTCTTGAAGCCGACCGAGGACGCCTCGTCGAAGTAGCGGCAGCGAGCCGGGACCTCCTTGATCTCGAAGCCGAAGTGGGAGGCCTGCATGAGCAGCTCCGAGTCGAAGGCGAAGTCGAGGGAGTTTCGGAGGAAGGGCACCGTCAACAGCAGGCGGCGGGAATACGCGCGGTACCCGGTGTGAGCCTCCGAGAGCTCCGTGCCCATGATCCGGTTCTCGATCCAGGTGAGGAAGCGGTTCGCGACGTACTTCCACCGCGGCATCCCGGCCTCGAGCGCCGCACCGGGCACGAGCAGCCTCGAGCCCAGCACCAGGTCGGCCTCTCCGGAGATGATCGGCTCGACCATGCTGGGGATCAGCTCGGGCTCGTACTGGCCGTCCGGGTGAAGCATGACCACCACGTCCGCGTCGTGCTGGAGGGCCTCCAGATAGCAGGTCTTCTGGTTGGCGCCGTACCCCGACCGGTGAGGATGCCAGACGAGGAACAGCGGAAGCTCTCGTGCCAAGCGCACGGTCTCGTCGGTCGAGGAGTCGTCGACCAGGATCACCTCGTCCACCTCGTCCTTCGGGATCGCCTCGAAGGTGGCCTGCAGCGTGGCCGCTGCCTGCCGCGCCGGCATCACGACGATGACCTTGGGCCCTTCGCCCTTGGCGTCAGGCAAGGCGGGCCTCCACGTACACCGTCCCCGACCGCCTCAGCCCAACCTCGAGCGCCGCGCCACCGATGGCGAAGGGGAGGAGGGCGACGCCGGCCGCGAGCGCAGCCGCCCGCCGGGCTGCGGAAAGGTTGCCGCTGCGAGCCTCCGGTCGCCGAAGTGCCTGGTACAGGCGCAGACGCCCCGGAAGCATGCCGACGAGGCCATCCAACCATCCGATCACAATCTGCCCACCGCGGACGTGCGAGACGCGGACCACCTCGAAGCCGCACGTGGTGAGCCGGGAGCGCAGGGCTCGCTCCGAGAGGTGGACCAGATGAAGGGGCGGGTCCAGATGCAGCCAGCGGTCGCCGAACGTCCGCGCCTGAAGGCTGTCCGTGTTCGGCACGGCGATCACGACCATGCCGCCGGGCCGCAGGAGCCGGGCCGCCTCCCGAATTGCCCCGCCGGGATCCGGAAGATGCTCCAGCGAGTGCCAGAAGACGACCGCGGCCCAGCTCCCCTCGACCCGGTCCAGCGGTTCGTCGCGCATGTCCTGGCGCCGGGAGTTGCGCTCCAGGCCCACCGCCTCTCGGCCGCGGCGGCGCAGCGCATCGATGAGGACGGCTTCGCCGGCGCCCACGTCGAGGACCGGCCCGGGCGGCGCGATCCGATCAAGGCGACCCGCCAGCAGAGCGCGGGTCCGGCGCAGCAGCGGGTCGCCGACGAAGGCGAAGCGCCCCGATTCGGGCCGGTACCAGGAACCGTAGGCGCGCTGGAGCTGCTCCTCGGAGGGCCACGGATCCGTGGTGGCGGCACCGCAGGCCGGGCACTGGGTTCGGCCCCGCAGCCGAACCGCGTTGCCGTCCAGGGGCGACCCACACCAGGCGCAGCTCGCGACCCGAGGCTGAGTCCTCTTCGACCACGGGCAAAACCTACGCTCCGGTACGCGCCTGAGCCAGGGGTGAGCGACAGAATGCGCAGAGGTCGAGGGCCGCCGCGAGGTGGTCGCTTCGAAGCTCGAAGTCGCCCAAGCCGATCATCTCGGCGCGAGGATCCCGATCCGGTCGGTAGTGCCGCAAGAGGCGGTCGTAGAGCGACTGGCGGATCGTCCGCGGCACCAGCCGCCGCAGCCGTATGGGGTCCAAGCGCAGCAGCCTGTCGAGCCTTGTGCGCTCCTCCCTGAACAGCTCCATGTAGGCATCGGAGCCAACCAACCCCCGCATTTCGACCTGGCCGAACTGTTGCGCGCACAGATCTCGGAGCTCGTCGGGGTCGAATTCGACGTAGTGGTAGGGGTCGATGATCTCATCGGGACGCCCCAAGGTGAGTCTGTTCGGGGTCACGAAGACGGCCGCGCCATCGCGCTCAAGCACCCGTGCCGCCTCGGCGACGGCTCGCTCGGGGTCGGGCACGTGCTCGATCGATTGCACCGCCACCACGGAGGAGAAGCTCCCGTCGTCGAACGGGAGCGCCCGCATGTCCGCCACGACCGTGTCCCGCCGCTGGCCCTCGAGGGCGTCGGGGTCGAGGTCGACTCCCACCGTCTCCCTCGGGGCCAGCCGGTGGTAGCTGTGGCCGACCCCGCAGCCGAGATCCAGAACCCTTCCGGGACCCAGGAACGGCTCGCACAGAACGTAGGCCGCGACGTGGCGCTGCCATGTGGGGTTGAATCCGCCGGTTGGGCTGACGACCCGGGTCGAGCCGGTTCATGGCGTGATCGGAACATGCCGATATCGCCGCCGATGCAGCGAACAGTCCCCGCCGAACCGCCCTTCTCTACTGTTTCCGGAGGTTTCAGCGGCAGGCCGGGCTGCGGCGCATTGCACACCCTCTTCGGTTTGTCCTCAAGTTCGCGGGACAGGGCTCGATAACCCTCCCAACGCACCTGGGAGTTCGGGTTCGTGGTCCGGTTAGCCGGCCGAGGTTGGGCAGCAAGGAGCTGCCGGACACAACGGTTGACTAGCGCGGGCGGTGTCGAAGCAGGAGGCGAAAGCCGAATGCAACGACATGCAACGGGAGTCGTGGGAGTCCGCTTTCACGGCGACCGCGGTAAACGCCGGCGGCTAGGCCGGGAGTCAATCAACCTTAGGAGTTCCTTTCATGCCGATGACGATCAACACCAACGTCGTTTCGCTGAACGCGCAGCGCAACCTGACCACGTCGCAAGGCGTCGCTCGCGACCTCGATGCAGCGCCTGTCGTCGGGCCTGCGCGTCAACTCGCGCGAAGGACGACGCCGCCGGCCTGGCGATCGCCGACCGGATGAACGCGCAGATCCGCGGCATCAACGTCGCGATCCGCAACGCCAACGACGGCATCTCGCTGGCGCAGACCGCCGAAGGCGCGCTCGCCACGGTGACCGACGCGCTGCAGCGCATGCGTGAACTGGCGGTGCAGGCGCAGAACGGCTCGAACGGCACCGACCGACCGCGCCAACCTGGACACGGAATACCAGGCAGCTGTCGGCGGAAATCACCCGCATCGCCGCGCAGACCAAGTTCAACGGCACGGCGATCGTCGGCGCCAGCGCCGGCGCGCAGACGTTCCAGGTCGGCGCCAACAACGGCGACACGCTGACGATCACGACGACCACCGTCGACGCACGGTCGCCGGCGACCTGACGACCGCCGCCAACGCCTCGACCGCCGTCGCCGCGCTCGACACCGCGCTCGACACGATCACGACCAGCCGCGCCACGCTACGGTGCCGCGATCAGCCGCTTCGGCATGGCGATCTCGAACCTGCCGATCACCGGCGAGAACCAGTCGGCCGCGCGCGGCCGGATCATGGACGCCGACTTCGCCGCGGAAACGGCGAACCTGTCGCGGGCGCAGATCCTGCAGCAGGCCGGCAGCGCGATGGTGGCGCAAGCCAACCAGCTGCCGCAGCAGGTGCTGACGCTGCTGCGCTGATCGACCGACGACGCCACCGGCGTCGAGCGCGTCTTCGAGGCCGCCCTTCGGGGCGGCCTTTTTCGTTTCGCGGCCGCGAATTGGCGTCGCAAGACAGCCGCTTCGACTGTCCACGCGATCGCGTGCCGAAGGCGGCCGGGCGACAAGCATCGTCGCCGGCCGAACCTTCTCCGCCAGGAGTGCCGCCATGCCCCAGACCATCAACACCAACATCTCGTCGCTGAACGCGCAGCGCAACCTGAACACCTCGCAGTCGTCGCTGGCGACCTCGATGCAGCGCCTGTCCTCGGGCCTGCGCGTCAACTCCGCCAAGGACGACGCCGCCGGCCTGGCGATCGCCGACCGCATGAACGCGCAGGTCCGCGGCATCAACGTCGCGATCCGCAACGCCAACGACGGCATCTCGCTGGCGCAGACCGCCGAAGGCGCGCTGGCCACGGTGACCGACGCGCTGCAGCGCATGCGCGAGCTGGCGGTGCAGGCGCACAACGGCACCAACGGCACCGGCGACCGCGCCAACCTCGACACCGAATACCAGCAGCTCGTCGGCCGAAATCACCCGGATCGCGACGCAGACCACGTTCAACGGCGCGGCCATCGTCGGCGCCGGCGCCGGCGCGCAGACCTTCCAGGTCGGCGCCAACAACGGCGACACGCTGACGATCACCGACCGTCGGCGGTGACGCACCGTCGCCGGCGACCTGACCGACCGCGGCGCAACGCCTCGACCGCGCTGGCCGGCGATCGACGCCCGGCTCGACGACGATCACGACCAACCGCGCGACCTACGGCGCGGCGCATGAGCCGCTTCGGCTTCGCGATCTCCAACCTGCAGATCACCGGCGAGAACCAGTCGGCGGCGCGCGGCCGGATCATGGACGCCGACTTCGCGGCCGAGACCGCCAACCTGTCGCGCGCGCAGATCCTGCAGCAGGCCGGCACCGCGATGGTCGCGCAGGCCAACCAGCTGCCGCAGCACGGTGCTGCGCCTGCTGCAAGCTGACGCCGCGCTGACGCCGGCCTCAAGTCGCGCGCGGCGCCGATCGATCGGCGTCGAGCCGCCGGCTCGAAGTTTCGCGTCCGCCGAAGCCGCGCGCGACGATCAAGATCTGCGTCATGGCAACGATCAGCTCGGCCGGCATCGGCAGCGGCCTGGACGTCAACTCGATCATCACCCAGCTGATGGCGATCGAGCAGCAGCCGCTGACGGCGCTGCAGACGAAGGCGACGACGATCCAGACGCACGGTCTCCGAGTACGGCAAGATCAAGAGCGCGATCTCGACGCTGCGCGACGCTCGCCGCCAAGCTCGCGCAGCACCAGCACCTGGGCGCCAGACCACCAGCAACTCGATCGAGCACCGCGGTCGCCGCGGCGACCAACGGCTCGGCGCGCCGGCAGCTACTCGGTCGAGGTGCAGAAGCTCGCCAGCGTGCAGACCGCTCGCCACCGGCCGTGCAGCCGGCCGGCACCGCGCCGTCGGCGGCGGCACGCTGCGCATCGAGCTCGGCACCTGGGGCGCGGGCCAGACCAGCTTCACCGCCGAAGGCCGGCGCGACCGCGATCGACATCGCCGTCGCCGCCACCGACACGCTGGCCGACGTCCGCGACAAGATCAACGCCGCCGGCGCCGGCGTCACCGCGCTGGTCATGACCGACGCGAGCGGCGCGCGCCTCGCTGATCCGCTCGAACGCGACCGGCGCCGAGAACGCGTTTCGCATCACCGTCACCGACGACGACGGCGGCAACGCCGACGCCGCCGGCCTGTCGGCTCGCCTTCGACCCCTCGGCCGGCGCCGCCGCGATGACGCAGAGCCAGACCGCCGCCGATGCCGCGGCCACGGTCAACGGCCTGCCGGTCACCTCGACCAGCAACACGCTGACCAACATCGTCGACGGCCTGACCCTGACCCTGAACGCCGAGACCACCCGACCGGCCCGGTGACGGTCAACGTCGTCACCGACACCGAGGCGCTGAAGAAGACGCTCACCGACTTCGTCGCCGCCTACAACGCGGTGGTCAAGCTGATCGCGGCCGACACCAAGTACGACCCGGTCGCCAAGAAGGGCGCGCATCCTCCAGGGCGACAGCGCCGCGATCGGCGATGCAGCGCCAGCTGCGCACCCTCGCCGGCTCGGCCTCGGCGGCATCGGCGGTGTTCGGCCACCTGTCCGACATCGGCCTCGAGCTGCAGGGCGACGGCTCGATGACGGTCAACGCGACCAAGCTCGGCAGCGCGCTGGCCAACCTCGCCGAGCTGAAGAAGATGTTCTCGAACTCGAGCGCCGACCGACCCGACGCTCGACGGCTTCGGCAAGCGCTTTCGCACGCATCGCCGACGCGATGATCGGCATCGACGGCGCGCTCACGACCCGCACCGAGCGGCCTCGGCCAGCAGCTGCAGCGCAACCAGAAGGACCAGGACGCGCTCGAGCGGCCGCCTCGACGGCGATCGAGAAGCGCTGCCGCGCCCAGTACACCGCGCTCGACACGGCGATGGCGCAGCTGCAACACGCAGAGCACCTACATCACGCAGCAGATCGCGGCCTGGAACGCCAACTCGAGCAAGTGAGCCGGGCGGGCGCCGCCGGCGCGGCGGCCGCGGCGAGGCCCATTTCACAGCGCCAAATCGTCGCCTTCGGGGATTCAAGTCGGCAGGGGCGATACCGATATTGATGGCAAGCCCACACCGAGAAGATCGCGCTCGCCATGTTCGCCTCCGCTCCCCGTCCCGCAACTGCCTCCAGCGCCTTCGCCGGCGCCTACCGCCACGGTCGGCGTCGAGACCGGCGTCGCCGCGCGCCTCGCCGCACCAGCTGGTGACGATGCTGTTCGACGGCTTCAACGCCGCGATCGCCGAGGCCCGCGGTCGCGCTGCGCGCAGGGCCAGGTCGAGGCCAAGTGCAAGGCGATCGGCCGCGCCGTGCGCATCGTCGACGAGGGCCTGAAGGCGCCGCTCGACGCCGCGCGGCGGCAGCCTGGCCGCAGAACCTCGCACGCGCTCTACGGCTACGTCGTCGCTGCGCCTGACGCAGGCCAACCTGCACAACGACGACGCGGCGCTCGACGAGTGCGCGCGCTGATCGAGCCGGTGCGCTCGGCCTGGGCTGGCGATCGGCCCGCCGCAGCGCCTGCCGCCGACTGCAGCGACCGCAATGATGCCCACGCACCCACACCTCCGGAGCCGCGCATGAATTCCGTGCTGCTGAACTACTACGAAGCGATCGAGAAGGCGAGCCAGGACATGCTCGAAGCCGCGCGCGTCGGCAACTGGGACCATGTCGTCAAGCTCGAGGGCGCCTGCGCGCTGCTGATCGCGCAGCTGAAGAACACCGCCGCGCGAGAAGCCGCTGCCGCGCCGACGAGGCCGCAGCTCAAGTCGCGCATCATGCAGCGCATCCTGATCAACGACGCCGAGATCCGCCAGCTCGCCGAGCCCTGGCTCGACGACCTCGACGACATCCTCGCCGGCCGGCCCAAGACCCTGCACTGACCGGCAGCGACAGCCGTCGCCACGAGGCAGCGCATGGAAACGCGACGCCGACGCCGCTCGACGCGCATGGATGCGGCCGACAGCGCGCTCGACGAGTTCCGCGTCTCCTCGCCGCGCGAGATCCTGACGCTGCTGCGCCAGCTGCGCGACGGCAACGGTCGCTGCTCAACCTCAACGCCAGCGACGGCAGCGTCTTCACCAGCGCGATCTGGACGATCGACACCGAGCCGCGGCACGCATCGGCTTCAACGCCGACCCGACCGACTCCGGCGTGCAGACGCTGCTCGAGTGCGACGAGGCGACGGTCGTCGGCTACCTCGACAGCGTCAAGCTGCAGTTCGACGTGCACGACCTGGTGCTGGTGCACGGCAACAAGGCGAGCGTGCTGTCCTGCCCGGCGCCGCGCGATGATGTACCGCTTCCAGCGCCGCAACGCCTTCCGCGTGCGGCCGACGATCCGCACCAGCCCGACGCGCGCGGCTGCGCCACCCGGCGATGCCCGAGAGCGAGCTGGCGCTGCGCGTGATCGACGTCTGCATCGGCGGCTGCGCCCTGTTCCTGCCCGACGACGTGCCGACGATGAGCGCCGGCGTGGTCCTGAACGACGTGCGCATCGAGCTCGACGCCGACACCCGGCTCGACGTCTCGATGCGGCTGCAGCACGTGACGGCGATCAACGCCGAGGCGCGCGGCCTGCGCCTCGGCTTCGAGTTCCGGCGGGTCGGGCGGCGACGCGCTGCGCGTGCTGCAGCGCTACATCGACCTGACGCAGAAGCGCGGCAAGCTGATGGCGCTCAACTAGGCGAAAGCGGACGGGGACCGTCCGCTTTCGCCGCGGTCGATCGAGCGATCAGCCGGGCGGCCGGCGCGGAGGTCGCCTTTACTGTCGCCCGGCGCTTCGCGCACGTAGCCGCCAGCCGAGAGTTCGCTAAGCTTGTCCGCCCACTCTCAGCGGCAGGACGCCACCATGAGCATTCGCGTCGGCATCGTCGGGATCAGCGGTTTTGGCGGCGGCGAGGCGATGCGCCTGGTCGCGAGCCACCCGTCTTCGAGCTGGTCTACGCCGCGGGCGAGGGCAGCGCCGGCAGCCGGCTGGTCGACCGCTTCCCCGGCGTGCCGGCCAAGCTGGCCGAACTGGTGATCGAGAAGTGGGACCCTGCCACCCTGCCGAAGCTCGACGTGCTGTTCGCGTCGCTGCCCACCGGCGCTCGGCCGAGGCGCTGGCGCGCGTCCCCAGGACGTGAAGATCGTCGACATCGGCGGCGACCACCGCTACGTCGCGGGCTGGGCGTACGGCCTGGCCGACGTCTGGCCAGCGCAGATCGAGGGCCAGACCCGCGTCGCCAACCCTGGCTGCTTCCCCGCGGCCACGCTGAACGCGCTGGCGCCGCTGCTGGTCAACGAGCTGATCGAGCCCGGCAACATCGTGATCGACGCCAGACCGGCATGTCGCGGTGCCGGCCGGGGCGGTGCCGACAGCAAGTTCGGCTACGCCGAGAGCAACGAGAACCTGGTGCCCTACGGCCTGCTCGAGCACATCCACATGCCCGAGATGGCCAAGACCATCGAGCGCCTGAGCGGCGGCAGCGCGGCCGGGCTGGTGTTCACGCCGCACCTGGTGCCGATGACCCGCGGCGTGCTCGCGACCATCTACTGCCGCGGCACGCGCGACCACCGCGCAGTGCCTCGACGCGGCCCGGCGCTTCTACGCCGGGCGGGCGTTCGTCCGCGTCACCGACAAGCCGCCGCAGACCAAGTGGGCCCCGGCTCGAACCTCGCGTTCGTCAGCTACGCCGCCGACCCGGAGCGCAACCTCGTCATCGCGATGGGTGTCGTTGACAACCTCGGCAAGGGAGCTGCCGGCCAAGCCGTGCAGAACGCGAACCTGATCTGCGGCCTGCCCGAGACCACGGGCCTGGACGTTCGCCGGTCTGGCCGTGAGTCGGAAGCGAGTGGCGCAGATCCCGCGAATCTGCGGCCGCGGTCGTCCGTCCCTTGCGCCTACTGTCCGGCGACCTCGCGCCAGCTGACGCGCTTCGGGCGTGTCGCCCGGAGCGAACTTGAAGTCGACGGCCTGATCGTCGAGTTCGAGCCGGTGACATAAACCTTGGGCTTGCTGCCGACGCCCGGGCAGCTTCACGATGGTGATGCCGACGATCAGGAAGTTGGAGAACTGCTGCGAGACCGAGTACTGCTGGCCGAGGCCGGTGCCGCCGGCGGTGCCGCCGGGCAAGGCGGTACCGTCGCGGTAGTTGAAGTAGTTGAGCCAGCTGTAGCCGCCGCTGACGCAGGCGCTGATCTGCGGCACGTTGCTGCCGACGACAAGCTGCCCGACCGCAACTGCATCTCGACGTTCACCCGCTCGCCGGCATCGGGCAGGTTGATGACCCAGCCGTCGGGGGCCGCGCACTGCGCCGCCGAGCCGGCGCAGGCGACGGTGCGGTAGGTGCCGGGACCGCTGCCGACCTGGGTCAGCGCCAGCGGCACGAGCGCGGAACGCAGGTTGGCTGAAGGAGGGCGAGCCGGTCAGCGGATCGATGATGCCGTAGACCGACTGCACCTGCAGGTCGCCGACGTCGGTGGCGCCGAGGAACTTTGCCCGTGGCGACGAAGACCATCGGGTTGCCGTCCTTGGTGCTCAGCTCGGGGCGGATCGTGATCGGCTGGGGCGTACCACCACTGTCCTTGGCGGTGCCCAGGAGCGTCGCCTCGCGGCCGCCCGGCGCGATCGTGTCGTTGACGTCGAAGCGCCAGATGTTGCCCAGCACGTCGGTGCCGTACACGCGCAGCGTCAGGTTGTTGATCTCGGCCAGGTCGGCATAGGCGTTGATCTGCGCCAGCCCGCTGGGCGTGGCG
>CAWGQQ010000014.1:0-13103 GCA_963824865.1 uncultured Actinomycetes bacterium | reverse complement strand
TGACGGGGAATCGTCGCCCATTTCGCAACGGCATGCATGATCGGGCAGTGGCCGCCGGTGGTCGTGCGGGTCGGCGCACTAGCCTGGTGACCGCATGACCTCCCTGGACGTCGGCGCCGTGATGGGCGAGATTTGGCTGCCGGCCCCGATCAGCGAGCTGCGTCTGGGCGCCCGAGACTGGGACGTGATCGTGGTCGGCGGGGGGCACGACCAGGGGGACCCGGCCGCCGCCTACCTGGCCCGGGCCGACCGCTCCGTCCTGGTACTGGAGCGCAGGGAGCAGATCGGTGGAGCGTGCACGCTGGAGCAGCCGTTTCCGGACCCGCGCTACCTGATCAGTCCCTGCGCCTACGTCGTCGGGCTGCTGGACGATCTGGTCATTCGCGAGCTCGAGCTCGAGCGGCACGGCTACCGGGTCCTGATGGCCGATCCCAACCTCTGGTGCCCGCTGCCCGACGGCAGCTCGGTGGCGCTGTTCCTCGATCGGGAGCGCACCGCCGTCCACCTGCGGGAGAACGGCTTCTCGGAACGGGACATACAGGGCCTGAACGCCTACGACGAGTTGTTCGAGCGGCTGCGCCGGCAGCTTCGCACCGGTCCTCGCGATTCCTGGGTCGGGCCCTCGCCCACCCGTAGTGAGCTGGAGGAGCTTCTCGGCCACGACGCCGAGGCGATCTCGGTCGTGTTCGAGGAGTCGATCGCCGAGACTCTCGACCGCTACATCGACGACGAGCGCATCAAGCACGCGCTGTTCGGCCAGGGCGTGATCGGCGCCTTCGCCGGGCCCCGCGACCCCGGCACCGCCTCAGTGAGACTGATGCACCACCAGGGCGACCTGCTGGGTCAGGGGCCGTTCTGGGGCTATGTCGAGGGCGGCATGGGACGGGTCTCGTTCGCAATCGCCGAGGCGGCGCAGGTGAGCGGCGCCACGCTCGCGGCCGGCGTCCCGGTGGCGCGAATCATCCCCGGCGAGGGGGTCGAGGTCGAAAGCGGCGAGCTCATCCGCGCCCCCGTCGTGATCTCCAACGCCGACCCGAAGCGGACTCTGGCGATGCTGGGCGCAGACGCCGCGCCTGCCGCCTACCGGGAGCGAATCGAGCGCTGGCAGACGGAGTCGCCGGTGGTGAAGCTGAACGCCGGGCTGCACAAGCTGCCGGCGTTCACGGCGGCGGGCGGCGTGGAGGCGCATCGGGCGATGGTCACGATCACTCCGGGGCTCGACGCCGCCCAGGAGGCCGCCGACGCCTGCCGGCGCGGGGAGCCCTCGATCGGCTTCGCCGAGCTCTACTTCCAGACCGCCTACGACGCTTCAGTGGCGCCGCCGGGGCGCCACACGATGAGCGTCTTCGCCCAGTACGCGCCGTACGAGTTCGCGCAAGGCGACTGGGAGGCGCGGCGGCGAGGAGGTGGGGGAGCGAATCCTCGACGCGATCGCCGTCTACGCCCCCGATGTCCACGACTGCGTCGAGTACCTCGAGGTCCTGGGCCCGCCAGACGTCGAGCGGCGCATCGGCCTCAGCGGCGGCCACATCTTCCAGGGCGAAGCGCTGCCGGAACAGATGTGGGATCGCCGCTTCGACCACAGGACGCCCGTCGAGGGGCTGTACCTCTGCGGCGCCGCCACTCACCCCGGCGGCTCGGTGATCGCCCTCAACGGTCGCAACGCCGCGATGGCCGCGATCGAGGACCTCGGCCCGCCCGCCTAGAGCTAGACCTCCAGCACCATCCCCTCCGGCCCCAGGTTGACAACCGGCGTGGGCCCGACCTTGGACTGCTTGCCCCAGCTCTCGTGGATGTGACCGCACAGGGCCAGGCGCGGGCGCCTGCTCTCGATCGCGCGGAGCACGGCCTCGCTGCCCAGGTGCCTGCCGGAGCCGGCCACGTCGACGTGGCCGCGCGGGGGCGAGTGGACCGCGAGCACGCATCCCTCGGGACATGCTTCGAGCAGCTCGCCGGCCGCCTCCTCGGTGAGGTCGAAGCTCCAGTCCCAAGGGGTCACCGGGATGCCCGCGCCAAGGCCGAAGAAGGCGGTGCCGTCGATCTCCGTGCCCTCGCCGTGCAGGACCACGGCCTGGTCCCAGCCCGCACAGGCTTCACGCAGGGCGTCCTCGGTCTCGTTGTTGCCGGGAACGAGCACCGCCGGCACCTCGACCGCTCGAAGGGCCTCGATCGTCTCCGCGAGGCCGGAGTGCACCGAGGCGAAGTCGCCGACTCCCACCAGGACGTCTGCCTCACTGCTGCTCTCGGCCAGGTGTCGCGCCTGGGCGAGGTCCGTGTGCAGGTCGCTGAAGGCGAGCAGCCTCACGTTGGGCGGGAACCTACCTCCCCAAGCCAGCGGGAGGGGCAACCCATGTGAATGAAGCGTTGCGTGTGTGACCGCAATCACACACAAACGCCTGTTCGCCTGGCACTCTGCCCGTCTTCACGCACAGCCCCTCGGGCACGCGCCGCCGATCGGCGCGCTGATCAGACCGCCCAGGGGACTTGGAGGCCCGGCAGGGCCGAAGCGCTGAGCGAGGTGGGCGCCGCATGCGCGCCGCCGCTTCGCCGTCGGCGCGCGGCCGCGCCACAACGGCGCCCGGGAGGCACAAACGGAGGTGGTTCATCCGTGTTCGTCGCAAGACGAAAGTTCATCGCCGCAGCGAGCGCCCTCGGGCTCGGCCTGAGCGTCGCGAGCCAGGCGATCGGAGCGCCCGCTCACCCTGGAGCGAAGCAGCGGGCGGAGGGATCGGAGCTTCGGCACGCCGGTCACGCCCAGCTGGCCGTTCTCGACAAGCCCGGCGATCGCTTTGAAAGGTCCCTCGAGATGGCTCGCCGCCAGGTCCGAAAGGCCCAGGCGGCGCGGGCCGCTCGGTCGCCGCAAGTCCCGGCCGGAGGCTTTCCCACGCCCGAGTCGGTCGGAGTTTCCGGCCCCACGCTGGAGTCGATCGCCTCGTGCGAGTCCGGCGGCGATCCCACCGTGGTCTCGGCCGACGGCGCCTACCGCGGCAAGTACCAGTTCGACTACGGCACCTGGGCGTCGGTCGGCGGGTCGGGCGACCCAGCCGCCGCCCCGGAGGCCGAGCAGGACTATCGCGCCGCGCTGCTCTATGCCCGCGGCGGCTCGAGCCCCTGGCCGACCTGCGGCTGAGCGCACTAAGAGACTGTCCGACAACTCGCGCACGTGGGGGTTTCCGGACGGTCTTAGCGCATCGCCGGCCTTTGCCGATGTCCAGGGAGTGGACGCGAATCAGTACGTGCTGGTACACGGTGCTCGCCAGACGCGGGGTGCGCTGGCGCGCTGGAACCGGGAGCCGTGGCCGGTGCTGCGGAGTTGGATCGGCGGCGGCCTCGCCGTGGCCATCGCCCTGCTCTGCGCCGTCTGGATCATCGCGTCGGTGGCTCCGCCCGACCCCACGCCGCTCGCGATACCCGGCATCACCGAGACCCCCGCCGTGGCCGGCGTGCTCCTGATCCTGTTCGGCAACTCGCTGGTCCTGGCGCTGCACGGGTTCGCGTGCATCGCGGGCTTCATAGCGGGCGCGTCCCTCCCTCTTGCCGCCGAGCGGCGCACCGGCGTCTCGCGCTGGATCCACGAGAAGGCGAGGCCTGTGGCGTTCGCCTGGGTGATCGCGGTGACCTGCTTCTCGCTCGTCACGCAGGCGTACGCCCTGGGCCTGACCGGCGCGACGCTCGCCTACCAGCTCGAGATCTCGACCGGGATGCTGATGCTGACCGTGCTGCCGCACGCGCTGTGCGAACTCACGGCTCTCTTCCTGCCGCTGGCGGCGTGGACGATCGCCAGTCGCAGGGCAGAGTGGGGCGATCTGCTCGCGGCTACGGTGGCGACCGTCGCCGTCGCGATCCCCACGCTGGTGCTGGCGAGCCTCTGGGAGACTTACGTCTGGCCGCAGATCCTCGAGGCGGTGTCGCCGATCGCTTAGGGGCTGCCGCCGGGTGCGGCATCCAGTTCGCCTGGTGCGCTAAGCCGCTTCGCCGTTCTCCTTGGGCCCGTTGACCGCCTCAGGGCCCAGGAGGGCGCGCCGGAACACCTCCTGCTCGTCATCGAACAGGAAGCCCCACAGATGGCGGCGCTCGAGCAGGGTGCGGCGCTTGGTCTCCAAAACGGCCTGGCGCGGCAGGCCCGCGATCCGCTGACCGAGCTCCACTCCTCGCGCCACCACGTCGCCCTCGACGACCTCGCGCACGATCCCCATCCTCTGTGCCTCCTCCGCCTTCACCAACTGGCCGGTGAGGCAAAGCTCCTGGGCGACGGTTGCCGGGAGCACGGCGCGGGCCGCCGCGTAGCTCGGCGGGATGCCTCGCGGCAGCTCGGGATAGCCGAAGATCGCCGAGGCCGAGGCGATCCGCAGGTCGCAGAGCAGCGCCAATGCGAACCCGCCGGCGATCGCCGGACCGTTGATCGCGGCGACGATCGGGCGACGGCAGCCGCCGACCGCCTCGAAGGCGACCGTGCTGGTCTCGACCAGCTGCCTGCGATGCTCCAGGTCGCCGCCGAACTGCGTGGTGTCCATCCCGGAGCAGAATGCGGTGCCCGCCCCCGTCAGCACCACGCAGCCCACGTCTTCGTCACCGGAGAGGCGGCCGAAGGCGTCGCCGAGCTCCAGCCGCAGCTCGATCGAGAGCGCGTTGCGCCGCTCGGGGCGGCGCAACGTGACGAGAGCGACCTCTTCGTGACGCTCGATCGACAGCAGCCCGGCCACGGAGAGGATGCTATCCACGAGAGCCCGTGCGCCGCCGCCGCCCTTTGGGGGGCGCCTCGCCGCCTGACACACTCCGCCCATGAGCGCTGATGGTGCGAGGGAAGCGGAGACGGCGGCCGGCCCCGACGAGCGTGGCGCGACCCCCGCAGAGGCGATCGAGCCGGCCAGGGTTCGCGCCCCGACGCGCGGGAAACCGCAGGCTGGAGGCGCTGCTCGACGGGGTCAACGCGGACCGGAGCTGCGCGCCTGGTGGCACATGGCTCAGGTGACCTCGGAGCGGCTCGGGATGTCCGATCACTCCTGGGTCCACGTCCAGATCGTGCTCAACATCGGGCTGCGCCTGCTGAGGCTCCTGGCCAAGGCGGGCGTCGAGCCGGCGATGGTGGCCGACCACGGGATGGGCCGCCGCGACGCGGAGGTCGTGGTCGCCGCCGGCGCCCTGCTGCACGACGTCGGCATGTCGATCCATCGCAGCGATCACGAGGCCTACAGCCTGTTCCTCGCGGAGCCGAAGCTGAGGCAGCTTCTGGAGGGCGTCTACGACGAGCCGGAGCGCACCGTGGTCGTCTCCGAGGCGCTGGGCGCGATCATCGGCCACCGGCGCCGCGGCGAGCCGTACACGCTGGAGGCGGGGGTGGTGCGGGTTGCCGACGCGCTCGACATGGCCCAGGGGCGCTCCCGGGTGCCGGTCGAGTCGGGCCGGCTCGGAATCCACGCCCTGTCCGCAGCGGCGATCGACGACGTGTCGATCGAGGCTGGGACCGACCGCGCGGTCAGGGTGGAGATCAAGATGAACAACTCGGCCGGCATCTTCCAGGTCGACGATCTGCTGGCCACAAAGCTTCGCGGCACACCGCTCGAGAGCCATGTCGAGGTGCTCGCGACGATCGAGGGCGAGACCGAGAAGCGCCTGCTCACCGAGTTCCGGCTGCCGGAAAGCTGACAGTTAGCGCGTTTCGGCTACGGCTTGCGGGCCCGCACGATCGCCGAGCCGGCGTGCCGGTGGACGCGGTGGGTCTCGCGGATCTCGATGCCCTCAAGCCCGGCGGACGCGAGCTCGTCGGCGGAACTCCTCCTTGGTCAGGGCCCCGGCGATGCAGCCTGTCCACTGCCGCATGTCGCGGCGCGTGGCCTCGTCCATCTCCGGATCGGCGACGATGTCGGTGACCGCGAAACGGCCGCCCGGCCGCAGCACGCGCGCAGCCTCCCGGAAAACCTGCGGCTTGTCGGCCGAGAGGTTGATGACGCAATTCGAGATGACCACGTCGACGGACTCGTCGGGCAGCGGAATCCGCTCGATCGTTCCCTTCAAGAACTCGACGTTCTCCACGCCGGCCGCGCGCTGGTTGGTGCGGGCCAGCTCGAGCATCTCGTCCGTCATGTCGAGGCCGTACGCCTTGCCGGTCGAGCCGACCCGACCGGCCGAGAGCAGGACGTCGATGCCGCCACCCGAGCCGAGATCGAGGACCGTTTCACCCTGGTGGAGCTCGGCGACGGCCGTCGGGTTCCCGCAGCCCGAGCGAGGCGAGCTTCGCCGCGTCAGGAAGCGAGTCGCGATCCTCGCCCGAGTAGAGCTCGGCACCGAAGACCTGCACCTCTTCGCCTGCCTGGGCGTTCGTCCCGCAGCCACATGAGGATTCCGCGGAGCCGCAGCAACCGGCGGCCCCGGCACTCGTGCCCATGGCGGCCTCGGCGTAACGCTCGCGCACCGCCTCACGGATGTCCTCTTTGGTCCGGGTTGGGGTGCTCATCGATCCTCCCTTTTCGCGGTGACGATCTCGGTGGGAAAGAGCATCTGCGAGAGGTACTCGCGCGAGACGTCCAGGTAGCCCAGCTCGTGCAGGACGGGCGCCGCCAGCACGCCGCGGCAGTTGGCGGTGAGCACGATGCCCTTCGAGTAGAGCCAGTCCCAGATCGCGTCGCGACGACGCTCGGCCTTGGTCATGTTCGAGAGGACGAGCCTCCCGCCGGGTCGCAGCACGCGCTTGAACTCCGCCAGGGCGCGAGGGATGTCGTCGCGCGGAAGGAGGTCGAGCATGTAGCCGTTGACGATCAGGTCGAAGCTCTGGTCCGCCATCGGCAGCTCCAACCCGCTGCCCTCGATCACCTCGACTTCTCCGGCGAGCCCGGCATCCTCGAGGCGCCGGCGCGTCTGGGCGAGCATGCCCTCGGAGATCTCGACGCCGACAGTACGTCCGCCGGCGTTGGCGCGCGCGAGCCGCACCAGCTGGACGCCCGTGCCGGTTGCGACCTCGAGAACGTCCTCGCCCGGGCGAACGCCGGCCAGCTCGAGCACGCGCCGGCGAGCCTTGGACTCCGTCGCCCGCGCCCAGGCCTCGTACACCGGCGCGAGGCGTGTGTAGATCCGCGCGACCCGCTCCGGCGGGTCCTTGGCCTCGAGAACCGACTCGCGCCAGTCCTGGGCCGGCTCGGCTAGCCCGACAGCCATGCGGAGAGCTCCTCCACTGCCTCGGGGTTGACGTAGTAGTACGCCCACAGGCCGCGTCGCTCCGAGCCGACGATTCCGGCCTCGCGCAGCACCTTGAGGTGGTGGGAGACCGTGGGCTGGGAGAGCTCGAACAGCGGCACCAGCTCGCAGACGCAGACCTCGCCGGCGTGCTGGCGCAGCACGTCCACCAGCTGGAGGCGGATCGGGTCGCCGAGGGCTTTGGCGACGGAGGCCATTCGCTCGGCCTCGCGGCGCGCGATGTCCGGGTAGACCACGGGCTCGCAGCAGGGCTCGCCGGCGGGGCGCTTCTGCTTCGGGGACAGCTCCAGATCGACGGCCATCTATACACATATATCAATTGAAAAGATATATGTCAATGGAATAGGATTTGCCACGGCACAGAGATCCAACAGCGGACTGGGCAAGATCCACGGGCATGAGGAGGGAATTGATGGCGACCCAACTACAGGAACTGGAAGTGGACGCGATCACCCGCGGCCACCTGGAGAAGGGCCTTACGTCGCTGGAATCCGAGTTCGCGGGGGTCTTCTCCGGTGAGACCATCGAGCGCTACATGGCCGAGTCCCTGGAGGCGCTCGCGGGCTCACGCCTCAAGGACTTCGTGCCGCTCTTCGTCCACCGCTTCGCCCGCGAGCGTCTTCGCGCGCTCGGCCAGGTGGAGGGGACGATCACCAAGGACGTCCCCGAGGTCCTCTTCGTCTGCGTTCAAAACGCGGGTCGGAGCCAGATGGCCGCCGCCCTGCTGGATCACTACGCGGATGGGCGCGTCCACGTGCGCTCAGCTGGATCGGAGCCGGCGGATCAAGTCAACCGCCACGTGGTCGAGGCCATGGCGGAAGTGGGCGTGGACATCGCCAAGGAGTTCCCGAAGCCCATGACCGACGAGGTGGTGCGAGCTGCCGATGCGGTGATCACGATGGGCTGTGGCGACGCCTGCCCGATCTATCCGGGGAAGCGCTACGAGGACTGGGAGCTCGACGATCCCGCCGACGCCGACCTCGAGGGCGTGAGGCGGATCCGAGACGAGATCGGTGAGCGCGTGCGAAGGCTCCTCGACGAGGTCGCGCCGGAGACA
This sequence comes from uncultured Actinomycetes bacterium, assembly GCA_963824865.1. Taxonomy (GTDB): domain Bacteria; phylum Actinomycetota; class Thermoleophilia; order Solirubrobacterales; family 70-9; genus AC-56. The sequence goes on along the minus strand of CAWGQQ010000014.1, from coordinate 4,855 downwards.
CACGCGAGTGCCTAGACCGGACCTGGTGCGGCGGGCGTTCGCCGAGGGCCTGGCCGCCTTCGCCCTCGTGTTCGCCGGATGCGGCGCAATCGTCGCCGACCAGGTCTATGGCGGCGAGCTCGGCAGGGTGGGCGTCGCGCTGGCCTTCGGTCTCGTGATCATGGTCATGGTCTACGCGACCGGTCACCTCTCCGGCGCCCACATCAACCCCGCAGTGACGCTTGCGTTCACGATCTCCCGTCACTTTCCCCTGCGGGAGGCCCTCGCGTACATCGCGGCGCAATGCGCCGGGGCGATCGCGGCGGCTCTGGCATTGTGGGCGATCTGGCCCGATCAGCCGGCGCAGCTGGGGGCGACGCTGCCGAGCGTCGGGATCGGCAGCGCCCTCGTGTACGAGGTGGTGCTGAGCGCCTTCCTGATGTTCGTGATCATGGCGGTGGCCACCGACACCCGCGCGGTCGGCGCGGCAGCCGCGATCGCGATCGGCGGCACGGTCGGCCTCGATGCTCTGTTCGGCGGCCCGGTCACCGGCGCCTCGATGAATCCGGCCCGCTCTCTCGGGCCGGCGCTCGCCGCCGGGGAGTGGCGGGACTTCTGGATCTACCTGGTGGGGCCGATCGGCGGCACGGCCATGGGTGGTCTCGCCTACCAGCTCGTCCGAGGCGAGCAGACCGGAACGGGGCCGAACGAGCTGATCGTCGATGGGTCCTCGACGAAACTGCCGCTGACCATGAGCTAAGCGGTTCGCCGAGAGCTAGACGCCGGCGCCCCGCGCGCCGCGGCCCTCGCCGGCGGCGAAGCGCGCCGCCCCTCGGAGGCCGGTCTCGACCGAGGCACGGCCCAGCTCCGCCTCGAGAGCCAGGCCATCGGCGAGGGGGAGCCCGGCGCCCTCGATCGCGGCGCGGCGATCCGAGAGCATGGTCGGCTGCGGAAAGGCGGCGAGGCCCTCGGCGATCTCCAGCGCCCGCTCGAGGTGCGCCTCCTCGGCGACGACCTCGTTCACGAGCCCCCAGTCGCGGGCCTCGGCGGCGTCGAGCACGCGGCCGGTGAGGATCAGCTCGAGCGCCCTGCCCATGCCCACCACCAGCGGCAGCCGCTGTGTGCCGCCGTCGATCAGGGGGACCCCGAAGCGCCGCTCGGTGAAGCCCAAGCGGGCGGTCTCGGTGGCGACTCGCAGGTCGCACCAGAGCGCCAGCTCGAGCCCGCCCGCCAGGCACCAACCCGAGATCGCCGCGACGGTTGGCTTCGACGGGGTGAGGCGCGTGAATCCCATCGGCCCTTCGGGCCGCCCAGCCACCGCGTCGAGGACGTCTGAGCCCAGGTCCGGGCCCGCCTCGGCCATCGCCTTCAGGTCGGCGCCGGCGCAGAACGCCTCGGGGCCCTCGCCGGTGAGCACCAGCACCCGCGCATCGTCGTCGGCCTCGAACTCGCGGAAGCCGTCGAGCAGGAGCCCGGCGGTCTCGACGTCAACGGCGTTGCGCCGCTCCCGCCGGTCGATCGTCAGCACCGCGGCGGCCCCGATGTTCTCGTAGCGAACCTTCGGCACAACCGGATGCTATGCGCTTGGGCTAGCGACGAAGCCACGGCACAAGGTGGGGCTGGTCTGGGCTAGGGACGAAGTCCCGGTAGCTACGGAGGTGCCTGCCGGGTCAGGCCGGGGCCCTAGCCCGCGGCAACGTAGCCGAAGGCGAGGCTGCCGCCGGAGTTATTCCGGCGGGTGGGCGGAGCTGCTCCAGTTCCTGGCGGATGCGCTCCTTGCGGCTCTCCAGGCGAATCTGGATCAGGGAGAGGACGGTGACCAGGATCGTGAAGAAGGCCATCACCGCGAAGGCGAAGAAGGTGATCACCTTGTCGTCCGTGCGTCCCCAGAGGCCGACGCCGTCGGCAGCCGCGGCGGCAGGAGCAAGCACCAGCACGGACACCAACGCAGCAGCGGCGACTGCGACCAAGCGGATTCGTCGGCCGGTGCTCACGGCGATCAACTCTAACTAGCATCTCGCGCCAATGTCCCTTGAAGACGGCGTTGCCGGTCGAGCGCCCGAGACAGAGCGGCGGGCGGCGGCTGGGCGAAGTCACTAGCCTCGCGACGCCGTGAGCGCCATCGAGGCCATCGTCCTCGGCCTCGTCCAGGGGCTGACTGAGTTCTTGCCAATTTCCTCCAGCGGCCATCTCCGGATCGTGCCGGCCTTCTTCGGCTGGGACGACCCGGGAGCGGCATTCACCGCCGTAATCCAGCTCGGCACGATGGCCGCGGTGGTCCTGTATTTCCGCCGGGACTTGGCGCGAATCGCTTTGGCGTGGGCACACGAGCTGAGGGCCCCTTATCGGGCGCGGAGCCACGAGGCCAACCTCGGCTGGTTCATCATCCTCGGGACGATCCCGATTTCGGTGTTCGGCTTGATCTTCAGCGAACAGATCGAATCGGGCGCGCGTGATCTTTACCTGATCGGCTCGGCACTGATCCTTTTCTCGTTCGTGATGCTGCTGGCGGAGCGGTTCGGCTCGCGACGGCGCGAACTCACCGAGTTGAACATGCGCGACGGTCTTTTCATCGGCTTCGCTCAGGCCCTGGCCCTGATTCCCGGCGTTTCGCGGTCGGGCGCCACGATCTCGGCCGGCCTGTTTCGCAACTTGGACGGCGCCGCCGCGGCGCGGTACTCGTTCCTGCTTTCAGTTCCCGCGGTCGTCTTGAGTGCGCTGTTCGAGATGCGTGAGATCGGCCACGGCGACGGTGCGTCGGTCGAAGCAACGATCATCGCCGCCGTGGCGGCGTTCATCTCCGGGTATGCGGCGATCGCCTGGCTGCTTCGCTACCTGGCCACTCACACCCTCGCGGCGTTCATCGCCTACCGAATTCCGCTGGGGGTCCTGGTGCTGACTCTGGCGGCGACGGGCACCATTAGCTGAGCATGCCCGCAGGGAGAGAATTGGCGCTTTTGTTGCCGTGTGAGCAACAAAGCGCCAATCAAGAGGAGGGCGCGCGACCCGGGGCAGGTGTGAGTGAGTCGCGCGCCGCACGAGAGAGGACTTCTCGTTGATCGCCAGTCTCGTGACGCGGCTCGGACCCATGGTGAACATTCCGAGAAGCACCCTGTAAAAGTTCTGTGAAGTTCTGTGCACCGAGGTTGCCATGACGACCACGACGCCACTACCATGTGGCCAGGCTCAGACGTGCGAGGCGGGGTCGTGACTGCGGCCCTTGCCTCGCGGCCACGCACCATTCAAGCCCTATGAGCGTGACCGTCCAAACGGCAACACTCCGAATAGCCGTCATCGACGACGACTCCGGCTTCCTTCGCGTGCTGGCCAAGCGCCTCGAGGGATCCGGCTACCAGTACCGGATCCTCTCGGGTCCCGTGCCCGCCGAGGAGCTGGCGGCGATGAAGCTGAACGCCCTCCTCGTCGATCCCGCCCTGCTCGGCCCGCTCGCCTGGGAGTTCCTTGAGCGGGTCTGCGGGATGCTGCCGGGCCTCGGGGTCATCGTCTGCACCCAGGGCGCCACGGTGGCCCAGCGCGTCCGCGGGCTCCGCCTGGGCGCCGATGACTGGATCTCGAAGCCGTGCCACCCCGAGGAAGTGATGGCGCGGATCGAGGCCGTCGTCCGGCGCCACCGCCGCGGCCAGACGCGCGAGGACGTGGGGCCGCTGGTCGTCGGGGAACTCGAGGTCGTGCCCGACCGCTTCCAGGCCTACGTCAGCGGCGAGAGCCTGGAGTTCACGCGGCGCGAGTTCGAGCTCCTGGGAATCCTCGTTGAGCACGCCGGCAAGGTGCTCGAACGCGACGAGATCTACCGGCGGGTCTGGGGCTACTCGATGATCCACGGCGATCGCTCGGTGGACGTCTTCGTCCGGAAGCTCCGCTCGAAGCTTCAGAAGCGCTCCCCCGGCTGGCACTACATCCACACCCATTTCGGGATCGGCTACCGCTTCGATCCGCAGCCCGTCGCGCCGGGCGCCGATCTGACGCCGGGCGAGCGTCCGGTGGCTGACGGGGTGCCCGAGGCCCCGGAGATCGAGGCGCTGAAACCGGCAGTTTCGTAGCGGTCGCCCGCCCCCGGCTTCAGAAAGAGGCTCCCGAACCTCCCCGTTAGTCGATCCGTGCCTGGCAAACTTTCTGGGAGGCCGATGTTCACAGGTTTTTCACAAGCTGGCCCCTTGCCGGTAACAGGATGTGATCGTGGCCGCTGGGACGCTGCCGCCTCCCAACCCAGACGAAGGAGCCTCTCTAAGTGATTTCTCGCAAGTCAATTTTGCCATGTCCGTCTGCGGCCTGCTCGCCATCGGGATTGCGGCGTGCGGCGGCGACGACGACGGTGGCGGCAGCAGCGACCTCTCCGGCAGCATCAGGGTCGACGGCTCGAGCACCGTATTCCCGTTCGGCCAGGCTGCGGCCGAGCTGTTCAACGAGGACAACCCGAACGTCGAGATCAGCGTCGGCGAGTCCGGCACGAGCGGCGGGTTCGAGAAGTTCTGCGCCGGCGAGATCGACATCTCCACCGCCTCGCGGCCAATCGAGCCCGAGGAGGTCGACGCCTGCAAGCAGGGCGGCGTCGGCTACACCGAAGTCCAGGTCGCCAACGACGGCCTCTCGGTGACGACCAACCCCGGCCTCGAGATCAGCTGCTTGACCGTCGATCAGCTGAAGCAGCTCTGGGAGAAGGGCTCAGACGTGACCAACTACAGCCAGCTCGGCAATGACGCCGACACCGGCGACCCACTCCCCGACGCCGAGGTCAGCCTCTACGGCGCTGGCACGGACTCCGGAACCTTCGACTACTTCACCGAGTTCATCAACGGTGAGGAGGGCAACACCCGCGACGACTACCAGCCCTCGGAGGACGACAACGTGCTGGTCG
>CAWGQQ010000013.1:0-31435 GCA_963824865.1 uncultured Actinomycetes bacterium | reverse complement strand
GGAGATCCACCAGGCGATCCTGACGCTGCTGGCCACCCAGGCGCCCGTGGCCACCGATCTGCGCCTGATCGCGGCGCTACTGCACGTGATGAAGAACATCGAGCGGATGGGCGACCAGTGCGTAAACATCGCCAAGCTGATCCCGATCGCCGGCCACGAGCCGCCCGCCGACGAGCAGCTCCTGAACAAGCTGGTGACGATGGGCAAGTCGCTCCGCGCGCAGATCAGGCAGGCGAAGGCCGCCTTCGCCGGCCGCGACATCGCCATGGCTCGCGACCTGGTGCGGCAGGACGACGTGATCGACAACCTGAACAAGGAGTGCTTCCAGCGGGCGATCGAGATCGGCGACGACCACGACCGCCGCGAATGGGCGATGACCATGATGCTGGTGGCGCGGGCGCTGGAGCGGATCGGCGACAACGCCGTCGACGTCGGCGAGCAGGTCGCCTTCCTGGTCACCGGCCTGTTCCGCGAGTTCGAGGACGCCTCACACCCGGGCGGCAACGCCCTGCCCCAGCCCTCCTCGGCCTAGCGCAGCGTTCCCGGGCTTCAAGAGCTCCTCGGCAGCGTCGTACAGCTCCTCCGCCGTGGGGCGGTACGGCGGGTGCACCTCGAGCATCAGGGGCGCCCCGTGAGCGGCGAGGGCGGGCGCCAGCCGCTCCCACGGGAGGGTGCCCCGCCCAGGCGCCAGGTGGAGGTCCAGCCTCAGGGGGTCGACGCCGCTCTCCGGGCCGCACGGTTGCCAGCGGGCGCCCAGGTTGTCGTGGAGGTGGAACAGCGCCACCGTGTCGAGCACGGGCTCGATCAGCGCCTCGAGCGAGGTGTGGCGGCGCTCGGCCACGATGTGGGCGTGGCCGACGTCGAGGCACAGGCCCACGCGCTCCGAGCCGATCCGGTTTGCGAGGCCTCGGAGGACCATCGGGCTGGCGGACAGGGGCTCGGGTCCGGGGAACACCGGCGCCAGGTTCTCGATTGCGATCGTGACGGCCAGCCGCTCCGCGCGCAGAGACAGGGCGGCAAGCGAGCGTGACTCGAAGAGCAGCGCGTCCTCGCTCTCGGGGGCATCCGGCAGGTCGCAGGCGTGGTAGACGACGTGCGTGGCGCCGATCTCGGCCGCGTAGCCGAGCAGGCCCTCGGCGGCGCGGTCACCGTCGCGGGCTCCCAGCCTGAGACCCGGCGGCGCGTGAACCACCGGCTCCAGGCCGCCGGTCGCGAGCGCCGCTGCAAGCGCCCTCGCGTGAGGCGTGCGAAGGCGCGGGTCGGATAGAACCGAGACCGGTGGCGCCTGGACCTGAGTCCGGGCAAAGCCCGCAGCCTCGAATGACTTCAGGAGGGGCGGCGCAGCCCACCAGCCGATCGGGACGTTCAGGCCGAGCCGGTTCGCGGGCCAGTCCGTGCGCATTCCGAAACGAGTTTGGACGCCCCTCGGCGGGACCCCGTGAAGGAGCCGTGAAGCGCCTGTGAACGGGCCGTTACCGGCGCTTGGCCGTGAGGTGAGGTGCCGCATCCGTTCCGTCTGAAAAGATCGCCACCTCATGCTCTACGCGGCGATCGACATCGGCTCGAACACGACGCGTGTGCTCGTCGCCGAGCCCACCGAAGGACAGCTTCGAAAAGCCATGGAGCAGCGCGCCTACACGCGGATCGGCAAGGCCTCGCAGCACAACGGCGCCGTCGACGCCGAGAAGGTTGCCGAGGTTGCCGAGGTGGTCGCCACCCAGGTGCGCCTCGCGGAGGAGGTGGGAGCCGAAGCGATTCGGACCGTAGCCACCGCGGCGATTCGCGAGGCAACCAATCGGGCGGAGATCGTGGCCGAGATCTCGCGCGTGGCCGGGGTGCCGGTGGAGGTGCTCAGCGAGCATGAGGAGGGCCGCCTCGCCTTCCTCGGCGCGACCAAGACCCTTGGCCATCCCGTCGAGGGTGAGGTCGCGGTCGTCGACGTCGGCGGTGGGTCCTCCGAGGTCGTCCTGGGCAACGCCTCCGAGGGGCTGCGCTCCGTCCAGTCGTTCAAGATCGGCTCCGGCACGCTCGCCGACGACTTCCTGTCCAACGATCCGCCCTCGCCCGCCGAGCTGCGGGCTGTCCGCGAATACGTCGCGGAGTTCTTCGACGGGATCGAGTTCGAGCACCCGGATCAGGCCGTGGCCGTCGGAGGCAGCGCCACGTCGCTCCGCGCGCTGGTCGGGGCGGCGCTCGAGTACGAGACCCTGGAGCGGGCCGTCCGGGTGCTGACGGGCGCTCCGATTGCCGAGGTCGCGAGGCGCTTCGAGCTGGATGCGCGCCGAGTCCGCATCCTGCCCACCGGCGTGCTGTTGCTGGAGAAGCTGTCGGAGCTGCTCGGCCAGCCGCTCCAGATCGGCAAGGGCGGGCTCCGCGAGGGCGTCATCCTCGACTTGCTGAATGGCGCCGCCAACGGCACCCCCCGCGCCATCGCCGCCTAGCGAGACCACTGACAGGTTTTGCCTGCAAAGGCGGAGCGTGTAGCCTCTCGCTGACGGATGGTGGTGCTCAAAGACACCATGCTCTCCACTCCTGACTTCGTTCACGGCTCCGATCTCCTCGAGGGTGCGCTCCGGTTCGCGCGAGAGGCCTACCGGACCGAGGGCCGGCGCGGTCAGGCCAAGCTCCGCCACTCGGTCGAGGTGGCGAGGCTCCTGGACCAGGCGGGGTTTGACGAGGAAGTCGTCGCGGCCGGCCTGCTCCATGACGTGGTCGAGGCGACGGCCAGCGAGCTGCCCCAGGTTGCCGAACGGTTCGGCCCTCGGATGGCGGCGCTGGTGGAGGCGATGACCGAGGACGGCGGGATCTCGTCGTACGAGGCGCGCAAGGCGGAGCACCGCGCCAGGGTGGCGGCTCGCGGCTCGCGCCCGGCGGCGATCTACGCGGCCGACAAGCTCGCGAAGATGCCCAACCTGCGGGCCGATCCCGACTCTGCCTCCGAGAGGCAGCTCGCCCACTATCAGCAGACGGTGGAGGCGCTCAGGGCAGATCACCCCCACCTTCCTTTTCTAGCCGACCTGGAGCAGGAGCTGGAGGCGGTGGCGGCGCAACGGCGGGACCGGATCTCCCATCGCGGCCAGCCGGCGACCGCCCACTAGCTGTCGTCAGCGGCCGTGGCGCGGGCGCGACCGATCCCGGACCTGACGGCTGAGGATCAATACGCGTCGGCCGCCGCGAAGATCGTCTCGGTCAGGGCCCGCGAGGTCGCCGATCACGCCCACGACGTGCTCGACGTGGCCGATATCGAGCGCGTCCACGACATGCGTGTGGCAACTCGGCGACTTCGGGCGGCGCTCGAGATCTTCGAGCCCTGCTTTCCGCCTAAGGAGCTCTCTGCGGCGCTCGCGCTGGTGAAGGCGATCGCGGACGCGCTGGGCGAGCGCCGAGACCGCGACGTCAGCATCGCCGCCCTCGAGGAGTTCGCGGCCGGGATTGCGGCCCCGGACCGTCCAGGGGTCAAGACGCTGATCGAGCGGCTGCGCGCCGAGCAGGCGGAGGCGAATGAGGCGCTGGTGCCGTTCGTCGACGCGGGACAGCTCGCAGCCCTCAGCGAGCTCCTCTCCGAGCTGGTCGCGGCTGCCGAGGCAGCGCGGGCTGAGGCGTGAAGGCCAGGCGCGTCAAGAAGCTCGACCCGCGTGCGCCGCTGGCGGACAACGCGGCTCGAATCATTCGCGTCCGCCTTGACGAGATGCTCTCCTTCGCCCCCGCCGCGCTTGAGTTCGAGCGCAGCGGCGACCAGCACGACATGCGGATCGCCGCGAAGCGGCTTCGCTACATCCTTGAGACGACCGAGTTCTGCTTCGGCAAGCCGGCGCAGAGGGCGCGGCGCGGCGCCCGCGACCTCCAGGACCGGCTCGGCGAGCTGCACGACTGCGACGTGATGCTGCCCCGGGTGGAGGCCCACCTGGCGGCGCTTCGCGCCGAGGACGCGGCTGCCGTGCGGGAGCGCGCCGGCGACTCGCTCGACCTCGATCCACGCCTGGCGGGGCGCGCCCGACACCGGACCGCCTACCGTGGCCTCGAGGTGCTCGCGGTTTACGTCCAGGCGCGACGCAGGCTGCTCTTCGACCGGTTCCGTGAGCTCTGGGCGGAGCAGGAGCGCGCCGGCACCTGGAAGGGCCTGGAGCGGGCGGTCGGCCGGCACCTTCGCGTCGTGAAGAAGCGCCTCAACGCAGCCAGGCGAGCGGAGCGGGCGCGCCTTGAGCTCGAGGTGGCGGCGCGCAGCGAGCGCGAGGCGGCGTCGCGCGCCGCCGGCGCGGCCGCCGAGCTCGAGGCGGCGCGCCGCGTGGCCCGCGGAGAGGGCGGCCGCAGGATCGCTGGGGACTAGATTTCCAGGAAGGTGACCTCTCGGCCGGCGGGGTCGACCGACCATCGCCCGCTCGCCCAGCGCAGCTCGGTGCCGTCGGCCAGCCGCGCCTTTGCCCGTCCACAGCGCGGGCGCCCCCACAGGGTTGCCTCGAGTGGCCGTTCGCGTTCCGCGACGTCACCGAGTCCCGCGGACACGTGCTCGGCCGGGTAGGTGACCACGATTGAGCCCGCCCGCACCCAGACGGGGATTCGCTCCGGCGGCGCCGCGACGCTCAGCTCAGATCCGCCGCTCACCGCCTCGCGGGTCCAGTAATCGAGCCAGTCGCCACGCGGGAGGTGGACGCGGCGTTCGGTCGCGCCGTGCTCCAGGACGGGGGCCACCCAAAGCGACGGCCCGAACAGGTAGGCATCGTCGATCGTCCAGCCGCGCGGGTCCGAGGGATCGACCAGGCACAGCGGCCGGATGATCGGCATCCCGCTGCGGGCGGCGGTGGCCGCCGCGGCGCGGATGTAGGGAACCAGCCGCTCGTGGAGCAGCAGGTAGTCGCGGTAGAAGCGAAGCGTCTTCGGGTCGTAGCGCCAGGCTTCCTGTTCGAAGCGGCCGTGGGCGTGCATCAGCGGGGTGAAGCAGCCGAATTGCACCCAGCGCAGCAGCAGCTCGCGCGGGCAGCGCTCCGCCAGGCGGCGGCCGAGGTAGCCCCCGACGTCATGCGACCAGTTGGAGAATCCGCTCGCCGACGCGGTCAGCGTTGCGGCCACCAGCGCCCGCAGGGACCAGAAGTCGGAGGCTTGATCGCCGCCCCAGGTGATCCCGGTCGCCTGCTGGCCGGCCCATCCCGAGCGGCCGAACAGGACGCCGCTCTCCGGATGGACCTCGTCGAGCGCCCTCTGCATGGTCCGCCTGTAGAGATCGCCGTAGTGCCAGGCGGCCTCGGCGCCGCGACGCCCGTCCGCGAAGCGGGCGTCCGGCGGCAGGTAGTAGCCCTCACCGTCATCGGCCTTGATGCCCTCGATCCCCATCTCGAGCACCCTCCGCGCCTGGCGGCGCCACCAGCGCCTGGCCGCCGGCGAGGTGAAGTCGACCAGCGAGCCGCTCCCCATCCACCAGCGACCCACCCAAGGACGGCCGTCGGCTCCCCGCACGAAATGGCCTCCCCAGGCACCCTCGGCGTAGTTCGCCGCCGGTCGGGTGTGCAGGCGCTCCGATCCCGGGTCGCCCGGATGCTGGCCGTCGGTGGAATCGAGGTTCACCCAGGGCGTGACCCAGACAACCGTGCGGACGCCCGCCTCCCGAAGCCGTCCCACCAGGTGCTCCGGGTGCGGAAACTGGATCGGATTGAAGACCCAGGTGTTGTACTGGCTCTCCCAGGGCGAGTCGATGACGATCGCGTCCAGCGGCAGTGCGTGCTCGAGATAGCCTTCGAGATCCTCGAGCACGTCGCGCTCGTGTTCGTAGACGTCACGGCTCTTCCAGTGCCCGTAGGCCCATTCGGGGAGCAGGGCCGGAAACCCGGTCAGGCGCAGGTAGTGACGGAGCCGGGCGGCGGGTGTGGGATCGGTGAGCACGTGCAGGCGGAGCGGCCCGGCCTCGGACCGCTGCGAGACCGTGAGGGGCTCGCCAAGGTCGAGCTCCAGCCCGGCGCCCCAGGTCTCCGCCCACAGGGCCCAGCCGGCACTCGACAGCAGCCACGGCGCGGGGGCGCAGTCCCCCTGCGGGATGCCCCCTATGTCCAGCATCTCCGGGGGGCAGTCGGGCCCCGTGTAGCGGCGATCCGCTCCCAGGCGCACCAGCCTGCCACGCTGGTCGAAGCCCTCCGAGTGCCTGGCTCCGAGCCCGGTCAGCCGCTCGCCGGGGCGACCCGGCCAGCTCGCTCCCAGCCGGAGCGAGTGGTGGTCGATGTCTAGTTCGATCGTCACGCGCTCCTCGTCGGCGATCGTGACCCGGGCCTCGAAGTGCTCGCCGCCCAAGCTCGCCGGCCAGCTCCACGTGCGCGTCGTCGCTGCGACGAAGCTCGGCCTGCGTGAGCTGTGCCGGCTCGTCTCGCTCCTCTTCCACCAAGACGCCCTCGGTCAGGTGAATCAGCCTGTCGCCCCCGGACCACTCCTGGGCGAACAGCGTCAGCTCCTGAATCACCGCGGCCCCGCGGCGGGTAAGGCGAATCGTGAACGGACTCAACCCCACCTCGACCGCGAGCCGGCCGCCCGCGAGCGTCACCGTCCGCGCGCCTTGGTCAAGCTTCACGGGCACCACCGGAAGGAACCTTCCAGGGAATCCGTCGCGGCCCGGTTGCCATCCCGTTAATGGCGTTTCAGTCCGTCGCTGCCCTAAAAGCCCTGCTCCTGACGTTCACGGCCCGTTCACGGCGCGTTGCCCGGTTCTTAACGCGCTCGCCCGCAACGGCGGCGAAGCTGTGCTCGAAAGAAGGCGAATGAGGGGAGCAATGATGATTCCCAGGATCAACGGCCGGCCGAACGGGACGGCGCTGTTTGAGACATCCGGCGCGGAGGCCGCGAAGGCGAAGGTCGACCTTCACTGCCACTCGACGGCTTCCGAGGCCGCGAAGCTCGGGATCCAGCGAAGCCTCGGCCTCCCGGAGTGCGCGACGCCTCCGGAGGAGGTCTACGAGCTGGCCAAGCGGCGGGGGATGGACTTCGTGACGATCACGGATCACGACACGATCGACGGTTGCCTGGAGATCGGGGACCGTCCGGACGTGTTCGTATCCGAGGAGCTGACGGCCTGGTTCGCCAACGAGCCGCAGGCCGTACACGTGCTCTGCTACGGGATCGATCCGGAGGACCACGAGTTCCTCCAGGCGCATGCTGCCGACCTCGAGTCCTGCGCTGCTTACCTGCACGAGCGAGAGATCACCTGCGCGCTTGCCCATCCGTTCTTCGCCGTCGCCGCGCCGCTCGGACCGCGCCATCGGTCGCGCCTGGCCGAGCTGTTTGGAGTCTGGGAGGTTCGCAACGGCTCGCGTGCCCGGGAGCTGAACATGCCGGCGGCGGTCTACACCGAGACCCACGGAGGCACTGGAATCGGCGGGTCTGACGATCACGCCGGCGTCGACATCGGGCGCACCTGGACCGAGACACCGCCCGCCTCGACGCCGGAAGAGTTTCTGCGCCACGTGCGTGAGGGTCGCGCCGAGGCTCGAGGGGATCAGGGAAGCGCCGCCAAGTGGGCCCACTCGGCGCTGGCCCTGGCCGCCAGAGCGTGGACCACAAGCTCGCCCGAACCAGGGACGGAGTCCCTGTCGCCGGTTGACGCCCTGAGAATGGCCGAGCGCGTGGTCAGCGACGGCGCCGAGCGCGGCGGAGCGCTTGCGGGCGATCTCGGGCGGGAGCAGGGCCGCGCCCTGCTTCGCGCCTGGCTCGACAGCGTCGACCTCGAGCCAGGCCGGACGGGGCAGGGCGACAGGACGGCCGGCTGACCTGATGCAAGCGGAGGGCTTCAGCCATGCCGAGCTGTACCGGCAGGCGCGGCGAGCGCACGAGAAGCGCTTGCGCGAGGCCGTCGATCGCGTCACAGCGGCAGCCGCCTCGCGGGAGGGCTACGCAGCTGCGGGAAGGGCCCTGTTCGACGCCTGCGTGCCAGTTGTGCCCTATGTCCCGGCGGCCTCCTTCCTTGCCCGCGAGACGGCAAATCTGAGTCCCCGGGACGGCGAGCCCCGCCGCGTGGCCCTGGTGGTCGACGCCGCCCGGTCGATGCACGGCGTTTCCCAGACGATCGACAGGATTCGCGAGCATGGCGTGCCTGGCTGGGAGGTCGAGGTGATCGGCACGGACCCGCGCGTCGATCGCCGGCTCCCGGCCGTCGCCGAGGTGGAGGTCCCCTTCTACGCCGGCCTCGAGGTCGGCGTGCCAAGCGTCCCCGAGCTGGTCGAGACGCTCGCCCAGGGGCGCTACGACCTCGTCCACGTCGCCTCGCCGGGCCCGGCTGGGGTCGGCGCGGCGATCTACGCCCGAATCGCGAACATGCCGCTGATCGGCAGCTACCACACCGAGCTGGCCGCGTACGCGGCGATCCGCACCGGCGACGCGACCCTGGAAGCCGGGATGCGCTACGCCCTGGCGCTGTTCTACGGGCAATGCGAGATGGTCCTTTCGCCGAGCCCCACCGCGGACCAGTCGCTGGTCGGGATCGGAATCGAGTCCGAGCGCATCGCCCGTTGGGCCCGGGGCGTCGACATCTCGCTCTACGACCCCGCAAAGCGCGACCCCGAAGCGTTCCCCGGCGAGGTGAAGGTGCTCTATGCCGGTCGCCTCACCAAGGAGAAGGGGGTCGACCTGCTGGCCGAGGCGTTCCTGCGCGCAAGGGAGCGGGATCCACGCCTGCATCTGCTGCTGGCCGGCGGTGGTCCGGAGGAGGACGCACTCCGGGAGCGCCTCGAAGATGCGAGCCGGTCGAACGGCGCGCGGGCTCAGAGTCCCTGCGCGACCTTCCTGGGATGGCTGGACCGCGAGCAGCTGGCGCGCGCTTACGCGAGCGCCGACCTGTTCCTGTTCTGCTCGCGCACCGACACCTACGGGCAGGTGATCACCGAGGCCCAGGCCAGCGGCCTTCCCGTTGTCGCAGTGGCCGAGGGGGGGCCGGTGTCGCTGATCCGCGATCGCCACACCGGGTGGCTGTGTCCGCCCGATCCGGAGTCGCTCGCGGGCGCGCTCGCTCAGCTCGCCTCGTCGGCCTTCCTGCGCGAGCGGCTGGCTCGTGCCGGCCGCGCCGCAGTGCGCGACCGGACCTGGGAGGCGACGTTCGCCGAGCTGGCGGACGGCTACGAGCAGGCGCTGGCGCGAACCCGGCGGGTGGATTGGTCCCAGCCCGGGCAACGGATTGCCGCCTGAGCGTCCACCCTCCTAGCATGGCTGCGGGTGAGTGCCATAGATCCGAAGCAGGCGGCTGAGGTGGCGACCGGCGCGGTCGAAGACCCTGACGCACCCGCCTACGCGCCGCCGACGCCCGACCTCGAGGACTCTTCGCTGTACTTCAACCGAGAGCTCTCCTGGCTGGACTTCAACGATCGCGTCCTCCAGCTCGCCGAGGACACCTCGGTACCGCTCTTGGAGCGGGTCAAGTTCTGTGCGATCTGGGAGTCGAACCTGGACGAGTTCTACATGGTGCGGGTGGCGAACCTTCACGACCAGCTCGAGGCTGGGGTCGATGCGCGGGGCGCCGACGGAATGAGCACCAACGACCAGATCGACGCGATCCGCAAGCTGGTGCTCGGCCAGCGCGGGCGGCTGGCGCGATGCTTCGAGCGCGAGCTGCGCCCGGCGCTCGCCGAGCACGGGATCCGGATCATCTCGCCAGAGCGGGCGAGCCCGGCCGAGCGCGAACAGCTCGAGCAGGCGTTCGAGCAGAGCATCTTTCCGGCGCTGACGCCGCTGGCGATCGGCCTCGGCCGCCCCTTCCCGTACATCTCGAACCTCTCCTTGAGCCTCGCCGTCACGCTCCAGGACCCTGACCAGGGCACCGAGGTGCTTGCCCGGGTGAAGGTGCCGAAGGAGCTCTTGGGGCGCTTCGTGAAGATCGGCGAGGGAGGGGCGACGCTCGTTCCGCTCGAGGACTTGATCGCCGCCAACCTGGGCTCCCTGTTCCCGGGCATGGAGGTCACGGACCATTCCTTCTTCCGAGTCACCCGGGACACCGACTACGACGTCTCCGACGAGGCCGACGACCTGCTCCAAGCGGTCGAGGAGGAGCTTCGCCGGCGCCGCTTCGGCGAGGTCGTGCGGCTCGAGGTCGACCACGCCACCAGCCCGAGGCTGCGCGAGCAGCTCCGCGATGCGCTGCGGATCGACGAGCGCCAGCTGTACGAGACCGAAGGGCTGCTCGACTTCTCCGATCTGTGGGACGTGGTGGGAGTACGAGGCTTCAGCGAGCTGCGCGACCCACCCCATACCCCGGTCACACAGCCGCGGCTGCTCGGCGAGGACGGGGCGGAGGCCGACGTCTTCGGGGCGATCCGGGAGGCGGACATCCTCGTCCATCATCCGTACGACTCGTTCACCACCTCGGTCGAGCGCTTCGTCAAGCAGGCTGTCGACGACCCCGACGTGCTGGCGATCAAGCAGACCGTGTACCGGACGAGCGCCGACTCGCCGCTGGTCCCGTCGCTGATCGAGGCCGCGGAGCGGGGCAAGCAGGCGGTCTGCATGGTGGAGTTGAAGGCGCGCTTCGACGAGCGGGCCAACATCAGGTGGGCGAAGAAGCTGGAGCAGGCCGGCGTGCACGTCGTCTATGGCCTCCCTGCGCTGAAGAGCCACGCGAAGTGCATTCTCATCGTCCGTCGCGAGGGCGACGGCGTGCGCCACTACGCGCATATCGGCACCGGCAACTACAACCCCAAGACCGCGCGCTTGTACACCGACTTCGGCCTGTTCACGGCGGACCCCGAGGTCGGCGCCGACCTCGCCGAGATGTTCAACTACCTGACCGGATACTCGCGGCCGCGCGGCTATCGCAGGGTCCTGGTCGCGCCCTTCAACCTCCAGGACGGAATCCTGCGCGAGATCGAGCGCACCATCGAGTCGCATTCACCCGATCGGCCGGCTCGGATCCGGATGAAGATGAACGCGCTTCTCGACGCGCCGTCGATTCGGGCGCTCTACCGGGCCTCGCAGGCCGGCGTCCGAGTGGAGCTCAACGTGCGAGGCATCTGTGCGCTGAGGCCCGGGGTCGCCGGGGTCTCCGACAACGTCGAAGTGGTCTCGGTCGTCGGGCGCTTCCTCGAGCACTCCCGGATCTTCTCGTTCGAGCGACCCGGGGAGGAGGAACGGATCTACATCGGTTCGGCCGACCTGATGCCCCGCAACCTGTACAAGCGGGTCGAGCTGGTCGCCCCGGTCGAGGATCCCAGAATCCGCGCCGAGCTCCTCGACGTGCTGGATCGCTCCCTGGCCGACAACGCCAACGCCTGGGTTCTCGGCTCGGATGGGAGCTGGACTCGGCGGCGACCGGACGACCGGCCTCGGAACGTGCAGCGGGAGCTGATCGAGCTCCACGAGAAGCTCGCCGCCGAGTCGCCTCGCTGATCGCGCCGGGGGTCTCGCCGGCGAGGCTTTCTGCGGGAACGGGGTGAGCGTGGCCACTGTGCACACCGCAAGCGGCTGGTGGCTCCAGGAGGCCGAGCCCGACGCGGAGCTCCCGCCGCTGGAGGGCGAGCTCGACGCCGACCTGGTGGTGGTGGGCGGCGGATACACGGGGATGTGGACGGCCTGGTTCGTCTCGGAGCTCGACCCCGAGGCGCGTGTGGTCCTGCTCGAGGCCGAGCGCTGCGGCGGCGGGCCGAGCGGGCGCAACGGCGGCTTCGTGAACGCGATGTGGTTCAGCCTCCCGGCGCTTCGGCAGCGCTTCGGCGACGCCGCCGCGCTGCGGCTGACGCGAGCGGCAGAGGACGCGGTTCGCGAGCTTGGGCGCTGGTGCGAGGAGCAACGGGTCGACGCCTGGTACCGCTCCGGCGGCTACCTCCAGGTCTCGACGGCTCTGGCGCACGACGACTCCTGGCGGGAGGTCGTCGACGCGTGCACCGAGCTGGGCGTTGCCGGCGTCTGCCGGCCGCTGCCGGAGGCCGAGGTGCGGACGCGCTGCGATTCGCCGGTCTTCAGAGCCGGAGTCTTCTACCCCGTAGCCGCCACGGTGCAGCCGGCGCGGTTGGCGCTCGGGCTTCGCGCCCGCCTCCAGGACCGCGGGGTGGCCATCTTCGAGGGCTCGCCGGTCCGGCGGCTGGCGGCGAGCGGCCAGGGCGTCGAGGCGCACACCGATCGCGGCTGCGTGCGCGCCCCCCGGGCGGCGCTGGCCACCGGCGCTGCGATCGCGGGCCACCGTCCCCTGCGCCGGCGGCTCACCGTCACCTCCAGCCACGTGGTGATCACCGAGCCGGTGCCCGACGTGCTCGCCGAGCTCGGCTGGACGGGCGGCGAGTGCATCACCGACTCGCGACACCTGATCCACTACTTCCGCACCACCCCCGACGGACGCATCGTCTTCGGCTGGGGAGGCGGCCGGCTGGCGCCGGGCGGCCGCCTGAACGGCCGCGTGGAGCTGGACCGCGGCGTGGTCGCCGAGGTGGAGCGCCAGCTCGTCCGCTTCTTCCCGGCGCTCCGGGGACGGCGAGTCGAGCACGCCTGGGGCGGCCCGATCGACGTCTCCCCGACCCACCTGCCCGTGGTCGGCAGCCTCCACCGCGACCGCGTTCACTACGCCTTCGGCTACACCGGGAACGGGGTTGCACCGTCGCGGATCGCCGGGCGCATCCTCGCCTCGCTGGCCCTGGACCGGCGCGACGAGGTCACCCGGCTGCCGATCGTCGAGCCGCCGCGGGTGCGAGTGCCGCCGGAGCCGCTTCGCTACGCCGGCGGCATGATCGTCCGCGCCGCGGTGCTGCGCCGCGAGCGATTCGAGGAGGAGGGCCGCCGCCCGGGCCCGCTGACCCGCGCCATCGCCGGGCTGCCGGAGCGGATCGGCATCCAGCTTGGGCGTTGACGGGCGCGGCGCCTGGTCATTGCCGCGTAGCAGCGGCAGCGCACCGTCGCTCAGCCGAGCAGCCAGATTGCGCCGTCGCGCACCTCGACCGGGAACGTCTTCAGGGGCATGGCGCCGGTCGTCGCCTTGACGGCGCCCGCCAGGGGCTTGAAGGCGCCCTGGGGACCCCGCACCATCTTGCCGGTGCCGACGTCGTAGCGCGCGCCGTGCGATGGGCACTCAAGGCATCCGTCCTCGCTCACCTGCCCCTTGCCCAGCGAGGCGAACAGGTGACGGCAGCGGTTGGAGACCGCGAACGGCCTGCCCGCGCTCATACCTACGGCTAGGGCTCCGTGCGGTGTCTCATCCACGACTGCGACCTGTGAGGCGCCGAGGTCATCGACGGCTACGAGGCGGGCGGCGGACCGCTCAGAGGTGGCCACCGGCCGACTATCTCACACGAACCACGTCGCTTGACCCTCTCCCCGGGAGCAGCGGCGAGGCACCTATGCGCCGCCGTCGGCTCGGGCTTTGGCTTCCACGAGCGCGAGCCTGCGTCTCCTCTCGGCGTTCAGGTCGAGTGTTCAGGTTGAGGGGTGAAGGATGCGATGCCTCGATGG
Source organism: uncultured Actinomycetes bacterium (assembly GCA_963824865.1). Taxonomy (GTDB): domain Bacteria; phylum Actinomycetota; class Thermoleophilia; order Solirubrobacterales; family 70-9; genus AC-56. Next base: position 18,043 of record CAWGQQ010000013.1, on the reverse strand, counting down.
CTTCGCGCGAGGAGCCGAAGCGCCTACTCGAGGTTCCAGCCGAAGTAGACCTCCGTACGGATGATCTTGTCCTCGTCGTCGAAAGTGATGATTTCGGTGTTCCGTCCTCGGCCGCCGCCGGAGATGTCGGCCTCGTAGGTGACGATCACCTCGTCGCCCGACTCGATCAGTCGTACGAAATCGAAGTCACCACCCCGCCCCGCCCCCGGCCAACACCGCTCGAAGTACCCGGCACGGTCGAGTTTGGGGTCTGGAGGTGCGGAGAAGACGAAACCGTCGCTCAGGCGCCGTTCAAAGAACCCTCGGTCGCCGGCCGCAAAGGCGGCATAGGAGTCACGGGCGATCTGCTTGCGATCGGCGGCGATTCGCCGAGTCTAGATCCCCCTGCCGCTCGTCGCTGGATCTGGAGCGCGTCTTTCGCTGTCGCTTCGCGCGAAGACCGAGTCGCGGCGAAGACGACGCGGCGCTCTTCAACAGCCGACGTCGCCCGATCATCGTCCGTTGCTCCGGTGCGATGATCTGAAGCCATGCTGATCTACTCGATGAGCGTCTCGGTGGACGGCTTCATCAACGACCGCGAGGGCGCATTCGACTGGGGGGTCCCTAGCGACGAGCTGTTTCGCTTTCACCTCGCGCAGGTACGCGAGCTCGGCGGGTATCTACTCGGCCGCAGGCTCTACGAGACGATGCTTGTGTGGGAGACGGATCGCCTCGAATTGCGACAGCCACGTCTTGAGCTCGGTTTCCGGACCCCCGCGTCCGGCGGGAGGCGGCCTTGGCGGTTTTGTTGCTCACGTACGCGACAAAGCGCCACTCGTGGCCGAGGCGGCCACCGACGGAGTCTTGGCTCCCACTTGCTCAGCGCCAGCACCAGCTCGCGGATCGCGGCGGGGTAGCGGTAGCCGAGGCCGCCGTGCTTGCCGTCGAAGAGCTCCAGAGTGTGGTCGGCCCCGAGCTTCTCGAGCTCGCCGGCGAACGCCTGGGCCCCGAGGTCGAGGTACCACTCGTCGCCGCGGCCCGCGTCGAGGTAGATGCGGCGCAGCGAGCGCAGAACGTCGGCGTGCCTCGGCGCCATCCTCACCGGGTCGAGCTCCAGCCACCGCTCCCAGACCTCGTCAACGAGGCGCCCGGTCGAGACCTCGAAGGGCAAGAGCGGCTTGCCGGGGCGATCGGGATCGGGCGAGAAGCAGGCCGCGCAGCCATAGTTCATCAGCGGGGTTCCGAACCTGCCCATGTCGAAGCGGTCGGCCTCGGCGAGGCGCTCGAAGAAGGCCTCATAGGAGCCCTCGAACTCGTCGCGGAGCGTGCGGGCGGTCTCCGCGAAGCCGGGGACGTATAAGCACTCGAACAGGGCGTCGCCGGCGTGCGAGGCGAGGGCGCCGAAGACGTCGGGGCGCATCATCGGCACCACCATCGCGCCGTAGCCTCCCGATGACTTTCCGGTGATCCCGCGGTGGTCGCGGTCGGCCGCCGTCGGGTAGCGGTCGTCGACGAAGCTCACCACCTCGTCGCACAGGTAGTCCTGGTAGCGGCCCGTTCCGCTGGAGTTCAGGAACTGGGAGCCGCCGTATGAGGTCCAGGCGTCGACGAAGACCACGATCGCGTCAGGACACTCGCCGGCGGCGAACATCGCATCGACCCGCTCGAAGACGTTGGGCTCGAAGGCCTCGCGACGCCACCAGGAGTCGAGCTGGCCGAAATACCCCTGCACCATGTAGACGCTCGGCAGAGCCCGCGGATGATCGGCGTCGACGCCGGGCGGGCGATAGACGTGGAGCGGGCGCCGCGAAGGGTCGCCGAGCGGGTTGCCGGCCAGCAACTCCGAATCGACGACCAGCCGATCCAGCGTACCGGCGAGCGGCCGCTCCCAGGGAGGGCCCGCCGAGCCGTCGACCGCTCTCAGCGCCAGCTCAGCCTCATTTCCCGTAGGGGTACCACCACTCCTTGGGGGCGATCTCCGTTTCGATGTGGGCGTGCTTGGTCTCCTGGAACGCCTCCAGGCCCTCGCGACCGAGCTCGCGCCCAAGGCCGGACTGCTTGAAGCCGCCGAACGGGCCGGCGTCGTTGTCGGTCAGCGGGTCGTTGAACCACACCGTGCCGGCCTTGATCTCCCGTAGGCAGCGGACCACGTTCGCCAGGTCCCGCGTGTAGACGTTGGCGCCCAGCCCGAAGCGGGTCGAGTTGGCGAGCTCGATCGCTTCGTCCAGCGAGCGCACGGGGACGATCGGGGCAACCGGGCCGAAGGTCTCCTCGCGCAGCAGGTCGGTCTCCGGCGGCGCCCCCGTGACGACGGCGGGCGAGAAGTAGTGCCCCTGCTCCTGGCCGGCCCTGCCGGTGCCGATCACGACCTCGGCGCCGGCGGCGACCGCCGCCTCGACCTGCGCCGTGACCTTCTGGCGCTGTGCGGCCGAGACCATCGGCCCGACGTCCGTGGCCGGGTTCATCGGGTCGCCGACCCGGAGCCCCCCGGCGTAGTCGACGAACGCCTGCAGGTAGTCGTCGTAGACGTCCTCCATCACGTAGAAGCGCTCGGCGGAGGTGCACACCTGTCCCGCGTTCAGGAACGCCGCCCAGGCGCCCCCCTTGGCGGCCACGTCGATCCGCTCGGCGACGTCGGAGCAGACGATGAACGGGTCCTTGCCGCCCATCTCCAGGTTGATGCGCGCGACCCGCTCCGCACAGGCGACGGCGATCCGCTTGCCGGTCTCGATCGAGCCGGTGAAGGCGACGCAGCCGACCCCCTCGTCGCCGACGATCCGGGCGCCGACCTCGCCTCCGCCGGCCAGCAGGTTGACGACGCCCGCCGGCAGGTGCTCGAAGCAGGGCGCGAGCGCCAGGGTCGAAAGCGGCGTCAGCTCCGAGGGCTTGCAGACCGTGGTGTTGCCGGCCGCCAGCGCCGCCGCCAGCTTCCAGGCCAGGAGCAGCAGCGGATAGTTCCACGGCACGATGCAGGCGACCACGCCGATCGGCTCCTTGACCACCAGGGCGAGCTGGGTCGCCTCGATCGAGGGGATCACCCTGCCGGCCGAGTCCCGGCCGATCTCCGCGTAGTAGTCGAAGGCCGCCACCGTCCAGCCGATCTCGTCCGAGTTCTCGACCAGCGGCTTGCCCCCCTCCAGGGTCATCAGCTCGGCGAGCTCGCCGCTGCGGGCGCGGAGCCGGGCGGCGACCTCGTGCAACATCTCGGCGCGCTCGACGGCGGGCGTGCGGTCCCAGTCGCGCTGCGCATCGCCTGCCGCGGCGATCGCCGCCGCAACCTGCTCGTCCGAGGGCGTGGCCACGGTTGCGATCGTCTCCTCGGTGGCGGGGTTCTCGACCGCGAGCGGCTCACCATCGCCGGCGACCCGCTGGCCGGCGATCAAAAGGCGCGTCGTCTCGGTCTCGGCCACGGGCCGCGATGCTATTGGAGCGGCCATGAGAGACTTCCGCGGATGGCCGAGGAATGGCGGGTCGAGGTCGACCTCGAAGACGAGCAGCACGGGCCGACGCTCTCCGAGCGGCTGCGCTCTCTGGACCTCGACGACGAGGCGCGCGAGCGCCTGGGCGATCGGGTGGTCGTCACCCGCGACGGGCCGAGGATGTTCCTCTACGCCGCGACGGAGCAGCAGGCGCGGGAGGCCGAGCGGGTGGCGCGCGACCTGGTCGCGGCCGAGGGCCTGAGCGCCGACACGGGGCTGACACGCTGGCATCCGGACGAGGAGGCGTGGAAGGACCCCGCCGTGCCGCTTCCCGAAACCGACGAGGAGAGAGCCGCCGAGGAGCGGCGGCACGAGATCGCGGAGGTGCGCGCCGGCCGGCACGAGTGGGAGGTTCGAGTGGACCTGCCATCGCTGCGCGAGACGCTCGATCTCGCGAGGCGGCTCGAGGACGAGGGACTCGAGGTACACCGCCGCTGGAGGCACCTGTTGGTCGGCGCCGCGACCGAGAATCAGGCGGCGGAGCTGGCGGACGGGATTCGCCCGCAGGCGCCCGCGGAGGCGCAGGTGCAAGTCGAGCACGCGCCGGGCGGGCCCCACCCTGTGTTCCTGTACATCGAGGCGCACAAGCCCGGCATCGCCCGCGACCTGGGCCTTTAGGTCAGGCCCGCGCGGCCGCCGGTCCGGTCGGCACGTCTGTCTCCTCCTGTTCGGGGCGCACCGCTGCCAGCCGGTCGGCCTGGCGCTGTTGCCAGAGCACGAGTGCGACCGCCGCGACGATGACGATGAACAGGAGCGTGGCCAGGACGTTCACCTGCACCGGGATCCCGCGCTGGGCCACGCCGTAGACCCATAGCGGAAACGTCTCCGTTGCCCCGGAGTTGAAGTTCGAGATCACGAAGTCGTCGATCGACAGCGAGAAGGCGAGCAGGGCGGCCGCGAGGATTCCCGGGGCCAGAAGTGGCAACGTCACCGTACGAAACGTCGTGAACGGGGTGGCGCCGAGGTCGGCGGCGGCGTCCTCGATGCTGCGGTCGAAGCCGATCAGGCGCGAGCGCACGACCACCACCACGAAGCTGATCGAGAACATGATGTGGGCGATCAGAAGCGACGTGAAGCCGAGCGGGACGGCGTAGATGATGAACAACGACAGCAACGCCGCTCCGATGACGATCTCCGGGGTCGCCATCGGCAACACGATCAGCAGGTTCGTCGCCCGGCGGCCGAAGAACTGGTAGCGGACCAGGGCAAGCGCCATGAGCGTCCCGATCGCGGTGGAGGCGACGGTGGCGAGCGCCGCCAGTTGGAGCGAGAGGAGCAGCGCGTCGTTCAGCTCGGTGACGGAGAAGGCGTTCTGCCAGTACTCGAGCGTGAAGCCGCCGCTGAGCGAGAAGTTGAGCCTGTCACGTGGGGTCGCGCCGAACGAGAACACAGCGATGACGGCGATCGGGACCAGCATGTAGGCGACCGCGAGCCCCGCGTAGATCATCAGGGCGTTGCGCTTCAGCCAGCCCCACGCGCGCATGTCAGCCGCGTTCCTCCTCGCTTCCCATGAAGGCCTCCGTGCCGGCCAGGCGGATATAGAGGAGAACCGCGATCAGGACCGCGGCCATCATCAGGAAGGACAGCGCCGCCGCCTCCGGATAGTTGCTCTCCTCCAGATAGAGCGACTGGATCTTGTTGCCGATCATCGCCTGATTGGTACCCCCGAGGATCTCGGCATTGATGTAGTCCCCGAACGCCGGGATGAAGGTGAGGAGGACGCCGGCGACGATCCCGGGCGCGCTCAGCGGAAGGGTGACTTTGAGGAACGCCTGGCGCGAGGAGGCGTAGAGGTCCTTGGCGGCCTCGAGCAAGCTCAGATCCAGCCGCTCCAGGCTCGCGTAGATCGGCAGGATCATGAAGGGCAGGAAGTTGTACGTGAGCCCGGCGATCACGGCGCCCGAGGTTGCGAGCACCCGGCCGTCATCGGGGATCAGAGCCAGGAACTGGAGCACGTCCACGATCGGGCTCGAGTCCGCGAGGATCGTCTTCCAGCCGATCGTGCGGATCAGGTAGGTGGTGAAGAAGGGCGCGATCACCGAGAACAGCAGGAGCAGCCTCCAGCGGGGGCTGGCGCGGACCGCGATCGCGTACGCGAGCGGGTAGGCGATCAGCAGCGCGAGCACGGTCGCCGCGCCGGAGTACAGCGCGGTGCGAGCGATCTGCTCGCCGCGCCCGTCGAGCGAGTCGGGGAAGTTCGCCCATTCCCAGGTGAGGTTGTATCCCTCCGTGAGAGAGCCGGTGCGCAGGGCCATCTCCCCCATGAAGTACATGGGGAGCAGGAAGAAGAGGATCAGCCAGATGCCTCCCGGCCCCAGCAGCCCGTAGGGAATCAGGCGTCGGCGGAGCTTCATTGCAGAGACTGCCTCTCGCGCATCTCCTCGCTGCTCCGCCGGCGCCTGACCGTCAGCCCGAGACCACCTCCTGGTAGGCCTCTTCCACCTCCGCTACGTCCGCAGGGTCGCCGGGTGGCTCCGTGAACGGCGAGCAGTCCGCGATGAACTCTTCGTCGGGGAAGATCAGCGGGTCCTTCGCCAGTGCTGGATCGCGCCTGGCGAGGATCTCCTTGACGCCTTCCACCGGTGTCACGTAGTTGACAAACGCCGCGATGTCCGCCTGCACCTTGGGCTCGTAGGCGAAGTTGATGAACTCGAGCGCGGCGGCGGGGTTGGGCGCCCCCACCGGGATCGCCATCGTGTCGAACCAGACGTTGCAGCCCTCCTCTGGCCGGCGCCACTCGACGTCGTCCCTGCCGATCAGGTAGGCGTCACCCGACCAGCCGATCGAGGCGACCGCGTTGCCGCTGGTCAGGTCCTCGGTGTATTCGTTGCCGGTGAAGCGGCGGATCTGGCCGGAGTCGGCGGCCTCGCCGATCCTGTCGATCGCCGCCAGCCAGTCCTCCTTGGTTGCGCTCTCCATGTCGACGCCGTCGGCTCGCATGACCAGCGGCACCGTGTCGCGCAGCTCGTCCAACATCGTCACGCGGCCCTTGTACTTCGGGTCGAAGAGGTCGTTGATCGACGTGATCTCGTCCGCCTCCGACGTGTTGACCCAGATCCCGGTCATGCCGCCCTGCCAGGGGATGGAGAACTTGTGGTCGGGGTCGTACGCTCCCTCGGACTCGAACTGGGGCGACAGGTTGTCCAGCGCGGTCTGGATGTCATCGGGGTTGAACTCCTGGAGGTATCCGAGGTCGTGCATCCGCGCCGCCATCCAGTCGGTGACCACGATCAGGTCGCGGTCGCCGGACTTGCCCTGGTCCAGCAGCGGCCGCAGCTTGCCGAAGAACGTGACATTGCTGTTGACGTCCTCGATGTACTTCACCGAGACGCCGGTCCTCTCCTCGAACTCGGCGACCGAGCCATCCTTGCCGGGGTCGATGTAGCCCGGCCAACTCGAGACTGTGAACTCGCCCTCCACAGGGCCTGACTCGGCGACCTGCACGTCGCCCTCCCGGGCGCCGCCCACGGTGTCGTCGTCGCCGCACGCGGCGATCCCAATCGCCGCAGCGAGGCATGCGAACGCCAATGCCAGCCTGCTCAGCATCACTCTCCTCCTTGTCTGGATGTCTCTTGACCGGAAGTCGTTGCGGGCGCGGAATCACGCACGACGTGAATGTGCTCGGGGGCCCAGCTCAGCCTCACCGGGGCGCCTCCGCCGGGCAGCCGGGACCGCTCGGCCTCATCTGCGTTGGGGACGAGCACGGTCATCCTCACGTCCTCGGCCAGCCTGACGACGATCTGGGTTGAAGTGCCAAGGTATACCGAGGCCTCGACCACTCCCTCGACGCTCGCCTGCCCGTCCGCCGTCGCATCGCTCGCGTGAGCGATGAGGAGCTTCTCCGGCCGCACCACGGCGTGGCAGCGCTCGCCCGCGGGAATCCCGTCCACCGAGGTCTCGAGCTCGGGGCCGCTGTCGAGGCGGACCGTGCCGCGGCCGGCGCTCGCCGACGTGACTGTTGCCGGCATCAGGTTCGAGACCCCGATGAAGCCGGCGACGAACGCCGTTCGCGGTCGCTCGTAGACGCTCTCGGGCGTGTCCACCTGTTCGACGACGCCGTTCGACATCACCGCGATCCGGTCGGACATCGTCAATGCCTCTTCCTGGTCGTGGGTCACGTAGACGAAAGTGATCCCGACCTCGCGCTGGATCCGCTTCAGCTCGATCTGGAGACCCTTGCGGAGCTTCAGGTCGAGAGCGCCGAGGGGCTCGTCGAGCAGCAGGACCTTCGGCAGGTTGACGAGCGCTCGGGCCAGCGCCACCCGCTGCTGCTGGCCGCCGGAGAGCTGATTCGGCTTGCGGTTGATCTCCGCGGCCAGCCGGACTCGCTCGAGTTCGGCGGTGACCCGGCGTCTCGATCTCGTCCTTGGCGACCTTCTTGCGGCGCAGCCCGAAGGCGACGTTCTCCCGAACGCTCAAATGCGGGAACAGCGCATAGCTCTGGAACACCGTGTTGGTCGGCCGGCGATAGGAGGGAAGACCCACCACGTCCTGGCCTTCGATCAGGACGCGTCCCGCGGTCGGTTCCTCGAACCCGGCGACCATTCGCAACGTCGTCGTCTTGCCGCAGCCGCTCGGGCCGAGCAGGGTGAAGAACTCCCCCCCGCCGATGTCAAGGTCGAGATCGTGCACCGCGATCAGGTCGCCGAAGTGCTTGCTGACGCCGGTCCAGGCGAACCGACGGCTCACCGCCGACGGGAGACGATTCGGCGCCCGCGGCGCCGCCGCTCTCGCTGCCCTGTTCCAAAGCTGCGGTCTCTCCTTGTCTCTCGCCGATCGCGGCCTTTGCCGCGTTGTCGATCAGGCGGGCGGAGTCCTCTCCGCTTTGGCTAAGTATGGCCTACGCGAACTGCGGGGCAAAGGGCCAGAGTCTCCAAAACGGCAAAATGGCCTTACACCGTTTCGTACAAGGACCGGGGTGGCAGCGTGGTCGAATTATTCGCCACTGTCACCCGACCGGCGCGCTACCGTCGGTTTGCCGATGCCAGAGAAGATCGAGCCCACGTGGATCGCGTACGCCCTCGATGCGCCGGCCGCCACCGAGACGGTCGCGGCGGCATTCGATCGGGTCGAGAGGCACTACGCAGAGTTGGTGGACTATCCGACCCAGCGGCACGGGTGCCTTGGGGCTCGCCGTGGATTCGCGGTGATCGCGGACGTCAAGCCTCGTTGCAACTGGTCCCACTTCGCCGACGGCTCGGACGTCTCCATCGGGACTGCGTACGCGCCGACAGGCTGGGAGCGCCTGATCGGAGCGTCTCCCGTCCGCGACGCGCCCCTGCCCCTGGCGCGGGTCATCCGGGATGCTCCGGGACGTGCGGTGGAGAGGCTCACGCCGCCCGTCGTTGCCGCGGTGCTTGATTCCTCGACGGATGAGCTGACCGTCATCAACGACTTCATCGGCGCGGGCCGATGCTACGAGCTCGATTTCGACGGTGGCTCTGCGTGGTCGAATCGCATCGGCGCACTGCCGCTGTTCACCGGAGTCGAGGCCGTCGCGGACCGTCGCGGGTGGCTCATGCTGGCTGCTGCCACCTGGTTCCTCGGCGACTCCACCCCGATGGCCGGGGTGACTCGCGTGCCGCCCGGCAGCGTCATCCGGGCGAGCGACGAGGGGATTTCCCGCGAGCAGACAGGCGCAGTGTCACGCCTGGTTGCGACCGATGTCGATCTGGATGACGCCGCCGCGGTCGCGGCGGACGAGGCGCGAGCCCAGGCGACCACGGCCGGGGAGCTGTGGCGCGGCGGCGCGACGGTCGACCTGTCGGGCGGCCGTGACTCTCGGGTCGCCGCCGCCGCCGCGGTCGCCGCGGGGATCGAGGCCCGGTTTCACACCTCCGACAAGACGCCCGGTGAGGCCGATGTTGCCCGCGAGCTCGTCAGGCTCGCGCCGCGTCCGCTCAGGCACGGGGTTCGCCACGTCGAGGGCGAGGACTCGACGCCCGCGGCGGCGCTGATGGAGAGAGCCCTGCGTTTGCATCTGCTGCACGACGGGATGCGCCATCCGCAGAAGCTGCGCAGCAACTCGAAGCTCCCCCGACCTCGTCCCTCAGGCGCCGCGCTCTCCGGACACGGCGGCGAGATTGCCCACGGCTTCTTCTACAAGACCGAACGAGAGCTGAGCAGGATCCGTCGCGGCGGCGAGGAGGCGGTCGTGTCGCGCGTGCTGCGTTTCTTCACCAAGAAGCACCGTGCGGCCCGCGATGAGGCCTATGACCTGGCCCGCCGCCAGATCGAGCGGACAGTGGCGGAGGGAAGCGGCCTTGGGGTGAGGGGGCCGACGCTCCTCGAATGGTTCTATCTGATGGACCGCTTCCCGTATCGCTCCGGCCTCGCGTCTCACACCGAGCGGGTGTCCGTCTTCGCCACCCCGGCGTTCATCCGGGCGGCCTTCGCGCTGGAGCCCGAGCAGCGGATCGATGCCGTTCTTCACCGCGAGATGGTCTCGCGGCTGGTTCCGCCCTGGCGGGATGTGCCCTTCTTCAAGGCCGCCAGGAACACGATGCCGCCCACCCGCCGCCGCCGTCTTTGGGAGGACCCCTCCGATGCCAACGTGGTGGACGAGATCATCGGCCAGGACGGCCCCTGGACAGAGATCTACGAGCCGGATCGTGTCCGAGCCGCCTGGGTCGAGCTCAAGGAGGGCGGTGGCCGGGCCAATTGGGAATCCGTCTTCGAGGGAGTCGTGTATCGCGCCGCTTACGAGCAGTACCTGCGGCTCATCAACGAGCGCGCCGGACAAGGTCCGCGGCTCGTCCCAGCCGTGGCCGCAGGCAGCCGGCTGCCCTAGTCTGGCGGGGGGACGACGAGCACCGGAACCTCGGAGAGGTGCAGGAGCTTGTGCGGCGTCGAGCCGAGGATGGCGCTGCGCAGCGGCGACTCGCCATAGGTGCCGACGATGATCAGCCGCGTCTCGCGCTCGGACGCGAGCGCCAGCAGCGCGTCCACCGGGCGCTCCTCCCGGAGGACCACCTCGACTTCGACCTTCGCGTCGCGCGCCCGCTCGGCGGCCTCGGCGGTGAGTTGCTCGCCGATCTCGCGCACGGCCTGGCGGTGGACCTTGTACTCCTCGCCCGGCCCGCCGGGGTCGTAGCCATAGGCGATCACGACTCGATCGCCGAGCTCGGCCGCGAGCCTGAGCGCCTGATCGAGCGCCGCGCGGGCGGAATCCGAGCCGTCATAGCCGACAACCAGCGTCGCCATGTCAGCTCCTCTCCCGATCGGGAGCTTCCTCGTCGGATGCGAGGCCCGCGTCGGCCGCCGCCTCGGAGACGCCGATCGCCTCGACCTGCGAGACCTCGCCGGTCGCCACCTCGTGTGGCACCGCCTCGAACGCACGGCGGGCGAAGAATTCGCGCCCGGCGGGCGGGCCAATCAGCCGCCAGGCGACCATGATCAGGAACCCCAGGCCGATGAAGACGATCGCGATCGCGAGCGGCACCCCGAGCCCGAACACCTCGCTGCCCGAGTACGACTGCTTCGGGTCGGCGAGGTCTCCCACGGACTCGTAGAGGAGATAGAAGAGCATCCCGGCGCCGATCAACGGGGCGATGCCGATGAACAGGAAGTTCTTCGCCGAGCGCAAGAGCTCGCGCCGCCAGTAGATGGCGCAGGCGAGGCCGGTGAGCCCGTAGTAGAAGGCGATCATCAGTGACAGGGCCGAGAGGGAGTCGAACAGAAAGTTCTCCGAGATCAGCTTCCCCGGCACGTACCAGGCGGTGGCCAGGGCGCCGACAACGATCGTCCCGAACGCGGGGGTCAGGAAACGCGGATGGATGCTGGAGAACTTTCGCGGCAGCGCCCCGGCGACCGCCATCGACAGCGAGGTGCGCGAGCCGGGCAGGATCGTGGTCTGCGCGGAGGAGATCCCGGAGACGATCACGGCGATCACGACCAGCTTCCCGAGGTCGGAGCCCAGGACGTCCCCCGACACGGCCCCGAGGACGCCGGCGTCGTCGTCGAAGCCCTCGACCTTGCCGAGCCCCGCGTACGCGATCAACGCGACCGCGACGAGGACGTAGGTGGCGACCAGGATCACCGTGCTCGCGAGGCCGGCAAGCCCGGGCGCCCTGGTCGAGTCCTCGGTCTCCTCAGAGAGGTTGACGGCGCTCTCCCAGCCCCAGTAGATGAAGACCGCGAGCAGGACGCCCGTGATCAGTGCCGAGTACTCGACCCCGAACGGGGATAGCCAGCTCAACTCGGGATCGATCGAGCGGTCCGGCACCTTGTCGAAGATCAGGCGGACGAACACAGCGCCCGCGAACAGCAGCAGGATGCCAACTTGGCCCAGGGTCAAGACTCGCTGAAGGTGGGCGGAGATCTCGGTGCCGATCACGCAGATCGTTGTCATCACGGCGATGATCGCCACCGCGAGGGCCGCGACCGCAAGCTCGTTCTTGTAGAGCGGCTTTCCGTCGCCGCCCTCCAGTCCCAGGAGGTCGTAGGTGTAGTAGGCGGAGACGTCGGCGAGCGAGCCGACGACCAGGATGCCCGTCGTGCAGATCGCCCAGCCGCCCATGAACCCCCAGTACGGCCCGAGCGCTCGGGTGACCCAGGAGAACGTCGTGCCGCAGTCGGTGTCGACGCGGTTCATGTAGTAGAAGGCCGCCGCGATGAAGAACATCGGCACGAACGAGAGCAGCAGCACTCCGGGCGTATGGATGCCCGCGGCGACGACGATCGAGCCGATCACCGCGGCCAGCGAGTAGGCGGGAGCGGTCGAGGCGAGGCCGATCGAAAGCCCGTCGATGAACCCGATCGCGTCCTTCTTCAGGCCCTTCTCGCCGGTCGCCGCGCCGGCCGGAGGTGACTCCGCCGGTACCGCTGAGCTCTCCATGTCTCCTCTCCTCGTCCCTGTGCCGCCCAGTTCGGGCTTCGCGCCGCGGAGCCTATGCCTCCGCTCGGATGGCCGCAAGTCGCGGAAGTCCAAAACCGGCAGGGGCTGCTTGTACACATCGCACAACCAAGGCGTGCCCGGTTGTCCCCGGGCGGGGTTGCACCTCAACCGATTTGGCTATACCGTTTGTCCAAGCTGTAGCGGGCCACGAAAGGAGAGGAATGGCCACTGCCGGCACGCGAGCGGCGCCCATCCAGGCGGGCCTACAGGAGCTCGCCAAGCGCCACCTCTGGATGCACTTCACCCGCCACGCTGCCTATGAGGGTGCAGACGTCCCGATCATCACCCGTGGCGAGGGCTGCTATGTCTACGACGAGAACGGAAAGCGCTATCTCGACGGACTGTCGGCGCTGTTCTGCGTCAACGCGGGCCACGGGCGCACCGAGATCGGCGACGCGATGGCGCGCCAGATCTCCGAGCTCGACTTCTTCACTCTCTGGAGCTACGCCCATCCGCGCGCCATCGAGCTTGCGGCACGCATCGCTTCGCTGACCCCGGCCGACCTGAACAGGGTCTTCTTCACGTCCGGTGGCTCGGAGGCCGTGGAATCGGCGCTGAAGCTGGCCCGGAACTACCATCGGCTGCGGGCAGCGGTCACCGACGAGCATGACCATGGCCGCAAGCAGGTCACGCTCCGGCGTATGCCTTGAGATCTCCAACTCGAGTCCTTGAACCGCCGTCGCGGAGAGAAGAGCGACAAGGAGCGACACGCTGGTCTGCAGATAACCGAGAACCTGGTCAAGGAATTCATCAACCGTCAGTCGGACCTCTGCCGCACCAGCATTGGACACGAACATGTCGTCGACCACGTCATAGTCGATGTGAGCTGCCGCATGTCGCAGGACCGGCGACAGGTTCTCCTCGAGCCGCAGACTAGGGAACTGTCTGACCGACTTCTGGATGACGTCTCCAGTGGAGCTCTTCATCAACTTGCGAAAGTCAGTGGAGTCCTTTGCCAACAGGGTCGCCAGGCAATGACGGATGACTCCGTCTCGGCACTGCAGCACCAGCTGGAGTGCCGCGCCCACGGCTTCGAGATCAGTGTCGTCACCGATTCGAGAGAGGTTGAAGGCCGCCGACGAGAACTGTGCTGTCACTACCCCATGGCGAGCCTGCCATCCGGCATCTATACAGATAGGGCGGAGGTCACCGAAGTTCTCTTCCGCAACCCGGGCGACCTCCAAACACTCTTCGACGTCCAGCAGCGCAAGCATCAGATGCCTGAACAAGTGCAGGTTCAGACCCAGCCCTAAGGGTCGTTGACCCTCAGCGCGTCCAGCGATGCGCTGAAGCTGCTGATCAAGCGTCTCGAGCGCTTCGTCCCCACCCGCCAGCGCACGCGCTGAGGCACCGATACGACCGAGGCCATCTGTGGCGAGAAGTTGCTCTGACTCGGCGATTTCGCGCAGGGTCGCTAGTTCTGCAGATGCGGCGTCAATCAGTAGCTGCCCCTCGGCTTCTTTCGCCTGAGGCGCGAGCATCGTCGGCTCTCCGAGAGCATCGGCAAACACCGCCAGCCCGTCACGCAGGAGCCGAAGTGACCGTCCGAGACTGCGGCCTCGGTTGGTGGAAGGACGGGGTTGCCGCAGGGACCAAAACGTCACTCGTGCATCAAGCTCCGCAAGTGCTTCGACGAGCCCCCGTGCAGATCGACTATTTCGCTGCGACGCTCGCGCCAGAGCGTTCATCACGGCCTTGATCAGGACCGGGATCTCATCCAATGCGTCATCGATGTCAGGGCTGAAGTCGTCAGGCTCGGGCGGTGTCGCGTTCATCAGCTCGTTCAGCAGCTTGCGTCGCCTCTCCAGATCTGGCTGTGTCTCATGCAGTCGAGGCTTCAGGCCGCATTCTGTGCAGGGCTGGGTCATCAACCGCTCGGCCTTGCAGCGGTCGCACGGGATCGTCGCGAACATCAAAGTCATTCCCCGTGCCACGGGCGCCCCTCCCACTCACGATTCGGCTCTCGAACCCATTGTGTGGTTCGCCACCGACACCCTCGCCCGACCGGGCACTGATTCGCGTCGTGCGGCTTACGACGACGAAGTTGGACTGAGCGGCGATGCGGTTGTGGGTCGACCATGTCGCGGCACGAACTCCAGGAACCGGGCACATGAGGTCGGGCCGAGATGCGGTTTAGGCTCGCGGCCAATAACGCGCCCTCGACGCGCCGCGTGCGAGCACCTCCGGATCTGCCGCGATCCGAGCGACCGAGGACATGCGTCCTTGCGCCGCGTACGCATCGCATATCGCGTCCGCACCAGGTCGAACGCTGAGCCAGGGTCGTCGAGGTCTGCAAAGGGTCGTGGGTCTGAGGACACAGAACGAACGCCCTCCCAGGCTTACGAGGAGGGCGTTCGCGACTTCGGAAAGGGTGCCGCTTCGATGCCCCTCCGCCAACGGGAGGGAGGGGTGTCCGCGGAGGGGCATCGCTAGGAGCGGACTCGGCGCAAATCGGGCCACGACCGGTTCCGCCGTGAGAATAGGGAACCCGGGGGAGGGCCGACGGCAGTCGTCTCGGGGTACGTGCAAGTAACCATCCGCTTGTGGGCCACCTCACGAACGGCCGTGCCTGCGGAGCTGATCGCCGGCAATGTCACCTGGGTCCGGAAAAGCGCGCCCGCTCCGGAGCCTGGGAGCTCTCCTCGGTTGGCGGGCAGGCGCCCTCGGAGAAGCGCTGCCGATTCGATCCTCGCGCCCCGGCGGGGGAACGGAACGTCGGGTACGCCAGATCCGCCGAGCACTCGATTCGGTCAGCCCGCCTTTGAGGATGAGGTCGTCGTCGGCGGACTGGTGCGTAGCGCTCGACCGGGCGACCGGCCCGTTTTGGACGCGAAATGGACGCAAGAAGAACTGAAAACAGCCAAATTCGGCTCTCGACCTCCAACGTCGAAAACCGCCTCTGACCTGCGCGTTTCATCGATTCTCACGATCATCACCACCTGCCCAAAACCGTCTATTTCAACTCTCACGGCGGTAGCGACGGTTCGAATCCGGTCGGAGGTACCAACCACAAAGACCCTCTGACCTGCGGAAACGCTGGTCGGAGGGCTCTGTGGTTCTGTGGTTTCTCCGCCGCCGCGACGCCTGATTCACCAGCTCCGCGGCGGGATGGCCTCCGGTCCCGCACTGGGTGAGTTCGCCAGCAGCGGATCACCACTCTTCGACGCCGCCACCAGTGGGCTCACAGACCTGGTCAGGACAGGCCAGTCGACTGGACAGATCTGTGCCGGCAACTCGCGAGCGCTTGCCCACATCTACGAAGTCCTCATCCACGAGCACGTCGTCCTCGGCGCGACCACGACCCGCAGGCTGCGAACCTGACGGGATCCGAGCTCCATGACGTCATCGACGGTGCCGTGCGCCGGCCTCGCTGACGTCAGAGTTCCCCACGGGCCGGCAGCAGGTAGACGGGCATCGTGCCGCCGTCGACGAGCAGGTCCGTGCCGGTGATGAAGGAGGCGGCGCGGCTGAGGAGGAACTCCATGGCTGCGGCGATCTCGTCGGGGTCGGCGGCCCGGCCGATGGCGGAGGCTTCGATCTGGGCGCCGACCAGGTCGCCGGTGTCCCCGGTCAGCTCGGCGTTGCCCATCTCGGTGTCGATGACTCCGGGACTGATCGCGTTGACCCGTGCCCCGCGGGCCGCCCAGCTTGCCGCGGCGGCCACCACTCGGGCCTGGTTGCCACGTTTGGCATACCCGTAGGCGGTCTGCGGATCCTGGACACGGTTGAGCCAGGACAGCCCCATCAAGCTTTCCGCCGGGGCGTGGGCCAGGGTGACGAGCTTTTCCTCGGAGAGGTGCGGGCCGAAGATCTGGCCGGCCATGCTGGCGACGACCACACCGGCACCACCGGCGGCGACCACTGCGCCGAACTCCTCCAGCACCAGAGCGGTTCCCACGAGGTCGACCCGCACGATCGTCGCGATGTCGGCCTGCATCGGCGAGACACCGGCCGTGTGGGCGACCGACGTGACCCTCCCGAGGGTGGCGCACTCAATGGCCAGGGTGCGCACCGATGTCCGGTCACCTACGTCGACCACTCGTGCGAGTGCGGCGTGGCCGAGGGTGGTGAGCTTCGCGGCCACGGACTCGGCGCGGGACTCGAGGACATCGGCCACGACGACCAGGACGTCCGTGTCGGGCGCGACGGCTGCCAGGCGCCGCGCGATCGCGGCGCCGACGCCACCCGTGCCGATGACGACGCGCACGTCCCTGTCGGCACTCACCGGGCTGCGTTCTGCTTCTGGACCGCGAGCCAGGTGGTGATGAGGTCGCCGAAGTTCGCGGGGTTGTAGATGTCCTCCTCGCGGGAGAAGAGCCCGTTGCCCGCGTAGTCGAGCCGGGTCCAGTTGGTCGCCGAGTAGGAGCCACCGTCGCCGGGGTCTGCCATGTGGGTGCGCGCGCAGAACACGATCCGCGCGTTGTCGTCGTCGAAGTAGACCCAGTCGTGGGTGTAGGCGACCATCTGGTCGTTGGGGAATCCCTGCATCAACGGGACGATCCAGGCGCGGACGGCCTCGCGCCAGTGCATCTCTCCGAAGACGTGCTCGACGTAGATGCAGTCTTCGGTGAACAGGTCGGCGAAGGCGTTGTAGTCGGCGGCCGCGGCGCACTCGTCGCTGACGCGCTTGAACGTCTCGTAAGCCCTCTCGAGCTCGGCTCGGCTGTAGCCAGTCATCATGTTCGTGCTCCTCGTTGGTGTGTGGATGACAGGGGTCCATCAGCGCACGTCGACCTGCCAGCGGTCCGCGACGTCGGAGCAGGAGGCGATCCGGCTGCCCGGCGCCGTCGGAGCGGGTTGGACGCTGCGGTCGAAACGCGGTGCGGGCATCGGTTGTGGTACGCCGTCGATGTCGCCGAACGCCTCACGGTCGCGCAGATGAGGATGCTCCAGCGCCTCGGCCATGCTCAGCACCGGCGTGACGCAGGCGTCGGTGCTGTCGAATACCTCCGCCCACTCGTCGCGGGTCCGGGTGGCGAAGGGCCGCGAGCAGAGCGCGCAGCTCTGCCCACTTGCTCCGGTCGTCGCGGTCCGGCAAGGCCGCGAGATCGAGGCCGAGCCCCGCGACTGCCTGGGCGTAGAACTGCTGCTCGATCGCGCCGAGCGCGACGTTGCCACCGTCGGCGCAGGGCCGTAGATCCCGTAGAACGGGGCGCCACCGTCGAGGATGTTTTCGCCTCGCGCTTCTCGTGCCACAGGCCCATGCCGCGGAATGACCAGAATCATCTGAGCCAGCTGGCCGACACCGTCGACGATCGCGGCGTCGACCACCTGGCCGCGCCCGGACCGGGAGCGCTCGAGAAGGGCGGCGAAGATACCATCACGAGGAAGGTTGACCCGCCGCCGAAGTCGCCGACCAGGTTGAGTGGGACCACGGGACGTTCGGCGGTACCGATGGCGTCGAGGACTCCCGTGACGGAGAGGTAGTTGAGGTCGTGCCCGGCCATCGCCGCCATCGGGCCGTCCTGTCCCCAGCCGGTCATCCGTCCGTAGACCAGCCTCGGGTTGGTGGCCAGGCAGTCCTGCGGTGCGAGACCGAGGCGCTCGGTCACGCCTGGTCGGAACCCTTCGATGAGCACGTCGGCGGCGTCGACGAGCCGCCGCACGGCCGCAAGGTCTTCGGAGTCCTTGAGGTCGGCACCCACGACGGTGCGGTTGCGGAGCAGCGTGTCGCCGGCGATGTCCGTGG
>CAWGQQ010000012.1:0-164727 GCA_963824865.1 uncultured Actinomycetes bacterium | reverse complement strand
GCAGAGCTCGTGAGCGAGCGGGCCGCGACGACGTCCCAGCCTGCCTGACCCCGTTATGCCGGAAACGCCGCGAACCCGGTACGCGCTCAGCGGAGACGCGCACATCGCCTATCAGGCCTTCGGCGAGGGCGATTTCGATCTGGTCTTCGTCCCGGGCTTCGTCTCGAACATCGAGCACTACTGGGAGATGCCGCGCGTTCCGGACCTGCTCGAGCGCCTCGGCTCCTTCGCTCGGGTGGTGATCTTCGACAAGCGGGGGACCGGCCTCTCCGACCCGGTGGCCGGCCCGCCGCCGCTGGAGCAGCGCATGGACGACATGCAGGCGGTGATGGACGCCGTCGGCGTGGAGCGCGCGGCACTGTTCGGGGTTTCGGAGGGAGGCCCGGCGAGCGTGCTGTTCGCGGCGACCTACCCCGAGCGCACATCGGCGCTGGTGCTGTACGGGTCAACCCCGCGCTTCCGCACCGACTCGGACATCTCCTGGGGAGCAACCGACGAGCAGGTCGAGCTGATGCTCGCCGAGACCTCGCGAACGTGGGGCGACGGCGCGCTTCTGCAGCTCTTCGCGCCCGCCGCCGCCGCCGATCCCGGGATGATCGAGGCCTGGGGCAGGTTCCAGCGGGCCAGCGCCAGCCCGGCAATGGCCCGAGCTGTGGTCGCGGCGCTGTTCGAAATCGACGTGCGGTCCGTCCTGCCCACGATCGGGGTCCCGACCCTGATCCTGCACCGCAAGGGGGACCTGATCGCTCCCATCGAGGGTGCGCGGCTGCTGGCCGAGCAGATTCCGGATGCCCGACTGGTCGAGTTCGACGGAACCGACCACGTCCCGTTCACCGGCGACTTCGACCCGATCCTGGACGAGATGGAGGAGTTCTTGACCGGCACGCGCCAGGCCCGGCCTTTGGATCGGGTCCTGGCCACCGTGATGTTCACCGACATCGTCGACTCGACCCGGCGCGCCGCCGACGCGGGCGACCGGCGCTGGCGGGAGCTCATCGAACGCCACGACGAGCTGACCCGCCGCCAGCTCGACCGCTTCCGCGGCCAGGAAGTCAAGACGTTGGGGGACGGGTTCCTCGCCACCTTCGACGGGCCCGCCCGTGCGATCGAGTGCGCCTGCGCAATTCGCGACGGCGTCGGCGCCCACGGCCTGGAGGTTCGGGCCGGGCTGCACACCGGCGAGTGCGAGCTCCTCGGCGACGACGTCCGCGGGATGGCCGTGAACATCGGCGCCCGCGTCGGAGCGCTTGCGGAGGCCAACGAGGTGCTGGTATCGAGCACCGTGAAGGACCTCGTCGTCGGCGCAGACCTCCAGTTCACCGAGCGCGGCGAGCACGAGCTGAAGGGCGTCCCGGGCAGGTGGCGCCTGTATGCGGCTGGCGCCGCCTAGTCGCGCGATGCCCGGCGAGCTACGCTGAATGGGCATGAACGACGGCTTCTCCGGCGACCAGAGCGCATGGCTTCGCTGCTACCGCTGCTGGTCACAGCGGCTCGAGGCCCAGGTCCATTACGACGCGATCCTCAAGGTCGACCCCGAGAGCGGCGAGGCAGCCGACCGGGTCGAGGAGATCCAGGAGGCCGTGGTCCAGTGCATGGACTGCATGCACGACCAACCCCACCTGACGGTCGAGGACGGGCGGGTCGTCCCGGTCGAGGACCGGTGGGAGCGCATGGTCGCCGGCAAGCCGTTCGTCGCCTCGTGCACGGTGGCCGTCGACCAGGACCAGATCGAGACCTGCTCCGGCCCCGAAGCCGCCGACAGCCTCACCTTCGGCTCGCTGGGCGAGTCGGGCACGCGAGAGTTCTTCACCCACGTTCGCTTCCACAAGCACGACCAAGCGCGGATCGTGGTTCACCTGCTGGTCGAGCTCTACGCGCGCACCGAGGAGGAGGCCATCGAGGTGCTCGAGGGCTCGGCCCGCGGGACGCTCGAGATCACCTCGCTGGCGGAGGAGTCGCGCCCGCCTGCGCACGCGGCGGACGAGGCCCACTAGCGCCGCCCCAATGGCTCGCCAACCGGCGGTGGCGGTGGGCAAAAAGGCGGGCGACGATCGCGGCCGCGACCCGGGCGGAGCCGGGAACCACGGCCAACGGACGGCGGAGCTGGAAGGTGAGCCGGTCTGTGACCTCGCAGCCCTCCCCCGCCGGGCTCACCGTTCGCTCGTGCTCCCAGGAGCTCATGCTCAACATCGTTGAGCGCTCCAGGAAGCGGAAGCCCGGGCCCCGCTCGGCAAGCCCGAGGTCGTCGTAGTCGACCGGCAGCAGCCCGAAGAGCAGAATCCAGCTCCGCCCCAGGGGTTCGCCGAGCGGGGCCTCCGAGATGCTCATGCCCCGCAGCGAGGGGGGCATAGTCATCCGCAACAGGGGCCGAAGCTCGTCGTTGATGCCCTCAGGCGTCACCGCCCGCGTCCAGACGGCCTCCGCGGCGACGGGGAGGGTCGAGGCCTGGACGACGGTCTGCGGAACGCGCGCGACAAAGCGACGATATAAGTCAGCCCGCATGCCGGGCATCGGCGCCTTCATCTCCGCCGGGAAGTCGCTTGACTCGACACTCGACCGGGTGCGCCGCGCCGACGGGCTCGGCTTCGATGCGGCCTACGCGACGCAGATCGCCGGCCGCGACGCGCTGAGCCTGCTGATGGCGTACTCCTCGGTCAGCGAGCGGATCCGGCTCGGCACCGGCGTGGTGCCGATCTTCGCCCGGACGCCGGTGGCGATGGCGCAGGCGGCGGCGACCATCGACGAGCACTCGGGCGGCCGGATGGTCCTTGGGCTGGGCGTCTCCCACCAGGTCACGGTCGAGCACTGGTACGACGCCAAGATCTCCAAGCCGGTAACCCAGATGCGCGAGTACGTGGGCATCGTGCGCGCCATCCTGCGCGGCGAGGCGCCGCCGCAGGGCGAGTTCTTCAACACCAGCTTTCAGTTCATGGGCATTGAGCCGCGGCCCGAGCTGCCGATCTACGTCGCCGCGCTGTCGCCCAACATGCTCCGCCTCGCCGGCGAGATCGCGGACGGGGTGATGCTCTGGCTCTGCAACCCGGCTTACATCCGAGATGTCGTTGTCCCAGCGGTCACGGCGGGTCGCGAGCGGGCCGGCAAGCCGCTCGACGGCTTCGACGTCGTGGCGGCCGTGCCTGTGGCGCTCACCGACGACGCGGACGCAGCCCGCGCCACCATGCGCCAGGACCTGGTCACCTACGCCTCCCTCCCCTTCTACCGCGCGATGCTGGAGCGTTCCGGCTTCGGAGCCGAGATCGCGGCCTTCGACGAGGGCATGCAGGCCGGCGACGTGGAACGCGCCAAGGCCGGGCTGTCGGACCGGATGCTCGGTGCGCTCGCCGGCATCGGGCCGGCCGAGGAGGTCAGGGCCGCCGTGAAGCGGTATCTGGAGGCCGGCGCGATCTCGCCGTGCGTGGGCGGGGTGCCCGGGACCGATTTCGACGGAGCCCTCGAGGCGGTCACCGAGCTGGTCTAGCCCCGGCTAGCGAACGGCGTCCACGATGGCCGGGTCGAGGCCGTCCAGTGCCTCGAGCTTCGCGACGCGTTCGCGCTTCAGCTCCGGAACCAGCGCCGCGTACTCGTAGACGCGCTCGGTACGCGCATAGAGGAAGCGGGGGATGAGCAAAAAGCGGTCACTGCCCTCGATCCCCGGCACTTCGGCGGCCACGCGGTAGCCGAAGTCGGGGTCCCGCTCCCACTCGACGGCGCCGGTGAGGACCGCGTTGAGGATCGCCGCCACATGCTCCTCCTTGACCTCGATCGAGGCCTCCGGGTCGGTGCCGCCGACGCGACCCGACTTCAACAGGTACGGCTCGACCTGGCTCGCCTGAAGGCGCGCAAGGAAGCGGTTGGCGCCGGCGGCGCGCGTTACCAGCGGCCCTGTGTCGGCGAGGGTCAGGTGGGCGACTGCTTGCGCCGGATCGAGGGCGGCGACGCCCGGCAGGACGCCGTCGTCGCC
This sequence comes from uncultured Actinomycetes bacterium, assembly GCA_963824865.1. Taxonomy (GTDB): domain Bacteria; phylum Actinomycetota; class Thermoleophilia; order Solirubrobacterales; family 70-9; genus AC-56. The sequence goes on along the minus strand of CAWGQQ010000012.1, from coordinate 160,766 downwards.
CCTCAGCACCGCAACGAAGCGAGCGCCGGCCAGCTTTGCGCCGTCGGCCGCGGCGAGCGAGTCGACCAGCGCGCCGCCGCGGTCACGGACTAGCTCATCCCACAGAGGCGTCCTCGATCGCATCGGGGCTCCGTGGCACCAGGACCGCCCGCTTGAACTCGGCGACCAGCGTTCCGTCCTGCTTGTAGGCGCGGGTATGGACGCGGACCACGCCCCTGTCCGGCTTCGACTCCGAGGCTCGCACCTCGAGCACCTCGGACTCGGCGAACAGGGTGTCGCCATGAAAGACAGGCGCGGGGTGGCCCAGCTCGTCGGTCGCAAGGTTGGCGATCGCTTTGCCGGACACGTCGGCCACCGTCATGCCGAAGATCAGGGAGTAGACAAACGGGCCGGCGACCACGTTTTGACCCTGCTGGGACTGCGACGCGTAGACGTCGTTCAGGTGAAGGGGATGGTGGTTCATTGTCAGCAGGCAGAACAGGTGATCCTCCGCCTCGGTCACCGTCTTCGCCGGCCAGTGCTTGTAAACGGCGCCGACCTCGAACTCCTCCAGGTAGCGCCCGTAGCGGTGGGCGCCGGAAGCCTCACGTCCAGCCTGGTCGGTGATCAGCTCGTGGGTCTCGGTGTCGCTCATGCTTCGATCCTAGTGGGCCGCTAATGCGTCTTCTTGAGCCGCGTGCGCGCCATGTGTCGCTCGACCACCTGGCCGATGAGCTTGAGGACGTTGGGGTCGCCCGTTGCCTTGATCTCGCCGTGCTCGTAGGCCTCTCGCCAGTGCCCGATCTTGCCGTCGGCGACCAGCTTGTTGAAGTGGGAGCGGGAAATCGAGACCTGGACTCGCGCATCCTGGGGCTCGGCCTTGCTGATCTCCGGCCCAGGCACCCGGATGCGGAACACCTGGACGTCGCCGCGCCCGCGCAGCTCGAGTCGGAAGACGAGCTTCAGCTTCGCCAGCGCCGGAACCTCGACGGTGATCTTCCGATACGCGATCGAGATTAGCTCGCGAGCGCCCTGCGCCATCAAATCTTGTGTCGCTCGAGCAACTTCTTACCGATCACCATCTTCTGGATCTCGGACGTCCCCTCGCCGATCAGCAGCAGCGGCGCGTCGCGATAGATGCGCTCAATCTCGTATTCCTTCGAGTACCCGTAGCCGCCGTGGATGCGCAACGACTCCTCCGCGTTGGAGTGCGCCGCCTCCGAGGCGAACAACTTCGCCATTCCGGCCTCCAGATCGGAGCGCTCGCCGGCGTCCTTGAGGCGCGCCGCCTTGAGCGTCAAGAGGCGTGCCGCCTCAACCCGCGTCGCCATCTCCGCCAGCTTGAAGGTGATCGCCTGATGCTGGGCGATCGGCTTGCCGAAGGTCTTGCGCTCCTGGCTGTAGCGCAGCGCCAACTCAAGCGCGCGCTGAGCGACTCCCACTCCGCGAGCGGCCACGTTTACCCGGCCGACTTCGAGCGCGTCCATCATCTGGCGAAATCCCTCGCCGAGCCCGTCCGCACCGCCCAGCACGCGGTCCTCGGTGACCTTGAAGCCGTCGAAGACCAGCTCGGTTGACTCCACGCCCTTGTAGCCCATCTTCTTGATCTTCGGCGGAATCGTCAGGCCCGGGACCTGCTCGGCGCCGGGCTCCTTCTCGCAGATGAAGCAGGTCATGCCCCGGTACGGGGGGTCGGCTTTGGTATCGGTCTTGACGAGCACGAACACCAACCCCGAGAGCAGGCCGTTGGTGACCCACATCTTCTGGCCGTTCAGCTCCCAGTGGCCGTCGTCCGCCTTGGTCGCGGTCGACTTGATTCCCTGCACGTCGGAGCCGACCTCCGGCTCGGAGAGTGAGAAGGCGGCACGGATCTCCCCGGTCGCCATCTTCGGCAGGAAGTGGTCCTTCTGCTCCTCGGTGCCGAACTTCAACAGCAGGTACGAGCCGATGAAGTGGGTGTTGACGACTCCGGAGATCGAGATCCAGCCCCGCGACAGCTCCTCCACGATCATCGCGTAGGTGGTCAGGTCCAACCCCATGCCGCCGTACTCCTCGGGGATCGTGACCCCGAACAGGCCGAGCTCCTTCATCTGCTCGACGATCGGCTCGGGGAACTTGTCCTCGTGGTCGTATTCCTCGGCCACCGGGAGGATCTCGTTGTCGGCGAACTGGCGCACCATCTCGGTGATCGCCCGTTGCTCGTCGGTCTTCTGCGTGTGGGTGTCGGCGGCTACTGCCATGGCTAGTCAGTTTGATCGGTGGCCAAGCATAATTGGACCTCATGTCCGCCGAAGCGGTGAGCGTCGTGGAGCGGCTCCAGGATGCGCTGGGGATGGACGACGTGGTCGCCGCGATCGACGACGATCAGCGGGAGGCACGCATCCAGCGGGTCTTTATGGAGCTGGCAGTTCCGGACTTCGAGGTGGTGATGGTCGGCCCGGCGTATCAGGGCACGAGGCTTGAGTTCACGGGCGCTGATGGGTTCCGCGAGGCATGGATCGACTGGACAAGTCCCTTCGAGGGGTACCACATCGATCTCGAGGAGACAATCGACGCTGGGGACCGCGTGGTCAGCTTGGTGACCATGGTCGGCAGGACGAAGACCGGGGGCGTCGAGGTCGAGGCGCCAGGCGCGGCCGTGTGGACGGTGGTGGAGGGCCGCCTCCAGAGGGTTGAGTTCCATCTCGACCGTCAGGCGGCGCTGCGCTCGGCGGGGCTCGACCCTCAGAGCTCGTAGTCGTAGCTGTAGGAGCGGCCGCGCGGCCCCTCCCGTTCGTAGAAGCGGTGCGCTTCGGTGCGGGCGAGCGCGCTGTCCAGTTTCAGGTGCGAGGCGCCGCGCTCGCGCGCCCAGTGCTTGGCCGCCGCCAAGAGGCGCGAGCCGATCCCCCGCGAGCGCAGCTCGGGGTCAACAGCCAGCTCCTCGACCCAGGCGCGGGGGCCGAAGCGGATCGCGTGGATCGTGAAGTAGGCGGTGCAGACGCCGACGACCCTGTCGCCATCCGCAACCGCCAGCAGGACCACCGAATCGGGCGAGTCGATCGCCTCCCGCAGCGCCTGCGTGGCGCGCCGCTCCTCCCACGAGTCCGGGCGCCAACCGGGCGGCTCGAACAGCCACTCCCAGGCCCCAGGAGCGACTCCTCCTCGCCCGCCCGGGCGGCGCGAATCTCGATCTCCACGACGAGGGAGGCTAGCGTCCGCTCCGCGCACCCAGCTAGGCTTGACTTCAGGAGTCAGTCGTGAGAAACCCGCGCCAATTCGGACATCCGCTCGCCATCGGCGCCCCCCAGCCGCCGACCGAGATCCCGGTCACGCCCTCGCGGATGATCCACTTCTTCGACCCCTCGAACGAGAAGATGGCGGCCAAGGTGCCGGACATGGCCACGCAGACGGACATCCTGCTCGGCAACCTCGAGGACGCGATCGCGGCCGACCACAAGGAGGCGGCGCGCGAGGGCCTGATCGAAGTCGCGAAGGCGACCGACTTCGGCGACACGGCGCTCTGGACTCGCGTCAACTCGCTGGAGAGCCCCTGGGTGCTCGACGACCTGCTGCGGCTGGTGACCGAGATCGGCGACAAGCTCGAGGTGATCATGGTCCCGAAGGTCGAGGGGCCCTGGGACATCCACTACGTGGACCGCCTGCTCGCCCAGCTCGAGGCGAAGATGGGGCTCGAGCGCGCGATCCTGGTCCACGCGATCCTCGAGACCTCGCTGGGCGTCGTCAACCTCGAGGAGATCGCGACGGCCAGCCCGCGAATGCAGGGGATGAGCTTCGGGCCCGCCGACCTGGCCGCCTTCCGGCGCATGAAGACCACTCGGGTCGGCGGCGGCCATCCCGCCTACCGGGTGATCGAGGACCCCGACCCCGACGATCCCGAGGCTCCACGCAGGACGGCTCAGCAGGACCCGTGGCACTACTCGATCGCCCGCATGGTCGACGCCTGCACCTCGGCCGGCATCCTGCCCTTCTACGGGCCCTACGGCGACATCAAGGACACCGAGGGCTGCGAGACCCAGTTCCGCGCGGCGTTCCTGCTCGGCTGCGTCGGCGCCTGGTCCCTGCACCCGGCCCAGATCGAGATCGCCAAGAAGGTATTCAGCCCCCCCGCGGACGAGGTCAGGTTCGCCAAGAAGGTGCTGGAGGCGATTCCGGACGGCCGCGGCGTCCACATGATCGACGGCAAGATGCAGGACGACGCGACCTGGAAGCAGTGCAAGGTGATGGTCACGCTGGCCGAGATGCTGGCCCGCAAGGACCCGGAGCTGGCCGCAGCCTACGAGCTCCAGTCGAGCTCGAACTGAGCCCGGTGGTCAGTCTTCGAGCCGGCGCCTGAGGGCTTCGAGCTGCCGCTGGACGCCAGCGGGCAGGCGGTCGCCGAACCGCGCCAAGTGCTCCTCCACCTGTGGGAGTTGCTCGCGAAGGAGCGCCTGGTCGACCCGTAGGAGCTGCGCCATCTCATCGGCGGTGATGTCGAGGCCCTCCGTATCGAGCTGTCCCTGCGCGGGCACCAAGCCGATCGGGGTCTCCTCCGTCTCCCCCTCGCCGTCGCAGCGGCGAAATACCCACTCGAGCACGCGGCTGTTCTCACCGTAGCCGGGCCAGATGAAGTCGCCGTCATCGTCCTTTCGGAACCAGTTGACGAGGAAGATCCGCGGCAGCTTGTGGGACTCGTCGTCCGCAGCCAGCCGCAGCCAGTGGCCGAAGTAGTCGGCCATGTTGTAACCACAGAACGGCAGCATGGCCATGGGATCGAAGCGCAGCTTTCCGACCTCGCCTGCTGCTGCCGCGGTGGTCTCGACCGACATGGTGGCGCCCAGGAAGACGCCGTGCTCCCAGTCGAGCGCCTCGGTGACCAGGGGGACCGTGCTGGCGCGCCGGCCGCCGAACAGAAAGGCGTCGATCGGCACCCCGTCGGGGTCCTCCCACTCGGGGGCGATCGAAGGGCACTGGGCGGCTGGAGCGGTGAAGCGCGCGTTGGGGTGCGCGGCGGTCCCCTCGGAGCCCGGAGTCCAGTCGTTTCCGCGCCAGTCGATCGCGTGGCCGGGCGGCTCCCCGGTCATCCCCTCCCACCACACGTCGCCGTCGTCGGTGCGCGCGCAGTTGGTGAAGATCGTGTTTCGCTCGATCGTCGCCATCGCGTTCGGGTTCGTCTTGTGACTGGTGTTCGGGGCGACACCGAAGAAGCCCGCCTCGGGGTTGACGGCGTACAGGCGACCGTCCTCCCCGAACTTCATCCACGCGATGTCGTCGCCCACCGTCTCGGCGGTCCAGCCCTCGAGCGTGGGGATCAGCATCGCCAGGTTGGTCTTCCCGGAGGCCGATGGGAAGGCACCGGCCACGTATTTCACCTCGCCGGCGGGCGAGGTGAGCTTGAGGATCAGCATGTGCTCGGCCAGCCAACCCTCGTCGCGGGCCATCACCGAGGCGATCCGCAGCGCGAAGCACTTCTTGCCGAGCAGGGCGTTGCCGCCGTAGCCAGAGCCGTAGGACCAGATCTCGCGCGCCTCCGGGAAGTGGACGATGTACTTGTTCTCGGCATTGCAAGGCCACGGCACGTCCTCCTGGCCGTTGGCAAGCGGCGCACCCAGTGAGTGGATGCAGGGAACGAAGTCTCCGTCGTCGCCCAGAACCTCCAGGGCGCCCTTGCCCATCCGGGTCATGGTGCGCATCGAGACGGCCACATAGGCCGAGTCGGTGAGCTGAACACCGATGTGCGCGATATGCGACCCGAGCGGGCCCATTGAGAAGGGCACCACGTACAGCGTGCGGCCGCGCATCGCGCCCTTGAACAGCCCCTCCAGCTCCTCCCGCATCTCGGCCGGGTCACGCCAGTTGTTGGTCGGCCCCGCGGCGTCTTCGGTCTCGGAGCAGATGAAGGTTCGGTCCTCGACCCGCGCGACGTCAGCCGTGTCGGAGCGAGCCAGGTAGGAGTTCGGCCGTTTCGCGTCGGAAAGCCTCTCGAACGTGCCCTTGTCGATCAGCTCCCGGCAGAGCCGGTCGTACTCCTCCGCAGAGCCGTCGCACCAGTGGATCGATTCGGGCTGGGTCAGGGCGGCGAACTGCTCGACCCAGGCGATCAGCTTCTTGTTCTTGGTCAGTGCTTCCGCCGCGGCTGCCGTCGTTTCGCTCACCGCGCCATTCTTTCGCACCCGGGCGCCCGGCGGCGTCAGATAGGTTGCCGCGTCACCAGATGCGCTTCTACGAGTACGAGTCGCGGAAGATCGTCGAGCGGGCCGGAATCCCGGTCACCAGGTACGGCTTCTGCAACACACCCCAGGAGGCTCGCACGGCGGCCGAGGAGATCGGCGGCTCGGTGGTGATCAAGTCCCAGGTGCTGACCGGAGGGCGGATGAAGGCCGGTGGCGTCAAGTTCGCCGACAGCCCTGAGGCCGCCGAGGCGCACGCAGCCGAGATCCTCGAGCTGGAGATCAACGGGCAGATGCCGCGCGGGGTGCTGGTCGACCCGAAGGCGGAGGTGGCCCAGGAGTACTACGCGGGCGTGGTCTGGGACGGAACCCGGAAGCGGCCGATGATGCTGTTCAGCGACATGGGCGGGATCGACATCGAGGAGGTCGCCGAGCGCCACCCCGACCACGTTGGGCGTGGCCACCTCTCCAATCTCCTGGAGATCTCCGATTTCGAAGCCAAGCAGGTGATCGCGCAGACCGGCGTCACCGGGTCGGAGCTCAACCGCGCGACGCCGATTCTTGCCCGGTTGGCGCGATTGATGCGGGACTGCGACATGACCCTCGCCGAGATCAACCCCCTGGCCCGCCTCGAAGACGGCAGCTTCGTCGCCCTCGATGCCCACATGGAGATGGAGGACGAGGCCAAGCCGCGCCAGGGGCAATTGCTCTCGGAGCTCGGGATCGGCGATGACGAGGCCCGCGAGTCCTATGAGCCGAGTGAGTTCGAGCGCAACGTGAAGGCGATCGACTCCGCCGACCACCGCGGCGTGATCCAGGGCAAGGACCACGGCTTCCATGGCAACCTGGGGCTGGTGATCGGGGCCGGCGGTGGCTCTTTGACTCTCACCGACGCGGTCCGCAGCCAGGGCGGATCTCCCGCCAACTACACGGAGATCGGCGGCAACCCCTCAGTGGCAAAGGCCTGCGGCTTGGCAAAGGAGGTGTTGAGAAAGGAGGGCGTCGAGAAGATCGCGGTGATGATGTCCATCGTCTCCAACACCCGGGTGGACATCGTCGCCAGAGGCGTGATCAAGGCCTGCCTCGAGCTGGGCAAGGACCCCGGCGAGACTGTCGCGATCTTCCGCATCCCGGGCGCCTGGGAGGAGGAGGGGTTCAAGATCCTGGGGCGATACGGCGTCGAGTACTGCGACCGCAGCGTCTCCCTCTGGGAAGCCGCAGGTAGGGCGGTGGCGAAGGTGGAGGGAGACGCAGAATGAATGCCCGGCATCTCCTCCGCTTCGCGTCCGGGGATGCCGGGGTGCGCGGAGGGCCGAGGTAGTCGATGTCCATCCTCCTCCACGAAGATTTCACGTTCATCGTCCAGGGCATCACCGGCCGCGAGGCCGTCAACCTGACCAGGGAGTGCCTGGACTACGGATCCAAGGTGGTGGGCGGCGTGACCCCGGGGCGAAAGGGGCGCGAGGTCCACGGCGTGCCCGTCTTCGACACCGTCGAGCAGGTGGTCGACTCGGTCGGCTACGTGCCCGGCGGCTCGGTGGTCACCGTGCCCCCCGCGTTCACGAAGGACGCGGTGTTCGAGGCGCTGGAGGCCGGGGTCGAGCTGATCGTGATCGTCACGGAGCGGATTCCGCGACGCGACGTGGCGCAGATGGTCGAGCTGGCGGACATGCGCGGGGCGCGGATCATCGGCCCCAACTGCCTTGGCGTGATCGTCCCTGAGGTCTGCAAGATGGGCGGTATCGGCGGCCCGGCAAAGGACGCAGCCAAGGCCTACACGCCGGGGCCGGTGGGAGTGATGTCGCGAAGTGGCGGCATGACCACCGAGATCTCCTCGACCCTGACCGCCGCGGGGCTCGGCCAATCGACGGCGGTCTCGATTGGCGGCGACGCGATCATCGGCTCCGCCTACGCCGAGCTGATGCCCCTGTTCGAGGCCGACGCGCAGACTGAGGCGATCGTCATCTACACCGAGCCCGGCGGGCGCATGGAGGCGCAGCTGTCCGATTGGGTGGCGGAGAACGAGTCACGCCTCCCGATCGTCGCCTTCATGGCGGGTCGTTTCATGGACTCCGAGGAGATGAAGGGGATGAGCTTCGGGCACGCCGGCACGATCGTGGAGGGCGCAGAGGACACGGCGACCGAGAAGATCGCCAGGCTCGAGGCGGCCGGGATCCCGGTGGTGGAGCGGATCGACGAGATCCCCGGCCGCGTCAAGGAGATGCTGGGGGCGAGGGTCTGATGGCGGAGACCCAACGGCTCACTGGGGTGTTCATCGACGTCGAGGTCGATGACGCCGTCGCCGACGACCCGGAGCTGTCGGCGAAGCTCGAGGAGGTCTGCCCCGTCGACATCTTCAAGGCCGGCGATTCGGGCCTCGAGATCGTGGACGAGAACCTCGACGAGTGCGTCCTCTGCGAGCTCTGCCTCGACGCCGCGCCGGACGGCTCGGTCGTGGTCAAGAAGCTCTACGACGGCACCGAGCTGAGACGAAGCTAGCTACCACGGGATCGGCTCGCGATTGCGGAAGAAGCCCCCGGTGGGGCCGTCGTCGGGCAGCGTCGCGAGCCATACGGCCGTGTCGGCGCCCTCCTCCACGGAACGCGGAGCCGCCGAGCCGCCCATGTCGGTGCGCACCCAACCCGGGCACATCGAGTTGACCAGGATTCCGTTGCCGCCTTCCTCGTTCGAGAGGACCCGCGTGAGGGCATTGAGCGCCGTCTTCGAGATCCGGTAGCCGGGGAAGCCGCCGTTCATGTCGGAGAGCTGGCCGGCGCCGCTCGACACGTTGACGATCCGGCCGGTCTCGCTGCGGCGCAGCAGCGGCAGCACCGCCTGGGCCAGTCGCCACGCGCCGAACAGGTTCGTCTCCATGGTCCGGTGGGCGTCGTCGAGCGGCGCCTGCGAGACGTTGGTGGCGATCTCGCCCATCACGCCGGCGTTGTTGACGAGTGCGTCGAGGCGTCCGGGCTCGGCCTCGAGCCGTTCTCGGAGGCGCTCCACGCTGTCCGGGTCGGCGACGTCGAGCTGCTCCGCCTGAAGCGACAGGCGCCCACTGTTTGAGAGCTCCTCGGCGGCGCGATCGGCGGCGGCGGGGTCCCGCGCGGTCAAGATCACGTGATGCCCGAGCTCCGCGAGCTGCCTTGCGATCTCGCGGCCGATGCCCCGATTCGAGCCGCTGACGAGGGCGACGGGTTGCGGGGTCTCCATGGTCGGCAGACTACGCGCCCGTGAACTTCATCGAGGACGTGCTGGAGAGATTCCCCGCGGCGAAGCCTGCCCTGGTGTCGATCTCGCACGAGGGTGAACGGCGAGTCTGGGCGTTCGGCGAGTTGATCGCACGCAGCGCCGGGCTGTCTGGAGCGTTCGCGGCGCGCGGGGTGCAGCGCGGCGACGTGGTGATGGTCCTGGCCGGCAACCGGATCGAATGGGTGCTCGCGATGCTGGCCTGCTGGCGGATGGGGGCGATCGCCCTGCCGTGCAGCACGCAGCTTCGCCGGCATGATCTCGAACTGCGGGCGCGCGCCGCGAGCGTGGCGCTGTGCGTGGGCGAGGAGGAGCTGCTCGGCGAGCTTCCTGACGGTGTCCCCACGATGACGATGTCCGACATTGCCCAGGTGATGGACGAGGACCGCCCCCAGGAGCCGCCGGTGGAGCCGGCCGACCTCGATCCCGACGACGGCGCTTTGATCGTCTTCACCTCCGGGACGACGGGCGAGCCGCGCGGGGCCCTGCACCCGCAGCGCTATCTGGCAGGCCAGCGGGCGCAGGCCGAGCTCTGGCTCGGGGCCCGAGAGGACGAGCTCGTCTGGTGCACGACGGCGAGCGGCTGGTCGAAGTCGGCGCGAAACGCCTTCGTCGCTCCCTGGCTGTGCGGGGCCGCCGCGATGATCCACGACGCCCGCTTCGATCCGGCCGAGCGCCTGGAGCTGCTCGAACGCGAGCACGTCAACGTGCTCTGCCAGGCGCCGACCGAGTACCGGATGCTCGCCGCCCACGCCCGGACTCGGCCCCTCCCCGCCCTCCGCCGCATGGTGTCGGCCGGCGAGCCTCTCAACCCTGACGTGATCGACGTCTTCCGGGGAGCGCTCGGCCTCGACATCTGCGACGGCTACGGCCAAACCGAGACCGGGCACCTGACCGGGAACCTGGTCGGCGAGGCGGTCCGCGACGGCTCCATGGGCAGGCCCCTGCCGGGGCTTCAGGTTCGGGTCGCCGACGGCGAGCTGCAGGTCCGCCCCTCCAGCTGCCCGACCTTCTTCAGCCGCTACCTCGACGCCGGGCCGTTCGAGGGCGAATGGTGGCCGACCGGCGACCTGGTCAGCCAGGACGACGACGGCTACCTGTGGCACAAGGGGCGGCGCGACGACTTGATCCTGTCCGCCGGCTATCGCATCGGCCCGTTCGAGGTCGAGTCAGCGTTGCTTTCCCACCCCGCCGTGGCCGAAGCGGCCGCGGTCTCCGCCCCGGATCCCGAGCGAGGCGCCGTGGTGCGGGCAATCGTCGTCCTGCGCGGGGCGGAGCCGAGCGAAGACCTCGTGCGGGAGCTTCAGGATCACTGCAAGCGGGTGGCCGCCCCCTACAAGTTCCCGCGCATCGTCGAGTTCGCCGAGCGGCTGCCCAAGACGACGAGCGGGAAGATCAAGCGGGCGGAGTTGCGCGCCGCCGGATCCGCCGCGAGCCACTAGCCCGTGCGACGCTCTCCCCTGGCCGCGTTTGCGGGCATCTTCGTGGTCACGTTGCTCTCGCTGACCGCGGTCGGCGCCGTGCTGCCGGTGATCCCGCGCTACGTCCGCGGGCCGCTCGACTCCGGCAACATCGCGGTCGGCATCGCGGTCGGTGCGTTCGCCGTCACCGCATTGGCGAGCCGGCCGCTGGCCGGATACGTCACCGACCTCCACGGTCGCCGGCCGGTCGTCGTGGTGGGAGCCCTGCTCGCCGGCGCGGCCGGGCTCCTGTACCTGGTGCCGGCCGGGCTCCCTGGCCTGATCGGCGCGCGGCTCGTGCTCGGCGCCGGCGAGGGGATGGTGTTCACGGCCGGCGCCACCTGGGTGGTCGACCTCGCGCCGCCCGATCGGCGCGGACGCGTGATCGGCCTCTACGGCCTGGCGGTGTGGAGCGGCCTCAGCCTCGGCCCGCCGATCGGCGACGCCTTGCTGCGCGCCTCGAGCTACGAGGCGGTCTGGGCCTTCTCCGCCATCTGCCCCTTCCTGGGGGCGCTGGTCGCGCTGCGGATCCCCGATCGGCATCGCCCCGCCGAGGAGCCGGAGAAGCGGCCGTTGCTCGCGCTGGAGTCGGTGCGTCCCGGAATCGGGATATCGCTCGCCAGCGTGGGGTTTGCGGCCATGGCCTCGTTCATCGTCCTCCACCTCGAGGCGCAGGGCTCCGGGCACGGGACCGCCGTGTTCACCGCCTTCGCGGCCACCGTGGTGCTGACGCGCCTGATCGGCGGTGACCTGCCCGATCGGATCGGGCCGCTCCGGTGCGCGGCCGGCGCGGCGATGCTCGAGGCGGCGGCGCTGGCGCTGATCGCGCTGGCCGAGAGCCTCACCCTGGCGCTCGCGGGAGCGATCGGGATGGGCATGGCCTTCGCCCTGCTCTACCCCTCCCTGTCGCTGGTGGCGATCAACAGCGTCTCCGAGTCCCGCCGCGGCTCGGCGCTGGGGACCTTCACCGCCTTCTTCGACATCGGCATCGGCCTCGGCGCCGTGCTCACGGGCATCGCCGCCGCGCTGGGCGGCTACCCCGCCGCCTTCTGGCTCGGCTCGCTTTGCGCCTTAGGGACCGGATTGGTGGTGACCCGGGCATTGGGCCGCGCGAGGGCATCCCCCGAGGTCACGGCGCCTTGACCGGCGTCACTCCGAAAAGAGGCTGGCCTGTCGCCTACCCGGTGGCCCCGCGGGGCCGTTCCCCCGCCTCGGGCGCCTGGCTCGCGAGCCTCGTCCCGGATCGCGCGGGCGCCGCCCCTGTCTCGTCCGCCGCGGGCCATCCGCGAGAGCCGCTCCTGCTCGGGGCGCGGCAGGTAGGCGCCGCGGGCGTACAGCGCCTCGTAGCGCGGGACGAGATCCGGCCGGTACTGACGCAGCCAGTCGAACCAGATGCCGCGCACCTCGCCGCGCAGGTGCAGCCCGACGCCGCCGATCGTCCGGGCGCCCGCCTCCCCAGCCAGCTCGAGGATCTCCTCGACCTGCTCGGGCGCGTCGTTGACGCCCGGCATCAGCGGTGCGATCAGGACGCCGGTCGGGATCCCGGCCCGTGTCAGCTCGCCGGCCGCCTCCAGCCGCTTTCGCGGGTGGGGAGTGTGGGGCTCGGTCTCGCGCCAGGCCTTCTCGTCCAGGGTCGGCACCGAGAGGTTGGCGGCGAAGTCGGTCACCTCGACGAGCTGCTTCATCAGCTCGATGTCGCGCAGAAGCAGCGGCGACTTGGTCAGCACCGAGCAGGGATTCGCGAAGTCCCGCATCGCCTCCCAGATCCCCTCCATCAGCCGGTAGCGCCCCTCGACCCACTGGTAGGGATCGGTGTTGGTCCCCAGGGCCACGTGATCGCCCCGCCACGAAGGGCGCGCCAGCTCGGCGCGCACCACCTCGGGCGCGTTCACCTTGACGACGATCTCGCGCTCGAAGTCCTCGCGGGCGTTGAAGTCGAGGTAGGTATGCGTGGGGCGGGCGAAGCAGTACGCACAGGCATGGCTGCATCCCCGATACGGATTGATCGTGTACCGGAACGGCATCCGCGAGCGTTCGGGCACCTTGTTGATCGCGGAGCGCGCGCGGATCTCGTAGAAGCGGGTCCCGATCGCCTCGGGCGCATCGAAGGTGCGAATCCGTGCCGGCTCCTTGAAGCCGGGCAGGCGTCGCCTCGCGCTCATGCTCGACGGTCAGGTTCTCCCAACGCATCGAACACATGTTCGCACGCGGCTCGGACGGCTTAGGCCCCGTCCTCGCTCAGCTCGGCCGGCACCAGCTCCAGGCTCAGCTCGTCGCCGGAGCGCCAGACCCAGGTCGCGACCGGGCGCTCGATCAGCTCCGCGGTCATCATCTGCTGGAGGTCCGCGGCGCTGGCGACGGCGCGGCCGTCGAGCTCCAGGATCAGGTCGCCGACCCGAAGGCCGCCGCGATCGGCGGGGCTGTCCGGCACGACCTCCACCACCTCGACGCCGGTGCGATCGCCCCAGCGTGCGCGGGCCCGCGGGCGGAAGCGGGCGCGGGCCGCCGGCGACGCCGAGGAAGCCGCGCCGAACTCGGCCCTCGGTCATCAGGGCGCCGATGATCTTGCGGGTCGTCGCGTTGATCGGAACCGCCAGGCCGAGCCCGATTCCGGCGATCGCCGTGTTGATGCCCACCACCTGACCGCGTCCGTTGGCGAGCGCGCCTCCCGAGCTGCCGGGGTTGAGGGCGGCGTCGGTCTGGATCACGTTCTCGATGATTCGCGCCGGGCGACGGCCCGCGGGGGCCGGCAGGGCCCGCCCAAGCGCCGACACGACGCCGGCCGTGACCGAGCCCTCGAGGCCGTGAGGGTTGCCGATCGCCACCACGAGCTGGCCCACCCGCAGCTCGTCCGCGTCGCCGAGCTCGGCGGGCGGCAGCCCGCCGTCCTCGGCCCGCACGATCGCCAGGTCGGAGAGCGGGTCGCGGCCGAGGACCGAGAAGGTGAGCTCGCGCCCGTCGGTGAACGCCGCCCGGCCGCCACTCGCAGGCCCGGCGACCACGTGCGCCGAGGTGAGGATGAAACCGTCGTGCGTCAGGGCCACGCCGCTGCCGGCACCGACCGGCATCCTGCCGCGCCGCGTGCGGCGCTGGACACGCAGGCTGGCGACCGCCGGGGCGAGGCTCTCCGCCACCCCGACCACGGCCCGCGAGTAGGCGTCCAGGGTGGCCGCATCCTCGCTCAGGCCGGCGTCCGCCCGCGCCTGGTCCACGCCCGCCATCAGGCGCCGGCCCCGGCCAGCTCGACCTCGACCTGGCGCTCCTCGGTGCCTCGGACCACGGTCAGCGTCAGCCCACCGTTACCGGCCGCCGCGTCCAGCGCTCGGTGCAGGGCATCGATCCCGTCCACCGGCTCGCCGCCGGCGGCGACGATCAGGTCGCCCTGTCTCGATCCCGGCGCCGGCCGCCGGGCTGGAGTCCTCGACGCCCCGCACCAGCAGGCCGTCGCGCTCCGGCAGGCCGACGGCCCGCCGCATCCGCTTCGACACGTCCGCCGGCGCCACGCCAACGCCGAGGAAGGGCCGCTCCGGCTGCTCGCCGCGGCCCAGCCGCTCGACCGCCTCGCGCAGCCCCGACGCCGGTCCGAGCGCCACGATCAGCCCGCCCTCGAGACGCAGCGCGTTGAGGCCGAGCAGGCGCCCGTCGGCGTCGAGCAAAGGCCCGCCGGCCGAGCCACGGGGCAGCGTCGCGGTGTGCTCGATCGCGCCGGAGATCCGCCTGCCGCGCGGGCCGCGGAAGCTGCGCTCCGCCGCGGCGACGAAGCCGAGGCTGGCGCGCAGGCCGCGCCCGCCGGGATTGGCGAGGGCCACAACCGCGGTGCCGATCGCAACCTCGGCGTCTGCCGGCGCCCAGGCCAGCGGCTCGATCTCGCCGGTGTCCACATCCAGCAGCGCTACGCCCAGGTCGCGGTCGACGCCGACCAGCTCAGCGGTCGCGCTCCGCTCCTCGGCGAAGCTCGCCGTGACGCCCTCGGAGCGCACGTGGTGCGCCGCGGTCAGCACGCGGTCGCGCCCGATCACCATTCCCGACCCGAACCGCCAGCCACGCCCGATCCCGACCACGGCGGCGCCGTGCTTACCGGCCAGCTCGGCGATCTCCGACTGGATCTCGCTGATCACGCTCAAAGCAAAGCCTCCTAGTTACTTGCAACTTGCTAGTGACCTACGCAAACAGCGTATCATCCGGCCCATGCCCGCTCGAGGCGAAACCGAGCCATCGGCCACCGTCGGAGGTGAGGACGAGAAGCCCGCCGGCGAGCAGTCCGACTCCGTCTCGCTGGCCTCCCCGGCCCTGGCCGAGGCCCTGGCCGCAGTCGGCGACCGCTGGACCCTCCTGATCGTCGCCTCCCTGCTGGGCGGCGCGAGGCGATTCGGTGAGCTTCAGCGGGAGCTGGGCGGGATCGCTCCGAACGTCCTCTCCAGCCGCCTGCGCCGGCTCACCGAGCAGCGCCTGGTGCTCGCCGAGCCGTACTCGCGGCGACCGGAGCGTTTCGTCTACGAGCTGACCGAGACCGGGCGCGGCCTGGCCGGGGCGCTGCGGTTGCTCACGCAGTGGGGAGCGCGGCAGACGGGCGGCGGCGGCGCGGTCCACGCCGCCTGTGGCAACCCCTTGGAGGCAGTGTGGTACTGCCCCACTTGCCAGGCGCCGGTCCCGGACGACGAGGCCGACGAGCTCGACTACGCCTAGGACTTAGCTGAGAGCCCCGGCGCGCGGGTTGGTGATCGGGCGCACCTTGGCCTCGATCTCGTCCCGCATGTGCTCGATGAACGGCGGCAGCGAGAGCTTCTCGCCGAGGCTCTCGAGCGGCTCGTCGACGGTGAAGCCGGGGCCCAAGGTGGCGAGCTCGAACAGGACTCCGCTCGGCTCCCGGAAGTAGATCGAGCGGAAGTAGAAGCGGTCGATCACCGGCGTCGGCCGCATCCCCGCCTCGAGCACGCGGTCCCGCCAGGCCTCGTGCTCCTCCACCGTCGACGACCAGGCGACGTGGTGGACGGTGCCCGCGCCCTGGGAGCCGGTCTCGGCCGGCGGCTCGTCGTAGGCGTAGGTCGAGCCGCGCCTCTCCCCCCTCGCCTCCCAGAGAACGCCGTCCCCCTCCCCGTCGCGGCGCGAAAACTCCAGGGTCGTCGCGAGCAGCTCCGCGCTCCGGTCCGGGTCGGACGCGTAAGCGCGGACGCCGTCGAAGCCCTGCAGCGCAACCTCTGCCGGAATCTCGGGATGCTCGGCGGTCAGCGGCTCGTCGTCGACCCCCGGGACCGCCAGCTCGTGCTCGAGGCCCTCGGGATCGGCGAACCGAAGGCGACCGTCGACGCGCTGCGTCTCCACTTCGCGCTCGCCGAGCCGCGCGGCCCAGAAGTCGATGGCGTCGGCGGAGCCGACCCGCCACACGATCCGGTGGACCATCCCGTCGCCCGCCTGACCGACCGCGATGCCCGGGTACTCGAAGAAGGTCAGGTCGGAGCCGGGGTCGCCCTTCTCGTCCGCGTAGAAGAGGTGGTAGACGGTCGGGTTGTCCTGGTTGACCGTCTTCTTCACCAGCCGCAGGCCGAGCACGCCCGCGTAGAAGTCGACGTTTCGCTGCGCGTCCGCGGTGATCGCCGTGACGTGGTGGATGCCGTCGAGTCGCATCGCCGTGACCATAGCGAGACTCCGATCTGGCCAATGGCCGGCGCCGAGCTTGGACGGAGTTCGGGGCTCCCGGTCGCTAATCTCGCCGAGGATGGGCACGGAGAAGAGCACGACCGTCGAGACCGCCACGACCGGCGCCTCCGCGATCGACCGGGCGCGGATTGCCGCGCTGACCGAGCGCGAGATGGCGAAGCTGGCGGAGCGCACCCCGGCCTCCAAACAGCGCTACGAGCGCGCCGTGAAGGTGATGCCGAAGGGCGTTCCCTCCTCGTTTCAGGAGAACGACCCCTGGCCCGTCTACGTCGAGCGCGGGGCCGGTACCCGCGTGTGGGACGTCGACGGACACGAGTACGTGGACTTCCACAACGGCTTCGGGGTGATGTGCATCGGCCACGCCAATCCGACGGTGGGCGCGGCGGTCAAGGCGCGGGTCGACCTGGGCACCCACTTCGCGGCCCCCACCGACGGCTCGATCGTGGTCGCCGAGGAGCTCAGCCGCCGTTTTGGCCTTCCCCAATGGCGGTTCACCAACTCCGGCACCGAGTCGACCATGGCCGCGGTCCATCTGGCGCGGGGCGCCACGGGTCGCGAGGTGATCTTGAAGATCGAGGGGTCCTACCACGGCCACCACGACGCGGTGATGGTCTCGGTCTACCCGGAGCTGGAGGAGCTCGGGGACCGCGATAACCCCAACTCAGTCCCCTACGGCGCGGGCTACCCGCGAGCGCTCAGCGAGCTGACGCACGTGGTGCCCTTCAACGATGCCAAGGCGCTCGAGTCGGCCCTCAACAAGCTCGAGGGCCAGGTGGCCGGATTGATCATGGAGCCGGCGATGATGAACATCAACATCATTCCCCCCGTCGAGGGATATCTGGAGCGGGTCCGCGAGCTGACGGCCGAGCACGGCGCAAAGCTGATCTTCGACGAGGTCAAGACGGGCGCCACGATCTCCTACGGCGGCGCCACGAAGCGCTTCGGCGTCACCCCGGACATCGTGACCCTGGCCAAGGCGATCTGCGGCGGCTATCCGGGCGGGGCGATCGGGATGGGCGAGGAGATCGCCGAGCTGGTGGCCACCGGCGAGGTCCATCAGTACGGCACCTTCAACGGCAACCCACTGGTGATGGCCGCGTCCGTGGCCACGCTGACCGAGGTGCTGACGGAGGACGCGTACCCGAAGCTCGAGGCGACCAACGAGAAGCTGAAGGCGGGCTGCCAGGAGATCGTCGATCGCTACGGCCTCCCCGCGTACACGGAAGGCATGGGCGCCAAGGGCTGCGTGGTCTTCTCGCCGGAACCGCTGCGCGAGTACCGCGACTACCTGACCAAGGTCGACGCGGATCTCGCGACCCTCGCCTGGCTCTACCACATGAACCACGGCATCTTCATGACGCCCGGCGTCGAGGAGGAGTGGACACTCTCGCTCGCCCACTCCGACCAGGACCTGGAGCGCTACGTCAGCGCCTTCGAGGCCTTCGCCAAGGACGTTACGGAGGGCTAGCTGCCCTCAGCCCAGCGCCGCGCGAGCGCTGTCGAGATCGTCGGTTGTGATCACGAGCTTGACGCCGCCGAAGATCGTGTACGCGAGCTCGATGTTGACGCCGGCCTCGCCCAGCGAGCGGGCCAGCTCCCCGAGGGTGCCCGGTCGATCCTCGACGTCGACGACCAGGGCCTCGCGCACGTCGGCGACGCCCATGCCCGCCTCCTCCAGCGCCTGCCTGGCGACGGTCGCCTGGGCGTCGTCGACCAGGAGGTGGATGATCCCCCGCCCCTCGCCGGTGAACGCGCACATGCCCTGGATGTTGATCCCCGCCTCGCCCGTGGCCTGGCCCAGCCTCGCGAGCTCGCCGGGCCGGTCCTGAAGCACCACTGTCAGGTCCGTGGACATCGTCTTTCTCTCCGCGGCGGGGTATATCAACAGCGCCCCGGCGCCGTCGGCGGCCGGCCGGGGGGCTGGCTGCACGGTTGCCAGCGGGTAGCCTGAAATCGATGGCCAACCGCCTCGCCGAGGAGACCAGTCCCTACCTCCTCCAGCACAAGGACAACCCGGTCGAGTGGTATGCCTGGGGGCCCGAGGCGCTGGAGCGCGCCAAGCGCGAGGACAAGCCGATCCTGCTCTCGATCGGCTACGCGGCCTGCCACTGGTGCCACGTGATGGAGCGCGAGTCGTTCGAGGACGCGGAGACCGCCGCCTACATGAACGAGCACTTCGTTCCCGTCAAGGTCGACCGAGAGGAGCGCCCGGACCTCGACTCGATCTACATGGAGGCGGTGCAGGGGATGACCGGCCACGGCGGCTGGCCCCTGACCAGCTTCCTCGATCCCGAGGGCGTGCCGTTCTACGGGGGCACCTACTTCCCGCCCGAGCCCCGCCACGGCATGCCCAGCTTCCGCATGGTGATGGAGGCGGTGGTGGAGTCGTGGGGCACGCAGCGGGAGCGGATCCGCGCCTCGGCGACGCGGATCCGCGAGCAGCTCGCGGCGATCGGCCGGCTGGAGCCCTCCGCGGAGCCGCTCGACCCCGAGCTGGTGGCCACCGCCGTCGGCGGGCTCCGAGCGATGGCCGACCTGCGCCACGGCGGGTTTGGCGGAGCGCCCAAGTTCCCCCCCGCGGCGGCGCTCGAGCTGCTCCTGGCGCACGGCGTCAACGACGTGGTCGAGTCGACGCTCGACGCGATGGCGCACGGCGGCATCCACGATCAGATCGGCGGCGGCTTCGCCCGCTACTCGGTCGACGAGGTTTGGCTGGTCCCCCACTTCGAGAAGATGCTCTACGACAACGCGCTGCTCGCGCGCGCCTACCTGCACGGCTGGCAGGCGCTCGGGCACCAGCGCTGGCGACGGGTCGCCACCGACACGCTGGACTGGGCGCTGCGCGAGATGCGTGGGCCCGAGGGCGGCTTCTACTCGGCGCTCGACGCCGACTCCGAGGGCGAGGAGGGCCGCTTCTACCTCTGGACCCCGGAGCAGGTCACCGAAGCGCTCGGCGCGGCCGGCCTGGGTGACGCAGCCGATGAGGTGATCGCGTACTTCGGGGTCACGGAGCCGGGAAACTTCGAGGGGCGCAACATCCTCCACCTGCCCGGCGGGCCGGCCGTGGAGCGGCCCGAGCGCCTGGACGAGGCCCGCCTGGCGCTCCGCGAGCGGCGGGCCGAACGCGTCTGGCCGAGCCTCGACGACAAGCGCCTTGCCTCCTGGAACGCCCTGATGATCGCGGCGCTCGCCGAGTCCGGCGCCGTTTTGGGACGTGGCGATCACCTGGACGCCGCGCGGCGCTGCGCGGAGTTCGTCTGGACCCAGATGCGCTCCGGCGACGGGCGCCTGCGCCGCTCCTGGAAGGACGGCGAAGCGCGCCTGGGCGCCTACCTGGAGGACTACGCGTACCTGGTGGAGGCGCTGCTGACGCTGTACGAGGCCAGCTTCGAGGTGCGATGGTTCGACGCCGCGCGACAGACGGCCGACCTGATGATCGAGCTGTTCGCCGACTCCGAGCACGGGGGCTTCTTCACCACCGCCCACGACCACGAGCGCCTGATCGCGCGCCGCAAGGACGTCGACGACCATCCCATCCCCTCCGGGAACTCCTCCGCCGCCTACGGCCTACTGCGCCTCGCCGCACTGACCGGCGAGCACGAGTACGAGCGCCACGCGGTCGGCGTCTTCCGTCTCCTGCACGGCGCGGCGGCCCGTCATCCGCACGGGCTTGCCCACCTGCTCCGCGCCATGGACTTCCACTTCGCCTCGGTCAAGGAGGTGGCGCTGGTGGCCCCGGCCGCCGGCCGCCCCTGACGCGCCCGACGGCGCCGTCGAGGCCGTCTCCCACCTGGCCGCCGTGGTCCGCTCGGCCTTTCGCCCCTACCTGGTGCTCGCCGGCGGGGCCGAGGGCACCGAACGGCCCGAGCTGATGCGCGAGCGCTCGGCCGTGGAAGGGCGGCCCGCCGCCTATGTCTGCGAGAACTTCGCCTGCCGGCGTCCAGTCACGGAGCCCGAGGAGCTCGCGACGGCCCTGGGCTGAAGCCCACCCGGGGCACGTCGCCGCCCGGCGGGGTTGACGCGGTCGGTTCCGACCAAGGAGGACGATCGATGGCTCAGGACTTCAAGCGAGGCGACCGGGTGGAGTGGACCTTTCGGGGCCGGCGAGTGGTCGGCAGGGTGCGCCGAACCCTCACCTCGCGGACCGAGATCAACGGCCGGGTGGTCGCGGCGTCGAAGGACGACCCGCGCTATCTGGTCAGGAGCGAGAAGAGCGGCAAGGAGACCACGCGCAGGACGAGGGCCCTGCGGCACGTTTCGTAGCCGTTGCGCAGGATCGAAGGGCCTAGAGCACCGGCAGGAACTTGTCGATCTCCCAGGGCGTGACCTGGACCCGGTACTCGTCCCACTCCTGGCGCTTGATCTCGACGAAGCGCTTGAAGGTGTGCTCGCCCAGGATTCGCAGGACGAGCTCCGAGTGGGCGGCGATCTCGACCGCCTCTCCGAGGGTCTCGGGGAGCTCCTCGATGCCGCGCTTCTCGCGCTCTTCGGGGGTCAGGTGGTAGAGGTTCTGCTCCATCGGCTCGGGGATCTCGTACCCGTGCTCGACGCCCTCCAGGCCCGCGTGCAGCATCGCCGCGAAACAGAGGTAGGGATTGCAGGCGGGATCGGGGCAGCGCAGCTCCGCGCGGGTCGCCTGCTCCTTGCCGGGGTGGTAGAGCGGCACCCGGATCAGCGCCGACCGGTTGCGCCGTGACCAGGCCAGGTAGGTCGGGGCCTCGTACCCCGGGACCAGCCGCTTGTAGGAGTTGACCCACTGGGCGAACAGCGGCGAGATCTCCCTCGCGTGCTTGAGCTGCCCGGCGATGAACGCCTTGGCCGTCGGCGACAGGTAGTACTGGTCGTCGGCATCGAAGAAGGCGTTCCTGCCATCCCGGGTCAGCGATTGGTGGACGTGCATGCCCGACCCGTTCTCGCCGAACAGCGGCTTCGGCATGAAGGTGGCGTGCCAGCCGTACTTCATCGCGTATTCCTTGACCACGATGCGGTAGGTCATGCAGTCGTCGGACATCGAGAGCGCGTCCTTGTAGCGCATGTCGACCTCGTGCTGGGAGGGGCCCACCTCGTGGTGCGCGTACTCGACGTGGATGCCCAGTTGCTCCAGCGCCAGGATCGTCTCGCGCCGCACGTCGGAGCCGGCGTCGAGAGTGGTGAGGTCGAAGTAGCCGCCCTCGTCGAGGATCTCAGGCGGACCGTCCCCGGGCTTGGCGGAGCGGAAGTAGAAGTATTCGAGCTCGGGGCCGATGTTGTAGGCGTCGAAGCCCATCTCCTGGGCGCGCTTCAGGGCCCGCTGCAGGATCCACCGCGGATCGCCCTCGTAGGGATCGCCGCCGGGCACCTTGACGTCGCAGAACATCCGCCCGGTCGCCTTCTCGGCAGGGCGCCAGGGAAGAATCGCGAAGGTGGCCGGGTCGGGTTGGGCGATCATGTCCGACTCCTCGATCGGGTTGAAGCCCGTGATCGAGGACCCGTCGAACCCCATGCCACCCTCGAACGCGTCTTCGAGCTCCGCGGCATTGATCGAGAAGCTCTTCAGCTGGCCGAGCACATCGGTGAACCACAGTCGGATGAATCGGACGTCGCGATCCTTGACGACCTTCATGACGTCGTCCGGCGTCTCGGTTCGAGCGGCGGCGGGGGTGTCGGGCATCTGCTCCTCCTGTCGGTCTGGCCAGCGGGCGCGGAACCATATCGGTGGCGCACGGTTGAACCGGACCCCCGTCCGAATACGTATCGAGGACCAAAGCCTGCCTGCGCCCTGCTTGCGTGACGCCGCGTTCTCCGGTATAAATAACGGCGTAACTTACGCAACGTAAGTAATAGGCTAAAGGTAAAGTAAAGGAAGGTTCAAGAGCGCCTAAACGCCGCAATACGTCCGCGGACCCTGCGATCGCGGAGGCCAACCCCCGATGACAGTGAAAACAGACATCAGCCGCTTCCAAATCCACGACGAGCTCACCGCCCCCAACGCCAGCGCCAGGCTGCTCCAGGGCATGGCCAGCGCCGGTGGGTCAGTGTCGAAGTTCGTCGGCGTGCTCGCCGGCTCGCCGGCGACGCTGCGGGCCTTCGCGCGCATGCGCCACGAGCTTCGCGGCGGCGTCCTTCCGCCCGCCACACGCGAGCGGATCGCTCTCGCTGTGGCCGAAGAGCGGGGCGACCCCTACTCCGTCGCGCAGCACGCGAAGACCGCGCGCGCCGCGGGACTGGGGCTCGACGAGATCTCCCGGGCCCGAAGCTGGAGCTCCGCCGATCCCCGTGAGGCGGCTCTGCTGGCCTTCCTAGAGCGCTGTTACAGGCGGACGGGCGCCCCGCCCACCACCTACTCGAAGAGGCCCGCGAAGTCGATTGGGGGGATGAGCAGATCCTCGAGGCGGTCGCCCACGTGGCGCTGAACGAGTTCCAGAGCCTGATGGCTAACGCCGCCGCGCTGCCGCAGGACCAATCAGACCCGTCGGTCCTGCCGGCTGCCGCCTGAGCCACCGCGCGCAGGCAGGCGGTCGCGAGCGATGGGGGAGCACCGCTCGCGACCGCTTTCACCGCGTCGCCCCAGCGAGGGGGAGTTAGTCGATCGGGGCGGCGCGGATCGTGTCCGTGGTGGTGAGCTGAAGCTTTCGGGCCGTCTTCTGGGTCAGGTCCCAGCGAACGCCGCCGGCGTACGGGCCGCGATCGATCACGCGGGCCCTGACGTAGCGGCTGTGGTACTTGAGCGTCACCCTGGTCCCGCAGGGCAGGCGGCGGTGGGCGACGCCGATCGTCTTGCGGCTCAGCTTCTGGCCGCAGGCGGTGCGCTGGCCGAAGAACCCGGGCCCGTACCAGGTGGCGACGCTTCTGGTCATCGTACGGACGACCTGCTTCCGCGTCTTGCGTCCCACGACGCCGTCGGCGGGCAAGCTGTGGCGCCGCTGGAAGCGCCGCACCGAGCTGGCGGTCGGGCTCTCGAAGTCCTTGCCCAGGGGCACGCCGTAGGACTTCGCCTTCAGGATCCAGTGGAGCGTCTTCACGTCGCCACCGCAATCCCCGAGGTCGAGCGCCCTGGCACCGAACCGCAGCTGCTGGCAACCGCTCGAATCCCCACCACGCGAGGACCCCGTGCCGCCAGAGCCTGCCTCGGCGCTGGTCGCGGCCGCCACCATCGCGATCACCGCCATGGCGACCGCCCAGAGGGCGATCCGGTCGGGGCGATGCAGCGGCCGGTCTCGGACCCGCCGGCCCGCTCGGGGCGGCGCTTGCCGTCTGCGGTATTCGATTTGCGCCCGCGTACGGGCAGTGCCCTCGTACATCTGCTCTTTCTGGTCGCTTACGGGGTTAGCTGACGGGCTCGCGCCGAAAGAGACGGCGCTACGCGGCAGTCGCCTGCGATTCGCCCCAGAACACTGGGTCCCCCGATCCCCGCGGCTATGTGGCGGGGATTCAGCCGGAAGCTCGCGGCATCCTAACAGACGATTAGACGGATATTTGTGTTTTGTAAGCGACCGCTAATGCGGAGCCGCACAACGTATGCTCCCCGCCCGTGGCAACGGCGCTGGTCACAGGGGCGGGGCGGGGCCTGGGCATGGAGATCGCCCGGGCACTCGCCGCGCGCGGCCTCACCGTCCACCTGACCGACGTCGACCCGGGCGCCGCCGAAGCGGCGGCGGGCGAGCTCGGCCCCCCGGCGTTCGCGTCCGCGCTCGACGTGCGCGACCCCGAAGCCTGCCGAACGGCGGCGGAGCTGACGGTCGAGCGCGGCGGCTCGCTCGACCTCTGGGTGAACAACGCCGGCGTCCTGGTCACGGGGCACGTGTGGGAGCACGATCCCGAGACTCGCCGGCTGCTGTTCGAGGTCAACACGCTGGGGACCATCAACGGCACCCTGGCCGCCCTCGAGCGGATGCGCGCCGCGGGCCGCGGCCAGGTGATCAACGTGGTCTCGCTCGCCGGCCTCGGCGCACCTCCCGGCGAGGCCCTCTACTCGGCCACCAAGCACGGCGCGATCGCCTTCAGCCTCGGGGCGCTCGCCGACCTGCGGCGCGCCGGGTTCGGGGAGATCCATGTCTCGGCGGTGTGCCCGGACGGGATCTGGACGCCGATGATCGCGGACAAGCTCGACGACCCCGACGCGGCGCCTTCCTTCTCGGGCCAGCTGTTGCGAGCGGACGAGGTGGCGGCGAAGGTCGTCGCGCTGCTCGACCATCCGAGGCCGGTGCTCGCGATCCCACGCTGGCGCGGCGCAATCGTGCGCCTCCTCGACGCCTTCCCCGGCCTGGCGACTCGCCTCATGCCCCTGTTCATGGCCGACGCGCGGCGCCGTCAGCGGCGCTGGAAGAAGCGGATCGAGGCCGGGAAGCTGCCGTAGGGCCGCTACCGATTCGAGGATCCCTCGGCTTTACGCCCCGACGTATGTCACCATGTATGGCATGAGGCGAACGACGATCTATCTCCCGGACGAGATGAAGTCAGCACTCGAGCGCACGGCCGCGGCACAGGGAAAGACCGAGGCCGAGGTCGTCCGCAGCGCGCTCGCAGCCGCCACCGGCGAGGAGGCCCATCCGCGGCCCCGGGTGCCGCTTTTTGACAGCGGTGACCCGACGCTCGCCGAGCGCGTTGACGAGGAGCTCGTCGCCGGCTTCGGCGAGTGATCCTCCTCGACACGAGCGGCCTGCTCGCCGCGCTCGACTCCGCCCAGCGACGTCACAACGAGGCCGCCGCGAGCCTCTCAAACGCGACGCCGCCGCTGCTGCTGTCGCCGTTCGTGCTCGCAGAGCTCGACTACCTGCTCGCGACCAGGGTCGGTGAGGCGGCGCGCACGGGCCTGCTGAGCGAGGTCGAGCGCGGCGCGTACCAGCTGGCGCCCTTCGCAGCGCCCGAGATCCGTGAGGCTCGCACGATCATCGAGCGTCACGCCGACCTCAGGGTGAGCCTCGCCGACGCTTCGATCGTGGTCCTCGCGGCCCGGCACAAGACGCTGGATTTGCTCACCCTCGACGAACGCCAATTCCGTGTGCTCACCGCCAACGACAAGGCCTTCCGCCTGCTTCCGGCGGACGCCCATAGGAAAACCCCGCCTTTGCGGGGCTTTTCCTTAGCAGGCCTGTAAGCCGGATTCTGTCGTGTGCGGCCATCTGTCTCGCCGGGGACTGCGTCCCCGGGGAGCCCCGTTCGCCGGGGCCCTGCGGCCTACCTGGACCTCGCCGGGCCGGGTCGTCGGTCCTGTTTGGCCTTGCACCGGACGGGGTTTGCCCTGACGCGCCGCGTCACCGTGGCGCCGGTGCGCTCTTACCGCACCTTTTCACCTTTGCCTGTGCGCGGCTCACGTGAGGCCGCGCCATCGGCCGTGTCGTTTCTGTGGCACTTTCCCGCGGGTTTCCCCGGGTCGGCGTTACCGACCGTCCTTGCCCTGTGGTGTCCGGACTTTCCTCGAGGAGCCTCACCCCCCGCGGCTGCATGGCCTGCGAGAGATCAAGTGTACGCCGCCTGCCCCGCCGTGTCTACTACCCCATATGGGTGGGTTTTCGCGGCCCCGCGGGGCCGCGTTCGCTCAGCGGAGCTCCGAGCCGCAGCCGGGGCAGCCGCCGTCGGCCGTGATCGAGCCTTCACAGACGGGGCAGCGGGCGCGACCCTCAGCGACCAGGTCCGCCCAGACGGCGAGGATCGAGTCCTCGAGGGTGACGCCACCCGGCTCGAACAGCCTCGACGCGCCGCGGCTCGCCTGCGGCCGCTCGGCGACGGCTCGCTCCCGGGTCGCCAGCGCCGCCATCGTCAAACCGTCCTGTAGACGCCGATCACCCGGCCGAGGACCTTGGCGTCTCGGGTGCGGATCGGCTTGTAGGCCTTGTTCGCGGGCTGGAGCCGGACTCGGTCCTTCTCGCGATAGAAGCGCTTCACGGTCGCCTCGTCCTCGATCATCGCCACCACGATCTCGCCGTTGTCGGCGTCGGCGGCCTCGCTCACCACCACGTAGTCGCCATCGAGGATGCCGGCGTCGCGCATCGAGTCGCCCTTCACCTGGAGGATGTAGTCGCCCTGCTCGCCGCCGATCGCCGAGGGGAGCTGCACGTACTCCTCGATGTTCTCCTCGGCGAGGATCGGCTCGCCGGCGGCGACGTGTCCGACCACCGGCAGCCCGGGGCGGCGCATAGCGCGCTTCGCCCGGTCCACCAGCAGCTCGATCGCCCGCGGCTTGGTCGGGTCGCGGCGCAGCAGCCCCACCTTCTCCAGGTTGGCCAGGTGAGCGTGCACGGTCGAGGACGAGTGCAGCCCGACGGCCTTGCCGATCTCGCGGACGGTGGGCGGGTAGCCGTACCTGGAGGCGTAGCGGCGGATGAAGTCGAAGATCTCCTTCTGGCGCTTGGTCAGATCCACCGTCTATCTCCCCTCGGACCGCAGAGGCTCTCGTCCTCGGCGCTCAATCCGGCTGCCACGGGAACACATGTTCGTAGACTAGCTCGTATCGCGGACGGAAGCAAGCGCAGCGCAGGGCGGCGTCTAGAATCGACCCCACCCGCGCCTGTGGCGGAACTGGTAGACGCGCAAGGTTGAGGGCCTTGTGGGCCGCAAGGCCCGTGGAGGTTCGACTCCTCTCAGGCGCATGATGGAGTCCCTGCAAAGGCGGGGATTTCATCGTGCGTCGAGCGCCGCTCAGATCTTCAGCAGGACCAGCGTGTTGACCGCGAACAGGATCGCGAAGAAGACGGTCCAGCGGTCCAGGTTGCGCTCGACCAGCGAGCCGCCGCCGAGGGCGCTTCCGCTCTGCCCGATCCCGAACGCGCCGGAGAGCCCGGCGTCCTTCCCCGAGTGCAGGAGGACGAGGAAGATGAGGACCACCGAGATGACCACCTGGACAACGCCGAGCACGGTTTCCATCGCCCGGCAGTGTAGGGAACCGTGCCGCGCCTTCATCCGGGGCTCGCGGATCGCTGGCCGCGCAGGTGGTCCAGCCGCTTGAGGATCTCGATCGCCTCGCGGCGAAGCTCGGCGTCCTGGCGACGCCAATCGGCCTCCGAGAGCTTGCCCTGCCGCCGATCGAGCTCCGCGTCGCGGATCTCGCGGTACTTGGCCTCTTTGCGAGCCTCGATTTCGGCGATCGCGGGGTCCTCGAGGCCGGCCTCGGCCGCCTCCACCTCGCTTTCCGAGCGGCGCAGCGGGCCGGCCACGAACCAGGCGACGATCGCGACGATCACCAGAGCGAGAACGATCTCCACGGCGCTACAGGCTAGGAGCACCCGGGGCTGGTGGCGCGTTTCACACCCATGCGGTCTGAAAAGCGCCAACCCGCTCGCCGTCTACGCGCGTCCCAGCTCTCGAGCGAGCCGCGCCGCGTAGACGTCGGAGACGCGGCGGCGGCGGGCCTCCGGGGCCGGCCAGATCGCGACCAGGCCGCCGATCACGGCGATCGCGCCCCCGAGCCAGATCCAGCTGACCAGCGGGTTGACGTTGACCCGGAAGTTCGCCGGAGGCGGGTCCCCCAGGTAGCGCTCTTGGATCGAGCGGATCGCCAGGCCTTGCAGGAAGCCGAGCTGGCGCCCCGCGTCCGGGTCTCCCGGGGGCACCCGTTCCGCGATCCGGCGCAGGCGCCGGTCGGCCCCGTTGATGATCGGGTCCAGCGGCGCCAGGTCGGGCTGCATGGCGGTCCAGATGTCGCCGCCGGCGGTCGTCCTGCGGCCCACCTCGCTGGTCGCCTCGCCCTCGAAGAAGCTCCTGATCGGCCCTGCGCCGCCCGGGCTCCCCATCCCTGCGTAGTAGTTGCGGGATGGGTGAAGGGTCGTGTAGGGCTGTCCATCCTTTTCAACCGCGAGCACCGAGCCGAACGTGAGCCGCTGCTCGGCCGGCTCGATGACCGCGGTCGGGCGCACGTAGGTGACCCGGTAATCGTCGACGGTGGCCGACTCCCCTGGACGCAGCCGCAGGTCGCGACTGGTCTGAAAGCTCGAGGACGCCGCCACGGCGATCAAGAGGACGGCGATCCCCGCGTGAACCACGTAGCCGCCGTAGCGGCGACGGTTGCGCGAGAACAGCGCCAGGAGCGCGCGCGGGTAGGAGCCGCCCACCAGCGCCCGGTAGCCGGCCGCGCCGCGCCCGAACTCCTGCACCAGGGCGGTCAGCGAGAAGGCGGCGAGCGAGAACAGGATCAGCGCCAGGGGCTCCGAGCGCGCATCGGTGAACGCGAACAGCCCCACCGCGGCGATCAGCCCCGCCACGGCGGGAACGCCCAGCAGCCGCTTCAGGGCACCCGCGCTTACCCGGCGCCAGGCCAGCAGCGGGCCGACCCCGGTGAACAGGACCAACAGGATCGCCAGCGGCGTCGTGTAGCGGTTGAACCAGGGGGCCGCGAGCGAGGCCTTGTCGCCCGTGAACAGCTCGGAGATCAGCGGGAAGAACGTGCCCCAGAAGATCACCGCCGCCAGCCCCACGAGCAGCAAGTTGTTGATCAGGAACACCGCCTCGCGGGAGGCGAGCGACTCGATCCGCTTGGGAGAGCGAAGGTCGTCGAGGCGCGAGACGATCAGCGAGGCCGAGCCGATGATGACGACCGCGATCAGCGCCAGCAGCGGGCCGCCGACGGTGGAGGCGCCGAACGCGTGGATCGACTCAAGGATCCCCGAGCGGACCAGGAAGGTGCCGAGCAGGGCCAGGGCGAACGTGCCGCAGATCAGCGAGGCATTCCACACCTTCAGCATTCCGCGCCGCTCCTGGACCATGACCGAGTGCAGGAAGGCCGTGCCGACAAGCCACGGCATCAGCGACGCGTTCTCCACCGGATCCCACCCCCAGTAGCCGCCCCAACCGAGCTCCGAGTAAGACCAGCGGGCGCCCAGCAGGATGCCGATCCCCAAGAGCAGCCAGGCGATCAGGGCGAAGCGGCGGGTGGCGCGGATCCAGCTCGCGTCCAGCCGCCGAGTGATCAGGGCGCCGATCGCGAACGCGAACGGGATCGAGAAGAAGACGTAGCCCGAGTAGAGCATGGGCGGGTGGATCGCCATCGCCGGGTGCCGGAGCAGCGGGGTGAGCCCCACCCCCTCGGCGGGCGCCGGGTCGAGCCGGGCGAACGGGTTGGCCTCGAACAGCATCAGGCCGACGAAGAAGGCGCCCAGCCCCATCAGCACCGCGGTCGCCCAGGGGGCGATCTCGCGGTACTTGCTCCGGGTCGCGAACAGGACCGCCGAGGAGGTCAGCGACAGCACCCAGGCCCACAGCAGAAGCGAGCCCTCCTGGCTCGACCACATCGCCGTCAGCTTGTAGAAGCCGGGGGTGGTGGTGGACGAGTGCTCGGCGACCACCTGAAGCGACAGGTCGGTGCGCGCGAATGCCAGCTCGATCACGACCACGCAGACCGTCAGCAGCGCCGCGAACGCGTACACGGCGCGCCGGGCCGAGTCCGTGAAGCGGCGGTCGCCCCGCGTCCCCGCCAGCGCGGCCACCGCGCCGTAGACGGCAACCAGGAGGGCGAGGAGGAGGCAGGCGGCGCCGACCGTGATCACAAGCCGGCCATCACTCGGTGATGATCACGTGCTCCGGGTCCTGCTCGGCCTCTTCCTGGAACTTCGAGGGGCACTTGGTGACCAGGCTGTCGCGCTCGGCGACGAAGGTGCCGTCCTCGACCTTGCCGGTCACGATCACCTCGCGCCCGTCCCTGAACGGATCCGGGACCTCGCCGGTGTAGCGCACCGGGATCGAGGCCTTGTGGTCGTCACGGTCCGCGACCCGGAAGTCGAGCTCGGAGCCGCGATGCTGGATCGAGCCCGGGACCACGACCCCGGTCAGGTCGTAGGAGCTGTCGGACGAGGCGTTGAGGATCTCGGAGGGCTGCTTGGCCTCCGTCGAGGCGCTGAACGACGTGTAGACGAGCGCCACCGCGAGCAGCACCGCGGCGCTCAGGGCGACGATCAGCCGGATCTTCCGTTTGCGAGCGGGATCCATCGGGCGCAGCGCGATTATCGCAAGCGGCCGTCAACTGATCCCCGGGCTTGATGGATAGGCTCGTTGCGTGGCCGACGAGCGAGTCCTGCTGATCACGGGCGCCTCGAGCGGGATCGGGGCGGCCACGGCGCGGCGCGGCGGCCGAGGCCGGCTACCGGGTGGTCCTCGGGGCGCGGCGCGAGGATCGGCTGCGCGAGCTGGCCGAGGAGCTGGGCGGGGACGAGCGCGCGATCGCCGTCCGCTGCGACGTCACGGAATGGGAGGACAACCAGGCGCTGGCCCAGGCGGCGCTCGATTCCTTCGGCCGCATCGACGCGGTGTTCGCGAACGCCGGCTTCGGCGCTCAGCGCGGCTTCCTCGAAGGAATCGGTCGAGCACTGGCGCTCGATGGTGCTGACCAACGTCCTGGGCGTCGCGCTGACGATCCGCGCCACCCTCCCCCACCTGCTCGAGCGAGGCAGCGGCCACTACCTGATCACGAGCTCAGTGGCCGGCCGCCGCGTGCTCCCGGGCTCGCTCTACTCCGCCACCAAGTGGGCGGTGACGGCGATCGGCGAGGCCCTGCGCGCCGAGCTTCGCCAGATGCACGACAACACCGGCATCCGCGTGACGTTGATCGAGCCGGGGATGACCGACACCGAGTTCTTCGACCAGCGCCCGCAGAACGCGCTCGCCGACGACGACCTGGCGCGAGCCGCGATCTACGCGCTCAGCCAGCCCGAGCACGTGGACGTGAACGAGATCCTGATCCGCCCCACGACCCAGCCGACCTGACCAGCGCACTGACGATCACCGCACCAGGGCCCCGATCACCTCTTGCCACCAGGCGCGTTCCGTCTCGTCGTCAGCCTGCTGCAGGCATTTGCGCGCCTGTCTTTGCACCTGCATAGCGCTGCCGACGATCAACAGGGCACCGGTGACCCCATAGCGACCGTCCTCCAGCGCCACAACAGAGCCCGGCTGGTCGTGGCGACCGCGCATGTGCTCGACGACCGCCTTCCCAGCCACGACATCGGGGCGGGCCGGGTCGCCATCGGTCGGAAGCCAGGGACGAACGCTGAAGATCGGCGGGTGGCCTTGGAAGCCCGTCCTCGGCCTCTCCCCCGGTCCGATTGGGCCGCTGCGCCAGCGCTCGATCAGCTTGGGAAAGTCCCTCGCAACCTCCTTGCGGACCACCAGGTGAAGCCTGTCGCCGGCCTCGATCCGGGTTGATCCCCTTGGCAGAATCGCCTCGCCTCCTCGCACGATCACGCTGACCAGCGCCTCTCGCGGAAGCCTCAGCTCTCGGACCCGGCGCCCGACGATCGCGTCGTCGTCGCCGACCACGAACTCGACCACCTCGGCGCCGAGCCCGCGGATCGTCCCGGTCTCGGTCAGCGGCCGCGGCAGCGCGGGCTGGGCGCTCGTGGCCCCGAGCGCCCGACCCAGCGACTCGAACGTCGTTCCCTGGAGGATGGTCGAGATGACGACGGCGAAGAAGACGATGTTGAAGACCTCGATGCTGTCGGAAACCCCGTCGATCACGGGGAAGGTCGCCAGCACCACCGGGACCGCGCCGCGCAGCCCCGCCCAGCCGAGCACAAGCCGCTCGCGGGCGTCGTAGCGGCCGAAGGCGGTGGCGAGCGCCGTGGCGAGCGGCCGAGCCACGAAGGCGACCACCAAGCCGATCAGGGTTCCCTCCACCAACACGTCGCCGAGCTGGCTCGGGAAGACGAGCAGCCCGAGGGTGAGGAAGAGAGTGATCTGGGCCACCCAGGCGAGGCCCTCGTGGAAGGCGGTGATGGTGCGCTTGGCGGGAATGTGGGCGCCGCCCAGCGCCAGCCCCGCCAGGTACACGGCGAGGAAGCCCGAGCCGTCGATGCTCGCGGCGCCCCCGTACGCCAGGCCCGCGGTGGCGATCGAGGCCACCGGATAGAGCCCGGCGGTCTCCAGATTCAGGCGCCGGAAGGTCCAGACGGCGCCCGCGCCCACGGCCAGCCCCACCACCAGGCCGATGCCCAGCTCGCGCGCGAACAGCCCGGCCATGTCGGCGATGCCGTACCCGGGAGTCTGGATCCACTCGATGAATCCGAGCACCAGCAGGATGGCCACCGGGTCGTTGAAGCCGGACTCCGCCTCAAGGGTGTGGGCGAGCCTGCGCCTCAACGCCGAGCCGCGCAGCAGGGCGAAGATCGCCGCTCCGTCGGTGGCGGCGAGGATCGAGCCGAGCAGGAGCCCCTCCAGCAGCGAGAAGTCCAGGAGCCAGCTGGCGACCAGCCCGGTGACGGCTGCCGTGGCGATCGTCCCCAGCAGCGCCAAAGAGAGCGCCGGTCGCAGCACCGGACGGACCTCGAGGTAACCGGAGGTCAGGCCACCCTCGAACAGGATCAGGGCGAGGGCGATGACGCCGATCGTCCGCGCCAGCTCGTAGTCGTCGAACTCGATCCAGCCGGTGCCGTCGGAGCCGATCGCCATCCCGAGGGCGAGGAAGAGGACCAATCCGGGCAACTTGAGGCGGGCCGCGAGCAGCGACGCCGCGATCCCCGCCGCGAGCAGGGACCCGGCGACGAGGATCAGCTCGGCGTCGCTCACGGCCACAGCCTTTCATCCGGCATGGACCCAGCGATCGCCCGCGCTCGACCGCACCGACTACAGTCCCCGACCATGGCGGAGACGGACCTCGCCTTCGCGGGCCTCGCGCGCCAGGCGGAGGCGGTGCGGGCCGGTGAGGTATCGCCGCGAGAGCTGGTCGGGCTCTATCTGGAGCGGATCGGACGCCTGGACCCGCAGCTCAACGCCTACCGCGTCGTCCGCGCCGAGCCTGCGCTCGCCGCCGCGGTGGAGGCCGAGAAGCGTCGCCACTCGGACGGCCAGGCGCCGCTGCTCGGGGTCCCGATCGCAGTCAAGGACTCGCACGACGTGGCAGGCGAGCTGACCACCCACGGCACCGGCTGCATCGACGAGCCGGCGACCGAGGACTGCGAGCTGGTCAGGCGGCTGCGGGCCGCGGGGGCGATCGTGATCGGCAAGACCAACCTCCCCGAGCTCGCCTTCGCGATGTTCACCGAATCCCCGACCTGGGGCGTGACGCGAAATCCGTGGAACCTGGAGCGCACACCCGGGGGCTCCTCCGGAGGAAGCGGAGCCGCCGTGGCTGCGGGGCTGGCGGCCGCCGCCACCGCCTCGGACGGAGCGGGATCGATTCGCTATCCCGCCGCCTACTGCTCCCTCTTCGGGCTCAAGCCGCAGCGTGGCCGCATCCCGGTGGACCCGGACACCGAGCACTGGCACGGGATGTCCGTCAACGGATGCCTGACTCGAAACGTCCTCGACACGGCGCTCTTCCTCGACGTCGCGGCGGGCGGCGGCAAGGCTTCCGACAAGCCGCCGCCTCCCGAGCGGCGCTTCGCCGAGGCGGCGCGGACCCCGCCCGGCAAGCTGCGCGTCGCGGTCTCGGTCAAGGGTGCTCGCGCGCTGGCGCCCCCGATCCTCGATGAGCGCTGCCGGCACGCGGTCGAGGAGACGGCCGAGCTGCTCGGCTCGCTGGGCCACCAGGTCGCCTGGCGCGATCCCGACTGGGGCATGGTCGGCAACGGCGTCGCGGTCATGTACGCGCGAGCGGTCGCCGACGACGCCCGCCGGCTTCCCAACGGCGAGCGGCTTGGGTCGCAGGTGCGAGGGGTCGCCCGCCTGGGGTCGCTGATCCCCGACTGGACCCTGCGGCGAACGAGGGCGGCGACCTCCAAGCACGCGGCGCGGGTCAACCGCATCTTCGACCAGCACGACGTGCTGCTCCTGCCCGTGGTGGGCGAGCCGCCGGTGCCGGTGGAGAAGTGGGACTCACGAGGCGGCCAATGGACGCTCGCCGGGATGACCAGAAGGACCGGCTGGGGGCCCCCCTGGAACTACCTCGGCAACCCGGCCGCCGCGGTGCCGGCCGGTTTCACCGAGGATGGCCTGCCCCTCTCGGTGCAGCTCGTCGCCCGCCCGAACGACGAGGCGACCCTGCTCTCGCTCGCCGCTCAACTCGAGGCCGAGCGGCCCTGGGGCGACCGCCGGCCCCCGATCGGCTAGTCCAAGACGGGAGCGCGCAGATGTGGGGGCAGGCAAACCAGTCTCGGGGCCGGCGGGCCTCGTCGACGGCCCTGGGGGTGCTGGCCGCGGTCCTGCTCCTTCTCTCGATTTTTGCCCTGTACGCGAACCGCGTTCTGTTCGACTCCGACCAGTTCGCGAACCACGTCGGCGCAGCGGTCGAAAAGCCCGCCGTCAAGGACGAGATCGGACGCCGGATCACCGACGGGATCGTCGACCAGCAACCGGACCTGATCGCCGTTCGTCCGGTGATCGAGGGGGTCGCGGCCGGGGTGGTCGGCAGCGGGGCCTTCAACGATCTCCTCCGTGCCGCCGTCCGCGACGTGCACCGGGCGACCTTCAAGCGGGACAAGAACACCGTCACCCTGACGGTTGCCGACGTCGGCGTCGTGGTCGGCTCCGCGCTGGAGCAGCTCGCCCCCAAGGTCGCAAAGCGGATTCGCAGCAGGAGCACCGCCCCGATCCTGGACGGTGAGCCACCCGGCTGGCTGCTGGAGCTGGCCCGGGTGGCCAAGGACGTGGAGGCGCTGGCGGTCATCCTGGTGGTGCTCGCGATCGTGGCCGCGGCGGGCGGGCTCGCGCTGGCGCCCGACTGGCGCCGCCAAGTCTCGCTCCTGGGGATCTCGGTC
The DNA here is from genome assembly GCA_963824865.1 of uncultured Actinomycetes bacterium. Classification (GTDB taxonomy): domain Bacteria; phylum Actinomycetota; class Thermoleophilia; order Solirubrobacterales; family 70-9; genus AC-56. The sequence continues at coordinate 125,681 of CAWGQQ010000012.1, read as the reverse complement.
GCGATCGGCGCCCTGTTGGCGCTGATCGGCTATCAACTCGCCCGCTCGGCGGTGGCCGGCCAGGTCTCGGACCCCGACACCCGCGCCGCCGTGGAGGCGGCCTGGGACACGTTCCTCGACGGCCTCCAAACCGCACTGCTGATCGCCGCCGGCGCCGGGGTGATCCTCGCCGCGGCAACCCGCGCGGTGGTCCGGCCGGTGCGCATCGAGCGCCCCGTCGAGGAGGCCTGGCGGCGCCTGACCACCGTCCCGGAGCGGCCCGCCGCCCGCGCGGTCCGCGGCGCGGTTTTGGTCGCCGTTGGCCTTTTGATCATCCTCAACCGCGACGCGGCGATCGAGCTCGCCGTCCTCGCCGTCGGCCTCTACGTCCTCTACAAGGGGGTCGAGGAGCTGCTGCGCCTGATCGCCCCGCCGGCCAAGGCAACCACTCCCACTCCCGCGGCCGAGGGCGCCGCCGGCCCCGACCGGCGCCGCCTCCGGGTGGCGCTGGGGGCCGCCGGCGTTCTGTTCGCGGGCCTGGTGACCGCCGGAGTGATCTCGACCTTCAACACGACCAGCAGGGCCTCGCCCTCCCTGGACGACTGCAACGGCAGCGCCCGGCTCTGCGACAAGCCGCTCGCCGACGTCGTCCTCCCCGCCACCCACAACGCGATGTCGGGGGCCGACATCCCCGAGTACCTGTTCGCGAGCCAGGACCATCGGATCTCACGCCAGCTCGACGACGGCGTCCGCGGCCTCCTGATCGACACTCATTACGGGACTCCCCGCCAGCGGCGGCGCGGTCAAGACCGACCTCGGGAAGTTCTCCAGCGCCGAGCGGAACGAGTACGTCAAGGAGATCGGGCAAGAGGCATTCGACGCGGCGCTGCGGATCCGCGACCGGCTGGTGACGGGCGAGGAGGGCGAGCGCCAGATCTATATGTGCCACCGCTTCTGCGAGCTGGGGGCGGTGCCGCTCAATGAGACGCTTGGCCAGATCCGCGACTTCGTCGTCTCCCACCCCGACCAGGTGCTGGTGATCGTCAACGAGGACTACGTGAACCCCGAGGACTTCGTCGACGCGGTCAAGAAGAGCGGGCTGGACGAGTACGTCTACAGGGGCGGGATCGACCCCTCGTCGCCGACCCTCGGCGAGATGATCTCGAGCGGCCGCCGGGTGGTCCTGATGGCCGAGAACGAGGCCGGCGTGGAGCCCTGGTACCGGGACGGCTACGGCGACGTCCTCCAGGAGACGCCGTACAGGTTCAAGCAGGCGTCCGAGCTGACCGATCCGGGCAAGCTGGCCAGGACGTGTGAGCCGAACCGGGGGTCGAGCGACAACCCGCTCTTCCTCCTCAACCACTGGATCGACACCAGCCCGGCGCCGAAGCCGAGCAACGCCGCCAAGGTCAACGACTATAAGGCGCTCCTTGCCCGCGCCCGGAGGTGCGAGAGGGTGCGCGACCGGACCCCGAACCTGATCGCGGTCGACTTCTACGACACCGGCGACCTGTTCGACGTGGTCGAGAAGCTGAACGGGGTCAGTGAACGATCCCCTTGAGGCCGACGACCACGAGGCCGAAAGCGGCGCTGATCACCGCCCCAAGCAGCGCCACCGCCCACGATGACCTCGATGCGCGGCCGATTGCCAACCCCCAGGCGAACAGCGCCACGACCCCAACCGCGATTGCGAGGTCCACGGCGGTCTCCGTCGAGATCACCCCGATCGCGCCGAGCGCCAGCACGATCGCCGTGGGGAAGGTCGCCTGGACCAGCGGCCACTCGGCGGTAGCCAAGCGCCGAATCTCCGCCCAGCCAACGTGCTGCGCCGTCTCGAGGCCTCGCGCCATCGCCGCGGCGTAGACGTGGGCGAGCCAGAAGACCACCATCGTCGCCCCGACCGAGACCAGGATGTACTCGGCGTCGATGTCGCTGTCCTCGGACAGGGCGCCGACCATGGAGGTGACGAGGATCTGCCCGTAGATCGCCCGGGCGGCGTTCGCCGGCAGGCGGCCGGATCTGGCCTCGCCATTCATCGGGCGGAGCGTATCCGCCGTTGGGACCGGTGCCCGCTATCCCTCTCGCGGCTCGATCAGGAGCGCATGCGCGACCGCGAGGGTTTCGCCGCTTGGCGAGAGCACGGCCGATCCCGCGTGACGTTTGCGGCCGTCGCTGGCGATCGGCCACCCGATCACGACATGCTCCTCGCCCGCGTGGACGGGCGCGTCGATCCGCGCCGTGAGCCGGGCGAGCACGCTCATCGGCAGCTCCCCGTCCATGTAAAGGGCGAAGTAGGTCGGGCAGTCGAGCACGGCCCAGACGAACTCCGGGAGCACGTGTCCCGCCGCGTCGGCCGTCCACGAAGGCGGCGTCCACGGCGAGGCGACGAGCTGGCGGCCCTCGACGGCGCCCGCGAACACTCCGAATGCGTCCTCGCGCGCTCGCCCGCAGACGAAGCATTGACTGAAGAGGCCGTCGGATAGCGCCCTGTAGCGGGTGGCCGCCAGGCGTGCTTCGTCCGGGCTCACCGGCGCGGGCACGTCTACCTCGAGCTCAGGCGCCGGCCGCGCCTCGGCGACGAGCGCCTCGCCGTCGAGCACACGCACCGAGCCATCCGTCTGGCGCACGACGTCGAGCGGGGTATCGAGCGGGACGGGACTTCTCAGAGTGACCTCGGCCGCTCCCTCGAGAAAGCCGGCGACGACGCCCGAGGAGTATCCGCCGTTGCCGCTCTCGAGCGGCCCGTTGAAGCGGCCCGGTATGGAGAGCGACTCGGCCACCGGCTGACTGTTGACTATCTACTTCGCCGAGCCGTGCGCTAGCCGGACTTGCCGCCGCCGCCGGCGTCGCCGCCGCCCTCACCGAGCCCCTCGACCGCCTGCTGGGCCTTGTCGAGCACGCTGCCCTCTCCCTGCGCGATCTCGGAGAGCTCCCCTGACTTCTCGGTCAGAGCATCGATCCCGCCCCCACCGATCAGCTCTCGCGCCTTGTCGATCAAGTCCATGAGGCTCATGCGCTCACCTTAGCGAGCCTCCATCGCCGGCGAAGACCCGCCCTCTTTCCCGGAAGTAGAGGAACAGGGGGAATGCGAAGCACAGCCCCAGCGAAGCCGCGAGGGCGAACGGCCACCACCGGCGGATGCCCACTCTTGCCGCCTCGCGCGGGAGCCATGCCAGGAAGACCACCGCGCACATCGCGAGGTCCGCGAAGGTGAGGGCGGCGATCGTCGAGGAGAAGATCTGTTCCCCGAACTCGCCGGGCGCCAGGCCCTCCTCGGCCAGGAAGACGCCGACCAGGACGAGCTGGCCGAGGAGGCCGACGATCGCCAGGGCGAGAAAGGCGAGCGCCCGCGGGCTCGACTTCACCTCGTCCGCCTCGCCTGCGGCGTGAGAGCGAACGGTTGGGACTGCTGCTGCGCCGGATGTCATCTGGAGATCACTCACCTTTCCGTGTGTTCAGCCTTTGCATGGGTGGATCGCCCGGATCGTCCCACTCGGAGGTGGGGTTGTCGATTACCTCGGAGGTAATCGAAACGCGGTCGCGCTGCGGCTAGAGTCGGCCGTCACGGATGGCGACGGTGAGCTCCCAGCCCGGGGTCGGGCCGCTGCTGCGCGAGTGGCGCAAGCGGCGGCGGCTGAGCCAGCTCGAGCTGGCGCTGGATGCCGGAATCTCGGCCCGGCATCTGAGCTTCGTCGAGACCGGCCGCTCCGCGCCGAGCCCCGCGATGGTGCTGCGCCTCGCCGAGCAGCTCGAGGTCCCGTACCGGGAGCGCAACCACCTGCTGCTCGCCGCCGGGCACGCCCCGGCCTTTCCCGAGCGTTCGCTCGAGGACCCCGAGCTGGCGCCCGTGCGGGAGGCACTCGACCTGATCCTCGCCAGGCACGAGCCGTATCCGGCGATCGTGATCGACGGCCGCTGGAACATCGTCGCCGCCAACTCCGCGATGCTGGCGCTGGCCCAGTGGCTTGACCCGGCGCTGCTCGAGCCGCCGCACACCGTGCAGGGGATCGTCATGCGGCTGGCCCCCCTGATCGTCAACCTGGGCGAGGTGCGGGCATATTTCCTCGAGCGGATCCGGCGTCAGCTCGCGATCACCGGGGACGAGGACCTTGCGTCCCTGCTGGAGAAGCTGGCGAGCTACCCGGGCGGAGGATCACGGTCACGATCCCGTCTCCGAGGCGGCCGCCAGGGGGATCCTGATGCCGCTGCGGCTGCGAGCCCCCGATGGCACCGAGCTGTCGTTCTTCGCCACAGTCGCCACCTTCGGCACAGCGGTCGATGTGACGACCTCCGAGCTTTCGATCGAGATGGCGTTCCCCGCCGATGCGCGCACTGACGAGGCGGTGCGGAACCTGCCTCGGAGCTGAATCGACGGATTTCTCAATCTTAGGACGGAACCTTTAGGTCTTTGCGAGTTCTGCCGATAACGCGCACATAGAGGCCCCCTCCCTCCCAACAAGCGCCACTACAAGTGGCGTCGTTTCGCGACGTACGCGGCCGCTGCGCATGCAAGCGGACGAGCGCCTGATCGCCCTCATGCGCGAAGGCCATGACTGGGCCTTCGAGGCCCTCTTCAACCGCTACCAGCCCCGGCTGCTGGCGTTCTGCCGGCGCCTGGTCGGCTCGCCGCAGGACGCCGAGGACGTGCTCCAAGAGGTGTTCGCGGCCGCCCACGCCGCGATCCTCGCCAACGACCGGCCGATCAACGCCCGGCCCTGGCTCTACCGGATCGCCCGCAACCGCTGCCTCAATCACCTTCGCAAGCCCACCGCCGCCGACGGGGTCGACTCGATGGACGTCCACCCGCACGAGCACGGCACCTCCACCCTGGAACGGGTGCAGCAGCGCGAGGAGCTGCGGGCGATCGTCTCCGACGTCCACAAGCTGCCCAAGACCCAGCGCACGGCGCTCACCCTGCGCGCGATCGACGACCTCTCCTACACGGACATCACCCAGGCGATGGGCACCACTCTTCCCTCCGTGAAGTCGCTGCTGACTCGGGCCCGGACGACGCTGGCCGAGTCGAGCCATGCGCGAGGGGCGCTGGCGCCGCTCGGGCTGCTGGCGCTGCTGCGAAAGCTGATCCCGGCCAAGCTCGGCGGCGGCTCCGGCGCCGGCGCCGCCGCCGGTACTGCCGGCTCGGCCGGCGGCGCGACGGGAACCGCCGCCACCGGCATCGCAGGCGCCCTGGGCGCCAAGGCCGCCGTGGGCATGGCGACCGCCGTCCTGTTCACGGCTGGAGCCGTGAGCGTCGACGGGATGAATCGCGACAGCGGGCCCGCCACGGCGAGGTCAGGCGGAGCAGGAGCCTCAGCCGCTACGGAGACCACGGATGGAATTCGGCACTCGGCCACGAGCCCACCCGCTGGGCGGAGGGCGAGGGCGAACGCCCCCGCCGGCGCCCCGCGCTCGACGGCCGGCGCCGGCTCGGAGGGCAGCGCGGGATCCACCGCCGCCAGGCCGCTGGTCGAGCCCCCGCTTCCTGTAGAGGCCCCCGCCAAGCCGGCGCCCACCGAGGGTCTGGCTGCGGGAACCGACCGCATCGTGCAAGCGGCGACCTCGACTGGGCAATCAGTGCTTTCACCCGGGGCATCGCAGGCGACCGCCGCCACTGAGCGGGTCCGTGCTTCGCTGCGGCCTTTGACGGAAAGGGTGCTGCCCCCCCTGGGCCTCGGCTCGGGCAGGTAGCAGGGACCCCCTGACCTAAGCGGACGATAGGTGCGATACCCCCGCCATCTCGCTTGTCCATGGGGCTACAAGCGGGCTTGCGTGGAGCGCCCGGGCTACGAGCGCTTCAGCTCCTGCACGGCCCACCCGTTGCCGTCCGGGTCCTCGAAGAAGCAGAAGCGTGAGCCGGGGGAGCCTTCGGGCCCGAGCTGTTGCACGTCGCCGACGGCCACGCCGCGGCCAGCGAGCTCCTCGCGCACGGTGTCGACGTCCTCGACCACGAGCTGGACCCCCTTGACCGAGCCGGGGTCGCCGAGCGGCAGGCCTTCGCCGATCACGGCCGAGCAGGCTGAGCCGGGGGGCGTCATCTGCACGACCCTCATGCTGTCGTTGGGGCGCATGTCGTGGTCGAGGTTGAAGCCGACCTTCTCGGTGTAAAACGCCTTTGCGGCGTCCACATCGGAGACCGGGATGGGAACGACTTCGATCTTCAGATCCATACTCAATCCTTTCAGTCTGAGGTCGCCGGAAGCCTCCCACGAAGTGCCGCCAGGCGGGGTTCGCGTGGGATCGCCCAACCGGGACATCTGACCCCGGCTGCCAGCGCCACGGCCTCGCGTGCGGGTGCGCCGAACGCGGCCCAATGAGCGGCCCAGCCATGTGCGGCGGCACTCCAGGCCGGCCCTCCGTGGTCGCGGTGGCCTGCTCGGAAGCGGTCATCTTCGCGCGGGCCCTTCAAGCACAGTGGTGTGTTCGACGATCGCGCGGGCGACGGGCTCCCAGTCGGCTCGATCGACCCCGTGGCCCGCGCCTTCGAGGCGCAGGAGCCTGGCGCCGGGGATCTCCCGCGCCAGCGCCTCCCCGTGTGCGACCGGGAACATCGGATCGGCGGTGCCGTGGATGACGAGCGTCGGCGCAGTGATCGAAGACAGGGGCTTGGGTGATCCTTCGCCGTGGGACATGAGGTCGTGGTTCTGCACCGCGGCGAAGTCACGCGCCCGCTCGACGTCGCGGCGGACGAGCTCTCGGACTCGGGTCTCGTCGAACGCCCGCTCGCCGCCCGCGAGGACGCGCGAGTAATCGACCAGGTAATCGATGACGGAGTCGGGGTTCGACCAATCGGCCTCGGCCGTGGCGACGAAGCGACCGAACTCCGCCGTAGGCGGCGGCAGGTCGCGGTCGCCGGGGGTTGCGGGGGAGGTGCTGATCAGGGTGAGGGAGAGCACCCGGTCGGCGGAGTCGAGCGCAACCTCCTGGGCGATCCCCCCACCCGCCGAGACGCCGACCAGGTGCGCGGCCGAGATACCGAAGCCGTCGAGCACGCCGGCGGCGTCAGCCGTGAGGTCCGCCCCCGTGTACTCGGGCTGGCCGGGCTCATAGGTGATTGAGCGCCCGGTGTCGCGGTGGTCGTAGCGGATCACGAACCGCCCGGCGCCGGCGAGCATCCGGCAGAAGCCCTCCTCCCACCAAAGCATCGACGCCCCGATGCCCATGATGAGCAGGATCGGTGGGCCGGCCGGGTCACCGAACGCCTCGGTGCACAGCTCGACGCCGTTGGCTTCGATCATTCGCTCGGCCACGCTGCTACTCCGCTCGCCGCCGCTCTCCGGAGTCTCGAAGCGACGAGGCCGGTTGCCTATCAGACTCGGTAACCGCCTCGGCCTCATCGCCAGCAGCCGAGGGTTGTCTCGCTGCCTTTCACGCGGAACACGCGCTTGCTTCGCTCAGGGACGCGAGAGTGTGCGTGGATGTGGCGGTCTGACGGAGGTCTTCCCGAGAGCGGACGACGGGTCTCGAACCCGCTACCTCGAGCTTGGGAAGCTCGCGCTCTACCAGGTGAGCTACGTCCGCAGTCGCTAGGGGCTAATTCTAGGCGGGACCCCGTGGTTCCTCTCTACCCTTCCCTGGGGTGAGCGCTCGCGCCTTCGCGGTCTTCATCGCCGTCCTCGCGGTGATCGGCCTGCTCGGCTACGGCCTTCTGAACAAGAGCGCGGAGGCGCTGGAGCCCGGCGACGCGGTGCCCGCCGCCGCGCTTCCGAAGCTGGACGGCCAGGGCAGCGGCTCGATCGCCGACTACCGCGGCCGCTGGGTGCTGGTCAACGTCTGGGCCTCCTGGTGCACCCCCTGCCGCGACGAGTCGCCGGCCCTGGAGCGCTTCTACCACGCCCACCGCGACCCGCGCTTCACGATCCTGGGGATCGACTCCAACGACCTCTCGGACGACGCGCTCGGCTTCGTCCGCAAGTACGGGATCACCTATCCGCAGCTTCGCGACGGCAGCGGCGACTTCTCCCAGGACGAGCTCGGGACGACGGGCGTTCCGGAGTCGTTCCTGGTGGGGCCGGACGGCAAGCTGGTGCTCCATCGGCTGGGCCCGGTGACCGGCGACTACCTGGACTCGAACGTCGCCCCCTACCTGACCGGCGAGGCGAAGCGGTGAGGCGGGCGATTCGAGCCGCCCTGCTGGTTGCGGCGGCCGCGGCCCTGCTGGGGGCGGCGCCGGCCGAGCCCAAGACGACGCTTCCCGACGTGGAGGACGAGGTGATGTGCCCGATCTGCGGCACCGCGCTCAACCTGTCGGGCGCCCCGCAGGCCGACCGCGAGCGGGCCTTCATCCGCCGCCAGATCGCCGCGGGAAAGACCAAGGAGCAGATCAAGGACGCGCTGGTCGCCGAGTACGGCACGGAGGTGCTGGCCGAGCCGCGGAAGTCGGGCTTCGAGCTCACCGCCTGGCTGGTCCCCGTCGCGGCGATCCTGCTGGCCGCGGTGGCGATCGCGATCGGCCTGCGGCGCTGGCGCCGCGCGGCGCGCGACGACGACGAGCCGCCGCGCCCCGGCGGCGATCCGCCGCTGGAGCCCGCCGACGCCGAGCGCCTCGACGCCGACCTGGCGCGCTACGACCTCTGAGTATCTACGCGGTCGCCGTGATGGACGACGTCATCTACGGTGAGCCGCGGTCGGCTGACGCGCAGTCGGAGTCGGCGCATTGATCGGCGCCGCGTCCCTGAGACCCGGGTCGATGGCGCTCGTCGGGTCCAGCGACGGGAGCGTGCCGTTCGTGGCCGGCTGGCTGGCGCGGCGCCTCGGGCGGCGACGGTCGTAGAGGACGCGGGCGCGCGCCGCGGCGAAGATCAGCACCGTCGACATCGCGGCCGAGCACGGCGGCGAGCAGGACCACGAGATCCGTCCCACCGCCGCCGGTGAACTGGTTCGTCTCGCCGAAGGGCAGCGCGACGGGTACCAGGAGCCAGGCCACGACAGCACCCCAGCCGCTCGCCGTGCCCCAGCCCAACGCGATCGCGCCTGCGGCCACCACGGCGGCGGCCGCGGGCGCGCCGCTCTGATCCCCATTCACGATCAAGAGCGCCGCGACGACCGCGGCGACATACACACCCACCAGGACGCGCCAAGCCACCACCACGTAGGAACAAACACGCCAGGGTGCGCGCAGTTGCGGGCGCTCGGGAGGGCCGACACCCGCACTCGTTCGCAAATAGCGGGAAAAACCTGTGGGCGAGCGCGGCTAGCCCGACCCGATCGCGATTGCGGCGATGGTGGGCACGTCGATCCGCGAGTTGCCGGTGAACTCCTTGCAGGCCAGGGCGACCCGGTGGCGGCCGCGGGCCAGCGGACGACCGCTCACCAGGGTCCTCGCAAAGCCGTTTGTGGCAGACCCTGACGTGTTGTCGCTCGTCTCCTCCCCTGGCTGGGCTGCCAGGGCTTGCGGGTCGCCGTCGATCCTCACGTCGCAAATCGCCGTTGCCGGGCCACCAACGCTCTCCTGGTTGCCGGTCGCGATGGCAAGGACGCGCGAACGCGCTCCGAGGCGAATCGTGGTGGTCACGCAGGGGGTGAACGCGGTCGTCGACGACGGGTTGCAGTCGGCGGTTTCATCCCCGGCCATCGGCGCGAACCTCGCGGCGTTGAGTGTCGCCTCGGAGATCTGGCGCCCGGTGAGCGTGTTGGGCTTCACGTCGGCGCCTCTGACGGCCCTTCGGTCCTTGAGGTCGACGCTCTTGACCGAGTCGTTGGCGATCTCGCGGGAACTGACCTTGCTGACCGCGTAGGCGCCGCCGCCGAGAGCAAGGAAGAGCGCCAGCGTCGCGGTGACGTTCGCGTAGCTCAGATGCCTGCGAATCCTCATTCGGCCATCCCTGGTGTCGCCAAGGCTACGGACCCGTCTCGCGCTCGCGCTGCCCGGTCAGCGGGCTTTGACGACGAGCTTGCGCGAGCGCGATTTCACGGGTGCCTTGTAGGGCCAGCCGCGCTCGCGCAGCACCTTGAGCCGGAAGCGGTAGGCGACGTCGGAGGTGTAGAAGCGGGCAAACCGGTAGCGCAGCCTGTAGCGGCCGTTGGCGCCGGTGTAGAAGGCCTGCCGCACGGTTTCCCAGCGGGAGCCGTCCCTCACCTGAAGCTCGATCAGCTTTCCCCCGGCCGGGATGCGCGCCGCGCGGTGGGCGATGCGGCCACGGAAGACGACTCGCCGACCCTCCGGAACATGCCTGCGCGAGAGGTGGAACGTGACCCTCGTCCTCACGCGCAGCTCGCCCGCCCTGGCGCTTTCGGGGAGGTAGCGCGGGCTTCCGTCGAACCTCGCGGTGACGGTCCGCGACGGTCCGGCGGGCAAGCGCTCGCCCCAGAGCCCGTCCGCGTCAGTCTCGACGCTCCGCACGCGACGGTTGACCAGGGCGCCGTCGGGAAACCGCTCGATCACGGTCAGCTCCTGGTGGGCAAGCGGCTCGCCCGAAGCGTCCACGAGGCGTCCACTGACCTTCGACTGGTCCCCGTAGCCGATCGTGATTCGCGACGCCCCGCCCGGCGCCAGGTGGGCGCTCAGCTTGACGGCGGACTTGAGTGGGAAGGCCAGGATCATCGGCTGACCGTTCGCCCGGGTCCTCGTGCCCACGACGTTGCCCGCCACATCGCGCGCTTGGGCCATGAACTCGTACCTTCCGGGCGGATCGATGGTCGAGTCGATCCTCGCCTGGAGCCTTCCGGATACCAGCCGAGTGTCGAGCGGTCGCCACGCGCCCTGACCGACCCGGCGGTAGAAGACCCGGCCGAAGCCGACCCCCGAGGTCGAGTCGGACACGCGTGCCCTGATCAGCTCGGGATCGTCGGGATTCTGGGAGTTCGTGAAGGCGAGCGCGGGCGGCGTGTTGTCGACCTTCACGGCGCGGGTCTGGCAGGTGCGATTTCCGGCGAAGTCCACCGCGCAGACCGAGACACGGTTCTGGCCGTCGTGGAAGGGCGCTCGCGCGGTGTTTGGAGCGTCGTTGAGGAAGACATCGCGCTGGCACGGCTGGAAACGAGCGGCATGGGAAGTCCCGGCAACCCTGTCGCAGGCTCCATGCTGGCGAGCACCCAGCCTGCCGTTGACGGTCACGAGAAGTTGGCTCAAGCCACTGCCTGAATCAGCGGCCTGAGCGTGCACCTTCTCGGAGCCGCGAGCCCAGCCGGTTCCGAACAGGGTCCCGTCGAGAGCAGTAAGCCTCGGATCCGCGTAGTCGGCGACCTTCAGCCGAACGTTCCGCACCCACGTCTTCGCGATGCCGGACGAGGGACACCGGGTCTTGCCCTGGCAGGACAGGCTCGCGACGAATTGGCTGGAGCCATGCCCACGAGTGCGCCAGGAGTAGTGCCGGTAGCCCGTCGGCCAAGGGTTGCCGCTGGCCACGCGCGTGACCTCGTTCTGGCGCCGATCGGCGATCCACAGGCGCGCAGCGTGCCCGTTGTCGCGTCGAAGCTTCGCCCGCAGGTCCACGGCCACGAGGGCAAGGTGTTGCGATCCAGTCGGCCAGCGCACCCGCCCTGAGCGGCCATGACGCGCGTTGCCCCTGCTGGTGACCTTGATTGCGTGGTCGTTCTGCGGGTCGCCGCAGAAGGCTTGGGTCGCATAGGCCGGGGAGTCCTCGAGGATCGAGTCGGCGTGGGCGCGGTTCAACGGATGGCACTGAAGAACGGTGTAGGTGTGACCGGCGGCGCTCGCCGGCGAGGGCGCGGCTCCGGCAACCGCCGCAACGAGCGTGCAGGCGACCGCAAGGCCGAGCGCGCGCCTGGACGCCTGGCTGACCGGGCGCGAGCTCACGGCCCGAACTCCCGCTGAGCCGCCGATCCGCCCCCGTCACTCGAAGACGAGGTGTCCGCTCCGACGGGGCCAGGCGCTGCCGAAGCCGCGCCGAACTCCTGCTCGGCTGGAGGCGTCGAAGGGGCGATCGGGGGCGCTGGCTCGGTCTCGGAATCCAGGGGCGGCTGGGATGCCCCATCGTCGACCGGCTCCTCACCACTCGCCGGCGGGGGTGCCTGCGTGGCGTCACCGCCTGGCTGCGACGGCGGGATCTCCGCTCCAGCGGGAGGGCCCGCGGGGCGCTCCATGGCCGGGCGGTCGGATGCCATCCGCGCCACGCCTCCCCGCAGCTCGCCGGGAACGAGCCCGGTGACGACGCAGGCGGTCGCCGCCGCCCCGCCGCCAAGACAAACCGCAGCGACCTTGCCCGCCGCGCCCAGCCCTGCGAGCTTTGCCACGACACCGGTACCTGCGGCTCCCGCGCCCCGGGCGCCGCCCGGCAGGCTCACTACTCGAGTGGCGACGTCTTCGGCGCCGTCGACCGGGGATCCTGCGACAGCGTTGCCGGCCGACTCGCGCACTCGTTGGACCACGTCGCTCACCCGGTCCAGAAGCGAAAATCGCCCGTCGTCGATCGCGTCTACGCCGCCGAGGACCGCGAGCGAGGACCCGATGTCGTGCAGCTGGCCGCTGAGCCTCCCGACGAACGCGAGGCAGTGGCGGCAATGTGAGAGATGCTGCCGTGCTTGGCGTTGCTGCTCGGCGTCGGCAACTCCGGCCGCATACGCCTTCAGCACGGGCTCGCGATCGGCGCACCACTGGCCACGCTCGAGCAGGCGCAGCTTCTCCGTCAGCTCGTCGACGCCGCGCGTGATCTCCTTTCGATAGGCGCGGTGCGAGAGGCCCTTCACCAGCCTGCAGATCTGGTGCGGCTCGAGCCCCCAGCCGTACCGCAACAGCATCACCGCCCGCCTGCGGGACGGAAGCGTGGCCAGGAGGTCGCGTGTGATCCGCGACTCCTCGAGCTTCGCGGCGCGCTCGTCCGGAAGGGTGCGGTCGTCGGGGATGGCGTGGATTGCCTCGAGCGGCGTCGTGGGACGCCGGTTGCGGCGTCGCAACTCCTTGCTGGCGTGGTTGGCGACGGCCGTCAGGACGTACTTGCGGATCTCCTCGTCGCTGAGCCGGTCGTGTCGGCGCTCGAGTGCCCGCAGCGTTCCCAGCCAGGCGCTGGAATAGACGTCCTCGATCGCGTCGTCGTCGAACGCTCCTCGAAACGCGCGGCGGATCATCGCCCGCGCGGGCCGGCGAAGCTGCCGGTACAGACGGTCCGCTCGCTCGCGCCATTCAGCCGACCGCTCGAGTGGAGCGTTGCCGGGGCGAGAAGCGGCGACCGTACTCATACAAGAGCCTCAACGCTCACAACCCCGCCATGCCCATATGCGCCCCCACCAGTAACGAAAAAGCCTTCCCGCTCTTTGATCCCGCTCTCTTGAGCGGACCCCGCGATGCTAGAGGCGCGTCGGAAGCCGCGCGCCAGTCATTCGCCCGCAAATCACGGAAAAGACCTAGTGTTTTCGCGGAGTCCGCTGGATACTGTGGGCACGTTCCCACGAGGTGCGAAGCTCGTGACGGCCTGTTAGGGTCGCCGGGGAATGCGGAGGCAAGGAAGGCGCATGCAGGGACGTAGCACCACGTTTCCCAGCCGCCTCGTCGTCTCGGGCTTGACGGCCCTGGTGACGGGCACGCTGGCGGTCGTCGCCGCCGGGACGCCGCCGGCGACCCTCGGATCAGGCGGCGGCAGCGACCCAGACGCGGCCGAACATCGTGGTGATCCAGACCGACGACCAGACGCTCGAGTCGATGCGGGTGATGGACAACGTCAACTCGCTGATCGGGGACCGCGGGGTGACCTTCCGCAACAGCTTCGTCAACCACTCGCTCTGCTGCCCCTCGCGCGCCACCTTCCTGACCGGCGACTACATGCACAACCACCGCGTGTTCGGCAACAAGTACCCGGGCGGCGGCTTCCGCCGCTTCCAGGAGCTCCGCGGCAACTACAACCTGGCCCACTGGCTTCAGCGCGCCGGCTACTACACCGCGATGATCGGCAAGTACCTGAACGAATACAAGGCCAACTCGCCGGTGCCGTCCGGCTGGTCGGAGTGGCGCGCGGCCCCGGAGGGATACGGGGTCTACAACTACCCGCTGAACGTCAACGGCACCCTGGTCCAGTACGGGAGCGACCCGGCGGACTTCAAGCAGGACGTGCTGACCCGGAACGCGGTCAACCTCGTCAACCGCCGGGCGCCGCTGCTCAAGCCGTTCTTTCTCTGGCTCACCTACACGGCGCCCCACTGGTCCCCTCCGGACCCGAACCCGAACCCGCCGTCCAACTGCGGCCAGCGCCGCGAAACCCGCGCCGCGCCACGCCAACGCGTTCGACTCAGAGCCGCTGCCGAGGCCCCCGAACTTCAACGAGGCCGACGTCTCCGACAAGCCCGGCCGTATCCGCCAGCGCCCGCGCCTGACCGCCGGTGAAGTCGGCAAACATCCAGCGCATGTACCGCTGCGAGCTGGAATCGCTGCTGTCGGTGGACGAGGGCGTCAAGAAGGTCGTCGACGCGCTGCAAGCGAAGGGCGAGCTGGGCAACACGGTGCTGATCTACACCTCCGACAACGGCTACTTCCACGGCGAGCACCGGATCCCCAAGGACAAGCAGCACATCTACGAGGAGTCGATCCGGGTGCCGCTCTTGATGCGCGGCCCGGGCATCCCGCAGGGGGCGAGCCTCGGGCCCCTGGTGATCAACGCCGACCTGGCGCCGACGCTCGTCGACCTGGCGAACGCGAACCCCGGCCAGGCCATGGACGGGCGCTCGCTGATCCCGGTCGCCAACAACCCGAGCATCGAGCAGGGACGCGAGCTGTTGATCGAGGAGCCGACCTTCGCGGCGATCCGGACCAGCCGCTACATGTACGCCGAGCACCGCACCGGCGAGCGCGAGCTCTACGACCTGCAGAACGACCCGTTCGAGCTCGTCAGTCGCCACAACGGCCCCGACATACGCGTCCGTCAGGCAACGGCTCGCAACCGAGCTGCAGAAGCTGCGAACCTGCGGCGGCTCGAGCTGCCGCCTCCATTCGACGCCCTGAAGCTCTGGCTCTAGGACCCGCCCACCGCCATCTCCCCGATCAACAGCGCCGGGGAATTGACCGAGCCGCCGAAGGGCACCCAGCGCGGCTCCGAGCCGGCCGCGGTGACCGCCTTCAGCATCGACTGGAGGTCGGAGGCGATCGTGAACTCGTCGGCGGGGGCGGCGAGCCGGCCGCCTTCGATCAGGCGCCCGGTGGCGCCCACCGAGAAGGTGCCGGAGACCGGGTTGACGCCGGAGTGGAGACCGGCGACGTCGGTGACGTAGACGCCCTCGCCCGCCTCGGCGAGGAGCTCCTCGAAGCTCTTGGCGCCGGGGGCGACCACGAGGTTGGAGGTGGAGACCGAGGGCGGGGAGCGGTAGCCGGCGCGGGAGGCGTTGGCGGTGGTGCGGGCGCCGTCCGCGCCGCCCGCCTGCTCGCGGCGGGCGGTGTAGGAGTCGTGGAGGTAGGCGGCGAGCTTGCCGGCCTCGATCAGCGGCGTTTGGCCGCGGGGGGCGCCCTCGGCGTCGAAGGGGGAGGAGTTGAGGCCGGCGGGATCGGTGGCGTGGTCGGTGACGGTGAGGGCCGCCGAGGCGACGGCCTCGCCCAGGCGGTCCGCGAACGGGGAGCGGCCGCGCTGCACCGCGTCGGCGCACAGGGTGCCGCCGATGAAGCCCACGAAGCTGGCCGCGACGATCGGGTCGAGGACCACGGGGCAGGTCCTGGAGCCGGGCTTTCGCGCGCCGAGCAGCGAGGCGGCGCGCTCCGCGGCCTCGCGGCCGATCGCCTCTTCGTCCAGCCCCTGGGGCGAGCGGCCCATGCCGAAGCCCAGGCCCGTCTGCTTGTCGCCGCCGGCCTCGGCGATCGCCTGGAGATAGGCGTAGGCGGTGGTCGCCTCGAAGGCGCCGGCGAGCCCGGTGGAGGAGGCGATCGCCACCCGCTGCTCCTCGTCGGCGTAAACCACCGTCTCGACGCCGACCACCGACTCGTCGGCCTCGCGGGCCGCCCGCTCGATTCCCTTGGCGAGCTCGATCTTGCGCTCCGTGCTCCACTGGGCGAGGGTGGGGTCGTGAAGGCCCGGGATCTCGGGCGGCGCGGCGGCGCCGTCGGCGGGCGGGGCGGCCGCGAACTCGTCGGCATCGGCGATC
This sequence comes from uncultured Actinomycetes bacterium, assembly GCA_963824865.1. Classification (GTDB taxonomy): domain Bacteria; phylum Actinomycetota; class Thermoleophilia; order Solirubrobacterales; family 70-9; genus AC-56. Next base: position 109,688 of record CAWGQQ010000012.1, on the reverse strand, counting down.
CGGGCGGTCTCCACCGCGTCCCCGGCGATCCTGCCGAGCCCCTCGTCGCTCAGCTCGGTCCCGAACGCGTAGCCGGCCCGGTGGTCGATCCAGCAGCGCACCCCCACCCCGCGCTCTCCCGCCTCGGTCAGGCTCTCCACCTCGCCGTCGAAGATGCGGATCTCGCGGCCCAGCGAGTCCTGGACGTAGGCCTCGGCGTCGCCGGCGCCCGCCGCCAGCGCCGCCTCGACGGCGCGCTCGGCGATCGCCGCGAGGTCGTCGCCCATCAGACCGCCGTCCCCCCCACCGTCAGCTCGCCGATCCGCACGTGGCCCTGGCCGGTTCCCACCGGCACCCGCTGGCCGCCCTTGCCGCAAAAGCCCGTCTTCATCTCGAAGTCGGAGGCGACGGCGTCGATCCGTCCCAGCGCCTCGAGGCAGTTGCCGATCAGGGTGGCGCCGCGACAGGGCTTGGTCACCTTGCCGCCCTCGATCAGGTAGCCCTCCGAGACCCCGAACACGAAGTCGCCGGTGGTCGGGTCGACCTGGCCGCCGGCGAACGAGACGGCGTAGAAGCCGCGCTCCGACCCCGGAGATCAGCTCCTCGGGCGAGGACTCGCCCGGGGCGATGTAGGTGTTGGTCATCCGCGGGATCGGCAGGTGCCGAAAGCTCTCGCGCCGCCCGTTGCCGGTCGAGGCGACGCCGTCCTTTCGGGCTCGGACCAGGTCGTAGAGGTAGGAGGTCAGCCGGCCCCCTTCGATCACCGCGGTCCGCTGGGTGGGCGTCCCCTCGTCGTCGATCCCGTCCGTCCCCCACTCGCCGGGCATGCGACCGTCGTCGAACGCCTCCAGGTCAGGGGCCGCGACCTGCTCGCCGATCCTGCCGGCGTAAACCGAGGCACCCTTCTGGACGTGGTCGGCCTCCAGCCCGTGGCCCGTCATCTCGTGGAACAGCACCCCGCCAAAGCCGCCGCCGACCACCACCGGCATCGCGCCGGCCGGCGCCGGGTCGGCGTCGAGCAGGGTGAGCGCGACCCGCGCCGCCCGTTCGGCGGTGCGCTCGGCGGCCCCCTCGGCGACCAGCTCGAAGCCTCGATGCCCGCCGAGCGTCTCGAAACCGGTCTCGACCGCGCCGTTTCGCCGGGCGACCACCTGGACGCCGAGCCGCACCCGGGTTCGATCGTCGACGGCGAACCTCCCGTCGGAGTTGGCGACCGTGACCCGGCGGCTGCCCTCCGCGTAGCTCGCCTGCACCTGGGCGACCTCGTCGCCCGCCGAGCGCGCCGTCTCGTCGCAGGCGCGAAGCAGGTCGGCCTTGCGCTCGGCCGGCACCTCGGAGGGAGCGATCGCGATCTCCTGGAGTGGCGGCGACTCGGCCGCCCCCAGGGCCTGGGCCTGGCCGCGCTCGGAGCGCGCCGCGGCGGCAACGGCGGCGGCGGCGCGCTCCAGCTCGCTCTCCCCCAGCCCGTCCACGTGAGCGAAGTAGGTCGTCTCGCCGCGCACCACGCGCACCCCCGCGCCGCGCTCGCTGCCGCGCTGCGCCCGCTCGACGCGCGACTCGTCGATCGCCAGGCTCAGGCCGGAGCGCTCCTCGCAGAAGACCTCGGCGAAGTCGCCGCCGTGCTGGAGCGCGCGCTCGAGCACCCGCCCCGCCAGCTCGGCCTCGATCAGAGGCACTCCTTGCCGCTTCGCCGTCAAGCGCGAGCCCCGATCGTCATCGGGCCAGGTCGATCAGGCTCGAGGCGGCCAGGAACAGCCGGCGGCCGGCCTCCGTGTCCGGCGGATAGGCCGCGCTGCGGCCGCCCGCGTAGTGGACCCGCGCGAACGGCTGCCTGGTGGTCCGGCGGCGGCGCAGGTAGGCGGCCGCCTCCTCCGCGTAGGCGGAGACGCGCCCGAGAATCGTTCGCTGCGGCTTTTGCACCGATCCCGCTCGCTCAGCCCGCCGGGCGCCGCATCAGCCGCCGTCCGTGGCGAGGTCGCGCAGCACCGCCCGCATGTCGAAGATCATCAGCGAGGCCAGCGTGAAGCGCTCGGCGACCGCCACCATCACCAGCCCTTCGTGGCGCACCGCGAACGCCTCCCCATCCTCGGTCGCGACGTGGACGTGGCCGGCCGGCTCGCCGTCGGCCTCGTCGGCGGCCGCCATCAGGGCCGCGCCCGCTGTGGCCCAGCCCCCGGGGTCGCCGCTGGCGGCCAGCGCGCGGCCCTCGCCGTCGAGCACGGCGCAGCCCCTGAGGTCCGGCGACATCTCGCTCAAACGGGCCACGGCGGCCTCCGCCGCCTCCCCTCCCGGGGCGCGCTGCGCGTTGACGCTGGTCACTCGGCAAACATATAGGCGTGTCGCTCGCGCGAGCCTCCTGGCTCACCGTGGTCGTGATCTGTGGGATCGCGGCCCTGATCCTGGGCCTGAACGGATACACCGGCTACTCGATCGTCCTCGCTGCCGTGGGCGCCTCGGCCGCCGTCAACATCCGCTGACCAGCCATCAGCCCGCCCGGTAGGGCGCGGCGGCGCGCTCGGCCGGATCGCGAACCGCCCCCTCGGGCTCGACGTGGATCAGCACGTCCGAGTCGGGGAATCTCGGCCTCGATCGCGTCCCGGAGGCGATGCGCCACGGAGTGGGCGTGCTCCAGGGTGGTCCCGGAGCGAAACTGCACGTGGAGGTCGATGTAGTCGCGAGCCCCCGCGCGGCGGGCGCGGAGCTTGTGGTAGCCCACCATCTCGGGCGGCCGAGCGGCGGCAATCGCGGCCTCGATCCGGTCGAGCTCCTCGGGGGGCGGCGCCTCGTCCAGCAGCACCCGCGAGGAGCCGGTGAGGACGCGCAGCCCGGCGATGACGATCGCCGCCGCGACCACCAGGGCGGCGATCGAGTCGAAGGCGACGACGCCGGTGACCTCGACCAGGCCCAGCCCGGCCAGCACGCCGACCGAGGTGAGGACGTCGGCGCGCAGGTGGGCCGCGTCGCCCTCCAGGGCAGCGGAGCGGTGCTCGCGGGCGCGACGCCCGAGGTAGGCGGAGACGCCGAGGTTGGTGACCGCCGAGACGCCGATCACCGCCATCCCCACGCCGAGGTTCTCGACCTCGGCGCCCATCGACAGCCGGCGGGTGGCCTCGAAGACGATGATCCCGGCGCCGATCAGGATCAGCATGCCCTCGATCGCGGCAGCCAGGTTCTCGGCCTTCTCGTGACCGTAGGGATGCTCGGGGTCGGGCGGCTCGTCCGCCTTTCGCACCGAGACCCGCGCGACCACCGAGGCCACCAGGTCGATCGACGAGTGCACGGCCTCGGTGATGATCGCGATCGAGCCGGTGATCGCCCCGGCGGCGATCTTGAGCGCGATCAGCAGCGAGTTGGAGACGATCGAGACGGTTGCCGCCCCCGATTTGGTGCGAATCACGACCCCGCCTCCAGCCGCTCGCGAGCGCCCGGGCGGCCCGCCCCCGGTGGCTGATCGCGTGCTTCTCGGCATCGCTCAGCTCGGCCATCGTCCGCTCGTCGTCCGGCCCGGTGTCGTCGGGGACGAAGGCGGGGTCGTAGCCGAAGCCGCCGGAGCCGCGCGGCTTGGTCGCCAACCGGCCCTCGCAGCGCCCCTCGAACAGCTGCTCGCCGCCGTCCTCGCCGACGTAGGCGAGCGCGCAGACGTAGGCGACCGAGCGGTCGGTGGCGCCGGCCAGCTCGCGCAGCAGCAGGTCCAGGTTCTCCTGGTCGCTTGCCCGCGGGCCCGCGTAGCGGGCCGATCGCACCCCCGGCAGCCCGCCCAGCGCCCGCGCCTCGATCCCGGAGTCGTCGGCGATCGCCGCCAGCCCGGTGGCGGCGTGGGCGGCGCGAGCCTTGGCCAGCGCGTTGTCGGCGAACGTCTCCCCCTCCTCGGGCGGCAGCTCGACCTCGTCCGGGAGCGGAACCAGATCCAGCGAAGCGAGTATCTCGCGCAACTCGCGCAGCTTGTGCTCGTTGCGGGTGGCGACCACGGCCCGCGCCCGTGGCATCAGCCGGCGACGCCGGCGACCGCGTCGTGCTGCGCGTCGCGAAGCGCGGCGATCGCCGGCTCAGCGAGGGCGAGGAGGTCGTCGAGGGAGGCCCGGGAGACGGGAGTGCGCTCGGCGGTCGCCTGGACCTCCACCAGGCCGCCGTCGCCGCTCATGACCACGTTGGCGTCGACCTCGGCGCGCGAGTCCTCCGAGTAGTCGAGATCGAGCAGCGGATCGCCGTCGACCACCCCGCAGCTGACCGCGGCGATCGAGCCGGTCAGGGGGTCGCGCTCGAGCTCATCAGCCTCGATCAGCCCGGCGAGCGCCAGGCGCAGCGCCACGTAGCCGCCGGTGATCGCCGCGCAGCGGGTTCCTCCGTCGGCTTGAAGGACGTCGCAGTCCACGTACACGCTGCGCTCGCCGAGCGCCTCCAGGTCGACCACCGCCCGCAGCGAGCGGCCGATCAGCCGCTGGATCTCCACCCCGCGCCCGTCGGGGCGGCCGCGCTTGATGTCGCGCTCCTTGCGCTCGCCCGTCGAGGCCGGGAGCATCGCGTACTCGGCCGTCACCCAGCCCCGGCCCGAGCCCACCATCCAGCGCGGCACCGAGCCGGTCACGGATGCGGTGCAGATGACCCGCGTCTCACCCTGCGAGTAGAGCGCCGAGCCGTCCGCCGTACGCACGAAACCCGGCTCGATCTCGACCGGGCGCAGGTCGCCGGCGAGAGCGGTCGTAGCTGCGACTCGGCGCCATGCGGCGGAGTCTGTCAGACGACCTGTGCGCACCACGCGCGGGATACTTCCCCTGGTGCTGCGGCTCATCACGATCCCGATCAGCCACTACTGCGAGAAGGCCCGATGGGCTCTGGAGCGGGCGGGAATGCCCTACCGGGAGGAGCGCCACGTCCAGGGCGTCCACCGGCTCGCCGCGCGGCGCGCGGGTGGCGGGGCCACGGTTCCCGTGCTGGTCACGCCCGAGGGCGCGATCGGGGAGTCGGAGGAGATCCTGGCCTGGGTCGACGCGCGCACGCCGCCGGAGCAGCGGCTGTTTCCGGCAGAGCCGGATGCCCGCCACGAGGTCGAGCGCCTCTGCCGGCGCCTGGACGCGGAGCTCGGGCCGAAGGGGCGGCGGCTCATGTACATCCACACGCTTCCCCAGCGCAAGCTGATGCTGAGCTTCAACAACGAGGGCGTGCCGCGCTGGGAGGACCGCGCGCTCCGTTACGGATGGCCGCTCGCGGTGCGGTTCGTCGAGCGCGCGCTCGCCATTCGTCCGGGGATCGAGATCGAGGACGAGGCGGCGGTCTGGCGCGAGCTCGACTTCGTGGCGGAGCTGCTCTCCGACGGCCGCCCGCACCTGTGCGGCGAGCGCTTCGGCGCGGCCGACCTGACCTTCGCGGCGCTGTCCGCCGCGGTCGTCGTCCCACCCGTGTACGGCACCCCGCTCCCACAGCCCGACCTGATGCCGCCCGACACGGCAGCCCTCGTCGAGCGCGCACGCGAGCACCCCGCCGGGCGCTACGCGCTGGCGCTCTTCGCGGAGCGCCGGCGAGAGCGCGTAGCCTGGGAGCGCGTATGAGCGTCCCCGGATCCCAGTCGACGACGTGCGATAGCTGCGGCACGCAGAATCCGGCCGACTCCCGATTCTGCGGCTCGTGCGGTGCGAGCCTCGAGCGACTGCAGCTCTGCTCCGAGCTGCGGCGCCGAGAATCCCGCCGGCCAGCGCTTCTGCAACTCCTGCGGGCAGCAGCTCGTGGAAGCACCCGCGGTCGCGGAGAGGGCCCGGCCCGAGGGCGAGGTGGCGGCACCGCCCGACGGCGAGCGCAAGCAGGTGACCGTCCTGTTCGCCGACGTCATGGGCTCGATGGACATGGCCGAGCAGACCGACCCGGAGGAGTGGCGTCAGATCATGCAGCGCTTCTTCTCGCTGCTCTCCGACGGCGTGCGGCGGTTCGAGGGCACCGTGGACAAGTTCACCGGCGACGGGATCATGGCCCTGTTCGGGGCCCCGATCGCGCACGAGGACCACGCCCCGCGGGCCTGCTTCGCGGCGCTTCAGATCGGCGAGCTCGTCTCCGAGTACGCGGGCGAGCTTCGCCGCGCCAAGGGGCTCAGCTTCTCGGTCAGGATCGGGATCAACTCCGGCGAGGTGGTCGCCGGCGCGATCGGGGAGGACCATAAGCCGGAGTACACCGCCGTCGGCCACACCGTCGGCCTGGCGCAGCGCATGGAGGCTCTGGCGGAGCCCGGCAAGGCCTACCTGACCGAGCACGCCGCAGACCTCGCCCGCGGCTACCTGGAGCTGAAGGACCTCGGCGAGTTCGAGGTCAAGGGGGCGAGCCGCCCGATCAAGGTCTTCGAGCTGGTCGGGGCGGGCTCGGCGCGATCGCGGCTGGACCTCTCGCGCGAGCGCGGGCTTAGTCGATTCGTCGGCCGAGCGGAGGAGATGGAGGTCCTCGAGGAGGCGCTCGAGCGCACCGAGGAGGGGCGCGGGGCCGTGATCGGCGTGGTCGCCGACCCCGGCGTCGGCAAGAGCCGCCTCTGCCACGAGTTCGCCGAGCGCTGCCGGGCGCGCGGGATCGAGGTCTACGAGGCCCAGGCCCAGGCGCACGGCCAGGCGATCCCGTTCCTGCCGGTGCTGCAGATGATGCGCGGGTACTTCGGGATCGAGGACCGCGACTCCGAGCGGGTGGCGCGCGAGAAGATCGCCGGCCGGCTGCTGCTCCTGGATCCCGACTTCGCGGACGACCTGCCGCTCGTCTTCGACTTTCTCGCCGTGCCCGATCCGGAGCGCCCGGCGCCGCAGGTGAGCGCCGAGGCGCGCGAACGCCTCCTTCGCGGCGTGATCAGGCGTCTCTACCGGGTTCCTGGGCGCACCGACGGTGGTGGTCAACGTGATCGAGGACCTGCACTGGATGGACGAGGGCAGCGAGGCGTTCCTGGCGGAGATGGTCGGCGCGGTGGACGGAACCGCGACCCTGGCGGTGGTCAACTTCCGGCCGGAGTACGAGGCCGAGTGGGCGGACTCGCCGGTCTACCGGCGGATCGCGCTGATGCCGCTCGGGCCGGAGTCCACCAGGGAGCTGCTGGCCGACCTGGCCGGCGGCGATCCCTCGATCGACGGCCTCGCCGACCTGATCCACGAGCGGACCGGCGGCAACCCGTTCTTCATCGAGGAGGTCGTCCGGGAGCTGGTCGGAAGCCGGCAACCTCGAGGGGGAACGCGGCGCCTACCGGCTGACCAAGCCGGTGGAGGGCGCCGGGGTGCCCGCCACCGTGCAGGCGATCCTGGCGGCCCGAATCGACCGCCTGGAGGCGGCCAAGACGCTGCTGCAGGCGGCGGCGGTGATCGGCAAGGAGGTGCCGGAGCCGGCGCTTCGGATCGTCTCCGGACTCGACGACGAGGCGCTGGCCGACGGGCCTGAAGGAGCTGATCGGCGCCGGCTTCCTCTACGAGGCCGAGATCTACCCCGAGCGGGTGCTGGCCTTCAGCCATCCACTGACCCTCGAGGTCGCCTATGGCTCCCAGCTCGGGAAGCAACGGGCCACCGCGCATGCGGCGACGGCCCGGGCGATGATCGAGCTCAACTCCGACCGCCACGACGAGCTGGCGGCGCTGATCGCCCAGCACCTGGAGCAGGGCGGCCAGACGCTGGAGGCCGCGCGCTGGAGCGCCCGCGCCGCGCACTGGGCCGGCTACAGCCACCCGCAGGACGCACTGCGGCTATGGGGGAAGGTCAGTGACCTCGCTTCGGAGCTGCCGGAGTCGGAGGAGACGGCGGCGCTCGGGGTCTTCTCGCGGCTGCTCCAGCTCGACTACGCGTGGAGGCTCGGGATGGAGCCCGAACGGGTCGATGCCCTGGTCGAGGAGGCCCGCGAGATCGCCGCCAGGACCGGTGACCTGCGCTCGCTGACGATGCTGCGCTTCCTCGAGTCGGCGCGCCCGGGGCTCGAACAGCCCGCGAGCGACTGGACCCGGGCCACCGACGAGGCCATCGCCTTGGCGGACGAGTCCGGCGACGAGGCCCTGCGGATCGCGATCCGGACCGCGGGCTCGTACTCGTACATGGTGGCCGGCGATCTCGAGCACTGCGAGCAGTTGGTCGACGAGGCGCTCGAGATCGCTGGAGACGACCACAGCGCGGGAAACGGACTCGTGATCGGCTGCCCGTACGCGTGGGCGATCATGGCCAAGGGGGTCATCCAGCGCGACCATTGCGAGTTCGACGCCGGCGAGGAGCTGTTCGAGCAAGCCCTGCGGATCGCGGCCGAGCAGGGCGACCCCGAGACCGCGAGCTGGACCCGCGGCAACCTCGCCATCCTCCTGGCGTCGCGGGGCGACCTCGATTCGGCCCTCGGGCTCGCCCAGCGAAACTACGAGCTCACGGAGCGACTCGGCGACGTCTTCTCGAGATGCTGGGCGCTGGTCAACCTGGGGTCCGTGCGGCTGGAGCGCGGGGACGCGGAGGGCGCCCTCGACTCCGATCGAGCGCGGCGACCGCCTCTACCGCGAGGCGATGGGCAAGGGCGGCGAGGCCGAAGCCTGGCGAGAGGCGCTGATGGCCGACGCGCTGGTTGGGGTCGGCAGGGTGCCCGAGGGGCTGGAGAGGGCCGAGCGCGCGGTCGCGATCGTTCGGGAGCGAGGACTGCTCTGGGCGCTTCCGCGAGCGCTTCGAGCCCTCGCCCAGGCGAGGATCGCCGCCGGCGTGCCGGGTGCCGGCGAGCTTCTGGACGAGGCCGAGGAGGTGGCGACGGCCACCGGCCGCCTGTTCGAGTTGAAGGGGATCGAGAGGGTCCGCGACTCGGTCCCCGCCGCCCGGGCCTAAGCCCGGGTCTAGGCGCCGGTCAGACGGACCTCGTCGCTGAACTCGTCCAGGAGCTCGGCGATTGAGGGCGTAGCGTCCGCGGTGCCGGCGGCGGCAGCGTAGAGGCGCTCGAAGAACTCCGCGGTGCGCAGCGCCGGCCGGACCTCCCAGCGCACGCGCGACGGCTCGTCGGCGGTCATCTGGTGCGGGGTGCCGGCCGGCACCTCGAAGGACTCACCGGGCCCGTACCGGCCCTCGGTGCCGCCGATGACCGTCCTCATGGCGCCCTCGAGCACCTCGAAGCGCTCGACCTGCCGCGGATGGAAGTGCTCGGGCGGCATCTGCGCCGGTTCCCCCGTAGGTCGCCTCCATCTCCAAGAGCTCGCCCCCGTCTCGGCGGCGGTCTTGACGAGGCGAAGCCGAAAGCCGGCCTGCCCCTCGATCTCCTGGCCCGCGTGCGCCATGGCGCAGCAGCCGCTCACTCCGGCTCCGCGGGGCCGCCCGCTCTCCTCGTCCACTCGGGGTGGGCGATCGGGGCGGGCGGCGGCGGGGCCCGCGCTCGCGCGCCCCGCGGCTCCGCGGAGCCACCTACCGGAACGTGATCGCGTTCACGGCCTGCTTGATCTTGTTGACGATCACGTCGGCGAGCTCGGTCCCCTGTTTGCCGTTGAACCCCTTCATCGCTGCCACCATGCCGACCATCAGGAGCGAGACCAGCAGGATGAGACCGACGTACTCGACGGTCCCCTGACCTCGCTGGCCCTCCGCGACAGCGCGAGCCGCTCGGACACGCTCGTGGACCGCGGCGTGCAGATACCCGAACATTGCATAGAACATCGAAGCCCTCCTTCAATTGGTTGCACCCGATGCTCGGCCTCGTCGACTCACCGATCCAGACCCGAGTGCGCCAGGTCTGTCTTTCGACTTCGAAGAATCTGAGGCGAGGTCGCCTCCCAAGAGAGCGCAGGCCCGGACGCTCTCCCTCTCATGCGAATGCAGTCGTCGTGCGGCGGCCATCGCGCGAGCTCACGGTCGTCGTCCGTCACACAGTCTCGATGACACCGAGCGGGTCCTGTGAGACGACCCGCACGCGAATCGCCCCGCGCCGGCCCCTCAGAACGGTACGCCCCGCTCCCGGTAGTAATCGATGGCGCCGGTCCGCTCGAGATCCTCGAGGAGGATCGCCTCGACGTCGAGGAACATCTCGATCTCCTTGCTGACGACCACGCCCCCACCGGGGAGCTCATCCTGCCAGGAGACGCCGAAGTCGTGGCGGTTGATCCTGGCGGTGGCCTCGAAGCCGATCCTCCGCATCTCGCCCTTGTTCTCGTCGCCCTCCCACCAGGGTGTCTTCCACTCGCCGATGTACGCGATCTCGAGCGGGACGGTGTGGGTCAGGCCGCGGATCGTCAGCTCGACCTCGCCCTTGAACGCGGTCTCGGCGGTGCGCTCGGTGAACCTGCCGCTGAAGCTGATCTCAGGGTGGTTGTCGACGTCGAGGAAGTCTGCGCTTCGCAGGTGCGCGTCGCGGTCGGGCTCGCCGGTCCAGATCGCCCTGGCGTCGATCTTGCCCTCGAAGGTGGCGTCGAGGCAGCGGTCCCAGTCGAGCTCCAGCCGGCCGTTGATGTCCTTGAAGAGGCCGCGCACCCAGGTGACCATCATGTGACGGGCGCGGAACTCCGCGGCGGTGTGCCCAGGTTCGAATATCCAGGTGGACATCAGGGACGCACTACGAACGCGACCTCGTCGACGTAGCACCAACTCCAGTCCTCGCCGGGCTCCGCGGAACGAGCGATCGGATGTCCGCCGGCGGAGGCGTGCTTGCGCGCGTGCCGGTTCGGCGAGCTGTCGCAGCAGCCAATGTGACCGCAGCTCTGGCACATGCGCAAGTGCACCCAGGTCCCGCCGATCGCGAGGCAGTCCTCGCATCCCGCGATCGATTGCGGCAGCTCAGTGAGCTCAATGCTGTCGAGGTGCGTGCACGTTTCGGTCATTCGCCAAGACCTAAAGCGCTATACGACCGTCAGAAGCCGACTTGCCGGCGGATGAGCACGATGTGGATCCGGCCAGGGTCCTCCTCGTGGATCTCAACGATCTTGCCAACGCGGCTGTGTTGGCCGTAGGCCTCGAACGCACGCGCCTCTTCCAGCTTGAAGCTGTGCTGGTAGATCCGCTCGTGGGCCTCGTCGAGGTCGAGCACGAGTTTCTGTGCGCCGACGACAAAGATGACGTTGGCCGCGCCCCAGACGTAGGAGGCGAGCTGGCTCCCGGAAGCGGAGGCGATGACGAGGGTCCCGCTGCGTGTGACGGCGTGGACACTGCCGAGGGCGAAGTCCGGCTGGCCGGCGAGCGCCTTCATCTCCTGTAGCTGGGTTGCGAAGTCGAGGGTTTCCATCCTCTTCCGAGCGGAGTCGTACGGCCCGTCGGTGTCGATCGCATCCGCGATCCCGGTCTCCTGCAGCGTTACCGAGGTGTTGGTCATCACCGATGCGCCCTCTGGGATGCGGGCGAGCACAGCGGCGCGGGCGTCAGGAAAGTCCGCAACCACCTCGGCGCTGAAGCCGTGCTCTTCGAGCGCGACGACCGTCTCGTTTAGTGCTCGATCGTCGGGCAGTTCTGTGAACCGGTCTTGTGCCTCGGTAGTGCTCATCAAATCGTCTCCTTCGCGGCGTGGATGATTCATGCGGGTTCGCGCGGGGCGGGTGGTCAGTCGTCACCGTTCATCGCCGCCCCTTCCAGTCTCAGCCCGGGTACGCCGCCTTCGCAATCCGTTCGGCGATCATGATCGTCGTGGGGTTCAGCGCCACCGATGGAACGACCGGCATGATCGACGCGTCGACGACGCGAAGCCCGTCGATCCCCTTGACGGCGCCATGCGAGTCGACGACCGCCCAGGGGTCCTCGGGACCGCCCATCGGCGCCGTCCCGGTTGGGTGCCCGTAGGAAGCCAGGTTGGAAGCGATCGCGTCCGCGAGCTGGTCGTCCCCGACTGTGTCGCCGGGCAGAATTTCGAGCTCGAGGAACTGAGCGATCGCCGGGTTGCGGCCGATCTTGCGGGCCAGCGTCACCCCTTCGACCATCCGACGCGCGTCACTGTCCTCGGCCAGGAAGTTGCAGTCGATCTCGGGTTGCTCTCGTGGGTCGCGGCTGCGCAGCGACAGGGTTCCCCGGGACTGGGGCTTGACCACGGCGACGCTCAGCGCGATCGCTCCGCCGGTCGGACTGTATTCGGGGGGCATCAGGTGCGTGACGGCGATGTGCATGTCGAGCTCGTCGTCGCGGGCTTCGCTGGACTGCCTCCACAGCAAGGCGCCGACCGCTGGCCGCATGTCAAGCGCATCCGTTTTGAGCGCGTACGCGTTGTAATAGAAGGGCTGGTCCTGGAGGCGTCGCCCGACGGGTAGATCCGCCACGACTTCGATGCCGAGTTCCTTCAGGTCCGCGGCCGGGCCGACCCCAGAGCGCAGCAGGATGGCGGGACTCGCGTATGAGCCGCCGGAGAGGATGACCTCGCCCGCGGGAATCTCAGCGCCGCTCGCCGTGACGACGCCGACCGCGCGCCCCTGGTCGAAGAGGACGCGGTCGACGAGGACGTCGCCTGAGATCTCGAGGTTGGGGCGGTTGCGGACCTCCTCGGTGAGATAGACGAGGCCGACGTTCTGCCGCACGCCGTCGATGACGTTGACTGGGTACCCACCAACCCCGCTCGGATTGGGCCCATTGAAATCCGCGACCACGGGGAATCCCTCCGCCGCTGCCGCATCGATGAACCCGCGCAGCGAAGGCGTCAGCTCATCGTATTTGCGGATACGAACCGGGAACGGTCCTGTACGTCCGTGATACGCGTCGTCACCATCCGGTGTGTTCTCCATCTCCTTGTATGTGGCCATGACCTCCTCGACTGTCCAGTCGTCGAGGCCATGCTTCTGCCAGTCGCGAATGTCGCTCGGCCGTGCTCGCATCGCGACGGTGGCATTGTGGGCCGAACAGCCGCCGAGCACCTTGGCGCGCGGGACCTCTATCTCTGGGGAGGCAGGTCCACCGCGGGCGGTGAAGCCCCACTCGTGCTCGGCGTCGCCCGGCACTCGGGCGGCGTCCAGCAGGTCGTCTGGATAGCCATCGACTTCGTAGGCCGTGCCCGCCTCGAGCAGCAGGACCGAGCGGGTTGTATCTTCGCTGAGGCGGCTGGCGAGGACGCCGCCCGCTGAGCCTCCGCCCACAATGACTACGTCGGCGCGACCGTTGCCGTTGCCGTTTCGAATGTCGGACATGGATCTCGTTACTCCTCGCGGTCGATGAACTCACGAGCGACGTCCGCGGCGCGGACGGTGCTGATCTGCACTCCCTTCGTCTGTGCTCTTCACGCGCGCACCCATCCTTGCGCCGCTGCCAGCCGTTCGAATCCGGGATTTCCTTAGTCAGCGGCCCGAGTCCCTAGGACCGCGACATCGCGCCGCGCACGCGCCGGCCAGCCGCAACCAGACGCGCGAGATGACCGCAGTACGGGGCGCCGGGACAGCGGGCGAACGACAGCGCGACCGTCTCGACCTGCTCGTCCGCCGCCCTCCGCCGGCGCGGTGGCAGGAAGACCAGCGCCACGACGAGGCCGATCGCGCAGAGCACGGCCGCGACCACGAAGGCGCCCTTGAAGCCGTGGGTCAGCGCAACGGGCAGCGGCGAGCCGGAGTCGAGCGCGCTCGTCACGCGGCTGGTCGAGACCGAGGAGAGGATCGCCAGGCCGAGCGAGCCGCCGACCTGCTGGGTGGTGTTGAGCAGCCCCGAGGCCAGCCCGGACTCGGCGGCGGCGACGCCGTTGGTCGCCGCGATCGTGATCGGCACGAACGTGAGCCCGAGCCCGACTCCGAGGACGATCATCGCCGGCAGGACGTGGCTCGCGTAGTCGCCGTGGCCGGTGACGCGGGTGAGGAGCACGAATCCCACTGTCGTAACGAGCAGGCCGGTCACCAGCACCGGTTTCGGCGTGAAGCGGTCGACCAGGCGCGAGGCGGCGCCCGAGGCGCCGATCGAGGGTGAGGCTGAACGGCATGTAGGCGACGCCCGGTCTTGAGGGCGCTGTAGCCGAGCACCTGCTGCAGGTAGAGCGTGCAGAAGAAGAACATCCCGAACAGCGCCGCCGCCACCACGAGCATCGTCGCGTCGGAGGCGGCGAGACTCCGGTTCTTGAAGATCCCCAGCGGGACCAGGGGGTCCTCGTGCCGGCGCTCGATCCAGACGAAGGCCGCGATCAGAGCCGCGGCGACGGCGAAGCCCGCCAGGGTCCGCGCTGAGCTCCAGCCCCAGCTCTCGGCCTTGATCAGCGTGAAGACGAGGGCCATCGTGCCCAGCGTGACGGCGATGGCGCCTTCGGCGTCGTACCCGCGCGAGCGGACCTCGGCGCGGCTCTCGGGGACGATCCGCGGTGTCAGCGCCAGCAGCCGCGGCGCCGATCGGGACGTTGATGAAGAAGACCCACCGCCAGGTCAGCACCTCGACCATCACGCCGCCGAGCAGCAGCCCGATCGCCCCGCCGGCTCCCGCGATTGCCCCCCAGACCGCGAGCGCGCGGTTGCGCTCGGGGCCCTCGGCGAAGCTCGTGAGGATGATCGAGAGCGCCGCCGGGGAGACCATCGCCCCGCCCAGGCCCTGAAGGCCCCGGGCGACCAGCAGCATGCCGGAGGACTGGGACAGGCCGCAGATCAGCGAAGCGCCCGAGAACAGAATGATCCCGGCGAAGAACAGCCGGCGGCGACCGAGCTGGTCGGCAAGGCGCCCGCCGAGGAGCAGAAAGCCGCCGAAGGTCAGCGTGTAGGCGTTCAGGACCCACGACAGGCTCTCCTGCGAGAAGCCGAGATCACCCTGGATCGTCGGCAGCGCGACATTGACCACCGTGGCGTCCAGCACGACCATGAACTGCGCCATCGCGACCAGCGCGAGCACACCACTTGGAGCGACGCGGGGCGCCGCGCGAGCGGCGGGGAAGGCTTCGGCGGTGGACATGAGGGCGGTCGGGGTTAAGGGAGACGGATCAGGTTCTGGCCAGCTAGCGGAGCACCGAGCTGGTGCATCTGGCCACCTTCGCGAAGCCCACCGAGGTCGATGACGTAGAAACCGGCGTCCTCGAACAGCGCGCCGACGTCGAACTTGGCCTCGGCGTCGTCACCGGACAGAAACATCACCCGTTGACCACCCGCTTGGCGCGGGTCGGAGGCAAGCAGCTCGGCCCCGTGCATGTTCGCGGTCTTCACCACACGCGCTGGGGCGACGAGATCGGCGACCACCTCACTGGATGTGCGCCCGTTCAGGTCAGACGGGTCGAAGTCGTTGGTCGGGTCGATCAAGATCCGTCCCTCCCATTCGAGCCCACTCGACGGCCTTCGGAACATCAGGCCACATCACTGCGAGGACGACGATGTCCGCGGCCGCGGCCTCCTTGACCGTCCCCGCTAATACTGCGTCGCCAAGTTCCTGCACCACCGAGGACAGCGATTGCGGCCCCTCTCTGTTGGAGATCACGACCGGCCGGCCGGCGCGGCTCGCGATCTGGGCCATCGCCCGACCGATCCGGCCTGCGCCGATGACCCCGACAGTCTTGATCTCTGGTGGTTGCATCAGGCTCCTTTCTCGAAACTAGGGCGGCTATGCCGGCTGCTGCGCGGTCTTCAGCCCGCGTCCGAGCAGCGCCCCAGCGCCCGCGACGCCCAGGCCCACGAGGATCGCGAAGCCGAGGACGGTGTCCGGTGCACTCGCGCCTCGGTCGAGCGCAACTCCGGCACCGATCACCGGAATCGACAGGCCGATAAAGAGAGCGATGAGTAGCTCCGACGTCACCTGCGAGCCGGTTCTCCGGCGCCGTTGCTTCGAGCACAAGCCCGGTCGTCCCCTTGAACACGGCTCCCGCGCCCGCGCCGATCAGCGCACCAGCGATCAGGAACAGAGCGAGGCTCGGTGTCGAAATACGGACGCTAGTGACGAGCAGCGCCAGACCGATCAGCATCGAGATCGTGCCGAGCAGCAGCACGCGCGCTGCTGGCAGTCTGCTTGTTGCCAGCTGCGCTGCCACGCCCGAGGAGAAGACCAGGAACAGCGTCGCCCCGGCCAGTGCGTATGACGGATGGCCGAGCGTGGTGGCCAGGAAGAGCCCGGACAGTCCGGCGAACAGTCCGTTTGCCGCGAAAGCCGCAAGAGTCGCTACCGCGCCTGGAACCAGAAGACTGACCGAGCGTGACGAGCCCCTCGCTGGACTCGCCGTCGACGGCGCAGCAGCCGGAGTGCCGGTCTCGGGCGCAATGGCCAGGCCGATCAGAGCGAACGCTCCAAGCGCCAGCGACAGACAACGTAGGGCACCGTCAACGGCTACCACGACCCACTGCGCCAGACAGCCGGCAACCAGCGGGCCGATTCCAAGCGCGCCGACGTTTACCGCCGTGCCGATGTTGCGGGCGCGGATCACAGAAGCGTTCGGATCCTCGACGGACCCGCAGCTCGACCAGGTAGGTGATGGCCGTTCCGGCGACCAGGCCGACGGCCACTCCGGTTATCAAGCGCCCGAGGATTAGCCCGGGCAAGGCCGTCCACGCCGCGAGCAAACCCGCCGCCGCCATCATCGTCACCACGGCGCCGAGCATCACGCCTCGGCGCCCGGCCCGCGCGGCGACGAATGGCACCGACATGAGCGTGGCGATCGTCCCGCCCGCGAAGATCGCGTAGACCACGGTCACCATGAACGGCGAGAGATCGTCTCGGATCACGGTAGAGGCCGTAGAGCGGACTCGGCAGCGTGGCGAACGCCATGACGATGAGAAAGGCGAATGCCACGGCCCAAAAGCCAGACCAGCGTCGCCGAGTCTCGGCCGCCGGCAGCGCCGCGCCGTCAGCGCTCCTCATTGGAGGTGATTCCTGGACGCTCAACCGAGCGTCACCAGACCTTCATCCCGCCATCGATCACGAGATCGATGCCGGTCACGTATGCGCTCTCGTCGGAGGCCAGGAACAGCGCTGCGTTGGCGACGTCCTCGGGCTGTCCGAACCGGCCCAGGAGCGTCCTCGCGAGCATCCCGCGAGCCCAATCCTCGTCCTCGAGCTCGCCCGCGCGTCGAGTTGCTTTCGATGAAGCCCGGAGAGACCGAGTTGGCGCGAATTCCGTGCTCGCTTCCCTCCAGCGCGAGCTGGCGGGTCATGCCGATGATCGCCGCCTTGTTCGTCGTGTGGGCAAGCGACGGCAGGAGCTTGAAGCTCAGCGATCCGTTCAGCGACGCCATGTTCAGGACGACGCCGCGGCTGGCCTTCAGGTGCGGCCATGCGGCTCGGGTGAGGTAGAAGACCAGGTCGACCTCGTCCTGGCGCGCGGCGTTCCAGTCCTCGTCCGTGAAGTCCTCGAGCCGGTTGAAATGGGACCTCGCAGCGAGGTTGAAGAGCACGTCTATCCCGCCGAACTCCCTACCGCGAACTCGACGAGCTGGCGCACTCGGCCGGATCGCCGAGGACGACACGGCTGCAGCGACACCATCTGCCCACCCGTCGCACGTACGGCGTCGACGCGTCTTCTCCGCGCGCTCGACCTCGACGTCGCAGCCGACGAGCCGCGCACCCTCCCGAGCGAACGCCGGGCGGTGGCGCGTCCCATGCTTCCGCCGGTGCCGGTGACGACGCAGACCTTTCCAGCCAGCCGCCCTGACATCTCTAGCCAGTCCCCTAGGAATGCCGCCGCGGCCTGCTTCTCCGCCTCGGCGACACCGACGTCGGTCGTGTAGCTTCGGCACCTCCCTGAAGTACCAGTAGATGACGTCGCGGGCGGGCCAGCCTGCGGCGTTGCCCAGTCACGGAAGAGCTCGGTGTTGACCGCGAGCGCCGTAGTCGGCACGGCGCCGGCATGCGAGAGCCGCTCGATCCCGGTGCGGTGCGCGATCTGCGGATCGACCACCGACCGCGTCGGTGACGAACATCACCTCGTAGCCGTCCTTCAGGGCCTGGGCCGCGGCGAAGGTGAGACAGATCTCGGTGTGGAGTCCGCCGATGATCAGGCGCTTGCGCCCGGTCGCCTCGACCGCCTCGCGGAAGGCGTCGTCTTCGAAGGCGTTCATCGACGTCCGGTCGATCGGCTCGATGCCCTCCAGCTCGGACAGGATCGATGGAAGCGTCGGGCCGTTGAACCCGAACTCGACCCCCACGGTCGACAGCACGATCGGCATCTCGAACGCCTTGGCGGTCTTGGCGAGCAGCCGGACGTTGAGCTCGACCAGAGCGGCGTCCGTCTCCGAGCGAATCACCTCGAACATCTCCTTCTGGTAGTCGATCAGCACGAGCGCGCAGTCTTCGTACGTCCAGACCCCTAGATCCCTATTCATCGTTGTCTCCTTTGTGTGGCTCGCTTTTTCGGATTGCGAGTCGCAGTCCGCGACGCTGACCAATCCGGCTCTTGCTCCTCTGCTCCGAGCTCACGGGTGAACCTGCGAGCCGTAGCCCTTGTCGAGTCGCAGCGACTGCATGACGTGGAAGGTCGGTGCTGGCCGTGAACACGTCGGCCGCCGCCAGCACGCCGGTGTACTTCTCGATCACCGGTTCCGCGGCGGCGGCCGTGACGGCGTCCAGGTATCCCCGGACCGCGGCCCAGGTGTTCTCGCCGTACTTGACGAAGTACGGGGTGGGATCGACGGTGTCGAGCGCCTTCCGTGAGCTGTCGGCGATGTCCGCCATGTACCGCTGGTGCAGCGCGATGTCGTCGCGGGTGCCGAGCCTGCCCATGTGCCCGCCGATGAAGTGCTTCCACCGGTAGGTCAGCGCGGTGTCCGGGGCCTTGATGTAGCCCTGCACGTCCTCGGTCAGGTTGCTCTGGTAGACCGGCGCCCAGCCCGGGTTGACGATGTCCACGAGCATGAGCGTGTCGTGGTCGGGCAGGTGGATGAAGATGTTGTCGGGCGAGTGATTGGTGCCGTGCCAGGCGAGCTCGATGCGCTCGCCGCCGATCTCGAGCGTGCGACTTGTCCTGGAAGGTCTCCTCCGGCGCCGGCCTGGCCGGGTCGTCGTCGCGCAGCAGCAGGTTCCGCGTCTCCTCGTGTCCGATGCGGGCGACGTTCCCGTCGAACAGCGACGAGGCGCCGGCGTGGTCGGCGTGGTGGTGCGAGTAGATCGAGGTGGGTGACCTTGTTGCTGACGCCGTTGGCGGCGGCGATCTCGTCCACGGCGCGCTGGATGTTGTGACCGATCGTCGGCGGCGCGTCGAGCAGGACGACGCCGTCCGAGGTGGTCAGGAACGCCGACTGGTAGGTCCCGTCGGTGACCCAGTAGAGGTTCCGCTCCACGCGGCCGACGTAGTAGCCCTGCTCGTTCAGGGCGGGGCCGAACGCCGCCTGGGGGATCGGCGCGTAGTCGGGCAGGTCGTCGGCGTTGTTCGGTCGAGTGTCCGCCGCGGCTTCGGTCGTTGTGTCTGGCGTGCTCATCGAGCGCTCCTCGTCTGGGCTCTCCATGGGATGCATCGTCGCGCCACTGCCTGGCGATCGAATCCCGGATTTCCTTAGTCCGCGACCGGAGTGTCGTCGTGAGTCATGCTTACGACGAAGATGAGCGGAGCAACGCCATTGGCCCAGGCGGTCAGAAGATCGCCGGGACAGCAGTTGCTTGGACGGCAACGCGAGCGCGAGGTGCTCGATCGGTTCCTCCAAGCCGCGCGCGGCGGCGACGGCGCCGTCGTAGTGGTGCATGGAGAGCCGGGAGTCGGCAAGACGGCACTGCTCGAGCATGCGGTCGAGGCGGCGCGAGAGTTTCGAGTGATACGGACCGCGGGTGTCGAAGGGGAGATGGAACTCCCCTTCGCGGCACTACAGCAGCTATGCGCGCCGGTCCTCGAGCTCATAGAGCGCCTCCCGGAGCCGCAGCGCGACGCGCTTGCCGTCGGGTTCGGACTCCGTGCGGGGCAGGCTCCGAACCCGTTCTTGGTCGGACTGGCGGTGCTCGGGCTCTTGTCCGAGGCCGCCGAGGAGAGACCGCTCCTCTGCGTCGTCGATGACGCGCAGTGGCTCGATGGCGCGTCGGCGCGCGCGCTCGCATTCGTCGCTCGCCGCCTGTTGGCGGAGAGAATGGCGCTCGTGTTCGCGACGCGCGAGCTCGGCGACGCGCTCGGGCGCCTTCCGGAGCTCCATGTCGAGCCCCTGGGGCATCGCGATGCGCGCGCGCTGCTCGAGTCCGTCTTGCCGGCCCCGCTGGACGAGCGCGTGCTGGACCGGATTATCCAGGAGACGCGCGGCAATCCGCTCGCACTGATCGAGTTGCCGCGCGGGTTGACGCCGGCGCAGCTCGCGGGTGGCTTTGGCCTGCCTGTGACGGTGCCCTTGTCGGCCAGCATCGAGGAGAGCTTCACGCGACGGCTGGCGAGCCTCCCACACGATGCGCGGCGCCTCCTGCTCGTGGCGGCAGCCGACCCGGTCGGCGATCCGGCGCTGGTCTGGCGCGCCGCTGAGCGCCTCGGAATCCCCGAAACGACGGCGGATACCGTCGAATCAAAGGATCTGCTGGCGTTCGCTCCCCGGGTGGTCTTCAACCATCCCCTGGTTCGCTCGGCCGTGTATCGGGCCGCCGGGCTGAAGGAGCGGCGCGATGTCCACCGGGCGCTCGCCGAGGCAACCGAGGCGGAGACCGACCCGGACCGCCGCGCCTGGCACCGCGCGTCGGCGGCAGCCGCGCCCGACGAGGACGTGGCCGCAGAGTTGGAACGCTCCGCAGCCCGCGCGCAGGCGCGGGGTGGCCTCGCCGCCGCCGCGGCCTTCCTCGAGCGCGCGGCCGCGCTGACACCCGAACCCTCCCGCCGCGCGCAACGCACCCTGGCCGCGGCACAGACGAAGTTCCAGGCAGGCGCCCTCGACGACGCGCTCGGCCTGCTCGCCACGGCTGAGACGGGCGTCCTCAGTGACCTCGAGCTCGCACGCGTCGACCTGCTGCGCGCCCAGATCGCGTTCGTCGCGACGCACGGCAGCGACGCGCCGCCGCGGCTGCTCGAGGCGGCGCGACGGCTGAGTGCGCTCGATCCGGCCCTCGCTCGGGAAACCTATCTGGACGCACTGTCAGCGGCGATGTTCGCGGGACGCCTCGCCGCACCAGGCAGAAGTGCGCTGGAGATCGCGCAAGCCGCACGAGCAGCTCCGGCGCCTGCGCACGCGCGGCGCGGGCCCGACCTGGTTCTCGACGCCCTGGCCACGCTGTTCAGCGAAAGCTACGAGGCCGCCGTGCCCATCCTGCGGCAGGCCGAGGACGCCTTCGGTACTGATAGGTCCGCGACCGAGCAGATGCGCTGGATGTGGCTGGCGACCATCGCGTCCGTGCAGCTGTGGGACGACGCGGGATGGGAGGCGCTGTCGGAGCGGCACGTTCGAATCGCCCGCAAGACCGGAGCGCTCGGTGATCTCCCGCTTGCTCTCACCCAGCGCATCTACCTTCATCTCCTCGCGGGCGAACTGATTGCGGCGGCGTCGCTCGCCGAGGAGATCCAAGCGGCAACGGACGCGACAGGGAGCGACCTCGCTCCGTACGGCGCCGTGGGACTCGCCGCCCTCCGCGGCCGCGAGGCTGAGGCCGCCTATCTCATCGAACGCACCCGCACCGAGGTGACGGCGCGCGGCGAAGGCATTGGACTCTCAGTGCTCGATTGGGCCGCGGCGGTCCTGTACAACGGCCTCGGCCGTTACGACGAAGCTTGCTCGGCCGCGCTGCGGGTCGCCGCGCGTCCGCAGGACCTCAACCCCTCGATGTGGGTGATGGCCGAGGTGATCGAGGCCGCCGTCCGAGCCGGCACACCCGAGCTGGCCGCCGACACTCACCGGCGTCTCGTGGAAACGACCCGAGCGAGCGGGACCGACTGGGGCCTCGGGATCGCGGCGCGCTCCGAGGCGCTCCTGATGGACGATCAGCGGGCCGAGGACCTCTACGTGGAGGCGATCGATCGACTAGGTCGATGTCGGGTCGCGGTTGATCTCGCCCGTGCCCACCTCCTCTACGGGGAGTGGCTCCGGCGCCAGCGTCGACGCCTCGATGCACGCCGGGAGCTGCGGGCCGCCTACGACCGACTTCTGCGCCTTCGGGATGGAGGCGTTTGCCGAGCGCGCCCGGGTCGAGCTGGAGGCGACCGGTGAGCGTGCCCGGAAGCGGACCGTGGACACGCTCGACCAGCTCACGCCGCGGGAAGCGCAGATCGCGCGCCTTGCCGCTGAAGGCGACACGAACCGCGAGATCGCCGCTCGGCTCTTCATCAGCCCGAGCACAGTCGAGTACCACCTACGCAAGGCGTTCCGCAAGCTCGACGTGAAGTCGCGCACGCAGCTTGCGCACCGCATGTCTTAGTCGGTGGGCCTTCACCAGCCGTGACGATGCCTGTTTGATCGAGCGGTGTGGTAGCTGCTCGAGGAAGTGGGCGTCACGAGAATGTCCTTGGGACGCGCCAGCTCCGGGATGACCGATCGCTGCATCCGTGATCGATGGGCGGTCTCGTCGCGATCGTTCTGCTAGTTCGGCCGAAGCAGCGCGCCCGACAGGATTCGAACCTGTGACCTTCGGTTTCGTAGACCGACGCTCTATCCAACTGAGCTACGGGCGCGGGTCGGGGCGGTGCCCCGGACGACGATTGTAAGAGGCGCGGCGCCGATGGCCGAGTTGCGCTCGATAGAGGATCGCAAGTCGACCATCGATGAGCCTGGGCCGCGGTCGATCAGCCTGGGCTGCAACCGCCGAACGTGGGGAGAGGGGTACTGCGACCTGCGCGAGACCGGTCTCGCTGTCCCAGCCTCTTTTCGCGGGCGTGCCGAACTCGACCTCATTGGCCGCAATTTCGTGCCGGGGCGGCCCCTACGCTTGCGGGATGGCCCAGCTCGAGCAGGCTCAGGCAACCCTTGCGCTGCAGGGGCTAGAGGAATTCGACGGGCTGGACGCCGCGACGCGCGTCTATCGCGGCCAGCGGACGCCGGAGGCGCTGCTGGCCCACCTCGGCCACCAGGCTTTCCGGCCCGGCCAGCGGGAGGCGGTTCAGGCGGCGCTCGACGGCCGCGACGCGCTGATCGTCATGCCGACGGGCGGGGGCAAGAGCCTCTGCTACCAGCTCCCCGGCCTGGCCTCGCCGCAGCTGAGCATCGTGGTCAGTCCGCTGATCGCGCTGATGGCCGACCAGTGCCTCCGGATGACCGCGGCCGGTCATCCCGTCGTGATGGTGGCCTCGGGCCTGGGCGCAGCGGCGAACCGCGAGGCGCTCGCCCGGGTCCGCGACGGCCGAGCGCGAATCGTCTACTGCTCGCCGGAGCGCTTCGGCTCCAGCGACTTCCTCGACGCCGTGACCAGCCGCGAGGTCGACCTGCTGGCCGTCGACGAGGCGCACTGCGTCTCGGAATGGGGGCACGACTTCCGTCCCGACTATCTGCGGCTGCCCAAGGCGATCGAGCGACTCGGCCGCCCGACGGTCGTTGCCTGCACCGCGACCGCCACGGCGGAGGTGGCCGGGGAGATCGAACGCCGCCTGGTCCTGCGCGAGCCGCTGGTCGTGCGCTCGGGATTCGACCGTCCGAACATCTCCTTCGACACCGTGACCTTCGAGGGCAAGGGCTCCAAGGCTCGCAAGCTCGGCCTGCTCGAGCACGGCCTGCTGGAGGCCGAGAATCGGCCGGCGATCGTCTACTGCGGGACGCGGCGCGACAGCGAGGAGGTCGCCGAGTCGCTGCGCTCGGCGGGGGTCCTGGCCGCTGCCTATCACGCCGGCATGGCCCCGGATGAGCGCGCCTCCGCGCAGCATCGCTTCATGTCGGGAGACGCGGAGGTCGTCGTCGCCACCAACGCGTTCGGCATGGGCATCGACAAAGCCGACGTGCGCTCCGTCTGGCATTGGGCGATCCCGGCCAGCGTCGAGGCCTACTACCAGGAGGCCGGGCGAGCGGGGCGCGACGGCAGGCCCGCGCGCGCGGTGCTGCTCGCCGGGCGCTCCGACCTGGGGCGTTTGGTGCGCTTCATCCAGCAGCGCAGCGTCGACCCGGAGGCGGTCGCCGTCTATGTCGAGCAGCTGGAGCGCGTCGCCGACTCCGACGGCGCCCTGGTGATCGACAACCCCCGCCAGGACGAGGACCGGATCCGCCTGGCGATCGCCGAGCGCGCCGGCGCCTGCACGGTCGAGCCTGCTCCCGGCGGGCGGCTCACCGTGCACCTGAACGGCGCGCTCGACAGAGGGCGCGCCGCCGCGGCCTGCCGGGTGGCAAGGGACCGCGGCTGGCGCGCCTACCGGGCGGTCGAGGCCTTCAGCTTCTCAGCGACCTGCCGCCGTCGCGGCCTGCTCGACCATTTCGGCGACCGCCAACCGGGCCGGCCCGAGGGGCGCTGCTGCGACGTCTGCGACCCAGAGGGCTGGCTGCCCTCCCCGGAGACGATCGAGATCCGGCCGGCGCGGGCGCGCCGGCCGACGGCGGTTCCGGCCCCCGAGCTGTCCGCCGCGGACGCCGGCCTGCTGGAGGCGCTGAAGGCGTGGCGCCTGGCCGCGGCCACCGGCAAGCCCGCCTACACGGTGGCGCACAACCGCACCCTCGAGGCGATAGCGGCCTCGCGCCCGGGTGGAGCTGAGGCCCTCGCGAAGATCCGCGGCGTCGGGCCCGCGTTCGTGTCTCGACACGCCGACGAGGTGCTGCGGATCGTCGCCAACCACCATTCGGCCGTCGGGCCCTAGGGCGGGCCGTCGGGCTTCTCACCGTGCCGACAGCTCTGGGATGTGGCGCTCCAGGTGGACGGCAATGGTCTCGCGAACCCAGCGCTGCGTATCGGCGTCGGCGATCCGGTAGCGGCCCAGCAGCATCGCCTGCTCGGTCAGCGGCAGCCCGGCGATCTCCCAGCGAGCGACGAGCCGCTCGAAGAGCATCTCGGTTCGCCGCCGCCAGGCGTCATCGAGAGAGGCGGCCGCGCCAGCCGGCGCCTCGCCGATCTTCGCGATCGTGCCGGCGCTCAGCGACTGCCGCAGGCTGAGGACATTGCCTTCGGCGTCGGTGTAATCCGAGGTCGGCACGGGTTCCCTGCGTCGATGCCGCCGTCGCTTCCCCATACACGCCCAAGTTTGGCAGCGAGGTGAGGCTGTGCGTTAGTCACGAAGGGCCACATTGCACGACGTCTGTGGGGGCGGCACCCGCCGGATAGGCTCGAGCGATCAGCGAACGCACCGAGCGCCTCTCCTCCTCCGACATGTCCTCGCTGCTCGCCGAGCGGGGGCCGATCCACGTCCACGTCGGGGCGACGCTCGTGCTCGAGGGCGAGCCGCCCGGGCTGGAGGAGCTGCTCGACCACGTCGAGGGGCGGCTGGGGCTCGTGCCGCGATTTCGCCAGCGGGTCAGGTCGGCTCCGCTGGGGCTGATCAACCCCGTCTGGGCGGACGATCCCCGCTTCGACCTCGGCTGGCACGTCCGGCACACCGCGCTGCCGCGGCCGGGGACCGTGGCCCAGCTCCGCGAGCTGGTCGGCCGGGTGATGTCCGAGCCGCTGGACCTGGAGCGGCCGCTGTGGCAGCTCTATCTGGTGGAGGGCCTGGAGGGCGGTCGCCACGCCTACATCTCGAAGACCCATCATGCGCTCGTCGACGGCGTCTCGGCGGTCGACGTGGGAACGATCATGCTCGACCCGAACCCCGAGGGAACCGAGCTGCCGATCGGCGAGGAGCGCTGGGACCCCGACGAGCCGAGCCCGGAGATGCTCTTCGTCCGCGCCGCCTCGGAGGGGATCCGGGAGCGGCTGGGCGCCGCCCGCAAGGCGGCCCGCAGCGCGCTCACCATGCCCCGCGGCACTGCGTCCGCCGTCATGCGCACCGCGGAGGGATTCGCCAACCTGGCCGCGCGCGGGCCGAGCGCCCCGCCCACCTTCCTCAACCGGGAGATCGGCCGGGACCGCCGAGTCGGCTTCGTGAGCACCGAGCTCGAGGCGCTGAAAGGCGCCCGCGGCGAGAGCGGCGCCACCGTCAACGACGTGATCCTGTCGATCGTCGCCGGCGGCTTGCGGCGGCTGTTCGAGCGCCGCGGGGAGCCGGTCCCCGAGCAGCTCGTCGCCCTGGTGCCGATGAGCGTCCGGCGCCCCGACGAGCACCTCGAGCTCGGCAACCGGATCGCAACCCTGATCGTCGCCCTGCCGCTGAGCGAGGCGGATCCGGTGCGGCGCCTCGAGCGCGTCCACAAGGAGACCACCCGGGTGAAGGAATCGGAGCAGGCGCGCGCCGCCTCGCTCGTGATCGAGGCCACCGGCTGGACCCCGCCGACCATCAACCGCGTGCTCGCCGACGTGCTCGCCCGGCCGCTGACCTGGAACCTGGTCGTCTCCAACGTCCCAGGCCCGCAGATGCCCTTCTACCTCCTGGGCCGGAGGATGGTCGAGGTCTATCCGTTCGTGCCCCTCTCGCCGCAGGGCCACGCGCTCTCCGTGGGCGTGGTCAGCTACGACGGCGGCGTCTTCTTCGGGCTGGCGGGCGACCGCGACCTGCTCGCCGACGTCGACCAGGTTGCGGGCGACCTGGAGGCGGCCCTGGACGAGCAGCTCGCCAGCGGGCCCGCTACTGCCGGATGACCACCGGCGACCCGAGCTGAACCTGGTTGACAAGCGCGTTGACGTCCTGGTCCGCCGCCCGCACGCAGCCGTTCGAGGCGGCTACGCCGAGCGGCCCTGCGGTGCCGTGGATCGCGATCCGGTCGCCGCCCAACCAGCCGGAGGGAAGGTGGAGCTGGCGCGCCGTGGTGGCGACCGCGCAGCATCCGTAGGCCGGGTTGAGGTTGCCGCGGAAGGTGTCGGTGACCGCGAAGCGACCTGTGGGGGTGGTGGTGGCGGGCGCCCCGACGGTGACCCTGAACGAGCGCAAGACCCGATCGCCGCGGCGAAGCTGGGCGGCGCGCCTGGAGAGGTCGACGTCGATCGTGTAGGGCGTCCAGCCCGCACGGAGCTTCGAGGGGTCGAGCTTCACCCAGCCGAGCTGGCCGGTTGGAAGGAGCGGCGTGGGGACGGCCGCCCACTGGCCGACGTGGCGAAACACCGACGAGCACGGTCCGGGAGTCGAAGGGAGTGCGCCAATCCAGGTTCTTGACCACCTTGCCGCCCGGAGAGGTGCGGATCGGGATCCGAGCGCCCTTGCGCAGCCAGACGATCGGCTGGCCGCGATCGGAGAGCTCGAGCCGGGGCTTCTCGCGCGCCGGCTTCGCCGGCTCGGCGGCGCGCCGGCGCCGAGGCGGCGGTCGTCTGGTCGGAATCGCCGTCGGAGAGGAAGGCCCAGGCCGCGGCCGCCCCGACCAGGGCCAGCAGGGCCAGGGCCCCGATCGTCCTCGAGGCGCGGCTCATGAGTTACCCATCGCCTGCTCCCGGCCGAAGTCCCGCCCCGCCCGCCGCGCTCAGCGCGGCTGCGGGACGATCCGGATGTAGGGCTTCGGCGACTCCCAGCCGTCAGGCCAGATCTCCTTCGCAGCGTCGTCGGAGACCGAGCCGGCGATGATCACGTCCTCGCCCTCCTGCCAGTTGACCGGCGTCGAGACCTTGTGCTCGGCGGTCAGCTGCAGCGAGTCGATCACCCGCAGCACCTCGTCGAAGTTGCGGCCCGTGGTCATCGGATAGACGAGGATCAGCTTGACCTTCTTGTCCGGGCCGATCACGAACACGTTCCGAACCGTCTGGTTGTCGGCCGGGCGTGCGCTCGCCCGGGTCGCCCGCACGTGTCGGCGGGCAGCATGCCGTAGAGCTTCGACGACGTTGAAGTCGGCGTCGGCGATGATCGGGTAGTTGGGCGCCTGGCCCTGGGTCTCCTCGATGTCGCGCGCCCACCCCTCGTGGTCGCCGGTCGGGTCGACCGACAGGCCGATGATCTTGACGTTCCGCTGGTCGAACTCGGGCTTGATCTTGGCCATGTAGCCCAGCTCGGTGGTGCACACGGGGGTGAAGTCCTTCGGGTGCGAGAACAGGACGGCCCAGGAGTCGCCGATCCAGTCGTGGAAGCTGATCCGACCCTCCGTCGTCTCGGCCTCGAAGTCGGGTGCCGTGTCGCCAAGCTGCAAAGCCATCTGGGACCTCCTGGGTTTGGGGTGTTGCTTTAGGTATAGCGGAGAGGGAGGGATTCGAACCCTCGAGAGAGCTTGCGCCCCCTACTCGCTTAGCAGGCGAGTGCCTTCAGCCACTCGGCCACCTCTCCGGGGGCTGGGAACCGATTCTAGCCCCGCCTTCGCGAGCCGAGCGGCCGCCACTCGATACGCTCGCCTCGCGGTGAGCGCGACCGGCACCAGCCCCCCAATCGCGGCCCCGACAGCCGACCGGGAGGCGCTTCACGCCCGCTACGAGGCGATCTTCGACACCGTCGCCGCGCCGTTCGCCTTCGTCGATCTGGACGCGCTCGACGCCAACGCGCGCTTCATGCTCGCGCAGGCGGCCGGCAAGCCGATTCGGATCGCCTCCAAGTCGGTGCGCTCGGTGGCCGTCCTGCGTCGCATCCTCGAGCTCGACCCCGGCTTCGAGGGCATCCTCTCCTTCACCCTGCCCGAGGCGCTGTTCCTCGCCCGGCAGGGCTTCGAGGACGTCGTCGTCGCCTACCCGACCGCCGACCGCGAGGCGCTCGTCGAGCTGGTCGAGCTGGCCGCTGCCGAGCCGGCGAGGGCGCCTGTGCCGATGGTCGACAGCCCGGCTCACCTCGACTTGATCGAGTCGGCGATCAGGGACGGGCCGGCCGAGCTTCGCGTCTGCCTGGACCTCGACGTCGGCTGGTGGCCGCTGGGCGGAAAGCTGGCGCGGATCGGACCCAAGCGCTCGCCGGTGCGGACTCCGGAGCGGGCCCGCCAGACGGCGGCCGACATCGAAAAGCGGCCCGGCACGCGCCTGGTGGGGGTGATGGCCTACGAGGGACACATCGCCGGCGTCGGCGACAGGATCCCGGGCCGTCCCTTGCGCAGCGCCTTGATCCGCCGCATGCAGGCCGCCTCGGAGCGGGACATCCACCGCCGTCTGCCGCAAATGGTCGACGCGGTTCGCGAGATTGCGTCGCTCGAGTTCGTGAACGGCGGCGGGACCGGGAGCCTGGCCCGAACCGCCGCGTCGGGCGTCGTCACCGAGCTCACCGCCGGCTCCGGCTTCTATGACCCGGTGCTGTTCGACTACTACCGCTCCCTGGCCCTGACGCCCGCCGCCTACTTCGTGCTGCCGATCGTCCGCCGCCCCGCTCCGGGCGTGGTCACGGCGCTCGGCGGCGGCTACATCGCCTCCGGCGTCGCCGCACAGGACCGCCTGCCGGAGCCCTACCTGCCGCAGGGCCTCCAGCTCGACAAGCAGGAGGGAGCGGGCGAGGTGCAGACGCCGCTGCTCGGGATCGCGGCCAGGCGCCTGCGGGTCGGCGATCGCGTCTACATGCGCCACGCGAAGGCAGGCGAGCTGTGCGAGCGCTTCGGCTCGCTCTACCTGGTCGAGGGCGACCGGATCGTCGACCAGGTGCCGACCTACCGGGGCGACGGCAAGGCGTTCCTCTAGGAAGCAATCGGGCCGAGCACCCGGTCGGTGTAGACGTTCGAGAAGCGGCCCTCGGGGTCGAGCCGGGCGCGGACCGCGCGGAAGTCGCGCCAGCGCGGGTAGAGCCGCTCCAGCGTCTCCGCGGTCTGGAAGTGGCGCTTGCCCCAGTGCGGGCGCCCGTCGTAGTCGGACATGATCCCCTCGACGGCCCGGAAGTAGGGCTCCCAGGCCATGCCCCGGTACTGGTGGACGGCGATGTAGGCGGTCTGGCGCTCGTGGGCTGGGCTGAGCAGCGCGTCGTCGGGCGCGACGAGCCGGAACTCGATCGGGAAGCCCACCTGCAGCTCGCGCTCACGGGCGAGACTCAGCACCCGGCGCACCGCCTCCGGCCCGTGCTCGCGCGGGATCGCGTACTCCATCTCGGTGAACCGGACGCGGCGCTCCGAGGCGAAGATCCTGTAGCTGCGGTCGGTCCTCTCGGTGTGCGAGAACCGGCGCGCGGCGAAGCCGACCAGCCGCGGGATCGTGGAGGGAAAGCGGCGCCCGACCCTGGAGAGCAGGTCGAGGGCGTAGTTCTCGAGCACGATCTCGTTGAGGTAGGCGCTGACCCGCCCGCGAGGGCGCGGGGGGCCGTCGACGCGGTTGCGCTCGATCGTCAGCGCCGTGTCGGTGTGGGGGAAGACGAAGAACTCGAAGTGGTCGTTCCGCGCCGCCAGCTCGTCGATGCTTGCCAGGGTCTCCTCGAGCGGGCTGGGCGCGTCGACCCGATTCAGGGTGAAGGCGGGGACCGCGCGCAGGGTGACCGAGTAGATCACCCCCAGCGCCCCGAGCCCGACCCGGGCGGCTCGAAACGCGTCGCGATCGCTCTGCTCGGAGACCTCGAGCACGCTCCCGTCGGCCAGCACCAGCTCGAGCGCCTCCACCTGGGCGGAGAGGTTTCGGAGCTCGGCGCCCGTGCCGTGCGTCGCGGTCGAGATCGCGCCGGCGAGCGTCTGGCGGTCGATGTCGCCGAGGTTCTCCATCGCCAGGCCCCGCTCCCACAGCGCCGCGCTCAGGTCCCGCAGGGAGATCCCCGCCTCCACCTTGACCAGGCCGGAGTCGCGGTCCACGTCGAGCACGCGGTTCAGCGCCTCGATCCTGAGCATTGCTCCGTTTGTGAGCGCGGCCTCGGTGAAGGAGTGGCCCGAGCCGGCGGCGTGGACCGTGAGGCCGCGATCCCCCGCCCGCCTCACGGCCTGAACGAGTGCCTCGAGGGTCCGCGGCTGCTCGACCACCGCCGGCGAGCAGCGCTGATCGCCGGCCCAGTTTCGCCACTCGCTTGCCATCACCGCAGAGCCTATGTCCAGGCGTGGCGCCGCGTGCGCGCCGGTTACGCTCTTGGCCAGAGCACAGACCTGGAGCGGTGGCAGAGCCCGGTTTATTGCAGCTGCCTTGAAAGCAGCCGGCCCGCGAGGGCCCGGGGGTTCAAATCCCTCCCGCTCCGCTAGACGAGCTTCGAGCTAGCCGAGCTCCAACTCGTACTCGAGGAAGGTGTCGGCGTTGGCGCCGGCGCGGTCGTAGACCGCCTGGGCGCGGTGGTTGTCGGGGGCGGTCAGCCAGGTGACGACCGGCGCGCCGTGCTCGCGAGCCCGGTCGGCGCAGGCGCGGATCAGGGCGTCGGCGGCTCCCTGGCCGCGCGCCTCCGGGGCCACGAAGAGATCCTCCATCACGGCGATCCGCGAAGCCCGCAGGCTCGACCACTTCCAGCAGACGGTCGCGAATCCGATCGCGTCTCCGTCGTCGTCGCGAGCGACCAGCAGCATCCCGTCCGCAGTCCGGCGCGGCGATCAGCGCCCTGGCCATCGCGGCCAGGCCGTCGTCGGAGGGCGAGGCACGATAGAAGTCGCAGTAGCCTCGCATCATCGGGAGCAGCGCCCCCAGGTCGTCCTGGGTCGCGGAGTCGATATTCATCGCCCTCAGTATGCAACGAGATGGTCGCCGTACGCCCCGCGCCGCCGGCTCAAGTCGGCTGCGGGAGGCGCCGATGGCAACTCAGATGGTGGATAGAGGCTCCGTCCGCGCCCGGCTCCGATCCACGCGAATACCGGCTGCCGCGGTCGTGGCGACGGCCGTGCTGTCGCTGTTGCTGGCGCTGGCGGGCGACGCCGCGGGACGCAGCTTCGTGCCGCGCCACCACCGGATCTTTCACGGCGTCTCCGACACCACCAACAACGAGGACTTCCGCCGCTTCAAGAAGCGGGTCGGGGCTCACCCGGCGGTGCTCGAGGACTTCTACCACTGGGACACGCCGCTGACCACCGGGGCGCTCCAGCGCTGGCGCGAGACCCGGACCCGGGGCGTGCTGAGCCTCTCCACCGCTCCGGGCGGGCAGCCCGAGATCATCAGCACGCGCCAGATCGCGAAGGGGCGCGGCGACCATTACATCCTGCGGCTCAACCAAACGATCGCCGAGTCGAAGCAGGTCGTCTACCTCCGCCTGTTCCCGGAGATGAACGGCTCCTGGAACCCCTACTGCGCCTTCAACGCGAACGGCACCAGGAAGGACCGAAGCCACTCCACCAGCAGCTTCCGCCGGGCCTGGCGACGGATCGTCTTGATCATCCGCGGCGGCCAGCGAAGGACGATCAACCGGAAGCTGCGCCAGCGCCACATGCCGCGCATCCTGCGCGCATCCTCGAACGACGCTTCGATCTATGAGCGCGAGCATGTGGACGCGCGCCTCCCGCGCCCGAAAGTCGCCTTCATGTGGTCGCCGCAGACGATCGGCTCGCCCCAGGTCTCCGGGCAACCGAGCGGGGCGCTACTGGCCCGGCAAGCGCTTCGTCGACTGGGTCGGCGCCGACATCTACTCGGCCTACGCGTCGCCCGGAGTGTGGGCCGCGTTCAAGCGCTTTTACCGAAAGTGGCGCCGCTGGCCGTTCGTGGTCGGCGAATACTCGCCCTGGGACAACGACTACAGCGGCCGCTTCACCCGCAAGCTGTTCAAGTTCGCCCTGCGGCACGGCCGAACGCGGATGCTCATCTACTACCGCAGCGTCAACCCGGACACCCCCTTCGACATCGACAACTTCCCTCGGGCAAAGAGGGTGTTGCGGCGGATGCTCAATCGGCGTCGCTTCGCCCCCTACGCGCCTGGCCTGCGCCCGCACGGAAGCCACCGGCACCACCCGAACCGGCGCCACCGACCTCGGCATCACCGGCGCTAGATCGGCTCGCCCGGAAACCGCAGGCCAAAGCGCTCCACGAGGCCGGGGATGCTCTCCGGGTCCACCTCCAGCTCATAGCGAGCGGACAGCTCCATCAGCGACTGAAGCTCAGCCTGGGTAGAGCCACCGAGCTCGACCAGCTCATCGAAATACTTCTCGAAGCCGGCAGGCGAGATGATCTCCAGGATCCGCGCGGGTTCGTCGCCGGCGTTCCAGAAGGTGTGCCACTGATTGCGGGGCTTGAAGACCAGGTCGCCGGGGCCTGCAACCAGCTCCTCATCACCCAGCAGCGCGCCCATGCGCCCCTCGACGACGTAGCTGTACTCGTCCTCCCGCGCGTGCCGGTGAAGCGGCGCGGCAAGCGCCCGGGCGGACATCGGGTGCTCGACGAGGGAGAAGCCACCGCCCGACTCATCGCCGTCGATCATGAACCTCACCCCGATGCTTCCCAGAAAGCCCGCCTTGCCATCGCCGGGTCCCACGACCTTAGCCATCGTTCGCTCCTCCTCGTCTCGATTTCAGCCGTTTCAGGAAGCCCCGGCGCGGGGCCCTGAACGCCCGCTGGACGTCCCCTTCCCAGGTGTAGTCGATGCCGTCCTCGGTCCTCGTCCGCATGCCGGCAGCGGCATCCGGGAAGCGATTTCGATCGACGACGTAGAGGCCGTGGACGATCCGGTCACGCTCGTCGCTGTACCAGGTCGGGATCAGAGTCACGTTCGCGTCGCTC
Source organism: uncultured Actinomycetes bacterium (assembly GCA_963824865.1). GTDB lineage: Bacteria > Actinomycetota > Thermoleophilia > Solirubrobacterales > 70-9 > AC-56. Next base: position 76,550 of record CAWGQQ010000012.1, on the reverse strand, counting down.
AACCCCGCGTCGAGAGCGGCGCCGTATGCCGCCCAAACCGCGCCGCCGGCTTCCTCGGCTCGTGCCGCCTCCTCCGAGACGCCCGCGGCGACGTGTCCCGCACCCTGCCAGCCGGAAACCAGGCGCCGCGCGGGCGAGCCCGGCCTCCCCGGATCCAGGTCGGCGAAGAGGTCAGTCGGCGGCTCCTCGGTCGGCGGCTCCTCGGTGGCAGCCGCTTCGGTTTCGTCCGGCTCCTCTTTGGCCAGAGCCACAGCTCGCTCCGCGTCACGCCGGCCGGCGGAGCGGGCCTCGTCCGCGGTCATGTCATGACGTTAACGCCGATGCCCGCAAGCCCGTTGCATTCGGCCAGTGAGGCTCAGCCGCCCCCAGTCGCGCGCGAGTAGAAGCTGTGAAGCTCGCGCTCCACGATCTCGGGCTGGCTGGCACGGTCGCCGAGCGCGTCGCTCATCGCGCCCTGGAGCCGCTCCTCCGCGAAGCGGTCGAAGTGCCCCCGCGACTCCCAGACGTCGTTGACGACGAGATGCCCGTCGGCCTCATGCGAGCCGTGGACGATCAGCCCGTCCGGCCAATCGGCCGGGAAGTTGAGCGCCTCAATGACCTTGTCGTAGTCCTCGAGCGTGTTGGTCGGGAAGCTCATCCGCAGTCCGACAGGCATGTCGCCACCTCCTGGTCGTTGTCGGCGCGAACCTATCGGACCGCTGGCGGACGTGCCGAGGCGGAGTCGGGCCTGATCTCATTCGGCCGACGCCAACACATCTTCGCGGCTGTAGTGACCGACGACGTCGAACCAGCGCTTCGCGTGCAGACCGACCCGAAGATCGCACTCGGCCGTGACAATGCCCTCCTCACCGTAAAGCGGCCCGGCGATCACCTCACCCCGTTCGGGCTCGACGATCGCCGCGCCACCGTTGCCGAACAGATCCTTGCCCTCGGGTAGGGGTGCGGGAAAGTCGTCCGGGAAGGCGGAACGGGGTATGTACTGCGGGACCGAGACAACGAAGGCGCCGGACTCGATCGCGATATGGCGCATCGAAGCCAGCCAGCCGTCGGAGTCGTCCCCCGTCGGAGCGATCCAAAGCTGCGGCCCGCCCTTGTAGACGGCGTAGCGAGCCAAGGGCATGCGGTTCTCCCAGCAAATCAGTCCGCCCACTCGCCCGAACGGCGTCTCGGTCACGTCAAGATCGTCGCCGGGGCCGATCCCGTAGAACAGCTTCTCCTGGTGGGTGGGCATCAGCTTGCGGTGCTTGTGAAGCAGCCCCTCGGGACCGAGCAGGAGCAGCGCGTTGTAGATAGTCCCGGGCCGCCCAGACTCGCGCTCGTTCACGCCGATCGCACAGTGAATGTCGGCTTCGCGGCAGACGTCTACCAGGCCGTCAACCAGCGGGCCCGGAACGTCGACCGAGCTTGCCCAGAGCCGTTCCCAAAGCTCGTCCCAACCGGAGAAGTCAGATGCTCCCCGCGCCCAGCTGTTGGAGGGGAACACCGACACGAACGCCTCGGGCAATACCGCGAGCTGGACCCCTTGCCCGGCGCATTCGCGCAGAAGGCCAGCCGCCTTTTGAATCGAGGCCTCCGCGTCCAGAATCGCGGGCGTCGCTTGCACAGCCGCGACTTTCACGGTCTCGAATGAGGTCACGGGCGGAGCATACGCGCGTGCCATCAACGGGCGGCGACAGATTCGGCACCCACAAGGGTGCGCGGCACAGCCTCATGCTCCCGACTTGGGAAGCGGCTGATCGATCCGTGGTAGCGCGGCGACCCGTGCGTCCCGCGAGACCCCGGCCACCTCGCCCGGCAGGTCGGTCAACTTGACGCCGCGTAGGAATTTCTCATCCCCTCCCAGAGGAGCAAAGAAGTTGTCGTAGTGGGTCGGGACAACGAGCCTCGGATCGAGACGCGGCAATATCCGCTCCCAGTAGTGGGGCGTGACGCTCCGGCCCGCAACCCCGGCGAGAAAGACGTCCACCGGCTCGTCGCGCAGCTGTTCGTCATCGACGTCCGCGCTGCCCTGGTGGTAGAGGCTGACCCCGGCGACCTCGATGCGGATGCCCCACACGGTCCCGCACTTGTACGCAGTCGGCACCAGTCCGTGCAGGTGCTCGCAGGTGAGCTCGCCGTCCATCGGGACCTTGCGCCCGAAGAGCAGCTTGGAGTGGCGACTCGGGACGAAGCGGACCAGGAAGGGACCGAGCTCGTAAGCCCGGTGGGGGACGACCTCAACGGCGAGCTCGGCGAGCCCGTGCAGGCGCATGAGATGCACGAGCGAGGCGGATCCGAACGCCTTCGCCCCGAAACGACGAGCCAGAGCCGGTGCGTCGATCGCGTGGTCGAAGTGCGTGTGGCCGACGAGGACCCCGGCCACCTCCCCCGGCGCCCCGAGGTATCGGCCGATCAACGATTCGTCAGGCAGGGCCCTTCGTCGCAAGAGCAGTGCCCGAAGCGGCACCCGCGACACGTACGGGTCGATGAACACCGAGACGCCCTGATATGTGAGGCGATAGCCCGAGACACCGAGCCACGCGACCTCAAGTCCCCGAGGCAAGTCGAGCGGGACGCGCTCAAACTCGCGTAGCGCTTGAGCATCCGTTGTCGGCCCGGAAGACACCGTCGGCGCTTGAGACTCGCGAGAAGGACCTGTCTTCTAGCTGGTGTGCTCGGTTTCGAGTACGAACATCTCCACCGCGATGTCGGGGTCTTGACGATTCGCGCTCATGAACGCCGCGACCTCGCGACCGGTCAGCTCCTCGATCGCATCGACGAACTTCGCCTGCATGCTGTCCTGCCAGTTCAGCCTCGCCTGGCGAACCTCGTGCCACTTGCCCGCCTCGAACAACGTTTGCTCGGCCGCCGAGTAGCCCCCGCCCAAGACGACGATCACGAGCTCAGGGTGCAAATAGGTGCGGCAACGGCTCGGCCCCTCCCCGTAGTGCCGCTTGTAGAGGCCGACCATCACGGCCGATATGTCCTGGCGCAGCGTGCCGTCGCCCTCCGCGTGGGGCTCCCGCATATCAGCCGCATCCTCAGGATGAAGCTCCTGCTCATTCATTGGTACTTCTTCCTTCTGTCGCGGGTCGAGCTCCCAGGGACCTATCCTACGACCCACGGTCGCACCACAGCAGGAGCCGTGACGAGGCACTCCGCTGCCAGCTGCGTCCCTGTCGCGACCACGCGTACAGCCACAAGGCGGAGCGCTCATCGTCGACCAGGCCGGGAATTCGTTGGATCTGGTCCTCGATGGCGTCGAACGGGGTGCCCGAGCTGATCATCCCAACTACCTCGCGCTGTGCGTGCATCAGGCCCATGGGGTCCCGTCCCTTCTGGGTGGAGCCTGCTCGTGAGCGCGAATTTCGGCGGCTGGGGCCTGAAGGCGGCGTAGCGCCTGATCACGCTCGCGCGGGACGTTATCTATGACGGCTCCTTCGGCCATGAGGAGCCTCCTTCCGTATACGGCCCGGCCCCCTTCCGCCAGTTCGGCTGACGGGACCATGCCGAGTTCCGGCACAAGCTAGAGCATCCCGGCCTGCCATTCAGTCACTGGTTCCGCTATTTCGGCGCTTCTTCGCAGTCGAAACCGACGAAGTCGCGGAAGTCGGGAGGTTGACCGGGCGGCGAGTCGTCTCGCCTAACCCCTCCGAGGTTCCCGCGACCTCGGCCAGAGGGGTCGTCAGCTGGACGTCCTCGATGCAGCAGGCGAGGTACCCGTCGATATCCCGTTGGTTGACGCGCCTCAACGGCGCGCTCGACCATCTCCACGTTCTCCTGCGACATCGCCACTCCGAGGCCCGGCGGCTTCGAGGGCTTCCTGCTTCGTCTGGTAGAGCGTGAGCGAGGTCTGCTCGCCGTTCCGAAACGTATGCAGCCACGCGCTTCGAGCCTGAACTTCGATGCCGTCACGTCCTCGCAGGTATGCGACGTTCTCTGTGACCAAGAGGCCGTCCTCGACTTCAATGGGACATCGACGATCTCCAACCGAACTTCGTCCCAAGTAGCGAGGAATCGCCTCCGTGTAGGCCCGGATCTCGCCGTGTCCCCGATAGACGCCTGCGTCGAATGCGTGAGCGTTGGACCAGTCCAGCACCGCGTCCTGCGCCCAGGTTTCCAGCATCCCGTCGAGGTCACGGCGGTTGTACGCGTCGGTGGATCGGCGCACCATCTCCACGTTCTCCTCCGACATCGCCCGCGCAGTATCTCGCTCTGGCCGTCACCGGCGCCGCTCAGGGCGGCGACGAGATTCGACCCGGAGGGTGCGCGACACGACTGGATCAAGCGATCGCGCCCAGCTCCCGCAGCCTCGCCCGCCCCTCCGCCAAGCACCTGTTCACCTTGGTCAACGGACAAGGTGACCACGGGCTCTGGCTACCCCCGCTCGAAGTGCCGCTCGCTGCCTGACCGTCCCCGCCGGTCGCACCGCTGTCGCTGCTGCTCTTCCTCCTAAGCGGTATTTCGGCTCTCACGCGAAAGCGGCAGTATGTCGGGGCGGCCACCATGGGCCGCGTGATCAGTGCCACGGCTACGAGGTACGGGAGGCGCGCCCCGTTCCGGCTGGGGACGCCGCAGACGCAGACTTCGCCACGGCGGCGAGTGCGTCCGCGGGATCGCTGTGGCCGACGATGCGGAAGATGAGCCCGGCGCGGACCTCGAACACGCCGGAGGTCTGCATCTCGGTGCGAATGCGGTTGCGTCGCGAGCGGCCGCGCATTCGAGTCACGACCGCGAACTTGTCCCCGCTTTCGCCGAAGGCTTCGACCTCGTCGTTCGAGAAGTCCTCCCATTCCATGAAGAAGTGCTGCAGCCCGGCACGTACTCCGGCGTGGCCATGCCAGACCTCGCGCTCGACCCACGTCTCGGTGGTGGCCCACTCGATATCGGGGTGGAGCAGCGCGAGCAGATCATCGAGCCCGTCGGGGTGGTAGGCGTCGAGAAAACGTCGGCACAGCTCTCGATTAGGGACGCGCTTGTGCTCCGAGGAGCCCACTAGGTCGTCTTCACCACCAGGACCGAGCAGCTGGCCTTGTGCGTGATGGTGTTCGGGACGCTCCCAAGGACACGGCGCTTCATTCCTTTGTTGCCGATCACGAGCAGGTCGGCATCACACTCCGTCGCGAGCGCAAGCAGCACCTCCGCGGGGTCGCCCTCATCGGCGCGCGTTTCGCATTCGATCCCCGAGGGGCCCAGGTCGTCCTCGAGGCGTCTCAGAATCTCGCGCGTTCGAGCCGCCGAGTTCGTCGCCCACTGCAGCTCGACGTTGCCGGAGCCGCCGGCACGCGAGCCCGTGGATTTCTGATAGGCGCTGAGGAGGACGAGCTTCGCATCGAATCGCCGCGCAAGGTCCCGGGCCATTTCGACCGCCTTGCTGGCAGTCGCAGAGCCGTCAGTCGCCACGGCGATTGTGGCAGTCATGCTGCGCTGACCCTACACCGTGCGCGCCATATCGCTCCGACTCGGGCCGCAGAACGTTCGAGGTGGCCAAGGGGGACGGTTTCATGGGCTTCACGGCGCCCTCGCTGCCCATGCGGCTTCCCATGCAAAGCAGTAGCCCGGCCTCCCAGGAGTACCACCCAATAAGGTCAGGGTTGCCGCTGCCGCGCCTGGAAGTGCCGCTCGCTGCCTGACCGTCGGGCGGGTTCTCGTTAGGGATTGTGCTGGCCCCCTTGCTCGTAGGGATGGCTGGCCGCTAGCCGGGAGAGTGGTCGCCTACTCCGAAAGCCCGGCGGCTTCGAGGGCCTCTTCGAGGGTGTCGTACTCATCGACCCTCGCGATCAGGTTGTCTCGGACTTCATAGACGTAGGCGACCTCGATCTCGACCCGGATGCCGCTGGTGCTTCCGATCCCCCACTGCCGCTGCGGGATGACCACGCGATCTCCCACCTCGATGAAGTCGAGCGGCTCGGCGTAGAACTCGCTGAATGGCTCTAGCCACTCGCGAAACGCCTGGATCACGCCATCCCTGCCCTGATACACGCGGGCCTCGGGACCGCTCCTAGACCATCTCAGCTCGACCTCCGGCGAGAAAAACCGCTCAGTCATCTCCCGGATCGCCTCGCCGTCCCAGTCGATCGCCGTGTTGTCCACTCCCTTGAACGGCTCCCACAGCCCCCGAACCATCTCCACGTTCTCCTGCGACATCGCCTACTCCTTGAGCCCGGCGGCTTCGAGGGCCTGCTGGCGGTCGAAGAAGACTCGGATGCGCTTGATCTTGCCGTTGGCAAGGTCATAGACGTTCCCGTTGGCGTTCTCAATTGGGATGCCACTAACGCGCCCGGTACCGGTCACCTGCGCGAACGCCAAGACCCGATCTGGGCCGACTGCCTCCAAATGCTCAATGACAATCTTGAAGTCGGGGGCTGCGCTCGCCGATCGTCATACGTGAAGAACCGCCGGATCCCTTGCCGGAGGCCGTCATACGCCCCAGCCTCCACGGGCGGCGCTGATCGCGTCTCGGAGATGACCTCGGCCACCGGGGTCACCAGCTGGACGTCCTCGGATGCCAGCAGGCGAGGGTTCGTTGCCGTCGACGTATCCCGCACGTGATGCCCCTGCCCTCCGATCTGATGCCAACGGCGCCGTGATTGCGAGCGAGCTCGATTCCGCTCTCCCTCCGCCTCGCACTGCCGAGCACGACCCGTTCGCCATCCGGCTCGTTGCGCATCTCCACGTTCTCCTGCGACATCGCCCGCGCAGTATCTCGCTCTGGCCGTGAACGGCGCTGCTCATGGCGGCTACGAGATTCGGTACCCGTGGGGGCGGGCGCCTACGGGCTGATCAAGCGATCGCGCCGAGCTGCCGCAGCCCTCGCCCGCCCCTCGACGCCAAGCACCGACTTCTAGCTTAGTCAACACGACCTAGGTTGACCACGGGCTGTCGGCTGCCCCCGCTCGAAGTGCCAGCTCGCTGCCTGACGTCCCTGACCTTCCGATCGTCGTCGTCCTCGCGCCCCGCTCTCCGTTTGTCGACGTTCTCCTGCGACATCGCCTACTCCTTGAGCCCGGCGGCTTCGAGGGCTTCGGCCATAGGACCTTGACGGCCGAGACGCCAGCGATCAGCACCGCGACGGTCGGTACGGCGAATATGTGGCGGATGGCGCTCTGCTTTAGGCGCTCACGCCTGACAGCTCGTCTGCTTCCTTCCTCGCGAGGTTGGCGTCGAGGACCGCGTACTCGGCTTCCCCGATCGCCGTATACGCGAATTCGATCGCAAACTCCGCGTCGGCTTCGGCGTTGTCCGCGCGCCTCTTGGCCCGGTCGAGGTCGATCTCCGCTTTCTTGCTCTCGACGTTCTTTTGGATCTGAGCGATGTGCTCGTTCCAGCTTCTCTGGACGTCGTTCCACCAGTCGGAGATCTTCCCCCGGCCTGCGTCGGCCGCCTCGCGGAGCTGTTCAGCCTCTTGCTGAGCAACTGCGCGAGAGTTCTCGCGGTCCTGCTCGAGGTCGGCCTTCGCCTTGTCGCTCGCGGCCGCGGCGTTCTTCTCTGCTTCCTCGGCCCGATTCGCGAGCCTTCGCAGTTGGTCTGATAGAGCCATTCTCAACCTCCTTGGTGACAGGCTCTGCTACGTGGACGTGCCGCGGCCATGACTCCCGAAAAGCCGCTGACCGGGCGGGCGACGACGCGAGATACTCAGGTTCGCCCTTCTCGCTCGCAGCGGCCCCCGAGGGCACCGCGACAAACCGACCCTACACCCGATCGAGAGCATTGCAAGCCGCTGTGAGAGCCAGCTGCTCGGCGGGCGCTGACGTTCCCCTGCGACATCGCCCGCGCAGTATCTCGCGCTTCGGTGGGGCGGCGGCACGATCGTCCGGTGGTTCGCAGATAGCGTTGGCACATGCACACAAATCACAATCTGATCCAAAGGTTGCGTCACCCAAAGTCCTCCAACGAGCGCTTGATGGCTCGACTGGCTGTGCTGGCGATTGCCACCGTTGCGATCGATCTCTTGCTCGCGTTCGCCTTCTACCGACTGGAGCGTGGCGCGGCGGGAACGGAGATCACCAGCTACGGGGACGCGCTGTTTTGGACAAGCTCCCAAATCACCACGGTGTCGTCATCGCTACGGAACCCGATCACGACCGGAGGGCGTGCTCTGGCTGTTGCAACGGACTTCGCGGCGATCGCGGTGGTCTCGGTGCTCTTCGGCACGATCGTCGATCGCCTGCGCACCAAGAGCCCATAGCGAGAGCCCGGGGGCATGACCCCCGTCCCCGCATTTCATGGTGGGACCGCCGAGGTGGCCGACTGCGCGCGCCCCGCTCCTCAACAGGGGAGCAGGTCGGAGCGCCGCCAGGCCGAGAGCGAATCGTGAACTCCCTAGACGTCGTGCTCCCGGGCGAGCTCCGCCTTCTCGGGCCTACCCTGGAGCCCGGCCTCTTCAAAGATCGCCGGCATGTCAGGGTCGGACACCAAGTTCTTATAGCCCTCTTCGTCCCAGTCGAAGACCACCCAGACCCGGGCGTCGTCATTCGGATCGCGGAAGACGCGCGAGCCCTTGCTCCCGTACTGCCTTCGCTTCTCGGCGCCCTTGGTAGAGAACGTATTCCAGAAGCGGTCGAAATCCTCGATCTTCACGGTGGACAGGATCAACTCTTTCCTCCTTCGTTGGAAGTGTCGTCGCGCTCCTGCGACATCGCCCGCGAGTATCTCGCTCTGGCCGCCACGGCGCTGCCCACGGCGGCGCCGAGACTCGACACCCATAAGGGTGCGCGCCACGGCTGATCAGGCGATCGCGCCGAGCTCCCGCAGCCTCGCCCGCCCCTCGGCCAAGCACCTGTTCACCTTGGTGTAGGTCCAGCCGCAGAGCCGGCGGATCTCGGCGTAGGAGTAGCCGTGGGCCTGGAGGATGAGCGCCAGGCGTTCCTGCGGCTTCAGCTCCATCAGCAGGCGAATGGCATCGGCGGCCTGCTCGCGACGCTCGAGCAGCTCCTGGGGGCCTGGTTCGTCGCAGACGAGCCGGTCGAGCGGGTCACCGTGATCGTCGTCGCGCGGGCCGAGCAGCCGTTCGCGCGCTCGGCGCACCGCGAGCGCCTCGCGGCGGGTGACCACCTGCATCCAGGCGGCCAAGTGCCGAAGGTCGGCCGGCGGGGACTTGGTGAGCAGGATCTCGACCGCGCGCTGGTAGGCGTCCTCGGCGTCGTCGGCGCAGAGCGAGTAGCGGCGGGCCGTGCGCCGCAGGGCGGCCTCCGAGGAAGCGAGCTCCGCCAGCGCATCGCGCCGAGAGCTGCTCGAGGGCTCCGCTGGATCGGCCCGCATCTCCACATAAAGCTCGGTGCCACCTCCCGGTGCCCCCGGTCAGCGGAGCGCTTGTCCGCGAGCGGCCATGCAGGTCCGGCCCAACCGTCCAGGTGCAGCCCACGCGGCGCTATGCTCAGCCGCGCCCATGAGCACCTGCATCGTCACCGGCGGAGCCGGTTTTCTCGGCTCACATTTGTCGACCACCTGCTGGCCAAGGGCCACCGGGTGATCTGCCTCGACAACCTGGACACCGGCTCGCTCCAGAACATCGAGCACATCGACAACCCGAAGTTCACCTTCCTGAACCAGGACCTGACCGAGCCGTTCTTCATCGACGACGACGTCGACTTCGTCTATCACCTGGCCTCCCCCGCCAGCCCGATCGACTACGCGCGCCTACCGCTGCACACGCTCAAGGTCGGCTCCTACGGGACCCACCACATGCTGGGGCTGGCGAAGTTCAAGCGGGCGCGATTCCTGCTCGCCTCGACCTCCGAGGTCTACGGCGACCCCGAGGTGCATCCCCAGCCCGAGGACTATTGGGGCAACGTCAACCCGATCGGCCCGCGCGGCGTCTACGACGAGGCGAAGCGCTACGCCGAGGCGCTGACCATGGCCTACCACCGCCAGCAGGGCGTCGACAGCTGCATCGTCCGGATCTTCAACACGTTCGGGGCGAGGATGAGACCTCACGACGGCAGGGCGATTCCGACCTTCCTGCGCCAGGCCCTTCAGGACAAGCCGGTGACCGTGTTCGGCGACGGCAGCCAGACCCGCAGCTTCTGCTACGTCGATGACCTGATCCGCGGCTTCGTGTTGCTCGCCGAGTCAGACGTGCACCTTCCGGTCAACCTGGGCAATCCGAAGGAGATGAGCCTCCTGCAGCTCGCCGAGGCCGTGATCGAGGTGTCCGAGTCGCGCTCGGAGATCGTCTTCGAGGCGCTTCCGGTGGACGACCCCCAGGTCCGGCAGCCCGACATCACACGGGCAAGGCAACTCCTCGGCTGGGAGCCGGAGGTCGAGCTCCGCGACGGGCTGCGGCGCACGATCGAGCAGGCGGGCGTCGAGCGGCTCGTCGGCGCCACCGATTGAGCGCGGGCCCGGCGTCACGAAGCGGCCGCTTGCGAATCGCCCATCTGACGGCGACCTTCCCTCCCTACCCCGGCGGCGCCGGCAACACCTGCTACCGGTTCGCCAGGGGCCAGGCCGAGCGCGGCCATGAGGTCGAGGTGTTCACCGCGCCGGCGGCGGGCGAGCCGCCGGACCCGGGAGGAGCGGTCGTGCACCGGATCGAGCCTCTGCTGGCGTTCGGCAACGCGCCGCTGATCCCCAGCCTGGCCCGGATCGAGGGCTTCGACCTCCTCCACCTCCACTATCCGTTCATCTTCGGCTCCGAGCTGACCCTGCTCGGGCGCCTTGCCCGGCGTCGCCGGCGCCAGGCCCTGCTGGTCCACTACAAGAACCGGCTGATCGGACCGGGCGCGCGGGGGGCGCTGTTCGAGGGCTACGAGCACACCGTGGCGCCGGCTCTGGTCCGCGCCGCCGACCGGGTCTGCGTGCTCTCGCCCGACCACGCGGGCTCGGTCCCATACCTGCGCCGAACCGGCGAGCGCCATCCCGGGAAGCTGGTGGAGATGCCGAACGGCGTCGACACGGAGCTCTTCGCGCCGGGCGGGGATGGAGCGGAGCTGCGTCGCTCCCTCGGCATCCCGGAGGACGCGCCAGTGGCGGCTTTCGTCGCCACGCTCGACCGAGCCCACCGCTTCAAGCGGCTCGACCTGGCGATCGAGGCGCTCGCGCGAGTCGCCGGGGCAGGCGGGCCCTCTGCCGGCGACGGCCCCACCCCCCTTCACCTGGTCGTCGCCGGAGGCGGCGAGCTGCTGGACAGCTACCGCGACCAGGCGCGGGCCGCCGGGGTGGGCGACCGCGTCCACTTCCTCGGCCCGGTGGCGCACGCGGAGCTGCCCGGCGCGCTTCGGGGCGCCGACCTTCTCCTGCTCACCACCGAGCCGCCCGAGTCGTTCGGGATCGTCCTGATCGAGGCCATGGCCTGCGGGCTGCCGACGATCGCCACCGAGTATCCGGGCGTGCGGGCGGTGATCGACGACGGGGAGACCGGTCTGGTGGTCGAGCCTGGAGACCCCGAGGCCGTGGCGGCCGCGATCCGGCGGTTGATCGAAGCTGGCCCGGCCGGGCGCGCGCGAATGGGCGCGGCCGGCCGCCGCAAGGCCGAGCGGCTGTGGGGGTGGCCGCGCCTTCTGGACCGGATGGACGACGTCTACGCGGAGGCGATCGCCGCGCGCCGGCTGAAGCTCGGATGAACCTGCTCCTCGTCGCCTACTTCTATCCCCCGTGCCGCGACACCGGCGCGCACCGACCCGCGGCGATGGCGAAGTGGCTGCGACGGCTGGGACACCGGGTCACCGTCCTGACCACCTCGGCCTACGGCACCGGCGGTGCCGCCGCCGAGGAGGACGTGGTGCGCACGCGCGACCTCCAGCGCCTGCGCGCGCGCCTGCACGGCCACGATCGCGTCGACGCCCTGTTCGACTCCGACACCTACTCGGGCAAGCCGCACCCGCTCGGCAAGCTGCTTGTTCCCGAGCCGCTGGTCGCCGCCTGGGCACCGTTCGCGCGCTCGCGCGCGCTGCGGCTCAACCGCCGCGAGCGGTTCGACTGCGTGATCACGAGCTCGCCGCCGGAGTCGGCCCACGCCGTCGGCCGGGCGCTTGCGCGGCGAGGCGTCGCCTGGATCGCCGACCTGCGCGACGCCTGGACCTTCGAGCCGATCCGGCCGCCCTTCCCCACCGCCGTCCAGCGCCGCCTCGACGAGCGCCTGGAGAGGCGCTGGCTGGGCTCGGCCGACGCGGTGGTCTGCGTCAGCCGTCCGGCTGCCGAGGATCTGCGCCGGCGTCTCGGGATCGAGCCGTCCCTGGTCCCCAATGGCTGGGACCCGGACCTGGTCGACAAGGAACCGGGCGGCGACGCCGGGGGCATCCTGGACCCGGAGCGCGTCTCGCTCGTCTACACGGGCCGCTTCGGCAGCTATGGGCGGGACCCCGGCCCGCTGGTCCGAGCCCTGGGCGAGCTGGCCCACGCCGACCCCGAGCTGGCCTCCCGGCTCGAGCTGGTTGTGGCGGGGCCCTTGACCGAGGCTGAGGCCGACCTGATGCGAACCGACGTTTCGCCGGCACGCATCCTGGTCGCCGGCAGCCTGCCCCGCGAGCGGGCCCTTGCCCTGCAGCGCGCCGCGGACGCGCTCCTGCTGCTGGCCTCGCCCCAGCGCAGCCAGCTACTCAACTTCAAGCTGTTCGAGTACCTGGCGAGCGAGCGGCCGATCCTCGCCCTGGCCGCGGGAACCGAGGCGGGGAGAGTCGTCGAAGAGACCGGCGGCGCAGCAGTGCCGGCCGACGACGTGGCGGCGATCGTGGCGGCGCTGCGGCAGCCTCGCCGCGGGCCAGCTCCCGGCGCCCAAGCCGGGCGCGAGCGCCGCCTACTCCTACCCGGCGCGTCGCCGAGCGCATGGCCGAGGTCGCGGAGGGGGCCGTGGCGTCCGCCCGAGCCCGCCGCTCGCCCTATCCTTGATTAGATGGCGACCCGCCCGTGGAGATGGCCACGCCGCCCGACGGAGAACCGCCAGAGCGGAGGAGGCCCGCGAGGACCTGGACCGCTACATCGCGCCCCTCGTCGGCCCCGAGGACGAGCGCCGGTTCACCGACTCGGGGATCGAGGTGAAGCGCGTCTACGACGCCGACGACGTCCGCCCCGGGCTCGAGGAGCGGCTGGGCGCGCCCGGCGAGTACCCGTTCACGCGCGGCATCCACCCGGGGATGTACCGCGACCGGCTGTGGACGATGCGCCAGTACGCCGGCTACGCGACCGCCGAGGAGACCAATCGCCGCTACCGCTACCTGATCGAGCACGGCTCGACCGGCCTGTCGATGGCCTTCGACCTGCCGACCCAGCTCGGGCGCGACTCCGACGAGCCCCTCTGCCTGGGCGAGGTGGGCCGCACCGGGGTGGCGATCGACACGATCGAGGACATGCGGATCTGCTTCGACCAGATCCCCCTGGACGAGGTCTCGACCTCGATGACGATCAATGCGCCGGCGGCGATCCTGCTGCTGCTCTACGAGCTGGTCGGCGAGGAGCAGGGCGTCGGCGCCGAGCAGCTCCGCGGCACGGTCCAGAACGACGTGCTGAAGGAGTACGTGGCGCGGGGCAACTACATCTACCCGCCCGAGGCGACCATGCGCCTGACCACCGACATCTTCGAGTACTGCCGCAAGCAAGTCCCGAAGTGGAACACGATCTCGATCTCCGGCTACCACATCCGCGAGAAGGGCTGCTCGGCGGTGCAGGAGGTCGCCTTCACGCTCGCCAACGCGATCGCCTACGTGGAGGCGGCGCTGGACAGGGGCCTCGCGGTTGACGATTTCGCCCCCAGGCTCGCCTTCTTCTTCAACTGCCACAACAACGTCTTCCAGGAGATCGCCAAGTTCCGGGCCGTGCGGCGGATGTGGGCACAGATCATGCGGGAGCGCTTCGGCGCCGCGGACGAGCGCGCGCAGACGATCCGGTTCCACACCCAGACCGGCGGCGTCACGCTCCAAGCGCAGCAGCCCGAGGTCAACATCATCCGGGTGGCGCTCCAGGGCTTCGCTGCAGTCTGCGGCGGCACCCAGTCGCTGCACACGAACGGCTTCGACGAGGCGCTGGCGCTGCCCACCGAGCGCTCGGCGCGGATCGCGCTCCGCACCCAGCAGGTGATCGCCCACGAGTCAGGCGCCGCCGACACCGCCGACCCGTTCGCCGGCTCCCACTTCATCGAGTCGCTCACCGACGAGATCGAGGAGCGCGCCTGGGAGCTGATCGACAAGGTGACGCAGCTCGGCGGCTCGGTGCAGGCCCTCGAGTTCATCCAGCGCGAGATCGAGGAGTCCGCGGCCTCCTATCACGAGCGCGGCCGCAGCGGCCAGGACGTCATCGTCGGGGTCAACAAGTACGTGACCGAGGAGGTCGACGACGTCGAGATCCTGCGGGTGGATCCGGAGGCGGAGCGCCGCCAGCTCGACCGCCTGAAGCGGTTCAAGGAAGGCCGCGACCAGGCGGCGGTTGACGAACAGCTGGCGGAGCTCCACAAGGTCGCCCAGGGCGAGGGCAACCTGCTCTACCCGATCAAGGACTCCCTGCGCGCCGGCGCCTCGATCGGCGAGGTCTGCGGCGCGATGCGAGAGGTGTTCGGCGAGTACAAGGGCGGCGCGTTCTTCTAGCCCGCTCGGGCTGATTCGAAGGAAGGAGTCGGCTGCGGATGGCAGAAGCCCCGGGACATGGAATCGAAGACCAAGCGGACGCTGGTCAAGTCCGCGCCCGAGCTGTGGGAGCTGGCAGACGACCTGGCACGCATGGAGGCGTGGATGGCGGGCGTCGTGGGCAGGGCACAATCCGTCTCCGTCGAGGTGACGCACCGGGAGCGCGAGCGAATGCTCGCCTGGCGCACGAGCGAAGCCGAGGTCGGGCGCGCCCGGATCGCCCTGGAGCTCGCCGAGAAGGAGTTCGGGACCTCCGTCTCGATCGTCGCCCAGCACTCGCGGCCCAATCCTGGCGACGTGGACGCCGCCTTGGAGCAGCTCCTCGATGAGCTCGGATCGCCCGAGCGGCGCCCCTTCGAGCGAGCCTGAGCCGAGCCTCGCCGCACGCGTGAAGGCGCGCGGCTCAGAGCTCCTCGACGCGCTGGAGCGCCACCTGCCCGGCTCCCGAGGCCACGCCGACGGAACCGCCGCCTACGCCTTCGCGGCGGCCGTCGAGCTGGACCTGGAGCGCGAGCACGCGGAGGCGGTGCGCGAGACCGCGAGGTTGCACGAGGTCGGCAACGTCTACGTGCCGGCGGCGGTGCTCAGAAAGCCGCCCGGCGAGCTGACGCCGGAGGACGTGGAGCTGCTCGACTCCCGCTTCGTCAGCGGGGCCGAGCTGGCTCGTGGCGCGGGTGTTCCCGAGCAGGCCTGCGAGTGGATCGGCGCCGTCCGGGAGCGGTTCGACGGTGAAGGGCCGACCGGCCTTGCCGGCGAGCAGATTCCGATCGAGTCGCGGATCGTGCGCGTTGCCTGCGCCTGCGACAGGGCCCTGGCCGCGCCGACGCCGGCTGGCGAGGCCTCGCCGGACGAGCGCCGGCGGAGCGCGGTCGAGGCGCTTCGTGACGCCGCGGGTCCGAGCTCGACCCCCGCGTGACCGCGGCCCTGGCCGCGATGCTCGAGCGGAGCGCCGCGGCGTGCCGCGCGCACATAGAATCGGCGCGCAGTGCGCCAGAAGTTCCCCGAGACCCACGAGGAAAAGCTCGCCTATCTGCGCGAGCTGCGCGAGCAGGCGGTCCACTCCGCCTCCGAAGAGGCGGTCTCCAAGCAGCACGAGAAGGGCAAGCTCACGGCCCGGGAGCGGGTCCACAAGCTCCTGGATCCCGGCTCGTTCGAGGAGCTCGACACCTTCGTCCGCCACCGCACCTACGAGTTCGAGATGCAGAAGCGCCGGCCCTGGGGGGACGCGGTGGTAACGGGCTGGGGAACGATCGACGGAAGGCCGGTGGTCGTCTTCTCACAGGACTTCACCGTCTTCGGCGGCTCGCTGGGCGAGGTGATGGCGGACAAGATGTGCAAGGTCATGGACCTGGCCGCCAAGATCGGCGCGCCGGTGATCGGCATCAACGACTCGGGCGGGGCGCGAATTCAGGAAGGTGTCGTCTCGCTGGGCGCCTATGGCGACGTCTTCGTGCGCAACGTCCAGTGCTCGGGGGTGATTCCGCAGATCAGCCTGGTCATGGGGCCGTGCGCGGGCGGCGCCGTCTATTCGCCCGCGATGACCGACTTCATCTTCATGGTCAAGGAGACCTCGCACATGTTCATCACCGGCCCCGACGTGATCAAGACGGTCACCGGCGAGGAGCCGACGTTCGAGGAGCTGGGCGGGGCGATGACCCACAACACGAAGTCCGGCGTGGCCCACTTCGCCGCCGAGAATGAGGACCAGTGCCTCGAGGACGTGCGGTTCCTGATGTCCTTCCTGCCGCTCAACAACCTGGAGATGCCGCCGCGGGTCGAGCCCTACGACGATCCCGATCGCGCCGACGAGGCGCTCGACACGATCGTCCCCGACGACCCCTCGAAGCCCTACGACATGCGTGACGTGATCTCGCGGACCGGTCGACGACGGCGAGTTCTTCGAAGTCCACGAGCACTACGCGCAGAACATCGTGGTGGGCTTCGCCCGCCTCGACGGCTATCCGGTCGGCGTGGTCGGCAACCAGCCGAGGCACCTGGCCGGCGTGCTCGACATCGACTCCTCGGTCAAGGGGGCGCGCTTCGTGCGCTTCTGCGACGCCTTCAACATCCCCCTGGTCACCTTCACCGACGTGCCGGGGTTCCTGCCCGGG
Organism: uncultured Actinomycetes bacterium; assembly: GCA_963824865.1. Classification (GTDB taxonomy): domain Bacteria; phylum Actinomycetota; class Thermoleophilia; order Solirubrobacterales; family 70-9; genus AC-56. The sequence goes on along the minus strand of CAWGQQ010000012.1, from coordinate 59,905 downwards.
ACCTCGCAGGAGTGGGGCGGGATCATCCGCCACGGGGCGAAGCTGCTCTACGCCTTCACCGAAGCCACGGTGCCGAAGCTGACCGTGGTCACCCGCAAGGCCTACGGGGGGGCCTACGACGTTATGGCCTCCAAGCACATGCTGGCCGACTTCAACTTCGCCTGGCCGACGTCGGAGGTCGCGGTGATGGGCCCCGAAGGAGCGGTGAACATCATCTTCCGGCGGGACATCCAGAGCTCCCCGACGCCCGACGAGCGCCGCGAGAAGCTGATCGCCGACTACAAGGCGCGATTCGCGAACCCCTACTCGGCGGCCGAGCGCGGCTACATCGACGACGTGATCGTCCCCCACGAGACGCGTCCGAAGCTGATCCGTGCCCTCCGCACGCTGCAGACCAAGCGGGTCGAGCAGCCGAAGCGAAAGCACGGCAACATCCCGCTGTAGGGCGTACGTGCGAACCGGCTTCTCGCGCCTCGCCCCCTCGACCCTGGCCTTGCTCGCGGTCGGGTTGGCGATGGTGGTTTCAGCGGTCGTCCTCGGGTACGAGAGCCGCGGTCAGACGCTGCAGGGGGACGAGTGGGACTACGCGATTCGCCTCAGCCATCAGTCACTCGGTCACGCGCTTTTCCATCCCCCGCCCGACAAGTACCTGATGCCGGTGCCGCTGCTCCTCTACAAGGGGCTGTTCGAGACCTTCGGGATCAGCTCCTACGCGCCGTACCGCGTGGTCGGGATCGCGCTGGTGATCCTCTGCGCCGGCCTCTTCTTCGTGCTTGCCCGGCGCCGGGTGGGCGCGCTCTTGGCCGTCCCCCCGACGATCCTGCTGCTGTTCTTCGGCTCGGCGTCGGAGGTCGTCGTCACCTCGCTCAGGATCCCCAGCCAGATCGCGATCGCGGCCGGGCTGGGGATGCTCGTGGCGCTCGACCGCCGAACCCTGCGTGGCGACGTCGTTGCCTGCCTCCTGCTCGGTGTCTCGCTGCTCTCGCACCCCGAAGCCGCCGCGTTCGCCGCCGCCGCGGCCGTGCTCGTCTGTTCCGGCCCTCGCCGGAGCGCTGGCGCAGATCATGGGTGTTCGTCGCCCCGCTGGCGCTGTACGGCGTCTTGTCCTTGGTGGAGAGCGAGTCCGGCGCCGCCAACCCGTCCTTCGACAGGCTGAGCGACGTGGCCTCGTTCATCGGCGAGTCGCTCGTCTCGCTCACCGCGGACGTGTCCGGGGTCTCCGGGCTGATCACCGGTGCGGCGTCCCAGAGCGCGCTCGGCTGGATCGCCCTCGGCCTGCTGCTCGCCGTCGTCGCCCTGGCGCTGGTCCGGCGATCTCAGCCGCTGACGCCAGTGGTTCTGGGCGCTGCTGGTCGCCCTCGCCGTGCTGCTCACCACCACGGCGATCCCTCCGGTGGTGAGCTTCGCGCGCACCCCGGAGACGCAGCGCTACGTCTACCCGGAGGCGATCCTGCTGCTGCTGCTGCTGGTCGAGGTTGGAAGCGTGGCGCGGCTCTCCCGGAGAGTGACGTTGGCCGTCACCGGAGTGCTGGCGGCAGGCCTCGTTTCCAACCTGGCCGATCTGCGGACCAACGCAGAGCAGCTGCGAGCCAGGTCGGACTCGGTCAAGGCCGAGCTCGGCGCCCTCGAGCTGGCGGGCGCGCACGCGCCTCCGGACTTACTTCCATTCGGCCCCCAGCTTGCGGTGTTCGGATGGACGCCGGAGGCGGTCACAACGCCTGGCGCCGGCGGGTTCGGCTGGGCGATGCGGGCCAGCGAGTACTTCGTGATCGCCCGGGACTTCGGGTCTCCGGCCGACTCGCCACAGGAGCTCGCCGCCACGCCGGCGGGCCAGGCCGCCGACCTGGTCCTGGCGAGCGGGCTCGGGCTGCGACTTCGGCCGGCTTCGCCGGAGCCGCCATCGGCCACCGGGCTCAGGCCCACCGTCAAGGCCCTCGGCCAGGGGGCAGCGGAGCCAGGAGGCTCGTGCGTTCGCCTCTTGCCTCGAAACGGTCGGGTCAAGGGCGCGATCGTCCTGCCTCCAGGAGGGATTTGGCTTAGCGGCTCGAGTGAGGAGCTCGGGATCAGCCGATTCTTCTCGCTGCCGGCGTTTCCCCTCCAGCCGCTCCGGGATTCACGCGCCGCCCACCTCAGGATCCCCCCGGACAGCTCCCCCCTCCCCTGGACCCTGTGGGTGAACTCCCAGCGCGGGCTGCGTGTATGCGGCGCGTGACGACGGCCCGCTTCACCCCGCGAAACATCGCGTTCGCGCTCGTGGGGGCGGCCATGGCCGTGTCGGCCCTGGCACTGCTCTACTGGGGCAGGGACCAGGCCATCCAGGGCGAGGCGCTCGGCTACGCCGCGCGGCTGGCGAGCCAGCCCTTCGACGATGCGGTGCTGCAGTCGCCGCCCAACAAGTACTTCATCGCCCTGCCGCTGCTCCTGTACCACGCCATGTTCCATGTCTTCGGCCTGGCGGCCGGCTTCCCGTACATGCTTGTGGCGACGGCGCTCGTGCTGCTCTGCGCGGGCCTCTTCTTCGTGCTGGCCCGACGCCGTGTCGGCGACCTGCTCGCGGTTCCCCCGACCGTTCTCCTGCTCTTCTTCGGCTCCGGCTGGGAGACGGTGATCACCCCGCTCCGCCTGCCGTCGCTGATTGCCGTCGCGGCCGGCCTCGGGGCCCTGATCGCGCTCGAGAAGCGCAACCGTCGTGGGGACATCGTCGCCGCGACCCTGCTGACGGCCTCTGTCGCCTCGCATCCGGTCGGGCTTTCGTTCCTCGCCGCGGCAGGCGTCCTGGTCGCCTTCCGCCCCTGGCCCTGGTCGTGGCGGAGCGCCTGGCTGCTCGCCGTCCCGGCTGCCGTGTTCGGCGCCTGGTGGCTGTTCCTTCGCGCCCCCACCACGGCCGTGGTCTTCCCGACCCGCCCGATCGACGTCGTCCACTTCGCCGTGGACTCCTGGACCTCCATCACGGCGGCCGTCTCCGGCCTGGCCGGCGTCCTCGACGAACCCACCTTCGACCAAGCGATCGCGCAGATCGTCGCCGCCGCGCTGTTCGCCTCGCTGGTCGTCCTCCTGGTGATCCGGCGAGGCCGCGTCCCGGCGAGCCTCTGGGCCGCCCTGGCGGCGTTGGTCGTCGTGCTGGTAGCCACCCGTCTATCGCCCGGTGGATGGCTGCGCTCGCCCGAAGAGATCAGGTACCTATATCCGGAGGGCGTTCTCTTCCTGCTGCTGCTTACGGAGATGGCGGGTGCCGCCCGGGTGCGCGGCTGGGCCGCACTGGTGCTCACGGGCGTGCTCGCGCTCGGGCTCGCCTACAACGTCGACCGGCTCAGGGATGGCGGCGCGACGGCGCGCCTCGACTCCCAGAGGGCACTCGCGCAATACACCGTGTACGAGATGGCCGGGTCCAGCTTGCGGGAGGACTTCAAGCCCAGCGCCTTCGCCCCCACCGCCGGCGAGTACGCGGATGCCGCCGCCCGGTACGGATCCGTGACCGAGCCGGTCGCGGAGCTCGCGGCCGCCCCTCTGCTGGTTCGCCAGGCGACTGATGCCGCGCTGGCCGGATCCTTCGGTGTGGCGCTCCGCCCCGTCCCAGAACGGGGAGCGGCCGGCCCGCGGCCACGCGTGGTTCAAGAGCTCGGGGCACGAGTGGCCCGCCGGCACGGGTGCCTGCGCTTGCAGGCCGGCCGCCCGGCCAATGGGGCGGCCCCTGCCACCGTTCCGTTGAACCCGAACCCGTCCAGCGAGATGACCCTGAGGTGGGCCCTTCGCGGGGAGGCGCCGCCGACGGTCCCGGAGCTCGCCGAGCTGGCACCGCCCAGCGAGGGCTTGCTGCTGGCCACCCCCGATATCAGCAAGACGGCGATCCTGGTCGGTCGGTTCGCGCCCCCCTCGGCTCAGCTCGATCGTCCCCAGCGGGCGCGCTTCGGGACTCTTCGCCTCCCCGCCGCCGGGCTGGCGCAACCGTGGCGTGTGATCGTGGCCTCGAGCGAGCCGGTCACGGTCTGCGGCCTCAGCGGTCGCTAACGCCGGGCTCCTACAGGTCGACCTCGGCCGCCTCGATCGTCCCCTGACGCCACGCTTCGTAGGCGGCGGTGGCGATGCCGAGGTCCTGGATCGCCAGGCCCGTAGAGTCGAACAGCGTCAGCTCGTCGTCCGAGCGCCGTCCCTCAGCGCGGCCTGTCATCACCTCACCGAGCTGGACCACGTCTTTCCTGCCCACCACGCCGGCCGCCGCCGCGCCGGCCAGCTCGCCGCCCCCGGCCGCCTGCTCCCACTCGTCGCAGAACAGCCGGCAGCGCTCCAGCGCGGCCGGCTCCACCTCGGCCTTGCCGATCGCGTCCGCGCCCAGCACGGCGAGGTGCTGGCCGGGCCGCAGATCCGAAGCCAAGATCACCGGTTCGGCGCCCGGGGTGACCGTGACCACCACGTCTTGAGCGGCGGCCCTGGCGCGATCGCCCACATCCCAGCCGAGCTCGGCGGCGAGCGCCTCGGCGAGCTCCGTGCGGGTGTCCGCGCAGACTCCGGTCCCATAGCCGGCGGCGGCGAGGCAGCGAGCGGCCCAGGCGCCGTTCACGCCGCAGCCGATCAGGCCGATCGATCTTGCGCCGTCGGCTGCCAGCACCTGCGCCGACACGGCCGAGGCCGCACCGGTCCGAAGTGAGGTGATCGAGGCGCAATCCATGATCGCCCGCAGCTCGCCTGTGCCGGCGTCGGAGAGCAGCAGGGCCCCGGTGACGACCGGCAAGCCCCGCTCGGAGTTCCGCGGGAACGAGGTCACCCACTTGAGCAAGGCGAAGCCGTCGCCGCGCGCGGGCATGGCCCGAAAGTCGCCGTTCGGCGGCGAGTCGAGATAGACCTTCGGCGGCATCGCCCAGTCGCCCCCGGCGTGCCGCTCGAACGCCAGCCGCGTCCGCTCGATCGCCTCCGCGGGGCTGACCGCCGCCAGCACAGCGTCCGCGTCGAGTACCGGGATCTCAGCCACCCGGGTGAGGTTAGTGGCGAGCGTGACCACTAGAGTCCGGCGACGAGATGGGAAGGAACGGCGAGCGTCATCCGCCCCGGCCTCGGATCGAGCTGCTGACCAAGCCTGCGTCCGACGGCGAGGCTGCTGCGATCGTGGCGGCGATGGAGCAGTTCCTCGCCGAGACCGCGCCGTCGCCGTCCGCCGGCGGCCAGCCTGGCAGCCGCTGGCAACGCGCCGCGCTCACCGAAGGCGTCTCGACCCGTGACTTGGGCGGCCGCGCGTGGGGGTCAGCCCCCGCCCAGCCGCAAACCTTCGCCTGAAGCGCGACGCGGATCGGCCACGCCGCTTGCCCCGCGGGCCCGTTCCGTATAGAACCCCGGCCACAACCCGACGAACAGGAGGACAGAGTGGCCGTAGTCAAGATCATCGAGCTGGTGGGAAGCTCGAAGACGTCCACCGACGACGCGGCGAAGCAGGCGCTGACGCAGGCGCAGTCATCGCTGCGGAACATCCGCGCAATCGACATCGTCAGCACCGGCATCCGGGGCGAGAACCTCGACGAGTATCGCGCCCACGTGCGCGTCGCCTTCCTGATCGAGGGAACCGACGTCGACTAGCCCCGGCTGACAAGCGTGGGCTAAATGCCCTAAACCCGGTCAGGATTTGTGTAATACTGACCCGATGGAGCCCACAGCCGTGGAGCAGGCGTCAGCGGCCGAATCCGTCGCCGAGCGGGTCACCGCCCAGCACGAGCTGAAAGTCAGCCACAAGGACCAGGGCGGCAAGGGACGCGTCGGCTCGCTCGAGAACCCGGAGGTCTACGAGGACGTCCCCGGCCACGTGATCCCGATCATCGAGCGGGAGTTCGACGACTTCGACACCGAGGCCGGCAGGTTCATGCGGGGCGACGTGCCGGAGGACAAGTTCATCGGCTTCCGCCTCAAGCAGGGCGTCTACGGCCAGCGCCAGCCAGACGTGCAGATGATCCGCGTCAAGCTGCCGCTGGGCGGCGTCAGCCCCGAGCAGATGGAGGCCTTCGCGAGCGCGATCGAGAAGTACGCCCCCCTGCGCAAGGGCCACATCACGACGCGCGAGAACATCCAGATCCACCACATTCCCCTCCCCGACGCGGCGAAGTTCATCCGCGAGATCTCTGACGCCGGGCTTTCCTCACGCGAGGGCTGCGGAAACACGATCCGCAACGTCACCGGCGACCCCTGGGCCGGGATCACCGAGGGTGAGCTCTTCGACATCACCCCCTATGCGATGGCCTATGTCCGCTACTTCGTCCGCCACCCGGTCACCCAGCTGATGCCGCGCAAGGTGAAGACGGCGTTCACGGCCACGGACGAGGACGTCGCGATAACCGGGATCCACGACATCGGCTTCATCCCCCGCCTGCGCGACGGCGTCCGCGGCGTCGAGATCCGGGTCGGCGGCGGCACCTCGATCATGCCCCGGATCGCCCCCACCCTGTATGAGTTCGTCGAGCTCGAAAACGGCGACTACCTGAAGGTCGCCGAAGCCTGCTGGCGCATCTTCGACCGCCAGGAGTGGCTGCGAGAGAACCGCGCCCGCGCGAGGATCAAGGTGCTGATCGACAAGATCGGCATCGACGCCTTCCGCGAGATGGTCGAGGAGGAGCTCCGTGGCGACTGGGTCGACGAGCGCGACTTCGACGTCGAGCGACTGAAGCTCATCGATGACGAGGAGGCGAAAGCGCCCCCGGCGCCCGGCACCTACGGCAGCCCGAACGGCGACCGCTCGCAGTTCGACGGCTTCCTCGGGGCCAACGTCAAGCCGCAGCGCCAGGAGGGGTTCAGCGCGATCGAGGTCAAGGTGACCCGCGGCGACCTGACCCCCGAGCAGCTGCGCGGCCTGGCCGCGATCATGCGCGATTTCAGCGGCGGCTACGCCCGCACCACCGTGCAGCAGAACCTCGTCCTCCGCTGGGTGCGCGACGAGTCGGTCTATGACGTCTGGGAGCGGCTCGGCCCGCTGGGTCTCGACGGCACCGGCCCCCGCGAGATCACCGACGTGGTCAGCTGCCCCGGCACCGACAGCTGCAAGCTCGGGATCACCAGCTCGATGGGCCTCAACCAGGTGGTCCAGGAGCGGCTCGAGTCGATGAAGATCGACGATCCGCTGATCAAGCGAATCCACGTCAAGATGTCGGGCTGCCCGAACGGCTGCGCCCAGCACCACATCGCCAACATTGGCTTCACCGGCGCCTCGCTGAAGATCGGAGAGCGCCAGATCCCCGCCTACATCGCGCACCTCGCCGGAAACTACGAGGGCGGCGAGGTCGTCTACGGCCACCGCCTCAAGGCGCGGCTGCCGGCGAAGCGCGTCCCGGACGCGGTGGAGCGCTGGGTGCGTTTCTACGAGTCCGAGCGCCACGACGGCGAGGAGTTCAACGACTTCGTCGAGAGGATCGGGACGGACCAGTTCGAGGCCCAGGTCAAGGACCTGTCGATGCCGGTGGAGTTCGGGCTGGAGACGCTCGACCAGTTCATCGACTGGAACCGCTCCGAGCCCTACAAGGTCGAGCGTGGCGAGGGAGAGTGCGCCGTCTGATGGCCGCCCCCAGGCAGCTCCAGGCGGTGGCGACGCGGCCCCGGCCGCTGCACGAGGACTTCGACGTCTCCTCACCGAACGGCGCCAACGGCAATGGCCGCGCCGAGCGCCTCCCGGTCATCAACGGCACGCCCGTGGATCCGCGGCGCATCTCCGCGGAGCTCGAGGAGCTCAGCGCCAGGGAGTCGATCGCCTGGGCCATCGAGACCTTTGGCCCCAGGCTCGGCTTCGCGGTCTCGTTCCAGAAGACGAGCTCGGTGATCGTCGACATCGCGCACGGGATCGATCCGCAGGCTCGCTTCTTCTACATCGACACCGAGCTGCTCTTCTCCGAGACGTATGCCACGCGGGACGCGCTTGTGGAGCGCTACGGGATCGAGTTCGAGCGGTTCGTTCAGGCCAACCCGCCCGGGCTTCGACAGCGGTGGGAGGCTAATCTGTGGGGCGAGTCAGACGAGTGCTGCGCGACCCGAAAGGTCGAGACCATGCACCGGGCCCTCGAGGGCATCGACTGCTGGGTCTCGGGGGTTCGCCGGCTCGACTCGGACACCCGTGCCGGGGCGGCCCGCTTCGGCTGGGACAAGCGGTTCGACCGCTGGAAGCTGAACCCGGTGGTGGACTGGACCGACCAGCAGGTCTGGACCCATATCAATGACAACCGCGTGCCATACAACCCGCTTCACGACGAGGGTTATCCCTCCATCGGCTGCATGCCGTGCACGTCGGTGCCGGACGCGAACGGCGACCCTCGCTCGGGCCGCTGGTCCGGCACGGAGCGCTCGGAGTGCGGTCTGAATGGGTAGCGAGCAAACCGGCCTGGCGCTGCAGCTGAGCCCACGCCAGGCCTCCGACTTCGAGCTGCTCGCAAACGGGGGCTTCGCGCCGCTTCGGGGCTTCATGGGCTCCGAGGACTGGGCTTCAGTGTGCGAGAAGATGCGGCTCGCGAGCGGCGAGATCTGGTCGATCCCGATCACCCTCCCCACCGACCTCGAGGCGTCGGTCGGCGACTCGGTCGCGCTCAGCGCCCCAAACGGCAAGGTGCTCGGACGCCTGACCGTGGAGGAGGTCTTCGAGCGCCAGATCGACAAGGAGGCAGAGCTCGTCTACCTGACGACCGACGACGAGCATCCCGGTGTGGCCGCGATCCGCCGCGAGGGCTCGCGCTGCCTCGCCGGCCCGATCGAGGCCGACGCGCTTCCCGATCACGAGGAAGCCTTCATGCGCCGCTACCTGACGCCAGCCGAGTCGAAGCAGGCGTTCGCCGACCGGGGCTGGAAGCGGATCGTCGCCTTCCAGACCCGGAACCCGATCCACCGGGCCCACGAGTATCTGACCAAGGCGGCGCTCGAGGTCTCCGACGGGCTCTTCCTGCATCCCCTGATCGGCGAGACGAAGGCGGGCGACATCCCCGCCGATGTGCGGATGCGCTGCTACGAGGTCCTCATGGAGCGCTACTACCACCCGGAGCGGGTGATCCTCGGCGTCAACCCGGCGAAGATGCACTACGCGGGGCCGCGGGAGGCCGTGCTCCACTCGATCATCCGCCGCAATTACGGCTGCACCCACTTCATCGTCGGTCGTGACCACGCCGGGGTGGGCGACTACTACGGCACCTACGACGCGCAGCGGATCTTCGACGACATCGACATTGGTGAGCTGGGCATCCAACCCCTGTTCTTCGAGCACACGTTCTGGTGCCACCAGTGCGAAGGCATGGCCTCGGACAAGACCTGCCCCCACCCGCAGGAGTCGCACCTGTTCCTATCCGGTACAAAGGTGCGAGAGATGCTGTCCCGCGGCGAGACCCCACCACACGAGTTCACCAGGGAAGAGGTCGCCGAGATCCTGATCGACGCCTACAAGAAGGAGGAAGCGGCCGATGGCGGGTGAGAAGGGCTTCTGCCTCTGGTTCACCGGACTCTCCGGGTCCGGCAAGACGACGATCACCAACGTCCTGGTCAAGGAGCTGCGCAAGCGCGGCTCGAAGCTCGAGGTGCTCGACGGCGACATCGTCCGCCAGAACCTGTCCAAGGGGCTTGGGTTCTCGAAGGAGGACAGGGACACCAACATCCGCCGGGTGGCCTTCGTCGCCTCGCTCTTGGCCCGCAACGACGTTCCCGTGATCACGGCGGCCATCTCGCCCTATCGCGAGCTTCGCGACGAGGCGCGGGCGAAGATGGACGGTTACTTCATCGAGGCGTACGTGAAGGCGTCGGTGGAGGAATGCGAGAAGCGCGACGTCAAGGGCCTCTACGCGAAGGCCCGGTCCGGCGAGATCAAGGAGTTCACCGGAGTCTCCGACCCCTACGAGATCCCCGAGAATCCCGAGCTGGTGATCGAAACGGAGAGCCAGACTCCCGAGGAATCGGCCGAGCAGATCCTCGACTACCTCGAGGGGCAGGGGCTGATCCCCGCCGCGAAGTAGCGCTACGGGCGCTGGGGGACCGTCGGCTCGCCCAGGCCATAGGTGTCGTAGGCGCCGAACCGCGCGAAGGTCTTGTGGGTGGGGCCGTGGAAGTCAGAGGAGCCGGTGGGAACGAGGTCGAGCTCTTGGCAGAGCTCCAGGCAGTGCGCCGTCTGCGCCTTCGTGTGGGGTGGGTAGAAGGTCTCGATCCCGTCCAGCCCGACGTCGCCCTTGAGGCTTTCCACCAGGTCCCGCACCTGCCTCGGCTCGGAAACGTCCCAGTAGGGATGGGCCACCACGGCCACACCGCCGGCTGTGTGGATCAGCTCGACTGCCTCCTCGGCGCTCGGCCAGCGCCGCGGCACGAAGGCCTTGGCGCCGGGCACCAGATACTCCTCGAAGAAGGGGCCAAGGTCCGGGCCTGCGCCGGCGGCGCGGGCGATATGCGGGCGGCCGATCGAGTCCGCGGCGCCCGCCTCGGCGAGGGCGGCCTCGAAGCTGACCTCGACCCCGTGGGCGTTGAGCCGCTCGATGATCTCTCGCGCGCGCTCCGCGCGCTCCGCCTGGGCGCGATCGCAGGCGGGAGCGATCGCATCGGTGTCCACCCAGTAGCCGAGCATGTGCAGATCGTCGGAGTAGGTGTGGACACACGACATCTCGACCGCCGGCACGCATTCGATTCCCGCTTGCTGCGCCGTCGCGATCGCCTCCGCAACGCCTGCCACCGCATCGTGATCGGTGAGCGACATCACCGTGACGCCCGCGGCGGCCGCCGCGGTCGCAACCGCAGACGGCTCGAGCTGCCCGTCCGATACGGTCGAGTGTGCCTGAAGGTCGATCATCAAGCCAATTGCTTCGCGCTCGGCCCAACACTAGGCCCCTTTCCTGAGCCTCGCGCTCAGAGACGCGCCATTGTGACGAAGTGAGGATTTCCGCCAAAGCCGACTACGCCCTGCGGGCCGCGCTCGAGCTGGCGGCCGCGCCCGACGAGGAGCCCGTCAAGGGCGAGAAGCTCTCCGAAGCCCAGGACATCCCGCTCCAGTTCCTGGAGCACATACTGCTGGAGCTCAAGCACGCGCGCCTGGTGCGCACCCGCCGCGGCGCCCGGGGCGGATACTGGCTCGCCCGCAAGCCGGAGACGATCACGCTCGCCGACGTGATCCGTGCTGTCGAGGGCCCGCTCGCCAACATCCAGGACTCGGCCCCGGAATCCACCCACTATCCGGGCCCGGCCGAACGTCTGCGCGACGTCTGGGTCGCGGTGCGGGCCAACCTGCGCGCGGTGCTGGAGACGGTCACGCTCGCCGACCTGATCACCGGGGAGCTGCCCGACCCGATCGCCGAGCTGGTCGCCGACCCGGACGCCTGGCACGTCCGCTAGTCAAACTCCGCAGGTTCAATGGATCCAGCCATCGTCTTCTTCGGCTTTGGGGTGGGCCTGCTCATCGGAATGACCGGGATGGGTGGCGGCTCGCTGATGACGCCGCTGCTGATCCTGGTCTTCGGCGTGCAGCCGGTGACCGCGGTCGGCACGGACATCCTGTACGGCGCGGTCACCAAGACGGCCGGGGGGTGGCGCCATCTCAAGCACGGGACGGTGCACCGCGGGATCGCCTTCTGGCTGGCGGTCGGCAGCGTCCCCTCTGCGATCGGGGGCGTCTGGTTGATCGAGGTGCTCCAGAAAAGCTACGGCGAGGACGAGGTGAACCGCCTCGTGCTGGGAATGCTGGGAGCCGCGTTGCTGGTCGTGGGGATCGCGACGCTGATCCGGGGCACCCTGTTCCGCGACGTGATTCCCGAGCGCTCCGCGATGCATCTGTACCGGCGCCACATCATCGGCGCGGTCGTCACCGGTGCGACGACCGGCTTCGTGATCGGCCTCACCTCGGCAGGCAGCGGCACGGTGATCGCCATCGTGCTCATCGTTGGCTTCCGCCTCACGCCGCAGCGCGTGGTCGGCACCGACGTCTACCACGCCGCAATCCTGCTCTGGGCGGCCGGTCTCGCTCACTGGGTCGGCGGCAACGTCGACTTCGGGCTCGCCGGGAACATCCTGCTCGGCTCCATCCCTGGAGTGCTCCTCGGCGCCCACCTGGCGGTGAGGGTGCCGCAGGGGTTCCTGCGGCTCGCGCTCGGCACGGTGATGATCGCCGCAGCGATCACCCTGATCGCCAAGGAGAAGCCACCGCTCGCGGTCGTGATCCCGTCGTTCAGCGTGGCGGCGGTGACGCTCGGCGCCATGTTCGCGATGCAGATCGGCATTCACCGCCAGGCCAGAAAGCGAGGTCAGGGCGCCGACGAGGCGCCCGCGGCCGCACGCTAGGCACATCAAACGGCCGAGAGCCTCGGGAATCACTCCGCCGAAAGCCTCGGCTTCGCCTGCGTTTTCGGCGGGCCAGGGCACCGGCCTGACCCGGCAGGCTCACACGGGGTTACCGGGACTTCGTCCCTAGCCCAGGCCAAGCTCCATTAGGCTCCGGGGCGATGGACTTCGAGGTCACGCCCCGAGTGGAGGAGCTTCGTGACCGGGTGCGCGCGTTCATGGACGAGCACGTCTATCCGGTCGAGCTCGAGGTGATGCGGGCGCTGGACCAGGAGGTCGGCGATCGGCACGCCGTACCCGGAGATCCTGGTCGAGATCCGCGCCGAGGCGCGCCGGGAGGGCCTCTGGAACCTGTTCATGCCGGACGAGCGCTACGGCGCCGGCCTGGCCAACTGGGAGTACGGCCTGCTCTGCGAGGAGATGGGCCGCAGCCCGGCGGTGGCGCCGATGGCCTTCAACTGCTCGGCTCCCGACACCGGCAACATGGAGATCCTCGCCGAGCACGGCACCGAGGCGCAGCGGCAGCAATGGCTGGGGCCGCTCCTGGATGGCGAGATCCGAAGCTGCTTCTCGATGACGGAGCCCGAGGTCTCGGGCTCCGATCCGACAACGCTTCAGACGCGCGCCGAGCTCGACGGCGACGAGTGGGTGATCGACGGCCACAAGTGGTTCACCTCGGGCGCCGTGGGCGCCTCGGTGGCGATCGTCATGTGCGTCACCGACCCCGACGCCCATCCCTACGCGCGGGCGAGCATGATCCTCGTCCCCACCGACAATCCCGGCTTCGACCTGGTCCGGCCGGTCTCGGTGATGGGCCATGCCGGCGGCCCCGGCCACTGCGAGATCCGGTATGAGGGCTGCCGCGTGCCCGCCTCGAGCCTGCTCGGCGAGCGCGGCGCCGGCTTCGTGATCGCCCAGGACCGGCTCGGCCCCGGGCGCATCCACCACTGCATGCGCGCGATCGGGACCGCGGAGCGTGCGATCGAGCTGATGTGCCGCCGCGCCAACGAGCGCGAGACGTTCGGCGGCAAGCTCGCCGAGAAGCAGTTCATCCAGGACTTCGTGGCTCGCTCGCGCATGGAGGTGGACCAGGCGCGACTCTTGACCCTCAACGCCGCCTGGCAGATGGACACGGAGGGCAAGCGGGCGGCCCGCCAGGCGATCTCGATGATCAAGGTCGTGGCGGCGAACGTGGTCATGGACGTGCTCGACCGCGCGATCCAGGTGCACGGCGCGCTCGGGATGTCTGACGACACCCCCCTCGCCTGGATGTGGCGCTTCAGCCGCATGCTGCGGGTCGCCGACGGACCCGACGAGGTCCACAAGATGGTGATCGCCCGCCGCGAGCTGCATCGCTGGGCGAAGGAGACCGAGGGCGAAGCGGCGACGGCCCAGCCCGCGAAGGTCGCCGGCTAGAGGCGGCGCTCGGCTTCGTCGGCTGCCTGAGCGAGCGTCACGACGATGCTCGGCGAACCGCTCAATGCCCTCGATGCTCTCCTCGGGCTTCCCGTACTGGCCGGCCGCGTAGCGGGAGTAGACGCCCTCGAGGATGATCGCCAGCTTCCACCAGCCGAGCGCGACGTAGAAGTCGATCTCGGACAGGTCGCGCCCGGAGCGCGTCGGCGTAGAGCTCGCGGACCTGCTCGCGCAAGGGAAAGCCGGCCGCGGTGGTCGGGGCCTCGAGCAGCGGCATCAGCTCGTCGCCGTCCTCGGACCAGTAGACGATCAGCATGCCGACGTCCGCGAGCGGGTCGCCGAGCGTGCAGAGCTCCCAGTCGACCACGGCTGCAACCTCGCCGGCGTCGGTGAGAATCATGTTGTCGAGCCGGTAGTCGCCGTGCACGATCGTCGCCGGCCCCTGTTCGGGAATGCGCTCGGAAAGGCGCCGGTGGACGTCGTCGATCAGCTGGAGCTCCCGGGTCTTCGACTTGTCCCACTGCCCCTGCCAGCGGTGAAGCTGCCGGGCCACGTAGTCCTGCTTCTTACCCAGCTCGCCAAGCCCCACGCGATCGGGGTCGATCGCGTGGATCGAGACCAGCGTGTCCACGACGCGCTCGCCGATCGGGCCTCGCTGGGACTCGTCGAAGCTCTGCTCGGCTTCCTTGCGCGAGCGCAAGATCGGGCCCTCGACGAAGTCCATGACGTAGAACGGTGCGCCGTTCACGGATTCGTCCTCGCAGAGGCCGGCGATCGGCGGCACCGGTACCTCCGTCTCCTGGAGCGCGGAGATGATCCTGTGCTCGCGCGCCATGTCGTGCGCCGAGGCGAGGCGCCTGCCCAGCGGCGGGCGTCGCAACGCCCAGCGCCCGCCGGCTGCGTCGCCAACCGCGTAGGTGAGGTTCGAATGGCCGCCTGAGATGCGCTCGAAGTCGAGCGGCGGCGTGGCCCCGCGGACGTTTTGCTCGAACCAGGCTTCGAGGTTCGGCTGGTCGATAGCCTCGTCGGCCATGAGCGCCAATCCTATGCGGGCCGACCGCGATCACAGCGGCCTCCTGATCGACTTCGGCGGCGTGCTCACCACGTCGGTCTGGGACAGCTTCGCGGACTTCTGCCGCGAGAAGGGCCTGGCGGAGGACTCGATGAGGCGCCTGTTCCGCGATGACCCCGAGGCGCTCGCCGAGCTGCGGGAGCTCGAGACCGGGCGAATCGAGGAGAAGGAGTTCGAGCGCCGGTTCGCGGAGCGTCTTGGGCTGGATGACGCCGCAGACCTGATCGACGGCATGTTCCGCGGCATGAAGCCGTGCGAGCCGATGGTCGCCGCGGTGGGCGCCGCGCGGGCCGGCGGCATTCGCACCGGCCTGGTCTCGAATTCGTGGAGCACCTCGCACTACGATCGCGCCCTGCTGGCGGAGCTGTTCGACGCGGTGGTGATCTCGGCCGAGGTGGGCCTGCACAAGCCCCAGCCCGAGATCTACCTGCTGGCGTCGAAGCGCCTTGCGGTCGAGCCCGAGCGATGCGTGTTCGTGGACGACCTGCGCGAGAACTGCGACGGGGCCGAGGCCGTCGGCATGACCGCGATCCTCCACCGCGACGTGGCGGCGACCGTCGCGCGGCTGGAGGAGCTCCTGGGCTTCACGGCGCCGGCCGAGGTCCCGCCGGCACGGATCCACGTCCCGGAGTGGCCTCTGAGGACGCTAGCTGCCGCTCACCCGCGATCAAGGCGACGCCGACCAACGCCGCCACCACCCCGGCGCGCTGGATAGGCGCCAGGCGCTCGCCGAGCACGAAACGGGCGAGGAGCACGGTGACCGCCGAATAGAGCGAGCCCGCGACCGCGACCAGCGACAGGAGGCCGTGATTGGTGGCGACCGCGAACAGCGAGTTCGCCAGCACGTCCAGGCAACCGATCGCGAGCAGGGCGGGGAGCAGCGCGCGATCGATCCGCATCGAGGGTCGCATGAACGCGGCGGCGATCAGCAGCGTCCCCACGCCACCGCATCGAAGCGCCACGATCGTCCAGGTCGGCTCCCCGCCCGAGACCTCGTCGACGGCCAGGAAGAAGGTCCCGAATCCCAGCGCGGCCAGCGCCGCGAGCCCGATGGCTGCGCGTCCGGCTGCGCGCCACTCGGGATCGGGCTCGCGCGCCACCAGCACCACGCCGACGATCCCGGCGACCACGCCGATCGCCTGGATCGTGGCCGGCTCCTCGCCCCCGGCCAGGCCGCCGGCGATCGGCACCACGACCCCGAGCGCGCCGATCGTCGCCACCACGCTGACCGAGCCCAGCGCCATCGCCCGGTAGAAGGCGCCGAGGGCGAGCACCACGGCGGCGCCCGCTCCGACGGCGATCGCCGCGTCGCGCGTGCTCAGCGGATCGCCGCCGACCGCCAGGGCGACCACCAGCGCCAGGACGAGGCCCACCGGCTGGCTGACGAGCAACACGGTGAGCGCGGAGATTCGCCGGCTCTGCATGCCGCCGAGGAAGTCGGAGATCCCCCAGGCGACGCTCGACCCGAGCGCGAGCGCTATGCCGAGCATTGCCGGTCGCCGTCACGTCCGAGCAGGCGGTCGAGCCCGAACCTGGCAGCGACGCTGATCGTCCCCGGGCGCAGAACCTCGACCTCGGTCCAGTCGCCGTGGCGCTCGAGGCACGCCTCGCCGGCGGTCACCGTCCAGTAGCGCGTATAGCGCACGCGGACCAGCAGGGCGCCCGGCTCCCGGGCGGAGATCGTGAAGCTCGCCGGCCCGAGCGCAGTGAGGAGGTCGTCCGGCGCGGCGCGGTCCGGGTCGTCCAGCCGAGAGACGAGGCCGGTGGCGCCCTCCACGCGGTACAGGCGCCAGTCCTCGTCGCTCCAGATCGCCCGCAGGTAGGGCAGTCCGCCGCGTATCAGGGCCTCTTCGTCCTCGGCCAGGTAGTCGAGCTCGGCGTCGGCGATCGCGACGTACGAGACCCCGTGCTCGTCGAGCCAGGACCGATAGGCCGCCGCGGTCAGGTTCCCGTCGGTGAACAGGTCGCGATCGTCCGACTCGAGCTGGCGCAGCCAGCCGCGAGCCAGCGGGAACCGCGGCGCAACGTAGTTGGCCTCCCAGCGGTTGCCGGTGGGCGGGATCTCCACTCGCACCGGCGCATTCCTCGGGTGCGTCGCTCGAGCTCGGCGAGCAGCGGCTCGTAGTAGGAGGAGTGCACGGACGGGTCTCCGGCGGCTTCGGATACGTCGCGGACCGGCGCCACCCATTGCCAGTAGAGCAGCGGCAAGGCGATCGCAGCGAGCGCCACCGGCCGCCGCCCCGCCAGCCCCAGGGCCAGCACCGGCCCTCCGGCGAGCGCCCCCAGGCGGGCCATGTTCCCGCCCACCGGGTTCGCCACTGCGAACGCGGCGAGGGCGGCGATCGCATAGACCGCCACCCCCCAGCGCAAGGCGCGCTCGGTGGCCGGCAGCAGCCACAGGGCGGCGGCGGCGAACAGGGGCACCCCGATGAAGGCCGAGAAGACGAACGGCTCCTCGCCGCCGGTCGGAAACGCGAGCGACAGCGCGCCGAGCGCGCCGAACGCCGCAAGCGCGAGCAGCCCGCCCCCGCGCCGATCGCCGGCCAGCACCACGGCGACGCCCGCGAGCGCCAGGAAGAGGCCGGCAACCGGGCTGCCGCAAGCTGTGAGCACGGCGAGCCCGGCGGCAAGCACCAGATGGCGTCTTTGGAGGGCGAGCAATGCCCCCAGACCGATCGCGATCCCCAGCGCGAAGGTGAGGCGGCCGGAGAACAGCATCGTCGCGGTGCCCGCCCCGAACCAAAGGGTCGCAAGGCGCGCGCGGTCGCCGTGTCCATAACGGGCGAGGGCGCCGAACAACCCCGCGGCAGCCACCGCGGCCAGGGCGCCAACCAGCCGCGGCCCGAGGGCGGCTCCGAGCGGCGGGAAGAGGACGCTGTAGCCGGGCAGGTAGTGCCCCCCGTACCAGTCGTTGTTCCAGAGCAGGAAGCCGTGCGAGGCGAACAGGTCGGAGCGAAACGTCTGCGCCGCATGATCGGCGCTGGAGGGCTCCAGGATCAGGTACGCGATCGCGAGGACGGCGGCCACGAGCATGCGGGGGGCTAGCTTATGGCGGTGGCCGCAGTGATCGACACTCCGGACCTGGGCGAGAGCTTCGACCGCTTCTGGAACGCGGCGCAGGTCTTCTTCGAGAGCTTTGCCGAGATCGCCTGGGGGTATCTGGCGGCGGCCCTGCTCCTCTCCCTGGCACTACAGCTCGCCCGGGCACACGGTTGGGCGAACGCGCTCCGCGCCGCCTATCCCGGGTCTCGGGTCTCGGAGAGCGGCATCGCGGCCTCGTTCCTGGTCGGCGCCGGCATGAACGGCATCCTCCCCGCCCGCGGCGGCGACGCGTTGAAGATCGTCTTGGCCAAGCGCAGCGTGGAGCGCTCCTCCTACCCCACGATCATCTCGTCGTTCGCCGTGCTGAGCCCGTTCGACATCGCGATCGGGCTGCTGGTGCTGCTGTACGCGATCACGCAGGGGCTGCTGCCCCGTCCGCCGCGCCTGCCGCACCTGCCCGCCTTCGAGATCACCTTCTGGGCCGCCCATCCGGAGGTGCTCGTGCTGACCCTGACCGTGATCGGGATCGGCGTGGTGGCGCTGGTCGCGATCCTCTCCCGCCACGTCGAGTCCTTCTGGCAGCGGGTCAAGCAGGGACTGGCGATCTTCCGCGAGCCGACCCGATACCTGCGCGAGGTCGCCGCCTGGCAGGGGGTCGCCTGGCTGTGCCGGTTCGCCTCCTTCTGGCTCTTCCTCGAGGCCTTCCACGTCGGCGGCTCGATCCAGAACGTGCTCCTGGTGATGAGCGTCCAGTCGATCAGCGGCGCGCTTCCGTTCACCCCGGGCGGAGCGGGCGCGCAGCAGGCGCTCCTGGTGGCAACGCTCGAAGGGCACCTCGCGCACGATCGTCCTCGCCTACTCGGTCGGCCAGCAGCTCGCCGTCACCGCCTGGTCGGTGCTGCTCGCCTTCGCGGCGCTCCTCTACTTCTTCCGGGTCAGAGACTGGCGCACCCTGATCCGCGAGGGCGAGACCGCCCGCGCGCGCACACAGGCCGTCCGGGCTAGCGACGAAGTCGCGGTGCTACGGAGGTGCCTGCCGGGAAGCCTGCGGCGTCGCCTACGTGTCCGGCGGGCCAGGGCCCGAGCCTGACCCGGCAGGCTGCCTCCGCGAGGCTTCCGCGGAGTCATTCGTGGCTACCCCTTCGCGTACTCGACCCGGATCTGCTTTCCCTTCAGCTTGGTGCCCTCGAGGCGCTCCAGCGCCTGCTCGGCGTGCTTGGCGTCGAGCTCGACGAACGAGAAGCGGTCGAGCACCCTGATCGAGCCGATTGCGTCCTCGGGGATCACCGCACCCTCGGTCAGCGCCCAGCGGACGTCTTCGTCGTCGATGCCACTGCGCTTGCCGCGGTTCACGAACAGCTTCACGGAGCCGTCGCCGGGCGCTCCTTTTCCGGTCCGCGCGGCGCTTTCGGCGGGACGGTGCTCGCGCCGCCGCGGGCGCGGGGCGTGCTCGAGCCGCTCCTCCGGCGGCTCCCACTCGCCGATGGTGGTCCGGGCCTCGCGCTCGATGCGGGGAATCTCCTCGCGCTGCTTGGGCGTCACGAAGGTGATCGCGCGCCCCGGTGCGGCCGACTCGGCCCGTGCGGCCCACCCGGTGGACGTACCCATCGGATGTGTCGGGGACGTCGTAGTTGATCACGTGGGTGACGTGCTCGATGTCGAGCCCGCGCGCCGCGACGTCGGTGGCGACCAGCAACCGGAGCCGGTGGTCCTTGAAGGCGAGCATGACGCCGTCGCGCTGGCCCTGGCTCAGGTCTCCGTGGAGCGCCTTGACCTGAAGGCCGCGGTCGCGAAGCGTCTCTGTCGAGCCGCGAGGTGCCGATCTTCGTGCGGCAGAAGATGATCGCCTGCTCCGGGTCCTCGGCCCGGAGCACCTCCACCAAACGATCGACCTTGTTTCGCGCCTCGACCTCGACGTAGGCCTGCTCGATCGCGTCCACGGTGATCTGCTTCGGCGTCACCCTGATCGTGACCGGGTCGTACATGTAGCGGTCGGCGAGCCGCTCGATCGGCGGCGGGATCGTGGCCGAGAACAGCGACGTCTGCCTGCCCGACGGGCTGAGCCGCAGGATGCGCTCCACCTCGTCGATGAAGCCGAGGTCGAGCATCTCGTCGGCCTCGTCGAGCACGATGTAGCGCGCCGCTGCGAGGTCGAGGGAGCCGCGCGAGATCAAATCCAGTGTGCGCCCCACCGTCGCCACCACCACGTGGGCGCCCCCGCGCAGCCTCGACTGCTGGGTCCGGACGGCCTGGCCGCCGAACACGGCGATCACCTCGACGGGCAGGTGCTCGGCGTAGGCCCGTAGCGCCTGCGTCACCTGAATGCAGAGCTCCCGGGTCGGCGTGAGCACCAGCGCCTGGGTGTCGCCGGAGCCCGGATCCAGGTGCTGGAGCATCGGCAGCCCGAACGCGGCGGTCTTGCCGGTGCCGGTCTGCGCCTGGCCGATCACGTCGTGACCGGCCAGCAGCTTCGGGATCGCCTGCTCTTGGATTGCCGTCGGGTCCGTGTAGCCGAGCTCGTCCAGGGCCTCGGCGATCTCGTCCGAGAGCCCGAGCTTGCGAAAGGCGGTCACTGACTCGCGCCGTCATCTGCTTGGATCGAGGAGCAGCTTGCCGTGCGTTCGCCGCGCGGCGATGTCCTCGTGGGCACGGCGCACGTCCGACAGCGGGTAGACCTCACCGATCACGACCTCGAGCTCCCTCGCAGCCACGGCCCCGAGCAGCTCGGCGATCCCCTGGCGAAGCTCCTGCGGGCGCCGGAAGAGGTGCATGAGCCAGAAGCCGATCACGGAACGGCTGGTTCGCATCAGGTCGACGTTGCGGACCGCCACCGGCTCCCGCGAGGCGAGCCCGTAGGTGACCAGGCGGCCGAACGGGGCAAGTGCCCCCAGGCATGCTTCGAAGGACTGGCCGCCGCTCATCTCCAGCACCACGTCGACCGGCTCGCCCTCGTTGGCCTCCAGGATCGCTGCCTCCAGGTCGTCGGCTTGCGAATCGATCACCGCGTCGGCGCCGAGCCGCCGCGCCAGGTCGCGCTTGTCCTCGGACGAGGCGAGGCCGATCACCCGCCCGGCGCCCATCCGCTTCGCGAGCTGAACTGCGAGCGAGCCGGTGCCCCCGGCGGCGGCCTGGACCACCACGGACTCGCCTTCCTGAAGACGGGCAGAGATCCCCAGCAGGCAGCGCGCGGTGAGGCCCTGTAGGAGCAGCGCGGCCGCCTCCTCGTCCGAGACTTCGTCCGGGACCGGCACCAGGACCGCCTCGTGCACCGCCACCTTCTGCGCGTATCCCCCGCTGACCAACAGCGCCGCGACTCGCCTGCCGTCGGACGTCCGTCCGGCGATCTCCCCGCCCGGGATCAGCGGCAGCTCCTGGTTGGCGAGGTAGTCGTTGCGGGTCACGTGAGTGTCGGCGAAGTTGATGCCGGCCCGGGCCACCTCCACCACGACCTCGCTCTCCGCGGGCTCGGGGTCCGGCACGTCCGTCAGCCGCATCACCTCCGGCCCACCGAATTCCTCGATCTGAATCGCTTTCACGAGCGAGCAGTGTAGGGAGGGGTCAGCCGGCTGCCCCCGCCGCCCGCAGGTCCGTGAACACGGCGCTCGGCTCGTCGCGCTCGCCCAGCTGCTCGTCGGCGATCACGTGCGAGACGGCGTTGATCAGCGCCAGGTGCGTGAAGGCCTGCGGGAAGTTGCCGAGCTGCGCGCCGCTGAGCGCCTCGATCTCCTCGGCGTAGAGGCCGAGCGGAGTCATGTGCGACAGCACGCGGTGGCAAAGCTCGCGCGCCAGCTTTCGCTCGCCGATCTCCGACAGCGCGGATACGAGCCAAAAGGAGCAGATCGTGAACGTGCCCTCCTTGCCGCTGAGGCCGTCCTCGGTCTCGTCGACGCGGTAGCGGAGCACCAGCCCATGCTCGGTCAGCTCGTCCGCGATCGCCAGCACCGTGGCCCGCATCCGTTCGTCGCCGGGCGGCAGGAAGCGAACCAGCGGAATCAGCAGCAGCGACGCGTCGAGTGCATCGGTGTCGTAGTGCTGGCGGAAGACGCCCCGCTCGCTCACTCCCCGCTCCAGGATCTCGGCCTGCACCACGTCGGCCTCCTGCTGCCAGCTTTCCGCCAGCTCGTTCCGGTCGCGGTCCTTGGCAAGCCGCGTGGCGCGGTCGAGCGCCACCCAGCACATCAGCTTCGACGAGACGTAGTGCTTGGGCTCGCCGCGCGCCTCCCAGATCCCCTGGTCGGGGAGGTGCCAGGCGGAGGCGACCGCCTCCGCCTGCTCGAAGACGATCGGCGCCATCTCCTCCGGCACGCCCTCGCGGGTCTTGGAGTGGATGTAGATCGAGTCGAGCAGGGCCCCGTAGACGTCGTTTTGCCGCTGGCTGTAGGCGGCATTGCCGATCCGCACGGGGCGAGAGCCGACGTAGCCCGAGAGGTGGTCGAGAGTCCTCTCCGTGAGCTCGGTCTCGCCGCCGATCCCGAACATGATCTGGGCCTCGGGGCCGCGGCCGTGGAAGAGGTGAGCGACGAACTCCATGAACTCGCGGGCCTCCTGGTCGAAGCCGATCACGTGCAGGCTCCAGAGGGTGAAGGTCGCGTCCCGGATCCAGGTGTAGCGGTAGTCCCAGTTCCGCTCCCCTCCCGGCGTCTCGGGGAGCGAGGTCGTCAGCGCCGCGATCATGGCCCCGGTCGGCTCGTAGGTCAGCCCCTTGAGCGCCAGCGCCGAGCGCTGAAGGGTCCAGCGCCAGGGGTGATCCGGAAACGTTCCCGCCTCGAGCCAGCGGCGCCAGAGCTGGACGGTGCAGTCCACCCGGGCGGCGGCGTCCGCGGCGTCCTTCGGACCACTCAGCTCCTCGCGCCACGAGAGACAGGAGAAGCAGCGATCCCCCGCCTCCAGCGTGCGAGCGCCGCGTGCCACCGATCCATCGATTTCGAGCGGGATGTCGCCAAGGAGGCGCAACGTCTCCGCCGCCGCCGCTGGCATCGGCCGTCAGCGCGTCGCGGTCGACGAGCTTCCAGCGGGCCTCCTCCGTGGCGTAGTCGAAGGCCGGCTCGCAGACGGTCTCGATCTCGACCTTGCCGTGCACGCATTCCACCGTGCGAATGAGCAGATGCTCCGCGTCGTGCGGGCCGAGCTCCCGCGCGTGCGTGTCCGTGCCGTCCTCCTCGCCGGCCGGGGCGAGCGCCAGCGCGTCGCGGACGACGAACCAGCCGGTGTCGGTCATCCAGCTCGTCTCGAGCACGTTCGTGCCGGGGACGTAGCGGCGCGCCACCGGGGCTCGAAGGCCCCGCGGGCCGACCCGGAAGGCGCCCGCCCCGCGGTCGAGCAGGGCGGCGAAGACGCTCGGCGAGTCGAACCGGGGCAAGCACATCCACTCCACCGTCCCGTCCGAGGCGACCAGCGCGCCGGTGTGGCAATCGGAGAGGAAGCCGTAGTCACCGATCGCGTGGAAGTCGGGGGCCGCGGCCCGCGCTTCGAGTCGTTTCGCCCGGGCGGTCGCCTCCATCTGTGGGAAACGCTATCGCCGCGCGCTTAGGATGCACGGCCTCATGTCGCTCACAGTGGTCGGCTCGATCGCGTTCGACTCCGTCAGCACCCCGTTCGGGGAGCGCGAGCGCATGCTCGGCGGCTCCGCGGTGCACTTCGCGCTCGCGGCAAGCTTCTTCACGGACGTCCACGTGGTGGGGCCGGTAGGGGACGACTTCGGCGAGGAGCACCTGGAGCTGCTCCGCGGGCGCGGAGTGGACGTCACCGACATCGAGCGGGTCGCCGGCGGCCAGACGTTCTCGTGGCGCGGCCACTACGAGGCCGACCTCAACGTCGCCCACACCGACGACACGCAGCTCGGCGTGTTCGCCGACTTCGAGCCAAAGCTGTCCGAGGCGTCCAAGCGCGCGGACGTCCTGTTCCTGGGCAACATCCAGCCCGATCTCCAGCGACGGGTGCGCGCCCAGTGCGCCACGACCCGGCTGGCGGCGCTCGACTCGATGAACCTCTGGATAGAGACCACGCGCGACTCGTTGATCGCAGCCGTCCGAGAGGTCGATTGCTTGATGCTCAACGATGCCGAGATCCGAATGCTCACGGAGGAGCCGAACCTGGCGCGCGCCGCCCGCGCGGTGATGGAGATGGGCCCGCGAATCGTGGTCGCCAAGCGGGGCGAGTACGGCGCCGTGCTCTTCACGGCCGACGGCTTCTTCGCCCTCCCCGGCCTCCTGCTCGAGGACGTTCGCGACCCCACCGGCGCCGGGGACAGCTTCGCCGGTGGTTTCCTCGGCTATCTCGACATGCAGGCGACCGAGCGCCCCAGCGAGTCAGCCCTGCGCCGGGCGATCGCACACGGCACCGTGCTCGCCTCATTCAACGTCGAGGAATTCGGCACCGAGCGGGTTGCTCGCCTTACGGAGTCCGAGATCGGAGAGCGCTACGAGCAGCTGCGCGCGATGACCCACTTCGAGCTTCCCGGCTGAGCGAGCCGGTTACAGCCGGATCGCGACCAGGGCCGCGGCGAGCAACGGGAGGGCGATCGAAAGCGCCTTCAGGGCGCCGTCCAGCGGCGCCGCGAGGCTGGCGGCGGTGAGCTCTCGCGTGGTGCCGTCCGCCAGTCGCTGCTCGCCGCTGATCGCGACCGTCCTACGGCGCAGCTCCCGTGCCGGGGTCGAGAGGCGGCGCTGCGCGACGCTGAGGCCGAAGCAGGCGGCCGTCACGAGCACGCCCGCGGCCGCCTCGCCAAGCGAGTCGAGGCCGAGCGACATGACCCAGAACCCGGTCAGCGCCGGGAAGGCGCCCCAGGCGGCGGCGAACCAAAAGTCCGTGTGGAAGCGCCCGCCGGCCAGCTCGAGGTTGTAGGCGAGGACCATCAAGGCTCCCATCGCCACGAAGGGAGCAAGGCTGGCGGAAACGACAAATAGACCGGTCACGCCGATGGCCACCGCGCCGGCCAGCCCCGCCACGGCAAGCCCCAGCAGGGTGCGATCCCCCAGCCGGGTGCCGAGCGGATGCCCCTTGAGCTCGTCGAGCGCGTGGGCCGCAACCCCCACCGCCAGGAAAAAGGCGCCGAGCGCCGCCCAGAGGCGCACCGGATGAAGCTCGGGCGCCGCCGCGGCACCGAGCGCCACGTAGCTCAGATGCCAGGCCGTGTACGGCGGATGGAGGAGCGTGACCAGGTCGCGCCATCCCCCCGCGCGGAGCGCGTAGAAGGCGGGCCGATCGGAGGCCTCACTCATCGCGGACGCCCCAAGTGACCACTCCGCCACCGAGGCTCATGCGGCGCTGGCGCACTCGCGAGATCCCGGCGCCCTGCCAGAGCGCGAGCTGGCGCTCCAGCGGCCACCGCTCGTACAGGGCCTCGATGCTTGGCCCCAGGAAGCGGCCCACCTCGTACCAGTCCCGGCCGAACAGGCGGCCGATGCCCGGCAGGCCAATCCGCGTGTAGGCCCACCACAGCGGCCGCCACAACGGGGGCGCGGGGAGGCCGAACTCGAGCGAGGCGATCCGCCCGCCGGGCCTGACCACGCGGGCCAGCTCCGCGAGCGTCGCCCCGGGATCGTCCACGTAGCGCAGCAGGTAGGTGAAGGTGAGGTGGTCGAACTCGGCGTCCGCGAAGCCGAGCTGCTCGGCCTCGCCCTGGACCAGCTCGACCCGTCCGGCCAGCGCGGGCTCCCGTGCCAGCCTCCGCCTGGCGCCGGCGAGCATCTCGGCGCTCTGATCGAGCCCCACCACCGAGCACCGGTAGCGGCGCACCAGCTCCCGGGCCACCAGACCTGTGCCCGTGGCCACGTCCAGCACGCGCTCGGAGGGGCCGGCGTCCACCGCGGCGACCATCGCCCGGCGCCAGCGTGGGTCCTGCCCAAAGCTGAGCAGCGCAGAGAGCAGGTCGTAACGGTCTTGGAGCCCCGCGAACAGCGCCAGGGCACTGCGCTTGCGCTCCGAGCCGGCGGTCTCCTCGGTGGCCAAGTTGCGGGAAGCCTTCCAGAAGTGCCGCTGGCTGGTTCGCAACTGACAAAATGAGAGTGAGAGCAGGAGAGACACGACTCCCCAACGAGGAGATTCATGGCCACCGAGCAGCGGAGCGAGCAAGCAGCCGACGGCGACGTTGCCACCGTCGGCCAGGACACGCTGACGATCACCGACAGCCGCACCGGCCAGACCTACGAGGTCGAGGTCACCGACGGAACCGTGAAGGCGATGGACCTCCGCCAGATCAAGGTCTCAGGCGACGACTTTGGCCTGATGGCTTACGACCCGGCCTTCACCAACACGGCCTCATGTCGCTCGGCGATCACCTTCATCGACGGCGAGGCCGGGATCCTCCAGCATCGCGGCTACCCGATCGAGCAGCTCTGCGAGCACTCGAGCTACCTCGAGGTCGCCTATTTGCTCGTCTTCGGAGAGCTGCCGACCGAGGCCCAGCTCGAGCGCTGGGTCTTCGACATCACCCATCACACCTTCGTCCACGAGGACATCAAGCAGTTCCTCCAGGGGTTCCGCTACGACGCCCACCCGATGGGCATGCTGCTGGCGAGCGTCGGGGCGCTGTCCACCTTCTACCCCGATGCCAAGCAGATCGACGACCCCGAGGAGCGCTACATGGCGGCGATCCGGACAATCGCCAAGGTGCCGACGCTGGCCGCCTTCGCCTACCGGCACAACATGGGCCTCCCCTACGTGTACCCCGACAACGACCTCGCCTACCCGGGGAACTTCCTCTCGATGATGTTCAGGAAGACCGAGGCCAGGTACGAGCCCGACCCGCGGCTGGCGCGCGCGCTCGACGTGCTGTTCATCCTCCACGCCGACCACGAGCAGAACTGCTCGACCAACGCGGTACGCGGCGTCGGCTCGTCGCAAGTGGACCCGTACTCGGCGCTGGCCGCCGGCGTCGCGGCGCTCTACGGCCCGCTGCACGGCGGCGCCAACGAAGCAGTGCTGCGCATGCTGCGCCGGATAGAGACGGTCGAGAACGTCCCCGGCTTCCTGGAGGGGGTGAAGAACCGCGAGGAGCGCCTGATGGGCTTCGGTCACCGCGTCTACAAGAACTACGACCCGCGCGCCCGGATCATCGAGCACCACATGGACGAGGTGTTCGAGGCCACGGAGTACAACCCGCTGGTCGAGATCGCTCGCGAGCTCGCCAAGCGCGCCCTCGACGACGAGTTCTTCACCTCGCGAAAGCTCTACCCGAACGTCGACTACTACTCGGGGATCATCTACGAGGCGCTCCAGATCCCGACCGAGATGTTCACGGTGATCTTCGCGATCCCGCGCACCTCGGGCTGGATCTCGCAATGGATGGAGCTGAACGACGACTCCGAGCAGAAGATCGCCCGCCCGCGGCAGGTCTATGTCGGCGAGCGGGATCGCGACTACGTCCCGATCGACCAGCGCGAGGGCCCCGAGAAGATCGTCGGCCCACCGGCGCGCCGGCCCAAGCGCCAACGCCGCGGCGCCTAGGCCATATTCCGGCTCACGGTCAGACAAGGCTCGCGCGTTGAACACGAGAGCTTTGACGATCTCGATGCGGCGATAGCCGCAATCGAGCGCCGCAGTGGGGAAATCCGTGACGAGGGGCCGCTCCCGACGGTCAGATCGCTACGCAACTTCGAGCCCGGCCAGCGGGTGCACGCTCGCCTCGAGCTGTCCACGGGCGGGGTCCTCCGCGGCCGCGAGGCGGGTCTCGACGTGATGGGCGACGGGGCACTCGTGCCCTACACGGGCGCGGTCCGCAAGCGCAGGCTCGAGCCGGGCCGGGGCCAATCGGCGTTCGACGCCGTTCGCGATGCGTTGACGCGATGAGCCCGGACGAAGGCCAGGTGAAGCTGAACCGGGTTGGGGAAGGCGTTGAGGTCGGGCGCCGGCTGCGCCTGCCGCGGGGCGCCGAGCCGCCGATCCGCGTCTACGTGAACGGAGTCGAGCAGAGCGAGGGATCGGACTTCCGGATTCGCGGCGGCGAGATCGTCTTCGAGCGGCCCATCGTCAAGGAGGGAAAGGTGGGCGGCCTTCGCTGGCTGGCGATGCTGCTCGGCCTCTTCGGCACCTACCGCAAGCACGAGACGGTGGACGTGGAGTACCGCCTCGGCGGCCAGGTCAAGCTGGCCTCCGACGTCGAGATCCTGGCGGACTGACAACCACTCCGCCGAAATCCTCGGCTTCGCCTACGTTTCCGGCGGGCGAGGGCGCATACCTCACCCGGCAGGTCCACACACACCTACCGCGACTGCGTCGCTAGCTCAGGCCGGCGTGGCGGCCCCTCAGTGCCGCGTCTTGGTCTCGCAGTTCGTGACCGCGGAGTTGGCATCCTTGGGGAGGATGTCCAGGTCAGCCGTGTCCGCGCTGCCGGGGTTGGTCCCGCCGTCGCAGTCGATCGTCGTATCGGAGGCCAGGTCGCGGGCGAAGAGCTCATCGTTTCCGTTCATCCCCATGAACACGTCGGCGCCCCCTCCCCCGGTGAGGGTGTCATGGCTCGAGCCGCCGATCAGCGTGTCGTTCGCCGCCCCGCCGGCGAGCGAGCTTTGGATCGCGGTCGAGTTCACCACCTGGTCGTTGAGACCCAAGGAGTCGACCCGGATCAGGGTGATCCCGGCGGCGCCGCAGTTCGCGCCGTAGTCGCCGCTTCGCGTGCATCCCGCCCAGGCGTGGACGCCGGAGCCCGTATAGGGGCCGCTGGCGACGTCGGTTACCCGCAGCAGCGAGGCGGAGGGACGGGTGATCTCGAAGTTGTCTTTGGCCCCCTCCGCAGCCGTGACTATGAGGGTCGAGCCGGAGAGGTGGACCGCGGCGGTCCGGACCGTGAAGGAGCGCGAGGCCGGCGTCGGGTCGGCGTTGCCGGCCTGGTCCACGGCGCGAACGTAGAACGTACGAGAGCCGTCCGAGAGGTGGAAGGTGGTCTTCGGCGAGGTACAGCTCGCATAGGGGCTCGAGTTGATCTTGCACTGGAAGCTCGAGCCCGCCTCCGAAGAGGAGAAGGTGAACGTCGGGGTCGGGTCGTTGGTGAGACCCGAAGGGCCGGAGTTGATGATGGTCTGGGGGAAGGTGACGACCGTGAAGCTCCGGGAGGCGGGGCTTTCGTCGACGTTGCCCGCCTGGTCGGTAGCGCGGACGTAGAAGGTGTGGGGGCCGTCCGTGAGCGCTGCGGTGGTCTTCGGCGAGCTGCAGGCCGCATAGAGGGCCGAGTCGACCTTGCACTCGAAGCTCGAGCCGGCCTCGGAGGAGAAGCCGAAGGTCGGGGTCGCGTCCTGGGTCGTGCCGGAGGGGCCGGAGCCGATCGCGGTCTGGGGGGCGACGGTGTCGACCGTGAAGCTCCGGGAGGCGGGGCTGAGGTCGGTGTTGCCCGCCTGGTCGGTGGCCCGGACCTCGAAGGTGTGGGCGCCCTGGCCGAGGGAGCTGTAGGGCTGCGGAGAGGTACAGGGGTCGAAGTCGGCCTCCTGGGTCGAGTCGAGCCGGCACTCAAAGTTCGCCAAAGCCTCGGAGGAGAAGGCAAACGACGGCGAGGCGTTGTTGGTCGGGCCGGAGGGGCCGGAGTCGATCGTGGTTTGGGGGGCGACGGTGTCGACCGTGAAGCTCCGGGAGGCGGGGCTGAGGTCGGTGTTGCCCGCCTGCGTCGGTGGCCCGGACCTCGAAGGTGTGGGCGCCCTGGCCGAGGGAGCTGTAGGGCTGCGGAGAGGTACAGGGGTCGAAGTCGGCCTCCTGGGTCGAGTCGAGCCGGCACTCAAAGTTCGCCAAAGCCTCGGAGGAGAAGGCAAACGACGGCGAGGCGTTGTTGGTCGGGCCGGAGGGGCCGGAGTCGATCGTGGTCTCGGGGGGCGTGGTGTCGATCGTGAAGCCCTGGGAGTCGGGACTCGGATCCGGGTTTCCGGCGGCGTCCACCGCCCTCACCTGGAAGGTATGGGCGCCTTCGGAGAGGCTCGCGTAGGACTTGGGGGAGGCGCAGCTCGCCCACTCCGCGGAGTCCAGGCTGCACTCGAAGCCTGGGGTCAGCAGCGGCGATTCCGTGGACGAGAAGGTGAAGCTCGGGCTCGCGTCGTTGGTCAGCCCGGAGGGGCCGGAGTCGATCGTGGTGTCGGGCGTGACTGCGTCCGTCTCGTGGAACTTCTGGATCCGGTTGTTGGCCCGGTCGACGACGTACACGTGGTCGGTTGCCGCGACGGCGACCCCGGAGGGGCCATTGAACTGGCTGGTTCCGGTGCCCGCGGTTCCCCAAGTGGTGATGAAGGTGCCCGACGGCCTGAACTTCTGGATCCGGTTATTGGCGGTGTCGGCGACGATGACGTTGTCATGGGAGCCCGTGGCCACATCCAGTGTGGTAGTTACGCCGAACTGGCCGTTCCCGGTGCCCGCGCTTCCCCACTTGGTGATGAAGGCGCCCGAGGAGTCGAACTTCTGGATCCGGTTGTTGCCCGCGTCGGCGACGTAGACGTTGCCGGAGGAGTCGACGGCGACCCCGGAGGGAGAGGTGAACTGACCGTTCCCGGTGCCCGCGCTTCCCCACGCGGTGATGAAGCCGCCTGTGGCCGAGAACTTCTGGATCCGGTTGTTGCCGGTGTCGGCGACGTAGACGTCGTTCGAGGAATCCGTGGCGATGCCTTGCGGAAGGGTGAACTGGCCGTTGCCGGAGCCCGCGCCTCCCCACTGGGTGATGTATGTGCCCGTGGACGTAGAACTTCTGGATCCGGTTGTTGTTGGTGTCGGCGACGTAGACGTTGCTCGATGGAGTCGGTGGCGACGCCGGCCGGGAGGTTGAACTCGCCGTTCCCGGTGCCCGGGATCGGCGTTCCAAGAATGGGGGCGGTGGCTCCCCACTTGGTGACGAACGTGCCCGAGGAGTTGAACTTCTGGATCCGGTGGTTCCCCGTGTCGGACACGTACGGGGCGCCCGTGGAGTCGGTGGCCACCCTCTGCGGAAGGGTGAACTGGCCATTGCCGGTGCCGACGCTTCCCCACAGGAGGTCGAACGTGATCGACGCCGATGCCGACCCGGCTGGCGCCAACAGAAAGGACACGAGCACGAGGGGCGCCAGCAGCCCGCGCACGATATTTCGCCGCCGCGTGCCTGCAGCGCCCGAAGCCGTCGGCGCACCGCCGACAGCGGTCCTGGGACGAAACGATCTGACACCCACTGCGCCCTCCTTGTCAGCCGTATCCTACTTCAGGCAGGCGTTGCTACGGCGCCCATGCCGGCGAGCACGGCGACTCGCTCGCGGTGCATGCGGGGATCGCCGAGCAGCTCGCCGTCGACCTTGGCCCGCTTGAGCAGGAAGTGGAGGTCGTGCTCCCAGGTGAAGCCGATGCCGCCGAGCACCTGGAGGGCGTCGTTGGTCACCCGCCAGGCGGCGTCGGAGGCGCGGGCCTTGGCCATCGAGCCCGCCAGTGGCAGGGACTCCGGCTCGTCGTCGGCGCACCAGGCCGCGTAGTACGTGAGCGAGCGCGCCTCCTCAACGTCGTAGAGCATCCGGGCGCAGCGGTGCGAGACGGCCTGGTAGGCGCCAATCGGGCGGTCGAACTGCTGGCGCTCCTTGGCGTACTCGATCGCCATCTCCATCGCCCGCTGGGCGATCCCGGTCAGCTCGGCGGCGATTGCCACCAGCGACCGGTCGGCGGCGGCCTCGACGTCGCCGGGCAGCGGATCGCCGCCCGAGTCAAGGACCCGCGCGTAGTGGCGTGTCGCGTCGACAAGGTCGACCGGCTCGATCTCCGCGTCGCCGGCCTCCACCAGGACCGCCCGATCTCCGTCGTTGAGGACCAGCACCGCGGCGCCCACGGCGTCCGGGACGAGCTCGTTGCTGCGGGGATCGAATGCCGCCGCTCCACGCTCCTCGCCTGAGGCGATCCCGGGGAGCCAGCGTTGCCGCTGCTCGTCACTGCCCGCGTGATCGAGGAAGAGTCCCGCCGAGGCGTTGGACAGAAACGGCGCCGGCGCGCACGCGTAGCCGAGCTCCTCGCAGAGGATCGCCAGCTCCACCGTCCCAAGCCCCTGGCCGCCGTGCTCCTCACCGATCGCGATGCCCGGCCAGCCGAGGGCGCGGATCTCGGCCCAGAGCGCACCGTCGTAGGTGCGAGCCTCGGCAGCAGCGCGCACCTTCTCGAAGGGTGAGCGCTTGGCCAGCATCTCGCGGGCCGTCGCCTTGATCGCCTGCTGCTCGTCGTTGAAGCCGAAGTCCACTGCCGTTACCTGAGTCTCGGCAGGCCGAGTACGCGCTCCGCGATGATGTTCTTCATCACGTCGGTGGTGCCGCCCTCGATCGAGTTGGCGCGCGAGCGCAGGAGGCGATAGGCCCACTCGGAGCCCGGCTCGAGCGCCTCCGGCCCCAGCACGTCGGAGGCCAACTCGGTCAGGCTCTGGTTCATGTTTGCCCACTGCCACTTCGCGAGCGATCCCTCGGGCCCCGGGATTCCCACCTTCATCTGCTGCGTCAGCGCGCGCAGCGCTCCGAAGCGAAGCGCCTCGATGCCGATCTTGAGCTCCCCGATCCGCTGCCGGATAACCGGGTCCTCGCCGAGGTCGCGCTCGTTGATCAGCACGATCAGCTCGTCGAGGTCCCGCCGCACCTGAATCGCGGAGGCCGCCCCGATGCCCGCCCGCTCGTGCATCAGGGTGGTGATGGCGACGTTCCAGCCGTTCCCCTCGCCACCGACCAGGTTTTCGTCCGGGACGTAGGCGTCCTCGAAAAAGATCTCGTTGAACTCCGCCTCACCGGTGATCTGGCGCAGCGGCCGAACCTCCACTTGGTCCTGCTCCATGTCGCAGATGAAGTAGGTGAGGCCCTTGTGCTTGGGCGCCTCGGCGTCGGAGCGGGCGAGCAGCATGCACCACCTCGCCTCGTGGGCGAACGTGGTCCAAACCTTCTGCCCCGTCACCCGCCAGCCACCGTTCTCGTGCACCGCCTTCGTCTTCAGCGAGGCGAGGTCAGAGCCCGACTCCGGCTCGGAGAACCCCTGGCACCAGATCTCCTCGGCGGAGAGGATCGGCTCGAGGAAGCGCTCCTTCTGCTCTTCGGTGCCGTGCGCGATCACGACGGGGCCGCCCATCACCAGGCCGAGCACGTTCGCCGGCGGCGGGACCTTGGCCCGCGCCATCTCCTCCGAGAAGATCGCCTGCTCGATCAGGGTCGCGCCGCGGCCGCCGTACTCCTTCGGCCACGAGATCCCCGCCCAGCCGGCCTGGTGGAGCTTGCCCTGCCAGTCGCGGCGAAACTCGAACTTCGCGTCCTCGCCGTCGGGCTCCGCTCCAGGATGGTTGTCCCCGAGCCAGGTGCGAACTTCGTCGCGGAACGCCTCTTCCTCAGTGGTCAGGGTGAGGTCCATCCAGACGGCCACTTTATCGGTCCGGGCTAGCGACGAAGTCGCGGTAGTTGCGGGGGTGCCTGCCGGGTCAGGCCCGTGCCCTAACCCGCCGAAAACGTAGGCGAAGCCGAGGCTTTCGGCGGAGTGGTTCTAGTCGAACACGTACAGCATCGCCAGGGCGGTGCCGATCCAGCTGACGCCCGCGAAGATCATGCCGGGGTCGTGGGTCAGGATCGCGGACGTGGAGCGCGTGTCTCCGCGGTCGTAGATCAGGTACAGGTAGCGAAAGATCCCGTACAGCACCGAGGGCGCTGTGGCGAGCATGCGGCTGCCGATCAGTGGGCTGTTGACGGCGTAGATCGCGTAGCTCATGATCGCGGCCGCGGTCACCATCGCGACCATCTGATCGAGGAAGCCGAGCGAATAGTGCTCGAGCACCGGCCGTGTCACCCGCGACCCCGCCGCCCCCGCGTCCGGCCCTTCGGCCGAAACCACCGTCGCCTCCTGGCGCCGCTTCGTGAAGCCCAGGAACAGGGCGAGCATCGCGGTGCAGAGGAGCAGCCACTCGGAGGCGTTGGCCTCGACCGCGACCGCCCCCGCGACCACGCGGAGGAGGAACAGGGAGGCGATCGTCATCACGTCGAGGATCACGAGCTGCTTGAGGACCAGCGAGTAGGCGGCGGTGATCACCCCGTAAAGCGCCACGAAACCGGCGACCTCGGCCGAAACGCCGATCAGGGCCACGGCGACGCCGATCGTCGCCAGCGCGGCCGCGGCGACCGACGCATTCGCCGCGGGGAGTGCCCCGCTGGCGATCGGACGCAAGCGCTTCTCCGGGTGCTGCCGGTCGTGGACTGCGTCGCGGAGGTCGTTGAAGAGGTAGCCGGCGCTCGAGATCGCGCAGAAGGCGGTGAAGGCCAGGATCGCGTCGAGCACCTGGGCTCCCTCGTCGAGCTTGCCGGAGAACAACAGGCCGGCGAACACGAGCAGGTTCTTGATCCACTCCTGCGGCCGCATCGCGACGAGCAGCGCCAGCGGCTTCGACACGGCGGCCGGCGCGGCGGGCGACGCGGGAAGCCCGGGAGCGGGCGGCCGCTCCTCGGTCACCGTCTCCATGCGCAGAAGGTTAGGGGTCGAGGAGGACCCCGGGGTTGAGAATGCCCGCGGGGTCCACCGCCTGCTTCGCGGCGCGCAGGCCCTCGGCGAACGGGTCGGGGCGCTGGCGGTCGTACCAGGGGCGGTGGTCGCGGCCGACTGCGTGGTGGTGCGTGATCGTGCCGCCGGCCCCGAGCACCGCCTCCGACACCGCCGCCTTCACCTCGTCCCACTGCTCCACCTCCCCGCCACGGACGGCGGGGCAGAGGACGGTGTAGTAGGGCGCGGGCCCGTCCGGGTAGACATGCGTGAACCGGCAGGTCAGCCGCGGGGACCCCGGGCCGTTGGGCGCCGAGCCGCAGGCCTCGGCGATCGCGCCGCGGGCCGTCTCCATGACGCCGGCGTGGAACTCACCGAAGCGCTCCCACGTGATCGCCGTCTCGAAGGTGTCCGAGAGAACGCCACAGGCGACCAGGGTGTCGCGCAGGTATGGCGCGGCGAGGAAGGCGTGGCGCCAGGCTCCAACCGGGTCCTCGCCTTCGCTCGCCGGCGGCGGCTCGGAGCGCAGCGCCCCGGGTCCCGGCTGTGGCGTAGAGCTGCCGCGCGGCTCGCCGGGCTCGCCGCCGTGGTCCCTGGCCGCCTCCAGCGCGATCTCCATAAGGCCGTCAACCGGGTGGTGCGCCGACTCGAACCCGAGCACGAGCAGGGCCTTCCCCGGCGGCCCGGCGTGAGTCAGGGCGGACTCCGCCGGGTCGAGCAAACGGCAGTTGGAGGGGTTGAGGCCGGACTGCGCCAGCTCTCGGACCGCCTCCGCGCCGCTTGCGAACGAGTCGAAGGCGACCCCGACGGACAGCTTCCAGCGGGGACGCTCCCGGACCCGCACCCAGGCCTCCGTGATCACCCCGAGGATTCCCTCGGAGCCCAGCAGAAGGCGATCGGGGCTGGGGCCGGCGCCCGAGCCCGGCAGCCTGCGGCTCTCCCAGAGGCCGTTGGGGGTGATCGCCCGCACCGACTCCACCAGGTCGTCGATGTGGGTGTAGAGGGTGGCGAAATGCCCGCCGGCGCGGGTGGCGATCCAGCCGCCGAGTGTTGAGAACTCGAACGACTGCGGGAAATGGCGAAGCGTCAGCCCCCGCTCGCGGAGCTGGTCCTCCAGCGCAGGCCCCTTGGCGCCGGCCTGGATACGCGCCGCCCGCGAGACCTCATCCACCTCGAGCACGCGGTCGAGGCGACTCAGGTCGATCGTCACCGCACCGGCGTAGGCGTCGCCGATGCGGGGCTCGACGCCCCCAACGACGCTGGTCCCGCCTCCATAGGGAATTGCCGCGAGGCGTTCCTCTGTGCACCAGGCGAGCACCGCGTCGATCTCGCTCTCGTCGCCTGGATGGGCGACCAGGTCCGGCGGCTCGGAGATCTGGCCCCGGAATCCGCGCACCACGTCCCGGTAGCCCTTCCCGAGCGCGTGCGAGACCCGCTCGTAGGGGTCGGAGCGAAACAGGTGGGAGAGCGACGGCGGCGGCTCGACCCGTGGCGGCGGCAGCTCGATCGCCTCGAGCGGCACCGGCTCCTCGACCTCAGTGGCGCCGAAGCCGAGCTGCTCGCGGACGCCGGGGGCGGCCGCCTCGAGCTGCTCGCGGGTCAGCGCCTGGTCCTCGAAGCCCCAGCCCCAGTGCTTTCGCCGGCGCGTCGCCGTCTCTACCAGTGAACGCCCCTCATCAGATAGGCGAAGGCGACCTGCTCCCTCGACGCTTCCTCGTTGGCCGTCGGCCTCCCGGTTGCCTCCGCCTTGTCGCCGCGTGCCGCGCGCGAATCGGGGAACAGCTTGTAGGCGCTGTTGAGGATGTAGTCCATCGACTTCGGGTTGATCGCGTAGAGGATCTGGCCGAGGGTCCCGAGCGGGGTCGCGATCCGCTTCGGCCTGTGGATGATCGCCTCGCAGATCATGTCGGCCGCCCTGTCGGGCGTGATCGTCGGAAAGCGGTCGTACATCTTCGTTGGGGCGATCATCGGCGTCCGGACGAGCGGCATGTGGATCGTGGTGATCGCAACTCCCTCGTCAACGATCTCCGACGCGGCACAGCGCGAGAACGCATCGAGCGCCGCCTTCGACGAAACGTAGGCCGAGAAGCGCGGCGTGTTGGTCTGCACGCCGATCGAGCTGATGTTCACGATCTGGCCCGAGCGGCGCTCGCGCATCAGCGGCAGCAGCCTCAGGATCAGCTTCACACCCCCGAAGTAGTTGAGCTGCATGGTGCGCTCGAAGTCGTGGAAGCGGTCGTAGGAGAGCGCGATCGAGCGGCGAATCGAGCGCCCCGCGTTGTTGACCAGGATGTCCACGTGGCCGTGCTGGGCGAGGACCTCGTCAGCCATCCGGTCGATGTCGTCCATGTCAGACAGGTCGCAGCGATGTATGTGCGCGGTGCCGCCGCCGCTTTGGATCTGCTCCCTGGTCTCTTCCAGCTTCTCGGGAGTGCGGGCGACGAGCAGGACGATGCCGCCGGCGTCGGCGATCTTCAACGCCGCCGAGCGTCCGATTCCAGACGACGCCCCGGTGACCATGACCACCCGCCCCCGCACGGCCTGCTCGAGAGAGACGGTGCCCAGGACCCGCCGCCCGAGCCGCAGGAGCTCGTCAGGAATCTGCTGCTCGATCACCTGGGTCACCCCGCCCACGGCCCCGGCTCTTCCTCGGACCGCCCCCACCAGCGTACGGTCGCGGAACAGGTCGGGGTCGAGGTGGCGCTCCCAGTAGTCCCAGAGCTTGTCGGCGTAGCCCTGAAGCGGCGGCACCCTGATATCGGTGCCGCTGAGCGCCGCCTGGGCCTGCCGGCTGTCGAAGCTGGTCGGGTAGTTGACGTAGGTGAGGACCGACCGTGGAATGCCGAACTCGGACAGAACGCTGTCGGCGACAAGCCCAGCCGCCGGCAGCATCACGAGGGCCTTGAGCAGAGGCGCGAGGGCTTCGACCGCAACCGGTGGAACGCGAACGGAGGACTGCGGGGCGTGCGCCGCGCTGGCGAAGATGTCGATCACCTCGCCGGCCGTCCTTGGGCTGGGGTCGGTGAGGTGGAAGGCTTGGCCGTCTCCCTCGTCCCGATGGGCGATGTGGTCCATCGCCCGGGCAACGAAGTCCACCGGAACCAGGTTGATCTCCCTGCCTTCGACGCCGAGCATCGGTATCCACTGCGGGACTGCGTTGCGGAGGCGACGGATCAACTTGAAGAAGTAGTACGGGCCGTCGATCTTGTCCATCTCGCCCGTCTCCGAGTGACCCACGACGATCCCCGGCCGGTAAACCCGCCATGGCCGGGAGCAGTCCCTGCGCACGACGGCCTCGGAGTCGTGCTTGGACCTGAAGTAGGGATGGGTGTCGAGGTTCTCGGCCTCCTCGAACATGTCCTCGCGCCAGGTCCCCTTGTAGAGGCCGGCGGCGGCGATCGAGCTGACCATGTGGACCCGGCCGGCCTCGACCGCCTCGGCGAACTCGACCATGTGGCGGGTCCCCTCGACATTGGCGAGCCGCTGGCTGTCCGCGTCGGCGGTCATGTCGTAGATCGCCGCGAGGTGGAAGAGATGGTCGACGTTGCCCGTGAGGCGCGAGAGGTCCGCATCGGAGACGCCAAGTTGAGGCTGGGAGAGGTCGCCCGTCACCCCGACGACCCGCTCGTCATCAGTCCCCCAGCGGTTCCGCAGCTCCTCGAGCCGACCCTTGGAGCCCTCGCGCACCAGCACGTAGATGGTTCCCTCGCGCTCCAGCAGCCGCTCCACCAGATTGCGACCGATGAAGCCCGTCGCACCGGTGACGAAGTAGGTCATCTCTCTTCCTCCGCGTCCACGTCGCTTGACTCGACCTTACACTCATATACAGGATCAATGACCCCCATCAGCCCATTACCGATCGATCCAGGCGATCCGGGCCGGCCAAACACCAAGCTGGGCCGGGTCGACGGCTCCGAGCCGGGCGCCGAGCGGCGGCTGCTGAGGGACGGCATGCAGGTCCTGGCCCATGGCGCGCTGGTCTGTCCGCAATGCTCGCTGCCGCTGGCGATCGGGGGGCAGCTCCCCGCCGGGCGGCCGCTGCGGTGCGGCTTCTGCGACCACGCGGCCGCGGCGCAGCAGTTCGTGGCGGAGGACGTCTACGACACGCTGGCCAACGAGGTGTACCTGGTCGCCCGCGTATGACTCACCAATAGACTGAGCAAGAGATGGCCGGTTCCGGGATCGTCGAGATCCAGATGCCCCAAATGGGCGAGTCGGTGACCGAGGGCACCGTGCTCGAATGGCACAAGCGGGAGGGGGAGTTCGTCGAGGAGGGCGAGACCGTGGTCGAGGTCTCGACCGACAAGGTCGACGCCGAGGTGCCCGCCCCGGCCAGCGGCACGATCACCAAGATCCTCAAGGGCGAGGACGAGACGATCGCGGTCGGAGGCGTGCTCGCCGAGCTCGATCCCACAGCGGAGCCCTCCGGCGACGGCGCCGGTGCGGAAACCGCCACCAAGGCGGCCGAAGGTGAATCCGCCCGGGCTAGCGACGAAGTCGCGGGAGCTGCGAGTGAACCTGCCGCCCCGCCCGCGTCGCAACCCGCCGGAAACGTAGCCGCAGGCGAGGCTTCCGGCGGAGTTATTCAGGAGGCTTCCGGCGGAGTGGTCGATTCAGATCATCGATGCCCGAGATGGGCGAATCGGTGACCGAGGGCACCGTGCTCGAATGGCACAAGCAGGAAGGGGAGTTCGTCGAGGAGGGCGAGACCGTGGTCGAGGTCTCGACCGACAAGGTCGACGCCGAGGTGCCCGCCCCGGCGAGCGGCACGATCACCAAGACCCTGGCCCAGCCCGACGAGACGGTGCAGATCGGCCAGGTGCTGGCCGAGATGGCCCCCGGCGCCTCCCAAGGTGGCGACGGTCGCACTAGCGGCGGAGCCGCGGTGCAACCGGCCGAACCTGCCGCCCCGCCCGCGTCGCAACCCGCCGGAACCGGAGCCGAAGGCGAGGCTTCCGGCGGAGTTATTCAGGAGGCTTCCGGCGGAGTGGTGTCCCGCGTTTCGCCCGTAGCCCGCCGCATCGCCGCGGCGAGCGGGGTTGACCTGGGCGCCGTGCAGGGGTCGGGTCCGGGAGGCAAGGTCACCAAGGCGGACGTGCTGGCTGCGGCCGACGGCAAAGGCCAGGCGCCGGCGGTGGCCCCGGCGGCAAAGGCGGCAGAGGTCAAGCCCCTGCGCGGTCCGGCGGCGATGCTGGCGCAGGCGATGAACGAGAGCCGCTCGATGCCGACGGCGACCTCGTTCCGGACGCTTCCGGTGGACGTCCTCGACGCAAAGCGGAAGGCGCTCAACGGCGTCTTGAAGGATCGCGGCATGAAGGTCTCGTTCACTCACCTGGTTGCCTGGGCGATCGTCCAGGCGGCCAAAGAGTGGCCGGCGATGGCGCGGGTCTACGAGGAGCAGGACGGCAAGCCGCAGGTGGTCGAGCCGGGCGGCGTCCACCTGGGAATCGCCGTCGACGTCGAGCGCAAGGGGACGCGAAGCCTGATGGTCCCCTGCATCAAGGGCGCGCAGGCGCTCGACTTCGCCTCCTTCCACACCTATTACGAGGAGCTGATCACCAAGACGCGGGAGAACAAGCTGACGGCCGACGACTTCCAGGGGACGAACGTCACTCTCACCAACCCAGGCGGGCTGGGCACGGTTGCGTCGGTTCCGCGCCTCTTGAAGGGCCAGGGGACGATCGTCGCCACCGGCTCGATCGCCTACCCGGTGGAGTGGGCGCACACGCCGGCGGAGAAGATCAAGGCGCTCGGGATCTCGAAGGTGATGACGATGACGTCGACGTACGATCACCGCATCATCCAGGGGGCGGAGTCGGGCTCGTTCCTGCGCCGCATCGACGAGCTGCTTCAAGGCGAGGACGCCTTCTACGAGACCGGTCGCCGAGTCGCTCGGCCTCTCCCCCACCGTCACCGCCAACGCCTACCCCGCCTCGGCCTCGGCGCCGCCGCTGGCCACGGGCGAAGTGCCCGCCCCGCCTGCGGCCCCGGCGGCTGCCCCGCCCGACAGCGAGCTGCTCCAGGCCGTGCAGGCTGCAACCTCGCTGCTCAAGGCCTACCGCACCCACGGGCACCTGGCGGCCCGCCTCGACCCGCTGGGCAAGGAGCCGAAGGGCGATCCGGCGATCGAGCCCGAGAACCTCAATCTGACCCCCGAGCTGATGGCGAAGATCCCCGCCTCGATTCTGCGGTGCGGGGTCGAGGGCGAGACGCTGCTAGAGGTCCTGCCTCGGATGCGCGAGGCGTACTGCGGCACGATCGCCTACCAGATCGAGCACCTCTCCTCGCACCAGCAGCGGATGTGGCTGCGGGAGATGATCGAGACGGGGGCGCACCGCACGCCGCTGAGCTCGGAGGAGAAGCGCGCTCTCCTGTCGCGGCTCGTCGCAGGTGTTCCAGTTCGAGCGCTTCCTCCAGAAGGCCTACCTGGGCCAGAAGCTGTTCTCGATCGAGGGCCTCGACGCAGTGGTCCCGATGATCGACGAGCTGGTCACGCTGGGGAAGCGGAGCGGCGCCGAGGAGGTTGTGCTCGGGATGGCGCACCGGGGGCGGCTGAGCGTGCTTGCCCACAACCTGGGCCGCTCCGTGGAGTCGATCCTGGCCGAGTTCGAGGGAGCCAAGGCGCTGGAGCAGGTGAAGGCGATCGCGGCCATTCCCCATGCCGGGACGGGCGACGTCAAGTACCACTACGGCGCCGAAGGGCTGTTCACCACTCGCGACGGCGACGAGGCCAAGGTACGGCTGTATCCGAACCCCAGCCATCTCGAGTTCGTGGACCCGGTGGTGACCGGGGGGACGCGGGCCGCGCAGACCTCACGATCCGGACCCCGGCTTGGAGCACAAACCGGCCCTGGCCGTGCCGCTCCTGCTTCACGGCGACGCGGCCTTCCCGGGCCAGGGAGTCGTCGCCGAGACGCTCAATCTCCAGTCGCTCGCCGGCTACACGACGGGCGGCACCGTCCACATCATCACCGACAACCAGGTTGGCTTCACAACCGACCCCGAGGACGCACGGTCCACCCCATACGCCAGCGATCTGGCCAAGGGCTTCAACGTGCCGATCATCCACGTCAACGCCGACGACGTCGAGGCCTGCATCGCGGCGATCCGCCTCTCGATGGCCTACCGCGAGCGCTGGAGCCGCGACGTGGTGATCGACCTGATCGGCTATCGGCGCTACGGGCACAACGAGACCGACGAGCCCGCCTACACGCAGCCGACCCTGGCCGCCCAGATCAAGAGCCACCCGCCGGTGTCCGAGATCTACGCGGAGCAAGCTGGTGAAGGAGGGCGTCGTCACCCCGGAGGAGGTCGAGGCGGAGGGCAAGGAGCGCCGCGACGAGCTGGGGCGAATCCACAAGGAGCTGAAGCGCCGCATGGAGTCGGGCCAGTACGAGGACCCGACCTCCACCCAGATGGGGACGGGCGAGCTCGACCGCACCAAGAGCCCCGAAGTCGAAACCGCCGTCTCCGAGGACCGCTGCGCTCGCTCAACGAGGAGCTGCTCCGGGTTCCCGAGAGCTTCACCATCCACCGCAAGCTGCGCAAGCCGCTGATGCGGCGGGTCGAGGTGCTCGACGAGGGGCCGATCGAGTACGGCCACGCCGAGGCACTCGCCTTCGCCACGCTGCTGACCGAGGGCACCCACATCCGCCTCACCGGCCAGGACACCGAGCGCGGCACCTTCTCGCACCGTCACCTTGCCCTCTACGACGAGAAGACGGGGCTCAAGTACGTGCCGATCCAGAACCTCTCCGGCGCGCTGGCGCCGTTCGAGCTCCACAACAGCCCGCTGTCGGAAGCCGGATGCCTGGGCTTCGAGTACGGCTACTCGGCGGCCTCGCCCCCGAGCCTGGTGCTCTGGGAGGCGCAGTTCGGCGACTTCGGCAACGCCGCGCAGGTGATCATCGACAGCTTCATCGCCTCCGGCGAGGCAAAGTGGGGCCAGACGACGCGGCTGACCCTGCTGCTGCCGCACGGCTACGAGGGATCGGGACCCGAGCACTCGAGCGCCCGGATCGAGCGCTTCATCGCTCTCGCGGCCGAGGGGAACATGCGGCTCGCCAATCCGACCACCGCCGCGCAGTACTTCCACCTCCTGCGCCGCCAGGCGCGGATCCGCAAGGCACGGCCCCTGGTGGTGTTCACGCCCAAGGGCCTGCTGCGCCACCAGGGGGCGGCGTCTCGGCTCGCCGACCTGACCTCGGGGGCGTTCCAGTTCGTGCTCGACGACCCGCGCGCTGCCGACAGAAAGGATCAGATCGAGCGGCTGGTGCTGTGCAGCGGAAAGGTGTACTACGACATGGATGGCCACGAGCGGCGCGAGGACGCGGTCTCGGTGGCGATCGCCCGGGTCGAGCTGCTCTATCCCTTCGCCAAGGACCAGATTCGCGAGCTGATCGCCAGCTATCCGAACCTGAAGGAGATCGTCTGGGCGCAGGAGGAGCCGCAGAACATGGGCGCCTGGAAGGTGATGGCCCGGCGCATGCCGGAGCTGGTGCCGGAGCAGGTGCAGTTCCGCTACGTAGGCCGGCCGCAGCGCGCCAGCCCCAGCGAGGGCTACCCCGCCGCCCACCGCTCCGAGCAGGAGCGGATCGTGCTGACGGCTCTCACTATAAACT
Source organism: uncultured Actinomycetes bacterium (assembly GCA_963824865.1). Classification (GTDB taxonomy): domain Bacteria; phylum Actinomycetota; class Thermoleophilia; order Solirubrobacterales; family 70-9; genus AC-56. The sequence goes on along the minus strand of CAWGQQ010000012.1, from coordinate 17,095 downwards.
CCGCCGGAAGCCTCGCCTTCGGCTACGTTTCCGGCGGGTGAGGGCCTCGGGCCTTACCCGGCAGGCACCTCCGTCATCTACCGCGACTTCGTCGCTAGCCTGGGCCGCTCAGCAAGCAAGGGCCGCGCGATGGATCACTGCGACGGTGAGTCGCTCGCCGCACCCCGGACAGGCGTGAAGCTGTGCCCAGGAGCGAGACTCGTGACCCGCGGAGCATCGGTAGTGGCGCTCGAACCCGACCAGCCGCCGCGCCTCGCGCTCGTAGGACTCGAACGGCAACTGCCGCGTGGATGTCGTCGTTGTGGCTCTCATGCGGTCAGTTTCGCGCTGGGCGCCGCCTTCGCCTATGGACCCGGGTCCAATCATTGCCGTGCCCGCTTGTACGCGCGGTCGATGTTCGGCCGTGACGTCCCCGACGTCGCAGGCGCCGGCCCGCCTACGATGCCCCGATGCGCGTGGCGATCGCCAGCTGCTCGGCGCTGCCGCCGCAGTTCACCGACGACCTACGGATCGCCGAGGCGCTCGCCGAGCGCGGGGTGAGCGCGACCCGGGTCCCCTGGGACGACCCAGATACCGAGTGGAGCGCGTTCGAGGCGGTCGTGATCCGCTCGACCTGGGACTACGCCGGCCGCCGCGAGGAGTTCCTGCCCTGGTGCGACTCGGTTGGGCCGACGCTGCACAACTGCGCGGCCCTGGTCCACTGGAGCTCCGACAAGCGCTACCTCGCCGACCTCGCGGCGGTGGGGATCCCCGTGGTCGAAACCGAGTTCGTTGCTCCCGGCGAGGGGATCTCGCTCGCCGGCGAGGTCGTCGTCAAGCCCACGGTCTCGGCCGGGGGGCGGGATTCGGGTCGCTTCGGCGTCGCCGCCCACGATCTCGCTCGCGGCCTGATCGGCGACATCCACGCCGGCGGCCGCACGGCGATGGTGCAGCCGTTCCATCCCACCGTCGACTCGGTCGGCGAGACGGCGGTGCTCTGCATCGACGGCGAGCCCGTGCACGCGCTGCGAAAGCGCGCCGTCCTGCGGCCCGACGAGGTCGCCCCGGTGCGCGATGACGCGCTCGGCGCCGCCGAGGCCATGTACGACCCCGGCCTGGTGACGGCCGACGTGGCCGATCAGGACGAGCTCGAACTCGCGGCGCGGGTGGTCGCCGAGGTCAGACGACGCTTCGACTACCTGCCGCTCTACGCCCGGGTGGACATGATCCGCGACAGCGCGGGCGCCCCGATCCTGCTCGAGCTGGAGGCGATCGAACCCAACTTCTACCTCGACCAGGTGCCGGCGACCACTGCGACCGTCGCCGACGCAATCGTCAACCGCTTGCCAGGCGTTTGATCGCCAACCAGGTGGAGGCGCTGCGACGATCGGTCCCCGGTCCGCTTTGGCCCTGGGTGAAGCGGGTGAGCTGGCTGGAGCTGGCGATCTTCGCCGGCCTGCTCGTCGTCTGGCTCCTCCCCGGTCTCGATCGCGCGACGTTCATCTTCGGCCTCACGCACGGGATCGGCTACATCGTGCTCTGCATCCTGATCTGGATCGCGATCCTGCGGCACGAGGCTCCCTACACCCTGCTCGCCGCCACCCTGACCCCGGTCGGGCCCCTCGGCAGCGTGATCGCGATCGAGGTGATCGAGCGCCGGCGCAGGGCGTAGCTGCGCGACCCCCAAGCGTCGATGCCAGCTGGGTAGGGGGCGGAGCGCCTCCCTTGGCGGCTTTGCTGCACCCGTGCGCAAGCAAACACGCCAAGTCCCGGGTCAGGGCGCGAAAAGCGAGCCTGCGGCTAAGGGCCGAAAACCGAGCCTGGCAGCTCAGGGCGCGAAAACCGAGCCTGGCAAGGACGCAGGCCGAGGGCGGCGAAGGGAGTGCACTGAATCGTGCATGACCGAGCCGCCCGACCGAGGACACAGCCAGGCGAAGGTTTGCAGCGTCCTGAGACATGGCGGGGCGGGGCTGTGGGAGGCAGGGGGTCCACACAGCCCGCGCCCACGCCTGCGCGTCGGTAGCCAGGGAGGGATGCCGACGCGATCGCCCCCGGAGGCGGGACTGGCCGGGAGCGAGCTTCGTAAGTGTTCGCCTGCACTGCAAGTGTGCCCGATTCGTCAGTCGGACAGCATTCTGATGCATCCGGGCGACCAAAGTCAATAGAAAAAGTGATGAATTTGCAGGTAGACCACGCCTGGATCCTCTCATAACGACTAGCGAAGATCCCGCAGGACGCGTTGCAGGATGCCGCCGTTGCGGTAGTAGCCGACCTCGTTCGGCGTGTCGAGCCGCACCCGGGCCTCGAATTCCACCGGGTCCGCGCCGTTTCGCGCCGCCCTGACGACCACCGTGCGCGGCCCGGCACCGGAGGCGGCCAGCGCCTCGTCGAGGCGATCGACGTCGACCACCTCCTCCCCCGTGAGGCCCAGCGACTCGGCGCCTTCCGAGTCCGGGAACTGAAGAGGCAGGACTCCCATTCCGATCAGGTTCGAGCGGTGGATGCGCTCGTAGCTCTCCGCGATCACCGCCCGAACGCCGAGCAGCGCAGTGCCCTTCGCCGCCCAGTCGCGCGACGAGCCGGATCCGTACTCCTTGCCCGCCAGCACCACGAGCTGCACGCCCTCGTCGGCGTACCGCATCGCCGCCTCGTAGATCGTCATCTCCTCTCCATCCGGGAAGTGGCGCGTGAAGCCGCCCTCGCGCTGGACCAACCGGTTGCGCAGCCGCACGTTGGCGAAGGTGCCACGGATCATCACCTCGTGGTTGCCGCGGCGCGAGCCGTAGGAATTGAAGTCGCGGACCTCCGTGCCCTGGTCGATCAACCACTTGCCCGCCGGGCTGTCGCGCTTGATGGCGCCCGCCGGCGAGATGTGGTCGGTGGTCACGCTGTCTCCGAGCACGGCGAGCACCCGAGTTCCCTCGATCGGCTCGGGTGGCCGTGGCTCGGGGTCGATGCCCTCGAAGAACGGCGGCTTGCGGACGTAGGTCGAGTCGGTCCACTCGTAGCGATCGCCCGCGGGGATCTCGAGCGAGCTCCAGCGGTCGTCGCCGGTGAACACGTCGGCGTAGCTCTTCGTGAACATGTCGGAGCGGATCGCGCTCTCCACCGTCCGCTTGATCTCCTCGCTCCGTGGCCACAGGTCGCGCAGATAGACGGGCTCGCCGTCGGCACCCTCGCCGAGCGGCTCCGTGAGGAGGTCGACGTCCATCCGGCCCGACAGCGCGTAGGCCACGCACAGCGGGGGCGAGGCCAGGTAGTTGGCCCTCACGTCCGGGTTGATTCGGGCCTCGAAGTTGCGGTTGCCCGACAGCACCGCGCAAACGACGAGGCCGTGGTCCTCGACTGCGGCCGAGATCTCGGCGGGCAGCGGGCCGGAGTTGCCGATGCAGGTGGTGCAGCCGTAGCCGACCAGGTTGAACTTCAGCTTGTCGAGGTACTCCGTGAGGCCTGCACGCTCGAGGTAGTCGGTAACCACGGTTGAGCCCGGCGCCAGCGAGGTCTTCACCCAGGGCTTGACGTCGAGCCCGCGCTCCACCGCCTTGCGCGCCAGGAGCCCGGCGGCGAGCATCACCGACGGGTTGGAGGTGTTGGTGCAACTCGTGATCGCCGCGATCACCACCCGGCCGTGGTCGAGCTCGACCTCGGTCCCGTCCTCCAGCGTGACCGCGATCGGGTTCGCCCTGCGGTCGGCGGTCGCCGCTCCACCCGTCGCCGGGCGGGGCCTGCCGCGCTCGTCGTTGTGGTCGTCGCCGGGCGGGTCCGAGGCCGGGAACGAGCCGGCGACCGCCACATCGTGATGATTGCCGAGCTCCTCGACGGCGTCTGGGCTGAACTCCCGCAGCGCCTCGATGAACGCCGGCTTCGCCTCCGTGAGCGGAATCCGGTCCTGCGGGCGCTTCGGGCCCGCGATGCTCGGCTCGACCTCGCCCAGGTCGAGCTCCAGCGTCTCGGAGAAGGTCGGCTCCTCCGATGTCCTCGGTGTGGAAAAGGCCCTGCCGGCGCGCGTAGGCGTCCACCAGCTCGATCAGCTCCGTGGGCCGGCCGGTGAACTCGAGGTAGCGCAGCGTCTCGGAGTCGACGGGGAAGATCGCGCAGGTGGAGCCGAACTCCGGCGACATGTTGCCGATCGTCGCCCGGTCGGCGAGCCCGAGGGTGCGCAGTCCCGGCCCGAAGAACTCCACGAACTTGCCGACCACGCCTCGCTCGCGGAGCATCGCGGTCACGGTCAGCACGAGGTCGGTCGCCGTCGCGCCCTCGGAGAGCTCCCCGCCGAGCTTGAAGCCGACCACCTGCGGGAGCAGCATCGAAATCGGCTGGCCGAGCATCGCCGCCTCGGCCTCGATCCCGCCGACGCCCCACCCCAGCACCCCGAGCCCGTTGATCATCGTCGTGTGGGAGTCGGTGCCGACCAGGGTGTCCGGGTAGGCCTGCGGTGGACTTCCATCACGTTCGCGGCTGAACACCACCTGGCCCAGGTACTCGAGGTTGACCTGGTGGCAGATCCCGGTGGCGGGCGGGACCACCCGCAGGTTGTCGAACGCCTGCTGCCCCCAGCGCAGGAACGCGTATCGCTCGCCGTTGCGCTCGTAGTCGCGGTCGGCGTTGACGTCGAAGGCTCGCGAGGTCCCGAAGGCGTCGACCTGTACCGAATGGTCGATGACCAGATCGACCGGCACCAGGGGGTCGATCGCCTGCGCGTCGCCGCCCAGCTCCTCCATGGCGTCGCGCATCGCCGCCAGGTCGACCAGCGCCGGCACGCCGGTGAAGTCCTGCATCAGCACCCGCGCGGGCTGGAAGGGGATCTCGGTGCTGGGCTCGGCGGTCGCGTCCCAGGTGGCGATCGCCTCGACGTTTGAGCGCGTCACCGACTCGCCGTCCTCGAGGCGCAGCGCGTTCTCGAGCAGCACCTTCAGCGAGTAGGGAAGGCGGGCGACGTCGTAGGAGGCCTGGAGCGCGTCGAGCCTGAAGATCTCGTACTCGCGGCCCGACACCTCGAGGGTGTCGCGGGCGCCGAAGCTGTCCTTGCTCATGCTGTCACCTCCTGGACCTATCGCTTGTTCGCCTGTCCCTCCGCTACCGCGGTCCGCGGATCTTCGCTTGCGCGCTCCCGCCGGTGACCGTCGCGCAGCGCGACCCGGCGGGCTGGCGAGCCCGAGGTGGGCGAGCGCCCGCTGCGCAGCGGGGCGACCGCCACCTCCATCTTGTCGCGCTCGATCGCCCTCACCACCCCCGCGGCGACCTGCTCGGGGGTCGAGGTGCCAAGCCCGGGCGGGGGCTTGGCTCCCGAGTCGGCGAACATCCCGGCGTCGCGGATGAACCCCGGGAGCGACGATCGAGACGCCGACCCCGCTGCGCGCCAGGTCCGCGCGCAGGCAGAGCGCGAAGCCGCGCAGCCCGAACTTGGTCCCGCAGTAGACCGCCGAGCGCGGGCTGGGAGCCTTGCCGGCCAGCGAGGAGACGAACACGAGGTGCCCGTCGCCCCGCTCGCTCATCCCCGGCGCCAGCTCGCGCGCGAGCATGATCGGCGCCTCGAGGTTGACCCGCAGCGCCCGCTTCGACCTCCTCCGGCGAGAAGCCGTCGATCATTCCCGTGCCCGGCAGAGCGGCGTTCGCCACCAGGCAGTCGACCTCGCCGGCGTCCGCGGCCAGCCGCTCCGCGGCGCCCTCCTCGGCGAGGTCGGCGGGCGCGATCCGGTGCTCGCCCGGCAGCGACTCGGCAAGCTCGCGCAGGGCGTCTGCCTTGCGGGCGCTGAGCACGAGCGTGGCCCCGCGTTCGGCCAGAGCGCCGGCGATCGCCCGCCCGAGGCCGCCGGTGGCCCCGGTCAGGAGCGCCCTCTTGCCCGCGAGCTCCACGCACGGAAGCTAACGGATACGCTCCGCCGGTGAAGCTCTACATCTGCTGGGGCACCTTCCAGACGATCCGCCCGGGCGGCCACCCGTGCCACAACGCCTATCAGGCCCTGAGGATGGCCGGCCACGACCCGGAGGTGGTCAAGGTCCGAGGGCTCGGCATCGGGCCGCGCTTCATGCACCTGATGACCGAGGGGCGCAAGGAGGTCGAGGAGCTGTCCGGGCAACGAGCCGTGCCCGTCCTGGTCACCGACCAGGGCGAGGTGATCTCGGACTCCCACCGGATCGTCGACTGGGCGGAGGCCAACCCGGCGCATCGCACCTCGGCCGCGAGCTGAGTGGCTGCCCTCCGGCTCTGACCGCCGGACGGGCGCCAGGCACAGCATTCTCGCTTGGGCGCCCGCCAGGCGCAAATGTTAAGAAGGTGTCTGCAAACGTCTAGCGAATGGTGTAGTCTGCCGCGCGATCGATAGCCGGTAAAGCCGAATCCCCGCCCTGACTCGGGCGGGGAGCGGGGAAACCAACCAATGGGGCGAACCCACCTTCGGTGGGGGCGCAGGCTCCTTTAGCGCCAGCCCGACAGCTAACCCCGTAGGCCGACGAAGGAGACTGGTTCGTGCGTACCCACGACAAGGCTCGCTCTCACACGAAGCTCACGACGGCGCTCGTCCTCGCGGCGGCGGCGCTCGCGACGCTGCCCGGTCGCTCTCGCGCAGGCGGGCGACGGCGGCACGGGCACCGGGCCTCGAACTCGCAAGGTCGGCCCGGCAAGGCCAGGCTCGTCAACGGCAAGGCGATCCCGCCGTCGAACGCCCCGGCGCGCGTCGTCCGGCGTGATCGAGGCCGCGAACAAGATCGCCAGGGGCAAGGGCTACTGCTACGGCGGCGGCCACGGCAGCTTCAAGTCCAAGTGCTACGACTGCTCGGGCTCGGTCAGCTACGCCCTCCACGGTGGCCGCTTCGTCCGCCGCCCCATGGCCTCCGGCGACTTCATGCACTGGGGCCGGGCGCGCAAGGGCAAGTGGATCACGGTCTACTCGAACCCGGGTCACGTCTACATGACGGTCGCCGGGCTGCGATTCGACACCTCGATGACCAAGGGCGCGGGTCCCGGCTGGAGCAAGCAGATGCGCTCGGGCGTCGGGCTACCGCAAACGTCACAAGGGCCGCTTCTAAGCCGGCCCTCCACATAGAGCCGCCTCCACTACCTCGGGCGGCTCGGTTTCGGGACAAGCGCGAAAGCCCCGGCCGCCGGCCGGGGCTTTCGGCCTCAGCGGCTCGCGAGCCCCATCGGCCAAGCGCGCGGCCGAGGATTGTCCACCCCGAGTCACCCCCGGCGGGCTCGTGGTATAGCTTCTCGCAGGGGGCGCGATTCCTGCCGCGTCCTTTCCAAGTGGAGGACACCGCAGCCATCACCGTTGACGACCGGGGGAGTGGGCAGCCCGCCGAGATGTCCACCGAGCCGTCCGGCAGAGCCGCTGCCGAGCCACCCGACGTCCGCCTCTCGGGCCTGCGCAAGACCTACGGCGAGGTCGTCGCGGTGGCCGGGATCGACCTCGAGATCGCCCGCGGCGAGTTCTTCACCCTGCTGGGGCCCTCCGGCTCCGGCAAGACGACGACGCTGCGCATGATCGCCGGCTTCGAGCAGCCCGACGCCGGGCTCGGTCGAGCTGGCCGGGCGAGACGTCGGCGGCCTGCCTCCCTACGACCGCGAGGTCAACACCGTGTTCCAGGACTACGCGCTGTTCCCGCACATGACGGTGGCCGAGAACGTCGAGTACGGGATGCGGGTCCGCAAGGTGCCCGCGCTCGGAGCGCGCCAGCCGCGCCACCGAGGCGCTGGAGATGGTCCGGCTGCCCGGCTTCGAGTCGCGCAAGCCGAGCGAGCTGTCGGGCGGCCAGCGACAGCGCGTCGCGCTGGCCCGCGCGATCGTCAACCGCCCGCGGGTGCTGCTGCTCGACGAGCCGCTGGGAGCGCTCGACCTGAAGCTCCGCGAGCAGATGCAGGTGGAGCTGAAGGGGATCCAGAGCGAGGTCGGGATCACCTTCATCTACGTCACCCACGACCAGGACGAGGCGCTTGACGATGAGCGACCGGATCGCGGTCTTCAACGAGGGACGAGTCGAGCAGGTGGGAGCGCCCGCCGAGATCTACGAGCGCCCGGCGACCCGGTTCGTGACCGGCTTCGTCGGCGTCTCCAACGTGCTCGAGCGCGATGGCAAGCGATTCACGGTGCGGCCGGAGAAGATCAGGCTGCTCGAGCCCACCGAGGACGGCACTGGACTGCACACCGAGCGCGGGCGTGATCCGCGACGTCGCCTACGCGGGCATGGTGACCCGGTACCTCGTCCAGCTCGACGATGGCGGGGAGCTTCAAGTCGTCCGCCAGAACCTCGAGACGTCCTCCGCGGAGGCGCTCGAGCTGGCGGGTCGGGAGGTGGTCGTCGGATGGCGGCCTGAGCACACGGTCGCCGTCGCGGCCGGTGAGAGAGGAGATCACGCATGAGATCGATACGAGCGGGAAATCCCGCCCGCGTCGCCTGGCTCATCGTCGTCGCGCTGCTCGCGTTCATGGTCGCGTTCGCGGCCGGCTGCGGCGGCGACGACGACGGTGGTGGTGGCGGCGAGGCCCTGAGCGAGGTCGGCGAGCCCGAGGGCGAGCTGAACCTGCTCTGCTGGCCCAGCTACTGCGAGGACGGCTCCAACGATCCCAAGGTCGACTGGATCAGCGACTTCGAGAAGGATTCGGGCTGCCAGGTCAACGTGAAGGTCTTCGGAACGTCCGACGAGGCGGTCGAGCTGATGCGGACCGGTCAGTACGACGGGGTCTCGGCGTCCGGGAACGCGAGCGTCCGCCTGTACGAGGGCGGCGACGTCGACCCGGTCAACCTCGACCTGGTCCCGAACTACGAGACCGTGTTCGAGGACCTCAAGGACACCGACTACAACACGTTCGACGGCGACAACTACGGCACCCCGCACGGTCGCGGGGCGAACCTGTTGATCTGGAACACGGAGCAAGCCTCCGACGTCGACGGCAGCACGTGGGCGCCGCTCCTCGATCCTGAGGAGTCGTCGAAGTACAAGGGCCAGCTCAGCGTCTACGACGACCCGATCTACATCGCGGACGCGGCCCTGTACCTGAAGACGCACCAGCCCGATCTGGGGATCGACGATCCCTACGAGCTGGACGAGGATCAGTTCAATGCCGCTGTCGATCTACTGAAGCAGCAGCAGGCGAATGTCGGCGAGTACTGGCACGACTTCGCGAAGCAGATCTCATCGTTCACGAACGACGACTCCACGGTCGGCACGTCGTGGCAGTACCAGTACCTGACCCTGTCGGGCTGAGGGTGAGCCCGTGGCCTCGACCCCGGCGCTCACAGGGCTTCCTCCCCGAGGAGGACGCGACGGGGTGGTCCGACACCTGGATGCTCAGTTCGGAGGCGGCTAACCCGAACTGCATGTACCTGTGGATGGACCACATCATCAGCCCGGAGACCAATGCCAAGGTGGCGGCGTACTTCGGCGAGGCCCCGGGGCAGAGCAAGTCCTGCGACCTGATCGGTGACCTGCCGCCCCAGTACTTCGGGACGGCGAGCCACTGCAAGGACTACAACGCCGACAACACGGAGTTCTGGTCGCGGGTCCACTACTGGAAGACGCCGCTTGCGGATTGCGGCGACGACCGGGGCGAGGCCTGCAAGGACTACAACGCGTGGGTCCAGGCGTGGACCGAGATCAAGGGGTGATGCAGTCGGCTTCACTCTGATCAAGGAACGCATCGATGGAAGCCGCTGACGCGCTCGCGTCAGCGCCGAAGAGGTCGGCGGGCCGCAGGCTCGCCGACCTCTTCCACGGACGGCCGAGGCTCCAGGCCGGGGCCCTGCTGGCGGGGCCGATCGGCTGGCTGGTCATCGGCTACCTGGGCTCGCTCGCCGTCATGCTGGTTGCGGCCTTCTGGCAGGTCGGCGCGGTCAGCGGCGAGGTCGAGCGGACGTTCAGCCTCGACAACTTCCAGATCCTGACGGACGAGCCCGTCTATCGCCAGATCGCCGGCCGCACGATCCTGATCGCGGCCCTGGTCACGATCACCGACGCCCTGCTCGCCTTCCCGATCGCCTTCTACATGGCGAAGGTCGCCAGCCGGCGAATGAAGGCATTGCTCGTGGTCGCGGTGCTGATGCCGTTGTGGTCGAGCTACCTGGTCAAGGTCTACGCCTGGCGCACGATCCTCTCCGAGGGCGGAGTGCTCAACTGGGCGCTGGATCCGCTGGGCGCCAGCGGGCCGGGGTACGGAAACGTCGCGGTTTGGCTGGTGATGAGCTACCTGTGGCTGCCTTTCATGATCATCCCGATCTTCGCCGGGCTGGAGCGCATCCCGAACTCGCTGCTGAGCGCCTCGGAGGACATGGGGGCAAGGCCGTTCACGACCTTCCGGCGAGTGATCCTGCCGCTCGCCTTCCCCGCCGTCGTCGCCGGCTCGATCTTCACGTTCTCGTTGACGCTGGGCGACTACATCACGCCCGAGCTGGTCTCCAGCACCCAGTTCATCGGCAACGTCGTCTACGCCAACATCACCACCAACCAGCCGCTGGCCTCGGCCTTCGCGGTGGTGCCGATCGTGGTCATGGTCCTCTACCTGCTCCTCGCCCGCCGGCTCGGGGCCTTCGAGCACTTGTGAGATGAGGTGCTTTAGCACCGAAACTGGCTGGTCAGGCGGCGAAGCCGCCGCAGGTGAGTTGGCGATGAGGCTGTCGAGGCGCTCGCGAAACTCTCCTCCGCGCCGGGTCGGGCTGACCCTGGCGTTCATCTACGTGCCTCTGATCGTGATCGGGATCTATGCCTTCAACGCGGGCAGGACGCTCGCGTGGCCGCCCGATGGCCTGACCGCGGACTGGTTCGGCAAGGCGATCGACAACACCGGTGCCCGCGACGCGTTCGCAACCTCGATCAAGGCCGGGCTCGTGGCGACCGCGATCGCGGTCGTCCTTGGCACCCTGGCGTCGCTCGCCGTCTCGCGTCACCGCTTCTTCGGGCGGGAGACGATCTCCTTCATCGTCGTCCTGCCGATCGCGCTGCCGGGAATCGTCACCGGGATCGCCCTCAACGACACCTTCACGCAGGTGATGGGCATCGACCTCACCCTGTTCACGGTGATCGTCGGCCACGCGACCTTCTGCATCGTCCTCGTCTACAACAACGTGGTCGCTCGCCTGCGGCGCGTCTCGACCTCGCTCGAGGAGGCGTCGGCGGACCTCGGCGCGCACACCTGGCAGACGTTTCGCTACGTGACCCTGCCCAGCATGCGCACCGCGCTCGTGGCCGGCGCGCTGCTCGCCTTCGCGCTGTCATTCGACGAGATCATCGTCACCAGGTTCACGGCCGGCGCCGCCGTCGAGACGCTGCCGATCTGGATCTTCAACAACCTCTTCCGCGCCAGCCAGCTGCCGATCATCAACGTCGTCGCGGTGCTGGTGATCGCGATCTCGATCATCCCCGTCTACCTCGCCCACCGCCTGACCCGCGAGGAGGAGGGCGCCACGGGAGCCCGCGGCGGGGTGGCCGCCGAGACGGCCGCCATCCCCTAGCCCGCCCGGCTGAAGACGAGCTTGCCGCGGTTGTCGGCGAGCGCTTCCGGCGCCTCCTCCCAGGTGAGGACCCGATCGGTCACGGACTCGGGCCGCAGCCTCCCGTCCGCCATCAGCTCGAGTACCTGGGGGATCGCCGGCCGCGCATGTGGGCGGCCGGCACGGAAGGTGGTGATCTTCGTGTACATCTCGATCAGCGGGATGGGCGTTTCCCGGTCGAAAACGATCCCGGCACAGGTGCAGACGCCGTCGGGCGCCGTCGAGCGCGCCGCGAGCGCGAGCGCAGCCGGGTCGGCCGCCACCATGGCAGTGATGGGAAACGGCCCCAGGCGCTCCGGATAGCCCTCGACCACCTCGGCCCCCAGGTCCTCGGCCTTTCGCAGCCGCTCGCTCTCCACGTCGGCGTAGACGACCCGCGCGGCGCCCAGCGCCATGGCAGTCTGCACTCCGTAGAGGCCGACGCTGGGCGAGCCGCCGGCGATCAGCACCTCCCCGCCCGGCCATTGCTCGAGCCCCGGCGCGGCGAGCCGCCAGCCGTCGACGACGTTGTCGGACACGCTTGCGGCGGCCTCCGCCGACACACCCTCGGGCAGGGGCGCGAGCATGTGGTCGGCGAACGGGACTCGGACCAGCTCCGACAGGAACCCGCCCCAGTCCCCGCCGAACGAGCCGAACCCGTACATGGAGAGGAACGGCACGCTCTCGCAGTTACCGGTCAGCCTGCGGCGGCAGCGCTCACAGTCTCCGCATGAGATCTGGAACGGCACGCTAACGAGCGTGCCAGGCGTTGGACCGCCGTCCGCCGCCTCCACCACCTCGGCCACGCACTCGTGGCCAATTGCGATCGGCGGCTTGTAGGGCGTCAGCCCGGCGATCACCGGCGCGTCGAGGTCGCATGTCGCAACGGCGAGCGGACGGACGAGCGCATCGCGTCCCTCCTGCCGGTCCGGGTCCGCGACGTCCAGCCACTCCAAGCGACCCGGCTCGACCAGCGTCAGCTGTCTCACCGGCGAACCGTACACCTGGGCTTGGAGTTCGCGGCCCGGCCGGTTAGGGTGAGGCAGCCAACTCGACGGGAGGATCTATGTCATCCAGCGCTGCGGATTCCGAGCTCAAGGCACGCCACCGGGCGATGTGGGCCTCCGGTGACTATCCCTCCATGGTGGAGACGTTCCTGCTGCCGCTGGGTCCCAGGCTGGTAGAGGCTGGCCGCATCGGACCGGGAATGAACGTCCTCGACGTCGCTGCCGGAACCGGCAATGCATCAATCCCCGCTGCGAAGGCGGGCGCGAACGTAACCGCAAGCGATCTGACCCCGGAGTTGTTTGACGCTGGACGCCGGCGGGCTGAGACCGAGGGGGTCGAGCTCGAGTGGGTCGAAGCAGATGCTGAGAGTCTCCCGTTCGAGAACGAGTCGTACGACGTCGTCATGTCATCGATTGGGGCGATGTTCGCTCCCCCACCACCAGGATGTCGCTGACGAGATGGTCCGGGTCTGCCGCCCGGGTGGGACGATCGGGATGTTGAACTGGACGCCGGAAGGCATGATCGGAGCCCTCTTCAAGACGATGGGACCGTTCGCACCGCCGCCTCCGCCCGGCGCTCAGCCCCCGCCGCTCTGGGGTAGCGAGGAGCACGTCAAGCAACTCTTCGGAGGTCGCCTCGACTTCCGGACACTCGAGCGTGACGTCCTCGGAATCACGGCCTTCGAGCATCCCCGCGACTACGGGGAGCACTTCAAGGCGAAGTACGGGCCCACTATTGCCGCGCGCAACAACGCGAGTCGCGACGGACGGGAGGAAGAACTGGACGACGCGCTCGATCGTTTCTGCGACGAGTGGAATCTGGGTACCGGGGGCGATGCTCGCTTCGAGCAGGAGTATCTGGTCGTCGTCGGCACGCGGGCCTGACGCTCTCCCTTTCACGCGAGCCCGAACGGTCAGGCGGCGAAACGAGCCTCAGCTCGCGCCTGACGCTTTGCCGCCTCGACCTCGCGGTCCTTAGGCGGAGCGGACGTCGTCAGCCCATCCAGCAAGCGCTTCGTGGTGGCAGCGACCTCCGCGACCGCGCGATCGAATGCTTCGGCGTTCGCTTGAGAGGGCTTGCTCGAGCCACTCACCTTGCGGACGTACTGCAGGGCGGACGCACGAACTTCTTCGTTCGTCGCAGGGGGGTCGAAGTTGTGGAGCGTACGGATGTTCTTGCACATGCGGCAAAGCCTAAGGCCTGCGAGGGCCGCGCCGACTAGGACCCGCTCGCAATCCCTCACCCAGTTCACCGAGCGTTCACCACTGCGCGCCGATCCGTGCGAGTCTGCAAGCCTGGCTGCGGAAATCGAGCGGAAGTTCCTGGCACGAGCCGCCAGGGACCGGCGCATCATCGCTGGAGTGTCGGCCACCGTTGGAGCGGCCCTGGGCGCCCGCGTGACTCGCCAGCTCGTCGGTCGCGACGGCGCCAGCGATCAGGAACCGTCCCCCTCCCGGGCGTATCGCATCAAGCGGGGAGAGAAGCCGGCCAAGGCGGTCGTCCGGATCGCACGGGGGCGGCTTGACGACGCCCTGGAACGGCTGCATGACGGCCTTGACGAGGACGTCGCAGCCGCGGTCCACGAGACGCGAAAGGATCTGAAGAAGACGCGGGCCGCCCTGCGGCTGGCTCGTGAAGGAATCGGCGAGAAGACCTATCGGCGCGAGAACGCTCGCTTGCGCGCGGCGGGACGAGCGCTGGCGGGATCCCGGGACGCCGAGGCGAAGGTCGAGACCCTCGATGCGCTGGCCGAGCGGTTCGGCGATCACCTACCTATCGGCTTCAACGCCCTCCGCGAGCGCCTCGAGGCGGAGCGAGACGCCTTGGTGAGCGCCCAACGCGGCGCCGACTCCGAGACTCGGCGGCTGTCCGCTCGAGCTGCCGCCGAGATCGCGGCCGGGCGAGCTGCGGTCGAGCATTGGAGCTTTGCGAAATCGGGATGGAAGCTTCTGGCCCCCGGGCTGAAGCGAATCTACAAGCGTGGTCGAGATCGCTTCGGTGACGTCCTCGGCGACCCCAGCCCCGAGAACGTCCACGAGTGGCGAAAGCGGGTCAAGGACCTCTGGTACCACCTAAGGCTCTTGCTTGACAGCTGGCCCGAGGTCCTCGGCGCGGTGACCGATCAGGCCCACGATCTCTCTGACCTGCTCGGCGATCACCATGACCTGAGCGTTCTGGCTCAAGACCTTGAGAATCGCCCCGACCTGGCGGGTGACCGCCAGGAGTCGGCCGCGATCGCGGGCCTGATCGAGGCTCGCCAAGAGGAGCTCCTCGAGGCCGCCATTCCCATCGGCGAGCGCCTCTACGCCGATCCGCCGAGGGTCTATGTCGAGCGTCTTCACGCCTACTGGCGCGCCTGGCGGCCGGATTGAGCCTTGGCGCAGCCTTGGTGTCTCAGCGCTTGGCCGCGGCGTAGCGATCCAGCTCTTCGAGCTGGGCATGCAGGTCTGGGACGAACGCTGAGCGAGGTCGGCTCGCCTCGATCATCTCCACCGACTCGCGGTAGTGAGACGCCATGCCCTCGACGGTGGTGCCCATCCGCTTCTCGATCCCATCGCCGAACCTGTCGATCCCCCTGCGCAGGCCGTTGATGTCGGAGAGCTTGTCCGCGGCGAAGATGGTGATCGCTCGAGGTCCCGACCCCCTGACCTGCTCGCGAAGCGCCGCCTTGCGTTCGGCGAACGACTCGATCGCGCTGTCCTCGGTGAGCGAAAGCACGAGAGAGGTGACGGGGTCGCCCATCTCCTGTTGCAGGCGCTCCTCGGTGAGGGTCCCGCGTTCGACGGCGTCGTGCAAAAGCCCGGCTGTGACCAGCCCCTCGTCGAAGCCGGCGTCGTGAAGAAACGTCGCGACCTCGACCACATGGTCCAAAAACGGAGCGCCGTCGGTCGCACGACGTTGCGACGCGTGAGCTGAAGCGGCCAGGCGATACGCGCGCGCCAGCAGCTGCGACTCCGCGATCCACGCAGGCTCAGAGGGCGCTTCGGAAGGCGCACCGAGATCGGATTCGTCCACCAAATGGGGCGCGGTCACAGCTGTCCTCTCCTCGGGCGGCGCTATGTTCCCGACGGTCCCGGCCCGAGATCGCTGCCGGGACTCTACCGCTGATTGCCGGGCTCAGCTCGCGGAGCTCGGCGACCAGCCGGTCAGCCGAGGCTGATCATGACGTGCTTGATCTCCGTAGCCGCATCGCCCGAGCTACTTCACCACGCGGATCAGCTTCTTGTTGACGAACTCCTCGATCCCGTAGCGGCCGAGCTCCCTGCCGAAGCCCGATCGCTTGACGCCGCCGAAGGGCAGCTCGGCCCCATCGAGCCCTACCCCGTTGACGTAGACCATCCCCGTGTCGAGGCCGTCCGCCACCCGGAGGGCCTGTTCCGGATCCTCGGAGAAGACGTACGAACCGAGCCCGAACGGGGTGGCGTTCGCCAGCTCGATCGCCTCCTCCTCGGAGGCGACCCGGTACACGCTCGCCACCGGCCCGAAGAACTCCTCGCGGTAGGCGTCGTTCTCCGGAGTGACTCCAACCAGGACAGTGCTCGAGAAGAAGTTGTCCTTCCGATCCCCGCCGGCGACTATCTCCGCGCCCTGGGCGACCGCCCGATCGAGCTGGTCCTGGAGGGTCTCCGCCGCGGACGCTGACGAGAGCGGCCCCATCTCGGCGTCGTCGGACATCGGATCGCCGGGCTCGGCTGCGGTCATCGCGGTCTTGAACTTCTCGAGGAAATCGTCGTAGATCTCGTCGGCGACGATGAACCGCTTCGCGGCATTGCAGGACTGGCCGGTGTTGTCGAGACGACCAGCGACCGCGGCCTCCACCGCTTCGTCCATGTCCTCGGCTCCCAGGAGGATGAACGGATCGGACCCGCCGAGCTCGAGCACGACCTTCTTCAGGTTGCGCCCGGCGATTTCCGCGACCGCGGCTCCGGCCCGCTCGGAGCCGGTCAGCGAAACGCCTTGGATTCGCGGGTCGGCGATCACTTCGGCGATCTGATCGTTCGTGGCGAGGAGGGTCTCGTAGGCGCCGGTGGGGAAGCCGGCGTCTTCAATCATCGCCTGGATCGCCTTCGCCGACTCCGGGCACTGGTGCGCCGGCTTGAGCAGGATCGGGTTGCCCGTGACCAGGTTCGGAGCCGCGAAGCGGGCCACCTGGTAGTAGGGGAAGTTCCAGGGCATGATTCCCAGGAGCGGGCCAACCGACGCCCGCCGGATCACGGCCGTGCCGTCGCCCGCCAGCAGTGAGATCGGCTCGTCCTTGAGGAAGTCCTCTGCGTTGTCGGCGTAAAAACCCCAGATGTCCACGCGAGAAGTCGACCTCGCCGAGCGCCTGCTCCATCGGCTTGCCCATTTCCCGCACGATGATCTCGGCCAGATCCTCCCGGCGCTCGGAGTGAAGCTCGGCCACCCTCTTGACCAGCGAGGCCCGCTCGGCGGTCGACGTCTTCAGCCCCCAATTGCGGTGGGTCTCCTCCGCCGCCGTGATCGCTGCCGAGAGGTCCTCGTCGGAGATCTCCGGATACTCCGCGACCGTCTCGCCGCTTGCCGGGTTAACGACTGAGTACTTGCTCATCTTGCTTTGACTCCTCCTGGTCGATTGAACTCAAGTTGTGGCCTGCCTGGCACTCGCCCCTGCCTTCGCGCCGTC
>CAWGQQ010000011.1:0-107497 GCA_963824865.1 uncultured Actinomycetes bacterium | reverse complement strand
CCCAGGCGCTCCCCCAGGCCGGCGAGCTGCGCACCCTGCTGCCTGCGGCCGCGACCGAGCTGGAGCATTCGCTCGGCGTGACATCGCGGCGGCCCACTAGGCGCACCGGCCGCGCCCGAGAGGTGTCTCACGACGGTCAGCCGCGGGCTTGAGTCCTATGCGGTGGTGGCGGAGCGCTTCCTGGGGGCACGTCGCCTCGGCGGCCCGTCCAGCCAGCGCGGCTCCTCGAACCCTGCGTACTCCTGAATCGCGCCGAAGACGTGTTGGACGAGACGGGTGCTCTTCAGCACCCTGATCGAGCAGACGCCGTACGGAAGCCGGTTTGTTTTCTTGCCGCTGCTTGAGGTTGGCGTGTGGTTCACCGTGTGTCCGCGAAGAGCGGTCCGGGGAAGCTCCAGGGCTTCCAGCCAGTGGTCCTCGATCTCGCGAAGCGTCAGTCCGTTGCCCGTGTAGACGTTGAGCCGCAACGTCATGTCTTCACCCTGGACGCCGAGTGAGGCGCGCAGAAAGTCGCAATAGAACCTGACCATGTTGAGGTCGGAATTCGCGAAGTGCAACTGATTGCGGCCCTTGCTCCCCTCCGCCCAGTAGAGCATGCATCCCGCAATGTGCAGAGGATCCCGCTCGCGAGCCCGAGCCCGGGCTTCCGTGGGTTCCCGTCCCTACGAACATACGTTCGTATCCTAAGTGTCCGCGCGGACGGATCGAGGGTTCGATCGAGGGAGTCGGACCCTAGACTGGCAGTCACCAGCGGCCCCGTCGTCTAGTGGTTAAGACCGGCGCCTTTCACGCGTCAAACGCGGGTTCGATTCCCGCCGGGGCCATCCCCCTTCGAACCTACGCCGGCAAACGCGTCAAACGCCGGTTCCAATCCTCACCGCGCCACCGGCGACTGCAAAGGGACGGTGGCGGATCGCGTGGTCGATGGGCAGGACGATCAACTGGCCGTGGGTGCCGATGCCGAACCGGTCGGCGCACTCCCGGTGCTGGACGGTGACGGCCGTCGCGACTCCGAGCTCCGGCCTGACGTTGCTCCCGCAGTTGGAACACTGGTGGACGAGATGCATGGCCGCTCCTTCCTCTCCCCGCGCCGGTGGAGCCGGCGCGACTTGACTTCTTGAGGTCGTCCACCAATACGACGCAGGTGGACTATCTGGATGTCAGGTCTACGGCAGCCGGATGAGGCGTCCATGAGAAATCCGTGACAGGAAGATGAAAGGCTCTTGGCGCGCGGAGGCCAAGCGAGCGGCGCCGGGCGCCGACCCTGCTTAGCTTCGGTCGGCCCGCCCCCTCGAAGCTCCCGCCGCAACCGCATGCAACCCGAGATCCAACTAGGCCCGCTCACCCTCCAGACCTTCGGGATCATGTTCGCGCTCGCCTTCTTGGCGGCGGGGGCGCTGATCGCGCGGCGCCTCCAGGAGTGGGGCAAGCCCCCGGACTGGGCCTACGAGCTGGTCCTCGCGGCGCTGGTCGGCGGCATCGTCGGCGCGCGGCTCGACTTCATCGTCGAGAACTACGACTCGGTCAAGGACGACCTGCTCGGCAACGTCTTCTCCGGCGCGGGGCTGGTCTGGTACGGCGGCGCGATCGGCGGCGCGATCGGCGTCGTGCCTCTGGGCCTGGCGCCGGGGCATGCTCAACCTCGCCCTGCTCGACCTCTGCGCCGCGCCGCTGGCGCTGGGCTACGCGATCGGGCGGATCGGCTGCCAGATCTCGGGCGACGGCGACTACGGCGAGGCCTGGGACGGCCCCTGGGCGATGGCCTACCCCGACGGCACCGAGCCGATCGACGAGACGGTCCACCCGACGCCGATCTACGAGACCCTCTCCATGGGCCTGGTCGCGTACCTGCTCTGGCGCTGGCGCGACCGATTCCAGACCGGCGTCCTCTTCGCCATCTATCTCGTGCTGGCCGGTGCGGAGCGCTTGCTGGTCGAGTTCATCCGCCGCAACGACGACGTCCTCCTCGGGCTCACCCAGGCCCAGCTCCTCAGCCTGGCGATGATCGCGGTCGGCGCCGCTTGGCTCGTCGCGAAATCGCGGCAAGGCTCGCTGCTTCGCGGACCAGTCCCCGCTCTTTAGGCGCGACGAGCGGTGAGGATCGCCTCGCCCGCGGTCACGATCCCGAACAGCGCCGCCGCGAGCAGGACGATGGCGCCGCCGGGGGCGAGGTTCAGGTAATAGGAGAGGACGAGGCCGGCCAGCACCGAGACCAAGCCGATGCCCATTGACATGACGAGCGCGGACTGGAGACTGTTCGCCAAACGCGTCGCAGTCATCACCGGCAACACCATCAGGGCACCGATCAGGAGGATGCCCACGATCCGCATCGAGAGCGCGATCGTCAGCCCGACGAGCGCGGCGAGCGCCACGTTGAGCATCTGAACCGGGATCCCGCTGACCCGTGCCCCCTCCTCGTCGATCGCGATCGCGACCAGCCCGCCGTACAGAGCGAGGATCGTGACCAGCGCGGCGAGCCCCAACGCCGCGACGAGCGCGAGGTCGCCTCTCGTAACCGTGAGGATCGAGCCGAAGAGGAACGTGAACAGGTTGGCGTTGAGCTCCTCGGCGGCGGAGACGAAGACGACTCCGAGCGCAATCCCGCCGTAGAAGAAGAGTGCGAGCGCCTGGTCCCCGGCCGCGCGATGAGTGCCCCGCAGCCATTCGATCCCGATCGCGCCGGCGACCGAGGCGACGAGCGCGGTGGCGACCGGAGAGATCCCGAACAGGTAGCCCGCAGCCACGCCCGCGAAGGCGAGGTGGCCGACCCCGTCGCCGATCAAGCTCATGCGCCTCTGCACCAGGAAGAAGCCCACCGCGGGGGCCAGGATTCCGACCACCGCCCCGGTCGCCAGGGCGAGCCGCATGAACTCGAGGTCAAGTAGCGACATGGTCGAGATCGCCGTGGGGATGCGAGGGGTCGTGCCACTGCTGCGGGAGCGCGCGCGGCGGACCGTCGAAGACGATGTTGCCCCGAACGACGACGAGGCGTCCGACGTACGGCTCGATCGCCCCGAACTCGTGCGAGACGTAGAGGATCGTCACCCCGAGCTCGCGGCGAAGCCGGTCCAGGAGCACGGCCAGGGACTCCTGCGCCGGGGCGTCCACACCGGCGGTCGGCTCATCCAATATCAGGAGCTCTGGATCGCCCGCGAGCAGCTTGGCGATGAATGCGCGCTGCCGCTGCCCGCCCGACAGCGTCTGGAGGGTCGAGCCTGCGGTGGCGCTCAGGCCCACCCGCTCGATCGCCTCCTCGATCACCCGCCGGTCCTTCGCGCCGCGGGGCCACAGCGGGCCGCGAAGCGGGCTGCGACCGGCGGTGACCAGCTCGCGGACGGTAATCGGAGCGTCAAGCCCGAGCGTGGCGCGCTGCGGCAGATACCCCACCCGCGAGCGTCGGTGGGACTGCTCGGGCGGAGAGCCGAACAGCTCGACCCGCCCGGCCGCGGGCCGGTCGAGTCCCACGATCAGTCGCATCAGCGTGGTCTTGCCGCCCCCGTTCGGTCCGGCCACGCCGACGAACTCGCCCCGCTCGACGACGAGGTCGATGCCGTCCAGGACCGCGGGTCCCCGGCCATAGGCGAACCGCACTCCGCTGAGGCTGACTACCGGCACCCGAGCCCGTCCTCGAGAGCGGCGAGGTTCCGCCGCATCACGGTGAAGTAGTCCTCGCCGGAACTCTCCTCCTCCGGCGTCAGTCCCTCGAGCGGATCGAGCACCGCCGTGCTGCCCCCGGTCTCCCCGGCAACGGTTTGAGCGAGCCTGGGCGAGACGAGGGGCTCGGTGAAGACCGTCGTGGCGCCCGTCTCGCGGATGACCTCGATCACCCCCTGCAGGTCGCCTGGGGCCGGCTCCACCTCGGGCGAGATGCCGCTGATCGCTACCTGGCGCAGCCCGTAGCGATCCGCGAGGTAGCCGAAGGCCTCGTGGCTGGTCACGACGTCGCGTCGCTCGCAGGCGGACAGGCCGGCGCGAAACTCGCGGTCGAGCGCCTCGAGGCGACGCACGAAGGAGCGCGCCGCGGCCTCATTGCCCATCGCTTTGCCGATCGCCGCGCCGATCGCCGCGAAACGTCGCGGGTCCAGCCACACGTGCGGATCTTGAGCATTGAGGTTGAGCCCGGGGGTGTCCAGCAACTCGATCACCTCGCCGCCCGCGCTCCCGGCCGCGCTCTCCAGAGACGGTTGGAAATCGTGCCCGAGCAGGAGCACGAGGTCGGCGGACTGAACGTCCTCCACGTCCCGGGGTGTGGGCTCGAGGTCATGAGGTTCCGCGCCGGGAGGGGTCAGGTTCTCCACCTCCACGGATTCGCCACCGATCTCGCTGGCGGCGAATGCCAGCGGGTAGAAGCTGGCGGCCACCGTCTCCCGGCCTCGGCTTGAAGAGCCGCCGTCCCCGGCCGCAAGGACGATCACGATGCCGGCGACCAGAACGCACAGGCCAGAAACGATAATGATTCTCATTCTCACGCCCGCGCTAATATACACGCCCAATGGCAACGAGACGCCGGGATGCGGCCGAGGGGTTCGAGGAGCGGCTGCGCGCCGCGGGCATCCGCCCGACCCGGGGGCGGGTTGCAATCTTGGAGGAGCTCTCCCGCGAGGCGGACGATGCGACGGCGCAGGTCATCCACCGGCGGCTCGCGGCGCGGCGCAAGCCGGTGGGCCTGGCGACCGTCTATCGAGCGCTCCACGACCTCTCCGCGGCGGGTGTGATCGACGCTCTGCCCCACGGCGGGGCCGAGACGTGCTATCGCCTTTGCGGCGCGGGCCATCACCACCACCTTGTCTGCTCCAAGTGCCACCGGGTCGTCGAGTTAACTGATTGCCGCCTCGGCGGCTGGCTGGGGCGCGCCAGCGCCGCCGAGGGCTTCCTGGTCACGGATCACACGCTCGAGGCGGTGGGCGTCTGCGCAAGCTGCCGCAGCTGACCCGGCCGGAGCGGGCGTCGTTACGCTGAGCGAAGCAGCCCGCCGTCGAGCGGGATCACCGCCCCGGTGAGGTAGGCCGCCCGCTCCGAGCAAAGGAAAGCGACCAGATCGCCGTACTCCTCGGGTCTCCCCAGGCGTCCTGCCGGGACACCCTCGTGAGCGCGGCGCTCCATCTCCTCCCACGACCCCCAGTTGGAGGCCAAGCGGTCGGTCGCGAAGCGGCCCGTGGCGACCGTGTTGACGGTGATTCCATGAGCGGCGACCTCGCCGGCCAGCGTCTTGAAAAAGCCGACCGTCGCCATCCGGTGCGAGTTGGAGAGCGCCAATCCTGGGATCGGCTCCCGCACGGAGCTTGAGCCGACGTTGACGATCCGTCCCCAGCCCCGCTCACGCATTCCGGGCAGCACCGCCTCGATCAGGACCCGCGGCGCCAGCACCAGCGACCTGTAGGCCTGCTCCCACTCGTCCAGCGGGTTGTCGAGCGCCCCGCCCAGCGGCGGACCGCCTGTATTGGCGACCAGGATCTCGACCGGCCCCAGCGCTTCCTCGACCTCTGCGGGCAGCGCCGCGAGACGATCGAGGTCGGAGGCGTCGGCAACCAAGACGGCCGTCTCGCCCTCGATCTCGGCGGCCGCCTGCTCCAGCCCCTCCCGCGAGCGGCTCGCCATCGCCACCCTGGCGCCCTCACGGGCCAGCGCCGCGGCGATCGCCCTGCCGAGCCCGCGGCTGGCGCCCATCACCAGGGCGGTCCTGCCGGAGATCCCGAGCTCCATGCCGGGGACGCTATCCGGTGCCCGGCGCGGGCGCCGGTCGGATACGGTGGGCGCGATGGCGAGCGAGCGGCGACCTCTACGAGCAGCTGGTCGAGGCGGCGAACGGCATCTACGGGTCTCACCCGCACCGGCGGGCGCTGCATGCCAAGGGCATCTGGTGCGAGGGCGGCTTCACGGCGAGCCCCGAGGCCGGGCAGCTTTGCCGCGCCACCCATTTCCAGGGCGACCTCGTTCCGGCGCTGATCCGCTTCTCGAACGGCAGCGGCGATCCTGAGTCCCACGACGCCGGGCGCGAGGCGCGGGGCATGGCGGTCAAGCTCCGTCCCGCCGATGGCGAGCGAGGCCGACGTTCTCGGGACCACCAACCCCGCCTTCGCCACCAGGACCGCCGAGGAGTTCCTCGAGCTGCTGCGCCTCCGCCGGCCCGATCCGGAGACCGGCCAGCCCGACTGGGAGAAGCTCGGCGCCTTCCTTGCCGCCCACCCCGAGTCTCAGCCCGCGATCGACGCAACGATCAACACCGAGCCGCCCGCCAGCTTCGCTCAGCTCGCCTACCGCTCGCCGCACTCGTTCAAGCTCGTCAACGCCGCCGGCGAGGGCACCTGGGTCAGGTATCGCTGGCGCCCGGAGGCGGGCGAGGCCCAGATCCCCGACGACGAGGCCCGCGAGCGCGGCCGCGACTACCTTCGCGAAGAGCTCGCCGAGCGGCTGCGCGGCGGTCCCGCCGGGTTCGAGCTGCTGCTCCAGATTCCCGCCGAGGGCGATCCGATCGACGATGCCACCGCCGTTTGGCCGGAGGACCGCGAGCTGGTCGTCGCCGGGCGGCTCGAGATCAGCGAGATCGTGGACGACCCCGAGTCGGGCGACCACATCGAGGTCTTCGATCCCACTCGGATCGTCGACGGCATCGAGCTCTCGAACGACCCGATCCTGCACGCCCGCGCCAGGGCCTACTCGGTCTCGGCCTACCGCCGGCTGGGGGTCGAGGTCGAGAATCCATCGACTCCGCCCACCATCCCCGGGTAGGCGGCGGGCATAATCACCAACTCGGGCGGTTAGCTCAGTTGGGAGAGCGCCTCGTTTACACCGAGGAGGTCGCTGGTTCGAGCCCGGCACCGCCCATTTCGGCACTTGCCATGTGTCGTGAGTTCCACCTGCGCCGTTAGCGAGATACTTCGCGGGTCGATGTCGCAGGAGAACGTGGAGGCTTTCAAGCGCGGGCTCGAGGCGGGCAACCGCGGAGACGTCGAAGGGCTGCTGGAGGTACTCGACCCCGAGGTGGAGTGGCACACGGCGCTGCACGCGTTGCTGGCAGGGGACGCGACGGTGTATCGGGGACACGCCGGCGTCCGCGAGATGCTCCGAGATATGTACGAGGCCTTCGACGAGATCCAGATCGAGGTCCCGGAGATCCGGGATCTGGGGGACCGACTCGTCGCGATCGGCCGCACCCGCGCGCGTGGCAGGGAAAGCGGCGCCCAGACCGAGTCGCCCATCGCCTGGGTGGTCGAGCTCAAGAACGGCAAGGCGACCTCGCTTCAGGCCTACCTCGATCCCACGCAAGCCCTCGAAGCCGCCGGGCTTCGAGGAGTAGGCGATGTCCGAGGAGAACATCAAGGTCACTCGAGCCCTCATTGAGGCGTGGAACGCCGGGGACATGGACGCCGTTCGTGCGCTCTACGACCCTGTGAAGGGCATGGTCCCGAATCTGCCATGGAGATCACGGTCGTCAACACGATGCGCGGGGGAAGGATCTTCGGTCAGGAGTACTTCTGGGATCACGCGGAAGCCCTGGAGACCCTGGGGCTCTCGGAGTAGGCGATGTCGCAGGAGAACGTCGAGCTGATCCGCCGGGCCCTAGAGGCGTTCAACCGTGGGGGCATCGAGGCGGTCATCAGCGGCGGCTTCCTGTCGCCCGAGATCGTGTTTGATACCTCCGCCACCGGAATCCCAGGGGCCGGCGTTTATCGCGGCCATGACGAGGTCAGGGCATTCTTCGAAGACGACTGGTTTGCGGCATTTCCCTTCGAGGAGTGGGAGATTGAGGTCGGGGAGCTGATCGACCACGGGGATCAGGTGTTCGCCATGACCCGCCAACGGGGTCGGGGCGCGAGCAGCGGGGTGGCGGCGGAGCTTGTACTCGCAAATATCTTCACCCTGCGCGACGGAGAGATCGTGCGGATCGAGCTCTACCGCGACCGGGGGAAGGCCCTCGAGGCCGCCGGGCTGAGCGCGGCACCGCCCATCAACAGTAAGAAACCGAGTCAGTAAGAAACCGAGCCAAGGGAGACGCGATGTCGGTAGAGCAGGCGCTGGCGCAGTTCAAGGAGACCGAGGGAGGCGAGTCGTTTCGGCTCCAGAACTCGAAGCTGCTCAAGGTCGAGCTGGCGGACGTGACGATCCAGGCCAAGCTGGGCTCGATGGTCGCCTACCAGGGCGAGGTCCGGTTCGAGCATGCGGGCTCGGGCGGGGTCTCGCGAATGATCAAGAAGGCGATGACCAGCGAGGGTGCCGACCTGATGAAGATCTCTGGGAGCGGCGAGGTTTTCCTGGCCGACATGGCCCAGGAGATCCAGCTCTTGAAGCTCGAGGACGACCGGATCACCGCCAACGGAGCCAACGTGCTGGCCTTCGAGGCCGGCATCGACTGGGACATCAAGCGGGTCGAGGGCGCCTCGGGAGCTCTGGCCGGCGGCCTCTACAACATGGAGCTGGGCGGCACGGGGTGGGTGGCCCTGGTCTCCGACGGCCCTCCGGTGCTGATCGAGATCGACGGCGAGCAGACGTTTGCCGATCCGCAGGCTGCGATCACCTGGTCGAGCGGGATCTCGACCTCGATCAAGACCGACGTGAACCTGAAGACCTTCATCGGGCGCGGCTCGGGGGAGACCATCCAGATGTCGTTCTCCGGCTCCGGCTGGCTCTTGATCCAGCCCTCCGAAGGACGTGTTGCGGCCGGCTCGGGCGGCGCCAAGGGCGCGCTGGGCAACCTGCTCGGCGGGGGTTAGCTGCCAGACCCGAATCGTTCATGCGATAGTGGCTGCTTGCCGATAGCGGCACGAGTGGACCCTCCCAGCACCAACCCGAGACGACGCGGGAGGCTTACGGCGGTGGCGACAGCGATCCTGGTCGCTTCCGCTTGCGCCTTGCCCGCCGAGGTCGGAGCGGCATCCGCCTCCGACGGCGGCACGGGCGCCTTGCACGCCTCCCAGGCGGCGCGCTCGTCGAACCCCTACCGCGGCGACGGGATGTGGATCTGGTACGTGAGCGAGTCGAGCGGCGGCGATCTGGCCAAGATCGCGCGCAAGGCGCGCCGTCACGGGATCGAGACCCTCTACATCAAGAGCTCCGACGGGAGCAACTCCTGGAGCCAGTTCACCCGGACACTGATCTCCTACATGCACGATCGCGGCCTGCGAGTGTGCGGCTGGCAGTTCGTCTACGGCAGCCGCCCCGCCGCTGAGGCGCGGCGCGGCGCGGAGGCGGTCCGGAAGGGCGCCGACTGCCTGGTGATTGACGCCGAATCGAGCTACGAGGGCCGCTACGCCGCCGCCGACGCCTACGTGGACAGGCTTCGCCGCAAGGTCGGGCGCCGCTTCCCCACGGCGCTGACCAGCTTTCCGTACGTCGACTACCACCCCGGGTTCCCCTATTCGGTCTTCCTCGGGCCAGGCGGGGCGCGCTACAACCTGCCCCAGCTCTACTGGCACACGATCGGAGTCAGCGTCGACGAGGGTTACAAGCACACCTTCCGTTACAACCGCGTATATCGGCGCGGCATCTACCCGCTCGGACAGACTTACGCCCATCCGCCGACCCGTCAGATCCGGCGCTTCCGGCGACTGGCGCTTTCGTATGAGTTCCGCGGACTCAGCT
The DNA here is from genome assembly GCA_963824865.1 of uncultured Actinomycetes bacterium. GTDB lineage: Bacteria > Actinomycetota > Thermoleophilia > Solirubrobacterales > 70-9 > AC-56. Next base: position 97,918 of record CAWGQQ010000011.1, on the reverse strand, counting down.
GGTGGTCGTGGCAGGAGACCGACAGGCGCCGGTGGCGGGCGCTGAGAGGCGACGTCAGGGCTATTCCGGGCGCCGGTCGGTCGAACAGCGGCTACCCGGTGCTCTCCAAGGGCAGCCGGGGCGACCTGGTGGTCTGGGCGCAGGAGCACCTGAGGGGCGCCGGCGCATCACTCCCCGTTACCGGCTACTTCGGCAAATTGACCCGGCGAGCGGTGAAGCGCTTCCAGCGCTCCAAGGGCTACCCGGACGTCGGCCGGATCGGGCCCCTGACGTGGCGGGCCCTGCTCGACGTCGAGCCGCGGATGGTCGATTGGTCGAGCAGGAACGCGCGCCGCGCCGGAAAGCGCCCGGCCGCCGCCCCCCGCTCGGCCTCGCTGCCGGCCGTGCGCTACGAGATCCCGCCCCCGTCTGAGCGCTAGACCCCGGCGTACCCAACCAGCGCAGTTGGGACCGGTTGGTGGGACGATGCTGGCTTGAATCCCACTCAGCAACTGGCCGAGTTCCTGGCCCTGATCTCGTGCTTCAACGACGAGCGGACGGCGACCAGGAACGGAATCGAGCGCGTGGCGGAGGTGCTCCACGCCGAGGCCGCGGCGCTGGTGCGCGGCGGGAGCGTGATCGCCGCGGTCGGGTTCGCCGAGGGCCAGGTCCCGACCGAGCGTCTGGTGGCGGTCGCCGATCGGGGCGGGGGGCCGCTTGCCGTCCCGGGCACGGGGGAATGCGTGGCCGCGGCGGTGCAGCTGGAGGACGAGCGCCCTCTTCACCTGATCGCGGCTCGCCGCGCCGACGCGCCGTTTCAAGGCGAGGAGCTCGACCTGCTTCGCGGCATGGGCCGGGTGCTTACGCTCGGGCTGCGAAACCTGAGGCTGCTGGAGAACGAGCGGGCGCTGCGCTCAGGCTCCGAGCGCCAGGCAGGCGAGAACGCGCGCCTGCTCGAAGCTCTGCGGGAGCGGCAGGGTCTGCTGGAGCGACTCGCCCAGCTCCAGCGGGGAATCGTCGATCGGCAGCCCGTCCACGAGGTTCTGGAGGCGGCCGTCGAGGGCGCGTGCGGGCTGCTGGGGGACGAGGTCGGGGTGCTTCGCCTGACGGATCCCGACGATCCCACGCACGCGACGCTCGTCGCCTCGGTCGGCGCCGACGCCGAGCTGCTGACCGGGCGCCGGCACCAGCCGATCGCCGCGGGGCTCGGCGGGCGGGCGATGGGTGAACGCGGCGTGGTCATCGCGGATGCTGTGAGCGGAGTCGCATCGCCTGAGGAAACGCAGGACTTCCCCGCCGACGGCCTGACCGCGGCGATGGCCGCCCCCGTGTACGAGCGCGGCAAGGCGACGGGCAGCCTGGGCGTTGGCTCGCGCCGGCAGGGACGCGAATACGGCCCGCGCGACCGGCAGGTGCTGTTCTCCTTCGCAGAGCACGTCAGCCTGGCCCTCAACCACGCGCGAGCCATCGAGGAGGCGGTGCACGAAGCGCTTCACGACTCCCTCACCGGGCTTCCCAACCGGTCGCTGTTCCTCGACCGCCTGCGTCACGCAGTCGCCCGCGCCAAGCGGGCCGGGGTCCCAGTGGCGGTTCTGTTCTGCGACCTGGACGGCTTCAAGACCGTCAACGACAGCCTCGGGCACCGCACCGGGGACCGGCTGCTGGTCTCGGTCGCCGAACGACTTGAGGGCGCCCTTCGGCCAACGGACACGCTCGCCCGTCTTGGCGGCGACGACTTCGCGGTCCTGCTCGAGGAGCTTCGCGGGCCTGACGACGCGGCTCGCGCGGCGCGGCGTCTGCTCGATTCGCTCAAGTCGCCGTTCGAGCTGCGCGAGCGCGAGCTCTTCATCAGCGCCAGCATCGGAATCGCGACCGGGCACAAGGAGGCGGAAACGCTCCTGAGGGACGCCGACCTGGCGATGTACCGGGCCAAGAGTCGCGGCAAGGGGCGCTACGCGATCTTCGAGCCCGGCATGCACACTGCCATCGTCGAGCGGCTCGACCTCGAGGTCGACCTGATGGGGGCGATCGAGCGCGACGAGCTGGTGCTCGCGTACCAACCGATCTTCAGCCTGCGAAACGGGGCTGTGGCCGGGCTCGAGGCGCTGGTGCGCTGGCGGCATCCCGCGCGAGGCCTCGTCCTGCCGGAGCAGTTCGTTCCGCTGGCCGAGGAGAGCGGCGTGATCCGCGAGCTCGGCCGCTGGGTGCTGCGGACCGCGTGTCATCAAGCAGCGCTGTGGCGCGCCAGGTACCCGGGCCATCCGGGGTTGCGGGTCGGAGTCAACGTGTCCGGTGCCCAGCTGGGCGAGCCGGGGTTCGTCGAGGAGGTGGCGGAGGCGCTCGCCACCGCCCAACTCGACGCTTCGGGCCTCGCCCTCGAGATCACCGAGACGGCTCTGATGGGAAGCGTGGAGAAGGCAATCGCGCAGCTCGACGCGCTCAAGCGGCTGGGCGTCGACCTGGCGATCGACGACTTCGGCATCGGCTACTCGTCGCTGCGTTATCTGAGCCGGCTGCCGTTGGACACCCTCAAGATCGAGAAGTCCTTCATCGAAGGCATCGGCCGCCCGGACGACGAGCCGGCGCTCCTGCGGGCGATCGTCGACCTGGCCGACATCTTCGGCCTGGAGGTGATCGCGGAGGGACTTGAGCGGCCCGAGCAGCGGGAGCGACTGCTCGAGCTGGGCTGCGATCTCGGCCAGGGCCATCTGCTGTCGGCGCCGCTCGAAGCCGCGGACGCCGACGCCCTCCTGCTTCGAGTCGGGCTTCTCGGCGGGCCGTCGCCCGCGGGCGAGAAGCCTTTCGGGGGCGAGGAGCCTTCACCGGCTACGATCGAGCCAGAGGCCGATCGTGGCGCGGATTGAGAACTACAGCCCCGCGGCGCTTCACCTGACTTGCTGATCGCCACGCTCGCCGCGTTGGCGGCGACCCTCGTGGCGCCGGCGCCGGCGTCCGCGAACGAGGACTTCGCCGCCGAGCCGCCGTTCGGCGGAGAGCTGCCGCCGGCGCTCGTCAGGCCCGAATCCGAGCGCCTTGCGCCCCGCGGCTTCGAGCTCAGCGCGCGGGAGGCGATCGTGATCGCCGACGCCGCCGAGGCCGTGCGCGACGAGCGCGCCGAGAGCCCCCAGATGCGGGCGGTCGCATTCCAGCGCGGTGGCGACTGGCAGGTGAGCTACTTCACCGGCTCCGGCTCCGCCCGCACGGAGGTCGCCCAGGCGATCGTGGACGACGAGAGCGCCGGCGTGCTGGGGGCGTGGCGCGACCAGCAGCTGGGGGCGCCCCTGGCGCGGGGCTATTTGGGGGCCATCGCCCAGAAGGTGAACGCGCCGTACGTGTGGCTGCCGCTATGCCTGCTGTTCCTGGCGCCCTTCATCGACCCTCGGCGTCCCTTCCGGCTCCTGCACCTGGACCTCCTGGTGCTGCTCGGCCTCGGCGTCTCGCTTTGGTTCTTCAATCGCGGCGAGATCACCACGTCCGTGCCGCTCACCTACCCGGTCTTGGGCTACGTGCTGGTGCGCATGTTGTGGGTGGGAGCGCGTCCGCGCAGTCGACCCGGCCCGCTGATCCCGGTGTTACCGGTGAGCTGGCTGGCGATCGGCGCCGTCGCCCTCGTCTGCGCGCGGATTGCCCTCAACGTCGCCGACTCACGGGTGATCGACATCGGCGTCGCGGGCGTCGTCGGCGCCGATCACATCAGCCAGGGGCAGGAGCTCTACGACGGCGGTTTCGCCCCGGGGGTCGGAATCCGCGGCGACGTCTATGGCCCCCTCAACTACCTCGCCTACGTCCCCTTCGAGGCCATCTTCCCGTGGCACGGCCATTGGGGCGACGTGCCCGCCGCCCACGCCGCGGCGATCGCCTTCGACCTGCTCGCGGCGCTCGGCCTGCTCGCGCTGGGCCGACGCCTGCGCGCCGGCGAGGTCGGTAGGAGGTTGGGAATCGCGCTCGCGTTCGGCTGGCTCGCTTGTCCGTTCACGCTCTACACGATGAACGCGAATGCGAACGATTCCTTGATTGCCGCGATCGTCGTCGGAGCGATGCTGGTACTTGCCTCCCCGCCCGCCCGCGGGGCGATGGTGGCCCTGGGGTCCGGGGCGAAGTTCGGGCCGGCGGCGCTGGCGCCGCTGTTCGCGACCGGCACCGGCGAACGCCGGTGGCGCTCGGCGCTCATCTTCGGGGCAGCCTTCCTCGCGCTCAGCGCGCTACTGGTCCTGCCCTTCCTCCCCGACGGCGGCCTGCGAGAGCTGTATGACCGCACACTCGGCTACCAGGCCTCGCGCAGCTCGCCGTTCAGCGTCTGGGGCCAGGCCCCCTCGCTCGACTTCCTGCGGCCGATCGTGCGGGCGGGAGCGATCGCCCTCGCCCTCGGGGTGGCGCTCTGGCCGCGGCGAAAGACCCCGGCGCAGGTCGCCGCGCTGGCGGCGGCGGTTCTGATCGCCGTCCAGCTCGGAGCGACCCACTGGTTCTACTTCTACGTGGTCTGGTTCCTGCCCCTGGTGCTGGTGGCCCTGTTCGTCACGCAGCAGGACGAGGGGCTCAACCGATCGTCGTCCGCAGCAGCCCCAGGGTCGGCGAGCTGATCTCGATCTTGTCACCCGGCTTCAGCCAGACTCGGGGTTGGCGGGTGCTGCCGACGCCCGCCGGCGTTCCGGTTGAGACGACGTCGCCGGGCTCCAGCGTCATCAGCCCGGACAGGTGGGCGACGAGTGCCGGCACGGAGAAGACCAGGTCGTCGGTGGACGCCGCCTGCATCCGCTCTCCATTCAGGGTCAGCGAGAAGGAGATCCTGTCCTCGGCGCCCGCCTCATCGGGTGTCACCAATGCCGGACCGCAGGGCGCCGAGCCGTCGAACACCTTTCCCGGCATCCATTGCGGGGTCGCGAACTGGAGGTCGCGGGCGGAGAGGTCGTTGAGCAGCATGTAACCGGCGACGTGATCGAGCCCATCGGCCTCCGCCACGTCACGGGCGCGACGCCCGACCACGAACGCCACCTCGGCCTCGAAGTCGACCTTGGCGCTCGCCGCGGGCAGGGCCACGGTGGCGCCCGGCGATGCGAGCGCGTTGCGGAACTTGGCGAAGAAGGTCGGGGCGTCGGCGGCTCGATCCCCGCCTCGGCGGCGTGGGCGCGGTAGTTCAGCCCGATGCAGATGATCTTCTCCGGATCGGGGAGCGGCGGCTCGAGCTCCACCTGTGCCAGCGCCAGCGGCTCGCCGCCGGAGATCTCGGCCGCCTCGTCCAGGCGGTCGGAGGCGAGCAGGTCGCGGACGCTGGACCCGTCGCCGCCGAGCGCGTCCCAGACGTCGACCACCGAGTCGTTGCGCAGCAGCCCCGCCCGCACCCCGCGCTCGGAGCGATAGCTGACGACCCTCACGCACTCTCCACGTCGAAGGTCATCGCGCCGGTGACGCCGTCGCTGTTGCCGGTGAGCGTCAGCAGCAGCGACTCGTCGAAGATCGAGTCGTCGGAGTTGAAACTGTCTCGTCCGGCGGCCTGCGAGTACGGCGCCTTCGCGTAGATCTGCTCGCTGAACTCGTCATCGAAGTACAGCTGGGTCGTGAGCACGCTGGTCCGGTCGAGGTGCACCATGGCGTGGATGTGGACGGTGCGCCCGGGGTACCAGCCCGGATACACGGTCTTGAACTCGACGATCCCGTCGGCGTTGGTCACCTGAGCGCCGCGCAGGAACGTCTCGTCGTCCGTTCCGGTGCCGGCGCCGGTGGAAGCGGCCACGAAGCCGGAGTAGATGCCCGCGCGCGTCGCAGTGCCAGATCTCGACGACCGCGTTCTCGATCGGCTCGCAGCTTTCGGCGTCGCGCACGCGCAACGCCAGGCGCAGCGGCGCCCCCTCGCGATCCTCGCGGACGTCGCTGCGGATCTTGTCGACGTCGAAGTAGTAGGGGCCCTCCGTCTGTTGCGGCGTCAGCGAGCAGGAGGCGGACTCGTCGAAGAGCTCATTCGTCGAGGTGCGCCCGTCTGTATTCGAGGGAACCGTTGCGGTTCCACCGTCGGTCGTCGCAACCTCGGTCGTCTCGTCATCCGAGCCGCACGCGGCAAGGACGCCGGCGAGCGTCACGGCTCCCGCCCCGGCAACGGCCTGGCGGCGGCTGAACTTCGCCGCGGAGGAGTCATTGTTGTATTCGTGCATCGGGCTTCCATAATGACGCGATGAAAGGAGCAGCGATGGCAAAGGCGCAATTCAGCCAGGAAGGCGGGGTGGGGGAGATCGTGCTCGCAGACCCGCCTCTGAATCTGTTCGGCTTGGAGCTCGCACGTGACCTGGCGGCGGCGACCGAGCAGGCCCGTGACAGCGATGCCCGGGCGATCCTGGTTCGCGCTGAGGGAGAGAACTTCTCCGCGGGCGCGAACGTGGAGATGTTCCTCGACCGTGACGAGGCCGCCGCTCGCGAGCTGATCGAGGAGTTCATGCCGGTGATCAGGCGGTTCGCCGAGATCTCCGTCCCCACCGTCGCCGCGGTGCAGGGGTTCTGCCTCGCGGCGGGGCTCGAGGTGGCGCTGAGTTGCGATCTGATCTGGGCGGCCGAGGGTTCTCAGCTGGGACTGGTCGAGGGAGTGATCGGGGCGACCCCGTTCGGCGGCGGCACGCCAGAGACTGGTCGCCAGGGCCGGCGCGGGACGGGCTGCGGAAGCCGTGTTGACCGCGCGGCCGTACCCGGCGCAGACGATGCTCGAGTGGGGGGTGGTGAATCGCGTCGTCGAGGCTGGTGACTTGGAGGCGAAAGCGCGCGCGTTCGCCGGGCGCCTCGCCGAGGGGCCGACACTCGCGCACGCGGCGACCAAGCAGATGATTCGGCTCACCGTCGACGAGGGGGTGGAGGCCGCCGACGCGGCCCTGGCGGAGGCAGGGGCGACGGTGATGGCGAGCGACGACCTTCAGAGGGGCGCCCGAACGCTGCTCGAGAAGGGCCCGGGGCATGCAACCTTCGAGGGCAGCTGACGAGCGGCGACTCAGGAGGGGCGTCGCTCCGTAAAATCAACCTTCTCGGGGGCGTAGCTCAGTTGGTTTAGAGCGCCGGCCTGTCACGCCGGAGGCCGCGGGTTCGAGTCCCGTCGCTCCCGCTCCGCTCGGGTCCTACGCCCGGGGCTGGGCGACCGGATCCACCTCTTCGGCGTCGGCGTCCGGCGTGATCAGGATCGCTCCCTCGCCGCTCGCGTAGGCGTCCTCGCCGTGGTAGACGATGTCCATCCCCAGCGCTTCCTCGCGTTCGCTGCTGCGCAGCGGCATCACGGCTCCGATCAGCCGCAGAAGCACATAGGTGGCGCCGAAGGCATACGCCGGCGCCGTCAGCGCCGCCAGGGCCTGGTCGCCGAGCTGGGACGCGTTGCCGTAGAAGAGACCGTCCGAGACCCCGTTCCAGCCGACCTGGGCGACGAAGCCGATGAAAAGGATCCCGAAGAAGCCGGCGATCCCGTGCACGGCGAGCACGTCGAGCGTCTCGTCGACCCGCGTCCGCGGCCGCCAGGCGACCACCGCGTAGCAGGGCACGGCGCCCAGCGCGCCGAGCAGCATCGCGTAGCCGGGGCTGATGAAGCCGCCGGCGGGAGTGATCAGGACGCAGCCGACGATGATCGCCGTCGCCGCGCCGACCGCGGTCACCCTGCGACCGCGAATCGCGTCGAGCCCGAACCAGACCAGCAGCGTCGTCGCAGGCGTCAGCAGCGTGTTGGTAAAGGCGAGAACCGAGTTGGCCCCGGTGTTGAAGCCGCTGCCGCCGTTGAAGCCGAACCAGCCGAACCACAGCAGCCCGGCGCCGACGAGGACATAGACGGTGTTGTGGGGCAGCAGCGCCTGCCGCCCGTAGTCCTTGCGGGCGCCGACGACCAGCGCCGCCGCCAGGGCCGAGAACCCGGAGCCCATCTCGACCGGGACGCCGCCGGCGAAGTCGAGGGTTCCGCCCTCGAGCAGCCAGCCGGGACCGAAGGCCCAGTGGGCCAGCACGGCGTAGACGAGCACCGACCACAGCGCCGAGAAGACCAGGAAGGCGCTGAAGCGCATCCGCTCGACGACCGCGCCCGAGATCAGCGCCGTGGTGATGATGCAGAAGGTGGCCTGGAAGGCGAAGAAGAGCAGATGGGGGATCGTCGACCCCTCACGGGGCTCGAGGGTGACGTCGCTGAGGAAGGCGTGGTCGAAGCCGCCGATGATGTCGTTGCCCTCGTCGAAGGCGAACGAGTAGCCGATTACCGCCCAGGTGACGGTGGCGACGGCGATCGCCGCGATGCACATCATGAACGTGTTGAGCGGGTTCTTGGAGCGCACCAGGCCCGCGTAGAAGAGGCCCAGCGCCATGCTCATCATCAGCACCAGCGCCGTTGCGGCCAGCATCCAGGCCGTGTCGCCGGTGTCGATCGCCGTCGCCTGTGCGATCAGATTCGGCATCCCGATCAGCCTGCGACCGGCGTCACGGCGCCGTGGTCGGTCTCACCGGTGCGGATCCGCACCGCCCGTTCGAGGGGAACGACGAAGATCTTGCCGTCACCGACCTCGCCGGTGCGGGCGCCCGCGCACAGCGCCTCGATCGTCGGCTCGACGAAGGGGTCCGAGACGGCGATCTCGAAGCGGACCTTGTCGGCGAGCCCCATCTGCACGGTCGTGCCGCGGTAGGTCTCGACCCGGTCCAGCTCGCCTCCGTGCCCCTGGACCCGGCTCAGGGAGACCCCGCGCACCTCCGCGCGATAGAGCGCCTCCAATACGTCGTTCGCCTTCTCCGGTCGGACGATGCCGATCACGAGCTTCAAAACACACTCCTTTGGCCGTCTGAGCGCGTGCGAGCCTAACCGTCGGGCCGGATCTTCGCCTCCCGGCCTCGACGTTCAGCGCGAGGTGCCGCCGGAAGCGACTCATCACCCTGACCCCGAACGTCGCATTTCGCCAAATGGCTTGGCGAAATCCATCACTGGATGGACGCGGCGACGGCCGGTCTCAGAGCAGGCCTTGATATAGGAGGTGGTGCGATGTCACGTGAGAACGTGGAGATTGTGCGGCGCGGCTTTGAGGCCTATCAGCGCGGGGACATCCCGGCCATGCTCGAGAGCGCCGCGCCGGACCAGATCACCTACAGGGCGGAACCGGACGGTGCGACGTTCCATGGCCCGGATGGGCTTCTCCAGGCGATCGCCGAGTGGGTTGAGGACTTCGAGGAGTTCACGGCAACCCCCGAGGAGTACATCGACGCCAACGACCACCAGGTCGTCGTCCGCGTCCACCAGAAGGCGGTCGGCTCACAGAGCGGCGCCCCGATCGAGGCCGACTTCTGGTTCGTCCATACGCTCAGCGACGGGAAGATCACCCGGCTGGACATGCTCGCCAGCAAGGCCCAGGCCTTCGAGGCCGCTGGACTGCCGGCCGCCTAGAGCATCCAGATCGCCATCAGGCCCGCGACTCGACCACGAACGCGACCTCGTCCACGTAGCACCACGACCAATCCTCGCCCGGCTCGAGCGAGCTGACGATCGGATGGCCGCCGGCTGCGGCGTGCTTTGAGGCGTGCTGGTTGGGAGAGGAGTCGCAGCAGGCGACGTGGCCGCAGCTACGGCAAACCCGCAGGTGCACCCACTGGCCGCCGATCTTGAGGCAGTCCTCGCATCCGGCGACGGTTTCCGGAGGCTCGGCCTGGATTTGGTCGAGGTGTGTGCAGACCGCGGCCACTAGAGCTCCCCGCCGGCGGTCGGCGGGGCGGTGGGGTCGGCCTGGTCCTCCTCGCCGAGCTTCTCCCGGGCCAGGTACTCCTCGACCAGCAGCGCGTTGTCCGCCGAGCGCTCGACCACGGTCAGCAAATCGGTCATCGTCGACACCTCCTCCATCTGCTCCTTGACGAACCACTGCATGAACTGCTCGGCCTGGTAGTCGCCGTTGTCGCGGGCGAGCTTGAACAGGGCGTTGATCTCCTCGGTTACGCGCTGCTCCTGATCGAGCGCCATCCGCACCGGGGCGACGACGTCGTCGAAGCGGGTCAGCTTCGCCTCGATGTCGGGGATCCGCACCTCCTGGTTGGCGTCCAGCAGGTATTGGACCATCATCATCGCGTGGTTTCGCTCCTCGACCGCCTGGCGGTAGAAGAAGGCGGCCAGGCGCGGCAGCGTCTCTGACTCGTAGTAGACGGCGGCGCCGATGTACTGCTGGTGGGCGCCGAACTCGTTGGCGATCTGCTCGTTGAGCGCATCGGCGAAGGGCTTCTGTGCCATCGGACCTCCTCGTCTCGTTCGCGCCCCAGGCTATCCGCGCTGCCGCTCGAACGACCGCCCGGCTAGCGATCCGCCCACTCGCCCCACCGAAAGCCCGTCGGGGAGGGCACCGGATCGAGCGGGCTCGAGGCCAGCCCGTCTGGGACCGCCGGGTCGTTGTAGCCGGAGGGGGCGACGTCGTTCGGCGTGTCGGGGTGGAAGAGCGAAGCCAGGTACTGGATCTGGCCTCGCCCGGGGCCGAGCTCCCCCTGGCCACCGCCATAGATCGCGATGCCCTCCCGCTTGCAGTGCTCGTAGACGGCGAGCAGCTCGCCCAGGGAGCCGAAGCGCGACGGCTTCGAGTTGATCGCCCGTGGCTGCCGCTCCAGCCCCTCGATGTCGGCCAGCGAGTGCAGCGGCGCGTCCCAGGTGATCCGGTCGGCGTGCGGCTCCAGCACCGGCAGGGTCTCCTCGTTCAGGTCGGGGTCCTCGAGGTAGGCGCCGGGAAAGGCCGCGGCGACGGCGCTGTAGAGCTCGGGATCGGTCTCGACGTCGACGGGGGTACCGCGGTAGTGGCCCTTCAGATCGAGAACGTCGACGCCCGCGATCTCCGTCAGCTCGGCGATCAGCTCGGCATCCCAGTCGTTCTCGGGGTCGAGCTTGAAGCGCAGGGTCGGGTACTTGGCCAGCCGCCGGCGAACGGGCTGGGTGGTGGAGCGCGGGTCGTCGTCCCCGAAGCTGGAGAGGCGCGTGGAGCAGACGAAGGTGACCGGCTTCGGGTCGTGCCCCAGGGCCTCGTGCAGCGAGACGCCGCTTTGGCGCAGCGCCAGGTCCAGCGCGGCGCTCTCGTACGCCCAGCGGCGGTAGTGCCGCGAGGACTCGAGCACGGGCGCCGCCGAGCCGAACAGGTCGAGCTCCGCGAGCATCTCGCACAGCCCGCCCAGCGTCCTCGGGCCGCCGAGGTCGTGGACCGGCCCGGCGTCGCGGTGGGCGATGTGGTCGAGTACGTCGTAGACGACGTCCTCCCCGATTCCCTCCTGACCGGAGCCGCGCAGCCGAACGATGGTCGAGGGGCGGGTGAAGGAGCCGTACTCGTGGTCCCGGGCCTCGAGCTCATACGACGAGACCTCGATCGGCAGCTCGACGAGCTTCTCGAACGCGCTCACCGGTCGAAGGCTATTGACACGCCGCGAAACGATCCGGCCGCCCGCGGGACTCCCGATATGTTGAGCCACCACCTGCAACGCGGCTGAGAGCCGAAGGAAGGAGAGGAAGTTGGCGGAGCTGGACGCGGACGCCGGCGCCGGGCTGAAGGCGCTGGGAATCAACTGCACTCTGAAGAAGTCACCGGAGACCTCGCACACGGAGGCGCTGATGGGCCGCGTCTTCGGTCTGCTCTCCGAGCACGGCACAGAGACGGAGATCCTGCGTCCGGTCGACTACGCGATCGCCTTCGGGGTCACCTCCGACGAGGGCGGCGGCGACGAGTGGCCGCAGGTGCTCGAGAAGATCAAGGCTGCCGACATCCTGCTGATGGGGATGTCGATCTGGTTCGGGCACCGCTCATCGGTCGCCCAGCTCGTGATCGAGCGCCTCGACGGCACCTACAACGAGCGCAACGAGGTTGGCCAGTACCCGCTCTACAACAAGGTCGCCGGCGTGGTGGTGACCGGGAACGAGGACGGTGCTCACGCCTGCGCCGAATCGACGCTGTTCAACATGACCCACCTGGGGTGCGTGGTGCCGCCGAACGCCGACACCTACTGGGTCGGCGACGCCGGCCCCGGCCCCTCCTACCTAGATGCCGGCGGCCCGGAGCACCCCTACACGCAGCGGACCAGCTCCTGGTGCGCGCACAACCTCCTGCACATGGCGCGGATCATTCGCGACAACCCGATCCCGCCGATCGGCAACACGCTGGATGAGCACGGCGGCGACGCCGTACATGGCGGATAGCCTGACTGTGTGACCCCGACGATCGCTCTGCTCGGCGACGTGATGCTCGGGCGGGCCGTCGCGGAGCGGCTCGCCGACGTCCCGCCCGAGGAGGTGTGGGCGCCCGAGGTTCGCGAGCTGTGCCAGTCCTGCGACCTCGTGATCTGCAACCTCGAGTGCTGCATCTCGGCGCGGGGGGAGCCGACGGAGCGCGTCCGGCAGAAGCCGTTCTTCTTCCGCGGACCGCCCCAAGCGGTGCGATCGCTGGCGGCAATCGGGGTTGGGGTCGTTGGCCTGGCCAACAACCACGCGCTCGACTACGAGGTCGAGGCGCTGATCGAGACGCTCGAGCTGCTCGGCGAGGCCGGGATCGCCGTCGCCGGGGCGGGCCGGGACGAGCCCGAGGCGCGCCGCGCCGCGATCGTGGAAGGCGGGGGCATTCGGCTGGGGCTGGTGGCCGCCTCGGACCACCCGCGCGAGTTCGCGGCCGGCCGGGACAGGCCGGGGATCGCCTACGGCGACCTGCGGCGCGGGATTCCCGACTGGCTGGCCGGCGAGCTGGCCCGGCTGGACCACGAGTGCGACCACGTGGTGGCCTTTCCCCACTGGGGCCCCAACATGACCACAGAGCCGGCGGGCTGGCAACGCCGAGCGGCCGCCGAGCTGCAGGAGGCGGGCGCCGACCTCGTCGCCGGCCACTCGGCGCACGTCTTCCACGGCACAGGCTGGGGCCGGCGCGGCCCGCTGCTCTACGACCTCGGCGACGCGCTAGACGACTACGCGGTCGATCCCAGGCTGCGAAACGACCTGGGCGTGCTGGCGATCTGGCGGCCTGGTGATCCGGACCTCGAGCTGGAGCTGGTCGGCCTTGCCCTCGACCACTGCCTCACCCGGCTTGCCGCCGGCCAGGACGCGGAATGGATCGCGCAGCGGCTTGCCCCTGCCTGCGAGCAGCTCGGGACCCGTGTCGAGCGCATCGCGGAACAGCGCTTCCGGGTTGCGGCGCTCAGTCGCTGACCACCCGAATGGTGCGCAGGCTTCGGTCCACGGCTCCCCTCACCCAGCCGCCATGCTCGACCACCTCGCGGATGTAGTCGACGGTCTCCTGGGTCAGGCGCTCCCCGGGCAGCACGTTCGGGATCCCGGGCGGATAGGCGGCCAGGGACTCCGCGGCGACCCGCCCCACGGCCGCCTCGAACGGCACCACCACCTGCGGCCCGAAGAACGCCTCGCGCGGCGGCGCCTCGAGGCTCCCCCAGGGCGGGGGCGGCGTGAAGGGCCGCTTTGGAAGCTCGGCCTCGCCTCCGAGGGTTTCGACCGCGCTGCGGATGGCCGCGACGAGGCGCGCCGCGCTTCGAGCCGCGTCCTCTCCCATCCCGAAGACGGCGACGACGACGTTCTCGGAGACGAGCTCCAGGTTGACGTCGTCCAGCTCCCGCATCAGGGCAGCGAGCCGCGTGCCGGTGCTGCCGGTGGCGCGGACGTCGATCGCCAGGCGCAGCGGATCCCAGCCGTGGACCCCCGGGCGACCGACAAGCCGCTCGTCGAGGACGTCGAGGCCGGGGACCCGCTGCACCTCCGCCCTGGCGCGCTCGACTCCGGCCAGGGTCTCAGCGAGCAGCCTCGCCCCGTGCACCGCGGCGTGGCGGCGGGCGGCGTCCAGCGAGGCCGTGAGCAGCCCGCTCGGGCTGGTCGACTCGGTCAGGGTCACGCAGCGGTCGACCACGTCCTCGTCGATCACGCCGCCCTCGCCGAGGTGGAGGATCGCCGACTGGGTGAGGCTGCCGAGCAGCTTGTGGATCGAGGACAGGACCAGGTCGGCGCCGCACTCCAGGGCGCTCGCCGGCAAAAGCGGCGAGAACCGCAGGTGGGAGCCCCAGGCCTCGTCGACTACGAGCGGCAGCCCTCGGTCGTGGCAGACCTCCGCCAGCCCGCTGACGTCGGCGACCGCGCCGAAGTAGGTGGGAGAGACGGTCAGCGCCGCGACGGCATCCGGGGTGCGGTCGATCGCCTCGGCCAGCGCCCGCGGGGTCAGGCAGTGGGCGACCCCGAGCTGGGCGTCGAGCTCGGGCGCGACGAAGGCCGGCTCCAGTCCCGCGAGGATGATCCCGTCGATCGTGCTCGAGTGGGCGTTGCGCTGGACGACGACGCTGCGGCCGCCGTGGCGAAGCGCGAGGCAGGTGGCGTGATTGCCCTGCGAGGCGCCGTTGATCAAAAACCAGCTGCGCCGCGCGCCCCAGGCGCCGGCGGCGAGCCGTTGAGCCCGCTGGAACGGGGAGTCGGGACCGATGTCGATGCCCTCGATCCCGGCCGGGACGTCGCGATCGAACGCCGCCTGGCCCAGCGCCTCGATTGCCGCCGGGTCCGCCCCGTGTCCGCCCTTGTGCCCGGGGACGTGGAAGCGGCCGGGACTGCGCTCGGCATACGCCACGATCGCGTCGAGATAGGGGGTTTGGTCCTGCTCGCCGTGCCCCCGCGCCTGGCGCCCGGCGCCCGCCGCGGGTTGCAGAGCGTCCCCAGACATCCGTCTGGGACTCTAGTGGCGCCGCGAGTACGTCCCCAGGGCCCTGGTACCTTTTCGATCGTCCTTCGATGGACGACGACGGCCCTCCTCGAAGTACCAGCGACATAGGCGACGCCCGTAGCCCGGGCGAGCCCGCTTGGTGGCGGCCGTGAGCGTCCTGCTCCTGATCGTCCTTCTCTTGCTGGTCGTGATCAACGGCCTGTTCGTCGCCGCCGAGTTCGCATTGGTCAGGGCGAGGCGATCGCGACTCGAGGTGCTGGCCGGCGAAGGCACGCGCGGCGCCGAGCAGGCGCTGGCACAGATCGACCGCATCGACGAGTCCCTCTCCGCGTGTCAGGTGGGGATCACGATGGCCTCGATCGGGATCGGCTTCCTCGGCGAGCCGTCCCTGGCCAGCCTGCTCGAGCCGATCTTCGGGGGCCTCTCGCACGGCGTCGCGGTGGCGATCTCGCTGGCGATCGCCTTCACCTTGGTGACCTCGATCCACATCGCACTCGGCGAGCAGGTGCCGAAGATACTGGCGATCACCCGGGCGGAGGGCACGGCCCGCATCCTGGCCCGGCCGCTGGCGGCATTCCGGGTGCTCAGCGGCCCGTTCACGGTCGGCCTGACCAAGGTCGCGAACGCGGTCGTGCGCCTGTTCGGCGTCCGTCCCGGAGAGCTCGAGGAGCAGCACACCGCCGAGGACGTCAAGGCGATCATTCGCCAATCGGGCCAATCCGGCACCGGCGACTCGCTTGACCCGGGAGAGGCGGGGATGCTGAGCGGCGTCTTCCACCTGCACGAGCAGCAAGCGCGCGAGGTGATGACCCCGATCCCCGCCGTTGTCACCGTCAACGCCTCGGAAACGGTCGAGGAGGCGCTGCAGCGCTGCGTCTCATCGGGCCACACGCGGCTGATCGTGATCGAGGATCACAACCCGGACCGGGTGCGCGGCGTCGTCCACAACAACAGCCTCGCCCGCCTCTACATGAACACGGGGCCCGATGCCTCCATCGAGCCGGCGATCCGCGAGGTGCCGATCTTCCCGGAGACGAAGCCCCTCGACGATCTGCTCGCCGAGCTGCAGCGCCAGCGCAGCTCCATTGCGGTGGTCTCGGACGAGTACGGTCGAACGGTGGGCATCGTCACCATCGAGGACATCCTCGAGGAGGTGGTGGGGGAGATCGAGGACGAGACCGACCCGCGGGCGGCCTCGATGCGGCGGCTCACCGACGGTGACTGGTACGTGCGGGGCCACGTGTCGCTGGGTGACCTCGAGGACGTGGGGATAAAGCTCCCGGTCTCCTCGGACGCCTTCAACTCGATCGGCGGCTACGTCTTCTCGGAGCTCGGCCGGGTGCCGAAGCGCGGCGACCGGATCGTGGCCAATGGCTACGAGGTCAGGGTGGAGTCGGTGCGCGAGAACCGCATCGTCGCGGTTCGGATCCACACGTCAGCGACCGGCGAATTCCCGCGACAGCAGGGCACCAGCGGGTCGTAGACCCGCAATTTGCGGCGTTCCGACCCCCCAGCTTCCGTCCGCGAACGGGTCTAGCTTGCGGTCGGTCCGGCTCACCTACGTGAAGGGGCATCGCTATGTGGACAGTGAAGTTCACCGACAAGCAGCTCGAAGTCCTGAAGGCTGTACTTCGCGCCGAGGAGCATCTGGGGCCGGCGCTTCGCGGGGCGCTTGAGGGGCTCGACCTGGCCCGATGGGACGAGCTCCCGGAAGCGCAGCTTCCGTGGGAGGACGTCACCGAGACGGCTCGCCGTCAAGGGATCTCGGAGGCCGACGTGATCTGGGACCTCGCCGGGAAGCGCAAGCGCACCGCCGCGTAGCGTCTCAGCCCGTCAGTCGTACTGGTAGAACCCGGCCTGGCTCTTGCGGCCGAGCTTGCCCTTGCCGATCAGCTCCTCGATCAGCCCGGGGGCGCGGTAGCGGTCCTCCTCGGAGTCGCTGAACAGGCTCTGGCCGATCGACGCGGCAACGTCCAGCCCGATGAAGTCGAGCAGGCGCAGGGGCCCCATCGGATAGCGGGCGCCCAGCCGCATGCACGAGTCCACGTCGGCTGCCTCCATCCCGGTGCGTTCCATCAGCCGCACGGCGTCGAACAGGTACGGAAAGAGCAACCGGTT
This sequence comes from uncultured Actinomycetes bacterium, assembly GCA_963824865.1. GTDB lineage: Bacteria > Actinomycetota > Thermoleophilia > Solirubrobacterales > 70-9 > AC-56. The sequence goes on along the minus strand of CAWGQQ010000011.1, from coordinate 81,179 downwards.
GACGACGAATCCGGGCTGGTCGGGAACCTCGATCACGGTCTTGCCCAGCGCCCGGGCCCAGCTCCGGGCGCGCTCGCGCACACCGTCGCGAAGGCGGTCCGGGACACAGAGCTCCACGAGCTCCATCAGCTGCACGGGGTTGAAGACGTGGAAGCCGAAGACCCTGTCGGCATGTCCGCTCCGGGTTGCCAGCTCGGCCACCGGCAACGACGACGTGGTGCTCGCCAGGTCGGCCTCCGGGCTGGAATCGCCCACCTCGCGAAGCAGGTCGGCCTTTGCGTCGAGCTCCTCGATCACCGCCTCAACCACGATGTCGCAGTTGGACAGGTCCGCCGGGTCGGTCGTCACCCGGATCCGACTTCGGGTCGCCGCCGTCGACTTTCGAGCAATCGGCCTGCGCTCGTTCCTCGGCCCGCCAGGCCGAGACGTCGCTTCTGGCCAGCAGCCTGACTTCCCCGAGCGCTGTCGCAGAGGCGGCGAGGGCGCACCCGATCGCCCCGCTGCCGACCACCGCCGGACGCCTGTATCCATCCGAGCTGCTCACCCACGGTGGTTACTATCACGCCCCCGTCCGGATCGGGCCATCAGGCTCGCCTGACGCCGAGGGGCCCCGCCGCGTACCCTGGGCACATGGCGGATGCGAGGCGACATGCTCCAGCGGCGGCTGGAGCCAGCCTGGCCGCCACCTTCGTGCTGGCCGTGATGGTGCTGGGCGCCTTCTCGATGTGGACGGTGATCCCGTGGGGCTGGATCTGGATCGGCTCGATGATCGCGGATACCCAGCAGCCCTCGGGGGGCCCGTACACGTTGGTCTTCTTCGGCATCGTCTGCTCGATCATCGCCATGGCCTGGGTGCTGTCCCGGCTGAACCGCCTCTACGTGCGGATCACGGGCACCACCAAGCTGCCGACCCGCTACCTGCCGGCCTGGCGAAAGAGCCTCAGCGACGAACGGGCCAGCCCCGGCGGCATGACCGCGCTGGAGGCCGTCGTCCTCGCCTCCGTCCTGCTGGCCTGCGCCGCGATGGCGATCTGGTTCCTGTTCGCCGCGGGCTCGCCCCTTCCCAGCCAGTAGCGACACGGGCCACAGGCCGCGGCGCCTCGGCTATGCTCGATCTTCGTGCACGGAGGGGAACTCGCACAGTCGGGCGTTTATCGCGGCCGGTGGATCGTCGCCTTGATGGCGATGCTGATCGCCACGCTGGGACTGACGGCCGATGCGTCCGCTGCGCCCGAGCCGTTCGGGCACTCGTGCCAGGCCCAGAACGGGGTGCGCTTTTGCCCGACCACCAGCAGGGCGGAGCGGGTTCCCACCTTCGACGGGGTTCCGCTCGACGTCGACGTGACCCTCCCGGCTCAGGGGAACGGGCCGTTTCCGACCATCGTCATGCTGCACGGCTGGGGCGGCAGCAAGACCAACTTCGAGTCGACCTCCCCGGCGGGTGGATACAACAACAACAACTTCGCCCGCCAGGGATACGCCGTCGTCAACTACACAGCTCGTGGATTCGGCGACTCCTGCGGAGGCGGCTCCGCCCCCAGACCACTCCGGCCCCTGCGGCAAGGGCTACATCCACCTCGGGGACACGCGCTACGAGGCGCGCGACACCCAGCACCTGCTCGGCCTGCTTGCCGACCAGGGCATCGTCAAGCCGAGCAGGATCGGGCGTCACGGGCGTCTCCTACGGAGGAGGGCAGAGCATGGAGCTCGCCTTCCTGCGCGATCGGATTCGAAGGCGAGACGGCGTGCTCATGCCCTGGCGCAGCCCCGATGGAACGCCGCTCCAGATCGCGGCCGCGTACCCGCGCTGGCCGTGGTCCGACCTCGTCGACGCGCTGCTCCCCAACGGCCGCTTCCTCGACACCCAGGTCGCGCCGCGGGGGCAGAGCCTGACCCCGGTCGGCGTTCCGATCCAGAGCTACATCAGCGGGCTCTATGCCCTCGGCTCGGCGACCGGCTACTACTGCGGGACGGCGCCGGCCTCCACCCCGTGCACCGATCGCGACGCCAACCTTCCTCTGAGCTTCGCCCAGATCCAGGCCGGCAAGCCGCTCTCCGCCGACGCGATGGCGGCCATCCGCAGCGTCTACAACCACAACGGCGCCTACGGCCTGGCGTTCCTGGCGGGCGCCTCGAGGCCGGCGCCCCTGCTGATCCAAAACGGCTGGACGGACGACCTGTTCCCGGCTCCGCACGCCCTCCGCGCCTACAACCTGCTTCGCTCGCGATACCCACGCTTCGCGGTCAGCCTCCAGCTCGGCGACCTCGGCCACAGCCGCGGATCGAACAAGGAGGCCACGGACAGGCTCTTCTTCGGCCAGGCGGCGCGTTTCTTCGACGCCTACCTGAAGACGGGTGGCGGCGGCACCCCGCCGCGCGGCTCCGTCACCGCGTTCAACCAGACCTGTCCCCAGAGCGCCCCCGATGCAGGCCCGTTCAGGGCCCTCAGTTGGAGGGCGATCCAGGACGGTGCCCTCGTCTTCGGCTCCAACCCCGCAAAGACGTTCACCTCAAGCGGAGGCAATCAGAACGTGGCGGCGCAGTTCGATCCGATCGGCGGCACCACGGACTCCTGCAAGACGATCCAGATCGTGAACGAGCCCAACACCGCCACCTACAGGCACCACGTCAACAGCGCCTTCACCATGCTCGGCCGGCCGACGGTGCGGGCCCAGATCGAGACGACGGGCAACTTCGGCCAGATCGCGGCGAGGCTGTGGGACCTGATGCCGAACGGTCAGCAGCGCCTCGTCGACCGGGGCGTCTACGCGCTGAACAACAACCAGAGCGGGCGGATCGTCTTCCAGCTCCACGGCAACGGCTACCGCTTCGGCCAAGGCCACCGGGTCGCGCTCCAGCTTCTCGGACGCGACGCGCCCTACTACCAGGCCAGCAACTCGGCCTTCTCGGTCCGGGTCTCAAACCTCTCGGTCACGCTGCCGCGGCTGGCCAAGTAGCGAGCGGCCGGCTCGGCGGCCCAGGCGCTCGTGGTTGACTGGTCAGTCAACCAATCGGCTATCGTCCATTGAGGCATCCCAAACGACCGAACGGAGGGCATCCGGATGGCGAGCAACGGCAAGTTCCAGGGTCGCGAGGTGGTAATCGTCGAGGCGGTTCGTACTCCGATCGGCCGCGGTCACGAGGAGAAGGGCTACTACAAGGACGTCCACGCCTCCAACCTGCTCTCGAAGACGTTCAAGGAGCTCGTCGACCGCACCGGGATCGAGGCCTCCCAGGTCGAGGACGTGGTGGCCGGCTGCGTGCAGCAGTTCGGCGAGCAGGGGTTCAACATCGGTCGCAACGCCTGGCTCGAGGCGGGCCTCCCGATCGAGACCCCCGCGACCACCATCGACCGCCAGTGCGGCTCTGCGCAGCAGGCGGTGAACTTCGCCGCCGCGCTGATCGCCTCCGGGGTGCACGACGCCGCGATCGGCGGCGGCGTCGAGCACATGGGCCACCTCTCGTTCGCTGACGGGATGTCCGTCCAGCAGGAGCACGGGTTCGCCTTCTCGCCTGAGCTGCTCGAGCGCTACAACCTCGTCCCCCAGGGAATCTCGGCCGAGATGATCGCCGACAAGTGGGAGATCCCCCGCTCCGAGCTCGACGAGATCGGCGTGCGCTCCCACCAGCTCGCCGCCCAGGCGACCGAGGAAGGTCGCTTCGAGCGGGAGATCGATCGCCGTTCTCGGTCAACGGCGACACCCACGTCACCGACCAGGGCATTCGGCCCGACACCAGCATCGAGAAGCTGGCGGCGCTGAAGCCCGCCTTCAAGGAGGACGGGAAGGTCACCGCCGGTAACTCGTCGCAGATCTCGGACGGCGCTGCCGCCGTGCTGCTGATGACGCGCGAGAAGGCCGACGAGCTGGGGCTGAAGCCGCGGGCAAGGATCGCCGACGAGACCACGGTCGGCGTCGACCCGGTGATGATGCTGACCGGGCCGATCCCCGCCACCAAGAAGCTGCTCGACCGCAACGGGATGCAGATCGGTGATCTCGACCTGATCGAGATCAACGAGGCGTTCGCCTCGGTGGTCGCGGCCTGGCGGCGCGAGCTCGAGCCGGACATGGACCGGGTCAACGTGAACGGCGGCGCGATCGCGCTCGGGCATCCGCTGGGGTCGACCGGCGCCCGCCTGATCACCACGCTGCTGCACGAGCTGGAGCGCTCCGACAAGGAGTGGGGCCTGGTGACGATGTGCTGCGGCGGCGGCCTGGGTACCGGGACCCTGATCCAGCGCGTCTGAGATCACCACCGCCGACGAGCATCTGCGCTCGGTCGATCGCGTGCTCCGAGGGCTGATCGACGAGGGCGGCCCCATCGATCCAGCCACCGACCGGCGAGGCAGCCGCCCGGACCCCTACGAGGCGCTCGCCCGGGCGATCGTCGGCCAGCAGCTCTCGACCAAGGCGGCCGGCTCGATCTGGGAGCGCTTGGTCGCGCACTTCGGCGGCTCCTTCCCCCAGCCCGCGCAACTGCTCGCGGCCGACCCGGAGTCGCTTCGCGAGGCCGGCCTCTCGTGGTCCAAGGTCGGCTTCCTTCGCGACCTGGCCGAGCGGATCGAGGACGGCAACCTGGATCTGGGGCGGCTGGCAGGGCTCGCGGACGAGGACGTGGTCGCGGAGCTCGTCCAGATCAAGGGCGATTGGCGCGTGGACGGCCGAGATGTTCCTGATCTTCCACCTCGCCCGTCCCGACGTGATCTCCACCGGCGACCTCGGGATTCGCCGCGCGGTGCAGATCGCCTACGGCCTCGACGAGCTGCCGGGCCCGGGTGATCTCGAGCGGATCGCCGAGCCCTGGCGTCCCCACCGGACGCTCGCCTGTCTCTATCTATGGCGATCGCTCGCCAACGCTCCGGGCTAGCGCATGGGCGCCCTGGACCGGATCTCGATCGCGGCGCTCGGCGTCACCGCCGACGACCTGGTGGACCAAGCTCGCGAGGCGGAGCAGGCCGGAATCGAATGCGTCTGGGCGCCGGAGCTGTTTCGCAGCTCGGTCACCCAGGCGACCTGGATCGCCGCCGCGACGGAGCAAATCGCCGTCGGCACCGGGATCGCATGGGCCTTCACCCGCAGCCCGTTCATCCTCGCCGTCTCCGCGCTCGACGTCGACGAGATGTCCGGCGGGCGGTTCCGCCTGGGCCTCGGCGCCGGGGTGAAGCGCCTCAACGAGACCTGGCACGGCGTCGAGTACGGTCGCCCGGCCCCGCATCTGCGCGAGACGGTGGAGGCCGTGCGGCTGATCATGCAGAAGGCCCACGCCGGCGAGCCGATCCGGTTCGAGGGCGACTACCACGACATCGACATCAAGGGTTGGGTGCGCCCGCATCCGCCCGCTCGCGAATCGGTGCCGATCTACACCGCCGCTGTGCGGGAGGGGATGGCGCGGATGGCGGGCGATTGCGCCGACGGCCTGATCGGCCACCCGATCTGCTCGCTGCGCTGGCTCGACGAGGTGCTGGTCGCCAACTTCGAGCAGGGCCTGGCGCGTTCCGGTCGCGACCGCGGGGACTTCGACTTCATCCCCACGGTGAGCTGCGCGATCTCCGACGACGAGGAGGCCGCCTACGAGGCGTCGCGCCGGACGATCTGCTTCTACGCCACCGTCCGCACCTACGCGCCGCTGTGGGAGATGCACGGCTTCGGCGAGGCGGCCGCCGCGGTGGGCGAGGCGTTCCGGGCCGGCGACTTCGCCGCGATGCCCTCCCACGTCCCCGACGAGATGGTCGACACCTACTGCGCGGCCGGCCCGCTCGACAAGGTCCGAGCGCGAGTGGCCGAGGTGGCGGAGCGCGGCGACGGGGTCTTCCTGACCCCGCCGTCCTACTTCATCCCCCCGACGGAGATCGCCGAGTACCAGCGCCTCATCGTGGAGGCCTTCGCCCCGGGCACCGGGGGAAGCTGAGGAGGCCGCCGGGAGCCGGCCGCCGACGAACTGCACCAGGCCGGCGAGGCGCTGGCGGACGTTCTCGAATCCCCGCTCCTGAAGGGCGGCCACGATCTCGTTCGTTTCGAACACGCGCATGCCGCCGGCTCGCTCGATCAGCGGCTTCAGCGGGGGCAGGGTCAGCTGACGGCGCACCGAGGTCATGATCGCGATCCGCCCGCCGGGACCGAGCACTCGCTGCATCTCGTCGAGCGCCGCGAACGGATCGGCGAACAGGTGCAGGGCCGCGAAGCAGCAGAGGCCGTCGAAGACGCCGTCCGGAAGGGGAGCCGGGTCGCGTCGCCGCGAATCAGGGCCAGATTGGCGAGTCCCGCCGCCTCGAGCTCGGTGACGCCGCGGGCGAGCATTGTCCTCGAGGCGTCGATTCCCACCGCCAGGCCGCCGTCGCCGACCGCCCGGGCGAACTCGCGCGTGAAGTTCCCGGGCCCGCAGGCGACGTCGAGCACCACGTCGCCGGGACCGAGCCCGAGCAGGAGCCGCGCGATCCGCACCTCCTCCGCCATCCCCGGGCCGGTCACCCCCTTGACGGCTCGCGCAAGCGCGGGGCGCCAGTAACGCTCGTAGATCGCCGGCACAAAGCGGGTCGTCATCAGATCCTGCACCGCGCCCGTCGAGTCCAGCTCGCCGCCGAGCAGGTCGAGGTAACCGGCGGCGCTTGCCTTTGGGGCGATGGCCCCCTGGGCCGCCTCGGCCGTCAGCAGCTCGCGCGCTCGGCGAATCCCCGCGGCGCTCGTCCCTTCGGCAGTCGCCATGCAACCCCCCCGTTCTCAGTGGACCGTCGGTGCGCCCGGCCCGATGCCGCGCGGCTCCCCCGAGTGCTGCGCCAACTCGGTCAGGCGCTCGATCTGGCGCTCGCCCTCGACCCGCGCCGGATCGTCGGCCGGCAGCGGCTCGATCAGGCGCCGGATGCGGTTGCGGATCTGGAGCGCGAAGTGCGGCGTGGCGGGGCCGGCCAGGGCGCGGACCTCCTCGACTGTGACCCGGCGTCCTTCCGCCAGACGGTCGGGCCGCTCGGCTTCGCTCACGGGTTGTCGCTCCTCGTCGCTGTCACGGCAGTGGACGCTCGTGCTCGGGCGTTCCGGGTGGCGGGCCAAGTTGGGTCCCCTGGCCGGACCTTACCTCGACGAGCTCGACCAGATCGTCGACCTGCGACTGGAAGCCGACCGAGATCGCGTCCTGGTCGCCGATCACCCAGACGTGGTTGAAGACGGCGCGAGTTGGATCGCCCGCGTAGCCCGGCTTGACGTCGAGCAGGTATTCGCGCAGTGCACCGGGAACCTGGGCTGGATCGTCCGTGATCAAGAGCGGTCCCCAGCTGCCGCTGGCCGACAGTGGCGCCGCGGCTGCCGCGTCGAGCGGCCGCGAGGCGCTCGCGATCACGAATCCGTGCCCCGGATCCCTGATGTCCCAACCGAAGTCCCCGCTCAGATAGCGGGCGAAGGCGATCGCGTTCTCAACCGGCCCGTCGGCGCGCGCGCCGATCCGCCTCGCGTTCGGGGCGAGCTTCCGTACCGCCTGGAGCGCGTTTTCGGAGATCACCGAAGTCGGGCCGAGCACGTACACCGGGACGCCGCGGTGGCGGCGGAGCGCGTCGAGCGTCGGCTTGGGAGCCGTCCGCCTCTTGAGGAAGAGCACCGGATCGCCCGAGCGCGCCGCCCAGGCGGCGGCGGGCATCGCGAACGCCGGCTCCTCAGAGCTCGCCAGCAGGATGTGGCGCGGGCCGGTGCCGGTCAACTTCTGGCGCAGCCGGTCGATCTCGGCGGCGGTCTCGGCGGGGTTGGAGCCGCTGATCGCCTGTGCCTCGAGACCGCCCGGAGCGGTCACCGACCCGATCGTGAAGATCTGCTTTCCGTCGGTCTTGGCCGAGCCGGCGGGGGCCAGCGCCTCCAGGGCGTCCACCGTGAAGTCGGAGATCTCGTCGCCCCCCGTGACCAGGATCGGTGCGCGGATGGGCTGCGCCGCCAGGCTGGCCGCGGCGAGCCCGCCGGGCCAATCGTCGTCCGCGACGAGGCTGACCGCGGCAGGGCGCTCGACGCCCCCGGCCGAGGGGAACACGGCAAGGGCGACGCCGGCGGCGCTCGCGGCAGCGTCGGAGCCGGCGACGCGGGTGGTGTTCTTGGTCGCGAAGGCGGGGAAGCCCAGGTCTTCCGCGGCCGCCGGCTGCTGCTCGTGGATGACGATGCTCGGCGCGGGAGCCGGCGGCTCCTCGTCGCCGCTCAGCGAGTCGATTCCGAGGTAGGCGCCGGCGGCCACTGCCGCCGAGCGCCGCCGCAATCCCTGCTCCCACGGCGAGGCGTCGTCTCCATATAGGGCCCACCGCGTGAACATACCGGCGCCGTCGTGCCGCCCGCCACGAAAATCAGCGCCTTCCGCGTTCGGCAGGGGGTAGACTGGGTGACTGGTTGACTGACCAGTCAATCGGATATACGAGAGCTTCGGTGCCGCCGGCCACGGCGGCGAGGACGGAGGGCAGATGGACTTCGGATTGAGCGACGAGCAGCGGGAGTTCCAGGCTCTGTGTCGCAGGTTCGCGACCGAGGTGATCCGCCCCGTGGCGGCCAAGCACGACGCCGAGGAATCGACCCCCTGGGAGGTCATCACCGCGGCTCGCGAGTGGGGCCTGCACGGGATGGAGCACCTGCAGCGGATGGCCAACGACGCCGACGGCCAGATCTCCGTCATCTACGCCGAAGAGCTGCACTGGGGCTGCGCGGGCATCGCCCTCGCGATCTCGGGCTCCGCCCTGGCCGCAGCCGGGCTCGCCGCATCGGGTACTCCCGAGCAGATCGCCAAATGGGTTCCGGAGTGCTTTGGGCCGGACGGCGACATCAAGCTCGGCGCCTACGCCGTCACCGAGCCGCAGGCCGGCTCCGACGTCAAGAGCCTCCGGACGACGGCAAAGCTCGACGGCGACGAGTGGGTGCTCAACGGCACCAAGGTCTTCATCACCAACGGCGGCATCGCCGACGTCCACGTCGTGGTCGCCACGGTGGATCCGGATCTGGGCCACCGCGGCCAGGCCTCGTTCGTGATCCCCAAGGGGACGCCGGGTTTCAAGCAGGGCAAGAAGGAGTCCAAGCTCGGCATCCGGGCCTCTCACACCGCTGAGGTCATCCTCGAGGACTGCCGCGTCCCGGTCGAGAACCTGCTGGGCGGCATGGAGAAGCTGGAGCGAAAGCTCGAGCGCGCCCGCTCCGGCGAGTCCAGCGGCCGCGCCTCCAACGCGCTCGCCACCTTCGAGCTGACCCGGCCGGTCGTGGGCGCCTCGGCGCTCGGGATCGCCCAGGCCGCTTACGAGTGGACGCTCTCCTACCTCGACCAGAGCGACACCCAGGACCTGCTCGGCGAGTACCTGGACGAGAGCTCGACGGCGGGCCGGCCGCCGCTCGAGCGTCAGGCGATCCAGCAGCGCCTCGCCGACGTGGCCACGGAGATCGAGGCGGCGCGCCTGCTCGTTCAGCGTGCCTCCTGGATGGGCCGAAACGGGATCCCGATGACCGGGGGCCAGGGATCGATGTCGAAGCTGAAGGGCGGCGATGTCGCCGTGTGGGCGACCCGCACCTGCATGGACCTGGTCGGCCCGTACGCGCAGACCACGAAGTGCCCGCTGGAGAAGTTCTTCCGCGACGCGAAGATCTACCAGCTGTTCGAGGGCACCGCCGAGATCCAGCGCATGGTCATCTCGCGCATGCAGGCGACCGAGTACCGCGAGCGCTTGAAGCAAGGCGTGGAGGTCGCGGCCGAGGCCATCGCTGCCTCGGGCACCGGCAACGGCGCCCAGCCGTCGGGCGACGGCGGGGTTGCGGTGGCCGCATCGGAGAACGGTGCCGGCCGGCCTGCCGAGAAGCAGGCCCCCAGCGCGGCCTGACTCAGCGACATCGACTCTAAGCTCGGGGCCGATGGCGCACGCCCATGCCCACGGCCCGGGAATGGAGCGCGGCGCCGTGCCGGGCGGTCCCGAAGCTCTCGCGGCGCGCCGCGAGGAAAACCGGCGACGGATGCTGGTCGCCGCGGCGATCAACGCGGTGCTGGTCGCCGCGGGAGTGATCGGCGGCATCCTCACGGGGTCGCTCGCCCTGCTCGCAGACGCCGGGCACGTCCTCTCGGATCTCGGCGCGATCGGGCTTGCCCTGGTGGCGGCGACCCTGGCCGCGCGGTCGGGCGGCCCCAGGCGCACCTTCGGCTACCAGCGCACCGAGGTGATGGCCGCCTTGCTGAACGGGGTCACCCTGGTGGCGATCGCGGTGCTGATCGTGGTGGCCGCCGTCGATCGGCTGGGCGATCCTCCCGAGGTGGAGGGCGCCGGGGTGCTCGTCCTCGGGGTGGTCGGGCTCGCCGGAAACGCGGTGGCCACCTGGGTGCTCGCCCGTGGGCAGCGGGACGACCTCAACCTGGAGGCGGTCCTTCGTCATTCCGTCGCGGACGCGCTCGGCTCGCTCGGCGTGATCGTCTCGGGGGTCGTGATCCTGGCGACCGGGTGGAACCCGATCGACCCCCTGGTCGGGATCGCGATCGCGGCTGCTGATCCTTGCCTCGTCGATCCGTTTGGTGCGAGAGCCGCTGGACGTCTTGATGGAGGCCGCGCCGCCGGGCGTGGACGTGGAAGCGGTCGCTCGGGCGATCGGCTCCGTGGACGGCGTGCGCGCGGTGCACGATCTGCACGTCTGGTCGCTGACGCCGGGATTCGAGGCGCTTGCGGCCCACGTGGTCGTCGCCCGTGAAGCGGATCGCGATCGCGCCAGGCGCGAGGTGGAGTTCGTTCTTCGCGACCGCTACGGGATCGAGCACACCACGCTCCAGATGGAGGAGGAGGCCGACGACGCCCTGCTCGAGGTTCAGACAGAACCCTGAAAAACCTGAAAAACCCCTTGCAGCAGGGATAATGAGTGTTAACGACTGCTCACAGTTTTTCTGCGGCTGATACCCTGCCGCCCCACGTTTGTGCCGAATCCGTCCGCGGCTGAGCGGGCGGAGCGGGGGAACCAAATCCCCAGGGGCGAAAGGCCCGGGCCGAGTCGGTCCAACGAGCCAAGCGCGACTCCTCCGCGCGAGCCCGTCAGCTAACCCCGCAGGCCAGCGAGGAAGACATGAGAAACGCCCACAGTCGAGCCCGCACGGAGCCCCGCATGGCGGTGATCGCCCTCACCGTTTTGGCGGCGACCGTGGCCGTGCTCGCGATCGCTGCTGGGGCGCTCGCCCAGGACCTCCAGTCTGAGCTCGACACCAAGCGGGCGCAGCTCGAGCATGCCAACGCGCGCGAGGGCGTTCTGTCCAGCACGATCCAGCGCCTGCGGCGACCGGCTCGACCAGCTCCGCGGGGAGGTGGCGACGCTTCGCAACCGCGAGGCGATCGTCCAGGCCGAGCTGGACAAGAAGGAGGCGGAGCTGAAGCGGGCAAAGCACCGGCTTGCCGTTCTCCGCGTCCGCCTCAAGCGCTCGCTCAAGGTGCTGAGGGAGCGGCTGGTCGCCATCTACGAGTCGAGCAGCCCGGACACGCTCACGGTGATCCTGAACTCGGACGGGTTCGACGACTTGCTCACCCGCTACGAGTACCTGAGGCGGATCCAGTCCCAGGACACCTCGATCGCCGTGCGGGTCCGCGACCTTCGCGACGAGACCAAGGACATCGTCGAGCAAGTGCGCGCGGCGCGGAACGAGATCGCCGCCAAGCGCGCCGAGCTCGCCCGGACGCGCAGCGAGCTTGAAAGCCGTGAGGGCGATCTGGCGGCGGCCCGCCAGCAGGACCAGCAGGCTCTGGCGGGGGTCGAAGAGCATCAACATCAACTCGAGGGCGAGATCGGCGAGCTCGAGGGCCAGATCCAGGCGCAGCTTCAGGCCGCCTCATCGTCGGTGCCGGCTCAGCCCGCCGGGCCGATCCAGGGGGCGAGCTCCTCGGGGTTCATCTGGCCGGTGAGCGGCGCCGTCGTCTCCGGCTTCGGCATGCGCTGGGGACAGCTGCACGCCGGGATCGACATCGCGGTGCCGGCCGGCACGCCGATAGTCGCTGCCGCTTCGGGGACCGTCGTCCTCGCCGCGTACACCGGCGGTTACGGCAACTACACCTGCATCGACCATGGCGGCGGCGTCTCGACCTGCTACGCGCACCAGTCCTCGTTCTCGGTGTCGTCGGGATCCGTTGGCCAGGGCCAGGTGATCGGCTCGGTCGGGTGCACGGGTCACTGCTTCGGCGACCACCTCCACTTCGAGGTGCGGGTCAACGGATCGCCCGTCGACCCGATGGGCTACCTGTAGCGGTCGCGCCGCATTTGCGGATCTGACCACTCAAAAAAACGGCGTTCGGGATTGGCGATGAAGGCCGCGCAAATCGCCAACTGACCGAAGCCTTAGAAAAGCTCGTCGAAGTCTCTACGGCTCCTCGGTAGGCGCCGATTTGAATGGCGTCGCGGTGCGTTTCCGTGTGTACGGTCGGATCAAGTCGGAACCTGAGGAGGAGCCGAGATGACCACCTACACGCCCACTGCATCCAGTCCCCGTTCCAGTCACCTGCGTGCCCACCTGGGCGCTTACGTGGCGGGCGTTGGCGCGACCGCCGCGCTGACCGCCGGCGTCCTGGTGATGTTCCTTTGGGTGGCCACCTACGTTGCCTTCAACGGCCTCCCCTTTGGAGGGTCGAGCGGCGACGCCGGGGCTGTCTATCTCGACTCGAGCGCCAGCGCCGCGCCCACGGCGGCGGGAACCGCTCTCGGGACGGCGCGCGGCGCCGTGTCGAAGGATCCGGTGGCCGGCTCGCGCGGCGCGAGCGCGGGCTCCAGGTCCGCGGCCGCGGACGCGGCCGGCTCCGGCGGCTCACGCTCCGGCGGGACGTGATACCTCCGGCAAGGGCCCGTCCGGCGGCGGCCCCACCGATCCAGGGACGACCCCGCCCGGGGGCGTCGCTCCACCGCCGAGCATCGTCCCGCCGCTGCCCTCGACTTCCGGTCCCGTCACCAACGCCGGTCCAGGGCGTCGACCGCGCCGCGGGCACGAACCTGTCCGGGCCCACCCGCGGCGCCACGCGCACGGTCGACGGCGTGGCCGGCGGCGCCCTCAACCGGGCGGGCGGAGCCGCTGGCCGTGCGGGTCTCGGCACCCAGGCCGGCGGCGCCGTCAGCGGGATCACCGGCGGGGCGCTCGGTCGCTGACCGAGATTCGGCCCGCAGTTCGCCAAGCGGCCAGTCGCCAGCTCCCGAGACTGGCTAACGCATATCGGTAGGCGCTGGAACAGGGCCGGTTAGCGCCCGGCTGTGCGGGTAGCTGCCTTTCAGTCCAATGGCCGGCTTCGCCCACACCACTCGCCCTTCTCGCTCGCGCCGCCGCGGACATCTGGGCGCCTACCTCGCAGGCATTGGCGCCACCAGCTCGCTGACCGCCGGAGCGGTCGTCGTCTTTCTCTCCATGGCCACCTTCGTGGCCTTCAACGGGCTCCCGTCGTTCAGCGGCGCGAGCGACGACGCCGGAGCCGCCTATCTCAGCTCGGACCCCGCCGGCACACCCACGTCGGCGGCCGCCTTGCTCGGCACGGCTCGCGCCGCCGTGGCGAATGATCCGGTCCCCCGTGCGCAGTGGAGCGAAGGCTTCCGCGGTGACGCCGGCCCCGGCGGATCCGCCGCGGTCAAGGCCTTCCGCGGCGGTGGGTCCTCCGGCGGGGGCGGCTCTTCCGGCGGCGGGGCTCGACCGGCCCCGGCGGGGCTCCACCGGCCCCGGCGGCGCCGGGCGATCCGGGCGGCCCCGGCCTCATCCCGCCCGGTGGCGGCGGGCGGCGGGCCCTCCATCCCCTCCCCTCCGGGCGGCGTCCCGTCGGTGCCCAACCCGCCGTCGGTCCCGAACCTTGCCCAAGCCGCCCGGCGGCGTCAATCCGCCCCCGGTCAACGTCCCGTCGGTGCCCAACGTCCCGTCGGTGCCCGACAGGCCTTCCCTTCCCGACAGGCCGTCGCTTCCCAACCTGCCCTCGACTCCCAACTTGCCCAACCTGCCCTCCGGTTCCCTGACGAACCGGTGCAGGGCGTTGACAGCGCCGCCGGCACCAACCTGTCCGGCCCCACCGGCGCCGTCGCCGGGGCTCTCAACTAGCGCCCGGCCTCAGCTAGCCCAGGTTTCGCTCCAGCCATCTGAGCGCCACCCCGTGGAGCTCCGCGTCGTGCTGGGCGGAGCGGTGATGGCCACCCGGCAACAGGATCAGCTTGCGGGGCTCGCGCGCGCGGGCGTAGAGCTGCTCGGAGGTGTCCGCCGGGATCTGCTCGTCACCGCTGGCGTGGATCAGGAGCAACGGCTTGGCACCCATCAGCTCGACCGCCTGGCGCAGGTCGTGTTCGGTGAGCCACGCCTCCAACGCGGCCTCCCCGTCGGGATCCATCCGCATCTCGAGCGTCCCGGCCCGAAGCCCACGCCGCAGGTGGTCCGCCTCTGCCGGACAGATCGCGATCGCGCCCGCGATCTGCTTCGCGGTCGCCGCGGCCTGGATCGCCATGAAGCCGCCCATGCTCGAGCCTCGCACGCAGACCCGCGCCGTGTCCACCCCCTCGACCGCGGCCAGGAAGCGCGCCATCTTGCCGACATCGCCCAGCGCCGCGGGGCTCATCCCGTCCTCTGAGTCCCCATGCCCGCGCTGGTCGAATCCGAGCGCCGCCCAGCCGCTCGCCGCGCAAGCGCGACCGAAGTCACCGTGGTTCTCCTTGCGCGACCCCGCGCCGTGAACGATGACCATCGCCGGCCAGGGCGGGGCCGACTCCGGCAGCCAGAGCATGTAGGGCCGCCCCTCGTGCACTCCCATCTCGCTTGGCCCGGAAACCGTTCGCCTCATCGTCGCCGGAATAATGCCCTTATGAGCGCTACAAGCGAGAGGTCGATCGTCGAGGGCTCGCTCGTCTACCCGCACGGAAGCCGCGTCAACGAGCACGGCCACCTCGAGGTGGGCGGCTGCGACGTGGTCGAGGTTGCGGCCGAGTTCGGCACGCCCGCCTACATCTATGCGGAGGAGGACATTCGCGCCCGGGCCAGCGCCTACCTCGAGGCCTTCCGCGCCCGCACCAACGACTTCGAGGTCCTGTACGCGAGCAAGGCGGCCCCGATCACCGCGATCTACCGGCTCTGCGCCGAGCTGGGGCTGTCGGTCGACGTGTCCTCCGGCGGCGAGCTCCACATGGCGCTCGGCGCCGGTTTCGACCCGGCGCGGATCTACATGCACGGGAACAACAAGACCGAGGCCGAGCTTCGCCACGCGGTCGAGGCCGGCGTCGGCCACGTGATCGTCGACTCGTTCGGCGAGATCGCCCGCCTCGACGCGCTGCTGGATCGCCCTCAGGACGTCCTGATCCGCGTCACTCCCGGGATCCTGCCCTCCACCCATTCCTACGTGCAGACGGGCGGCCTGGACTCCAAGTTCGGCTTCGGGCTCGAGGACGGCCTGGCGGCGCGCGCGATCGCCGAGGTGCGGTCCTCCCGCCACCTGCGGCTGGTCGGCCTGCACGCCCACATCGGCTCGCAGATCTTCGAGCTGGAGCCCTACGCGGCGGCGATCGAGGCCCTGGCCGCGCTCGCCGACGGCGAATGGGAATGCCGCATCCTCAACGTCGGCGGTGGCCTGGGGATCGCCTACACGTCCGACGATCAGCCACCGTCGATCGACAGCTACGCCGAGGTCAAGGTTCGCGGGGTGCAGCGGGTGTTCGACCCGGTGCCGCGGATCCTGATCGAGCCTGGGCGCTCGCTGGTCGGCAACGCCGGCGTCACCGCCTACGAGGTCGGCACGGTGAAGGAGATTCCGGGCGTTCGAACCTATCTCTCGGTCGACGGTGGGATGTCCGACAACCTGCGGCCGATGCTCTACGGCTCGCGCTACGAGGCGATCGTCGCCAACCGCGCCGGCGACGCGCCGGATACCCTGGCGACCGTCGCCGGCATGCACTGCGAGTCCGGCGACCTCCTGATCACCGACGCGATGCTCGCCGACCCGCGCCCGGGCGACATCCTCGTCACCCCCGCCACCGGCGCGTACGGGTATGCGATGGCCAGCAACTACAACGGCGTGACCCGCCCTCCGGTGGTGTTCTGCAAGGGCGGCGACGCCAGGCTGGTGGTCCGCCGGGAGACGTACGAAGACCTGACCGCGCGAGACGTCGAGTGAGCGAACCGGTCCGCATCGGGCTGCTCGGGCGCGGCACCGTGGGAGATGCCTTCCACGGGCTGCTTGTCCAGCGTGCTGAGGCGATCGCCGCCACCGCCGGGCGGCGGCCGGAGATCGCGGGCGTGCTGCGCCGCTCCGAGGGCGACTTCGACGCCATTCTCGACGAGTCGGAGATCGTCGTCGAGCTGATCGGCGGCACCGACCCGGCGCGCGATTACGTGCTGCGGGCGTTGCGGGCGGGCCGCCACGTGGTGACCGCGAACAAGCAGCTGATCGCCCAGTTCGGCGACGAGCTGTTCGAGGCCGCGCGCGAGTCCGGCGTTCAGCTGCGCTTCGAGGCGGCGGTGGCGGGTGTCGTGCCGGTGATCCGGGTGATCCAGGAGAGCCTTGCGGCGACCGAGATCACCAAGGTCTTCGGGATCGTCAACGGGACCACCAACTTCATCCTCACGGAGATGGCCAGCACCGGCGCCTCCTACGCTGACGCTCTGCAGCGCGCCCAGGAGCTGGGCTACGCCGAGGCGGATCCATCCGACGACGTGGGCGGGGCCGACGCGGCGGCGAAGATGGCGATCCTGGCGCGGCTCGCGTTCGGCTCGCCGGTGGCGCTGGGGGATGTCTCGTATGCGGGGATCACGGAGATCCAGCCCGACGACATCGCCTACGCGAAGGAGCTCGGGCTGTCGCTGAAGCTGCTCGGGGTCGCCGAGCGGCGCGACGGCGGGATCAGCGTCCGGGTATTCCCCTGCTTCCTGTACGCCGGTCACCCCCTGGCGCCGATCGAGGGGCCGTTCAACGCGGTGATGGTGGAGGCGCCGGCGATCACCGAGATCACCATGTCCGGGCCGGGAGCCGGCGGGCTCGAGACCGCCTCGGCGGTGCTCGGCGACGTGGTCTCGATCCTCTCGGGCAGGGCTCCCGTGCACGTGGCTCGCGAATCGCTCGAGATCGTGCGCGACATCAGCTCCTCCTTCTACCTCCACCTCGAGGTCGCCGACCGCCCCGGCGTGCTGGCACAGGTCGCGGACGTCTTGGGGCGCAACCAGGTCTCGGTGCGCAGCGTCGTCCAGCGGGGGCTGGGAGATGAGGCGCGCCTGGTGATGGTCATGCACGAGGGCCCGGAGTCTTCGTTCTTCAACGCGCTGACCGAGATCGCGGACCTTGAGTTCATCCGCGCGCAGCCCCGCGCGATCCGGGTGATCGAGGAAGAGTTCGTATGAAGAACCGGGCTTCGTCCCTAGCCCCGGCCGGTGACGCCCCCTCCGCCTGCATTGAGAGGTATCGGGAGCGGTTGCCGCTCGAGCCGGGCGATCCCGTGGTCAGCCTGAACGAGGGGTCCACGCCGCTGATCGAGGCGCCCGACGATCTCCGATCGGGTCGGCGTGCCGGTCTACCTGAAGCTCGAGGGCGTCAATCCCACCGGCAGCTTCAAGGACCGGGGGATGACGCTCGCCGTGTCGCGGGCGAAGGGAGCGGGCGCCGAGGCGATCATCTGCGCCTCCACCGGGAACACGGCGGCGAGCGCCGCGGCCTACGCGGCGCGCGCCGGCCTGCGCGGCGCGGTGATCGTCCCGGAGGGGAAGATCGCGATCGGCAAGCTCGCTCAGGCGCTGATGCACGGGGCGCGGGTGATCGCGCTGCGCGGCAACTTCGACCAGGCACTCGAGATCGTGCGCGAGCTGGCGAGGACCCACCCGGTGGAGCTGGTCAACTCGATCAACCCGTATCGGATCGAGGGTCAGAAGACGGCCGCCTTCGAGGCCTGCGACGAGCTCGGCGGGCCACCGGACGCGCTCGCGATCCCGGTCGGCAACGCGGGCAACATCACCGCCTGGTGGCGGGGCTTTCAGGAGTACGGGACGGCGCCGGTCCTGTACGGCTTCCAGGCGGAGGGGGCCGCCCCCCTGGTCCACGGCAAGCCGGTCGCCGAGCCGGAGACGATCGCCTCGGCGATCCGAATCGGCAACCCAGCGCGCTGGGAGGAGGCGATGGACGCTGTCACCGGCTCGCGGGGGCGGATCGCGGCGGTCTCCGACGACCAGATCCTCGACGCCTACCGGCTGCTCGCCTCGCGCGAGGGTGTCTTCTGCGAACCGGCCTCGGCGGCGTCCGTGGCCGGGATCCTCGCGCACGGGCTGCCGGCGCCGGAGGGCGGCGAGCCGCCGGCCTCGGTCCTCTGCGTCCTCACCGGCCACGGCCTCAAGGACCCGGACACGGCGCTCGGCAAGGCGCCTGGGGTGATCGGCTGTGAGGTGGACCTCACGGCCGTTGAGCGCGCGGTCTTCGAGTAGGCACCGGGCACGCAAACGGCGATGGTCGAGTTGCGCTCGATAGACGAGCGCAAGTCGCCCCTGGGGCTTGCCGCGCCTCGACTGAGCAGCGCCGGGCGGCCCCGAGACAGCGCCGACTCGCGGACGGGCGAGATTCGCGACGGTCTGCGCGCCACGCGCGTGAGGCAGGGGCCGACGATCGTCGCCGATGCTCGCGGAGCTCCTCGGCCTGGTCGTGCCGCCGCGCTGCGCTCTGTGCGGTCGGGAATGCGGCCTGCGGGAGCAGCTCTGCGGGGGGTGCGAGTCTGCGTTGGCCCGGCTCGCACCGTCCTCGACGGCGATTCCGGGGCTGGACGCCGCCTGGTCCGCCGCGCCCTATGAGGGCGTTGCCCGGGATCTGGTGGTGGCGCTCAAGTTCGGTGCGCGGCTGCCTCTGGCCAGGCGCGCGGGCGCGGTGATCGCCGCGCGAGCACCGGCCGATCTGCTCCAGGGTGTGATCGTCCCTGTGCCCTCCGCCCCGGCGCGTCGCCGGTGGCGCGGGTTCGACGCGGCGGAGGCGATCGCCGCGGCGCTCAGCGCCGAGACGGGGCTCCCGCTCGTACCCTGCCTGCGCCGCTCGCAGGGGAGGACGGCAGGTCGGCCGGCCGCGGTCGGAGCGGCTGGCTGCTCCACCACAGGTTCGCCTCGCGGGGCCACCGCCCGCCGCCGCCGTCCTGGTGGACGACGTGATCACGACGGGAGCGACGCTCGGCGCCTGCGCGCGGGCGCTCCGATCCGGCGGCTGCGGCCCAGTCGTGGCGCTGACCTTCGCCCGCTCCTGATCCCAGGTCGCGCGAGGCGCTCCGCACTTGCTTTTCGCACCCCGAAGCGCGACCCTATGCGGGCACGGCATTGGCAATGCCTCCACGGCCCGCAACCGAAGGAGAGGAGCAGCATGCGGATCGAGGTCAGGGGACGGAACACCGAGGTCACCGATGAGCTTCGCGGCCACGTCGAGAAGCGATTCGCGCGCATCGGCAAGCAGGTGTCCGAGCTCGCGGTGCTGGAGGTCGAGCTGCGCGAGGAGCGCAATCCGTCGATCGCCGACAGCCAGGTCGCCGAGGCCACCCTGCACCTGAAGCGGGTGACGTTGCGCGCCAGCGAGGCATCGCCCGAGATGCTCCATTCCATCCACGCGCTGGCCGAGGACCTCCGCCGCCAGGTGAAGCGCCACCGCGACAAGCGCCGCAAGCGCCACGAGACCCGCCGCCTGATGGCCCGGCTGCGCGACCGCGAGGCGTGACACTCAACCGGCGTCCAAAGCCTCGCCTGGGCTAGCGACGAAGTCGCGGTAGCTGCGTGCGGACCTGCCCGGCAGGTCCGTGCCCTAGCCGCGACTTCGTCGCTAGCCCGGACCGGGCTTCGGCGCTAGGCCTCGGTACCCTCACAGTTCGTGGCTAAGGGGCTGATAGATCGTGCGCTGCGCCTCGGCGAGGCGCGCCAGTTCAAGGAGTACGAGCGGCGGGTCGCGGCGATCAATCGCGTCGAGCCCGAGATGGAGCTGCTCGCCGATGAGGAGATCCGCAAAGAGTCGGACGCGCTCCGCGAGCGGGCTCGGAACGAAGAGCCGCTCGACGACCTGCTGCCCGAAGCGTTCGCGCTCTGCCGCGAGGCTGCGCGGCGGAGCATCGGCCAGCGGCACTTCGACGTCCAGCTGATCGGCGGCATGGTGCTGCACGACGGAGCGATCGCCGAGATGAAGACCGGCGAGGGCAAGACCCTGACCGCGACCCTGGCGGTGTTCCTCAACACGCTCGCCGGCACGCCTGTCCACCTGGTCACCGTCAACGACTACCTGGCCCGTCGTGACGCCGACTGGATGCGGCCCGATCTACGACGCGCTGGGAGTCAGCGTCGGCGTGATCCAGTCGCAGGACGACCCCGCCATTCGCCAGCGGGCCTACGCCTGCGACGTGGTCTACGGCACCAACTCGGAGTTCGGCTTCGACTACCTGCGCGACAACATGGCGGCTTCGCTGGAGCACTGCGTCCAGCGCGAGCACGCCTACGCGATCGTCGACGAGGTCGACAACATCCTGATCGACGAGGCGCGCACGCCGCTGATCATCTCCGGCGCCCCCGAGGCCGCGGCCGATCTCTACTACACCTTCGCCCGCCTCGCCAAGCAGCTGGTGGGGGTGCCCGCGAAGCAGAAGCTGAAGTCGCTGGGCGAGGACAAGGACACCACCGACGCCGACTACGACTACGAGTACGACGAGAAGCACAAGACCGTCGCCCCGACCGAGCCGGGGGTCGCCAAGGCGGAGCGCTTCCTGGGCGTCGACAACCTCTACGTGTCCGAGCACGGCACCCTGGTCAACCACCTGATCCAGTCGCTGAAGGCCGAGTCGCTGTTCCGCCGCGACGACGACTACGCGGTGATCGACGGAGAGGTGAAGATCGTCGACGAGTTCACCGGGCGCATCCTCGAGGGGCGCCGCTGGTCGGAGGGACTGCACCAGGCGATCGAGGCCAAGGAGGGCGTGCCGATCCGGGAGGAGAACCAGACCCTGGCGACGATCACGCTCCAGAACTACTTTCGCCTCTACGACAAGCTCGCCGGGATGACCGGCACGGCGCTGACCGAGGCGCAGGAGTTCATGAAGATCTACAAGATCCCGGTGGTCGACATCCCGACCAACGAGCCGATGGTCCGCGACGACCACAACGACCAGATCTACAAGACCAAGGACGGCAAGTGGAAGGCCGTCGCCGCGGAGATCTCCGAGCGCCACGAGCACGGCCAGCCGACCCTGGTCGGGACCATCTCGGTCGAGGTCTCGGAGATGCTCTCCGGCGAGCTGACCCGCAACGGCATCGACCACGTCGTCCTCAACGCCAAGCCCGAGCACGCCCAGCGCGAGGGCGAGACGATCGCCCAGGCGGGGCGCGTCGGCGCCGTGACGATCGCCACCAACATGGCGGGCCGCGGGGTCGACATCAAGCTGGGCGGCGATCCCGAGCAGATGGCCAGGGCGGAGCTGCGGAAGCTCGGCCTCTCCCCCGACGACGAGAGCTACGAGCAGGAGCTGGCCGAGCTTCTGCCCAGGATCCAAGAGCAGTGCGAGGCCGACGGGGAGAAGGTGATCGAGGCGGGCGGGCTGTTCATCTGCGGCACCGAGCGCCACGAGTCGCGCCGGATCGACAATCAGCTCCGCGGCCGCTCCGGTCGCCAGGGGGATCCCGGGCGAGTCGCGCTTCTATCTCTCCGCGGAGGACGAGCTGATCCGCCTCTTCGCCGGCGACCGGATCTACAAGATCCTCGATCGGCTCGGCCCCGTGGACGAGCACGGCGAGGAGTACCCGCTGGAGGCGAAGATGCTCAGCCGCACGGTCGAGAACGCCCAGAAGAAGGTCGAGCAGCAGAACTTCCTGATCCGCAAGCGCGTGCTCGAGTACGACGACGTCATGAACGAGCAGCGCCGGGTGATCTACAAGTACCGGCGCGAGATCCTCGAGGGGCGCGACATGTCGGACGTTTCCCGCGAGGAGGTCGGCGGGGTGGTGGTGCGGCTGGTCGAGGAGTACACGCCGGGCGAGGTGTTCGAGGACTGGGACCTCGGCGGCCTCCAGACCCAGGCCGCCCAGCTGTGGCCGCTCGGCGCAGACCTGAGCCAGGTCGACGCGGCGAGCTCGGATCGCGAGGAGATTGGTCGCGTCTTGAGCGAAGACGCCCTTGCCGCCTACGAGCGCCGCGAGGAAGAGCTGGGCGCCGAGCTGATGCGCTACCTGGAGCGCCAGATCCTGCTCCAGATCATCGACCTTCGCTGGCGCGAGCACCTCTACGAGATGGACTACCTGCGCGAGGGCATCCACCTGCGCGGCTTCGCCCAGATCGACCCGCTGGTCGCCTACAAGAACGAGGGCTTCACGATGTTCGAGGAGCTGATGAACTCGATCTGGGGGGAGTTCGCGCGGATCATCTACCACGTGGAGGTGAACGTCGAGCCGGCCGATTTCGAGCCGGAGCCCGAGCCACGGCGGCAGGAGCTCCAGTACGCGGGCGGGGGCCCGGAGCAGCCGTCAGCCCTCCAGCATGCGGCCGGATCGGCGACGGCGGCAGCCGCGACCGGGGGCGCCGTCGCGGGCGATCCAGCCGGCCTGGTGGGCGATGGAGCTGGGGACGGGCAGCCTCACGACGAGAACCCGGCCACGGTGGTCAAGACCGACCGCGACAAGATCGGCCGCAACGATCCCTGCTGGTGCGGCTCGGGCAAGAAGTACAAGAAGTGCCACGGGGCCTGAGCGCCGCTCCCCGCGCCTGACGCCGTGGCCGATCGGGATCGGAGGCCGTCCGCGCGTTCATCGACGGCTTCAACGACCAGGACTTCGACCTCTTCGTGTCCGTCCTCGATCCAGAGGTCGAGCTCCACACGCTGAAGCTCGGCTTGATCACCGGTCATGACGAGGCGCGGCGGTGGGCGACCAAGCGGCCCGGTGGCCTCCAGCAGCACCTGGTGATCGACGGAGCTTCTGCCACAGCGGCGATCAGGTGCTTGGCGCTGCTTCGCCAGCAGTGGCGCTGGGAGGAGGACGGCGAAGTGGCCGAGGAGAACGAGGTGGCGGCGCTGTTCACGCTTGCGCGACGGGCGGATCGTGCGCTGGCGGCCCTTCGCCGACCGCGCCGAGGCCTTGCAGGCGGCGGGCGTCCCGCGGGCGGTACGTGATGCCGACCGCGGCATCCCTGCCGACTAAGCTCTG
Source organism: uncultured Actinomycetes bacterium (assembly GCA_963824865.1). Taxonomy (GTDB): domain Bacteria; phylum Actinomycetota; class Thermoleophilia; order Solirubrobacterales; family 70-9; genus AC-56. The sequence goes on along the minus strand of CAWGQQ010000011.1, from coordinate 58,097 downwards.
GAGCATGGCCGAGGCCGTCTCCCGAGAGAGCCTGTCCGCGCGGCTCGCCGACGTCCGCGAGAGCCTGAGCCTGCTCGCGGACTACCTTTGACCCCGCCAGGCTCGAGTCCGAGATAGAGCAGCTCGAGGCCGAGATGCAGCGGCCGGGCTTCTGGGACGACTCCGAGCAGGCTGCCCGCACCTCGGCTGCGCACGCCGCGGCCCAGCGCAGGCTCCAGACGTTCCGATCTGTGGAGTCCGACCTCTCCGACCTCGAGGAGCTGGCCGAGCTGGCGGCGGACGACGCCGAGCTTGCCGGCGAGCTCGACTCCCAGCTTCAGTCGCTCGAGCAGCGCCTGGAGGCGCTCGAGGAGGCGCGTCTGTTCAACGGCCGCTACGACGCGGGCGACGCCGTGGTCACCGTGCGCTCTGGGGCCGGCGGCACCGACTCCCAGGACTGGGCGGAGATGCTCCTGCGCATGTACCTGCGCTGGGCGGAGAGGCGCGGCCTCGAGGTGGAGATGAAAGAGGCCTCGCCCGGCGACGAGGCCGGCCTCAAGTCGTCCACCTTCATCGCGCGCGGCGAGAACGCCTACGGCCTGTTCGCGGCCGAGCGCGGCGTCCATCGCCTCGTGCGCCTGTCGCCGTTCGACGCCGCCCATCGCCGCCACACGAGCTTCGCCGAGGTGGACGTGGGGCCGCTGGTCGACGACGCGGTGGAGGTCGACCTCGACGAGGAGGATCTGCGGGTCGACACCTACCGCGCCTCCGGCGCCGGCGGGCAGCACGTCAACAAGACCGACTCGGCGGTGCGGATAACGCACGTGCCGACCGGGATCGTGGTCCAGTGCCAAAACGAGCGCTCCCAGGCGCAGAACAAGGCGACCGCGATGCGCCTGCTGCGCGCCCGGCTGCTGGAGCTCGAGGAGCGAAAGAGGGCCGAGGAGCTGGCGGCCGAGCGAGGCGAGCAGAAGGACGTCGGCTGGGGCTCGCAGATCCGCAGCTACGTGCTGCATCCCTCCCAGCGGGTCAAGGACCACCGAACCGGCCACGAGGTCGGCGACGCGCAGCGCGTGCTCGACGGCGACCTGGACGGGTTCGTGCGCGAGTACCTGCTGCGGAGCGCGGACGCCGACCCGGGATCGAGCGCCTGACGCCGCGCCGAGATCGGCCAGGCCGGTCGCGCGCTACGTTTCAGGCGTGGCCGTGAGGATCGCCGTGGGCCTCTCCGAGAGCTTCGATGCCGTCGAGGCGTTCTCGGAGGCGTCCCGGGATGCGGCTCGGAAGCTGGGTGCTCCCTGTGATCTCTGTCTGCTGTTCGCGGGCGCTCCCCACCTGGGCCACGGCAAGTCGATCCTGTCAACCGTCCACGAGCAGCTCGAGCCGCGTCACCTGATCGGCTGCGGGGCCGGCGGCGTGGTCGCCGCCGGTCGTGAGATCGAGGAGGGACCTGCGGCCGCCGTCTGGGCGGCGTCGATGCCGGAGGCCGAGATCTCCACCCATCACTTCGAGGTGGAGCAGGACGACGCCGGCTTCGAGGTCCTCGGCGCTTGCCCGACGACCGCGACGAGCTCGGGCGACGGCGATGATCCTGCTCGCCGACCCCTACAGCTTCGCGACCGAGGCGCTGCTCGACCGGCTCGAGCGAGCTGCGGCCGAGCATGCCGGTGCTCGGCGGGCTGGCGAGCGCCTCGGCGGTCGGCTCAGCCTCGCTGTTTCGTGACGGCGACGTCCTGAACGGCGGAGCCGTGGCCTGCTCGCTGTCGGGCGTGTCGATCCTGCCGTGCGTCTCCCAGGGCGCGGCGCCGGTCGGCCCGGAGATGACGATCACCGCCGCGCACGACAACGTGATCGAGGAGCTGGCATCGAGGCCGGCGATCGAGCGGCTTCGCGAGGCGCTCGGCGGCCTCGACGCGCGCGAGCAGCAGCTCGCCGCCTCGGGCCTGATGCTCGGCATCGTGATCGACGAGAACCAGCCCGAGTATCGAGCGCGGCGACTTCCTGGTGCGCCCGATCATCGCCGCCGACAGCGAGGCGGGCACGATCGCGCTCGGGGAGCGGATCCGCGTCGGGCAGACCGTCCGCATGCACATCCGCGATGGCGCCTCGGCCGACGAGGACCTGCGCGCGGCGCTCGGCGCCCAAGCCGAGGCGCTCGGCTCGGTCCAGGCGGCCGGTGCTCTCCTGTTCACCTGCAACGGTCGCGGCTCGCACATGTTCGAGCTCCCCGATCACGACGCGATGGCGCTCGAGGACGCCCTTGGCGTCCCGGCCGGCGGATTCTTCTGCGCCGGCGAGATCGGCCCCGTCGGCGGCCGCAACTTCCTCCACGGCTTCACGGCGACGATGGCCGTGTTCGCGGCCGAGTAGCGCGATGGCAGATCGCGAGGAGCTGCGCGACGTCGTCGCCCGCGCGCTGGCAGAGGACCTGGGGGCCGGCGACGTCACCTCCGAGGCGGTGGTGCCCGCGGACGCGACTGCGACGGCGCGAATCGTGCAGAAGCAGCCCGGGGTCGTGTTCGGGCTCGAGGTCGCCGCGGAGGCCTTCTTCCAGGCGGGAGCCGGGAGCTTCGAGGGGCTTCAGGCCGAGGGACGAGTGGCGCGACTACGGTCCCCGCCGACGTCGCCCTGGCCAGCGGCCCGGCCCGAGCGCTGCTGGCGGCCGAGCGCACGGCGCTCAACCTGCTCTGCCACCTGTCGGGGGTTGCGACGCTCACGGCGCGTTTCGTGGACGCGGTCCAGGGAACCGGGGCGGCGATCCTCGACACGCGCAAGACGACCCCCGGGCTGCGGTCACTCGAGAAGGCGGCGGTCGCCGCCGGCGGCGGGCGAAACCACCGCATGGGCCTCCACGACGCGATCCTGATCAAGGAGAACCACATCGCGCTTTCCGGCGGGCTCGCCGAGGCGGTGCGCCGCGCCCGCGCGGCCGAGCCGGACCGCGAGATCGAGGTCGAGTGCCGAAACGCGGACGGAGGTCGACGCGGCGCTCGACGCCGGGCGCCGAGCGGCTCCTGCTCGACAACATGACCCCGGCGGAGCTGCGGGCTGCGGTCGCGATTCGCGACGACGGCGGCGGGGCGGGCGGCCCCGCGGCGAAGCTCGAGGCCTCCGGCGGGATCGGCCTCGGACAACGTCGCCGAGGTCGCCGCCACCGGGGTCGAGTTCATCTCGGTCGGCGCGCTGACCCATTCGGCCCCGGCGCTCGACCTGAGCATGGTGCTCGAGCCGGTCGGCGAAGCGGCGGCCTCGAGCGAACAAGACGAGAGCCAACGCAACATCGAGGCCCTGCGGCCGGTGTACGAGGCCTGGGGCCGCGGCGACTGGACGGGCGAGTGGCCCGAGGTCTACGGCCCGCGGATGACGTGGGGCTGGTCCGACGACTTCCCCGAAATCCACGGGACGTACAGCGATCCCGAGGTCGCCAGGGATCGCCTGCGCCGCTGGCTGAGCCCTTGGCAGGACTGGCGCGTGGAGGCGGAGGAGTACGTGCCGCTCGAAGACGGGGTCCTCGTCCTGACTCGTTATCGCGGTCGTGGAAAGGGAAGTGGTGTCGAGGTGAAGGGAGCCGGCGGAAACCTCTGGGTGATGCGCGACGGCAAGGCGGAGTCCGTGATGACGTTCAACGATCGCGACAAGGCCCTGGCCGCGGCGGGGCTTCCACGTCGATGACGGACGCGTCGGCAACCGGGCCCGGGCCCGAGGAGCACGACGCACTCACTCCGGGCGCGACCTTCGCCGGCCACCGGATCGAGGGGGTGATCGGCCATGGGGGATGGGCGTGGTCTATCGGGCCCGGCATTTGTCGCTCGACCGCGAGCGCGCCCTGAAGGTGGTGGCGCCCAGGCCTGTCGGCCGACCAGCGCTTTCGCGAGCGCTTCAGGCGCGAGTCCAGGCTCGCGGCGCAGGTCGAGCACCCGAACGTGATCCCCGTCCACCACGCGGGTGAGGAGGGCGGCCAGCTCTACCTGGCGATGCGGCTCGTCGACGGCGTCGACCTGCGCCGCCTGGTCGAGGCGACCGGGCCGCTCGATCCCGCCGCGCCGTCCGGGATCGCTGGCCGGCATCGCCGGCGGCCTCGACGCGGCGCACGCCAGGCGGCCTCATCCATCGCGACGTCAAACCCGCCAACGTCCTGGTCGAGCGGCGACGGCGACGCCGAGCGCGTCTTCCTGACCGACTTCGGGATCAGCCGGCTCGCCGGCAGCGACGAGAGCCTGACGACGACGGGCGAGTTCTTCGGCAGCGTCGACTACGTGGCGCCCGGAGCAGATCGAGGGCGAGCCGGTCGACCGTCGCACCGACGTCTACGCGCTCGGCGGCGTTCTCCACTTCCTGCTCACCGGCCAGCCGCCCTTTCCGCGCGACACCGAGCTCGCGAAGCTGTTCGCGCACGCGAACGCTCCTCGGCCTCGGCCCTCGGAGGTCGTCGCCCGGCCTGCCGGCGGCGATCGACGCGCGTGGTCGGCGAAGGCGATGGCGAAGCGCCCCGAGGAGCGCTACCGGTCAGCCGGAGAGCTGGCCGCGGCGGCCGCGACCGCGCTCGGGGAGCCCGCGCCGGCCCTGTCGCCGCCCGGCCCGCCGGTGGCCACACCCACCCCGGCGGGTGTCGCCGACGAGGCCGAGACGGTACGGCTGCGGCGATCGACCCGCCGCCGGCCGCTCGCGATCGGTGGAGCGCTGACGGCGGTCGTCGCGGCCGCGGTGGCCGGGGCCCTGGTGCTCTGGGGCGGGGATGGCTCGGACGGGCAGCTCGCGGCTCGGCCCACAGCCGACCCGGGAGGCGACGATCGAGGTCGCCGACGGCCCCACCGGGATCACCGTCGGCGGCACGACCGTCTGGGTGGCGAGCACCGCTGCCCACGCCGTCGACGCCATCGACCCCGCCAGCGGACCGCGCCGGCAAGCCAATCCGCGGTCGGGGGACAGCCGGTCTCGGTCGCCGTCGGCTTCGGCTCGATCTGGGTCGCGGATCACGAGCGCCGACAGCGCTGCTGCGGCTGGACCCGCGCAAGCGCCCGACGCCGATCAGGCATCCCCGTCCGCGACCGGCCGACGACGTCGCGGTCGACGACCGCTGGGTCTGGGTCACGAACGGGGGTGACGACACCGTGTCGCGGGTGGATCCGCAGAGCAACCCGGTTGACGCAGACGTTCCGGTGGGCGCCGACCCCCGGTCGGTCGCGATCGGGGAGGGCGCGGTGTGGGTCGCCAGCATCGACGGCAAGTCCGTGCTCGAAGATCGATCCCCAGGACGGCGCAGGTGATCGACAGGCCGATCCGTCGAGTCGGCGAGCGGCCGAACGATCTGGCCGTCGGCTACGGCTCGGTCTGGGTGATCGACAACTTAAACGCAACGCTGACCCGGATCGACCCCGACACCCTGACCAGTCGAGGGCGACCCGATCAGCGTCGGCTCGCACCCGCGCGGAGTCACGACCGGCTTCGGCTACGTCTGGGTGGCCAACGGCGCCGACGGCACGGTGACGCGCATCGATCCCGAGACCGGCGCTCCCGCCGGGCCACCGATCCCGGTCGGCAAGAACCCGGCCGACATCGCGGTCGGCAAGGGAGCCGTCTGGACCGCCGACTTCGACCCTCGACGGTGACCAAGATCAGGCCCTGACGCCCGCCTCGCTCCGGCCTTCAGGCCTCCAGGTCCCGCGGCGAGATCACGCCGCTGCGCAAAGCCAGCTCCGCGAGGCGGATGCGCTTCTGGTTCTGGGGCAGGTCGCCGACCTCGAAGGTCTCGAACAGGGCGCGAAGGTTCGCCTTTACGGCGTCCACGCTGAGGAAGACCTCGTCGGCGACCTGCTGGTTGGTGGCAGGGCTGGCGAACTCGCTGCCCTCGCGAAACGGCCGGCATAGCGCCACCAGGACGCGCCGCTGAGTGTCGGTGACCCGGCTGACGTCGGGGCGGCCGGTCGCGGAGACGGTCTCCTCGTCGGCCGCCTGGGTCGGCGCGCGGAACAGGACCAGCGTGTCGCCGAAGCGCAGGGCGTCGCCGTCGCGCAGCCGTCGCCGCCCGACCACTCGCTCGCCGTTCACGAACGACCCGTTTCGGGACAGGCCGTCGTCGCCGAGCGTCCAGTCGTCGCCGAGCCGCTCGATCTCCGCGTGGACGCGGGAGACCTCGGGGTCGAACTCGAGGCAGACGTCGGCAGCCTCGCTCCTTCCGACCGTGAGCCGGTCGTTGCCCCCGTCGAGCTCGCGGATCAGCTGCCGGCCCTCGGCTTCGCGGTAGACCAGGAACGGCGCGCCCCGGCGCTCGGCCTCGATCCGCGCCTTGAGCTCGGGAGCCGTCTCGGCTGGAACCGAGTCGGGTGACACGCGGGCCAGGATAGGCACGCCTCCGGCGAAGCCCGCTTTATCGCGCTGCTCGGCCGTTGACGGATAGAGTCAGCCGATGGCCGTCACCGCGGAGCTTCGTCGCCAGCGCGAGCAGCTCGTGATCGAGCACATGGAGACCGAGAACCGGCACGAGTTCGACGCCACGCTGGCGACCTTCGACCATCCGCGCTACGAGCTGATCGGCACCGGCGACGTCTACGACGGGCCCGACGAGGTGGCGCGCTACTTCGAGGAGACGCGCACCGCCTTCCCCGACCAGCGCAACGAGCTGATCGCCCTCCATCACGCCGACGAGGCGGTGATCGTCGAGGCCAACCTGTACGGGACCCACGACGGCCCCTTCCGCGGCCTTCCCCCGACCGGCCGAAAGTTCGAGATGCGGTTCTGCGCGATGTTCGTGTTCGAGGAGGACCGGCTCGTCTGCGAGCGCGTCTACTTCGACACCAACACGGTGCTGCGCCAGCTTGGCATCGCCCACGACCCACTCACGCTCAGGGGCAGGCTGGCGACGGTGGCCAACCACCCGCTGACGGTGGGCCGGGCGCTGACGCGTCAGGTGCTCAGGCGCTGAGGCGTCGGCGCCGGCCCGTCACTTCAGCAGCCGCGACAGGCGCCTGTCCTTGAGCACCCGGCCGCCGGTCTGCTCCTCGGGGCAGTAGGTGGTGACGTGCTCGGCGAAATGGACCGCGGCCAGGGTGGCGCCGCAGCGTGGGCAGGGCTCGCCCTGGCGCCGGTGGACCTGGAGGGGCATCGGCAGCTTGTTGGGCACCTGCTCACCGATCACCTGCTCGTAGCGGTCGATCGCGTCGCCGAGCACGTGGAGGGCGGCGTGCAGGCGCTCCACCTCCTCGCCGTCGAGCTCCGATCCCTGCTTGAACGGGGAAAGGCCCGCCTCCCAGAGGATCTCGTCCACCCAGGAGCGGCCGATGCCGGCGATCACCCGCTGGTCGCGGAGCATCGGGTGCAGGTGGCGCGATTCGCCTATCCGCCGCGCGAGCTCCTCCAGCGGCGGCGCCGGCCAGGCCTCGGGCCCGAGCGTGGCGACCATCTCGTCGCCGTCGAGCTCGCCCGCCCGCATCAGCTTCGCCCAGGCGCGCTGCTTGGTGCCGAACTCGCGCAGGCGAAGCTCGCGTCCGTCGGCGAGCCGGATCAGCACCCGGGCGGTGCGATCCCGAAGCGAGGCGCGCTTCTCGAACACCTGCAGGCGGCCCGCCGACATCAGGTGGACGAGCAGGGCAAGCGGCTCCGCGGAACCGGCGCCGTCCTCGGCCCCTTCGGCACGCTCGGGCTCGAAGTCGACCACCGGCATCTTCCCGATCCGGCGCACGCCGGCGATTCGCCGGCCTGCGAGGACGCTGAGCGGCGGATCGACGCTCTTCAGCGCCACCATCCCCGGCGCCAGCGCCGAATCCACCTCCGTCCCCGCCAGCGAAGCGCTCAGCCGGCGCGCCGTGATCTCGACCTCCGGGAGCTCGGGCATACAGCCAAAGCCTAGGGCGAGCGGCCCAGGCCCAGGGGCCGCTGCCAGCTAGACTTATGGCCAGTTCATTCGCCTGGTTCGAGGCTGGCCGCGAGGTCAGCCGGGCCGGCGAACATAGGATCAAGCTCCGGGTCACCGGGGCGATTGGAGCACCGCGATGCAGGATCTCCAGGTAGTCCAGCCCAACCCGCTCGCCGAGCTGTCGCCGGCCGAGGTCGATCGGCTCTCCGACGAGGTCCGGGCGCTGGCCGCGGAGCGAAACGCGGTCATCCTCGCCCACAACTACCAGCTGCCCGAGGTCCAGGACGTGGCCGACCACATGGGCGACTCGCTCGGGCTCTCGCGCCAGGCGGCCGCCACCGGCGCCGACGTGATCGCCTTCTGCGGTGTCCACTTCATGGCCGAGACGGCCTCGATCCTGTCTCCGGAGAAGACCGTGCTGATCCCCGACCCCGACGCGGGCTGCTCGCTGTCGGAGTCGATCACCGCCGCCCAGCTTCGCGAGTGGAAGGCGGAGCATCCGGGGGCGGTGGTGGTGATGTACGTCAACACCTCGGCCGAGGTGAAGGCGGAGACCGACTACTGCTGCACCTCCTCGAACGCCGTCCAGGTGGTCGAGCACATCTGGCGCGAGCACGGGCCCGACACGGAGATCCTCTTCGGCCCCGACATGTGGCTGGGCTCGTTCGTCGCCCGCGAGACGGGGCTCACCGACGACCCGGAGCGCTATGCGCGGTTCCACGTCTGGGACGGCGAGTGCCACGTGCACGCCGGGATCCGCCCCGAGGACATCGACCGCACCCGTGCCGAGCATCCCGGGGCCGAGTTCCTGATCCACCCCGAGTGCGGCTGCTCGACCCAGGCGATGGAGTTCGTCGCCTCGGGCGACGTGGACCCCGAGGGCGTCCACATGCTCTCCACCTCGGGGATGCTTCGCCACGTCACCGAGCACCCCGAGGGCGAGTTCATCGTCGCCACCGAAACGGGGATGCTGTATCCGCTTCAGCAGGCGGCGCCCGGGGCGCGGCTGGTGGAGGCCAACCGGATGGCCTTCTGCAAGTACATGAAGATGATCACTCTGCCGAAGCTCCGCGACTCGCTCCGCGAGATGAAGGTGGAGGTCAGAGTTCCGCCCACGATTGCCGAGCGCGCCCGGGTGCCGATCGAGCGCATGGTTCAGATCGGATAGTGGCGGCGGGGTCAGTGAATGCCGAGAGGCTGCCTGCTAGCTTGACGGCGTGGTAGGGCTGATCGCCAGTTTTGTACTGGCTCTCGTGCTGGCGGGGTCAGCGGTGCTGAAGCTGGCGAGTCCCGGCTCCAGCCGCGCTTCCCTGGGCACCTTCGGAATCGAGGGCGAGATCAGCCGCTGGGCTGCGTGGGGGGTGCTGGTCGCGACCGAGCTCGGCCTGGCCGCCGGGATCGCCGCGGGCAGCGACCAGGCCGCGCTGCTCGCCGCCGCGCTGATGGCCATGTTCGCGGCGGCGCTCCTCGGCGCCCTGCTGCGGGGGCGCGCCGGCGCGCCCTGCGCCTGCTTCGGCTCCAGATCGACGGTCGGCTGGCGATCGGTGGCGCGCAACCTGGCCCTCGCGGCGTGCTTCGCCGCCCTGCCGTTCCTGCCCGAGCGCAGCCTGTCCACCGACGAGTGGCTCGGGCTCGGGCTCGGGGTCGCGTTGCTGCTCAGCCTCTGCCTGGCGGTCGCCGTCCTGGCGCTGGCGCGCGAGGTCGGGATGCTGAGGTTGCGCCTGGGTCCGGCGGCCGCGCTGGAGATCCCAGAGGAGGGGCCCGAGCTCGGCGGCCGCGTCGATTTGATCGACCGCTTCGAGGGCGGGGCGGAAAGCGAGCTGGCGCTTGCGGTGTTCACCTCGGAGGGCTGCCACGTCTGCCGCGGGCTGGAGCCGGGGATAGCGACCCTGGCCGGCGACCCCGCCGTCGCAGTGCAGACCTTCGACGAGGTCGCCGAGGCCGAGGTCTGGAACGAGCTTGGGATCCCGGGCAGCCCGTTCGCGCTCGCGCTCGGCCCGGACGGCGCCGTCCTGGCCAAGGGCACCTTCAACAACCTGGCCCAGCTCGAGAGCGTGCTGGCGACCGCCGCCCGTCGCCGGGCCGGCGTGGCCGCGGGGGGCTGACGTGGCCGAGCGGGACCGGATCGGAGAGGCGCTGGACTCCCTGGCCGGGGAGAGCTCGCGCCGGGGCTTTCTGGCGCGAATCAGCGCGGGCCTCCTGGCGGCAACGGCGGGGGGCGTGGTCGCGAAGGCGGTGAAGCCGGGAGATGCCGACGCCTTCCACTTCTGCGGCCACATCTACACGACGGGCTCCTGCGCTCACCCTCTCGGGCTTCCCCGGCTCGACGCCCGCGGCTATCCGATCCGGCCGAGCGACGGACGGCCGGTCGACAACATCGGACGGCTCGTGAACGACAAGGGCCAGCCGATCCAGGAGGGGGGCGACCTGCGGCGCGACCCGGATGGGCTGCCGCTGCCGCCGGCGCCGCGCACCAAGGTCTGCGAACAGACCGCCGACATCCACGGCATCAACGCGACCCTCCAAGGCGCCTGGTATCGCTGCTGCGGGGGAAGGGTCCGCAAGCTGTGGGACTGCTGCTCTCACCACGACCGGCGGATCAACGGCGACGCGGCGCTTCACGGCTACTGCTACGGCGGTCGCAAGGTCTTCTGCGTCACCTACTACCAGACCAACGTCCCGTGCTGACTGCCAGCCTCGCATGCGCCGCGCTCTTGATCGGCCTCACCGGCGCCTGGTCGCCTTGCGGGTTCTCGATGGTGGAGACGATCGGGCTCTCCGGGGACGGCGGCAGGCGGCGAACCACGATCGCGTCCTGCATCGCCTTCGCGCCAGGCGCGGTGGTGGGAGGCATCGCCACCTTCGGGCTGCTGTCCGCGCTTGGCGAGCTCATCCACGGCGTTGGAGGGCAAGCCGCCTACCTGGTCGCCGCGGCGATCGCGATCGCCGCGGCCGTGGCGGAGGCGCGCGGCACGCGGATCGTGCCGCAGATTCGCCGCCAGCTTCCGGAGAGCTGGCGGTGGACGATGCCCATGCCGGTGGCGGCGGCGCTTTACGGAATCCTGCTCGGCCTCGGGTTCACCACCTTCGTGCTCAGCTTCGGCGTCTGGGCGCTCGCGGGCATCAGCCTGGCGCTCGGCGATCCGGCCGCGGGCCTCGTGATCGGCGCGGCCTTTGGGGTGGGGCGGGCGCTCCCAGTCGTCCTCGTTGCCCCCGTTGTCGACCGTCGGATTGGGAGTCAGGTGCATCGAGCTGATGGCGGAGAAGCCCGCCCTGTACCGGATCTTCCGGCTTGGTGACGCCGTCACCCTCGGCCTCGTGGCGCTGGCGCTGACCACGACCATGGCCACCGCGGCCCGAACCGAGGTGCGCAGCGGGGCTGACCCCTCCGCCGCGGGCAGGGCGCTTGCCTACCAACGAGCGGATCGGAGCGGAGTGCTCCGGGATGGGGGCCAAACGACTGCCCTTCCCGGCCAGGACCCGGCGATCGGCGGGCCCTATGCGGCGGTGATCTCCGGCGGGAATGAGATCAGGATCCTGAATCGCTCCACCCGGCGCCAGCTCGGCGTCGTCGGCGCCCCGGGCGCTGAGTCGGTGGCGATCTCCAGGGGGTGGCTGGCCTACCTGACCCTCAGGGACGGACGCTACGTGCTGATGGCCCGGCGCCTCAAGCATCCCGCGAATCCCGGCCAGCGAAGGCGGATCGCCACCGTTCGGAGCCCGGCTCAAATCGGCCATCCGAGCGTCGACGGCGGGCGCGTCTTCTACGCGGTCTCGAAGCGGCGCGGGAGCTCGATCAAGCGGCGCAACCTCAAGTCCGGCAAGGGCGGCACCGTGGTTCGCTCCCGCACCGCGGCGCTCTCGAATCCATCCGCGCGCGGAAAGCGCCTCCTCTACGTTCGGGCCAAACGCGCTCGGCAGGGCCCGCAGGTGACCAGGGCGCCGAAGCTCCGCCAGAGCCTGATGCTGAAGCGGATTCGCCGCAAGGGCCCCGGTCGGAGGATCTACTCACGCGGCGAAGCTCGCCAGCTCTGGTCCACCTCGCTGACCGCCAAACGCGGCTTTGTCACCCTGCTCGGGCGTGGCGGGCCGAGGATCATCTCCGTCAGGCGTTAGCCGATCGAACGTCCCTGAGTACCCCCTACAGCCCACATTCCGGGACGTTCGTTGCGCTACGGGGGCGCGAGGACCTGCGGGGGGATGTCTCCCGACCCCGATCGCGCGATAGAGGGTCGCGCTCGGCTTCACGATCAGCCACCGGCCCTGCTCGTTCCGCAGGTAGATCAGGTCGTCCTCGACCGACGGCTCGCGGTTGCCGGTGAAGTGGGTCACGGTGGTGGCGACCACCCGGGCATCCGAGCCGTCGATCGCGACCGAGGGAATGCGGCCGATCCGCGAGCGGTCATAGACGGGGAACCCGCGCGGGTCCCGGTATCCGATCGAGGCCGACAGCGAGGCGGCGCAGCTCCCCCGGTCGCGCGGGAACTCGACCCCAGCCAGGGCGCCGGGGACGAACAGCCCGCAGGCGCGCTCGCCGGCGCGGGCGTTGAGTGCCGCCACGTAGGCGCGGACGACGCGGGCCACCTCGCGCTGGTCGGGGTCGAGGCGCGGAGCCGGCGAGGAGCGAACCGCCTCCTGAACGTCGGCGCGGGTCCCCTCCCGATCCGACCGCGGCGGCTCCTGCCGGGCCTCGGGCTGCTGACCCGGTGTCGCACCGCCCGGCTCGGCGGGGGCGCCCTGCCGCTCGGCAGGCTGCTGCGGGCCACCGTCCTCCTCGTCCCCCGACAGGACGAGGACCCCGACCGCGGTCGCCAGGGCCGCGGCGGCCAGCCAAACGAGGGGATTGCGGACGAGCCTGCTCACCTCGCAAGCATCCCGCAGTGGGGTGTGAGAGGTTCCACCGAAGCCCGCTTGATGCGCGAATCGGAGCGAACGGTTCCGTCCACGTCTGTACATAGCCTGCGAGCAGAATGGGATCCGTTGCTAGCCTCGCCGATGTGAGACACCTGACGCCGGTTCCGGATCCCAAGCCGCCTCCCAAGCTCGCCGAGCGCGCGGAGGCGAAGCCGTCGATTGCGGAGCTCGAGCGCTGGGCGACGGTGCTTCGCCTCGACTGCGTGCGGATGCTCGCGGTGGCGAAGTCCGGCCACCTGGACTCTTCGCTGTCGGCGGCCGACGTCGTCGCGGCGCTCTACTACCGCGTGCTGCGGCACGACACCGAGAACCCCGACTGGCCGGCGCGCGATCGCTTCGTGCTCTGCAAGGGCCACGCCGCTCCGATCCAGTACGCGGCGCTGGCTCAGCACGGCTACTTCCCGCTCGAGGACCTGATGGGGCTGCGCCAGATCGGCGCCCAGCTCCAGGGACACCCCGACATGCGCCGCACTCCCGGCGTCGAGGTCTCGACCGGCTCGCTCGGGCAGGGCCTCTCGATGTGCGTGGGCATCTGCCTGGCGCTGCGGCTCGACGGGCTCGACGACACCGCGCAGGTGTTCGGGGTGCTGTCCGACGGCGACTGCCAGGAGGGGCAGACCTGGGAGGCGGCGACCTCGGCGGTCCACTTCGGCGTCAGCAACCTGACCGCGATCGTCGACTACAACCACCTTCAGACCGACGGCACCACCGAGGACGTCATGGACATCGGAGACGTGCGCGCCAAGTTCGAGGCCTTCGGCTGGGACGCGATCGAGATCGACGGCCACGACATGGAGCAGGTGGTCGAGGCGCTGGAGCGCAGCCGCACTCTCCGCCGGCCGGCCGCGATCGTCGCTCAGACCAAGAAGGGCAAGGGCGTCTCCTCCATGGAGGATCGCTTCGGCTTCCACGGCAAGCCTCCCAGCCCCGAGCAGGCCGCCGAGGCGCTCGAGGAGCTGACGACCCGCCTCGATCAGCAGACCAAGGCGCTGCACGAGGCCGGCGACGGCGAGGGCTGAGGACGATGGCGGCCGAGGCGAAGACCGAGCCGATCGCGACCCGCCACGCCTACGGCGACGCGCTCGCCGAGCTCGGCGAGCTTCACGAGGACGTGGTGGCGCTCGACGCCGACCTGGCCGTCTCCACCCAGTCGATCAAGTTCGGCAAGCGCTTTCCGGAGCGCTTCTTCAACGTCGGCGCGGCGGAGGCGAACATGATGTCGATGGCCTGCGGGCTGGCGGCGACCGGCAAGGTGCCCTACTGCTCGACCTTCGCGATCTTCGCCGCCGGACGCGCCTACGACCAGGTCCGGCTCGGGATCGCCCACAACGAGCTCAAGATTCGAATCGGCGCCTCGCACGGCGGCGTCTCGCTCGGCGAAGACGGCGCCTCGCACCAGATGATCGAGGACATCGCCCTGATGCGGGCGATGCCCCGGATGACCGTGGTCGTCCCCGCCGACTACAACCAGGCCTACCGGGCGACGCTCGAGTCGTACGAGCGCGACGAGCCGATGTACATGCGGTTCGGGCGCCCGGCGACGCCGATCGTCTACGAGGACGATCCCCGACAGCCTCGGCGGCGGCGTCGACGTGCTGCGCGAGGGCAAGGACATCTCGCTGATCGCCACCGGCCACATGGTCTGGCGGGCGATGGAGGCGGCGGAGTCGCTCGAGCAGGAGGACGGGGTGGAGGCCGAGGTGCTCAACGTCTCGATCATCAAGCCGCTTCACTCGGAGGCGATCCTCGAGTCGCTCGGCAAGACCGGCGTCGCCGTCACCGCCGAGGAGCACCGGGTCGTCGGCGGGCTTGCCGACGCGGTTCGCCAGCTCGCCGCCGAGCAGCACCCGGTGCCGATCTTCGCGGTCGGCATGGGCGACGAGTTCGGCCTCTCGGGCACGGGCGAAGCCTGCATGGAGCACTTCGGCCTCACCGCCCGCGGGATCGCCGACCGCGCGCGCGAGGCGCTCGTCCTGAAGCCGATCGTCTCGCGCCCGCCGCTCTTCGGCCCCGAGTGGACCTGACGTAACCCTCAGGGCAGTCCGAACGCACACTTTCCCTGCTCGTGAGCGTTATTCGCTACCCTTGCGCGAACGCTTGCCGGCTCGACGGCTGGAGGGGACCGGCGCGCAGGATTGCGGCGAGCGTCGAAGAAACACGCTTCGCATGGCCCTGCTCAAGAAACGAGCGCGACGGCGCGACCGCGCCGTCGCAGGACGAGCCGCCCGGTCGGGGCGCGGCGCGATGGCGCGTCCTCCGACGGCGACGGGGCCGCATCCGCCGATCGTCGAGCTGCGCGACGCCACCGTCGTCTACCCGGGCGGGCACGTGGGGGTGGAGCGCGTCTCGCTTTGCGCTGGAGCGCGGCGAGTTCGCCTTCGTCGTCGGGCCCGACCGGCTGCGGCAAGTCGACGCTGATCAAGATGCTGATTCGCGAGGTGGAGCCGGCGAGCGGCGAGGTGCGGATCGCGGGCCGCGACATCAACGGACTGTCCGCCCGATCGCCTTCCCCATCTGCGCCGGCGCATCGGCACGGTCTTCCAGGACTTCAAGCTGCTGCCGAACCGCACCGTTTACGACAACGTCGCCTACACCCTCCAGGTGACCGGCGGCAGCCGGGGCGACATCCGGCGCAAGGTTCCCGAGATCCTCCGCTTGGTGGGTCTCCAGGGCAAGGTCCACAGCTACCCCGACCAGCTCTCCGGCGGCGAGCAGCAGCGCGTCTCGATCGCGCGCGCCTTCGTCAACCATCCGCCGCTGCTGCTCGCCGACGAGCCCACGGGGAACCTCGATCCCGAGACCTCGATCGGGATCATGCAGCTCCTGTACCGGATCAACCGCACCGGCACGACGGTGCTCGTCGCCACCCACGACCGCGAGATGGTCGACAAGATGCGCCGCCGGGTGATGGCGCTCGACGAGGGAAGGCTGGTCCGCGACGAGGCGACCGCCGGCTACTCGGACGAGTCGACGGGCGAGTTCGCGCTTCGCGTGCGCGCCGAGATGGGGGTCGGCGCGGGGCACGAGACGGGGCTGTAGGCAAGCCGTGGGACGATTCTTCTTCTTCATCGCCGAGGCGCTGCGCGCTCTGCGCCGCAGCGCCGCGCCCAGCCTGGCCGCGATCGTCACCGTGGTGCTGACGACGCTGCTGCTCGGCGTGTTCATCCCGGTGATCAGGGCCAGCTCGACCACCAACCAGAACGTGCGCGAACAGCTTGCCTTGGAGGTCTTCATGGACGTCGATGCCACGAGGAAGCAGGCCAAGTCCGTCCAGCGCGAGATCAACGCGATCCCCCACGTCGCGCGGACGGAGTACGTCTCGAAGACCGAGGGCCTGAAGAACCTGCGCCAGGAGATCGGGGACGAGGAGATCAGCCAGGGGATCACCCAGCTGCGCGACAACCCCCTGCCCATCTTGATCATCGTCCGCCCCGACGACCCCAACAACCTCGACTTCGATTCAGGCGGCGATCACGCCGCCGGGGAGCAACGGCAAGGCGAGAGCCGATCAGCCCCGCGATCGACAAGGTGAGCGACGGTCAGGGCGCGGCGAACGCCATTCGCACGGTGACCAACGCCGTGAAGATCGTCCTTTTGGTGATCGCGGTCCTGCTCCTGGTCGTGTCGCTGATGCTCGTCGCGAACACGATCCGGCTCTCGATCTATGCCCGTCGCCGCGAGATCGAGGTGATGAAGCTCGTCGGCGCGACCAACTGGTTCATCCGCTGGCCATTCGTGCTCGAGGGCCTGATCGTCGGCCTGTTCGGCGCCGGGCTCGCGGTGGGGATCCTCTGGGTTGGGAAGGTCGCCATAATCGACCCGCTGGCAGAGAACTTCGTCCTCATCGACAACTTCTCGACCATCGGCTTCGTGCCGCTGGTCGCCACGCTGATGGCCGCCGCGGTCGTCGTCTCCGCGCTCGGCAGCGGCGTCACGCTGCGGCGCTTCCTCCGCGTTTGAGCCACCGCCGCGGCTTCCTCACGGGGTTCGGCGCCGGCGCCCTGACGGCGCTGGCCGTGGCGGCGCTGATCGCCGCGGTCGCGGGAGACTTTCGAGACTCCGACCTCACCTCACAGGTGAGCGAGGTGATCCGCGACGACTACTACAAGCCGGTCGAGGGCTCGGTGCTCGACAGTGCCTCGGTCGACGGGATCATCCGCGAGCTGCGAAAACGCTATGACGACCGCATCACGCACTACCTGGACCCGCAGGAGCTGAGGCTGTTCGAGGCGGCGGCCGCGGGCCGCTTCTCGGGCGTCGGCCTGACCGTCACCGGGGTCAAGCGGGGGCTGCGGGTGGCGAGCGTCCTGCCGGACACGCCGGCGGAGCGCGCACGGATCGAGGAGGGTGACCTGATCACCGCGGTGAACGGGCGCTCCCTCGCGGGCGTTTCGGCCGAGGTCTCCACCGCCCGGATCAAGGGCCCGCCAGGGACGCCGGTGAACCTGCGGGTGGTATCCGGCTCCGGGGGCCGAACCCGCAACGTCGACCTCGAGCGCGCCTCGGTGGAGCTCCCGGTCGCCCAAGGGGAGATCAGGCGGGCAGGCGCCACCAAGGTCGCCTATGTCCAGTACGCGAGCTTCAGATCAGGGGCCCACGGCGAGCTTCGGACAACGATCGAGCGTCTCTACCGCCGCGGCGCCGAGGGCTTGGTCCTCGACTTGCGCGGCAACGGAGGTGGGCTGCTGGACGAGGCCGTGCTGTCGGCGAGCGTGTTCCTCTCCAAGGGCGAGTTGGTCGTCTCCACCGACAGCCGCACGATGGGCCATCGCGAGTATGAGGCCACGGGGGAGCCGTTGTCTGAGCATCCCACCGTCGTCCTCATCAACCGTGACACCGCCTCGGCGGCCGAGATCCTCGCGGCGGCGCTCGACGACCATGGCCTGGCGACGATCGCCGGGGAGCGCTCGTTCGGCAAGGGCACCTTCCAGGAGCTGATCCAGCTGGAGGCTGGCGGGGCGCTGGACCTGACCGTGGGCGAGTACTTCACCGCGGATGGAGCCTCGCTGGCCGGCAAGGGGATCAAGCCCGAGGTGAGGGCCGTCGACGACGCTGAGACGTCTCGCGACGAGGGCCTTCAGCGGGCGCTGGCCGTGCTTGCATCAGACTTGTGAGCCCTCGCGGCGGCCGGGCGCTCGGACGGCGGGTGGCGACCTTCGAGCGGCGCGGCCGGTTCACGATCGCAGAGCCGCTGTTCGAGCGTGGCCCGCAGGTGACACTCGTCCGGGGCTCGATCAACGTCGGGCCCGGCGAGCTTGCGCTGGTCGACTTCCGGCCGGGTGGCGCCCGAGCGCTGCGCGCACTCGGCTCCGCCGAGCGCGCGCGCGACGTGGTCGCCGCGCTGCTTTGGGATCGCGGCATGGATCGTGGCTTCGCGGCCGCCCTCGAGTCCGAGGCGTCCGAGGCCGCGACCGCGGCGCGCGAGGCGTCGCCTCGCCGTCGCGACCTCACTCAGCTCCCCACGTTCACAGTCGACCCCGCCACGGCGCGCGATTTCGACGACGCCGTCTCGGCCGAGCCCGAGGGAGACGGCGTGCGGCTCTGGGTCCACATAGCGGACGTCGCCGCCCACGTACGTCCCGGCGGTGGCCTCGACTCCGAGGCGCTCCGCCGCGGTACCAGCACGTACGTTCCCGGGGCCGTGGAGCCGATGCTTCCAGAGGCGCTGAGTGACGCGGCGTGCAGCCTTGCGCCGGGGGCGGACCGGCTTGCCGTCACGGTCGAGATCGACCTGGACTCGGGCGGCGAGCCTCGGGCCGTGACCTTCTACCGGAGCCGCGTCCGCTCCGACGCGCGCCTCGATTACGACCAGCTTGATGAGTTCTTCGCCGGCCGGGCCGAGCCGCCGCCCGCGGTCGCGGAGCCGCTCGCCCTGGCCCGCCGCGCGGCCGCGGCGCTGGCCGCCAGGCGGCCATTGGGGTCGCTGGAGATCGAGTCGTTTGAACCGGAGTTCAGCTTCGACGCCGAGGGTGCCGTGACCGGTGCCCGCTCACTGCCCCAGACAGAGGCCCACAAGCTGATCGAGCATCTGATGATCCTCACCAACGAACGGGTCGCTCAGCTGCTCGAGCAACGTGGCGTCTCGACTCTGTATCGCGTCCACGAGCAGCCCGAGCCGCAGCGGATCGCCCTCCTGATCGAGCAGCTGGCGGCGCTTGAGGTGCCCACGCCCCCGCTGCCCGAGCCACTGTCGCCGAGCGCGGCCGGCGAGCTCGCCGGCGAGATCAGCCGCGCCGTGGCCCGCGAGGCGGCGCGGCGCGGCCATGGGCGGGGCGCGTATACATCCCTCGTGCTCCGCTCCTTGAAGCAGGCCTCCTACTCAGAGCGCAACATCGGCCACGCCGGGCTCGGCAGTGCCGCGTACGCTCACTTCACCTCGCCCATCAGGCGCTACCCGGACCTCGTCGCCCATCGGGCGCTGCTGTCGGTGATCGGGGCGGGAGAGGACCAACCCGAGCCCGAGGCGGTGCGGGAGGCCGGCTGGCGAAGCTCCGAACGCGAGCGCGAGGCCACAGCTGTCGAGCGCGACGCCGACCGGGTCTGCGCGTCCTTCCTGCTCGAGCGCGAGCTATTCGAGGCGGGCTGGAGGCACAGCTTCGAGGGCGAGGTTTCCGGCGTGATCGGCGCCGGGGCCTTCGTGCGCTTCGGCGGTGAGCTCGGGGACGCGTACGAGGGGCTGGTGCCCGTCCGCCGGTTGCGGCAGGAGCGATTCGACCTCAACCCGACCGAGACAGCGCTCGTCGGGCGACGCAGCGGCCGCGTCCTGCGGCTGGGCGATCCGATCACCGTGCGGGTGGACTCGGTCGACGCTCCGCGCGGACGCGTGGACCTGGTGCCGGCAGAGGACTCCGATGGCTAAGGGACGGAAGCCGGCGTCCGGGGATGTGGCCACCAACCGCCGCGCCGGGCACAAGTTCGAGCTGCTCGACCGCTTCGAGTGCGGGATCGAGCTGCTCGGCACCGAGGTCAAGTCGTTGCGCGAAGGCAAGGCGCAGCTCGGCGATGCCTACGCCGTGATCGAGAAGGGCGAGGTATGGCTGCGCAACGCGCACATCCCGCCGTATGCCCCGGCGAGCCGGGAGAACCATGACCCGGAGCGACCGCGGAAGCTGCTCCTGCACCGCTACGAGATCGAACGCCTCATCGGCCGTAGCCAGCGGCGCGGGCTGACCCTGATCCCCACCAGGATCTACTTCACGGGGCCGCGAGCCAAGGTGGAGCTGGCCCTTGCCCGCGGCAAGGAGCAGCATGACCGGCGGAGCCAGATCCGCGATCGCGATCAGCAGCGGGAGGTGGAGCGCGAGCATCGGCGGCGTTTCCGCTGAGCACGGCTGCCCGTCCTGAGGGGTTGCGTGTGAATCACCGCCTGCATGCGGTGGATCTGTGTGTCGCGTCCGGCGCTTTCGCATGCGACGATTAGGGGGATGCGCATATTCGGACTGGGTGGCCGCAAGGAAGGCGACAAGGAAAAGGAACAGGCTCCGACCGCGAAGGAGCCCGCTCCCACAGAGGAGGCGCCGGCTCCGGCGCCGCCAGAGCCCGCTGCGGCCAAGCCCGAGAGTCGGCGCGCGCGCCGTAAGCGCGAGCGGGAGGAGCAGAAACGCCGCCAGGCCGCCCAGGTGGTGGAGGCGGCCAAGCGCGAGCGCGCCAAGCAGGAGGAGAAGAAGGCTGCGGAAGAGGGTCAGGCGACGCAGGAGGCTGATGGCGCTTCCCCGGCGGCCACGCCAGGGGCGAAGCCCGCACCGCCGCCGGCTGCACCGGCCCAGAAGGAATCGCGCTCCGCGCTGCGCCGGCGCCGCCGGGAGGAGCGGCGCGCGGCCCGCGCCAAGGAGCGCGAGCGCGCCAAGCAAGAGCGGGAGCGCGCCAAGCAGGAGCGGGAGAGGGTGCTCGCGGAGCGGCGCAAGGCGCGTGAGGAGCGCCGGCGCACCGAGGACGAGGCGCGCCGCGCGAAGCGCGAGTCCCGCAAGGGCGAAGAGGGCAAGCCGCGCCGCCCGCCGAGCCGCCGCCGGCGCAGCCAAAGCCCCCCGAGGTCGTTGCGAAGGAGCCGGAGCAAGCGCCCGCAAGGCCGCCGGCACCGCCACCGCCCGCGGTCCAGCGCGCCGGCGAGGAGCGCGCGATACGCGAGGCAACCGAACGTGCGGCCCAGACCCGTCTGGACCAGGTATCCAAGCCGGGCACTTCGAGCGCCCCCACCGGCGAGGAGGAGCGAGCCCGCGCCGAGGCCCAGCGGCGGATCCGCGAGGCCGAGGAGAGGCAGCGCGAGGTCGAAGGAAGGCAGCGCGAGGCCGAGGAGAAGCAGCGCGAGGTCGAAGGAAGGCATCGCGAGGCCGAGGAACGTGTGGAGGGGGCGCCACCGCTCACCGATGAGCTCCTTCAGGTTGAGGCGCAGCTCACGGATCGACGGCAGCGAACAGAGGAGGCCCTGGAACAAGCCGTCAAGCGGCTCGAGCAGGCCGAGGCGCGGGCCAGCGCAGCCGAGTCGCGAGCCGCGAGGGCCAAAGAGCTCGCGGAGCTGAAGTCCAAGGAGTCCGAGCAGGAGCGGCGCCTGCGGGAGATGCTCGATCGGATTGCGCAGGCGGAGCAGCGGGCTGCCGAGGCGGAGCAGCGGGCTCGCGAGACAGTCGACAGGATCGTGGACCTGGGCTCGGAGCTGGCGCGAGGGCAGTCCCCCGCCATGCCGGAACCCGAGCCGCCGCCTCCAGAGCCGCCTCTTCCGGAACCGCCTCCCCCAGCGCCCGTAACCGAGGCGCCGGCGGGCCCATCCCAGGCCGACGTGCGCGCGCCCTCCTCAGAGCCCCACCCGGAGGGGAAGCTCAACATCAACCAGGCGACGTACGAGGATCTGCGCGGCCTGAAGCTCTCGGTCACGCAAACAGGCCGAGTGCTCGACCACCGCAACAGCTTGGGCGGCTTCAAGTCGCTTGACGAGCTCGACGAGATCGCGGGCTTCCCGCGGGACCTCCTCACCGAGCTGAAACGGCAGCTGACGCTCTGACCTCGGCCTAGAGCCCGTAGCTCTCCATCAGCTTCAGCCAGACCTCGCTGCGGGTCGGAAAGCACGGCACCGCATGCCAGAGCCGGTCCAAAGGCACCTGGCCGACCACGGCGATCGTCGCCCCGTGCAGGAAGTCGGCCGTCTCGGAGCCCACGAAGGTGGCGCCCACGAGCACCCGGCGCTGCTCGTCCACCACCAGCCGGCTCGTCCCGGGCGTGTTGCGTCCGTGGAAGCTTGCCCCGGCGGTATCCGAGGTCGGGACGTCGACCGCGCGAGCCTCGATCCCCGCTTCCTGGGCCGTGGCCAGGGTGTGCCCGACGGCCGCAACCTGGGGGTCCGTGAAGGTCACTCGCGGTGAGCCGTGCTTGTCCGCGGTGGCCGCCACCTGCTTGCCGAGAATGTGGTCGCCGGCGATCCGAGCCTGGTACTTCCCCATGTGGGTCAGGAGCGCCCTGCCGTTGACGTCGCCGATCCCGTACAGCCAATCCGATCCGTCGACGCGAAGCTGGTCGTCGACCTCGAGCCAGCGTTCCGCCGTGATCCCCACGGTCTCCAGCCCGATTCCCTCGGTCCGAGCGCGCCGCCCGATCGCCACCAGGAGCTCCTCCCCGGCGACGCTCGTCGCCATTCTCGAGCTCGACGGTTATCCCGCCGTTCTCTCCGCGCACCGCCGTCGCTTTGGCCCCGGTGTGGACGTCCACGCCGGCCTCGCGGAGCGCGTCGGTCACCTGCTCGCTGGCGAACGGCTCCTCCTTGGAGAGCAGGCGGTCCATCGCCTCGACCAGCGTCACCTCGGAGCCGAGGCTGCGCCAAGCCTGCGCAAGCTCCGCCCCCACCGGGCCGCCGCCCAGCACCGTCAGGCTGTTCGGGACGTGCTTC
This sequence comes from uncultured Actinomycetes bacterium, assembly GCA_963824865.1. Lineage (GTDB taxonomy): Bacteria > Actinomycetota > Thermoleophilia > Solirubrobacterales > 70-9 > AC-56. The sequence continues at coordinate 35,478 of CAWGQQ010000011.1, read as the reverse complement.
GACGTGGTGGCCTCGCGGTTGTTCCATGGCTTCGCCTCGGCCAGCCCGTCGATCGGTGGGACCGCCGCGGTCGTGCCGGTGGCGACCACGACGGCCCGGCGGGCGACGAGCGTCTCGTCGCCCACGTTGACCTGCCGCTCGCCATCGATTGCCCCCTTGCCGCGGAACAGCTCGATGCTCCGCTCCTCAAGCCAGGGAAGCTGCACGGAGTCGTCGAGCTCGTGGATCACCTCGTCGCGGCGAGACAGCGCCGCGCCGGCGTCCAGCCCACCCGTGATCGCCTCCGCGGCGCCGGGAACGCGCCGCACCTCCGCGAGCACCTCGGCGGGGCGAAGCAACGCCTTGGAGGGCATGCACGCGTAGAAGGAGCACTCGCCGCCGACCAGGTGCTCCTCGACGATGGCGACCCGCAGGCCGCCCTCGGCAATCCGGCCGGCGCAAACCTCGCCCGGGGGCCCCGCTCCGATCACCACTACGTCGAACTCATGCCGGCCCATCGCGCCCTCCTCGGTTGTCGCTTACCCGGACCCTTTCAATTGCTTGGGCTTCACGTAGGCGACGCAGCTCCGCACCCCGATGCCCGAGCTCGCTCCACTCGCCGGCGAAGCTGAGGGTCGCCAGCGCCGCGGTGGGGAACTTCGACCGCATCTGCTCGAGCTCTGAGCCCTGGGTGGCGAGGCGGAGAGCGAGCTCCTGAATCGCCGGCTGGTGCCCCACCAGCATCACGGACTCGACCTCATCCGGCACCTCCCGCAGACGGCGAAGGAGATCGTCGGCCGACGCCCCGTACAGCTCGCGCTCGATCCGCACCTCCGCTGGGCCGAGCGCCGGTTTCACCCTTTCGAGAGTCTCGCGGGTTCGCCTCGCCGACGAGCACAGCACCAGGGCCGGGCCGATGCGGTTTCGCAGAACGTATTCGGCGATCAGGGCCGAGGCGCGGCGACCTCGCGGGGCGAGGGGCCGGTCGTGATCGTCGAGGCCGGGGTCGTCCCAGCTCGACTTGGCGTGCCGCAGGAGGAAGAGGCGCCTCACCCTCCGTCAGAAGCTACCCGCTTGGGATTCCGCGAGAGAAGAACGTCTCCGCGACCCCCACCGCGAGCAGCGCCGCCAGGCCCAGATAGGCGGCGGCGACGAGCGCCCGGGTGCGGGCCGGGATCGCGTGGTAGGCGCGGGCCTCCGGCGTGTTGCGAAGCTTCCATCGCCGCCAGCTCTCGATCCCACCGAAAAGAAGCACCAGGAACAGGATCGGGTTCGGGAAGAAGAAGGCGAGCACAACCAGCCCGGCGAAGCCGACCAGCCAGATCCAGGGGCTGAGCGCGGCCATGGCGCGACCGCCGTCGAGCGGCAGCACCGGAAGCAGGTTCAACAAGTTGAGGAAGAACCCGATGTACGCGAGGGCGCGCCAAAAGTCGCTCCCCGTGGCCAGCCAGATCCCCAGCGGGACGAGGGTCGCGATGCTTCCCAGCACCGGGCCCGCCAGGCCGACCCGGGCCTCGGCGGCGGCGTCACGTCCCATCGACTTGGCGGCGATCACCGCGCCGAGGAAGGGGATGAACATCGGCGCCGACGCCTTGACGCCTTCGCGCCGCAGCTGGATCACGTGTCCGAGCTCGTGCAGGAAGAGGAGCGCCACGAAACCGACCGCGAACGGAAAGCCCCAGATCAGCGCGTAGGCGGCGATCGACACGAGTGCGGAGCCGAAGGACGTCAACAGCTTCAACTTCGGCAGCAGGAACAGCAGGGACTTCGCCTTCAGGGCCACCACCGCAACGGCGGCAAGCGCCGCTCCGAGCCGCCTGCGCCCCCCGGCGCGATCCGGGCGCCCGGAGCCTGGGTGGATCGGCTCGTAGGGGAGGCTCTCGGTTGCTGCTGTGTCGGTCATCTCGATCGTCAATTCTCCAGTGCTTCAATAAATGTAGCTTGAGGTCGCAGGCGCTCGCCGCCTTGCGTCGCCGGGTACCCTTGGGGGAGACATAGCACGGGGACGACAGGTTTCGACGTGGTCGATCCGTGCGAACGGTTGCAGGCCGAGGTTCCCGGAGGCCTCGTTAAACACCGGGAAAAACCATACGTGCGGACCATGAGTTCGCCCTCGCCGCTTAGCTCAAACTAAGTAGTGAGAGTCGGCCCTCCCTCGGCCCGTGGGGAGGGGCACCGGCTTCAGAAACGGGCTCGCCCGAAGCGGTTCGTCCTCGCCGCCAGGGGACTCTCAGGGGACTGGCCTTCCGGACTCACCCGCCGGCGCGGACCCGGAAGGCGAGATTAAAGCGCCGGCTAAGCCTGTAGAAGCCCTCGCATCGCGACCGCGGACGTCGGTTCAAGTCCGACCGTCTCCATCAATGTGGCTGCCTGGCGGTGATACGGTGGCTTGACAACGAGGCAAGGGGGAAATTCGTGAGACCGAGGCTGTTTGGAACCGTCGTGGCGGCGGCTGTCTGTGGCGTCCTGGCCCTGACCGGCATCGCGGGCGCAGGTGCCGGCGACCGGGCGAAGACGAAAGTCACCTTCCATGCGCAGAACGGAGACTTCTACGGGAAGGTGAAGAGCCCGAGGCTCAACAAGTGCGCGGACAACCGCAAGGTCAAGGTCTACAGGCAGGAGGGCAACGAGCAGAACCCGCGCGACGAAGAGGTGGTCGCCTCAGACATCTCGGAGCTGAACGGCAACCATGGCGAGTGGTCGACCGGAAACACCGGGCTGTCCGGCAAGTTCTACGCCCGCGCAGGCAAGACGCCCGACTGCAAGGCCGACGCCAGCAAGACGAAGCGCACCTAGCACCAACGGCCCACCCGTAGCACAGGCCCTGACGGGGGCGTCTGTCATCTTTCTTTCATCTCCTTGGGACAAGCTCCCGTCACGGCAATGCGTGTCCTGATCATCGAAGACCACGTCAAGATGGCCGGCCTGATCAAGCGCGGGCTGCGGAAGGAGGGCATGGCCACGGACGTGGCCATGAACGGCGAGGACGCCCTCTGGCGAGCCGGGGCCACCGAGTACGACGTGATCATCCTCGACGTGATGCTTCCCGGGATCGACGGCTTCGAGGTCTGCCGCCGCCTGCGGGCCGATGGGGTCTGGGCCCCGATCCTGATGCTGACCGCGCGCGACGCCGTTCGCGACCGCGTCGCGGGGCTGGATGGCGGCGCCGACGACTACCTGACCAAGCCGTTCTCCTACTCTGAGCTCCTCGCCCGGCTCCGGGCCCTGGTGCGGCGGGGACCGGTCGAGCGCCCGGCGGAGCTTGAGGTCGGCGACCTCCGACTCGACCCGGCACGACGCCAGGTGTGGCGCGGCGAGGCCGAGATCCAGCTCTCGCCCAAGGAGTTCGCGATCTTGGAGACCTTCATGCGCCGGCCGGGAGAGGTCCTGTCCCGCTTCCAGCTCCTGGAGCATGCCTGGGACTACGAGTACGAGAACCGCTCGAACGTGGTCGACTCCTACATCCGCCTCCTGCGACGCAAGGTCGACCGGCCGTTCGGGGTCGAGAGCATCGAGACCGTACGCGGGGTCGGCTATCGCCTCAGAGAGGAGAAGGCACGCTGAGTCGCCTGCCGATCCGGTTGCGCGTCACCCTGGTCTTCACAGCGGTGATGGCCGTCGTTCTGGCCGGGACCGGCCTGTTCCTGTATCTGCGGCTGGAGGCGCAGCTCAACCGGGACGTCGATCGGGACCTGCACTCCCGCGGCGATCAGCTGACCGCTCTGATCGATGCGTCCGACGCTCCGGGCCTCGGCGAGTCGGTGCGCAGCGTGCTGGCGCGACAGGGCGACAGCTTCGCCCAGATCGTGACCCGGTCGGGACGTCTCTTCGATCCAGATGCCCAGGAGGGCCGCCCCGTCCTCACGGGGGCGGAGCTCGAGCAGGCCCGCCGGGGGACCGTCCTGTTCGAGCGCTCCCGCCTGCCGGGCCTCGGCGACGATCCGGCTCGTCTGGAGGCCAGACCGGTAAGACAGGAGGAGGGGCGTCGGCTGATCATCGTCGTCGGCGAGTCGCTCGCCAACCGCGATGAAACCCTCGGGAACCTCGCCACGCTGCTCTTGATCGGCGGTCCCGTAGCCCTGCTGCTGGCGTCGCTGGCGGCCTACGCCAGCACCAGGGCGGCGCTTCGCCCGGTCGACGCGATGCGCAGGCGGGCCGCCGAGATCTCGGCCGCCGAGGCGGAGCAGCGCCTCCCGCTTTCACCCGCCCAGGACGAGCTTCGACGGCTGGGCGAGACCCTGAATCGGATGCTCGACCGGCTCCAGGCGGCGGCAGAGCGCGAGCGAGCATTCGTCGACGATGCCAGCCATGAGCTGCGCACCCCGCTCGCCCTGCACAAGACCGAGCTGGAGCTGGCCCTTCGCTACGGAGGGAGCGCGGATGAGCTGCGGAGCGCAATCGCCTCGGCGATCGACGAGGCGAATCGGATCTCGCAGCTGGCCGAGGACCTGCTCGTGCTTGCTCGCTCTGACAAGGGCGCGCTTGCGATCGACGCCGGGCCCGTCCAGGTCCGAGACCTCTTTGCAGCGGTCCGGGGACGCCTCGACGGCCCCGCCCGCGAGGCCGGACGATCGCTGGCGATCGACGATCCCGACGGACTGGTGATCGAGGCGGACCGCGTGCGCGTCGAGCAGGCCCTCACCAACCTGGTCGAGAACGGCATCCGCCACGGGAACGGTCCGATCCGCCTCTGGGCGCGAGCCACCGAGGGCGGCGTCGAGCTTCACGTAAGCGACGCCGGCCCCGGCTTCCCGCCCGAATTCCTTCCCCATGCCTTCGAGCGCTTCAGGCGCGTCGATACCGCGAGGGCCGAGGGCGGGACGGGCCTCGGGCTGGCGATAGTCGACGCGATCGCACAGGCCCACAGCGGGCGTGCCGCGGCCCGAAACGCACCAGGGGGCGGCGCGGACGTCTGGATCGAGCTGGGCCGGGTGGGCTGACCGCTCACTCGAGCGTCAAGACGGTCTCTAAGGCCGGAAGCCCCCACCGAGCTGGCGCTCCATGCGAACCGCGGTCCCCTGTTCGGATCGCTCGAGGTCCACGCGGTCCATGAAGTAGTTCATCAAGGTGAAGCCTCGCCCGCGTCCGCCGCCGCGCGGCGCGCGCCACCGGCCGTGGTCCTGCACGGCTACGAGTATCCGAGCGCCCTCCTTCCGGGCCTCGACCTCGATCGATCCCGTTTCCAATGGCGGGTAGGCATGCTCTGAGGCGTTGGCGCAGGCCTCGTGGCAGGCGGCCACGATCTGCCATCCGTCGTCCGGGTCGATCCCCAGCTCGGCCAGCCAGGCCTCCACGGCGCGGCGGATCGGCGCCAGGGCCGAAGGCTCGGCCGGGGTGGTCAGCTCGAGTGGCTCCTCTGCCATCCGTCGCTGAGTCAGCTCGCTCGGCGCTCGGCCTCGGCCTTCAGGTGTTCCAGCCCGGGCCCGAGCGCTTCGTCGAGGGTTTTCTGCATCCGCCCCCGGAAGATGCGAACCGGAAGGCCTTCCCAGGATTCCTGCGACGAGACCACCGTCCCCTCGCCCCGGGGCTCCAGCCGGTGGACGTGAATCGCCTTGATGCCGAACGTCCTGCCGGTCCAGGCGATCATGCGAGGGCGCTCGATCCGCTGGAGCGTCGAGGTGATCGTTCCCGGCCCCGCCTTCCACCGAAACCGCGCCCCCTCGCTCAAGCCCCCCTCCAGGGACGCCGACCGCACGTCCGGGTTCCAGCTCGGCCAGTCGTCGATCGCAGTCAGCACTTCCCAGACGGTCTCCGGGTCAGCAGCAACCTCGACCTCCGCCGAGGCGATCGCCGGCGCGCTCTCGTTCACGTTCACTCGAACGGCAACCTACTAGTGTGACCTGGCCAGTCCGAATCGGAGCCGGCTCAGGCGGCCACCAGGTGGCGTTCAGCCACGGCCTCGACCAGCTCGGCGAGGATCGCGGCCAGCCGCTCGTGAAGCTCCTCATCGGCGAGCCGGTTGGCCCACGAAGGCCCGGTCGGCGCCCGCCACCGGCAACTCGAGGTCAATCACCCGAGCCCCGGTCGAGCCCAGCACCTTGCGCGTCTCCGCCTGCGACCAAACGGCGCCGAAGCTGCCGGTGCTGGCGCCGATCACCGCCACCGGCTTGTTGCGAAGGACGTTGTCGGCAAGCGGGCGCGACACCCAGTCGAGCGCGTTCTTGAGCTGGCCCGGGATCGACGAGTTGTACTCGGGGGTCGCGATCAGCACCGCGTCCGCGGCGGCGATCGCGTTCCGCAGGCGCCTCACGGCCTCGGGGAGGAGGTCGCCGTCGTCGTCCTCGTCGTAGGGAGGCACGTCCTTGAGCCCCTCGAACAGCACCAGCTCGGCGGGCGGCGGCATCAGCTCGGCCGCCACCCGCAGTAGCCGGGTGTTGTGAGACTCCCGACGGAGGCTTCCCGAGATCCCGAGCACTCGCATCGCCTAGTCCTCCTTGGCGAGCTCCAGGTGGACCGTGAGGGTGACCTCGTCCTCGACCGCGACCCCGCCGCTGGGCACCGGCGCGTTCCAGTTGAGGCCGAAATCGGTTCGGTCCACCTGAGTCTCGAGATCGATGCCGATCCGCTCGCCTCCGGCCGGATGGGCAACCGGCCCGTTGATTCGCCCGCGCGCCTCGACGCGCTTCGTCGTGCCCTTGATCGTCAGATCGCCGTCGACGACCAGCTCGTCGCCTTGGGTGCGGATCCGGGCCGAGGTGAAGGTGATCTCCGGAAAGCGCTCGGCGTCGAAGAAGTCGGGCGACAGCAGGTGGCCCTTGAGGTTCTCGTCGCGAACCTGGACGCTGTCCGTCCCGACGACCCCGTACAGCTTCGGCTCATCGCCCTCGTTGGCGAGCGTGACCTCGAAGTCCGCGAAGGTGCCGCGGAAGGTGGCCACGACCATGTGCCTGACGGCGAAGCCAACCTGGGAATGAACGGGGTCCGACTTCCAGGTGCCGGTGGGGATGGCCGTCTTCGCTGCTTCTTGTGCCTTTGTGGTCTCCGCTTGTACCGTGGTCATCGTCAATTCCTCCTTCAAGTCAGTCGTCGGATAAACTTGCTTGGTCAAACAATGTAGCAGAGAAGCTTGACTACGCAATATTTGACTAAGAAATCATCTCCTTCGATGGTGGCCGTCGGCCGCCTGATCGGCGCTCACGCGGCTCTGACCAGGCAGCTCAGCGCGCAGTTGGTCGCCGAGCACGGGCTGACGCTCAACGAGTACGAGGTGCTCCTGCTGCTCGCCAGGGCGCCGGAGCGCAGCCATGCGGCGGGTGGACCTGGCTCACGACGTTCGCCTTTCTCCCTCCGGCATCACACGGCTGCTCGACCGCCTCGAAGCTGCCGGCTTGGTCGGCAAGCGTCACTGCAAGACGGATGCGCGTGTCACCTACGCCGAGTTGACCACGGCCGGGATGGCGAAGCTCGAGCGGTGCGCGCCGGATCAGGCCGCAGCCGCCGAGCGGCTGCTTGGCGAGCGCTTCGACGAGGCCGAGCTGGCCTCGCTGGTCGAACTCCTGGGACGGCTCTCGGCCCCTGCCGACGACGAGTGTGACCCGACTCCTTGAACCGTTAGAGCCGGGTGAGCAGGATGCCGTTGCCCGAGGGATCGGCGACTCGCAGGCCCCTCTCGTCGTTCTGAGCCTCGAACCCCGCGGCGCGAAGGCGCCGCCCCGTCTGCTCGAGCTGCGCCGCGTCCGGGAGCGCGATCTCGAACCAGCGCAGCCCGAGTGACCCGGGCGGAGGCGCCGCCGCCCCCTCGCCGGCCCAGGTGTTGACGCCAACGTGGTGGTGGTAGCCGCCGGCGGCGAAGAACAGCGCCCCGGGATAGCCGCGGACGGTGACCTCGAAGCCGAGCAGGCCGCCGTAGAAGTCCTCGGCCGCGGAGAGCTCTGCGACGTTGAGGTGGACGTGCCCGATCCTCGTCCCCACGGGCATTCCAGCTCGGCTCGGTGTCGGCGGCGCCGGCCTCGCTGAGCAGGCTGTCGAGGTCGAGCGGCAGCGTGTCCATCTGGAGCTCTCCGCCTTCGTAGCGCCATTCTTCGCGCGGGCGGTCCCGGTAGAGCTCGATCCCGTTGCCCTCCGGATCGCGCAGGTAGAGCGCCTCGCTGACGAGGTGGTCGGAAGCGCCGCTGAGCCGCCAGCCGGCGTCCGCGATTCGGCGCAGCGCCAGGGCAAGGTTCGCTCGGCTCGGGAGCAGGATCGCCAGGTGAAAGAGGCCCGTGGTGCCCGGTGGCCGCGTCGGAGCGTCTGGCCGCCCCACCAGCTCGACGATCGCCCGCTGTCCGTCAACCCCCAGGCGCACCACCTCCGTGGCGCGATCGATGGCTCGCAGCCCGATCGCCTGCTCGTAGAAGCGCTGCGCGCGATCGAGGTCGGCGACGTTGAGGCGAACGGCGCCCATGCTCATCTGCGTGCGCGTGCGGCGCCGGCAGCCACGACGCCGGGTCAGGCGTCGCGAATCGCGCCGACGAAATTCGGGTCGAAGGGCTCCGTTCCCGGGGCAAGCTGGACGCCCGAGAAGGAGCTCGAGGTGCGCATGTAGGCGAGCTGCCTCCGCAGGTCGCCGACCCCGTTGGAGCCCGCGACGGGCAGGATCTGGAGCGTGCTCAGGACGCCGAATGCACGACCGGACGCGTTCAGGAAACCGCTCCCCGAGTCGCCTGGGACACCCGGCGTCGCCGTGTACACCGTGTGGTTCCAGCCACCGCCCGTGTTCTGAGCGACGACGCCTCGCTTGGGGCTGAGCTTCGTGATTCCTCCACGCAGCGATGAGTTGCCGTAGGAGTAGACGGTGGAGCCGAGGCCCCCGACACCGCCCACGCCGGTCGGGCCGCCGAAGCCGGGCACCGAGGGATTGACGCGGCCGACGTCGGCCGGATCGATCCTGACCAGGGCGAAGTCGTTGTAGGCGCACGCGTTCGGGTTGGTCTCGCCCCTGGCCTGCATCGTCAGCCACGAGTTGTAGACCAGCCTGCCCATCCTGCTGGCGCCGGCCACCCGCACCTGAGTGCCGATCGGCAACGACCCACTGTCACACCCGTCGGCGTTGACCGAACCACCCGTGCCCGAGCAGTGGGCGGCCTGGCCCAGGTAAACGTTCGATCCCTGGGTGAAGACGAAGTTCGACGTGCATTGCGCACCCTGCGTGAACGTCATCACGCCGGGATGCACCGTCGCTCGGCTCGCCGGCGCCCACGCGGAGGCCACGGCCGGCGCGAGCGACGCGACCGCCAGGGCGAGCGCGCACAAGCACGCTACGAGCAGCTGCCGCTTCATCGACCGTCCCACCCTGACCCCGTTACCCGGCGATCGCGCTCATATGCACGCGCCTGGCCGAACGTTGCGAGTCAATCGGTCAGCAGGGCAACCCGGCAAACCGAGAGCCCCCGGGGGGCTCCGCTCGCGCTCAGCCGCCGGTTCCGGCCGAACTTGAAGGCCCCGGGGTCCAACGCTTGGCGCGCCGAGTCGGAGACCAGCACCTCGCCCCCCTTGGCGGCCTCGCCGACCCGGGCCGCGATGTTGACGTCGACCCCCAGGTAGTCGCCGCCAACCCTTCGCGGGCGCCCGAGGTGGACGCCGGCGCGAAGCTCCGGCGTGTGCCCGTTCACCTCTATCCGACCCAGCTCGCCCTGTGCCTGAATGGCGGCGTGAACCGCGTCCTCGGGATTGCGAAACACCGCCATGGCGCCGTCGCCGAGCCGTTTCACCAGCTTGCCCGCGTGCGTCGAGATCGCCGCGTCCTCGGCGGCGGCGACTTGGCGCAGCAGCTCGAGCGCCGCCTCGTCGCCCGCGTCGAGCGCCCAGGAGGAGAAGGCGACGATGTCCGTGAACAGGATCGCGACGTCAGCCTTGCCGCGACCGCGGCCCTGCGCCTCGGAGAGCGCCTGCCATGCCTGCAGGGCGCCCAGCCCGAGCTCGCGAAACGCGCTCGGCCGCTCCGGCTGCACCTCGGAGACCAGGCGGCCGATCCGCTGCGGGACCTCGGCGCCGGTCGTCGACAGCGCATCGCCGTATCGATCGTCGCCGGGGAGAAGCCGCCGGATGAACTTGGCCGTCGCCACGAGCTGCGGCCTGGAATCGGCGCGACGAGCTCGCTCTCCGAGCTTGCCGGGCTTGCGAGGGGATGCCGGCGGCTCGCTGCCCGAAGGTCGCTCGCCGCTGGGATCCCGATCGTCGCCCATGACGGGGAATCGTCGCCCATTTCGCAACGGCATGCATGATCGGGCAGTGACCGCCGGTGGTCGTGCGGGACGGCCCACTAGCCTGGTGACCGGCATGACCTCCCTGGACGTCGGCGCCGTGATGGGCAAGATCGGGCTGCCGGCCCCGCTCAGCGAGCTGGGCGCCCGAGACTGGGACGTGATCGTGGTCGGCGGGGGGCACAACGGGCTCACGGCCGCCGCCTACCTGGCCCGGGCCGACCGCTCCGTCCTGGTGCTGGAGCGCAGGGAGCAGATCGGTGGAGCGTGCACGCTGGAGCAGCCGTTTCCGGACCCGCGCTACCTGATCAGTCCCTGCGCCTACGTCGTCGGGCTGCTGGACGATCTGGTCATCCGCGAGCTCGAGCTCGAGCGGCACGGCTACCGGGTCCTGATGGCCGATCCCAACCTCTGGTGCCCGCTGCCCGACGGCAGCTCGGTGGCGCTGTTCCTCGATCGGGAGCGCACCGCCGTCCACCTGCGGGAGAACGGCTTCTCGGAACGGGACATACAGGGCCTGAACGCCTACGGCGAGTTGTTCGAGCGGCTGCGCCGGCAGCTTCGCACCGGTCCTCGCGATTCCTGGGTCGGGCCCTCGCCCACCCGTACTGAGCTGGAGGAGCTTCTCGGCCACGACGCCGAGGCGATCTCGGTCGTGTTCGAGGAGTCGATCGCCGAGACTCTCGACCGCTACATCGACGACGAGCGCATCAAGCACGCGCTGTTCGGCCAGGGCGTGATCGGCGCCTTCGCCGGGCCCCGCGACCCCGGCACCGCCTCGGTGAGGCTGATGCACCACCAGGGCGACCTGCTGGGGCAGGGGCCGTTCTGGGGCTATGTCGAGGGCGGCATGGGACGGGTCTCGTTCGCAATCGCCGAGGCGGCGCAAGCGAGCGGCGCCACGCTCGCGGCCGGCGTCCCGGTGGCGCGAATCATCCCCGGCGAGGGGGTCGAGGTCGAAAGCGGCGAGCTCATCCGCGCCCCCGTCGTGATCTCCAACGCCGACCCGAAGCGGACTCTGGCGATGCTGGGCGCAGACGCCACGCCTGCCGCCTACCGGGAGCGAATCGAGCGCTGGCAGACGGAGTCGCCGGTGGTGAAGCTGAACGCCGGGCTGCACAAGCTGCCGGCGTTCACGGCGGCGGGCGGCGTGGAGGCGCATCGGGCGATGGTCTCGATCACCCCGGGGCTCGACGCCGCCCAGGAGGCCGCCGACGCCTGCCGGCGCGGGGAGCCCTCGATCGGCTTCGCCGAGCTCTACTTCCAGACCGCCTACGACGCCTCAGTGGCGCCGCCGGGGCGCCACACGATGAGCGTCTTCGCCCAGTACGCGCCGTACGAGTTCGCGCAAGGCGACTGGGAGGCGCGGCGGCAGGAGGTGGGGGAGCGAATCCTCGACGCGATCGCCGTCTACGCCCCCGATGTCCACGACTGCGTCGAGTACCTCGAGGTCCTGGGCCCGCCAGACGTCGAGCGGCGCATCGGCCTCAGCGGCGGCCACATCTTCCAGGGCGAAGCGCTGCCGGAACAGATGTGGGATCGCCGCTTCGACCACAGGACGCCCGTCGAGGGGCTGTACCTCTGCGGCGCCGCCACTCACCCCGCCGGCTCGGTGATCGCCCTCAACGGTCGCAACGCCGCGATGGCCGTGATCGAGGACCTCGGCCCAGCCCGCTAGAGCTAGACCTCCAGCACCATCCCCTCCGGCCCCAGGTTGACAACCCGCGTGGGCCCGACCCTGGACTGCTTGCCCCAGCTCTCGTGGATGTGACCGCACAGGGCCAGGCGCGGGCGCCTGCTCTCGATCGCGCGGAGCACGGCTTCGCTGCCCAGGTGCCTGCCGGAGCCGGCCACGTCGACGTGGCCGCGCGGGGGCGAGTGGACCGCGAGCACGCATCCCTCGGGACATGCTTCGAGCAGCTCGCCGGCCGCCTCCTCGGTGAGGTCGAAGCTCCAGTCCCAAGGGGTCACCGGGATGCCCGCGCCAAGGCCGAAGAAGGCGATGCCGTCGATCTCCGTGCCCTCGCCGTGCAGGACCACGGCCTGGTCCCAGCCCGCGCAGGCTTCGCGCAGGGCGTCCTCGGTCTCGTTGTTGCCGGGAACGAGCACCGCCGGCACCTCGACCGCTCGAAGGGCCTCGATCGTCTCCGCGAGGCCGGAGTGCACCGAGGCGAAGTCGCCGACTCCCACCACGACGTCCGCCTCGCGCGCTGCTCTCGGCCAGGCGTCGCGCCTGGGCGAGGTCCGTGTGCAGGTCGCTGAAGGCGAGCAGCCTCACGTTGGCCGGGAACCTACCTCCCCAAGCCAGCGGAGGGCACCCATGTGAATGAAGCGTTGCGTGTGTGACCGTCATCACACACAAACGCCTGTTCGCCTGGCACTCTGCCCGCCTTCACGCACAGCCCCTCGGGCACGCGCCGCCGATCGGCGCGCTGATCAGACCGCCCAGGGGACTTGGAGGCCCGGCCAGGCCGGAGCGCTGAGCGAGGTGGGCGCCGCATGCGCGCCGCCGCTTCGCCGTCGGCGCGCGGCCGCGTCACAACGGCGCCCGGGAGGCACCGAACGGAGGTGGTTCATCCGTGTTCGTCGCAAGACGAAAGTTCATCGCCGCAGCGAGCGCCCTCGGGCTCGGCCTGAGCGTCGCGAGCCAGGCGATCGGAGCGCCCGCTCACCCTGCAGCGAAGCAGCGGGCGGCGGGATCGGAGCTTCGGCACGCCGGTCACGCCGAGCTGGCCGTTCTCGACAAGCCCGGCGATCGCTTTCGAAAGGTCCCTCGAGATGGCTCGTCGCCAGGTCCGAAAGGCCCAGGCGGCGCGGGCCGCTCGGTCGCCGCAAGTCCCGGCCGGAGGCTTTCCCACGCCCGAGTCGGTCGGCGTTTCCGGCCCCACGCTGGAGTCGATCGCCTCGTGCGAGTCCGGCGGCGATCCCACCGTGGTCTCGGCCGACGGCGCCTACCGCGGCAAGTACCAGTTCGACTACGGCACCTGGGCGTCGGTCGGCGGGTCGGGCGACCCAGCCGCCGCCCCGGAGGCCGAGCAGGACTATCGCGCCGCGCTGCTCTATGCCAGCGCGGCCGGCTCGAGCCCCTGGCCGACCTGCGGCTGGGGCGACATCTCTAAGCGCATCGCCGGCCTTTGCCGATGTCCAGGGAGTGGACGCGAATCAGTACGTGCTGGTGCACGGTGCTCGCCAGACGCGGGGTGCGCTGGCGCGCTGGAACCAGGAGCCGTGGCCGGTGCTGCGGAGCTGGATCGGCGGCGGCCTCGCCGTCGCCATCGCCCTGCTCTGCGCCGTCTGGATCATCGCGTCGGTGGCTCCGCCCGACCCCACGCCGCTCGCGATACCGGGCATCACCGAGACCCCCGCCGTGGCCGGCGTGCTCCTGATCCTGTTCGGCAACTCGCTGGTCCTGGCGCTGCACGGGTTCGCGTGCATTGCGGGCTTCATAGCGGGCGCGTCCCTCCCTCTTGCCGCCGAGCGGCGCACCGGCGTCTCGCGCTGGATCCACGAGAAGGCGAGGCCTGTGGCGTTCGCCTGGGTGATCGCGGTGACCTGCTTCTCGCTCGTCACGCAGGCGTACGCCCTGGGCCTGACCGGCGCGACGCTCGCCTCCCAGCTCGAGATCTCGACCGGGATGCTGATGCTGACCGTGGTGCCGCACGCGCTGTGCGAGCTCACGGCTCTCTTCCTGCCGCTGGCGGCGTGGACGATCGCCAGTCGCAGGGCAGAGTGGGGCGATCTGCTCGCGGCCACGGTGGCGACCGTCGCCGTCGCGATCCCCACGCTGGTGCTGGCGAGCCTCTGGGAGATCTACGTCTGGCCGCAGATCCTCGAGGCGGTGTCGCCGATCGCGTAGTGCTTGCCGCGGCGGCATCGCAGTTCCGCCGGTGCGCTAAGCCGCTTCGCCGTTCTCCTTGGGCCCGTTGACCGCCTCAGGGCCCAGGAGGGCGCGCCGGAACACCTCCTGTTCGTCCTCGAACAGGAAGCCCCACAGATGGCGGCGCTCGAGCAGGGTGCGGCGCTTGGTCTCCAGCACGGCCTGGCGCGGCAGGCCGGCGATCCGCTGACCGAGCTCCACTCCTCGCGCCACCACGTCGCCCTCGACGACCTCGCGCACGATCCCCATCCTCTGTGCCTCCTCCGCCTTCACCAACTGGCCGGTGAGGCACAGCTCCTGGGCGACGGTTGCCGGGAGCACGGCGCGGGCCGCCGCGTAGCTCGGCGGGATGCCTCGCGGCAGCTCGGGATAGCCGAAGATCGCCGAGGCCGAGGCGATCCGCAGGTCACAGAGCAGCGCCAATGCGAACCCGCCGGCGATCGCCGGACCGTTGATCGCGGCGACGATCGGGCGACGGCAGCCGCCGACCGCCTCGAAGGCGACCGTGCTGGTCTCGACCAGCTGCTTGCGATGCTCCAGGTCGCCGCCGAACTGCGTGGTGTCCATCCCGGAGCAGAATGCAGTGCCCGCCCCCGTCAGCACCACGCAGCCCACGTCTTCGTCACCGGAGAGGCGGCCGAAGGCGTCGCCGAGCTCCACCCGCAGCTCGATCGAGAGCGCGTTGCGCCGCTCGGGGCGGCGCAGCGTGACGAGAGCGACCTCTTCGTGACGCTCGATCGACAGCAGCCCGGCCACGGGGAGGATGCTATCCACGAGACCCCGGGCGCTGCCCGGCGCGCCGCGGCCTTTGGGGGGCGCCTCGCCGCCTGACACACTCCGCCCATGAGCGCCGATGGTGCGAGGGAAGCGGAGACGGCGGCCGGCCCCGACGAGCGTGGCGCGACCCCCGCAGAGGCGATCGAGCCGGCCAGGGTTCGCGCCCCGACGCGGGGAAACCGCAGGCTGGAGGCGCTGCTCGACGGGGTCAACGCGGACCGGGAGCTGCGCGCCTGGTGGCACATGGCTCAGGTGACCTCGGAGCGGCTCGGGATGTCCGATCACTCCTGGGTCCACGTCCAGATCGTGCTCAACATCGGGCTGCGCCTGCTGAGGCTCCTGGTCAAGGCGGGCGTCGAGCCGGCGATGGTCGCCGACCACGGGATGGGCCGCCGCGACGCGGAGGTCGTGGTCGCCGCCGGCGCCCTGCTGCACGACATCGGCATGTCCATCCATCGCAGCGATCACGAGGCCTACAGCCTGTTCCTCGCGGAGCCGAAGCTGAGGCAGCTTCTGGAGGGGGTCTACGACGAGCCGGAGCGCACCGTGGTCGTCTCCGAGGCGCTGGGCGCGATCATCGGCCACCGGCGCCGAGGCGAGCCGTACACGCTCGAGGCCGGAGTGGTGCGGGTTGCCGACGCGCTCGACATGGCCCAGGGGCGCTCCCGGGTGCCGGTCGAGTCGGGCCGGCTCGGAATCCACGCCCTGTCCGCAGCGGCGATCGACGACGTGTCGATCGAGGCGGGGACCGACCGCGCGGTCAGGGTGGAGATCAAGATGAACAACTCGGCCGGCATCTTCCAGGTCGACGACCTGCTGGCCACGAAGCTGCGCGGCACACCGCTCGAGAGCCATGTCGAGGTGCTCGCGACGATCGAGGGCGAGACCGAGAAGCGCCTGCTCACCGAGTTCCGGCTGCCTGAGAGCTGACGGTTAGCGCGTTTCGGCTACGGCTTGCGGGCCCGCACGATCGCCGAGCCGGCGTGCTGGTGGACGCGGTGGGTCTCGCGGATCTCGATGCCCTCAAGCCCGGCGGACGCGAGCTGTGCGGCGGAACTCCTCCTTGGTCAGGGCCCCGGCGATGCAGCCTGTCCACTGCTCGACGTCGTCGCGCGTCGCCTCGTCCATCTCCGGGTCGGCGACGATGTCGGTGACCGCGAAGCGGCCGCCCGGCCGCAGCACGCGCGCCGCCTCGCGGAAGACCCGGCTTGTCGGCCGAGAGGTTGATGACGCAATTCGAGATGACCACGTCGACGGACTCGTCGGGCAGCGGGATCCGCTCGATTGTTCCCTTCAGGAACTCGACGTTCTCCACGCCGGCCGCGCGCTGGTTGCTGCGGGCGAGCTCGAGCATCTCGTCCGTCATGTCGAGGCCGTACGCCTTGCCGGTCGAGCCGACCCGACTCGCCGAGAGCAGGACGTCGATGCCGCCACCGGAGCCGAGATCGAGGACCGTTTCACCCGGGTGGAGCTCGGCGACGGCCGTCGGGTTCCCGCAGCCGAGCGAGGCGAGCTTCGCCGCGTCAGGAAGCGAGTCGCGCTCCTCGCCCGAGTAGAGCTCGGCGCCGAAGACTTGCCCTCTTCGCCCGCCTGGGCGTTCGTCCCGCAGCCACATGCAGGATTCCGCGGAGCCGCAGCAACCGGCGGCGCCGGCCCTCGCGCCCTTGGCCGCCTCGGCGTAGCGCTCGCGCACCGACTCACGGATGTCCTCGGTGGTCCGGGTTGGGGTGCTCATCGATCCTCCTTTTTCGCGGTGACGATCTCGGTGGGAAAGAGCATCTGCGAGAGGTACTCGCGCGAGACGCCACGGTAGCCAGTCTCGCCAGGACGGGCGCCGCAAGCACGCCGCGGCAGTTGGCGGTGAGCACGATGCCCTTCGGTAGAGCCAGTCCCAGATCCCGTCGCGACGACGTTCGGCCTTGGTCATGTTCGAGAGGACGAGCCTTCCGCCGGGTCGCAGCACGCGCTTGAACTCCGCCAGGGCGCGAGGGATGTCATCGCGCGGAAGGAGGTCGAGCATGTAGCCGTTGACGATCAGGTCGAAGCTTTCGTCCCCCATCGGCAGCTCCAACCCGCTGCCCTCGATCACCTCGACTTCTCCGGCGAGCCCGGCATCCTCGAGACGCCGGCGCGTCTGGGCAAGCATGCCCTCGGAGATCTCTACGCCGACGGTGCGTCCGCCGGGGTTGGCCGCGCGAGCCGCACCAGCTGGACGCCCGTGCCGGTTGCGACCTCGAGAACGTCCTCGCCCGGGCGAACGCCGGCCAGCTCGAGCACGCGCCGGCGAGCCTTGGACTCCGTCGCTCGCGCCCAGGCCTCGTACACCGGCGCGAGCGCGCGTGTAGATCCGCGGCACTCGTTCCGGCGGGTCCTTCGCCTCGAGAACCGACTCCGCCAGTCCTGGGCCGGGTCGGCTAGCCCGACAGCCATGCGGAGAGCTCCTCCACTGCCTCGGGGTTGACGTAGTAGTAGGCCCACAGGCCGCGTCGCTCCGAGCCGACGATCCCGGCCTCGCGCAGCACCTTGAGGTGGTGGGAGACCGTGGGCTGGGAGAGCTCGAACAGCGGCACCAGCTCGCAGACGCAGACCTTGCCGGCGTGCTGGCGCAGCACGTCCACCAGCTGGAGGCGGATCGGGTCGCCGAGGGCTTTCGCGACGGCGGCCATGCGCTCGGCCTCGCGGCGCTCGATGTCCGGGTAGACCACGGGCTCGCAGCAGGGCTCGCCGGCGGGCGCTTCTGCTTCGGGGCGAGCTCCAGATCGACGGCCATCTATTTACATATATCAATTGAAAGACATCTGTCAATGGAATAGGCTCGGCCCGATGTGACGCGACGATCCCCGAGGTCCTCTTCGTCTGCGTTCAAAACGCGGGTCGAAGCCAGATGGCCGCCGCCCTGCTCGATCACTACGCGGATGGGCCGCGTCCACGTGCGCTCGGCCGGATCGGAGCCTGGCGGACAAGTCAACCCCGCGGTGGTCGAGGCCATGGCGGAAGTGGGCGTGGACATCGCCAAGGAGTTCCCGAAGCCGATGACCGACGAGGTGGTGCGAGCGGCCGATGCGGTGATCACGATGGGCTGTGGCGACGCCTGCCCGATCTATCCGGGGAAGCGCTACGAGGACTGGGAGCTCGACGATCCCGCCGACGCCGACCTCGAGGGCGTGCGGCGGATCCGAGACGAGATCGGCGAGCGCGTGCGAAGGCTCCTCGACGAGGTCGCGCCGAGACCGCGCGAAGTGCCTAGACCGGACCTGGCGCGGCGGGCGTTCGCCGAGGGCCTGGCCGCCTTCGCCCTCGTGTTCGCCGGATGCGGCGCGATCGTCGCCGACCAGGTCTACGGCGGCGAGCTCGGCAGGGTGGGCGTCGCGCTGGCCTTCGGCCTCGTGATCATGGTCATGGTCTACGCGACCGGTCACCTCTCCGGTGCCCACATCAACCCCGCGGTGACGCTGGCGTTCACGATCTCCCGTCACTTTCCCCGCGCGCAGGCCCTCGCGTACATCGCGGCGCAGATGCGCCGGGGCGATCGCGGCGGCTCTGGCATTGTGGGCGATCTGGCCCGATCAGCCGGCGCAGCTGGGGGCGACGCTGCCGAGCGTCGGGATCGGCAGCGCCCTCGTGTACGAGGTGGTCCTCAGCGCCTTCCTGATGTTCGTGATCATGGCGGTGGCCACCGACACCCGCGCGGTCGGCGCGGCAGCCGCGATCGCGATCGGCGGCACGATCGGCCTCGATGCTCTGTTCGGCGGCCCGGTCACCGGCGCCTCGATGAACCCGGCCCGCTCGCTCGGGCCTGCGCTCGCCGCCTGGGAGTGGCGGGACTTCTGGATCTACGTGCTGGGGCCGATCGGCGGCACGGCCATCGGTGGTCTCGCCTACCAGCTCGTCCGAGGCGCGCAGGCCGGAACGGGGCCGGACGAGCTGATCGTCGACCGGTCCTCGAAGAAACTGCCGTTGACCATGAGCTAAAGGCGAAAGGCGATTTCGTCCAGCTAGACGCCCGCGCCTCGCGCGCCGCGACCCTCGCCGGCGGCGAAGCGCGCCGCTCCTCGGAGGCCGGTCTCGACCGAGGCACGGCCCAGCTCCGCTTCGAGAGCCAGGCCGTCGGCGAGGGGCAGCCCGGCACCCTCGATCGCGGCGCGGCGGTCGGAGAGCATGGTCGGCTGCGGAAAGGCGGCGAGGCCCTCGGCGATCTCCAGCGCCCGCTCGAGGTGCGCCTCCTCGGCGACGACCTCGTTCACGAGCCCCCAGTCGCGCGCCTCGGCGGCGTCGAGCACGCGGCCGGTGAGGATCAGCTCGAGCGCCCTGCCCATGCCCACCACCAGCGGCAGCCGCTGTGTGCCGCCGTCGATCAGGGGGACCCCGAAGCGCCGCTCGGTGAACCCCAGGCGGGCGGTCTCGGTGGCGATTCGCAGGTCGCACCAGAGCGCCAGCTCGAGCCCCCCGGCCAGGCACCAGCCCGAGATCGCCGCGACGGTCGGCTTCGACGCGGTGAGGCGCGTGAAGCCCATCGGCCCCTCGGGCCGCCCGGCCACCGCGTCGAGGAGGTCCGAGCTCAGGTCCGGGCCCGCCTCGGCCATCGCCTTCAGGTCGGCGCCGGCGCAGAACGCCTCGGGGCCCTCGCCGGTGAGCACCAGCACCCGCGCATCGTCGTCGGCCTCGAACTCGCGGAAGCCGTCGAGCAGGAGCCCGGCGGTCTCGACGTCGACGGCGTTGCGCCGCTCCCGCCGATCGATCGTCAGCACCGCGGCGGCCCCGGAGCTCTCGTAACGAACCTTCGGCATGAGGCGATGCTATGTCAGCGCGCGTCTACTCCGCGGCTGGCGGGCGAAGCCGCTCCAGCTCTCGGCGGATGCGCTCCTTGCGGCTCTCGAGCCGGATCTGGATCAGTGAGAGGACGGTGACGAGGATCGTGAAGAAGGCCATCACCGCGAAGGCGAAGAACGTGATCACCTTGTCGTCCGTGCGTCCCCAGAGGCCGACGCCGTCGGCGGCCATGGCGGCGGGGGCGAGCGCCAACGCCAACACCAGGGTCGCGGTGATGAGCGCGAACGAGCGGATCAGGCGGGCGGTGCTCACGCGACAAACTCTATATCCACCGGGAGAGGCCCCTCTAGCATCCCGCGCCAATGGACACGCTCGAGGCGCTCCTGCTCGGGATCGTCCAGGGGCTCACCGAGTTCCTGCCGATCTCCTCCTCCGGTCACCTAATCCTCGTTCCCTGGCTTCAGGACTACCACTTCCTCCAGGACAACGAGGACTTCAACAGGACCTTCGACGTGGCGCTCCATGCTGGGACGCTGACCGGGGTGGTGATCTACTTCAGGAAAGACATCGCGCGCCTGCTGCGCGCGCTGTGGGGGTCGCTTCGCAGGCGGGCAATCGGAGGGTCTGAGGAGCGGCTTGCATGGGCGATCGTGGTCGGCACGATCCCGGCGGTGATCGCCGGTGGGCTCGGTGAGGGCCTGATCGCGGATCACCTCGGCGATCCGTGGCAGATCGCGATCCTGATCATCGTCTTCGCGCTGGTTCTCGGATACGCGGATCGCCGCCCGCAGCGACACGGGCTCGAGCAGGTCGGTCCACGCCAGGGCCTCTACATCGGGCTGGCCCAGGTGCTCTCGCTGGTGCCCGGGGTCTCGCGTTCTGGGATCACGATCTCGGCCGGGCGCTTCATGGGGCTCGACCGCGACTCCGCCGCTCGCATCTCGTTCCTGCTGCTCACCCCCGTGACCGCCGGCGCTGTCGTCTTCGAAGGCTACGGCGCGGCGACGGAGGGGCTCCCGGAGGGCGTCGCCGGCCCGATGATCGTCGGCACGATCGCCGCCGCGGTCTCCGGATACCTGGCGATCGCCGGCCTGCTCGCGTTCGTGCGGCGGCGGAGCTACGACGTCTTCGTCGTCTACCGCGTGCTCCTCGGGATCGTGCTGTTGCTGTTGATCGCAACCGGAGTCCGCGGCGCGACGTTCTGATTCTGATCATGAAATCCTGCAGAAGTAGGAGTAGCCTTGGTGCCGTGTGTGAGGGGGCCGGCCAGGGCGGCTCGGTGGAGGGGATGCTCCGATGCGGGACTTGACGAAGGCGCGGCCTTCGCCCGCGATGGTCGTTGCCCTGACCGCCCTGTTCGTGTCGCTGAGCGGCACCGCGGCGGCGCTTTCGGGCTCGAACAGCGTGCAGTCCGACGACCTCGGCCCCGGCGCGCAGGTGAAGGCGCCAGACGTCGCCGCCAACGCGGTGGATGGCCCCGACGTCACGAACAACAGCCTCACGGGTGCTGACGTGAACGAGGCAAGTCTCGACGCCACCCCGCTCGCGACCCGGGGTGCCCAAGGCGGCTGCCAGGCGGCCGTCGCGGGAACCGGCGTCATGGTCAAGGTCGGCTCGGTCTGCATCGACAGATACGAGGCCTCGGTCTGGTCCTCCCCAACGGGCGGCACGCAGTACGGAACGACGCTCCGACGACTACCCCTGCAACGACGATGGCCAGGACTGCACCAACATCTACGCTCGAAGCGTCGCCGGCGTCAAGCCCTCCGCCTTCATCACCT
This sequence comes from uncultured Actinomycetes bacterium, assembly GCA_963824865.1. Classification (GTDB taxonomy): domain Bacteria; phylum Actinomycetota; class Thermoleophilia; order Solirubrobacterales; family 70-9; genus AC-56. The sequence goes on along the minus strand of CAWGQQ010000011.1, from coordinate 14,113 downwards.
ACTTCCAAGCGCAGCAGGCGCTCGCCAACTCGGGCAAGCGCCTGCCTACGAACGCCGAGTGGCAGATGGCGGTCGCCGGCACGCCGGACACCACCGCCTGCAACGTGAGCACCGCGGGGTCGGCGAACACGGGCTCGTTCGCTGCCTGCGTCTCCAACCACGGCGCCCACGACATGGTCGGAAACCTGTTCGAGTGGGTCGCGGATTGGGACGAGGAGGCAGGGGGCTGTGGCTCCTGGCCGGAGGGCTTCGGGGGCGACATGACCTGCGTCGGAAGGGGCTCCGGCGAGGCCTCAACCCGTTTTCCCGGCGCCGTAGTTCGCGGCGGCAACTTCACCAGCGGCGCGGCCGCCGGCCCGTTCGCGGTCTCCGCCGTCCACCAGCCGTCGGGCTCAACCCCGCTCAGAGGGTTCCGTGGCGCCCGCTAGCAGTTGCGAATCGGCTCCAAAGGCGACGTGCAGCCGGCTTCGTCGGCGCAGAAAAGGAAGGCGCGCGACTCGGGGCAGGTGTGAGAGTCGCGCGCCGCACGAGAGAGGACTTCTCGCTGGTCGCCAGTCTCGTCGCGCAGGTCGGGCCCTTGGTGAACATTCCGAGAAGCACCTTGTAAAAGTTCTGTGAAAGCTCTGTGTACGAGGTTGCCATGACGACCACGACGCCACTACCATGTGGCAAGGCTCAGACGTGCGAGGCGGGGTCGTGACTTCGGCCCTTGCCTCGCGGCCACGCCCCATCCAAGCCCTATGAGCGTGAGCGTCCAAACGGCAACACTCCGAATAGCCGTCATCGATGACGATTCCGGCTTCCTTCGCGTGCTTGCCAAGCGTCTCGAGGGATCTGGCTACCAGTACCGGATCCTCTCGGGCCCCGTGCCCGCCGAGGACCTGGCGGCGATGAAGCTGAACGCCCTCCTCGTCGACCCCGCTCTGCTCGGCCCGCTCGCCTGGGAGTTCCTGGAGCGGGTCTGCGGGATGCTGCCGGGCCTCGGGGTCATCGTCTGCACTCAGGGCGCCACGGTGGCCCAGCGCGTCCGCGGGCTTCGCCTGGGCGCCGACGACTGGATCTCGAAGCCGTGCCACCCGGAGGAGGCGATGGCGCGAATCGAGGCCGTCGTGCGCCGGCACCGGCGGGGCCAGACCCGCGAGGACCTGGGGCCGCTGGTGGCAGGGGAGCTGGAGATCAGGCCCGACAGGTTCCAGGCCTACGTGAGCGGCGAGAGCCTGGAGTTCACCCGCCGCGAGTTCGAGCTCCTGGGAGTGCTCGCCGAGCACGCCGGCAAGGTGCTCGAACGCGACGAGATCTACCGGCGGGTCTGGGGCTACTCGATGATCCACGGCGATCGCTCCGTGGACGTCTTCGTCCGGAAGCTCCGCTCGAAGCTGCAGAAGCGCTCCCCGGGGTGGGACTACATCCACACCCACTTCGGGATCGGCTACCGCTTCGATCCCCAGCCGGTGGCGCCCGGCGCCGATGCTGACGCCGGGCGAGCGGCCGGTCGCCGGCGAAGGAGCGCCCGAGGCCCCGGAGGTCGAGGCCTTCAAACCCGCAGTTTCCTAAGAGCCGCCTCCTCTCCCAGAGACGGCTCCCAAACCTCACCCCTAAGCCCTTTGGTGCCTGGATAATCCGTTTCGGGCGCTGTTTCACAGGTTTTTCACAACCTGGCCACCTGCGGGTAACAGGTCTGATCGTGGCCGCTGGGACGCTGCCGCCGTCCTACCGAAACGAAGGAGCCTCTCTAAGTGATTTCTCGCAAGTCCATCCTTGCCATGTCCGCCTGCGGTCTGCTCGCCATCGGCTTTTCGGCGTGCGGCGGCGACGACGATGGCGGCAGCAGCGACCTCTCCGGCACCATCAGGGTCGACGGCTCGAGCACCGTGTTCCCGTTCGCGCAGGCGGCGGCCGAGCTGTTCAACGCTGACAACCCGAACGTCAAGATCAGCGTCGGCGAGGCCGGCACCTCCGGCGGCTTCGAGAAGTTCTGCGTCGGCGAGATCGACATCTCCGACGCCTCGCGGCCGATCGAGCCCGAGGAGGTCGACGCCTGCAAGAAGGGCGGCGTCGCCTACACCGAGATCCCGGTCGCCAACGACGGGATCTCGATCACGACCAACCCCGGCCCTCGAGATCAGCTGCCTGACCACGGACCAGCTGAAGGAGCTCTGGGAGACCACGGCGGTCGGCAACTACAGCGAGCTCGGCGAGGACGCGGACACCGGCGAGCCGCTGCCCGACGCCGACGTGAGCCTGTACGGACCCGGCACCGACTCCGGCACCTTCGACTACTTCACCGACGTCATCAACGGTGAGGAGGGCGTGAGCCGGGACGACTACACGCCGTCCGAGGACGACAACGTGCTGGTCGAGGGAGTCTCCGGCGACCAGGACGGGTTGGGCTACTTCGGCTTCTCCTACTACGCGCAGAACCAGGACGCGCTGAACCTGGTCTCGGTCGACGACGGCAACGGCTGCGTGGCCCCGAGCAACGAGACGATCCAGTCCGGCGAGTACGCGCCGCTGTCACGGCCGCTGTTCATGTATCCGAGCGGCGACGCGATCGCCAAGCCGGAGGTGAAGGCGTACATGCAGTACGTGGTCGACAACTACGACACGATCGCCGAGCAGGCGCAGATCGTCCCGTTGGACAGCGCGCAGGCGAGCGAGGCCAGCTCCGCCCTCGAGAAGGCGACCGGCTAGGCGGGGAGCCAAGGGGGAGCGCCCCGCGGTGGAAGCCGGAACGAGAGCGCCGGGCGGGGCGCCGGGGACTCCGGTCCTCGGCGCCGCCCGCCGCCGCTGGGGCGAGGAGGCGATCAGGGTGGGCCTGTTCGCCGCAGCGGTGATCTCGGTGCTGACCACCCTGGGCATCGTCGCCTCACTGCTCAACGAGACGATCAAGTTCTTCCAGGACGTCGGGGTCGGGGCGTTCATCACCGACGGCGACTGGAAGCCGCTCTTCGCCGACCCGCAGTACGGCATCTGGCCGCTGATCAACGGCACCCTGCTGGTCACCGCGATCGCGGTCCTGGTGGCGATCCCGGTCGGGCTCGGCTCGGCGATCTACCTCTCCGAGTACGCGAGCCCGCGAACGCGGCGGGTGATCAAGCCGGTGCTCGAGGTCCTGGTCGGCGTCCCCACCGTGGTGCTTGGCTTCTTCGCGCTCACCTTCGTCACGCCCACGATCGTGCATGACTTCCTCGGCCTCGACGTGCAGGTCTTCAACGCGCTCTCCGCCGGCCTGGTGATGGGGATCATGATCGTCCCCACGATCGCCTCGGTTGTCCGAGGACGCGATGTCGGCCGTTCCCGGCGCGCTTCGCGAGGGATCGTTCGGGCTCGGCTCGTCGAAGCTCCAGACCTCCACCCGGGTCGTCTTCCCAGCGGCCCTCTCGGGCATCGTGGCGGCGATCGTGCTCGGCGTCTCGCGGGGGATCGGCGAGACGATGATCGCCCTGATCGCGGCCGGGCAGCTTCCCAGCACCGGGCTCGACCCGACCCAGCCCTTCGAGACGATCACCACCTTCATCGGCGCCACTGCGAAGGGCGACAACCCCGCGGGGACGGTCGGCTACTACTCGATCTTCGCCTGCGGCATGACCCTGTTCGTGCTGACCCTGATCATGAACGCGATCTCGATCCGCTTCGTGCGCAAGTACAGGCAGGCCTACGAGTGAGCGCTCCCCCGCCGGCACCCCCGCCCGACGCGACGGCCGCGACCGCGCCGACCCCGGCCCTGATCATCCCGCGCGCCCCGCGAGCCGCTCGGCTCAAGGACCTCGCCTTCAAGGGCGGCATGCTCGCCTGCCTCGGGATCGCGCTGATCACCCTCGCCGCGGTGCTGATCCAGGTGTTCACCAAGGGGGTCGGGTCGCTCAGCATGAGCTTCATCACCGACCTCGGGTCGTCGTTCCCCGACCAGGCCGGGATCGGGTCGGCCCTGGTCGGGACGCTCTGGGTGATCGCGGTCTGCATCGCCTTCATCGTTCCCGTGGGCGTGGCCAGCGCCGTCTACCTGGAGGAGTACGCGGACCGCAACCGCTGGTACAACCGCTTCATCGAGGTGAACATCCAGAACCTCGCCGCGGTTCCCTCGATCGTCTACGGCATCCTCGGCCTGGCCTTCCTGGTGCGCGGCCCGCTCAGCCTCGGCCGCGTCGTCCTCGCGGCGGGGCTCACCCTCGCCCTGCTGGTCCTGCCCGTGGTGGTGATCGCCGGGCGCGAGGCGGTCCGCGCCGTCCCGCCCTCGATCCGCGAGGGCTCGATGGCCCTGGGCGCGACCAAGTGGCAGACGATCTGGAAGCAGGTCCTGCCCGCCTCCGTGCCGGGGTTCGCGACCGGGGTGATCCTCGCCGTCTCCCGGGCGATCGGCGAGGCGGCTCCCCTGATCGTCGTCGGCGGGGCGGCCTACCTGACCTTCTACCCGAGCGGGCTGGGCAGCGACTTCACCGTCCTGCCGCTCCAGATCTTCAACTGGATCTCGCAGCCGCAGGAGGAGTTCAAGAACCTGGCCGCGGCCGGGATGATCGTCCTGCTCGCGATCCTGCTGTTGCTGAACGCGGTGGCCATCTGGCTCCGCAACAAATACGAGAAGAAGTGGTAGGTGGTCGATAGTGTTCGAGAAGGTGACTGACCCCGAGCGGGTGGAGCGCGAGCGCGCCACGCCCGAGATCCATACGACCGTGCGCAGCCGGGAGGACGCCGGCGCGCGGCCCAAGTTCGCCGGCGAGGCGGTGTTCGAGCTCGGGGAGGTGACCGTTTCCTACGACGGCATCCCCGCGGTCGCCGACGTCTCGCTCGACGTCTACCGGAACCACATCACCGCCCTGATCGGGCCCTCCGGGCTGCGGCAAGAGCACCCTGATCCGGTGCCTGAACCGGATGAACGACCTGATCCCCACGGCGAGCGTCGACGGCAGGGTGCTCTACCACGGCCAGGACCTCTACGCCAGCCAGGTCGACCCGGTCGAGGTCCGCAAGCGGATCGGGATGGTGTTCCAGAAGCCGAACCCGTTCCCGAAGTCGATCTTCGACAACATCGCCTTCGGCCCGCGGGTGCTGGGGCATGAAGGACGACCTGCACGGTCGCGTCGAGCGGGCCCTGCGCCGCGCCGCCCTTTGGGACGAGGTCAAGGATCGCCTGGACGCGAACGCCTACGGGATGTCCGGCGGCCAGCAGCAGCGCCTGTGCATCGCCCGCTGCCTGGCGGTCGATCCCGACGTGATCCTCATGGACGAGCCCTGCTCCGCGCTCGACCCGATCTCGACCGGGAAGATCGAGGACCTGATGCTGGAGCTGAAGCGCGACTACTCGATCGTGATCGTCACCCACAACATGCAGCAGGCGGCGCGCATCTCCGACCGCACCGCGTTCCTGATCGTCGAGCTGGACGCCACCGAGAAGCACCGCACCGGCCGCGTGGTGGAATACGACGAGACCGAGAAGATCTTCACCAATCCCAGCGACCGGCGAACCGAGGACTACGTGACAGGCAAGGTGGGCTGATGGCCCCGGACGAGATCCGCGTCCAGTATCGCGATGAGCTCGAGCGGCTCGAGGGACGGGCGCTGGACGGCCTCGACCTGGTGATCGCGGCGCTCGATCGCGCCGTCGAGGCGGTCGAGCACCAGGACATCGAGCTGGCCGAGCTGGTGATCGCCGACGACGACGTGATCGACGGCCGCTACCTGGAGATCCACCAGGCGATCCTGACCCTGCTCGCGACCCAGGCCCCCGTGGCCACGGACCTGCGCCTGATCGCCGCGCTTTTGCACGTGATGAAGAACATCGAGCGGATGGGCGACCAGTGCGTCAACATCGCCAAGCTGATCCCGATCGCCGGCCACGAGCCGCCCGCGGACGAGCAGATGCTGAAGAACCTGGTGACGATGGGCAAGTCGCTGCGTGGCGCAGATCCGGCAGGCGAAGCGCGCCTTCCTGGAGCGCGACATCGACATGGCTCGCGACCTGGTGCGCCAGGACGACGTGATCGACAACCTGAACAAGGAGTGCTTCCGCCGGGCGATCGAGATCGGCGACGAGCACGACCGTCGCGAGTGGGCGATGACCATGATGCTGGTGGCCCGGGCGCTGGAGCGGATCGGCGACAACGCCGTCGACGTCGGCGAGCAGGTCGGCGTTCCTGGTCACCGGCCTCTTCCGCGAGTTCGAGGACGCCTCGCACCCCGGCGGGGACGCCCTCGCCCCAGCCCTCCTCGGCGTAAATAGTCCGCGAGCCTCAGACGGCGCGGCGAGCTCTCAGCCCGCCGCCGCGCCGACCGCCGCCAGCTGAGCGCCGACCCCGTCCGCGGGCCTCAGGAGCTCCTCGGCGGAGCGGTACAGCTCCTCGGCGCGCGGGCGATACGGCGGGTGCACCTCGAGCATCAGGGGCGCGTGGTGGCCGGCCAGACGGGGCGCCGAGTCGCTCCCACGGAAGGGTGCCCCGCCCAGGCGGCAGGTGGAGGTCGAGCCTCAGGGGGTCGACGCCGCTCTCGGCGCCGCTCGGTTGCCAGCGGGCGCCCAGGTTGTCGTGGAGGTGGAACAGCGTCACCGTGTCGAGCACCGGCTCGATCAGGGCCTCGAGCGAGGTTCGGCGGCGCTCGGCGACGATGTGCGCGTGGCCGAGGTCGAGGCAGATGCCGAGGCGCTCCGAGCCGATCCGGTTGGCGAGGCCGCGGAGGACCATCGGGCTTGCGGACAGGGGCTCGGGCCCGGGGAACACCGGCGCCAGGTTCTCGACCGCGATCGTGACGCCGAGCCGCTCGGCGCGCAGCGACAGGGCGGCGAGCGAGCGGGCCTCGAACAGCAGCGCGTCCTCGCTCTCGGGGGCATCCGGCAGGGCGCAGGCGTGGTAGACGACGTGCGTGGCGCCGATCTCGGCCGCGTAGGAGAGCAGGCCCTCGGCGGCGCGGTCTCCGTCGCGAGCTCCCACCCTGAGATCGGGCGGCGCGTGAACGACCGGCTTCAGGCCGGTGGTCGCGAGCGCCGCCGCAAGCGCGCTCGCGTGGGGCGTGGAGGAGCGCGGGTCGCAGAGAACCGAGACCGGCGGCGCGTGGACCTGAGCCCGGGCGAAGCCCGCCGCCTCGAACGACTTCAGCAGCGCCGGCGCCGCCCACCAGTCGCTCGGGACGTTCAAGCCGAGCCGGTCCGCGGGCCAATCCGTGTCCGCATCCGAGCCGAGTTTGGACGCCCCTCGTCGCGGCGCCGTGAAGCGCCCGTGAACCGCATGTAAACGGACCGTTACCGAGCATGGCCCCGGGCAGGGGGCCGCATCCGTTCCGTCTGACAAGATCGCCACCGCATGCTCTACGCGGCGATCGACATCGGCTCGAACACGACGCGTGTGCTCGTCGCCGAGCCCACCGAAGGCCAGCTTCGCAAGGTGATGGAGCAGCGCGCCTACACCCGGATCGGCAAGGCCTCGCAGCACAACGGCGCGGTCGATGCCGAGAAGGTCGCCGAGGTCGCGGAGGTGGTCGCCACGCAGGTGCGCCTCGCCGAGGAGGTGGGAGCCGAGGGGATCCGGACCGTCGCCACGGCGGCGATTCGCGAGGCGACCAACCGGGAGGCGATCGTGGCCGAGATCACGCGGGTCGCAGGCGTGCCCGGTGGATGTCCTCAGCGAGCACGAGGAGGGCCGCCTCGCCTTCCTCGGCGCGACCAAGACCCTCGGCCATCCCGTGCAGGGCGAGGTCGCGGTCGTCGACGTCGGCGGTGGGTCCTCCGAGGTCGTCGTGGGCAGCCCCGGCGAAGGGCTGCGCTCCGTCCAGTCGTTCAAGATCGGCTCCGGGCTCGCTGGCCGACGACTTCCTGTCCAAGGATCCGCCGTCGCCCGCCGAGCTGCGGGCGGTGCGCGAATACATCGCGGAGTTCTTCGACGGGATCGAGTTCGAGCAGCCGGACCAGGCCGTGGCCGTCGGCGGCAGCGCCACCTCGCTCCGCGCGCTGGTCGGGGCGGCGCTCGAATACGAGACCCTGGAGCGGGCGATCCGGGTCCTGACGGGCGACCCGATCGCCGAGGTCGCCAAGCGCTTCGAGCTCGATCCGCGCCGCGTTCGCATCCTGCCCACGGGCGTGCTGCTGCTCGAGAAGCTGTCCGAGCTGCTCGGCCAGCCGCTCCAGATCGGCAAGGGCGGGCTCCGCGAGGGCGTCATCCTCGACTTGCTGAACGGCGCCGCCAACGGCAATCCCCGCGCCCTCGCCGCGTGAGAATCCCCCTGCAAATTGCGACGGTGTAGCCTTTCGCTGACGGACGCGTGGCGCCACACGACACCATGCTCTCCGCTCCTGACTTCGTCCAAGGCTCCGATCTGCTCGAGGGCGCGCTCGGGTTTGCGCGAGAGGCCTACCGCAACGAGGGGCGGCGCGGGCAGGCCAAGCTCCGCCACTCGGTCGAGGTGGCGAGGCTGTTGCACGAGGCGGGGTTCGACGAGGAGGTCGTCGCGGCCGGCCTCCTGCACGACGTGGTCGAGGCGACTGACAGCGAGCTGCCCCAGGTCGCCGAGCGCTTCGGCTCCCGCATGGCGGCGCTGGTGGAGGCGATGACCGAGGACGAGCGGATTCGGTCGTATGAGGCGCGCAAGGCCGAGCACCGGGCCAGGGTGACCGCGCGCGGGACGCGTCCGGCGGCCATCTACGCCGCCGACAAGCTCGCCAAGATGCCCCACCTGCGCGCTGATCCCGACTCCGCCTCCGAGAGGCAGCTCGCCCACTATCAGCAGACGCTGGAGACGCTCAGCGCCGCTCACCCCGATCTTCCGTTTCTCGGCGATCTGGAGCAGGAGCTGGCGGCGCTGGCGGTCGCAACGCCGGGACCGGATTCGCGATCGCGACCAGGCGATGCCCACCATGCTAGCGTCAGCCGCCGTGGCGCGGGCGCGACCGATCCCGGACCTGGCGGCGGATGACGCCTACGCGATCGCTGCGGCCAAGATCGTCGCCGTTCGAGCCCGGGAGGTCGCCGATCATGCCCACGACGTGCTCGACGTCGCCGATATCGAGCACCTTCACGACATGCGGGTGGCGACCCGGCGACTTCGCGCGGCGCTCGAGATCTTCGAGCCCTGCTTCCCACCCAAGGAGCTCGGTGCCGCGCTCGCCCAGGTGAAGGCGATCGCGGACGCGCTGGGCGAGCGCCGCGACCGCGACGTCACGATCGCCGCCCTCGAGGACTTCGCGGCCGCGATGCCGGCCCCCGACCGGCCAGGGGTGGAGACGCTGATCGAGCGGCTGCGCGCCGAACAGGCGGAGGCGAACGAAGCGCTGGCGCCGTTCGTCGATGCGGGGCAGCTGGCCGCCCTGAGCGAGCTTCTCTCCGAGCTGGTCGCGGCCGCCGAGGCAGCACGGGACGTTGCGGCGTGAAGGCGAGGCGCGTCAAGAAGCTCGACCCGGGTTCCCCCCTGGTGGACAACGCGGCTCGAATCATCCGCGTCCGGCTCGACGAGATGCTCTCCTTCGCCCCGGCCGCCCTGGAGTTCGAGCGCATCCGCGACCAGCACGACATGCGCATCGCCGCGAAGCGCCTTCGCTACATCCTCGAGACGACCGAGTTCTGCTTCGGCAAGCCCGCGCAGAGCGCGCGGCGCCGAGCTCGCGACCTCCAGGACCTGCTCGGGGAGCTGCACGACTGCGACGTGATGCTGCCCCGGGTGGAGGCTCACCTGGCGGCGCTTCGGGCCGAGGACGCCGCAGCGCGTGCGGGAGCGCGCCGGCGACTCGCCCGACCTCGATCCGCGGCTGGCCGCGCGCGCGCAGCATCGGACCGCCTACCGTGGCCTCGAGGTGCTCGCGGTCTACGTCCAGGCGCGGCGCAGGCTGCTCTTCGACCGCTTCCGCGAGTTCTGGGTGGAGCAGGAGCGCGCCGGCACCTGGAGGCGTCTGGAGCAGACGGTCGGCCGTCACCTGCGGGCTGTGAAGGAGCGCCGCAGGGCGGCCCAGCGAGCGGAGCGGGCGCGCCGCGAGCTCGAGGCGGCGGAGCGCAGCGAGCGCGAGGCCGCGTCGCGCGCCGCCAGCGCCGCCGCCGAGCTGCAGGCGGCGCGCCGCGTGGCTCGCGAGAGGCGGCCGCCGGTCGCGGGACTAGATCTCCAGGAAGGTCGCTTCTCGACCGGCGGGGTCGACCGACCATCGCCCGCTCGTCCCAGCGCACCTCGGTCCCGTCGGCCAGCCGTGCCTTGGCCCGTCCGCAGCGCGGGCGTCCCCACAGGGTCGCCTCGAGCGGCCGTTCGCGTTCTGCGACGTGAGCCGAGTCCCCGCGGCGACGTGCCCGGCCGGGTAGGTGACCAGGATCGAGCCCGCCCGCACCCAGACGGGGATTCGGTCCGGTGGCGCCGGGACGCTCAGCTCACGTCCGCCGGTCACCATCGTCGCGGCTCCAGTAGTCGAGCCACTCGCCACGCGGGAGGTAGACGCGGCGCTGGGTGGCGCCCTGCTCGAGCACCGGGGCCACCCACAGCGATGGCCCGAACAGGTAGGCGTCGTCGATCGTCCAGCCGCGCGGGTCCGAGGGATCGGCCAGGCACAGCGGCCTGATGATCGGCAGCCCGCAGCGCGCGGCGGTGGCTGCCGCGGCGCGGATGTACGGAACCAGCCGCTCGTGGAGCAGCAGGTAGTCGCGGTAGGAGCGAAGCGTCTTGGGGTCGTAGCGCCACGCTTCCTGCTCGAAGCGACCGTGGGCGTGCATCAGCGGCGAGAAGCAGCCGAACTGCACCCAGCGCAGGAGCAGCTCGCGGGGGCAGCGCTCCACCAGGCGGCGGCCGAGGTAGCCGCCGACGTCGTGCGACCAGTTGGAGAAGCCGCTGGCCGCCGCGGTCAGCGTTGCCGCCACCAGCGCGCGCAGCGACCAGAAGTCGGAGGCCTGATCGCCGCCCCAGGTGATCCCGGTTGCCTGCTGGCCGGCCCACCCCGAGCGGCCGAACAGGACGCCGGTTGCCGGATGGACGTCGTCGAGCGCCCTCTGCATGGTCCGTCGGTAGAGCTCGCCGTACTGCCAGGCGGCCTCGGCGCCGCAGCGCCCGTCCGCGAAGCGGGCATCGGGCGGCAGGTAGTAGCCCTCGCCGTCGTCGGCCTTGATGCCCTCGATCCCGAGCTCGAGCACGGCTCGGCGCCTGGCGACGCCACCAGCGCCTTGCCGCCGGCGACGTGAAGTCGACCAGCGAGCCGCTGCCCATCCACCAGCGCCCGACCCAGGGCCGACCGTCGGCTCCCCGCACGAAGTGGCCTCCCCAGGCGCCCTCGGCGTAGTTCGCCGCCGGTCGGGTGTGGAGGCGCTCCGACCCCGGGTCGCCGGGGCGCTGGCCGTCAGTCGAATCGAGGTTCACCCACGGCGTCACCCAGACCACCGTGCGGACGCCCGCCTCGCGAAGCCGGTCCGACCAGGCGCTCCGGGTCGGGGAACTGGACACGGGTTGAAGAGCCAGGTGTTGTACTGGCTCTCCCACGGCGAGTCGATGACGATCGCGTCCAGCGGCAGCGCGTGCTCGACGTAGCCTTCGAGATCCTCGAGCACCTCGCGCTCGTGTCCGTAGACGTCGCGGCTCTTCCAGTGCCCGTATGCCCATTCGGGGAGCAGGGCGGGAGCCCCGTCAGGCGCAGGTAGTGACGGAGCCGGGCGGCGGGTGTGGGGTCGGTCAGCAGGTGCAGGCGAAGCGGCCCGGCCGCGGAGCCGCTGCGAGACCGACACCCGCTCGGAGAGGTCGAGCTCCAGCCCGGCGCCCCAGGTCTCCGACCACAGGGCCCAGCCGGCGCTCGAGAGCAGCCACGGCGCGGGGGCGCAGTCGCCCTGGGGGATGCCCCCGGTCTCCAGCATGTCCGGGGGGCAGTCCGGACCCGTGTAGCGGCGGTCGGCGCCCAGGCGCACCCGCCTTCCTCGCTGGTCGAAGCCCTCCGAGTGCCTGGCCCCGAGCCCGGTCAGCCGCTCGCCCGAGCGCCCCTCCCAACTCGCCCCAAGCCGAAGCGACGTTCGGGGCGCCCGGTCGATGGCGTCCAGCTCGATCGTCACGCGCTCGTCGCCAGGAAGCGACACCCGCAGCTCGAACCCCTCGCCGCCGGGGAGCTCGCCCACGAGCTCGATCTCGGAACCCCCGGCCGCTGCGAAGCTCGGCCTCGGCGAGCTGCACCGGCTCGCCGCGCTCTTCCTCCACCATGACGCCCTCGGTGAGGTGAATGAGCCGGTCGCCCCCGGACCATTCCTGGGCGAACAGCGTCAGCCCCTGGATCAGCAAGCGGTTCCGGCGGGCGACGCGAATCGTCAACGGACTCAGCGACACCTCGACCGCGAGCTGACCGCCCGCGAGCGTGACCGTCCGTGCGCCTTGCTCCAGCCTCACCCCCACGACCGGAACTCTCGAGGGAATCGGTCGCGGCCCGGTTGCCATCCCGTTAAGAGCAGGAGAGGGACGTGGCCGTGGCCTCAAAAGCCCTGCTCCGACGTTCACCGCACGTTTACGCGCCGTTGCCTGCTTCTTAACGCGCTGGGCTCGCGTAGCGCCGAAGCTGTGCTCGAAAGACCACGAACTAATGACGGGAGCAACGATGATTCCCAGGATCGATCGCAGGGCAAGCCGAGCGGCACCGGCGCACGCAGCCAGCAACGGCGTCGCACCCGGCAGCGGTGTCGCGAAGGTCGACATGCACTGCCACTCCACGGCTTCCGAGGCCGCGAAGCTCGGGATCCAGCGAAGCCTCGGCCTCCCCGAGTGTGCGACGCCTCCGGAGGAGTCTTGAACGAGCTGGCCAAGCGGCGCGGGATGGACTTCGTGACCATCACCGACCACGACACGATCGACGGTTGCCTGGAGCTCGCGAACCGTCCGGATGTATTCGTCTCCGAGGAGCTGACCACTTGGTTCGCGGGCGAGCCGCAGGCCGTTCACGTGCTCTGCTATGGGATCGATCCCGGAGGACCACGAGTTTCTCCAAGCGCACGCCGCCGACCTCGAGTGCTGTGCCGCGTACCTGCACGAGCGCGAGATCGCGTGCGGGCTCGCCCATCCGTTCTTCTCCGTCGCCGCGCCGCTCGGACCGCGCCACCGCTCGCGCCTGGCCGAGCTGTTCGGGGTCTGGGGAGGTGCGCAACGGCTCGCGTGCCCCGGAGCTGAACATGCCGGCGGCGGTGTACACGGAGACCCACGGGGGTACGGGAATCGGCGGGTCTGACGATCACGCCGGCGTCGACATCGGGCGCACCTGGACCGAGACGCCGCATGCGTCGACGCCGGAGGAGTTTCTATGGCACCTGCGCGAGGGTCGCGCCGAGGCGAAGGGGGAGCAGGGAAGCGCCGCCAAGTGGGCTCACTCCGCGATGGCCCTGGCAAGCAGAGCGTGGCTGAATCAACCGGCGACAACCGAGCCGGAGCCGAGGGTGTCACCGGTTGATGGAGTGTCCCCCGTTGATGCCCTGAGGATGGCGGAGCGCGTGGTCAGCGACGGCTCCCAGCGTGGTGGCCCGCTGGCCGGCAACCTCGGGCCGGAGGAGGGCCGCGCCTTGCTTCGCGCCTGGCTCGGCAGCGTCGATCTCGAGCCGGGGCGGTTGGGGCCGGGTCGAAGCGGCCGGTCGACCTGATGCAGGCCGAGGGGTTCAGCCATTCCGAGCTCTACCGGCGCGCGCGGCGAGCGCACGAGAGGCGGCTGCGCGAGGCCGTCGATTGCCTCACCGCCGCGGCCGCTGCGCGGGATGGGTACGCGGACGCAGGGAGGGCGCTGTTCGACGCCTGCGTACCGGTCGTGCCCTACGTTCCGGCGGCGACCTTCCTGGCGCGGGAGACGGCGAAGCTGGCCTCCCGCGATGGGAGCCTCGCCGGGTGGCCCTGGTCGTCGACGCCGCCGGGTCGATGCACGGCGTCTCGCAGACGATCGACAGGCTCCGGGAGCACGGCATCCCTGGCTGGGAGGTGGAGGTGATCGGCACGGACCCGCACGTCGATCGCCGCCTCCCGGCTGTCGCCGAGGTCGAGATCCCCTTCTATGCCGGCCTCGAGGTTGGCGTGCCGAGTGTCCCGGAGCTGGTCCAGACGCTCGCCGAGGGCCGCTACGACCTCGTCCACGTCGCCTCGCCCGGCCCCGCGGGTGTCGGCGCGGCGATCTGTGCCCGGATCGCGAATCTGCCGCTGATCGGCAGCTACCACACCG
>CAWGQQ010000010.1:0-365887 GCA_963824865.1 uncultured Actinomycetes bacterium | reverse complement strand
GGCGACCTGTTCGTCGATTCCCGTCATCTTGGCGGCGGTACCGAACGAGACTATGGCAAACCGGCTCGATGGTTGCGGCAATCAGAAGCCCGACACCGTCTCGCGAACGTGCTCGACCTCCGGCGGCGACGCGCGAAGCAGTGCCCGGCCAGCTTGCGCCACTCCTGGCAAGATCGGCGCAGCCGCGGAATCGCGACCGTGTGGTCCGCGACCGTGCCCCATTGCACGAACAGCCGGTAGCGGCTCGGCTTCTCGACCCAGCGCTGGCAGCGACATGCCCCTGGCAGCCTTTGGCGCGCTTGAACAGCGGCGCGGCCTTGTCGATCGCGGACACCCCGGCCGAAGAACCGGTGCGCTAGCCGGTTCGTCAGTCGGTTCGAGAGCCCCAGCCTGACCTCTGGGCTGGTCACAGTAGTTCCGCGCCGCCTGGTCCCCGCCCGGGACCAGGCGGCGCGGTACGTTCGCGGCCGTTTTGCGGCGGGGCCGGCGCGACGGATGCGCCGGTGTCCCCGGCCGTGAGCCTGGCGAGAGGAGGCCCGGTGGTTCGTCGAACCAGCCCCGGTCGAACCAGCCCCGGTCGGATCGGCCCCGGTCGGATCGGTACCGGCACCGTCGTCGCCGCGCTGGCGGTGTTCCTGGTGGCCGGCTGCGGCGGCTCGGGCGCGAGCAACCAGCTGCCGACCGCCGACGACCCGGCGGCCTGGGCGGGCCGGCTGTGCGCCTCCCTGCAGCCCCTGGGCGCCCTCAAGGGCCCGTGGCCGAAGCTGGACCCGAACAACCCCGCCGCCGGCCGGGACGCGCTGATCAGCTACTTCAGCAGCGCCGAGGAGGCCGCCGGGCAGGCCCTGGAGGGGCTGAAGCAGGCCGGACCGTCCCCGATCGCGGGTGGCGACGACGCGGCGACCAGGGTGCACGGCGCGCTGCTGCGGCTGCAGGCGGCCTACCACGACGCCAAGGTCAAGCTCGACGCCATCGACCCGAACGACCCGGTCGGCCTCGGTACCCAGCTGCCCGGGATCTTCAAGGCGCTGGCCGCCGCCAGCAACGACAAGGACCTGGACACCGTCGGCACCAACCAGGCGCTCAACGACGCGGTCAAGCAGGCTTCCAGCTGCCGCCTGGTGCCCGCCATCGAGAACCGGCCCCACCCAGCTCACCGGCCACACGACCGGGTGTGACGTCCGGCGCATTTCTGACGCCGCTGGGCGCGGTCGGGGCTCGGCCAATCGGTTGTTCTTCACGGCTCAACCGGTTGAAAGTCCGCGCCGCCGCCACCGCGTGTCGGGAGACGTGGCCCGACCGGGGCACCCGGACGGGCGCCGCGGGGTGAGGCACCGGCGCGTCGGTGGACCGAATCGAACGGGTGTTCTACCGTGATCGCCGTGGCGCAGCTGTCCTTCTTCTCCGCCGAGGCGAGCGACGCCCGGCTGGACGACCTGGCCGGGCTGCTCTGCGGGCCGGCGCAGGTGGTGCGCTTCGGCGCGAGCGACACCGCCCGGCTGAGCATCGTGCTCACCGACACCGAGCGGGCCCCCGCGCTGGCCGCCGCCGCGGCCGCCCGCGGGGTCGTCACCGAGCTGGCCAGCAGCGAGTCCGGGTCTCCCGTGCTGCGTACCGCGTTTCGCCGTGACCTGGTCGAACTGGCTGGTCAGTGGTGCCGGGGCGCGGTCAAGTCGGTGCCGGAGGGGTTCGCCATGGACGGGGCGCTGCTGCGCATGTGGGTGCTCGGCGCGGGGGTCCCCGACCGGCGTTCCGGCTACCTGCTCGGGCTGGACCCACACGCGCCGCAGACGCACGTCCCGTTGGCCGAGGCGGTCACCAGGTTGGGCCTGCCGGTGATCCGGTTGGGCCCGCGCGGCGCCGGCCCGGCGCTGCGCATCTCCGGGCTGCGCCGGCTGCGGCGCCTCGCCGAGCTGGTCGGCGATGTGCCGGAGTGCGCCCCGGCGGCACACTGGCCCGATGCGCTGCTCAGCGCCTGACGTACCGGCTGGTCGGGCGCGTGATCTGGGCGACGCCGGGGCCGGGCCGGAATGCGTGGCGCCGCCGCCGGGTTTGCCCATCCGGGCGCGGCCACTCGGGGGGTACTGAGGTGGCTGGTTGAGCCTGATGGGTCAGCTGGTGCGGGTTGACGGCCTGGTTACGCTGCCGCTCGACTCTTCGGCTCTGATCCAAGGCCGTGTGCGGCGACCGCCCCGGATGTGTCAGTCTGGCGAGAGCTGCTTGTGGGGGGTAGCTGGTGGCGCGGCGGTATGGAGCGCCAAGAAGAAGGGAACGGACGCGGAAGTGGCAGCGGCAAGGACTAGTGGAGGCTCGGCCCGGAAGAAGGCCGCCGGCAACGGCGCGAGCAACGGGACCGGCGCCAACAACGGGAACGGCACGGCCGGCCGACGGCTGGTGATCGTCGAGTCGCCCGGCAAGGCGCGCAAGATCGCGTCCTACCTGGGCTGCGAACTACGTCGTCGAGTCCTCCGCGGGCACATCCGCGACCTGCCGCGGGGCGCCGCCGACGTGCCCGCCAAGTACAAGGGCGAGCCGTGGGCCCGGCTCGGCGTGAACACCGAGAACGACTTCGAGCCGCTCTACGTGGTCTCCCCGGAGAAGCGCGCCAGGTCGCCGAGCTGAAGGCGCTGCTGGCGGGCGCCGACGAGCTCTACCTCGCGACAGACGAGGACCGCGAGGGCGAGGCCATCGCCTGGCACCTGCTGGAGACGCTCAAGCCGAAGGTCCCGGTCAAGCGGATGGTCTTCCACGAGATCACCGAGCCGGCGATCCGGGCCGCCGCCGAGAACCCCCGCGAGCTCGACGACAACCTGGTCGACGCGCAGGAGACCCGCCGCATCCTGGACCGGCTCTACGGCTACGAGGTCTCCCCGGTGCTGTGGAAGAAGGTCATGCCGAAGCTGTCGGCGGGCCGCGTGCAGTCCGTGGCCACCCGGATCATCGTGCAGCGCGAGCGCGAGCGGATGGCGTTCCGCTCCGCCGGCTACTGGGACATCGACGCGGTCTGCGACGCCCGATGCCGCCGGCGACAGGACGCCGGACAGCCGCGCACGTTCGGCGCCCGGCTGGTCAGCCGTCGACGGCGCCCGGCTGGCCACCGGCCGGGACTTCGACCCGGACGGCCAGCTCAAGGCGGGCGCCGACGTCCTGCTGCTCGACGAGGACGGCGCCCGCAGCGCTGGCCGCGAGGCCCTGGACGGGCCGGACTCGCGGTCACTCGGTCGAGGAGAAGCCGTACACCCGCAAGCCGTACCCGCCGTTCATGACCTCGACGCTGCAGCAGGAGGCCGGCCGCAAGCTCCGCTTCAACTCCGAGCGCACCATGCGCACCGCGCAGCGGCTGTACGAGAACGGCTACATCACCTACATGCGTACCGACTCGCACCACGCTGTCCGAGCCGCGCGATCAAGCCGCCCGGGCGCAGGCCCGCGAGCTGTACGGCGACGGAGTACGTGGCCGACAGCCCCGCCAGTACACCCGCAAGGTGAAGAACGCCCAGGAGGCGCACGAGGCGATCCGCCCGGCCGGCGAGACGTTCCGCACCCCCGGCCAGGTCGCGCCGCGAGCTCGACGGCGACGAGTTCCGGCTCTACGAGCTGATCTGGCAGCGCACCATCGCCTCGCAGATGGTCGACGCCCGCGGGCACCACGCTGTCGCGTGCGGATCACCGGCACCGCGGCCACCGGCGAGGAGTGCCTCGTTCGCCGCGTCCGGTCGCACCATCACCTTCCCCGGCTTCCTGCGGGCCTACGTCGAGACGGTCGACGCGAGGCCGGCGGCGAGGCCGACGACGCCGAGCGCCGGCTGCCGAACCTGACCGAGGGCCAGCCGCTGACCGCCGGGAGCTGATCCCGGCCGGCCACGTCACCACCCCGCCCGCCCGCTACACCGAGCCGTCGCTGATCGGCGCTCGAGGACCTCGGCATCGGCCGGCCGTCGACCTACACGTCGATCATCCGGACCATCATCGACCGCGGCTACGTGTGGAAGAAGGGCAGGCGCTGGTCCCGTCCTGGATCGCCTTCGCGGTGATCGGGCTGCTGGAGCAGCACTTCGCCCGGCTGGTCGACTACGACTTCACCGCCGCGCATGGAGGACGAGCTCGACGGCATCGCGGACGGCCGATCGGCCGCACCGACTGGCTGTCCGGCTTCTACTTCGGCGGCGACGGGTTCGGACCGCGAGGGCTCGGTCGGCGCGACTCCGGCGGGCTGAAGAAGCTGGTCGGCGACGAGCTGGAGGACATCGACGCCCGCGAGGTCAACTCGCTGCCGCTGTTCACCGACGCCGAGGGCCGGCAGATCGTGGTCCGGGTCGGCCGCTACGGGCCGTACCTGGAGCGCGAGATCGACGGAGGACGGGCGAGTCCGTCGCAGCGGGCGAACCTGCCCGAGGACCTGCCGCCGGACGAGGTCACCGCCGAGGTCGCCGAGGAGCTGTTCGCGCACGCCGCAGGAGGGCCGCGAGCTCGGCGTCGACCCGGACACCGGGCACGAGATCGTCGCCAAGGACGGCCGCTACGGCCCGTACGTGACCGAGATCCTGCCCGAGCCCGCCGGAACGGAGCAACGGCGCCGAAGGCCAAGGCGGCCGAAGCCGCGGACCGGCTCGCTGTTCAAGTCGATGTCGCTGGACACCATCGACCTGCCGACGCGCTGCGGCTGCTCTCGCTGCCCCGGGTGGTCGGCATCGACCCGGAGACCGGGTGACGAGATCACCGCGCAGAACGGCCGCTACGGGCCCTACCTGAAGAAGGGCACCGACTCCCGGTCGCTGGCCACCGAGGACGCGCTGTTCACCGTCACGCTCGACGAGGCGCTGGCGATCTACGCGCAGCCCAAGAAGCGCGGCCGCGGCCGGCGGCCGACCGCGCCGCCGCTGCGCGAGGTGGGCACCGACCCGGTGGGCGGCAAGCCGATGGTGATCAAGGACGGCCGGTTCGGCCCGTACGTCACCGACGGCGAGACCAACGCCTCGCTGCGCAAGGGCGACGAGGTCGAGACGCTGACCGTCGAGCGGGCCGCCGAGCTGCTGGCCGACCGGCGCGCCAAGGGCACCGCGCCCAAGCGGAGCGGCGCGGCCCCGAAGCGCGGCGGCACCCGGCGCAAGGCCAGCACCTCGGCCTGACGGCCGACACGGTTCGTGCGAACGCACCGTCAGGACTCACCTGACGGTGCGTTTTGCGTCCCCGGATCGACCGAATTCCCACGGAAACCGCAGGCCCGCGGCTAGGCTGCGCGGCTGTGAGCACCGATCCGAAGTGGGCTAGCGACGGTGCGGTGTCGTCGGAGCCGCACACCGATCCGATGCTGCCCGTGATCACCGACGACATGTTGCCCCCGCTGGCGAACCCGCGCGTGCCCACTCTGGACGACCGCATGCTCGCCCAGCTGCTCGCCGAGCTGGAGGGCGAGGAGAACGCCGCGCCCGACGCCGATCCGTTGCTCGACCCGCTGGACCCGGTCGACGCGCTGGAGCGCCCCCGGCCGAAGGGCCCGGTACTGGTACTGGGCGGCCCGCCCGCGCTGCCGCTTGGTTCGCCCGTGCTGCCGCCGGGTCCGCGCACGGAGAGCCCGGAGGTCCCGGCCGGGTCGGGCCCCTCGGCCCCGCCGGCCCCGGCGCAGCGGTCCCCGATCCGGCAAACCCCGACTCAAGAGCCCCTGACCCAGCAGTCCCCGGCCCAGCAGTCTCGAGCCCAGCCGGCGCCGGCCCGGCCGTTCGTGCCGAGGCCGGTCGACGAGCCGGAGCCCCGGTCGCGCTACGGCGACTACCGCCCGCCGATCAGGGCCACCCAGGACGAGGTGCCCAGCCTGATCGGGCTGACCAGGCGGTCCCAGAGCAAGGTCGGCTCCCGGCTGTTCACCGTCGCCTTCGTGGCGATCTTCGTGTTGATCGTGATCCAGACGATCGCCAGCGTGGTCAGCGCAGGGCACTAGCAGCGGTGTCGGACGGGGGTCCCGGTGCTGGTGGGCCGGTTGCGGACCGGTGCCTGACGGGGCTCACATCATCGACAGCTACCCTGGAATGGCTCGGGAGACCCTACGGTGCGGCCCGCCGCCAGCGAGGAGGTGAGGCGCGATCGGTTCCGATTCTGCGCCCACCGGTGCGGCGAACGGCCCGCCTGGCGCCCCCGATCACGCCCTCCTGGGCGGACTCGACCTGTCGTCGTCGGTCACCCACCGGGTGCGCGGTGTGCTGGCCATCCCGTCGTTCCGCCGGCTCTGGCTGGTCACCGCCCTGGCGTCGACCGGGGACTGGCTGTCCCTGCTCGCGCTGTCCGCGCTGGCCACCCAGCTGACCACGAGCTACCAGGCACAGAGCTTCGCGCTCGGCGGCGTGGTGGCCACCCGGCTGCTGCCGGCGCTGCTGCTCGGCCCGATCGCCGGCGTGCTCGCCGACAAGTTCGACCGGCGCAAGCTCATGGTCATCTGCGACCTGGCCAGGTTCGGGCTGTTCTTCTCGATCCCGCTGGTGGGGTCGCTGTGGTGGCTGTTCGCGGCCACGTTCCTGATCGAGATCTGCTCGATGTTCTGGATCCCGGCCAAGGACGCCTCGATCCCGAACCTGCTGCGCCGGCCGGACCAGGTGGAGACGGCCAACCAGCTGAGCCTGGCGATGACCTACGGCGTCGCCGTGCTCACCGCGTCCGGGCTGTTCACCGTGGTGTCCACGGTCGGCAGCTTCCTCGGTGACCGGCCGAGCCCCACCACCACCGTCTACATCGCCCTGATGATCAACGGCGCCGGTTACCTGCTGACCGCGCTGACCGTGTGGTTCCGCATCCCGGAGATCTCCGGGCGCTCCCCGGGCCGGGCCAGGGAGGGCGACGCCGGGCTGCTCGCGCTGTTGCAGGACGGCGCCCGGTTCGTCGGCTCGACGCCGCTGATCCGCGGCCTGGTGATCGGCATCATGGGGGCCTTCGCGGCCGGCGGCGCGGTGATCGCGCTGGCCAAGCTGTACGCGACCAGCCTCGGCGGCGGTGACGCGGCGTACGGCATGTTGTTCGTCTCGGTGTTCATCGGGATGGCCGCCGGCATGGGCGTGGTGCCGACGCTGGCCCGGCGGCTGCCGCACAACCGGCTGTTCGGCGCCGCGATCGTGGCCGCCGGGCTGAGCCTGGTGCTGGTCGCGGTGGCGCCGCACCTGTTCGTCGCGCTGGCCGCCGTGGCGCTGGTCGGCTGCTGCGCCGGGGTCGCGTTCCTGACCGGCTTGACGATCATCGGCGCGCAGGTGGCCAACGAGGTGCGCGGCCGCGTGGTGGCGTTCGTGCAGTCCATCGTCCGGCTGGACCTGCTGGCCTCGATGTCGGTGGTGCCGCTCGCCGTCGGCCTGGTGCAGACCCGGGTCATCGACGTGTTCGACCACCCGTTCCACGTGGACGGCACCCGCACGGTGCTCGGGGTGGCCGGGCTGATCGCCTCGGTGGTCGGCGTGCTGGCCTACCGGCAGATGGACGACCGGCGCTCCGAGCCGCTGCTGCCCGACCTGCTGGGTGCGCTGCGCCGCGGTGCCCGGCGCCCGGTCGGCGGCGTGCTGATCGCGGTCGAGGGGGCCACCTCGGTGGAGTCGGCCGAGCAGACCCGCCGGCTGGTCGGCTGGCTGCGCGAGGAGGGCTACCAGGTCACCCAGCCCGGCGAGTACCGCGAGGACGCCCCAAGGCTGACCGGCGCGGTGCTCGGCGCCGACCTGACCGGCACCAGGGCCCGCGCGCTGGCCGCCGCCGCGGTCCGGGCCGACGTGGTGGAGCGCGAGGTGCGCCCGGCGCTGCAGGCCGGCGAGATCGTGGTGATGGACCGGTTCGTGGCCAACCCGCTGATGCAGCTCGGGCTGGACAAGGCGGCCGCCGACGCGGCGGGCGGGATCGGCGCCGACGGGGCCGATGACCTCGACAGCAACGAGCTGCACAGCCTGACCAACTGGGCCACCGGCCGGCTGCGCCCGGACGTCACCGTGCTGCTGGACCGGGCGCCCACCGACGGCCCGGCCGGCGCCGGCGTGCGCCGCCCGCTGGCGATGGGCGAGGAGCACCTGCGGGTGCAGCGCTGGCTGACCAGGATGGCGGCCGCCGAGCCGCACCGCTACGTGGTCGTCGACGCGGACGCCGCCCCGGACGCCGTCGAGGTGCGGATCCGCGAGGGCATCGGGCCGCTGGTGCGCTCCGCCGTGCAGCGCCAGGCCAAGCGGCGGCCCCGCCTCGGCATCGGCCTGAGCAGGCGGTAGCGGTGGCAGCCGTGACAGCCCCCGGCGGGGTGTGGGCGGACGTGGTCGGGCAGGACCGGGCGGTCGCCGAGCTGTCCGGGGCGGCGGCGGACCCGGCGGCCATGACGCACGCCTGGCTGTTCACCGGTCCACCCGGATCCGGCCGCTCGGTGGCCGCCAGGGCGTTCGCGGCCGCGCTGCAGTGCCCCACCGGCGGCTGCGGCGAGTGCCAGTCCTGCCGCACGGTGCTGGCCGGCACGCACCCCGACGTGCGCGAGGTGGTCCCGGAGGGGCTGTCCATCTCGGTGTCGGAGATGCGCGCGCTCGTCCAGATCGCCGCCCGCCTGCCGAGCACCGGCAACTGGCAGATCGTGGTCATCGCGGACGCCGACCGGCTCACCGAAGGGGCGGCCAACGCGCTGCTCAAGGCGGTGGAGGAGCCGTCGGACCGGACGGTGTTCCTGCTCTGCGCGCCGTCCGACCACCCCGACGACGTGCCGGTGACGATCCGCTCCCGGTGCCGGCTGGTGCCGCTGCGGTACCCCGCCGCCGGCGGCCATCGCGGCGGTGCTGGCCAACCGGGACGGCATCGACCCGCGAGACCGCCGACTGGGCCGCCTCGGTGTGCGGCGGGCACGTCGGCCGGGCGCGCCGGCTGGCCAGGGACGCCGACGCCCGGCAGCGCCGCGAGCAGGTGCTGGGGCTGCCGCTGTCGCTGCGCGGCTTCGGTGAGGTGTTCCGCGCGGCCGACGACCTGATCGGCTCCGCCGAGGCGGAAGCGGCCGACGTGGCCGGCTCCCGGGACGCCGCCGAGCGGGAGGCGCTCTCGGTGGCGATGGGCTCCGGCGGCACCGGCAAGGGTGTGGCCGCGGCGCAACGGGGCGCGAAGGCGGCCGAGCGTGAGCTGGAGCGGCGGCAGAAGTCCAGGGCGACGCGGAGCCAGCGGGACGCCTTGGACCGCGCACTGGTCGACCTGGCCGGCTTCTACCGGGACGTGCTCGCGCTCCGGCTGGGCGCCAACGTGGCGGCCACGCACCCGGACCGCGCTGCCGACGCCCGCTCGGCGGCCGTGTCCTGGTCACCGGAGTCCACGCTGCGCCGCCTCGAAGCGGTGCTGAGCTGCCGCGAAGCACTCGAGCTGAACGTGAAGCCCCGCATCGCCGTCGAGGCCATGCTCACCATCCTGCACCGGGGCTGACGCCGCGCTCGGCTTGCCCAACCCGCGCCCGACCGCCCGGAGACCGGCCGCTAAACTGGTTAAGCACGACGCCGCCTTAGCTCAGTCGGTTAGAGCGACGCACTCGTAATGCGTAGGTCCGGGGTTCGACTCCCCGAGGCGGCTCCACCTCCACCAGGGATTTTCCGGATGATGGAAGTCCCCTGCAACGGTTCCGGCTCAGTTGCCGTCTCACATGTGCCCGGCGCCGCCGGATTGCGCCGGCCGGGTGACTTCTGCTCGCGGGTTGGCCAACGACGTGGAATCGGGACCGGAACTGCAACCGGAAGCGAATCGCCGGGGCGCGCTCCCCCTGTGGGGAGGCCCGGGGTGTTGTCTGGGCGGTAGAGGTGGCGGTGGGGATTTGAGTCCGGGGAGACTCACACGTCACATGCTTTCGAGGTCTGCGACCACGCGATCGCCCATGATCGTGCACGCTGTCGTCGCTGGTAGGACAGCCTTACCCGGTCGTCGACGGCCACCCGCGAGGACCCCCGATTGCAACCAGAACTGCAACCAGACGGCGCCCCTGTCACGAATGGCCGACGGATTTACAGGCAGAGCGCAGATCAGCAGGGAGACGGCACTCAAACTGCGGAAACGGATAGTTATCACACCGCGCAGGGTCCGCTGAGTCCACAATTAGTCCACACGGCACGCGCGATCGCCAAGGACGTGGGCCTCCCTTCACCTGGTCGTCCGGGGTGTGCTGGCCGGTGCCCGGTGCGGCTGCCTTTGCGCCGGCGCGCTGCCCGCCGGCCTAGTCGCACCCGCCTCGCGTCGCCGGCTGGGTGGACTGGGGCAGGTCGAGGGGCGCGCCATCATGACGGCGCTGCGCGAGGCTGACGGTAACAAGCACCGGGCCGCCGAGTCGGCGGGCATCGCGCGCTCCACGCTGTACCGGGAGGTGCGCGCGCTCGGCATCGACCTGTCCACCTCGGCGTTCTGACTCCGCGCGCGGTCCGCGCGCCGGTGCGCACGGACCGCTCGTCGGTCGCCTAGACCAACTCAGGCCATTTCGGGGACCCGGAGGTGGGCCAGGGCCAGCTCGAACTCGCAGACATCCAGCACAGTGGCGCGGGCTTCCCGGGTGGCCAGGTCACGTATCGAGGCGGCCTGCTGCCGGCTGCGCTCGAGCGAGGCCATGCTGTCGAAGGTCACCGAGGACACGCAGCGGCCGCTACCGCGGACGACCAGCATGCTCGCGCTGCAGAAGCCGTCCAGCACCTCCACGCCGGCCAGCACCGACGTCCGATAGACCTGGAGAGCGTTGTCGAGGTCAGCCGGCTCCACCCGCACCCAGGTGGCCCGGACGCAGGCCCCCGGGCCCGAGGTGTGGTCCCGGTGCAGCAGGGCAATCTCCCACCGCTCCATCTCGGGTTGGCCGCCGAGCATCTCACCGACCCGGTCCCGCATCGGCGACAGCGCTTCCTCGGTGGCCGTCATGGCCTCCTCGGACCGCCACGCGCTGGTGGCGATGCAGCGCCCACCCTGCCGATCGACCAGCATGGACAGGCCGACGCACCCGTCCATGCCCAGCACCGCGGGCATCACCTCGTCGCGCACATACGCGATGCCCGCGTCGATGGCTTCCTGACGTGCCCGAATAGTCGTGGAACGCGCGAACACGGTCCACCCCCTTGTGTACTGCCGGTACGCCCCATTGCGTCGCCGGTCGGTCCCACCGTCCTCCGGGTGGCGGGGCGGGGCAAGCACCGGTTCGAGCGGGACAGCCCAGTACCCGAGGCCCGAGGCGAGGGCGGCGACTTCACCGAGTCAGACGTTGGTTCAGCCTCTCGACAAAAACGATCAAGGTCTGTCAAGCGCGTTGTTGCGTTTGGCAGTGTTGGTGCGGCTGAATACCGGCAGGGTGCAGTCCGGGTCGGCGGTGCGGGTGCGGACCGGCGACGGGAGGCAGGGTGGTGGCGGGCAGGACGGTGCGGCGGATGGTAGCTCCGAAGGCAGTGCGGGCAAGGTGTTGTGGGTCGATCCACTCGGTCGCAGCCTCGGTGAGTCCGACGGACAGCTCCCAGCCCCGCTCCCGTGAGCGACCGAGCCACATCCACCGACCGCATCTCGAGCGGTGCCCCACAGACCACGAACCCGACTGGCGGTGTCATGGCGCCCAGTCGACCACACCACCCTGCCGATTCTTCGAGCGTGGCACAGCGGCGAGTTACCCCTCCTACCTGATGTGTCCAGGATTAGCGGGTGGTAGCCCAGTGTCATATTTGGTCAACAGCCCGAGCATGCGCTCATCAATGCGCTCGGGTCCCCAGGGTTGCACTTGGACGCCAGGTTGCGGTTCTTCTCCCCCCTCGACGAATAGCCCCTCCGCGCCTCCGGGAGTATAGATAAAGATGAGCTTGGCCGGATAGATCCCGGGATTGTGGAAGCGGTGCACCGTCCCCCGCGGCAGAAATATGACAGCACCAGCGGACGCAACGAACGTCTGATTGCAGTTGAGAAACTCCAACTCCCCATCTATCAGATAAAAGGTCTCGTCGGTTCGCTCGTGCAGGTGCGGGGCGGGACCGCCGCCTGGCGGAACTGTCGCCTCTACCAGCCCGATCCGCCCGCCAGACTGTTCGCCGGTCAGCTTGGTCGCGTAAATGTCACCGTTGAACCAGGTGGTCACCCCCGCCCTGTTCGGGACGTAGACTCCACGCTTCTCCTCGTATTCAAAGTCAACGGTTCCTTCAGGAACGTTGTAGGTCATCACTATCCTTCCGTTCGACAATGAGCGCGGAATCGATTTCCCTCCGCAGTCTCGCACAGGCATCCTCTGCGTCCCAGGTCGGCCACAAATCTAGAGGAAACTTGTGAACAAACCGTCAATGCAATGTATATGAGTCGGTTCTGAAATAAGCTAATGACACATCAGGCAAAGCGCCACAGTTTCCGGCGCTGGCGAGGTTGTTGCGATCCAGCAGGGCTTCAGCGCCGAGCTCTCGTTGGCGAACATCGGGCGCTCGGTGATTCCCGCGCGGGCGGCAAGCTCGTCGGCGCTCGCGTGGCCACCGTCGCGCAGCGCCCCATAGAGCCCTGCCCGCACCCCCAGTTCGACGGTCAGCAGCTCCATCCCGCCCAGCAGGGCACCGAACAGACGCTCGCCGAGCGCGTCCCGCTCGCGGGTAACGGCCTGGGCGGCGTCGGACGTCGTGGTCCTCCTGGTCCTCCTGGTGAATCGGAGTGCCAGCGTCACCCGGCCAGCTCACACCCTCCTCTCGATCGGCTCTCAGGTGTCGAGCGACTGGAGCAGGTCCGCCAGCCCACCCTCGGCACGGCCGCGCGTGCGGGCGCTGGTCGTGACGCGCAGTTCGCTGGGTTGGCGCAGGCGGCAGCCGGCCTCGGCCATCGCCTGCCACAGCTGGTGCTCCTCCCCGTGGCCCCACGCCGGGAAGCCACCGCAGCGCAGGTAGACGTCGGCTCGGACTCCGAGATTGGCCCCGTAGACGTGGTCGTGGGTGCCGCCGCGCACGCCCGAGGAGAGGATCTCGCGGTAGCGTCGTCGCCCGTTCCCACTCAGCCGAGGCTCGCCCCGCAGCTCGGCCAGCCCGGCCACCCCGTGCGCACCCCCGAGGGCGTAGTGCAGGTGCTCGAACGCCCAATCGCCCGGCACCGTGGTGTCCGCGTCCGTGTTGAGCAACCAGACCTGCTCAGGGCGCCGGGGACGCAGGCCACGCAGCAGCGCCCGCACGCCGACGTCGCGGGCCAGGCCCACCCCGGCTTCGGCCGGGCGGTGGTGCACCGACACCACTTGCGCACCGGGCCAACCTCGAAGCAGGCCGGCGACCACCCAGGGCGTCCGGTCGGTGCAGGAGTCCAGGACCACGCACAGCCGGGGCTCGACGTCGTCGGGTACGCGGCTCATCGCCCTGCGTACGCTGTCCAGGCACCTGCCGATTCGGAACTGCTCGTCCTGCGCAGGAATCACCACGCCGACGGCGTCGATCATGTGCGCCTCAGCACGCGTATCACGAAGTCCTCATCGCGGTGCTCGACCACCTCGACCAGCTCGGGCCGGGCCCGGACCAGCGCCGCGGTGGCAGTCTCGTCACGGGGTGCCTCGGCCGGCCAGCCCCGCCAGTTCGCCAGCACGAGGTCGCCACCCGGCTCGAGGGCCCGGACGGTGGCCAGGAGGGTGGCGTGTACGGACTGCTCGTCGAGGTAGTAGAGCACCTCGCTGAACACCGCCAGGTCGAGCGGCCCGTCCGGCACCCCGTCGGGCAACGCGAACGTCGCGATCTCGACTTCGCTGTGGTCGGCCGTGGCGCGCCGTGCCTGGTCGGCCGCTTCCGGCACGGGCTCTGTGGCGTGCAGCCGCGCGCAGCGCCGGGCCAGCTCGACGGTCAAGGCCCCCGTGCCGCAGCCCGGTTCGAAACCGCTGCGGTACCGCTCGCGCGGCAGGCTCGCGCACAGCACCGCACGCTTGCGCCGCTCGTACCAGGACTCGGAGCGCCACGGGTCACCGTGTTCGGCGTACAGCGTGGCGAACCGGCGTAGCGGCGCACTCGTGGCGCGAGGCTCCCGGAACACCAGCTCGGCCGGCCGTTCGCTGTGCGCCAGCACCTCCTGGCCGAGGACGGGCGCGGCGGCGCCCGGTGCGGCGTCGATCTGCGAGGCGAAGTGGGATCGGGCCCGAAGTTTCGCGGCCAGGTCCTCGGGGTTCAGCCGCAGCAGGTGTGCTCGCTCCCACGCCGATCTCGGGGTCGTCGGGCCGCATCCACGGCCACATCCAGATCGGGTAGCCCCAGCCGTACGCGGTCGCCGGCGCGGCGTCCAGCGCGGCCCGGCCGACGGCTCGATGGTCGGGATGGGGGTCGGCGGTCCACGGCGCCAGGTAGGCGTCGGCGTCGGCGAGTGGCTCGTAGAGGAGTTCGGTCAGCTCGCTACCGTGCTCGGCCAGCGCCGAGTCGGGCAGGTCCAGCCACCGCACGGGCACATCGCCGAGACCGCTGGAGTCCAATGCCGCGCGCAGCTCGGCGCGGCGCACGTCGGCGAGCTCGCGGCGCTGGTCCGGCCCGAGCTCGGGATAGGCCGCCTCGCCGGCGGTGGCCACCACCAGCGTGATCTCGACGCCGGCCCGGTGTGCCACTCGCAACGCGCCGCCCACCCCGAGAGTCTCGTCGTCGGGGTGGGCGGCGAGCACGACGAGCCGCCGGTACGTCGTCGGGTCGAACTCCGGCAGTGCACGCTCGGCCAGGGCCTCCGTCCACCGCCCGACCGGGGTCACCTGGGGTTCCCGCCCGGCCTGCCGTACGTGGGCCGCGCTCACCGGGCGCGCTCCCGCAGTATCGCGGCGGCGAGCGCGGCGCTGTCTTGCTCCCCGTGATGCTGGCGGACGTACATCTGCAGGTCGGTGAGCTGGCCGGCCAACTCTTTGTCGCCGCTCCACAGCCCCGGGCCCAGGATGCGCGGGATCCGATCCACCGTCTCGCGGCACACTCGTTCCACGGCACAGCGCCCCGCGGCGACCGCGATGTGGTGGTCGGCCTCGGGTGCGGCGTCGAACTCGTTGGCGGTGTCACGCAGCAGAGCGTGCGCGGCGGCGAGCAACGCGTGCAGCTCGCCGAGGTGCGCCAACTTGTGCGGGTCCGGCTCCGTGCCGGCGACGTGGCCGAACGTCCGGTCCAACAGGCCGGCCGCACCGCCCCACCACACCGCGGCCACGCCGCCACCGCCCGCGACGAACCCGGGTCGCTCGGTGTACCAGCCAGGGCCGCCGACCATCCGATCCACCGGCACGTCGTCGAACTCCACGTCCAACGTGTCCGATCCCGCCATGGCCTCGACTCGCCACGACCCGGGGTCGGGATGTGCCCGTTCCGGGTCCAGCACGAGCTCCACCAGCACTGGTGCCGACCCGGCACACTCCGGGGTCGCGACGACCAGGGCACGGTCCAGCATCCGGGCGCCGGAGCAGAACCGCGTCCTCCCGCGCACCCTGGATCGGCCGTGCCGATCGGTCAGCAGCCTGGCCCCGACACCGCCCGGACGCGCGGCCCAGACGCCGTACAGTGCGTCGGCCTCGGCGGTCAGGCCCGCCTCGACCAGGATCGCGACCGCGTCGGCATGTCCCTCGGCCAGCCGCGCGACCGCCAGGTTCGATCTTCCCCAGCCGGCCAACGACGCCCACCGCCGCGCCGTACGCCCCTGACGCGGTACCGGCAAACTCAGCTCGCCACCCTTCAACATCGACCGCACGGTGTCCTCGACAACGTCATCCAGCCGCACCCGGGCCTCCCCTCGCCTCGTCCGATCCGTGGTGACCATGCCGATTGCCTGCGGAATGCCACGGGATACGCCGCGGCCTGCCGGTCAGCAGATTTTGGAATTCCGATTCAGTCGGCCGCGTCGAGATAACGGCGGGACGCCTGGGGATAGCCGATTCCCCCGCCGGCAAACCAAGACGGCGGTGCGACCGTGACCTCAGGTGGCGGCGAAGAACTCCCCCAGCGCGGCAGCGAGGGCGTCGGATGCCTCCTCGGCCATGTGGTGCCCGGAGTCGAGGCCGTGACCGCGTAGGTCATCGGCCCAGTCCCGTCAGGCGCGGCGACATCGACAGCGGGCGCCGACCGGGATCAAGCGCGTATTCGCTTTCGTAGGCGTGTTCGTCCCGACCGTCGTTTCCGCGCGCTCGCACCGGGTAGGCCAACGGTGTCCGAATCCCGTCAACGTGAGGAGTTTCCACGTGCAGACCGTGCAGGACAGCGTCGACGTCGCGGTCCCGGTAACCACCGCCTACAACCAGTGGACCCAGTTCGAGAGCTTCCCCGCATTCATGTCCGGGGTGGAGCAGGTGCACCAGCTCAGCGATCGACGGACGCATTGGAAGACGAACGTCCACGGCGTCGAGCGCGAGTTCGACGCCGAGATCACCGAGCAGCGCCCCGATGAGCGGATCGCCTGGACCACGGTGGACGGGTTGCACCACGCCGGTGTGGTGACCTTCCACCGCATCGACGACCGCACCACCCGGGTCAGCCTGCAACTGGAGTTCACACCCGAGGGCCTGATCGAGAAAGCCGGCGCCGCTCTCGGGGTGGTGGGCATGCAGGCCAAGGGCGACCTCGCCCGGTTCAAGGAGTTCATCGAGCGCGGCGGAACGGCCACCGGCGCGTGGCGCGGCGAGATCGGCCGCCCGCCGCAGGCCGGGGAGAACAAGCCCGCCCCGCCCCATGCCGGGCAGGGCGAGCCCGGTCCGGCCAGCTCACAGCCTCCGACGGGCCCGCGCGGTCCCGTCCTGTGAGCGGCCCTCCCTGAGCTCGCTATCCGCAGCGGGTCCGACTGGCGCGAGCGAGTCGGCCCGCTGGCCGCCGACTTTGGAATGCGCTGGAGCTCGGGGCTGGGCCGGAATTCGAAGGAGCTGACATGGGTGTGCCCACCGGCGGCCAGGTCCGATACCACGAGCTCGTGATCCTCGGCGCCGGCTCCGGGAACAGCATTGTCGGCGAGTTCCCCGAGCTGGACGTGGCGATCGTCGAACACGGGGCCTTCGGCGGTACCTGCCTCAATGTGGGCTGCATTCCGAGCAAGATGCTGTCCTACACCGCCGGTATCGCCGAGCAGGTCCGCGACACCGACAGGTACGACCTCGACGCGACGCTGGTGCGGGTGCGCTGGAGCGACATCCGCGACCGGGTGTTCGGCCGACTCGACGCGGAAGCCCGGCAGGGCCGCCACCACAGGACGGCGGAGTCGAAGAACGTGACCGTCTACTCCGGCGATGCCCAGTTCATCGGCCACAAGACGCTGCGCATCGAAGGCAACGACGGCAAGACCACACAGATCACCGGCGACCGGATCGTGCTCGCCGCCGGAGCCCGCCCGATGGTGCCCGAATGCCCCTGGATCGGCGAGACCAGCGTGTCGGTGGCGCTGGCTCCGGCGGCTCCGGGGGCGGCGCGCTCGCGGCGCGGCGGGCGGCGCAACCCGGCGGCGGCGCCCGGGTTCGCGGTCGCACCCACGGCGCCGATCACCTTGACACTGTGGAGGCGCCCGTCGATCTCGACCTGGTAAACGCGCTCGGTGGCTCCTTCGGGCTCGGCGCCCGGCTCAGGCCCGAGGCCGGCAGCCGGGGACGCCTCGGGCGACGGCGCCAGCGACTTCAGCCACTTGCGGTCGCCGAGCAGGTCGCGGCACGTCTCGGCGTCTCGCCACTGGTCGGTGGCGAGGATCGCTCTGTGAAACGGGACCAGGGTCACGAGCCCGCCGATCTCGTACTCGCCCAAGGCCCGCAGCATCCTGGCCGTCGCCCGTTCGCGATCGGTGTCCCAGACGATCAGCTTGGCGATCAGCGGGTCATAGAGCGGAGTCACCTCCGAGCCGGCGACCACGCCCGAGTCCACCCGCACGCCCGGCCCGCCCGGCTCGCGATAGGAGGTGATCCTTCCCGGCGCGGGTGCGAAGTTCTTGTGTGCGGCCTCTGCGTTGATCCGGCACTCGATCGCGTGCCCGCGAAGCTCCACCTCATCCTGGCTCACCGAGAGCTCCTCGCCGGCCGCGATCAGCACCTGCTCACGGACGATGTCGATTCCGGTGGTCATCTCGGTGACGCAGTGCTCCACCTGGACGCGGGTGTTCATCTCCAAGAAGAAGTAGTCCTCGCCGGTCTGAAGG
Organism: uncultured Actinomycetes bacterium; assembly: GCA_963824865.1. GTDB lineage: Bacteria > Actinomycetota > Thermoleophilia > Solirubrobacterales > 70-9 > AC-56. Next base: position 347,848 of record CAWGQQ010000010.1, on the reverse strand, counting down.
CCCTCCACGGTCCCCGCCGAGCGGTACTCGACCGCGGTTGCGGCGTCGGTGGCGACCTTGCCGATTCGCTCTCGCATCCCGTCGTCCACGTGCGGCGCCGGCGACTCCTCAACCAGCTTCTGGTGGCGGCGCTGAAGCGAGCAGTCACGCTCACCGAGGTGAACCACGTTGCCGTGCGAGTCGGCAAGCACCTGGACCTCGACGTGCCGGGGGTCTTCCAGGTAGCGCTCCAGGTAGACGGTGGGGTCGGAGAAGAACTTCTCGCCTTCGCGCGCGGCCCCCTCGAATGCGTCCTCGAGCTCCTTCTCGGAGTTGGCGACCCGAAAGCCCTTTCCCCCGCCCCCGCCGGCGGCCTTGCAGGCCACCGGGTAGCCGATCTCCTTGGCCTCGCGCTTGGCGTCGGCGACGCTCTCGACCGGCGAGGTTGTCCCGGGGACGATCGGCACGCCCGCCTCCGCCATCAGCTCGCGGGCGCGGGTCTTCGATCCCATCGCCTCGATCGCGCTCGCCGGCGGCCCGATGAACGTCACCCCCGCCTCCTCGCAGGCCGCGGCAAACTCGGCGTTCTCGGCCAGGAACCCGTAGCCGGGGTGGACCGCTTCCGCCCCGGCCTTCTCCGCCGTCGCCAGCAGCCTGCCGATGCTCAGGTAGCTCTCGGCCGGCACCGGCGGGCCCAGCAGGTGGGCCTCATCCGCCTCGCCCACGTGGGGCGCATCCCGGTCGGCCTCCGAGTAGACGCCAACCGAAGCGATCCCCATTTCCCTCAGAGTCCGCATGACGCGGATCGCGATCTCGCCCCGGTTGGCAACCAGGACCTTCTCGAACATGGCGGGGGAGTCTAGTTAGGGGTTGTCGCAGAACTCCCTCGTGTGCGGCCTCTTACGCCGCTCGAAGCGTCGCGCGCGCATCCTCGCCAGTCCAGATCACCTGCTCGCGGCCAGGGCCGACGCCCACCAGGCGGATCGGGACACCCGCGTGCTCGGCGACGAAGTCGAGGTAGTCGCGGGCTTCACGGGGCAGGTCGGCGAGGCGGCGGCAGTCGCCGATCTCCGCCTCGAAGCCCGGCAGCTCCTCATACTGAGCCTCGGCCGAGTGCAGGACCGACTGGTGATAGGGCAGCTCGTCGAGCAGGGCTCCCTCGCTGGAGCGGTAGCGCACCGCGACGTTCAGGGGGTCGATTCCGGCGAGCACGTCGAGCTTGGTGAGCGCCAGCGCCGAGAGGCGGTTGATACGCACCGCGTAGCGGAGCGCCACCAGGTCCAGCCAGCCGCAGCGGCGATCGCGGCCGGTGGTGGTGCCGCGCTCGCCACCTCGCTCGCGGATGTGGGCCCCGATCTCGTCATCCAGCTCGGTGGGGAACGGCCCGGCGCCGACCCGGGTTGTATAGGCCTTGGCCACTCCCCAGACCTCGTCGATGTCTGCAGGGCCCACGCCGGCGCCGACGCAGGCGGCGCCCGCCACCGGGTTCGAGGAGGTGACGAAGGGGTAGGTGCCATGGTCGAGGTCGAGCAGGGTTCCCTGAGCGCCCTCGAAGATCACCGTGCCGCCGGCGTCGAGGACGTCCCACAGGATGTGGGCGGTGTCGGCGATGAACGGCTCGAGCCGGTGCCCGTAGCGAAGGTACTCCTCCGTCATCGCGTGAAGGTCGAGGCGGGGGTGCTTGGCGAACGGTCGCAACATCTGCTGCTTCGGCTCCAGCGCCGCCATGATCTTCTTGCGCAGGATCTTCGCGTCCAGCAGGTCTTGGACCCGGATCCCGAGGCGTGACGCCTTGTCCGCGTAGCAGGGGCCGATGCCGCGCTTCGTGGTCCCGATCTCCAGCTTGCCCAGCCTGGCCTCGCCGGCCGTGTCGAGCATCACGTGGTAGGGCATGATCAGGTGGGCGTTGGCGGAGATCCGCAGGCCGCCGGAGTCGATGCCGCGGCGGCGCAGGCCCTCCAGCTCCTCGATCAGCACGGCCGGGTCGATCACCACCCCATTGCCGATCACGCACGTCCTGCCCGGATAGAGGATCCCGGAGGGGATCAGGTGGAACTTGAACTCATCACCGTTGCGGACGATCGTGTGGCCGGCGTTGTTGCCGCCCTGAAAGCGTGCGACGACGTCGGCCTGCTCGGCGAGCAGGTCCGTCAGCTTTCCCTTGCCCTCGTCGCCCCACTGGGCGCCCACGATCACGATTCCAGGCATGACCGGGGGATTATGAGGTACGAGGCTCCCGGCTTAACTGGCCGGGCCGCGCTCAGGCCCGGGTGGGCTCGAGCATCTCGGCGATCGCCCGGCTCACGCCGACCTCGCCGATCGTCGCCTCCACCCGCTCGATCTTGAATCCCTCGAGCTCCTTGGCCACGAAATCGGCAGCCACCTCGATGGAGCGCTCCGCCGCCTCACGGTCGTGGCAGGTGGTGATCGTGATCAGGATGCCGTGGCCGCAGTCGAGCAGCTCGTAGGCAACGAAGCCCGGCATTGCCTCGATGCGGGGGGCGAATGTCTCGTCAACTCGCCGGATCAGCTCATCCATCTGCTCCTCGTCGACCGTGTACTTGCGAACGCTCGTGTGCATGAACCCTCCAATCGTTCCGGCGATACCCGCTGCCTACCCTATCTCCCCTGGCTTTGCGGGCGCCGGGGGTGGCCGATCAGGCGACGCGGTAACGGAGGTCCTCGCCGAACAGCGGCAGCGGATCCCCGCAGATCTCGACCAGCCGGGAGACGGTCCGCGGCCCGATCTGCTCCTCGAGCGCCGACTGGTCGAGGTTGGTGGTGACGACCATCGAGCGCTGCGCCTCGTAGCGCTCGTTGACGATCGCGTAGAGCTGCTCCAGGACCCAGTCGCTGCGGTTCTCGACGCCCAGGTCGTCGATATGCAACAGATCGACCGAGGTCAGGCGCTCGAAGAACTCGAAGTAGGGCTCGCCGGCGTCGGCGTCGTAGGTGCGGCGGATCCGCGCCAAAAGACGCGGCAGCGAGTAGATCGCGACCGTGCGCTCGGCCTCGACCGCCGCCTTCGAGACCAGCATCGCGAGCGTGGTCTTGCCCGTGCCGACGTCGCCCATCAGCCACAACCCATCCCCGCCGTCGAGCCGCTCGCCGATCTGCTCGACGAACTCCTTGACCGTTTCGTACACGGGTGCCTGCGCCCGGTCGCGCGCCATGTCGGAGATGGGCGGGCGGTCGAGGCTGACGCCCCGGTACTTGCGCGGGATCGTCGAGGCGACGCCCCTGGCTCGCCGGCGAGCCAGGCGGCGGTCCCGGCACTCGCAGGGGCGGGCCACGTCCTCCGGGCCGAGGATCCAGCCGGAGCCGTCGCAGACCCCGAGCGGGCAGGGCGGCTGCGCGGCCTCGTCCGCGCCCGCCAAGCGGACTGGTCTCGGCGGAGAGCTCACGCCTCCTCGGCCAGGTCGATGAGCGGCGGCCCCTCACCTGCGCTCTGCTCCACCGGGCGCTCGGCACCCCCGGCCCTGTCCACAAAGCGCGGGTACTGCTCGAGGAAGACCACCGGAACGTCGCCCGTAGGGCCATTGCGATGCTTGGCGATGATCAGGTCGGCCTCGCTGGGATCGGCGTCCTCGTCGTACTTCGAGGCTCGGTAGATGAACGAGACGACATCCGCATCCTGCTCGATGGATCCAGATTCACGAAGGTCCGAGAGGATCGGCCGCTTGTCCGGCCGCAGCTCCGGCGCGCGGGAAAGCTGCGAGACGCCGATCACCGGCAGTTGCAGCTCGCGGGCGAGGATCTTCAGGCCACGGCTGACCTGGCCGACCTGCTCGACCCGGTTGACGCGCGGGTCCTCGGGCCGCATCAACTGCATGTAGTCGACGATCACGAGCCCCAGGCCTCCCTGACTGGATGCCAGGCGGCGGGCCTTGGCCCGCAGCTCGAGCATGCTGAGGTCCGAGGAGTCGTCGAGCCACAGGGGCGCCTGCTCCAGCTCGTTGCAGGCACGGACGACTCGTGGCCAGTCGCGCGCGGCCACCTTGCCCTTGCGCAGGCGGTCGCTCGGGATCCGAGACCGGCAGCCGATGAACCTGTGCGCAAGCTCCGCCTCGGACATCTCGAGCGAGAAGAAGGCGACCGGCAATCCCGCTTTGGTGGCGACGTTCTCGGCGATGTTGCAGACCAGCGCCGACTTTCCGAGTGACGGCCGGGCTGCGAGCACGATCAGGTTCCCCGGTTGGAATCCGCCCAGCAGGTCGTCGAGGTCCCGGAAGCCGGAGGGCGTCCCGGTCACATCCTGATCGCCCTTGGTCAGCGCCTCGAGGCGGTCGATCTCCTCCGCCAGCACCTCGGCGACGAGCCGGAAGTCGCTGGCGCGCTCCTCATGGGCGACCTTGAACAGAACGCTCTCGGCCCGCTCGACCAGCTCCTCGGGCTCCCCCTCACGCTGGTGAACCGACGTCTGGATCCGCTGCGACGCATCGAGCAGGCGGCGGAGCAGCGAGTTCTGCTTCACGATCTGCGCGTAGTGGCGGGCGTTGCCCGGCGCCGGCACCGTGGAGGCGAACTCGGAGACCGCGTCCTTACCCCCGGCTTCCGCGAGCTCTCCCCGCTGGGTGAGGAGCTCGGTGACGGTCAGCGCGTCGACCGGCTCGCTGCGCTCATAGAGAGCCTTGACCGCACGAAAGACGATCCGGTGACGCTCGCGGTAGAAGTCCTCGTCGTGGAGCCGAACGTCGAGGATCACGGGGGCGATCGCGCCCTCGGAGACCATCATCGCCCCGAGCACCGAGGCCTCGGCCTCCAGGTTCTGAGGCGGGACGTGTGTCTGTGTCTGGGCCATCTGCTCGCCGTCGACGCCGCCGAAACGCCCCGGCGCGCCGTTCACCTTCCCCGTTCGGGAGAACCCCATTGGCCGAGGATGCGCCCCGTGCCGGACGGGACGCGAGCAAATCACAGGCGCCCGCCCTCCGCCGCTCGCGTTCCCGCGATTTACGGAAGGAACTACCTGCGGCGGCTTCGCCGCCTTACCTGCCTATTTCGGTGCTAAAGCACCTCATCAGGAATCTGCCTATTTCTCTTCGGCCACGATCGTCTTGATGCGCGCCGTGGCCCCGCCGCCGAGCTCGATCTCGACCATGTAGGTGCCCAGCTCGCGGATCGGGTCCTCCAGCCGGATCCGCTTGCGGTCCACCCTCAGCCCGCGAGCCTCCGCGATCGCCTCTGCGATCTCCTTGGCGGTCACGGAGCCGTAGAGCTTCCCGTCCTCGCCGGCGCGGTGCTGGATCGTGAGCACGGTCTTGGCCAGGAGCGCCGCGTTCCCCTCGGCCCTCTCTGCCGCCTCGCGGGCGGCACGCTCGGCGGCCTCGGTGCGGCGGCGAGCCTCCTCGAGCGAGCCCGCGGTCGCCGGCTGAGCCAGCTTGCGTGGCAGCAGGTAGTTTCGAAGGTAGCCCGGGGAGACGTCGATCGCCTCACCGGCCCTTCCGAGGCTCTCGACATCCTTGAGCAGGATCGCTTGCGCCATCGCCGCCCGAGGAGCTAGCGCTCGCCGACGTAGGGCAACAGGGCTATCTCTCGCGCCCGCCTGACAGCAAGCGCGAGCTGCTTCTGATGGCGGCGTGAGAGGCCGGTGACGCGACGGGAACGGAGCTTGCCACGGTCGGAGATGAAACGCCTCAGGGTCCCGAGGTCCTTGTAGTCGATCCGTTCGACGTTGATCCGGGTGTACTTGCGCGGTCGAAAGCGGTCCGCGCCGCGCGGTCGCCTCCGCCCTCCACCGGGCGCACCACCGGGGCCGCCCATCGTCGGGCGCTGACGGCGTGCCATCAGGCCCCCGCTCGCTTGTGGGTCGCTGTTTCCATCTCCTTCGCAGGCGCGCCGCCTTCGAGGAGGGCGGCGCGAAGGAGCGGATGATAGCCGGGCCGTGGGCTCGCCTACGGCCCGGGATCCACCCGCGCTGGTGAGCTGTCCTGGATAGACCCCGGTATCCGGGGGTTAGGCAGGACGGTGCCCTTAAAAGGGGATGTCGTCCTCCTTGGCGCCCACGCCTGCCGTCTCCCCTTCGAAGTCCGAGGTGTCGGCGGGAACGTCGGACTGCGGCGGCGCGCTCCCGTTGCCGTCCCCCTGGCCATCGCGGGAGCCGAGGAACTGGACCGAATCGGCGATTATCTCCACCGCCTGGCGCTTCCCGGTCCCATCCTGCGTCTCCCATTCGCGCCACTCCAGGCGGCCGTCAACGGCCACCGGGCGACCCTTGGAGAGGTAGGTCGCGCAGTTCTCACCCTGCGCGCCCCAGACGGTGACGTCGAAGTAGTTGGGCTTGTCGACCCAATCGCCGCTGGCGGAGTCCTTGCGGCGGCTGTTCACGGCCACGCGGAGCTTGCAGACGGAGTTCCCGCTCGGCAGGCTGCGCAGCTCGGGGTCGCGGGTCAGGTTTCCTGTGATCACGACCCGGTTTACGTTCGTGGCTGCCACTTTCGTGCACCCCTTCCTCAATCGTTGATGGTCCCCCAGTCTAAGGACGGGACCGGCGCTTTCTCGCCCCCCAGGACGCAGGAAGCCGCAACTAGCGGCTTGCTGGTGACGGCTCCCTAAGAGTCTTCGCGCTCGGGGTCCTGCTCGCCGGCCTGCGGGGGCTCCTCCCCCGCGGCCTCGGCGGCGGCGGGCTCGACTTCCTCGCCGGACGGGGCGGCTGGGGCTTCCTCTGCTGCCGGCTGGGCGGCGGCCGGGGCTTCCTCCGCCGCGGGCTGGGGGCTGGCCGGGGCTTCCTCCGCTGCCGGCTGGGGAGCGGCCGGGGCTTCCTCCGCCGGGGGCTGGGGGGCCTCAGTGGGCTCCTCCCCTGGAGTGGGCTTCTCCCCGGGCGTCGATTCCACGGCTGCGGGAGCCTCCTCGCGCCCCGCGGCGCCCTGCGGGCGGCGCCCACCCCGAGCAGGGGGCCCGGTGGCGGCGCTCTGCGGCGCCGGCGGGACGATCGCCGGCGCAGCGCGGGTCGACCTTGAAGATCCGGAAGCGCAGCACGCCGTCGGCAATCCGCAGGTTGTGGTTCAGATCGTCGAGCAGCCCTCCATCCGTTTCGAAGCGGAAGAAGCGATAGTCCGCCTCGGTGCGCTGCTCGATCTCGTAGGCGAGCTTGCGCGTACCCCAGGACGTGTCCTGCTTGAGGGAGCCGCCTGACTCGATCCGCGTCCGCGCCTCCGCCGCGATCTGCTCCCGGCGTTCATCCGTGATGTCGGGATCGAGCATCAGGACGAGCTCGTATTCGCGGGGGAGAGTCAAGGCGGCGGACGACTATAGCGGCCCTGGGGCAGGGCCACGAACGCCGGGGTTGTAGTGCGCGATGGGCGGCGGATCCCGCATTCGCTGGCACAAAGTCGCCAAGCTCGCTCTCGGCGTGCTCGGCTGCCTGGCCTTGATCGTGGGCCTGCCGAGCCTGATTCGGCGCCCCGAGCCGCCGCCGCTGGAGCCGGACATCGGGCTGGCACCCCTCGCGGCGGCCCGGGAACCCGCGCCTTCGAGCCCGCGACCCGCGCACCGTCCCGAGCGCCCCACCGCCAGAGGGCCCCAGCAATGGCCGGCAAGGGGTCGGGGATCGACGTCGGCGAGGCTCTCGCGAGGGGGGACGCGAAACTCGATCCTCGAGCGTCTCTCCCGAAAGGGGCGTCCCTGCTCCGGCCCCTGTGCCCGCCCCCAGCCCCGCTGCCGGCGCGGCGCCTCCGCCGCCGGCTGCCCCGCCACCCGCTCCAGCGCCGGCTTCACACCCGGCCGTCGCGTCGGAGTTCGGGTTCGAGCGCTAAGCGGCCGCGCGCGTCCCGCTCTTGGACCTGAGGTCGGCGAGCTGCTCCTCGATCCAAACGCCGGGGTCGCGCTCGCGCACGATCTCGCGCAGGCGCTGCGCCCGCAGTGCGCGCTCCTCCGGGTCCATGGTCAAAGCCCGGTGGATCTGGTCGGCCTGCTCCTGGATGTCGAACGGGTTGACGCTCAGCGTGCAGTCGCCGAGCTCCTCGTGAGCACCGGTGTTCTCCGACAGCAGCACCACACCGTCGCGGGTGTTCACCGCCGGCGCCTCCTTGGCGACGAGGTTCATGCCGTCGAACAGCGAGTTCACCATGAGTAGGTCGAAATGCTTGTAGCGGGCGACGGCCTCGTGGAAGTTCTCGTAGATCCGCAGGTCGATCGGCATCCAGTCCGTGGTCCCGTGGCGATGGTTGACCACCGCGACCAGAGCCTCGATTCGATCCAGGTACTCGGCGTACTCGGGCACGTCCGTCCGCGACGGCTGGAGGTGAGCGATGAAGGTCACTCGCTCACGGAACTCGGGATGCTGCTGGAGGAAGGTGTCGAAGGCGGTGAAGCCGCGCAGCACGTTCTTCGACAGGTCGGCGCGGTCGACCCGAATGATCAGGTAGTCGCGGCGGCGGCGCAGGAGCTGCTCCTCGTACTCCGCGACCTCCTCGGAGGCGGCGGCCCGTTCCAGCCGCCCGGCGTCAATCCCGAGCGGGTAGGCACGCACCCACGTCTCGCGCCCTGAGTGGAGGATGGCGCCGCGCTCATAGTCCACCTCCAGCTCCACCAGCTCCCGGCAGCAGTGAAGGAAGTTGCGGCAATAGGCGGTCGTGTGGAACCCGATGATGTCGTTCGCGAGCAGGCCTCGAAAGATCTCCTCGCGCATCCGGCCGGGGAGGATCCGCCAGCTGTCGGGCTGCGACCACGGGATGTGAACGAAGTGGTGCAGCAGCACGTCCGGCCGGGCCTCACGGATGAGCCCCGGGCAGGTGTAGAGGTGGTAGTCGTGCAGCATCACCAGAGGCTCGGCGTCGCCCTCGATCGCCCCCAGCACGGCGCCGGCGATGTCGGCGTTGACGGCCTTGTAGCCCTGGTCCCACGCGTCGGCCTCCTCCCGGCGGATGTCGGGGGCGTTGGACAAGTCCCACAGGTAGTGCTGGATGAACCAGAGAATCGGGTTGGCGATCACGTTGTAGAAGCGTTCGTAGGCCAGAGAGTCGCTCTCGACCAGCACCACGTCGTAGTCGACGCCGTCCAGCTCGACCGACACCGGATCCCCGCCCGCCTCTCGGCTGACGACCAGGTCCTCCTCGGTCATCGCGGAGGCGATCCACAACGCCCCCCGGTGGGCAACCAGCCCGCTCAGGGCAGTCACCAAGCCGCCGCCGCCGCGCCGCAGCGTGCGCTCGCCGCTCTGATCGCGGTCGTACTCCGCCGGCCCGCGATTCGAAACGATGACCAACCTACGGTCAGGCATGGGCTAGCGACAGGTCAGGCATGGGCAAGCGACGAAGTCGCGGTAGATACGGAGGTGCCTGCCGGGTAAGGCCCGGGCCCTAGCCCGCCGGAAACGTAGCCGCAGGCGAGGCTTCCGGCGGAGTTATTCACAGGCGAGGCTTCCGGCGGAGTTATTCACATTCACAGCTCGATTTCCCCGAACAGCCGAAGCCAATCCCGCAGCAGCCGAGGGGTCAGAAAGAGCTCGCGCGCGCGCTCCTTGCCCGCCCGGCCGAGGCGCTTGGCCAGCTCCGGATCCCGGAGAATGCGCAGGGCCCGTTCGGCCGCCTCGTCGGCGGAGGAGATCAGGAAGCCGGTTTCGCCGTCGACGATCTGAAGCGGGATCCCGCCAACGTTGCCGGCCACCGTTGCCCGTCCCTTCCAAAGCGCCTCGGTCACGGTGAGCCCGAACCCCTCGCGCAGCGACTTCTGCATCACCACGTCGGCCTGCGACTGGAAGGCGTTCACCTCGATCGCCCCGACGTTGTTGAGGTTGTTGAGGATCTTGATGTCCGGATCCCCGTCCGCGTAGCTGAACGTCTCGTGGAAGAACTCCCAGCCCTCCGGATCGTCCGTGGCCATCGAGCCGACCAGCGCCAGCTGCACCTCTGGCAGCTCCTCCCGCACCAGCCGGAAGGCGTCGATCACCCCAATCGGGTCCTTCCAGGGGTCGAAGCGCGACACCTGGCAGATCAGCGGGCGCTCCACGTCGATCCCGAACTGCTTGCAGACGAAGGCCGCGTCCTCAGGGGAGAGCGCCATGTTCTTCGGCGACAGCGGGTCGATCGCGGGCGGGATGATCCGAGCGCTGCCGTCCATGCCGGCGGGGACGTACTGCTGAAGGTGCCAGATCGTTTCGTCGTACTCGCGGATCAACGGCAATAAGCGCGCCAGGGTCTCGGGGTTCGGCGTCGAGAAGTCGATGTGGCAACGCCAGATCCAGATCCGGGATCGCTCCGGGACGTTGGCCCGCAGGCCCGCCGGCTGGGGGTCGTGGACGATGATCGCGTCCCAGTCGTCATCGAGGCTCTGCGCGTTCATCGCGTTATAGGCCTCGAAGACCTCCCATTGCTGGTCGGAGATCGCCTGCGGATCGCCCTGAAGCGAGTTGTGCATCAGCTTCGTGACGTTGAAGAAGTCCTCTCGCCCGAGAATCACCCGCCAGTGGGCCTCGAGGCCCACGTCGCGCATCAACGGGACCATCGTGTAGAGGATCTCCGAGACGCCACCCCCGAAGGCCGTGGCGCTGACGTGGAGCACCCTCTTGCCGGCCAGCGGCTTCGCGAGCTCGCGAATTTCCTCGATCAGGCTGCGCCCGACGAGGTGGGTGTAGTCGGCCAGCGAGCGCGCGCCAAGCGAAACTTCCTGCAGCATGCGGAGGGCAACATACCCGGCCGCTCCGCCGCTATACCGAACCGGCGCCGGCGAGCCGCTCGATGCCGAGGTCGAGCTCGCGGATGATCGCCCCGTGCAGCTCCTGATTCGCCGCGGCCACGCAGGACATCTGAAACTCGGCGCCTGAGCCCAGCAGGGCGCGCTCGGCAAGCGGCGCTCCGTATGCGTCGGTGACCACTGCCCCGGCTTCCTCGAGGATCAGCGCGGCCGCCGCCAGGTCGTAGGGGGAGTTGTTGAGCACCGCGCCATCACCCACGCGTTCGAACTCCTCGCGCATTCCGGGGACGTCCGCCACGATCCTCGGGCCCGGCTCGATGTAAGCATCGAGCTGGCCCGTCGCGATCCGGGTCATGTCGTAGGTCGCCGAGCCGAGGTCGAAGGTGGCGCCGCCGACCGAGGAGGCGTCGATCAGCTCCCCGAGCACCTCGGCGATCACCCGGACGGGCCGACCCCGCAGGCCGTACGCCCAGAACATCCGCGAGAGGTCGCGATTCGCCGACAGCGACGGCGCGGGTTCGAGCCCGCCGCCGCGCTCCGCCACGAACGCCCGACCGGACTTGATTTCGACCACGCAGCCCGTCACCACGCCCCCCATCCGCGCCTCGCCGCCGGAGTCCAGGCGCGCCGCGGCCACCGAGACGCAGGCACCCTCGAGCCCAGCCATCGCCGGGCGCGTGCCGTCGATCGGGTCGACAACCAGGACCCAGCTCGCCCGTTCGTGTGGCGCCACCAGCCCGCGGTCCTCCGAGTAGAAGGCGACCTCGGGCGCCCGCTCGGCCAGGAACCGCTCCATGAACGCCTCCGCTCGCTCGTCGATTGCGAACGTGATGTCGCCCCCTTCTCCGGCCCCGCTGTGAGCGCGGCCGGCATGATCGCCCAGCTCGGGGGCGACCTCGTCGCGCAGGGCGACCGCCAGCCCCAGCACCAGCTCCCGCGGTGATCCCGAGGTCGCCATCCGGCTTGAGCGCCTAGACCACTACTAGCGAACGCCCTCTGGGCGCTCGCCAAGCTCCACGTCGAGACTCCGGGCCTCCCCGTCGCGGACGATCTCAACCGTCACCGTGTCGCCTGGGCCGTGCTGTGCGATCAGCCTGGGGAGGTCGGTCTCGCCGACGATCTCGTCACCGTCGACGGCGACGATCACGTCACCCCCCGTCGTCGCCCGCAGGCCCTGGAACTCGATCTCCTCCTTCCCCGCCTCCAGGCCCGCGTCGGCGGCTGGGCTTCCGTCGACCACCCTGGTCACCAGCGCACCGGTGTCGCTGTCCAGCCCCAGCCGGTCGGCGAGCTGCGGGTAGAGCGACTGCGTGGTGACGCCGATGTAGGCGTACTTGACGCTGCCGTTCTCGCGAAGCTGGTCGATGGAGCGCGCGACGAGCGCGACCGGGACAGCGAAGCCGACGCCCTCATTGCCGCCCGACGTCGTGTTGATCTGCTGGTCGATCCCGATCACGTTGCCCTCGGCATCGAGCAGCGGGCCGCCCGAATTGCCGGGGTTGATCGAGGCGTCCGTCTGGATCGCACCGTCGATCTGAAATTGGGTCAGCGACTGGATCGAGCGATTCGTGGCCGAGACGACCCCGACCGAGAGCGATCGGTCCTCCCCGAACGGGCTGCCGATCGCCGCCACCGGCTGTCCGACCTTGACCTCCTCGTCGGTCGCCAGCTGGAGGGGGCGCAGGTCGAGGCCGTCCGGGTCGACCTTGAGGAGCGCCACGTCAGCGTGGGGGTCAAACCCGACGATGTCGGCCGGAACCTGGTTGCGGTCGGCAAACTGGACGTAGACCTCCTTGGCCTCGCGGATCGGGCCACCGCCGGCCGACCCGTCGGTGACTACATGGGCGTTGGTCGCGATCTCGCCGGCATCCGAGATGACGAAGCCCGATCCCTGCGCTGCCGATCCGCCGCCATTGAGCAGGCTGGTGCCGCCGCCTGAGAGGATCGAGCGAACCGTGACCACGCCCGGGGCTGCCTGCTGGTAGATCGCCTGCGGATCGAAAGCGTCGGCGCGCGCCTGGATGGCGACGGTCGTTTGGGGGTTGTCGGAGGACGAGGCGCCGGTTGAGCCGTCGGAACCGGAGTCGTCCCCGCCGCACGCCCCGAGCGCCAGCGCAGCGCTCGCCAGCAGCGCGGCGAGTGCCGCGCGCCTCCGGCTCACCTGGCCCCCTCGGCCGCGTCGCCCGGCAGGCGCAGCGTGAACTCCGTGCGCCCGCGGTGCGATGCCAGCCCCAGCTCGCCCTCCATCAGCATCGCCAGCTCGCGAGCGATCGCCAGGCCGAGCCCGGAGCCGCTCACCCGATCGCCCGTGTAAAAGCGGTCGAACACCCGCGGGTACACGTCAGGGTCGATTCCCGGGCCGTCGTCGATGACGACGAGGTTCGCGTCCCCCTCCCGGCGTTGAGCCACGATCGAGATCGAGGTTCCGTGCGGCGTATGAGTGAGCGCATTGTCGACCAGGATACGCATGATCTGCGCGACCCGATCGGGGTCGGCCATTGCCACGGCGGCGCGCTCGCCGTTGACGTCGATGGGCGATCCGTGGCGCTCAGCCGCCGGTCCGAACTCCTCAGCAACTCGTCCGGCGAGCTCCCCCAGGGCAATGCGCTCAGGATTGACCTGGAGCACGTCGGCGTCGAGCTTGGAGAGGTCGAGGAGATCGGCGGTGAGCTTGGTGAGTCGCTTCACCTGCTCGCGCATCGTTCGCACGAACTCCTCCCGGACCGCCGGGTCCGGCTCGTCCTCGTCGAGCAACTCGACGAAGCCGCCCAGCGAGAAGATCGGCGTCCGCAGCTCGTGAGAGGCGTTGGCGATGAACTCCTTGCGCGCCTGGTCGAGCCGAGCGAGCCGCTGGCGCATCTCGTCGAGGGTGCTGGCGAGCTGGCCGACCTCGTCGGTTCCCTCGTCCGGGATAGGGGTGGAGAAATCCCCCTCGGCGACCTGCTCCGCGGCGGTTTCCAACCGGCGAAGCCGCCTCGCGTGCGCTCGGGCCGAGATCCATCCCACCGCCAGCGCCACCAGGGCAATCAATCCGGCGTACACGTCGATGAACCCGATCGCCGCAGCGGTGATCACGAAGAACAGCGCCGCGAGGCGATTGCGAACCCGGTTCATTCGTCCCGGTCGCGGAAGCGATAGCCGACGCCTCGGACCGTGAACAGGTACTCGGGGGCACGAGGGTCACGCTCGAGCTTCTCGCGCAGATGCCGGATGTGGACGTCGATCGTCCGGGGGTCGCGGTAGGCCGACTCGCCCCAGACCTGCTCCAGGAGCATGTCCCTCGTGTGCACTCTGCCGGGCGAGCGGGCAAGCACGGCGAGGATCTCGAACTCGACGTAGGTGAGGCGCGTCTGCTCCCCGCGCACGCTGACGATTCGCCGTTCGAAATCGATCCGGAGGTCGCCGGCGACCACCGGCTCGTGCGAACCCGGACGCTCGCCCAGCATCTCCGACCGGCGCAGCGTCGCTCGGACCCGGCTGCGGAACTCACGCACCGAAAAGGGCTTCGTGATGTAGTCGTCGGCGCCCATCTCGAGGCCGAGCACCTTGTCGATCTCGTCGTCCTTGGCGGTCAGCATGATGATCGGCACCTGGCTACGGCTGCGCATGCGCCGGCAGACTTCGATCCCGTCCAGCTTCGGCAGCATGATGTCGAGGACGACCAGATCGAACCGCTGCTCTGCGAAGCGGTCGAGTGCCTCGCGGCCGTCCTGTGCCGTCACGACCTCGAAGCCGTCCTTGCGAAGCGGATACGCGAGCAGGGTCTGGACCGACTGTTCGTCGTCGACCAGCAAGATGCGAGCCGCTCCCTCCGGCATTCTCAAAGGGTAGTTTGCGTCGCCGGGTGGTCGGGATCAACTTTCGCATCTACCGTGCCGCGTTCGCGCCTGCGCTGGCGACGGTCGTGGTGCTGCTGTTCTCGCTTCAGGGGCGGCCCGCGCCGCTGCCGCCCGTGGTCGCCTCCGCGGAGTTCGACGAGCACGCGGCGGCCAAGATCGACCGCCAGATCGTCGACGCCGCGCCCGTCCGCACGCCCGGGAGCGAGGACGACGGGGTGGCCGCCGACCTGGTCGCAAACCGGTTTGGAAGCATCCCCGAAGGCCAGGTCACCGAACAGCGGTTCGACCACGACTTCGACGGAGAGGAGGTCGAGCTTCGCAACCTGATCCTGACCCTGCCGGGCGAATCGGCTCGCAGCGTGGTGGTGCTCGCCGCGCGGGACTCGGCAAGCGGCCCCGGCGCAGCCTCGAGCGCGGCCGCCACCGCGACCCTGCTCGAGCTGGTCGACAAGCTCCGCACCTCCAGGCACACGAAGACGCTGGTCTTCGTCTCCACCGACGGCGGCAGCGACGGGGCCGCCGGGGCTCGGGAGTTCGCGGAGCGATACGCGGAGCGGGACCTGATCGACGGGGCGGTCGTCCTATGGCAGCCCGGCTCGGCCACCCCCCGCGAGCCTTCCCTCCTCGACGCGTCTGACGGCTCGCAGAGTCCTTCCGCCCAGCTCGTGCGCACCGCGGAGCGTGCGCTCAGCGAGCAGGCCGGCCGCCAGCCCCAGCTCGAAGGCCTGTTCGGAGAGCTGTCACGGCTGGCGCTCCCGAGCGGGCTCTCCGAGCAGGCCGTGCTGATCGAGCACGGCATCGACGCCGTGGGCCTCTCCTCCGCCGGGGAGCGGCCGCTGCAGGTTGCCGACGACCAACCCGATGACCTCTCGGCCGCAACGATCGGGGGGCTGGGACGAACTGCGCTGCTTTTGGTGGCCACCCTCGACGCCACCGCCGCACCGCCAGAGCACGGCCCCGCCACCTACCTGACCTTGGCGGGAAACCTGGTCCCGGGCTGGACCCTCGGGCTCCTGGCGCTGACGCTGCTCCTGCCGCCCGCACTCACCTCGCTGGACGCGATGCGGCAAGCGTTCCGACGCGGAACGGCGCCGCGCTCGGCGCTGTCCTGGGCTGCGTCCAGGTCGCTGCCTCTGCTTGCCGCCCTGCTCCTCTTCTACCTGCTCGCGATATCCGGGATCGTCGCCAGGCCCGCGTTTCCGTTCGATCCCAGCCGCTTTCGAGTCGGAGCCGGGCAGATCGTCGCCATGACCCTGCTGGCGACCGTGATCGCGGCCGGCTACTACGAGATCCAAGGCTGGCGCGTGCCGGCGGACCTGCCCCGCGAGCCGGCCGCTGCGGCACTCGGCCTGGTCTCCGCGTTCGCCGTGCTGCTCGCCTGGCTCGCGAATCCGTACCTGGCGCTTCTGCTCGTCCCGGCGGCACACGTCTGGCTGCTCGGCGCACTCCGCGCGGGCCCGCTTCCATGGCCGGCCGCGCTGGGGGCGATCGCCGTCTCGCTGCTGCCCTTGGCGGCGGCCGTTCTCTTCCTCATCGGAAGCCTGGATCTCGGAGCCGGCGCACCCTGGCACCTCCTCCTGATGGTGGGAGCCGGCCAGATCGGCTTCGGTGAGATGCTCGCCCTCTGCCTGCTGGGGGGGTCCCTGGTGGGGCTGGTGGCGCTGGCCGTGCGTCCTGCGGCGCGACTGGCGACCTGGACGCATCTACGATCCCGCCGCAGGGCCCGGATGACGATCTAATGGATGAAGATCAATGGGCCGGCGCACCCCACCCTCCCACACCGGACCCTCCCACGACTCACGAAGGCGACAGAGTGACCCGACTAAAGCAACAGCTCGCTGGCGGCGAGTACCGCGTGGACGCGGATGCCGTCGCCCGGGAGATGCTGTTCAAGCTGCAGTTGGCCAGCCTTAGCCGCCGGGCGCTCGTCTCGTATTCCACGGGACGAGACGCCCGGCCGCGCCCGGCTCGCTAGCACCACTGATCCGCATCCGCACCTTTCACGGCCGAAGCTGATCGAAGCCGACCGGCTCGTGCTCGGCGCCGTCGGCGGCCTGCAGCAAAACGCCGTGGCCCTCCTCCACAGCGCCGATTGGGGTCAAGGTGGATCCGGTCGCCGCGACTTCGGCGGTCGCTTGCCGCGCGCGCTCGACCGGCAGCGCGGCCAGGAGCTCGTAGTCCTCCCCCCGCCCCGTGGCCAGATCGTGCGCATCGACGCCCGCGGCGGCCGCCACCTCGCGGACGCCCGCCTGTAGAGGCAGCCGCTCCAACTCGATTGCAAGCCGGACGCCGCTCGCCGCCGCGAGGTGGCGCGGCGTCGCCGCCCAGGCCGTCGCTCAGGTCGAGCATCGCGCTTGCCCCGGCGGCCGCGAGAGCGCGGCCGGCGGCGATTCGCGGACGCGGCTCCAGCTGGCGGCGGCGAAGGCCATCGGCGACCTCGGCTTCCACGACGTTCGCCAGCTCGGGACGCTCCAGCACCAGCAGCCCGGCCGCCGCGCCCCCGAGCTCGCCGGTGACGGCCAGCAGGTCGCCGGGGGCGGCTCCCCCGCGGCGCACCAACTGCTCCGCCGAGTCGGCGTGGCCGACCACCGTGATCGCCACCCAAAGCACCGGGGCGCGGGTCACGTCGCCGCCCAGCACGGCCACGTCGTGCTCGGCGGCCACCTCGGCGAGGCCTGCGCCAAGCTCGAGGCACCCCGCCTGGTCGAGATCGTCCGGGACGCCGAGCTGCACGTAGGCCTCACCGGGCACCGCGCCCATCGCCGCCAGGTCGGAGAGCGCCACCGAGAGCGCCTTTCGCCCCACGGAGCGAAGCGGCGCCGTCTGGCGGCGAAAGTGGACACCGTCGACGAGCGAGTCGACCGAGGTGGCCGTGGCGCCCTTCGGCACGGTGACGGCGGCGTCGTCGCCGCTCGGGATGGCGACCTCGGCGCGCCGGGTGGAGGATCGGCGGCGGCGGGCGTCGTCGACCATCTCGACCAGCCGCGCGATCAGATCGAACTCGTTCATGCCCACGGTCTTGTTGCGGCGCCCCTCCTCTGGACGTAGCGGATAAGCAGCAGAGTGAGCACCGACGCGCAGGCCGCCAGCGCCACGAGGCCGAGCGTGGCGGCGCCGCCGCCCAAGGGTGGCTGCGGATCACCCGCGATGCTCGGCGTCACGATCGACGCGGCGCCCCAGGCGAGCACCCCACCGATCGCCAGCCCGATTGCGCCAGCGGGTTCCCGGGGCGTCGCGCGAACCGCGAAGGCGACCGCCGCAGCAAGCGCCACCAGCACGGGGACGACCGCTAGCCAGGGGTTGCTGACCCCGATCGGGGTCAGCAGCGTGTGCTCGAGATCCGCCCAGACCAACCGCTGAGCCCAGATGGCGATGCCATCTGCGGTGACCAGCGGGTGGGTCAGCGCGCCGGCCACCATCATCACCCCGGAGGCGATCGCGAGCCCCAGCGTCAGGGCGCGGAAGCGCCGGTAGGCGGGGGCCGAGGCCTACCGCGCAGGAAGGGCAGCACAGGAATCAGGAAGCGAGGGCCCGGGGTGTCGCCGCCCAACGGCTGCCAGTAGGCGCTGTTGTAGAGGAAGAAGGAGGCGGCGACCGCGAAGATCACCCAGGCCTCCGCCCGCTGGCCGCGACGCCGCATCAGCACCGCCCCGACCAGGCCCATCACCAACACCGGGGTCAGGGTCAGCAGTCCGCGGCCCGAGAGCAGCAGGTCCACCACGGCGCCGGGGCGCGGCGCGGTGATTCCGAAGAAGCCGTCGGAGTTCAGCCCCAGGACGGCGTGGCCGTTGCGTCCCAGCACCGCGACCGCGTCCGAGTAGGCGAAGCTGAAGACCGAGCCGAGCGACCAGAGGTTGTAGAGCAGAGCGGGCGCGGCGCCCACCGCCGCCGCCGCGGCGTAGGTGGCGCCGCGGCGCAGACGCGGGCCGCGCGCCAGCGCGTAGCCGAAGAGGACGATGCCCAGCAGGCCCAGCGGGTACTCGAAGCAGACTGCGAGGCCGGCGAGCAGTCCCGCGGCGGCCACCAGCGGCAGCCGCGGAGGTCCCTCTCGCTCCCTGAACAGGACGGCGAAGGCAGCGAACCCCAGCGCGGCCGACGCGACGTGGGCGAAGTACTCGGAGGCGAACGTCATCACGACCGTCCCGATCCCCAGCGTGATCGCAGCGGCTGTTCCGTAGCCGGGCTCGATGCGCTCGGCGACCCACCGGACTCCGAATAGAAGGCCGATTGCCGGCAGCACCGCACCGACGAGGGTCAGCGCCCAGCCGATCGGCGCGGAGTTCGCCACCTGGGCCTCGACCTGACGCGCACGTACGCGGCTGAACCCGTACGACTGAAACGGCGGCTCGTGGCGCGAGCGCCAGGAATCCCAGCTCGACCGGTGGGCGGTGGCCGCCGCGTCCCGGGCGAGCTCCTTCGCTCCAACCGCATCGATGCCGAGGTACATGGGCAGGGTGGTGACCGCTAGCCCGGGCGCCTTGACGGAGTAGAAGTGACCGTCCACCCACGCCTTGTCCCCGGTTTCCCAGTGCCAGCGGTCGATCTTGGTGGTGCCCGAGGCCATGGCCCGCGTCTGAGCGTAGAACGCCGACTGGCTCCAGCCCATCGAATGCATGGAGAGAGCCCAGGCCAGGCCGAGCGAAAGGATCGCGGCGGTTCCGGGATTGGCGCGGAGCGCCCGCCAAATGCCGCGCATCCAGCTCACGAGGCGGGGATTCTCTCAGGGTCCCCCCTAGCCGCCTCCGGTCCCCCCGCCTCCGCCTGAGCTCCCGCCGCCGGAGCTCCCGCCCCCGCCCGGGCTCGGCGCGGGGCCATCCCCGGCGCCGGGCGCGTAGAGGTCAGACGGGTACTGGCCGTTCCCTCCGGAACGCTGGTCGCCGTTCGTGCGGCCGGACGGGGGCCTTCCGGTGCCGCCGTAAGAGGGGGTGGCGCTCGGCTGGCTGACGGTGTGCGAGCCGCTCCAAGCCGAGGACTCAACAGGATTCTCGGGCGCCGGAAAGTCCGGGCAATCAGCGCCCTGCGCGGCCAGCATGTAGTCGTGCCACACGGGCGCCGCGTAGGTTCCGCCGTAGGCGCCCGAGCCCATCGACGTCCTGGCGTTCGGGTGGCCGACCCAGACCGCGGTGGAAAAGCGCGGCGTGTAGCCGACGAACCAGGCATCCGTGTAGTCGTCGGTGGTGCCCGTCTTGCCCGCCTGGCCTGCGCAACCGATGCTCGCCGCGGTCCCCGTCCCCGAGGTGATCACGCCCTTGAGCACGTCGGTCACCTCGTAGGCGACCCCGTCGGAGAAGGCCCTCGTGCGCTCCTCCTCGCTGGGCACGTCGGTGTCGCCGTTCGGGAACTCGACCTTGCTGATCGCCGTCGCCGTGTTTCGAATACCGCCGCTCGCAAGCGTCGCGTACGCATTCGCCATCTCCAGCGGCGTGACCCCGATCCGCAGGCCGCCGATGCCCTCGGCGGGAAACCCGTCGAGGTGGGTCGTGATGCCCATGTCGTAGGCCGTCTCGCGGACCTCATCGGGCCCGGCGTCGAGGTCGAGCTGGGCGAAGACCGCGTTCACCGAATGCACCGTGGCGTCCCGGACGCTCAACGTCCCCGCGCCTCCTCCCTCCGCGTTGTTGACGGTCCAGGTGGTGATCCCGTCGTCCAGGGTCAGGGTGACCGGGGCCTTGCCGGAGTAGTAGGTCGAATCGGGGTCCATGCCCTGGCGGACCGCCGCCGTCAGCACGAACGGCTTGAACGAGGAGCCGGCCTGCCGGTGTCCCTGGGCCGCGAGGTTGAACTGGCTGGTCTCGAAGCTCCCCGACGACGCCATCGCGACGATGTGGCCGTTTGATGGATCGATCGAGACGAGCGCCGAGGCGGGGCCGCTGGGGTCGTTCCAGTGGCTCTGGATCGCTTGATGCGCGGCGGCTTGAAGCGTGGGGTCGATCGTCGTGTAGATCTTCAACCCCCCGTTTCTCACCGTGTTGACCCCGTACTTGTCGATCAGCTCCTGGGTGACGTAGTCGAAGAAGTAGGGCTCGCGGATGGTCTCGTACTTGTGGCCGCGATCGAGCTCGAGCCCCGCCTGGAGCGCCTGCTCGTACTCGCTCTGGGTGATGTATCCCTGCTTGGCCATCGCCTTGAGCACGTCGTTTCGCCGCGCCACCGCCCCCTTCGGGTTCAGGAACGGGTTGTACTCGGAGGGCGCCTGCGGCAGGCCGGCGATCAGCGCCGCCTCGGGCAGGTCCAGGCGCGAGACCGACTTCGAGAAGTAGGTCTCGGCGGCGGCCTGGACGCCCACCGCGGTGCGACCGTCGGTGGTCCCGTACGAGGCAGTGTTCAGGTACTTCGTGAGGATCTGCGTCTTCGAGTACTCCTGCTCGTACTCCTCGGCCCAGGTCGCCTCGCGGATCTTCCGCTCAATCGTCTCCTCCGGGTCGGCGATGTAGAGGTTGCGGACCAGCTGCTGGGTGATCGTCGAGCCGCCCTGAACCGCAGCGCCGGCCTTCAGGTCCTCCCATCCAGCGCGCACGATCGCCCCGTAGTCGATTCCGCCGTGCTCGTAGAAGTGCTCGTCCTCGATCGCCACCGTCGCGTGGTCGAGCACCTGGGGGATCTTCTTGGCGGACACCGGGTGCCGGATCGTGTCCGACTGGATATAGCCCAGGCGGCCGCCGTCGGCCGCGAAGACGACCGAGTTGGCGCCCTCCTTGACGGGCTTCAGCTGGTCGAGCGGGGGAGTGTCGGCTCGAACGCTCAGCACCCAGACGCCGACCCCGGCCACGGGGATGACGACCAGGGCGACCAGGACGCCGAACGCCACCAGGAGCTTTCGGTTCACTGACCCCCCCGAGCGACGGTACCTCTTGCGCCCTCGCTGAGTCATTCGCCTCTGGCGAAAAAGGGTAGCTGGGCGGGATCGCCTACTCGCCGAACGGCTGCTCGAGCAGGCCCGCCTTGCGCAGGGCCTCGTGGGCGCTCTCCCGAAGCTCCGCCTCCTCGTTGCCCACCTGAGTGCGCTCGCGGTCGCGCGGTCCCTTGAGCTCTATCCGGACGCCTTCCGGGGTCATCTCGGCGACCGTCACCTCGGCCGCGCCGGCGGGCTTCAGCACGTCGCGGGCCCGCTCGAGGTCCGCGGCGGGCGGGACCCAGACCGAGACCGTCGCCGGCGCCGCGCGATCCCCGGTCGAGTGGTTGAAGAGGATGCTGGTCACGACCCTCTCGTTCGGGACCACCATCAGCCGCCCATCGCCGGGGTCGATGTAGGTGTAGGAGAGCGTCAGGTCGTCGACCCGGCCGCTGTCCTCCTCGATCGTCACCGTGTCGCCGATCCGGATCGGCTGGGTGATGGCGATCAGAATCCCGGCGACCAGGTTGGCCAGCGTCTGGCGCGCCGCGAAGCCCAGCACCAAGCCGAGGACGGCGCTGGAGGCGAGGATCCCGGTGGCCAGACGTTCGAACTGCGTGAACCGGCTCAGCGCCAGGGCGGCGCCGATCACCAGGATGACCACGAAGAGCAGGCGACGGACGAGGCGCAGCCTGGTCTGCGCGCTGCGCGACAGCGGCGCCTCGCCCACCTTTGCGGCCACGTGCCCCGCCCTCGCGATCGCCAGGCGGTCGACGGCGAACGCGACGGCGATCGCCACGCCCATCGTGACCACGGCCGAGATCAGGTCGCTCTGGTCGCTCCAGAAGCTCGCCGTCGGAATCACAGCCCGTGACTCTTCCAGAAGTCGGCCTCATCGGAGTTCCCTTCGCCCTCGCTCGGGCTGGTTCCTCCGTGAGAATGGCTCCATGACCGCTTCGCGCGCCGTAATGCTTGACGCTCTCGGCACCCTGGTCGAGCTGGAGCCCCCCTGGGTGCACCTGGCTGAGGCCCTCGGCGTCCAGCCGGACGAACGGCTGGTCGCGGCGGTGCGGGCCGAGATGGGCTACTACAAGGACCACAGCCACGAGGGGCGCGACCCCGACTCGCTCGCCGAATTGCGCGCCCGCTGCGCCACAGTGCTGTCCGAGGCGCTCGGACGACAGATCCCAGTCGAGACGATGATGTCCGCGATCCGCTTCCGGGCCTTTCCGGACGCGGCGCCGGCGCTGGCCGAGCTGCGCGGCCTCGGGCTGAAGCTCGTTTGCGTTTCGAACTGGGACGCCTCCCTGCCGGAGGTGCTCCGGCGATGCGGGCTGGGGGATGCGCTCGACGGCGTCGTGACCTCGGCAAAGGCCGGCGTGCGCAAGCCGGACCCGGCGATATTCGGGCCCGCCCTCGAGCTGGCAGGCTGCGCGCCGGCGGAGGCGCTCTACGTCGGCGACACTCCGGACGAGGACCTGGCGGCGGCGCGCGCCGCCGGCGTCCCCGCCTTGCTGATCGATCGGACGGGCGGCGGCGACATCGACTCGCTCCAGGCCATCCGGCACTATCTCGACCCGTGAGCGATTCAGGACCCTCGCCGGGTGAGCCTCGATACGCGGGCGCCGCATCGAACGCCCCTGCCGACGATCAGCCCCGGAGCTGGGGACCGGCACGAGTGGCCGGCGGCATCGGAGCGCTGCTCGTGACCAGCGTGTTCGAGGTCACGCTCGTCTCCGCCTTCGCCGACCTCGACTCGCTCGGGGCCCGGCTGGTCACCCAGGCCCTGCTCGCCGGGACGCTGGTCGGAATCGCCTTCGCCGTCGCCGCCGGCGGGGCGGGCGGCCTCGCCTCCCCCGGGGCGCTCGGCCTCAGACGTCCCCTGAGATCTCCGATCGGCTTGGCGGCCGCCGCCTACGTCGGCTACATCGTGTTCGCCCTCGTCTACTCGACCCTCGTCCACCCCCAGCAGGAGGACGTCACGCGCGACCTCGGTCTTGGCCAGGGGACCTTCGGCACGATCGCGGCCGGGGTCCTGATCGTGATCGCCGCGCCGTTCGCGGAGGAGATCTTCTTTCGAGGCTTCATCTTCGGCGGCCTGCGGCGCCGCTTCTCGTTCCTGGCCGCAGCGGTCCTTTCGGGGCTCATCTTCGGGCTCTTCCACTTCACCGGCCTGAGCAGCATCGGCGTGGTCCCGCAGCTCGCCCTCCTCGGCTTCGCCCTCGCCTGGCTGTACGAGAAGACCGGCTCGATCTACCCGTCCATCGCCGTCCACGCCGTCAACAACGCGCTCGCCTTCGCGATCCTGGCCTCGTAACGGCCAGCAGGCCTTTTCACCGGCCTGGCGCCATGGCACAATGCCCGCCGTGAGTCGCCGGCGCTCCATCGCTCTCCTGCTTGCCGTGCCGGCGGCCGTCGCGATCGGGTCGCCTCCGGCGCTCGCGGCGAGCGAGGGGCCGGCCCACCCTGCAAAGGCGCTGAAGCCCGGCCACCTCAGCATCCACGTGCACGGGGTCCGTCACGGCAAGGTCAAGGTGGGCAAGAAGGTCCGTGCTGTCGGCTACCTGCGTCCGTTCGTCCGTGGCCAGCACGTGCAGGTGAAGCTGCTGCGCCGCGGCCACGTGATCCAGAGGCTGAACCCGATCGTCAGGCGCGTTCGCGGCCAGAACGCCGGGCGCTATACGTTCCGCTCGCCGACCCTGATCAAGCCGGCCGGCTATCGGATAGTCGCCAGGCACCTGCGCAGCGCCCAGCAGGGCAAGGCGGTTGCCCGCTCGCGCAGCTTCCACATCGACTTCCCCAACCTCGATCCCGGAGACCGCAACAGCGCCGTCCGGATCTTCAACCGCCTCTTGCTCCGCGAGGGCTACTACTCGACCCACGGCAAGCGCTACAGCAAGAGGACCGGCTTCGCGGTGATGGCCTTCCGCAAGACCAACGGGATGAGCCGCAACTCCAACGCCAACGCCGGGATCTTCAAGAAGCTCGCCCGCGGGCGGGGAGGCTTCCGCCTCAAGTACCCCGGCGCCGGCAAGCACGTGGAGGTCGACATCTCGCGACAGGTGATGGTCCTCGCCAACCACCGCAAGCCCCAGTACACGATCCCCGTCTCGACCGGGGCGCCGGCGACGCCGACGATCCGTGGCCACTTCCGCTTCTACAGCCGCCAGTCCGGCTTCAACTCGTCGGGGATGTACTACTCGGTCTACTTCCAGGGCGGGTACGCGACCCACGGCTACCACTCGGTCCCCACCTATCCGGCCAGCCATGGCTGCGTTCGAAACCCGATCCCGCTGTCGCGCTTCATCTACGACTGGGTCCGGCTGGGGATGTCGATCTACGTCTACGGCTAGAGAAGCACTCCGGCGACTTGGCCCTTGGGGCAGCCCCCACGATGAGCGACCTTGAAGCGGCGCGTGCCACGCTCCTGGACGAGCTTCGCGAGCACGCTCTGGTGATCGGCGACGTGACCCTGTCGAGCGGCCAGCAAGCCTCCTACTACGTCGACGCCCGCCGCGCGATCCTGCGCCCGGCAGGCTTTCGCGCCGTGGGCGAGCTGCTCGCCAACGCGGCGCGGGAGCTCGGCGCCGCCGCCGTCGGGGGGCCGGTGATGGCGGCGATCCCGCTCGCCTGCGCGGCGATAGGCGTGCCCGGCGGCGAGGGACTGGTCGGCTTCTTCGTCCGCAGCGATCGCAAGCAGCACGGTCTCCAGCGCTGGATCGAGGGACCGGTGGAAGCCGGAGCGCGCTGCCTCGTGGTCGAGGACACGGTGACCACCGGGGGCTCAACGGTGTCGGCGATCGAGCGGATGCGCGCCGAGGGCCTCGAGGTGGCGGGGGCCGTCTGCGTGGTCGATCGCCTCGCCGGCGGTGGCGAGGCGATCGCCGAGGCGGCCGGCGCGCCGTTCAAGGCGCTGGTCACGATCGACGAGCTCTATCCCGACCGACCCGACCGGGACCGGTAAGCCAGCCCCGTCGTGCGGCTAGCCGGATTCGGGTGGCGCCTTCGCGCCGACGGGCTGGTCGCGCAGCGTGTGCATCATCTTCAAGGCGACCGCGCGGCCCTTCGCCGAGCGGCTGCGCCGGGCGTTCGCGACGATCGCCACCGTGTAGTTCACGACTCCCTCCCGCCGCAGGACCAGCAGCGTGGTGCGCTCCTTGAGCTCCCTGGCCTTGGTGGTCCCGGTTGCCTCCGTTTGGACGGCAGCGAAGGGCGTCCGCCCGAAGGTCCGCGGGGTGCTGGGCTCGAGCGGCGTCTCGAACCCCGGCAGGGACGCCAACGCGCTCGTCGCGAACTCCTCCAGCGGCACCTCCAGCGCCTCGGGGTCGCGAGCGGCCACCAGGGTGACGGCGACCAGGTGGTCCGGCGAGCGGATCAGGGCGGTCTTGGCGCCGGCGTTCTGGCTCCGGCTCACCTGCCAGCGAGGCGGAATGCCGATCGCATAGCCGATCGACCGGTCCCGGTGCGGCTGCCAGCGCTTCGGGAGCTTGGGCAGCGCCTGCGGCGTCTCGATTGGCGGTGACGAGGGCGCGGAGGCCTCGTCACCGCCACAGCCTGCGGCCGCGAGGGCCAGCGCCGCCAGCCCCAGGGGCAGCGTCGTCCGGGCCCTGCTCATGGTGAAAGCCATTGGCGATCAGACTCCAGTATCTCGCGTTATGGCGGTGCCGATACGGAACACGTCAATTCAGGGGGAAGCGCCGCCACTCGGGGAAAGCGACGCTCCCAGCGAGGGGACATCCCGAAACGAAGACCGTCCCCTCACGTCTTGAAAGCTCAGAACCCGCCCCGCCTGGAGTCATCGGCGTGCCTCAGACGAGTCAGACGCTTAGTGATTACCCCGTGATTTGCCTTCAAACCCGCGCTTACTTGAAATCGCTTACACGAGATCAGCGCCGGCCGGATGCCACGACCAGGATTCGAACCTCAGCGAGCCCGGAAGGGCGAGCGCCTCACCCCCGCAGCCCAGCGACACTCGCTCGCTGCAGCTGTTGGCGAAAGCCCCTGCAAATTACCAATGCCCCGACCAGGATTCGAACCTGGGGCCTACTCCTTAGGAGGGAGTCGCTCTATCCAGCTGAGCTATCGGGGCTCGCCGTGAGTCTAGGGCCGTACGGAGCGGCTGCCGCGGTCCCGGGACGTTTCGGAGATGATGGGTGACATGGCCGCCTCGCTTCGTGACCTGCGCCTCTCGGCGATGGGCCTGATCCGTCGAAATAAAGCCGGATGGCTGCGGGTGGACGGTCGAAACGACCTGGTCAGCGTCGCCGAGGACGAGGCCGAGGAGATGGTGAACGTCCTCGCGATGGACACCTACGAGTCAGTCGACCAAAGGGAGATTCATGATGGCGCGGCCCACGCCCTCTCGAGGGGCTTCCCCTTGGTCACCCAGAGGGAGCCGGCATCCGAGGGCACGCTGGTCGCGGCTAAGTCGGTGGCTCGCTTCGGCTACATGGCACGGCTGGTTGAGTGGGAGACGCTGGGCACAGTGCGAACGCCCAAAAGATGGATGATCACCGGCCTCCGTGGGGCGGTCCAGTCCCACGTCGCGGACGAGCTGGAGGAAGCCGGGGACGTGGAGCGGTCCTTCCACGACGCGCTCGCGGAGGTCACGGCCTTCTTCGTGCGTCAGCGAGCCGATCGACGTTCCCTACGACGCCAAGGAGGGATTCGTCCTTATGTGGACCATCCCCGGCATGGGGGGAGAGGTCCGGGCGTTGGTCCGTCAAAGGACGCTCCAGATGGTGCTCCAGCGCGACGGCGAGGGCCTGCGGACCCCCGCCGGCCCGGTCCAGGACGCGACCCTCGAGGACTTCCAGAGAATCTGGAAGTACGGCTTCGTCCTGCGCAGCTTCGAGGAGTTCTTCTGGGAGGACTAGGGCAGGCCGTGCGCGAGATCCAGAACTTCGTCGGCGGGCGGCCGATCGATGCCGAGACGGACACGCGGGTCGACGTGCCGGATCCGGCGACGGGCGAGGTGCTCGGCCGCGTGCCCCTGTCGGGGCCATCCGAAGTCGACCACGCGGTGCGGGTGGCTGCCGAGGCCTTCGAGGGATGGCAGGACGAGCCCGTGACCCGGCGGGCCCGCCGCATGTTCGGCCTGCAGGTGCTGCTGGAGGGTGCCCTGGATGAGCTCGCCGAGCTGGTGACCCGCGAGAACGGCAAGCACTTGGACGAGGCACGCGGCGAGGTGAGACGGGGAATCGAGGTGGTCGAGCTGGCCGCGGGAATGACCACGCTGATGAAGGGCGAGACGCTCGACCAGGTGGCGCGGGGTGTGGACGTCTCGATGCACCGCTTCCCGCTCGGGGTGTGCTGCGCGATCACCCCGTTCAACTTCCCGGCGATGATCCCGCTCTGGTTCGCCCCGCTCGCGATCGCGGCCGGCAACACTTTCGTGCTCAAGCCTTCCCAGCGGACGCCGCTGACGGCGAACCGCCTCGCCGAGCTGTTCACCGAAGCCGGATTTCCCGACGGTGTCTTCAACGTGGTCCATGGCGCGCAGCACGCCGTCGAGGCGCTGATCGACCACCCAATGGCGAAAGCGGTGTCGTTTGTGGGCTCGGCCCCGGTGGCCCGCAAGGTCTACGAGCGCTCGGGGCTGCGCGGCAAGCGGGTCCAGGCGCTCGCCGGCGCCAAGAACCATCTTGTGGTGATGCCCGACGCCGACCTCGACCTGGCCGTGCCGGCCCTCTTCGCCTCGGCCTTCTCCAATGCCGGCCAGCGCTGCCTGGCGGGCTCGGTGGCCGTGGGGGTGGGTGCGATCGGCGACGAGCTGGTGGCCAGCATTTCGCGTATGGCCAGCGAGGCGAGGGTCGCGCCCGGCGGCGAGCCCGGCACAGACGCGGACAGCACGATCACGCCGGTCACGACCCCAGAGGCGCGCGAGCGCATCGCCGGCTACATCGAGCTGGGCGAGCGGGAGGGGGCCGTCCTCTGCGTGGACGGGCGGGGCCGCGGTCCGGACGGCGGCTTCTTCCTCGGGCCGACCGTGTTCGACCGGGTCGCTCCCGAGATGCGTCTCGCCCGGGAGGAGATCTTCGGCCCCTTGCTGGCCGTAGAGCGAATGGAGGACCTGGATGGCGCGATCGCGGCCATCAACGCCTCGGAATTCGGAAACGCGGCGGCGATCTTCACCCAAGATGGCGGCGCCGCCCGCAAGTTCGTGCGCGAGGCTCAGGCGGGGATGATCGGGGTGAACGTCTCGGTTCCCGCCCCGGTCGCCTACTTCCCATTCGCCGGCTGGCGCGGCTCCTTCTACGGCGATCTCCACGCCACCGGTCGCGACGGAGTCGAGTTCTTCACCCAGAAGAAGGTGGTCACGAGCCGCTGGACGTAGGCGACTCGCGGGCCCGCAACCTGTTCGTCAATCGCCTTCGGCGTAGAGGCTCTCGGAGGCGATCTGGCGCAGGGTGCGGTCCCAGAGGCGAACCTCCAGGTAGAGCTCGTCGCCGAACCCGCGCACGGCGTCGGCGGCGACCAGCGTGAACCGGCCATCCTGCACGGCCGCCTGATCCACCACCTCCCCGTCGAGCTCCGCGGTGGCGGCGACGGCGCCTCGCACCAGCGGCAGCCCCCACACCAGGGTGATCTCGCCGCCCCGATCTCCCTCGGCCCGCCAGGCGCCGATCACCTCGTCCGAGAGGTCGATCTTCCAGTGCGGGTTGTCCTCGGCGGTGACGTCCGTGAAATCGGCGCTCGCCCGCAGGTCGCCCGGCTCGCCGTCCTCGTCACGCACCAGGGAGACGTGGCCGAAGTACTCGACCAGAACCGGGCCCGAGGGCTCCCCTCCCTCTTCCGGGTCGCCCCCCCCGGTGGGCTCGGTGGCTCGCCCGGTGCAGGGGACGTACACCCGACCGCCCCAGCCGCGCTCCGGAAACCACCTGACCGTGTCGGGGTCAAGCGGCGCTCCCGCCTCGCCGGCGTGGGGCTCGCAGGCCTTCGCGAACTCCTCCTCCAGGCGCTTTGCCCACTGGCCGTAGGGCCTTCCCTCCTGCGGAGAGTCGGCGATGAAGCAGGGGAAGGGCCGGTTGACCGGGGGGCTCATGGGCAGGCCAGCCTAGTGGGTCGTCTATTGATGATCGCCGTCGCCCAAGGCGTCGCGGAGGTCCTGTGCCGCGCGTTCCGGCGGGTACACGTTGACCTCGACCCCGGTGCCGAGCTCGAATCCGGCCCGCACGGTCAGACGGGGGACCAAGTCCACATGCCAGCAGAACTCGTCGACGCCCCGGGGCGCGGTGCGCACCCAGAGGTTGAGCTGCGGTGGCGCGCCGAACAGCGCCGCCAGGGCGCGAAACGCTGTGCGGACCATCGCCGTGCCGGTTTCGCCATCGAGCTCGAACGAGGGCGCCGGGCGGCGCGGGACCACGCGCAGCTCGAACGGTGAGCGCGACGCCCAGGGACAGATCAAGAGCGCCTCGTCGTCCACCGCCACGAGCCGCTCGCGCCGGCGCACTTCCTCGGTCGCCACCTCGGCCAACAGATGGCCGCCCATGGTGCGCTCGTGGTAGGCCGAAGCCCGTTCGCGCTCCCGGGCGATGGCGGCGGGGACGAAACCCAGGGCGTAGAGCTGCGAATGGGAGTGCTCCAGCGAGGCGCCGGCGTCGGGGCCCTCGTTGACGATCAGGTGGACGTAGGAGGCGTCCTCGGCTTCGGCGCGCATCCGCTCCCGCCAGGCTTCCAGGGCGCCGGCGAAGCCCTCCTCGGACAGCTCGGCGAGCGAGGTCGCGTGCTCCGGGGAGTGAACGATCACCTCATGCGCTCCCGCCGCCGGCATCGCCGCGAACATGTCCGGCTCCGTTCCCCGGCTGGAGGCGCGCAGCGGGTCGACCGAGCTTGCCAGCCCGGCGTCGGGCCCCGCGCCGGATCGCCGGCCCGCCCCTGACTCGGCGCTTCCGCGCGCGAGCACCGGGTACAGATTCGGCACCGCTCGCTGAGTCCATCCCGGCGAGTCGGCCGTCCCGCCGCCGGGCCGCCTCGCCCAGGCCTCGGGCGGGGTGCGATCCTCCCGGCCCTCGCAGAACGGGCAGGTCTCCGCCGCGTCATCCCTCCTCGCGGGGCGAGCCGCGGCGAAGGCGTCCGGCCGCTCCGCCCGCCCGGGGGCAAGGATCGCCCGCAGCCCGGTGAGCTGGTCTATACGGATCTCGGGGTCGCTCAGGGGCCTAGTGGGGGCAGTGGGTCGTCAGCTCGGGCTCGCGCCCGAGCCATCGCCCCCGCTTCGCTGATCGATGAAGGCCTTCAGCAGGTCCATCGGAAGCGGGAAGACGATCGTCGAGTTCTGGTTCACGCCGATGTCGATCAGCGTCTGGAGGTAGCGAAGCTGGAGCGTCGCCGGGTTTCGAGAAAAGATCTCGGCCGCCTGGGCCAGCTTCTCGGACGCCTGGAACTCGCCGTCGGCGGCGATGATCTTCGCCCGCCGCTCGCGCTCGGCCTCCGCCTGGCGCGCGATTGCCCGCTGCATCTCCTGCGGCAGCTCCACGTCCTTGACCTCGACCGTGCTCACCTTCACGCCCCAGGGCTCGGTCTGCTCGTCGATGATCTGCTGTAGCTCGATGTTCAGTCGCTCGCGCTCCGAGAGCAGAGCGTCGAGCTCGGCCTTGCCCAGAACCGACCGCAGCGTCGTCTGCGAGATCTGCGAGGTGGCGACGAGGAAGTTCTCGACCTCGGTGATCGCCCGGTTCGGGTCGATGACCCGGAAGTAGGCGACCGCGTTGACCCGCATGGTGACGTTGTCCTTCGAGATCACCTCCTGCGGCGGCACCGTCAGGGTCACGGTTCTCAAGTCCACCCTGACCATCCTGTCGATGATCGGGATCAGCAGGATCAGGCCTGGCCCCTTCTGCGCGATCAGGCGCCCCAACCGGAAGATGACGCCGCGCTCGTACTCGCGCAGGATCCTGATCGAGGAGGCGAGCAGGATCAGCGCGAAGATCAGAAGCAGGGCGATTATCGCGATGGCCACACCCACTCGAAGCTCCTTCCTAGCGGTCGCTGGCTACAGGGGCCGGACCCGGAGCGTCAGCCCCTCGACCGACTCGACCCGCACTCTACTGCCGCGCTCCAGGGGCCGCCCATCCCTGGCCGGGCCGGCCGGGGATCGCTCCGAGTCAGGGCTTGACGGCGCCAACTCCGCTCTCCACAGCGCTCCCTCGACGAAGATCTGGCCGATGGGGTCGAGCGGCTCGCGCACCTCTCCGACGGCGCCGATCATCTCCTCCCAGCCGGTGCGCACCGGCTGACCCCGGGCGCGGATCGCCCGCTCGATCGCGACGGCGAGGAATCCCCCGATCAGGAGCCCGGTGAGAATCACGACCGGGGCCGAGATCTCGAAGGCGCTCGTGTTGGTGTCGTAGAGGACCAGCCCCGCGGCGATCAGGGCCGCCACCCCGGAAGCGCCCAGGATGCCGTGCGTCGGGAGGTGCGCCTCGGCGATGATCATCGCGACCCCGAAGGCGAGGAGCAACACCCCCGTGGCGGTCACGGGGAGCTGGGCGGTCCCGTAGAGGCCGAGCAGGAAGGAGATGACCCCGATCGTGCCTGGGGCGATCAAGCCGGGGCTGAAGAGCTCGATCGCCAGCCCCAGGAGCCCGATCAGGAGAAGCAGGTAGGCGACGTTCGGGTTGACGAGGATCTCGAGCAGCTCGTATTGGAGCGGCATGTCGTGGTTCTCGATCCGAAGCCCGGCGGTGTGCAGCGTCTGGGCCTTCGGTCCCTTGACCCGGAAGCCGTCCAGCTGAGCCACCAGCGCCTCCTGGTCGGGCGAGATCAGGTCGATCAGGCCAGCCCGCTCGGCCTCGCGGGCGGTCAGGTTCTTCGCCTTGGTGACCAGGAGCTGGGCAAGCTTCTGGTTGCGACCGTGAGCCGCCGCCAGCGCCCGCATCGACGCCGCGGCGTCGTTCTTGATCTTGCGATCGAGGTCGCTGCTCGAGCCGCTCGGCCCGATCGCGATCGGCGTCGCCGACCCGATGTTGCTGACCGGATGCATCGCCGCGACATCCGCCGCCTCGGTGATGTAAGCGCCGGCCGAGCCCGCGCGGGCGTTGTCCGGCGACACGTAGACGACCACCGGCATCGGGGCGGCGGCCATGTCCCGGATGATGGAGCGCATCGACTCGGACAGCCCGCCTGGCGTGTCGAGCCGGATGATCGCGATCGCCGCGTCCTCCGAAGCGGCGTCGTCCAGCGCGCTCGAGACCCACCTCTCGGTGGCCGGGTCGATGGTCGCCTGAAGCTCGATCGAGTAGGCGATGCCCCCCTGCGTGCCATCGCCCGGCTCCTGCTGCGCAAGCGCGGGCGAGATTGCCAGCACGGCGCCCACCAGCGCGAACGCTCCGAAGGTCAGGTAACGGAGCCGCCGGCCCCTCATGCCTTCATTATCCGCCCCTCAGACGGTCGCCAGGAAGGCCGGGCACCACTACCGCGCGTAACGCTCGATATCGGCGGTCAGGTCGTCGATGCTCGCGTACTGGCCCTGCCGGACGTAGGCGAGCTCGCCGTTGGAGTCATAGAACGCCGTCGCCGGGAAGCCGATCGTCGCCTCCATCGCCTCGGCGATCTCCTCGTCGGGATCGCTGAAGCTCGGATAGGGGAGTGGGAACTCGCGCAGGAAGTCCTCCGCCGCCGCGCTGGAGTCGTCACTGTCGACGCCCAGGAACGCGATCCGCTCGCCGAGTCGCGCGGACAGCCGTTGAAACCAGGGCATCTCCAAGCGGCAGGGGCCGCACCAGGATGCCCACTTGTTCACCACCACCGGATAGCCGCGCAGCTCGGCGAGCTGCCGCTCGAACGCGTCCGTGCCGCCGGGGAGCAGCCGATTCGCCTGCTCGTAGAGCTTCGCGAGCGGCCGCGGGGCGCCGGCCAGCTCCTTCGAGTAGTCGGGCGCCTCGGCGGCGCCGTCGCCGGACTCGCCGCCGCAGGCCGCCAGCGCGAGCGCGAGGGTGGCCAATGTGGCCACAAACAGTCGCCGGCTCAGGCGTGCGAGTGGCCGCATCCTGCCGATCAAGACTGGCTTCCACCGCATTCGGTTCTTCACGATGGTTTAATAAGTACTCGGTCCACACCTAATCTGGACCGCGGGGGAAATCGCCGACTCGTCAAGAGGGCAGTGCCACGAGCGGGCCGGCGGGCCTCCAGCGAGCTTACACAGCGCCCCTCGCCATCCATTCGCGCACGGGGCGCCGGAGAACTTCTCTCATGGCGAAATCTCTCGACGTCGCGAACAGCGCGACCAGCCCGATCACAGCCGATCAGCTCGACCGGGTGCGTGAGTTCGCGCGCGAGCCGATCCTCCTCGACGGCGAGACCATCGACGACATGGCTCCCGGGACGGCGCGCCACCGCGCCGTCGAGGCCGCGCTGGTGGAGCTCGACGCCGGTCGCGAGACCCCGTCGCCCGAATGGCGGCGCCGTTACTCGCTGCTGCTGGGGCTCGAGCGACTGCTCACCACCCAGCCGATCCGGTTGGCGGACGACGCCGAGCTCACCGAGCACCAGGTGGACGTGCTCTCCGGCACCCTCGCAGCCCTGACCGCCGAGCTCGAGGCCTCGGTCGCCTTTGAGAGCTCGAACGGAGCGGGTCGCCCGGCGGACGAGGTCGGACAGGACGGCGCCGGGCCGCCCGTTGCCGCCGAGCTCGAGGCGGATGGCGAGAACGGGGCCGTCGCTGAGGTTGCCGAGGAGGACGAGACGCTGGAGCCGGACGAGGAGCCCCAGGACTGGGAGGAGCCGACCGCCGATCTGGTGGCCGAGGCACCCGAGGATCCGGGGGCGAGCCGGCGCTTCTGGTTCGAACACGCCACCGGCTCCGGCAAGACGGTCGCCGCGCTCGGCTTCGTGGACGGGTCGCGAACCGGCGGCGTCCTGATCCTCACCCACCGGCGCAACCTCGTCGACCAGTTCATCGGCGAGATCTCCGACCGCGGCTACAAGGACCGGCTCTCGCCGCCGCTGATGGACGGCTCGGACCATCCCTACGGCCCGGTCACGGTCGAGACCTACCAGTGGTTCGTGCGCAACGCCGACCGCATCTCCGACGCTTACGCGATCGTGATCTGCGACGAGGCGCACACCGCCCTGGGCGAGAAGACGAGCGCCTGCATCCGCCAGTGGCAGGAGCCCGTGTTCATCGGCATGACCGCGACCGGCGCGCTGATCGCCCGCCATGTCGCCGACCTCTTCCCCACCCAGACCTCGCGCTTCGACCTCGCCCAAGCGGCGCGGCGCGGGGTGATCGCGCCGCTACGCTGCCTCCGCATCCCACCAGGGCCAGGGGTGCGGACGATCGCCAAGGTGCCGCTGCGGCGCGGTGAGGTGGACCAGGACTTCGACCAGGAGGAGTTGGCCAAGCTCCTGGATCAGGAGCCCTTCAATGTCGCGGTGGCCGATCTTTACCGCTCTCGGTTCCGCAGGATCCCGGGCGTCGTCTACACGGCCGGTGTGCGGCACGCCAACAACGTCGCCGCCTCGTTCCGGGCGGCCGGAATCAATGCCCGCGCGGTCTCCGGCGAGACGCCGAAGCGAGAGCTGGCGGAGATCCTCGCCGCGTTCGAGCGCGGAGAGGTGGATGTGCTCTGCAACGCGATGCTGCTCGCCGAAGGCTGGAACTCGCCGCGGGCGACGATCTGCATGCACCTCGCTCCCACCGCCTCGCGACGCGTCTACCAGCAGCGCGTCGGCCGGGTCACCCGCCGCAACCCGGAGAAGGAGGCCGGGCTGGTGATCGACTTGGTCCATCCCGCCACGACGCACGACGAGACGATCATCACCCTGCACAGCCTGCTCGACCGCGACGTGTACCGGGGCGGCGCGATCGTGGTCGGTCCGGTGCGGCGCGGACGCGGGCGGCGGGTGCGGGTTGAGCGCCGCGTGGTGCCCGTCTCGGGCGATCCCGAGCGGCGCCTGGCGGTGCTGGAGCGCGAGCTCTGGCGGATCGCCGTGGAGAATCTGAACTACTCCGAGCAGCACGCCTGGGCTGCGCTGGCCGGGGCGCGGGTGACGAACAACAACTGGCGCCGGGCGAAGGCGATGCTCCAGCACGACCAGGCCAAGGAGCTGCGCCGCCGCTTCCTGCTCACCTGCGTGCAGCGCAACCGAAATAGCCAGCTGCGACTCAAGGCACTGTCGGAGGTCGCGGCCCTGCGCGACGCCGATGCCTTCGACGACTCCGTCGAGGTGGTGGCCACGTGGCCGCGCGACGAGCGGCGGGCCGGCGCCAAGGTCCTGCTCCAGGCGCTCGTCGAGCGGCGGATCGGGCGTCGCGATCAGGCCCAGGCCTGGGTGTGGCGCCTGGCCGCCATCACCCGCGAGCTGCACGAGGAGTACGCCGTGCAGCGCTGGCCGGAGACCAAGCGGCTGCTGGGGCTGTTCGTCAACTCATCCGGGCGAGCCCACGGCCGCAACGCGCGCCGAATCGTTCACGCGGCCCGCCAGCAGGACCGCCGCCTGGCGATCGCGCTGCTGGCCGCTTCGGTCGCGCACACCCCGGAGGCCGAGGAGGTGTTGCGCGGCGCCCGCATGCGGATGGCCCGCAAGCCCTCCGCCGTCGCCCGCGAACTGCTTCGTGACTTCCCGCGAGCGGGTGGAAAGCGCCGCCGGCGTCGGGGCAAGAACGGACGCCAACCCCAAAACGCTGCCGGCAAGGGCACCGGGAACGGCGGCCCGAACGGCGCCAAGGCCACCAACCGTGAGCGGCTGGACCGTGCGACGGAGCCGGAGGCCGACGCCGCACAGGGCTGACCGTCCCTGGCCGAGTGCTGCCACCGGCTACTGCTCTGACGCGGACGGGGGAGCGCGCTAGGGGTTGGAGTGCCACGACTCCTGGGAGCCCTGGCGCGCTGGCGGCCCGCGGCCAGAGCGAGATACTGCCCGGGCGATGTCGCAGGAGAACGTGGAGATCGTCAAGGAGTTCACGCGCCTCTACGAGGCGGGCGATCGCGACGAGTGGCGTGACTACTTCGACCCAGATGTGGTCTGGGACACGTCTGCGAGCGGGATGCCCTCGGCGGGCATCTACCACGGCCACGAGGGCGTCGAGCAGTTCTTCCGCGAGTGGCTCGGAGCCTGGAGCGACTACGAAATAGAAACGAGCGAGTACATCGATGCTGGCGACGCGGTCGTAATCGTGTTCCGTCAGAGCGGCACGGGACGGGCCAGTGGGGTCAGAGCGGAGCGTGACTTCTTTAACGTCTACGACCTGAAGGAATCGAAGGTGGTCCGTTGCCGCCTATTCGAGTCCCGCCAGGAAGCCCTCGAAGCCGCCGGGCTGCGGGAGTAGGCGATGTCGCAGGAGAACGTCGAGATCGTCCGAGCCGCATATGACGCCTACAACCGGGCGGGACCTGGATGCCGTGCTGAGCTACGCCGCCCGGGACTTCGAACTCGACTGGTCGCGCGGGATCGGCCCGCAACGGGGCGTTTACAAGCTCGACCAGGCGCGGCCGTTCTTTGACGACTTCGGCGACACCTTCGAGTCGATCCGCATCGAGCCGAAAGAGTTCATCGAGGTCGATGACGACGTGATCGTGCCGCAGACGGGATACACAAGGGGACGCGACGGAATCGAGACGACAGCCCGTATCACCCTGGTCTGGACAATCCGCGACGGGGCAATCGTGCGCATATGCCTTTTTCAAGATAAGCAGGACGCCCTCGAAGCCGCCGGGCTGCGGGAGTAGGCGATGTCGCAGGAGACCCTCGAGTTGGCACGCCAGGTCATGGAGGCGCTGGGCAGGCGCGACCTTTCGATGTTGATCGACTGGGCAGATCCCGAGGTCGAATGGCATTCCTTCTTCGCCCAGCTCGGCGAAGGAGGCGTCTACCGCGGTCATGCCGGAACGCGCGAGTACATGCGCGATCTCGGGGACGCCTGGGAGATCGTCCGCGCCGACGTTGACGAGGCCATCGGGGTCGGTGACGTTGCGGTGCTCGTCGGTCGCATCCACTACCGGGGCAAGGGCAGCGGTATCGAGACCGAGACAGCGGCGGGCTGGATGCTCAGGTTCCGTGACGGAAAAGTGATCCGCTTCCGGGCCTTTCGAGAACCCGAAGAGGCCCTCAATCGCGTGGGCCTGCCGGAGTAGGCGATGTCGCAGGAGAACGTGGATGCCTTCAAGCGCGGGATCGAGGCGGCTAACCGCCGAGACATCGACGCGTTGTTGGAGGAGCTCGACCTCGAGGTGGAGTGGCACTCGGCGATCCTCACGGGGCTGGGAGGCGAGGCGGCCGTGTATCGAGGACACGAGGGCTTCCGCCAGGCGATCCGAGACGTGTACGAGGCTCTGGGCGAGACCCACCAGGAGTACCCGGAGATCCGCGACCTGGGCGACCGCATCGTCGCGATCGGACGCATCCGCGCCCGTGGCAGGGAGAGCAGGGCCGAGACCGACTCGCCCCATGCCTCCGTGGTCGACTTCAAGAACGGCAAGGTGATCCGGCTTCGGAGCTACCTCGATCATCGCGAAGCCCTCCAAGCCGCAGGGCTTTCGGAGTAGGCGATGTCGCAGGAGAACGTGGAGATCGTGCGGGAGTCCCTCACCGTCACCGCGTACCTCGCCGCCATCCGAGATGGCGACTTTCGGCCGCTGCTCGTCCACTTCGACCCTGAGGTGCTGGTCAAACAGCCACCCGAGCTGCCGGACGCCAAGTCGTATCGGGGGCACGACGGCGTGGTCGAGGCACTTGGCGACTGGCCCAGTCAGTGGGATGAACTCCGCGTCGAGGTCCTGGAGGTCATCGACGGCGACGAGACTGTCGTTCAACTGACCCGTCAATACATGCGGGCTCGGGAGATGGAGATTGAGCAGGACGTCGCCTTCGTCTACACGTTCAAGGACCGCAAGATCATTGGTTGGGACGCCTACTTCACGTTCGACAGGGCCCTCGAAGCCGCCGGGCTGCGGGAGTAGGCGTGAAAAGTTTCGCTGGACGCTTCTAGCGGCCGGAAATCCCTACGAGCCAGGGCGGCAACGCGGCAGTTCAGCGGGGGGGCGCGAGGCCCGCCTCGCGCGCCTTTTTCATCCGGAACGCGAGGCTCGCGCTCCCCATGGTCAAGGCGAGCTTCGAGGTCGGTAGCCGGTAGCCGGCCTTCGTGTGCGGCGCGTACTCCACCCGGTCCGAACCGTCGCTCTCCAGCCAGCCGGTGTGAACGCGCTGCTCCTGGCCGATCATGCGCGGCTGGAATTGGTGGGACGTGAGGCCGGCGCGTCTGCCGCCGGCGGGAACCGAGCCCGCCGGGACGCTCAGCTTCACCCCGGAGTCTCCGCCCTCGACCGCTGCGGCCGGGACGACCTCGGGCATGGTGTCCGAACCGCACCAGCCGAGCAGCGTGTGCGGCAGCCGATGGGCGTGAGCTGCCACCTTGGTGGCGTCGACCCGCGGCCCCGTGCCGCCGCCGGGCGATTTCTGGGGCGGGGCGGGTTCCGCTGGCGGCTTTCCCAGGACCTGCGGTTCGCTGGCCGTTGCGTCGTCGGGGTAGGCGACGATCCGCTCCACCTGGATCGTGATCGGCACCCGGTGCCAGTAGTAGACCTCCAGCATGCGCCCGGTCAGGCCGGCGGAGCGCGGCCCAAGGAAGCGCTCCCACTCCGGCGTGATCGACTCAAGCCAGTCGCGGTCGGGGGTGGTCGGGAAGCTCGCCCGGCCTTGGACGAGCACGAATCCGGACCTATCCGTCAACCCGTGCTCACGTGCGTGGTAGGCGACGGCCACGCCGGGGTTGCGACGAATCCGGTCGAGCTTCTTCCACATCGCCTGCGAGGTCGTCAGGGTGACGGTGCCGGCCTGGCGGTCGCGCAGCCCGAGCGGCGCCATCGGGGTGATCACCACGCCCTTGGCGGGCGTCAGATAGGCGAAGCCCGCCGCGAGGTCGGACGCCAGGATCTCGTCGACATCGTCGGTCCAGCTCACCATGCACGACGATAACGCCCCGGCGCGCGCGCGCCGGACTTCCGTGCGGCGCGGTGAGCGAGCGTCGCGCTCCGGCGTTTGAGCCGCTCGGGACGTGAGAGACTCGGCGACTGAACGGGGGACCAGTTTTCCGAATCCATGCCTCAAGGGAGGAAGTTCGAAATTGCGAGCGATCTCAAGACATCTGCCCGGCAGGCCGTCTCCAGCCACCGTGATCTCGATCGTGGCGCTGTTCGTCGCGATCAGCGGCACGGCCATCGCTCTACCAGGCAAGAACACCGTCAACTCGGGCGACATCATCAACCGCCAGGTAAGGAACCAAGACCTCCACGGTGACGCGGTCGCGAGCGGGAAGATCGAGAACGGCGAAGTCCGCAGCGTCGACATCCGCAACGAAGGGGTGAAGGGCGCCGACGTGGACGAGTCAACCGTGAACGGCCTGATCCGTTCCGGGGCGACGATCCCGAGCGGCGTGACGGTGAGCGGGAATTTCGTTGCCCGCGACAGCGCCACCGGGTCGCACCTCGTTCAAGAGGCGGTCAGCTTTCCCCTGCCGGCACCCGAGGGGCTGACGGCGAACGATGTGAACTTCGCACCCGGCGCGGTCGTCGGGACCGATGACGATTCGGACTGTACGGGGAGCATCGCCAATCTCACCGCTCCGCCGGGGACCGTGTGCCTCTACGAGGGAGGCGGCGCGAACGCGACCACCGCTCAGGGTTATGTCAGCGGGGCCGGGTTTGTCAACAACCGGCGTGGCTTCGAGATCATCGTCAACGGGAGCGGGGACCTGGCCCTCACCGGAGCCTGGGCCTACACGGCGCCCTAGCCTCGGCGGAGAACGGCGGCCAAGACGGCGCCGAGGCCGCGAGTCGCCCCTATCCGGCCGCTCTAACCTGGAGCACATGAGGGAGACCCTCGGCCCACCGCTGCGAGCGGCGGCACTGACCGCGTTCATCCTCGGGCTCGTCCTGGTGCTCCTCAACCCGCCGTCGTTCGCGGGGCTGGGTGGCTTCCTGGCGCTGCTGGTCGGGGCCGTCGCGATCGTGCTGGTCACCGCCTGGGCGACGGTGGCGATGATCGGCAAGGAGATGCCCGAGCCCGAGTTCCGGCGGCTGGTGGACCGCAGCGAGGCTCTCGCCTCGCTGCCGCCGCCGGACCGGCCGCCCAACGAGTTCGACGAGCTGGTGATGAAGGCGCTGGATGACCTCCCTGAGGAGTTCCGCGAGGTGCTCGAGCGCACGCCGGTGGTCGTCTCGAGCCGTGGCCGCGAGAACCACGCCTACGGCCTGTACGTCGGCGGCACCGTCGCCCGCGACACTTATCCAGACCGCATCGTCATCTACCAGGACACGCTGGAGCGCGACTTCGGCCACGATCCCGAGCTGCTCCGGGCGCAGGTCGAGCGCACCGTGCGCCACGAGCTGGCCCACCACCTGGGCTGGGATGAGCCGGGGGTGCGCGACCTCGGTCTCTGAGAGACCGTCCGAAAACTCGCGCGTGCGGCTGGCGAGTGCCGGGGCGCGCCAGCCAAGGACGCAGCCGGTGAAGCGTGGCCCAGCCACGCGAACCGGCGAGGACGCTGGATGGCGGGTCCCGGTGCCGCCAGGCGTGCGTGGGGGTTTTTGGACGGTCTCTAAGCCTTACGCAGGAACGGGGCGGAGCCGCTCGAAACAGGTGCCCATGGACGCGCGCGAGCTGACCAAGGCCGTTCGCGAGGCGTTGAGCGTTCGCCAGGTCTTCGGCGAGCCGGTTGAGCGCGACGGCGTCACCGTGATCCCCGCCGCGACCGTGATCGGCGGCGGTGGCGGCGGTGGCGGCGAGCAGCCGCCGGAGGACGGCGGGGCTGAGCCGCAAAGCAGCGTCGGCCTCGGCTTCGGCGGCCTGATGTGGCCCGCGGGAGCGTTCGAGATCAGGGGCGACCGCGTGACCTGGCGCCCGGCGATCGACCTGACCCGGGTGCTGTTGATGGCGCTCATGCTCGCGATCGCGGTGGTTCGCGCGCGGAGCAGGCGCCGCTAGCTCAGCCCGCCCCGGGGAGCGACAGGGACACCTCGCCGGCCCCCAGGCTGAGCCGCTGACCATCATCGCTGGCCACGAGCAAGTTGCCGCGCTCGTCGATCCCCTCCGCCCGACCGGCTCCCGAGGGTGCGCCGGCGCCGGCGCCCGCCCAGTGGACCTGCCGCCCGCGCAGCGCGTCGCGCGCAGCGAACTCCTCCAGGACCCGCCCCGGCGCAGCGTCCACCCACACTTCGAGTCTCTCGTTGACTGCCCTCAGCGCCGCCGGGGCGGTCACCCCCTGCCCGACCGAGGTCGCCGGCCAGCGGAGGTCGGGCGGGAACTCGGCCGGCTGGATCGCCAGGTTGACGCCGATCCCGATCACCGCCCAGTCGGGGGGATGGGCCTCGATCAGGACTCCCGCCGCCTTTCTCTCCTCGATCCAGACGTCGTTGGGCCACTTCACCCGGCACTCCAGCGAGGCCAGGGACTCAACCGCCTCGCAAACGGCCAGCGGCACGGCGAGCGGCAGGAGGACGTGCTCCAGCCCGAGCGGACGCAGGATCGCCGAGTAGAGCAGCGCCTTGCCGGGGGGCGCCGCCCAGGGACGGCCGCGGCGGCCGCGGCCGGACGTCTGCTCATCGGCGGTGATCACCGTGCCGGCGGGCGCCCCCTCGAGCGTCAGCTCTCGGGCGCGCTCGTTGGTCGAGTCGGTGACCCGAAAGTGGCGGCGCGGCAGCCCGAAGCGCGTCATTCAGGCCGCAGGACGACTTCGTCGCCCGGCGTGAGGCGCAGCTCGGCCGCCGCGCTGCCGCGGTTCACGGCCAGGGCGACGCTCCCGTAGGACTCCACGTAGAGGAGCAACTCGCCCTCGCCGACGTCTGCGAAGGTGAGCGCGAACACGGCTTCCCGGCTCTGCCCATGAGCCTCAAGCGCCACGGAGCGGCCCATTCGCAGGCCGCTGGCCGGCAGGTGGCGATCGGCCAGGTCCAGGGCCGCATTGCCGAACCGGTCGACGGAGATCACGTGTGCGACGACCTGGTCCGATCCGACCTCCGGCCGGCTCGCCTTGAGGGTGACCAGCGACTCCGCCTGGATCCGCTCCCCAGCCTCGGACAGGGGCGCACCGGCCGCCAGGTGTGCCGCCACAGGGGCGAAGACGTCGCGGCCGTGGAAGGTCGCGGAGATGGGCTCGAGCCGAAGCCGCGACCGCGACACGTCGACCGCCTCGACCGCGCCGCCGAGGCGCTCTATCGCCGGCCACAGCAGCCCGTTGTCGGGGCCGACCAGGACGCGGTCGTCCTCCGCCACCCTGATCGCGACCGCCCGCCTCTCGGTGCCGACCTCGGGATCGACGACCGCCAAGTGGATACCCGGGGGTGTGAAAGGCATCGCGTTGGCGAGCACCGCCGCGCCCTGACGGACGTCGTGGCGCGGGATCCCGTGGGTCAGGTCGATCAGCTTGGATTCGGGCGCGATCCGGGCGATCACGGCCCTGCAGACACCCGCGAACTCGTCCTCGTAGCCGTAATCGGAGAGAAAGGTGATCGGGCGGGCCACGTCTTCCACTACTCGCCGGCGGCGTCGGCGACGAGCGCCTCGAGCAGGCCGTCGGGGTCGTGGCGATCGGCCTCGACGTCCACCGTCAGCCCCGCCTCGCGGGCGGCCTCGCTGGTCACCGGGCCGATCGAGACGACCCTGGCCCGCTCCGGGAGGCGACCGTCGACCGCCTCCATGAAGTTACTCACCGTCGAGGAGGAGGTGAAGGTGACGTAGTCGGCATCCCGCGCAGCCTCCAAGGCCGCCGGGTCGGGCTGCTCGGCCACCGTCTCGTAGAGGGCCACCACGTCAACCTTGCCGCCGCGCTCACGCAGCGCGTCGGGCAGGACGTCGCGCGCCTCTGCCGCGCGGGCGACCAGCACCGGGCGGTCCGCGACCTCGAAGTCGACCAGCGACTCGACCAGCGCCTCGGCGATCGAGCGCTCCGGGACGACGTCGGCCCGAATCCCGTGCTCACCGAGCGCCGCCGCGGTTCCCGGCCCGATCGCGGCGACCGTCGCGCTGGCAAGCGCGCGAGCGTCGCGGCCCGCAGCCGCCAAGGCGTCGAACAAGAGCCGCACGCCGTTGGGGCTCGTCAGGCAGACGAGCGCGTAGGCGTGGATGGACTGCACCGCGTCGCGGACCTCCGGGGAGTCGAGCCGCGGGACGATGCGGATTGCGGGCAGCTCGACCACCTCGGCGCCCAGGGCGCGGAGCGCCGCCGCCAGGCCGCTCGCCTGGGCGCGAGCCCGGGTGACGACGACGCGCCGGCCGTGCAGGGGGCGCCGCTCCAGCCAGGCGATCGTTTCGCGCCGCGCCGCCACGGGGCCGGTGAGCACGATCGCCGGCGGGCCGATCGCCGCGGCGGCGACGGCCGCCGGCAGCTCGGCCAGCGTGGCGGTGACGGTTCGCTGGCCCGGCATCGTTCCCCGCTCGACACAGGCCGCCGGCTCGCCTGGGTCGCGCCCCGCCGCGAGCAGGCGCTCGGCCACCTCGGGCAGTCGCCTGACTCCCATGTAGAGGACGAGCGTGCCGGGAAACCGGGCGAGCGCGTCCCAGTCGAGCGCCGAGTCGTCCTTGGAGGGATCCTCGTGCCCGGTGACGAAGGCGACCGCCGAGGCGTCCTCCCGGTGGGTGACGGGAATCCCGGCATATGCCGGGGCGGCGACCCCGGCGGTGACGCCCGGCACCACCTCGAACGGGATTCCGGCGGCCGCCATCGCCTCGGCCTCCTCGCCTCCGCGCCCGAACACGAACGGGTCGCCGCCCTTGAGGCGAACCACGCTGCGACCCGCCCGGGCACGCTCCACCATCAGGCGCTCGATCTCGTCCTGCGAGGTCTCGGCGTTGCCGGGACGTTTGCCGACGTCGATCAGCTCGGCGTCCGGGCGCACGCCGTCGAGCGCGCCGGGCGGGATCAGCCGGTCGTGGAGGATCACCTCGGCGCTCGCGAGCAGCTCCAGGGACCGCGCGGTCATCAGGCCCGGATCGCCCGGCCCCGCCCCCACGAGGTAGACAACCCCTTGCCGTGCCGCCATCACGTGAGCGCCTCGGAACGCTCCAGGAGCTCGCCCGCCCCGGCAGCGAGCATCCGCTCGGCAAGCGCCCTGCCGAGCTCGGCGGGCTGCTCCGGATCGCCCACGACCCGGTCGCGCACCCACTCGGAGCCGTCGGGAAGGCCTGCGAAGCCGAGCACGGCCAGTTCCTCGGCCTCGAGGCGCGCGCAGATCCCGACCGGCGTGTGGCAGGTGGCGTCCAAAGCCGCGACCGCGGCGCGCTCCGCGGTCAGCTCGACCAGAGCATCGTGATCGGAGATGCGGGCCGCCTGCTCCGCCGCGATCGAGTCGGCTCGGCGCGCCTCGAGCGCCAGCGATCCCTGGCCGGCTGCCGGCGTCAGCTCCTCGAGCCCGAAGCTGAACGCGACCTCGGCCTCGCGTCCCAGACGGCGCAGGCCGGCGACGGCGAGCACCACCCCATCGAAGTCGCCCTCGGATACCCTCGCCAGGCGGGTGTCGACGTTGCCGTGCAGCTCCACCAGCTCCAGGTCGGGCCGTATCGCCAGGAGCTGGGAGCGCCGACGCAGGCTCGCAGTGCCGATGCGA
Organism: uncultured Actinomycetes bacterium; assembly: GCA_963824865.1. Lineage (GTDB taxonomy): Bacteria > Actinomycetota > Thermoleophilia > Solirubrobacterales > 70-9 > AC-56. The sequence continues at coordinate 303,032 of CAWGQQ010000010.1, read as the reverse complement.
GCCCCCTCGGGCACCTCGTCGAGCGAGGACGCCCGGCCCACGTAGGCGTCGGCGGGATCGGCGCGGCCGTGCACCCCCGCCAGCCTCAGCTCGTCGGGACGCTCGCCGGGCAGATCCTTGGCGGAGTGAACCGCCAGGTCCGCCTCGCCGTCGAGAACCGCCTGTCCGACGCCACGTACGAAGCGCTCCTTGTCGCCGGGCTCGCCGTCGCTCGAGCTCACGGCGACGATCTCCGCCCCGCCCAGCGCCTCCGCGACGAGCCGGGCCTGCGCAAGCGCCAGCCGGCTACCCCGCGTTGCCAGCTTCAGCTGATCGCTCACTCAACCGCTCAACTGGCGGGGCGCTTGCGCCGCGCCTCGCGCAGCGGGCGCACCTCGGCGTCCCGCTCATGGGGCGGGGCGGTGGGCGCGTCGAGGCCGAACAGCTCGCGGAGGGCGTTGACGTAGAGGTAGGCGTCGTCCTCGCCCGAGGAGCGCTTCAGGCGCAAGGTGGGCTCGTGCAGCAGCCGGCTGGCGATCGCGCGCGCCATCGCCTGCATGCGCTCGCGGTCGCCCTCGCTGAGCGACTCCCACCGGGGCTCGTTCTCGGCCAGCACGCGATCGACGATCTCGGTGGCCCGCTCGCGCAGCGACGCCACGGTCGGGGTGACGTCCTGCGAGGCGAGCCAGCGCTCGAAGCGCCCGAGCTCGGAGCGCAGCACGCTCTCCGCCCGGCGGGCCTCGGCTTCGCGACCTGAGGCGTTTCGCTCCACGAGTGCCTGGAGGTCGTCCATGTCATGCAGGCTCACTCCCTCCACCTGGCGGCAATCGGGATGGATGTCGCGCGGCACCGCGAGATCGATCAGGAGCAGGGGCCGGCCCTGGCGTGCCTCCATCACCTCGCCGAGCGCCTCCGGTTCGACCACGTGGTGCGGCGAGCTGGTGGAGGCGACGACGATGTCGGCCTGCTCCATCTGCGCCGGCAGCTCCTCGAAGCGGACGGCACGGCCGCCGAAGCGCTGCGCCAGCCCGATCGCCCGGTCGTAACGGCGGTTGGCGATGAACGCGGGCTCCACTCCGCGCGCGGCGAGGGCTCGGGCAGTCAGCTCCGCCGTCTCGCCCGCGCCCACCACCAGGACGAGGCGGCTGGAGAGGTCGCCAAGCGCCCGCTGCGCCAGCTCAACCGCGACCGAGGGCACGGAGACGCCCTTCTGGGAGATGCCGGTCTCCGAGCGCGCCCGCTTGCCGGCGGCGAGTGCGCCCCGGAACAGCCGGTTGAGGATGGGCCCGGTTGCCCCCTCGACCAGCGCGAGCTCGTAGGCCCGCTTCACCTGCCCCTGGACCTCGGCCTCGCCGATGATCATCGAGTCGAGCCCCGCGGTCACCCGGAACAGGTGGGCGGCGGCGTCTGTGGCACGCAGCGAGTAAAGGTGGGCGACCAGCTCCGTGGGCCGGATGTCGGCCTCGCGGGTGAGCACGCCGAGGGCCAGCGACTCGGCAGCGACACCATCGGGGGCGGCCAGGTACAGCTCGGTTCGGTTGCAGGTCGAGATCGCGGCCGCCTCGTGAACCTCCGGCGCCTCGACCAGCTCCCTCACCATTCCAGCCGCCCGGCCCTCCGTGAAGGCCACCCGCTCGCGCAGCTCCAGCGGCGCGGTCTTGTGGGAGAGGCCCAGCGCGAGCAATTCAGACATGTCAACCACCGCCTCCCCGGGCGGACCTCTCCTCAGCGAGCTCGGCGAGCTCGCCCAGCTCGCGCTCGATTCGCTCCAGCTTCGCGGCCATGATCGCGACGTAGGCCAGGATCAGGCCAACGAAGACCACGTACGCCGCCGCCACGTACTTTCCCGCCTCGTCGAGGGGCAGGGCGGGCATCAGATGCGCGGGGTCGTGGGGTCGTTCATCCAGGTCGCCGAGGCGCTCCGCGCGGGGAGCCCGGGCGCGATTCGCGAACCGGCTGGCCACCGGGGCGTGAGCCTCGCCCTCGAGCGCCCGCCGCAGGCGCGAGAGCCTCGCCGAGGCGGATTTTGCGGCCAGCTCGAAGCGCACGAGCGACAGCCACAGCAGCGCCATCCCGGCCAGGCAGACCAAAAAGGTGAGCAGCATCGAGCCGGGCAGGCCTCCGGTCGAGGAAAACGTCCGTGGGTGGATGAGCGGGTCCGCGAGGCGCACGGCGAGGAAGTTGAGCGGCACGAAGGCGCCCGCGGTGATCGCGAACACCGATGCGTAGCGGGCCTGGCGCTCGCGGTCCTCGATCGCGTAGCGCAGCGGATAGTAGGTCGCGTAGAGCAGGAAGACGATCAGGAAGCTGACCAGAGTCGGCTCGTCCCACACCCACCACTTGCCCCACTGAGCCTTCGCCCAGATCGCGCCCGTGACGAGGACGGCGATCCCGAAGATGACCGAGAGGTGGATGGAGACGTAGGAGCGCGCGTCGTGCACCGGGTCGCCGCTTCGCAGGTGGCGGATCGCGTGGATTCCGGCCACCACGAAGCCCACCAGCGCGCAGATCGCGAGCGGCACGTGCAGGTAGAAGATCTTCTGGATGAAGCCCTCGGTGTCGAGCGGGGCGTAGAAGAAGACCAGGGTGAAGCCGGCCGCGAGGACCGCGACCGTTGCCGCTGCTTGGGCTCGCAGGCTCGGGACCTTCACCGATCAGTCCTCCAGCAGGAAGTCATAGACGGCGTATCCGACCAGGAGGAAGACAACATCGTAGAGGGCGAGGATCGCCAGCCATTTGGCGATCCCGTCGTATGACGGCCCCCCTGCGGCGAGCAGCGGCTCGGCCGCGCCGCCGGCGGCGATCATCACCGGCACCAGCAGGGGCAGGAGCACCAGCGGCACCAGCAGGTCGCGGGCGCGCGAGTTGGCGGCGATCGCCGAGACCAGCACGCCGGTGGCCGCCAGGCCCAGATCGGCGAGCAACAGAATGCCCGCGAGCGGCGCCAGCCCAGCCCACGAGTCGAGGAAGAAGACCGCGAACACGGGCAGGGCGATCGCCTCCAGCGCCAGCAGATAGACGACCAGCGCCGTTGCCTTCGCCGCTGCGAGCGCGGTGCCGTCCACCGGCGCCAGGCGAATCGCATCGAAGCCGCCTTCGTCGCGCTCGGCGACGAACAGGCGGTTGATGGCCAGGATGGCGGCGAACAGGACCGTCGCCAGCAGCACCCCGGCCGCGAGGCTGCCGCTCAGCTCTTCGCGGTCGAGCCCGAAGCGGAAGAGGACGAAGGTCGTGACCGCGAACAGCACCATCGCGGGCACCGACTGAAGAGTGCGCAGCTCGACCCTCAGGTCCTTGGCGAGGATCGCCTCGAAAGCCTGACGCGAGCTGGCGCGCGCGCTCGCGCTCACGGCGCCCCCCCGTAGATCGCCCGGGCGTCGCCGGCCGACAGTCCGCTCACCGGACCCTCGTAGGCCACAGCCCCTCCCGCCCTCAGCGCCAGCACGCGGTCGCCCTCGGCGAGCCCGGCCTCGATCTCGTGAGTGACGAGAACGCGGGTGCGCCCCGCGGCGCGAGCCGATCAGCGGCTCGACCAGGGCGGCCGCCTCGGGGTCGAGGTGGGAGCGCGGCTCGTCGAGCAGCAGCAGCTCGGGGTCGTGTAGCACCGCGCGGCAAACGGCCAGCCGCTGCACCATGCCCGCGGAGAGGTTGCGAACCAGCTCCCCGGCCCACCGCGACATCCTGACCCGGTCCAGGAGCTCGGCGATCCGCTCCGTGGCCTCTTCCCCGAGGCCGTGCAGGCGGGCCTGGAAGCGCAGGTTCTCGGCGCAGGTCAGGTCGCGGTAGCAAAGCGGCTCGTGGCCGAGGTAGCCGATTCGGCCGCGGGCCTTCCACGCCTCGCGAGGCAGCGCGCAGCCGAGCACCGAGACCTCTCCGGCGGTGGGGCGAAGCAGGGTCGCGAGGATCCGCAGCAGGGTCGTCTTGCCGGCGCCGTTGGGGCCCAGCACGGCGAGCGTCTGGCCCTCGCGCAGCTCCAGGGTGAGGTCGCGCAGGGCAGTTCGCTCACCGTAATCTCGGCGCAGGTGAGCGAGCGCGATCGCGGAGAGCGTCGCGACCGGACCGGCCGGCCCGGATTCTCGCTGCACAGCCGCGGTTTCGGCCACCCTCCGATTCTCCCAGTTGAACCTGGGGGTCGTGACGGCCGTATCTCAGGGGTACGATCGGCCGACAACGAGCTCTGGAGGTGAGGCGGTGCGACGGTCCCTGGTTATTTCGGCTGCCGCGGTGGCGCTGGCGTTGGCGCTTCCGGCGGTCGCCGGCGCGGTCCCGCGCGAGATCGACGCAGGCGACGACTTCTTCCGCCCGAGGAACCCCCCGGCCCGGGACTTCGAGCCCGGCCCGAGCTTTCGGTGGTCGAGCCTCCCCGGGGCGGATAACCCCCACAACGTGCGCCAGGACGACCGGCTGTTCTTCTCCGGCGCGCCGGAGGATGCGCTCAACTTCCGGATCAACGCCTCCGCGGGCTCCTACCACTACTACTGCACGCTCCATGGCACTCCCGAGCCCGGCATCGTCATGCACGGGCGAGTCAAGGTCCGCCCGATCCGCTTTTCCGGCTCGCGGAGCGGCGAGATCGGGGTCCGGTGGGCGAACTCCAACACCAACACGGGCTCGCGCTTCGACGTCCGCTACCGGGTGGATCGGAGGGACTGGAAGACCTGGAAGAACGACACGGCCTCCTTCCGCGCCTTCTTCGGTCGCAACGACCGCCCGGTGAACTACAGGCCCAACCGCCACAACTACAAGCTCAAGGTGCGCTCGGAGCGCAAGAACGTCAGCAAGCGCAGCGACTGGTCGCCGGTGCTCAGGCTCGGATAGGCATCACCCATGTAGCCGCCGGGACCTGATCGATCCCGGCACTCGTATCAAGGGTCCATGCACCTCCCCTTGACGCTCCGGGTCCTCGCGATCGCCATACCACTCTTCGCTGCGCTGTTGTGGCTCGTCCAGCCACTCGGCTCGGCGGGCGGGGAGCGGGAGAGGGCAGCCGGCGTGGATTCGAGGGGGGTAACGCCACCGGATCGGATCGATGGCCGAATTGCGCTCGACAGACGATCGCAACTCGATCATCGTGCCCGGCGTCCGATCCATTGGCGCCGCTCCCAGGCGATCGGGCTCCCCCACGCCGGCCGGCTCGTGCGCGGCGTCCGCCTCCCCGCGGCCGGCACCCACTACTTCACCTGGGACCCGATCCGCAGGCGCTCGCCCAACCGAGACTGGCGGCGCTGGGGAACCGACGATCTCGTGCGCACCACGCTGCGCGTGGTGCGCGCCTATGGCGAGGCCCACCCCGGCGCCCCGCGGGTCGGCATCGGGGACCTGAGCCGGCCGCACGGAGGCGACTTCGGCCCGGCGTTCGGCGCGATCGGGCACGCGACGCACCAGAACGGCCTCGACGTGGACGTCTACTACCCGCTTCGAAGCGGCGCCGAGCGGGCGCCGCTGTCGGTGGACGAGGTCGACCTCGCGCTGGCCCAGGACCTGGTTGACCGCTTCGTCCGCGCCGGTGCGGTGAAGGTCTACGTGGGCCCGAGCACCGGCCTCAGCGGCCCGCCGGGCGTGGTCGAGGCGATCCCCAACCACGACAACCACCTCCACGCCCGCCTGCCGGGCTGATCGACCCGCGCGCGGGCGCCTCAGCGGTCCTTGCGAAGGGTGCGGGCGCCCACCCGCAGCAGCGGCACCCCGCCCTCCCGCAGCGCCTTCAGCCGCACGCCGTTGCGGCCGTAGAGCAGGCGGGCCGAGGCGCGCACCGCCTGGCCCAGGGTGCGGTCGTAAGGCTGCCACCAGAAGTCGCGGGTAAGGCCCGGCTCCCAGGAGACGAGCTTCACGTCCACGCACTCGTAGAAGCCGAACTTCGAGTGCGAGCGGCCGAGGCCCGATTCCTTGACGCCGCCCCACGAGCACTGGCAGGCGGCGTGGGTGTAGGAGTGATCGTTGATCCACACCATCCCCGACTCGATCCGCCTCGCCATCCGCTCCCCCTTTGCCCGGTCCTTGGTCCAGACCGAGGCGCCGAGGCCGAAGTTCGAGTCGTTGGCCCTCCGGAGGGCCTCGTCCTCGGAGTCCACCACGATGATCGGCACCACCGGACCGAAGATCTCCTCCTTCATGATCCGCATCTCGTCCTCGACCCCCGCGAGCACTGTGGGGGCGATGAACTTGCCGCTGAATCCCGGCACCTCGCGCGGGCCACCCGCCACCCGCTCGGCGCCGGCCTCGAGCGCGTCGTCAACCAGGTCAGAGACGACGCCGAACTGGTCCTCCGAGACCATCGGCCCGATCTCGGTTTCCCATTCCATCGGATCGCCGACCGTGAGCTCGCTCGCTCGCCGCACCACCCCGTCGACGAAGCGGTCCGCGACCTCCCGCACCACGTAGGTGCGCTCGATTCCCGAACAGGTCTGCCCGGCGTTCGCGAAGCCGCCCCATACGCAGCCCGAGATCGCGTTGTCCAGGTCGGCGTCGCCGCAGACGATCTGCGGGTCCTTGCCGCCCAGCTCCAGCACCGATCCCTTGAGCTGCCTGGCGCAGATTTCGCCGACCCCCCGGCCCACCTCGACCGAGCCGGTGAAGAAGATCTTCCGCGCCGAGGACTCGCAGAGCGCCTGGCCGACCGCGCCGCCGCCATGGACGACCCGGACCAGGCCCTCCGGCAGGCCCGCCTTCTCGAACGTCTCCCTGATCCGCTCCCCGAGCAGCGGCGTCAGGCTGGCCGGCTTCAGGACCACCCCGTTGCCCGCCAGCAGCGCCATCGCGACCTCGTCGAAGGGAATCGACCACGGGTAGTTCCAGGGCGCGATCACGCCGACCACCCCGAGCGGCTCGTAGCTGAACTTGGCCTTCTTCGACAGGAACAGCGCCTGGCCCATGCGGATCGGCTCGTCGTCGAGGATCTTCGGGCCGGCGTCCGCGCACCAGTGAAGGACGTCGATCGTGGGGACGACCTCCATCGTGTAGCTCTCGGTGAGCGGCTTCCCCTGCTCACGCGTGAGCAGCTCCGTGACCTGCTCGAGCTCCTCGACCAGGACGTCGGCCGCCCTGCGCATGTAGCGGGCCCTGTCGGCGAGCGCCAGTTGGGCCCAGAAAGGCTGCACCTCGGCGACGTCGTCGACGACGGCCTGGACCTGCGCGGGCGTCACCGTCTCGACCGAGCCGAGCAGCTCGCCGGTGGCGGGATTGAAGGACTGGAGCTGCCCCATCCGGGCGATTCTATGGGGGGCCCGCGGTTGGGGCCAGGGGTCTGTGCGCTTCAGAGGCCGAGCCCGGCGGCCCCGCGCGCCCAATCGCGGGGCCGCCGTGTTCTACTCGCCGCCGGCGGGTGGTTCGCCGGGGCGTCGGCTCGGTCTGGTTGTCGGGATGGCGCGAAAGGCTGGGCTTGGGCCTTGGGTTGGGTCACGGCTCAAAACACGTGTGCGGCGCGAGAGTTGCGTCGTGGCTCAGCCTTGACCGCCGAGCCGGCGCCGAATCTCCTCCAGCCGCCGCCGAAGCTCCTCCTCGAACCCCCGCCCGGTGGGCTGGTAGAAGCGCTCGGCCTCGAGGCCCTCCGGCAACACCGGCTGCTCGGCGACGCCGTCCGGCTCGTCGTGAGGGTAGACGTAGCCGATGCCCCGTCCGAGCTTGCGAGCTCCCGGGTAGTGGGCGTCCTGCAGGTATGCGGGCGGTGGCTTCGCGCCGTGCTCGCGAACATGCGCCGTAGCCCGCTGGATGCCGCGGTAGGAGGCATTCGACTTCGGGGCCAGGGCCAGGTAGACGGCTGCCTGAGCGAGGTTGAGCCGGCACTCGGGCAGGCCCACACGGTCCACCGCATCGGCGGCGGCGTTGGCGACCAGGAGCGCTTGCGGATCGGCGTTGCCGACGTCCTCGGAGGCCAGGATCACCATCCGCCGGACGATGAAGCGCGGGTCCTCGCCTCCCTCGAGCATCACCGCCAGGTAGTAAAGGGAGGCGTCGGGGTCGGAGGCGCGGGTGGCCTTGATCCAGGCCGAGATGTAGTCGTAGTGGCGGTCGCCTTCGCGGTCGTAGGTGAGCGCCTTGCGCTGGAGCGCGTCCTCGGCGGTGTCGAGGTCCGCTGGATGGCCGTGAGCCCGCGCCGTCCCCACCGCCCGCTCCAGCGCCGAGAGCGCCACCCGCGCGTCGCCGCCGGACCGGGTCGCAAGCAGCTCCAGCGCCTCGTCCGAGACCTCCGGCGGGTCCGCGATCCCGCGCTCGGGATCGTTGAGGGCGCGCTCCAGCAACTGGCGGATGTGCTGCGACGTCAGGGGCCGCAGCTCGTAGAGCTGCGTGCGGCTGAGAAGCGCCGAGTTGACCTCGAAGTACGGGTTCTCGGTGGTCGCCCCGATCAGCGTCACCAGCCCCTCCTCGACCGCCGGCAGCAGGGCGTCCTGCTGTGCCTTGTTGAAGCGATGGATCTCGTCGAGGAAGAAGATCGTCGGCTCGTCCGCCGCGCTGCGGCGCTCCTCTGCCCGCTCGATCACGCCGCGAACCTCGGCACGGCCCGCGCTCACCGCCGAGAACTCCTCGAACGCCCCGCGGCAGGCGGCGGCGATGATCCGCGCCAGCGTCGTCTTCCCGGAGCCCGGCGGCCCGTGGAAGATCGCCGAGTGGGGCTCCGCGGTCTCCACCGCGGCGCGAAGCGGGGACCCCTCGCCCAACAGGTGCTCCTGCCCGACGAGCTCCTCCATGGAGCGCGGTCGCATCCGCACCGCCAGAGGCGCTTCTGCGGGCGGGACGCTCGTTCTGGGGCCAGGCGTGCCGCCGGTGTCGAACAGCCGCTCGGTCACGGCTCCGCGGCCAGCCGCTTCGCGGCCTCGAGCGCGCTCTCGGTCTGCCGATAGACGTGAAAGCGCGTGACCTTCCCCCCGCGGATCTCGACGAGGTACGCGATGTCGTTTCCGACGCGGACCCCGCTGCCCCTCCCCGTGGCCGCCTGGCGAATCGGCACCACCATGATCGAACCGCCGACCTCGATGAACTCCTTGGGCTCGATTCGGAAGTCCTCCCACGCCTCTAGCCACTGCTCCGACCAGCGCACGAACCCCTCGTGACCGCGCTCGGCGCCGGAATTCATCAGCCCCGGCTCGGTGTAGATCTCGATCTCCGGGTCTGCCAGGGGCAGCAGCCCCTCGGCGCCCTCGCGCTCGTAGATCTCGAAGCCGCGTCGAAGTAACTCGATGTTCGAAACGTCCGCCACGGTGGGAGTATCCCCGGCCTCGCGAGTAACCTGAGCGGATGGGCGATCAGACGGCCGCGCCGAGCACCGGTCCCCACACCACAGGCGACGTCGGCGGTCAGGCGGTGGAGCTGCTCCAGGAGCTGATCAGGATCGACACCGCCAACCCTCCCGGCAACGAGGAGAAGGCGCAGCTCCTTTTGGCCGACACCCTGACGCAGGCCGGCTTCGAGTGCGAGCTGCTGGCCGCCGAGCCCGGCCGTCCCAACCTGGTCGCACGGCTGGCCGGCGAGAGCGCCGGGCCGACGCTGTGCCTGCTGAGCCATGTGGACACGGTCCCCGCCGATCCCTCCGAGTGGAGCTTCGATCCCTGGGCCGGCGACGTGGTGGACGAGGAGGTTCGAGGCCGAGGCGCCCAGGACATGAAAGACCAGGTGGCCGCCGAGGTGGCCGCGGCCGCAGCGCTAGCCCGCGACGGCTGGCGCCCCCACAAGGGAGAGCTCCTGGTCGTCACCACCGCCGACGAGGAGATGGGAGCGGCGGCGGGGGCGCAGTGGCTGTGCCGCGAGCATCCCGACAAGGTGCGATCCGACTACGTGCTCAATGAGGGCGGGGGCATCTCGTTCGAGCTCGACGGGCGGCGGTTCTACCCACTGTGCGTGGGCGAGAAGGGGCCCTGCCGCTTCCTGATGCGAGCCCGCGGTGTCGCCGGCCACGCCTCGGTCCCCGGGCTGGGCGACAACGCGCTCCTGAAGCTCGCCCCCGCGCTGGAGCGTTTGCGCGAGCAGCCGCCGCTCCAGCCCACGCCCGAAGGCGTCGCGTTCGTCGGGGCGCTGACCGGGGAGGAGATCGACCCGCACGACGGCAAGGCGCTCGAAGCGGCGGTCGAGCGGCTTCGCGAGGTGGCCCCTCAGGTCACCGCCTACCTGGCCGAGCCGATGCTGAGGGTGACGCTGGTGCCAACCGAGGCCAGCGCCTCAACGAAGGAGAACGTGATTCCCTCGCGCGCCGAGGTCCTGGTCGACTGCCGCGTGCCACCGGGAATGGGCGGCTCCGAGGCACTCGAGCAGGCCCGGGCCGTCCTCGGTGAGACAGGCCAGGAGCTGGAGTTCGAGTTCACGGACACGGTGGTGGGTAACCGCTCCTCGGCCGACTCCCCTCTTGCCACTGCGATCGAGGAATGGCTTGCCGAGGCGGACCCCGGGGCCACGCTGGTGCCGATGGTGATGGCGGGCTTCAGCGACAGCCACTGGTTCCGGCAAGCCTTCGACTCCGCCGTCGTGTACGGGTTCTGCCCGCAGCGCGAGCTGGCCCTGCTCGACGCGATGCCGCTGGTTCACGGCGCCGACGAGCGGGCGGCCGTCGCCGACATCGATCTCGCCGCTCGCTTCTACTTCGACATCGTCCAGGCGATGCTGTGATGTTGGCGTCGAGCAGAGGGGGCGAAGCCCCCGATTGCGAGGCGACTGGCTGGTGGAAGTGATGTCGAGTCATGCCGGGAACGGCGCCGCCGCCGACCCCGCGCTGGCTGCGCATGGAAACGGCGCCGGGAGGGAGCCGCTGCTTCGGCTCGGGGGGATGGCGCTCCGCAACGGCCTGCTGATCCACGGCCCCAGGGCATGGGCGGCGGCGGCGCGAACTCGTGATGGCCGCATCGAGGTCTCATCCGGTCCCAAGCCGGCGTTCTCGCAGGGACGGCTGGGCTCGACGCCACTGCTTCGCGGTCCGTTGCGGCTTGCCGAAGCGTTCGCGGTCGTGCCGCTGGCCCGGCGCCGCCTGCCGGCCGCGCGGCTGCCGATCGAGGACCCTCGGGTGCTCGTGGTCGGGATCGTCACCGCCGCGATCAGTGGAGCGATCCGCCGCTTGGGGCGGCCGGATGTGTCGCGCGGCCGCGCCGGCTTGCGTGAGGGCGCGATCGCCCTGCTGGGAGTGCTGCCGGCGGCGGCGGCGCTTCGTGATCGAGACCTTGCCGCCTACCACGGCGTCGAGCACAAGGCGATCGGCGCCTATGAGCGCCGCAGCCTTGACCCGGCCGACGCCCCCAAGGAGCACGAGCGCTGCGGCTCCAACCTGATCGCGCCGCTGCTGGTCCTCTCGGTTGCCGGCCAGCTGCTCGCAGAGAGGCTGTTCAGTCACCCGGGGCCGCTTGTGCGAGCGGTGCTCGGGGTCGGCAGCGTTTCCGGGGCGGTGGAGCTGTTCGTCTATGCCGAGCGGCGCCCTGAGTCACCGCTCGGCCGCGGGATCCACGGCGTCGGGCACCAGATCCAGCGCCTCTTCTCCACTCGCGAGCCGACCCCCGAGCAGCTCGAGGTCGGCTCGGTCGCGCTGCGCGAGGTCCTGCGGGCCGAGGCGGAGCTGGCAGCAAACGTTCAGTCGCGCGGCGGGGCTGCCGATACCTTGTAGGCAGGCAGCTCCTGGGGAGGACCCAACCGCAGATGACGACCCTCTCGATACTAGGCCTCGACTGGTACGAGTTCCAGAACTACGTCGGCCTCTGGGTGCCGATCCTGCTGATGGGCGTGCTCGTCTACCTGATCTGGCGGACGCTCAAGCTGATGCCGCGCACGAAGCCGCAGCAGATCACTCCCCGGTCGGCGAGCTCCGTCACCTGGGCCGACATCGAGGGAGTCGAGGAGACCAAGGACGAGTTGCGCGAGGTGGTCGAGTTCCTGAGGCGGCCGAAGCAGTTCAAGCGGCTGGGGGCAACGGTGCCGAAGGGCATCCTCTTGCACGGCCCACCCGGCACGGGAAAGACCCTGCTCGCCAAGGCCGTCGCTCACGAGTCGGGAGCCAACTTCTTCGGCCAGTCGGCCTCCTCGTTCGTGGAGATGTTCGCCGGCCTGGGAGCGGCGCGGATCCGGCGACTGTTCAAGCAGGCACGCGAGAATGCCCCGGCGATCATCTTCATCGACGAGCTCGACGCGGTCGGCGCCCATCGCGGCTCGGACATCTCGGGGGAGCGCGACCAGACGCTGAACCAGCTCTTGGTCGAGATGGACGGCTTCGATTCGCGCGACAACGTGATCGTGATGGCCGCCTCGAACATGCTCGAGAAGCTCGACCGCGCGCTGCTGCGACCGGGCCGCTTCGACCGCCAGGTCTTCGTGCCCCCGCCCGACATGCGCGGACGACAGCGGATCCTGGGCGTGCACACGCGCAACAAGCCGCTGGCCCCCGACGTGGATCTGGAGCGGGTGGCGCGGCACACCGCCGGGCTGACGGGCGCGGACCTGGCCAACCTCAGCAACGAGGCGGCGATCCTGGCCGGCCGCAACGACCGCGACCGGATCGTCCAAGCCGACTTCGACAACGCCTTCGAACGCGTGGTCGCCGGCCTGCAGTCGCGAAAGGTGATCACCGCCCACGAGAAGCGCGTGGTCGCCTGGCACGAGGCCGGGCACGCGCTGGTCTCTGAGCTCCTGCCAACGGTCGACAAGGTCCAGAAGGTCTCGATCGTGCCCCGCGGCAAGGCGCTCGGCTACACGCTGAACCTGCCGCAGGAGGACCGTTACCTGAAGTCGCGCGAGGAGCTGATCGACTACATGAAGGTGCTGCTCGCGGGGCGCGTGTCGGAGCAGATCACCTTCGGTCGCATCACCACCGGCGCCGCCGACGACCTGAAGCGGGTCACCGACATCGCGCGCTCGATGGTCTACGACTACGCCATGGGCACCTCGATCCGCTCGCACCAGGTCCCGGCCGACGACTTCACCGTCTCCGAGGCGTTGCGCCGCACCCGCGACGAGGAGGTGGAGGCCATCTCCGAGGAGGCCTACCGCGGGGCCTACCGCCTGCTGTCCGACCACCGCGACCTGCTGGACCAGATCGCCGAGCAGCTGCTCGCCAACGAGGTGATCGAGCACGACGAGATCAAGCAGATCATGGGGCGGCATCGCTCCGGCGACGCTCGGCCCCGCGAGCTCGAAGAGCGCGCAGACGCCGCGGAGCCGTCGGGGGACCGCGCAGAGGCGCTTGCTTCGGAGCCTCCGACTCGCCGGCCCAGGACCGAGCCGCTCTAGAGTCCACCGCAGACGGCGATCCGCCGTCAATAGACTGGCTCGCGTGTTCGAGCTGATCGACCACGTCGGCTTGGCGGTGTCCGACCTGAACCAGGCGACGGCTCTCTACGAGGGGACCTTCGGGATGCCGATCGCGCACCGGGAGACGGTCGAGTCCCAGGGTGTGGAGGCGGTGCTGCTCGACGTGGGCGACGGACACGTGGAGTTGCTTCGCCCCCTTGGCCCGGAGACCGTGGTCGGCCGGTTCATCGCCAAGCGGGGCGAGGGCCTTCATCACATCGCCTACCGGGTCACCGACATCGACTCGACGCTGGCGAGGCTGAACGAGGCGGGCGTGGAGCTGATCGACTCCAAGGCCCGAATCGGCATTCGGGGGAGCCGGGTTGCGTTCCTGCACCCCAAGGCGACCGGCGGCGCGCTCACCGAGCTGGTCGAGCCGGCGGCAAGCGAATAACGACCAGAGGGGAAGTCGATGGCTGAGGAGATGAAGCGGGTTGAGATCGGGTTCGGCGGCGGCCAGGTGATGAGCGCTCGCCTGGCGGCGCGGCACCTGGAGACGCTTCGCGAGGCGCTCACGTCCACCGACGAGCCGGCGAAGGAGACGGCGAGGTGGTACGACCTCGAATCCGAGGACGGCGCGATCTCGCTCAACCTGCGAAAGGTGGTGTTCGTCCGCGTCGCGGCCGCCCCCCACACGATCGGCTTTTCCGATAAATGAGGAAGCTGGTCGGCCTGGGCGCCATAGCGGTCGGGGCCGCGGCGCTCTGGTGGCGCAAGAACCCCTCGGCCTGCCCTTACGGCCAGCGGTTCTGGGTCGAGGCGCCGCACCCGCTGATCACCCGCGCCCGCCTGCGCGAGATCCTCGAGCCACGGCCGGGCGAGCGCCTGCTCGAGATCGGCCCCGGAACCGGCTACTACACGCTCGACCTGGCGGCCTGGGTCGGCGACCAGGGAACGGTGGAGATCTTCGACATCCAGCAGGAGATGCTCGACCACACGGTTCGGCGCGCCCGTGAGCGTGGCCTTTGGAACGTCAACCCCACGCTCGGCGACGCGCAGCAGCTCGGTTGGGACGATGACAGCTTCGATGCGGCGATCCTGACCACCGTGCTCGGTGAGATTCCCGACCAGGACGCGGCGCTGCGCCAGATCGCCCGGGTGCTGAAACCGGGCGGGCGGCTGATCGTCGGCGAGCTCTTCGGCGACCCCCACATGGTCACGCTGGGCTCGCTCCAGCGGCGAGCCGAGGCCGCCGGTCTGCGCTTCGAGCGCCGCGTGGGGCCGAAGCTCGGCTACTTCGCGCGTTTGGGCGCCTGAGAGGTATAGGCTTTCCCGAGAGCAGCGTGTAATCGACCGCCGCAGGCGGCCGCAAAGATGGTCAAGGAGCTTAGCGCCGAAACGCAGCATCTAAGGCCGCCGCAGGCGGCCGCAAGAGAAAAGGAGACGACCATGGCTGACTACGAGGTGAAGAGGATCGACGACATGGAGGCGATCTACGCGGGCGCCTTCAAGCGCGCGCGAGGCGAGCTCGGGATCAGCTCCTTCGGCATGCAGGTGATCGACATGCCGGCGAACGCCGACCAGTATCCGGAGCACGACCACGCCGATGACGGCCAGGAGGAGGTCTACGTCGCGCTGCGCGGCTCCGGCGAGGTGGAGATCGAGGGGACGCGGTATCCCCTGGACCCGGAGACCATGGTGCGGGTGAGCGCGGGGACCACGCGCAAGGTCTTGGCAGGCGAGGAAGGCGTCCGCGTGCTGGCGATCGGAGGTTGCCCGGGCAAGCCGTATGAGGCACCGGAGGTCTCCCAGCTGGGCGCCCCCGACCCGCTGTTGCAAAGCCAGGGCTGAGCGGCGAGCCCTAGCTCTGGGCGGCGAGCGCCGGCCAGAGCCGCTCCTCCGCGTCGAGCACCTCGGCCGCCGCCGCGCCGACCCGCGACCAGATCTCCGGCCGGGGGGCGTCGGCCTCGCTCGCCGCCAGCAGGTCCTTGGCGAGTGAAGTCCATCGGCCGGCTGCTTCGGCGGCCAGCGGCGCCTCGTCGCGGCCCACCTCGGCGAGGAATCGCGAGTACATGAGCCGGAAGTTTCCGCCCCCCGTTCCGCGGCGCTCGATCACCTGGTAGCAGAAGCGCGCGCACCACTGCCAGTCCTCGAGCTCCTGGGGCCAGTCCCCGACCTCAGCCGCGAACCGGCGCAGCGCCGGCAGGCCTTCGTAGTCACCCAGCGGTGGGTCGAGCATCTGCTTGGCGTTGCGCTCGATCGCGGCCGCCGAGGCCTCGCGGACATCACCCAGCTCGGCGCCTTCCGGGACCGTGAGCATGTGGCCGTCCAGAGGGAAGACTGGATGCTTGCCATGGCGAGCTCGGGCGAGGTTGTCGAGGCGCGTCGTCTGCAGCTCGTCGAACGAGGTGTCGGACAGATAGGCGACCTCGGCGTCGTAGCCGGCGATGACGACCGCGTGACCGGGGAAGTGCGCCGAGCTGCCGTAGTGGTCCAGGTAGTAGAGGTCGGTGAGCAGGACCGCGGGACGCTCGCCCTCCACGGCGGCCCGGGCCGCCTCCCACGAGGCCTCTGGATCGTCGAAGGTTTCGAGCCGGATCGGCGCCCCGGTGAGCTCCACGAACTGCTCCTCGAGACGGCCCACGCGCCCGTTCGTGAATCGCGACGGCGAGGATCCGTCGAGCGCTACGTAGTAGAAGCTGACCCCGGCCCCCAGCCCGAGCGCCATCTCCTCGGAGATCTCGGCGCCATGAAAGACGAGCAGGTTGCGAAGCGCGGTCGAGCCGCAATGGTTCCCGGGAAGGTGGCGGTAGCCAGGGACCATCGTCGGCGCGGTAGTCGCCTCCATGCGCCGGATTCTGCCCTACCGGAGGCCCGGCGTGGGTCAGGCCTCGCCGGTTTGCGCCCGCAGGCGCAGGTACTCGGCCCGGGCCCGGAAGGTTTCGCGCATCTCACCGATCACCTCGTCGAGGAACTCGCGGCGATAGACCTCGTCCGTGAGCATCGAGATCGCGAAGTAGAGGCCCGTGAACGCAGCGATTGCGCCAGAAACCCGCAGCAGCTCCTCGGTGAGGATGCCCCGGTGACCGAAGAGGTCGACCGTGACCAGCACGGTCCCGCCGGCGCCGATCCAGGAGCGCAATACGTCGTCGTCGATGATCAGGACGCCCAGGGCGACGAAGAAGCCGCCCACCGCGAGGCTGACCAGGAGCACCTGGAGTGCCTGGCTCACGAACAGGACCAGCCCGACGTTGACGCGCTGTCGACGATCGAGCTCGGGTCCATCGCCGCCGGCCTCCCGCTCCAGGGAGCGCACCTCGCGGGGCACCCGGGCGATCAGAAAAGAGGTGCCCAGGGCGACGAACAGCCCCGCGAGGATTGCGAACGAGGCCGTCGGCAGGTCGGCGAACACCTCCCACATCTCGACGGTCAAGAAGAGGACCACCGAGAAGATCATCAACAGCGGGATCGCCCGCATGAGCAGGGCCAGCGAGGAAGCAAGCTGGCTCAAGAGCCGTGCGAACACCCAGCGCACGATCGAGACCAGGCCATAACCGACCACGCCGTAGGTCAAGGCCAGCAGGGCAAGGTTGGCGGCCGCCGTGACCGCGGCGCTCCGCCACTGCCCGCCGAAGATCAACGGCAAGAGCGCCGGGCAGGACGACGAACGCGGCCAGCTCGGCCCGGCCGACGTCCTCCGGCAGCGCGAGCAGCGGCCGCTCGCGGGCACGATTCAACGCGATGGCCGCAACCAGCAGGATCGCAAGGCCGCCCAGCGCTGCGGCGAGGTTGCCGAGCAGCGACCAATCGAGCTGAATTGCGCCGAGCATCTCGACCAAGAAGACGAGCGCCAGCAGCGGGGCCGCTCGGTTGAAGACGTCCGTGGAGGCGGAGAACCCCTCGATCAGGAGAGGGAGCCCCGCCCGCCTGAAGCCATGCTCGTAATCGGCGAGGCGGTCGTCCGGGCTCACGGGCGCATTTCAGCGGCGAGTTCGGACGTTCGGCCCCTATGCTGCGACCGGTGCTGACGCGGCTTCAAGAGCTCGACCGGCGTCTGCTTCGCACGATGCGCACGCGCTGCCACGGGCCTCGGTTGGAGGGCGGGATGAAGGGCCTCGGCCTGGCAGGAGAGTGGGGTGCGGTTTGGGTCGCGATCGGGGTCGTGGGCGCCGCCGTCGACGCGACCCGCCGCGAGCGCTGGCTGCGGGCAGCCGCGGTTGCCCCCGGCGCGGTCGGGGTCAACTTCCTGGTCAAGCTCGCCGTGCGAAGGCGCCGCCCGCGCCTGCGTCGCCTGCCACCCCTGGCGGCCGCACCCAGCGAGCTCTCGTTTCCGTCGGCTCACGCCACTTCGTCACTGGCGGCGGCGGCCGCGATGGGGCGCGTCGCCCCGGGGCTGCGCCTGCCGCTGTACGGGCTCGCCGGCGCGATCTGCCTCACGCGGCCCTACCTCGGCATGCACTACCCCTCGGACGTGCTCGGCGGCGCCGCCGTCGGCCTGGCGATGGGTCGCCGCTGGCCGGGGTTGCGCGGCAAGGGCACCGAGGACCGCCTGATCGACCTGGTGGCGAATCCAGAGCGCCCGTGAAAGTCGGCATCGTCGGCCTGCCGAACGCAGGCAAGACGACGCTCTTCAACGCCCTCACCCGGGCCGCGGCCCAAACCGCCAGCTACCCGTTCACGACGGTGGAGCCCAACGTCGCGATCGTCGAGGTTCCCGATCAGCGCCTGGCGGCCGTGGCGGAGGCGGCCGGCGCAAGCCCGCAGATCCCGGAGACGATCGAGTTCCACGACATCGCCGGCCTGGTGCCGGGCGCCTCCACAGGCGAGGGGCTGGGGAACCGCTTCCTCGCCGAAATCCGCGAAACGGACGCGATCTGCCACGTGGTTCGCGTCCACAGCGACGCGCAGGTCCCTCATCCCGAGGGGCGGATCGACCCGGTCGCCGACGCCGAGGTGGTGGACGCCGAGCTGTTGCTCGCCGACCTCGAGCAGGCGCAGGGGCGATTGGAGCGAGTGCGAAAGCAGGCGAGTGGCGCCAAGGAGGCGGCGGCTGAGCTCGACTGGCTGGAGCGTGTGGTGGAGGGCCTTGGCCGTGGCGCGCCGGCGCGCGCGGTGGCGGTCCCGGCCCTGGCGCCGAACGCCCCCGCGGAGCTTCAGGCGCTGAGCTCCAAGCCGGTGCTCTACGTCGCCAACCTGGACGAGGGTGAGAGCGAGCCTCCGGCCACGCTGGTGGAGCACGCGCGGCGCCAGGACGCGGGGTGCATCGGCGTCAGCGCCCGGATCGAGGCGGAATTGGCGGAGCTGCCCGAGGCGGAGGCCGGGGAGATGCGCTCCGAGCTGGGGTTGGCGGAGTCGGGCCTGGAGCGGCTGGTGCGCGCCGCCTACGAGCTGCTCGACCTGCTCACCTTCTTCACCGCCCATCGCGGCAGCGAGGCGAGGGCGCGCGCGCTGCGCCGCGGGCTCACCGCCTGGGACGCCGCCGGCAAGGTGCACACCGAGATCCAGGCCGGCTTCGTCCGCGCCGAGGTGATCGGTTGGCGCGAGCTGGTCGACGCCGGCGGCTACGGCGAGGCTCGGGAGCGCGGGTTGATCCGGACCGAGGGCCGCGAATACCCGGTCCGCGACGGCGACGTGATCACCATCCGGCACTGATCGGGGCTCTCAGGATGAGAGAGACCCGCTAGGGCGGTTAGATTTCCTCGCGTGCGAAGCAAGGCGCGCTTTCCCCGCCTAGGGCGCCAGGCCGGCCACTACGAGAGCTTCTACCTGAAGGCCTCGCGGCCGGCCGGGGGACAGGGTGTGTGGATCCGGCACACGGTCCACAAGCGGCCGGGCGAGGAGCCAACCGCTGCGCTGTGGCTGACCGTGTTCGACGCCGACGCGCCGGGGCCGCGAGCCACCAAGGCCAGCTTCGCCGCCACCGAGCTCTCGGCGCCCGAGGGCGCCTACATCCGCGTTGACGGCGCCGTGCTCGAACCCGGCCGAGCCACCGGCGAGCTGGCGACGCCCGAGCTTCAGGCGAGCTGGGATCTCAGCTTCGACGATCCCGGGGGCGCCTTCCACCACCTGCCCTACGAGCGGCTCTACGAAGCGCGGCTGCCCCGCACCAAGTTCCTCAGCCCCTACCCGAGCGCACGCTTCGAGGGCACCGTGACGGTGGGCGGCGAGCGGATCGAGCTCACCGACTGGCCGGGGATGATCGGCCACAACTGGGGGGCGGAGCACGCCGAGCGCTGGGTGTGGATCCAGGGCGGCGACCTGGGCGGGCGAGCGGGGAAGCTACCTGGACCTGGCCGCGGGCCGGATCAAGGTCGGTCCCCTGACCACGCCGTGGGTCGCCAACGGGATGCTGCGCATCGACGGCACCGAGCACCGGCTCGGCGGCTTCGACCGCATCCTGTCGACGAAGCTGGGCGAGCGGCCCACCTCCTGCGAGTTCCAGCTCGCGGGCAAGGACCTGAAGCTCCGCGGCCGGGTGTCGTCGGATCCCCGCAACTTCGTCGCCTGGATCTACGCCGACCCCAAGGGGCCCGAGCACAACACGCTCAACTGCTCGATCGCCGACCTGGAGCTCGAGGTCGAGCGCCGCGGCGGCCAGCCGGAGCGCCTCGAGCTCGCCGGCGGCGCGACGTACGAGATCGGCATGCGCCAGACCGATCACGGCATCCCGGTCCAGCCGTATCCGGACGGCTAGCGCCAGGGGCTACCTCTTCAGGAAGCGGGCCCAGGTGCTCCGCAGGTCCAAGTGCGCCTGGAGCGTAGGGCCGGAGACCGTGGAGCTCCCCTGTGAGCCGACCACGCGCGCCCGGACGATCCGCGGGGAGTCCCCGCGCTTCAGCACCTTGATCCTGCGCAGCCGGCCGGAGAACAGGCCCGAGAGCTCCGACTCGATCTCGTTCTGGGAGAAGCGGACCGTCCACGTGTGGTACGGAGACGCTCCGTCGTAGGGGTCCTTGACGCTCTTCAGGTAGCGGACCGGCTCAGCGCCCGGGAACCCGTGCTCGACGCTCTCCGTGCGGCCGCCCGAGGTCGAGAAGAAGTACGTCGTCGCCACCTGCTTGCGGTGGCGCACCACGAGGCCCGCGGTGCTGCGTGGCGGCCATGTTGGTCCGCTCGGTCTCCGAGTCCTTGCCTCCATAGACCTGGCTGCGCGTGTCGTCATAGACGTCGAAGTCGCCCGCTCCGCTCGTGGCCAGCGCGTAGGAGCGCGCGGCGACCGTCTGCGCCCGGAGCGCCGCCTTGCGGCCACGAGGACGGCACCTCGTTCGGGACCACCCCCTTCACGTATGACTGGAGCCCGACCGGGTTGATCACCAGCAGGCCGCCGTCCGACGCCTTCGCCTTCAGCCTCCCTCGGTAGACGCCCTTGCCCCCGATCCGGATCTTCCCGCCGCCGGAGGCGATGCCGCTTGGGCCGCAGTTCGCGATCCTGCCCCCATGGGCGCGCTTCAGGATCACGTCCGAGCCGGACTGCTTGAAGCGGTATCCGCGGCGGCGGCGAAGCCGCTTGCCGCAGGCCTTCCTCGCCTTCCTGAAGCTCACCGAGCCCGATCCCGAGCCGAGCAGGACCTTGATCGTGTTGCTGCCGGCGTGCCCGATCCGGGTGTGCCTGTAGTAGTGATGGAGGATCTCCCGGTAGCCGCGCCCGTGCTGGGCGAGGCCGTAGGCGCCGTACTGGCTCATGCCGACCCCGTGGCCCCAGCCGCGCCCCTTGACCACCCAGTTGGCGCCGCTTGCGCCGCCGGGCCAGGCCAAAGCCGCCAGCGCCACGACGCACGCCGCCAGCCCGACCGCCTTCCTTGTTCTTGACCTTGCCTCCATCCGCCTGTCGACCCGCAACACCCTACGGGTCCTAGGTCGCGCTTCGACCGCGAGCGCCAATTCCCTCCCGTTTCGTACGCTGCGAGTGTGCGGATCAGCACCACGACGCAGGAGCAGGCCGTGCTCGACGGGGTCTCCAAGCGCCTCTACATCGGCGGCGAGTGGCGCGATGCCGGCGAGGGGGGCACGTTCGCGGTTGAGGACCCCGCCACCGGGCAGGCGCTGTGCGAGATCGCCGACGCCACCCCGGACGACGCGACGGCGGCGCTCGACGCCGCGGTCGCGAGCCAGGCCGAGTGGGCCGCCACGCCCCCGAACCAGCGTGGGGAGATCCTCTGGCGCGCCTTCGAGGCTGCTCAACGAGCGGGCGGACGACCTGGCCCTGCTGATGACCCTCGAGATGGGAAAGGCGGTGGCGGAGTCGAAGGCCGAGATCACCTACGCGGCCGAGTTCTTCCGCTGGTTCTCCGGCGAGGCCCTGCGGATCGACGGCAACTACAAGCTGGCGGGCAACGCGCGCCAGCCGTGTGCTGGTCATGCGCCAGCCGGTGGGCCCGTGCTTCTTCATCACCCCGTGGAACTTCCCCACCGCGATGGGAACCCGCAAGATCGGCCCCGCGATCGCCGCCGGCTGCACGATGGTCTGGAAGCCGGCGAAGCAGACGCCGCTGTCGGCGTTCGCCCTCACCCAGATCCTGGAGGAGTGCGGCCTTCCGGGCGGGGTCTTGAACGTGATCACGAGCTCCTCGTCGAGCTCGGTCGCCGAAGCCGGTGATCGCCGATCCCCGGCTGCGAAAGCTGTGCTTCACCGGCTCGACCGAGGTCGGCCGCGAGCTGATCGCCCAGGCGGCGGAGAACGTCCTCAACGTCTCGATGGAGCTGGGCGGCAACGCCCCGTTCCTGATCTTCGACGACGCCGACCTGGACGCGGCGCTGGAGGGAGCGATGATCGCCAAGATGCGGAACATCGGCGAGGCCTGCACCTCGGCGAACCGCTTCCACGTCGCCGAGTCGCTGGCCGACGAGTTCGCGTCGCGGCTCGCGGACCGCATGGGCTCGCTGAAGGTCGGCCGGGGCACCGAGGAGGGCGTCGACGTCGGCCCGCTGATCGACGACGACCAGCGCTCGAAGGTGGCCGAGCTGGTCGAGGACGCGGTGGGCAAGGGCGCCACGGCTGTGGTCGGCGGGGGCAAGCTCGACGGCGCCGGCTACTTCTTCGAGCCCACCGTGCTCGGCGGCGTGAGCCCGCGACGCCCGCGTGCTGAGGGAGGAGATCTTCGGCCCGGTGGCGCCGATCGCCTCGTTCTCCTCCGAGGAGGAGGCGATCGCTGCCGCCAACGACACCGAGTACGGCCTGGTCGCCTACGTCTTCACCCGCGACCTGAAGCGGGCGCTGCGCGTCTGCGAGGGCCTGGAGACCGGGATGATCGGCCTCAACCAGGGCATGGTCTCGAACGCCGGCGCCCCGTTCGGCGGCGTCAAGCAGTCCGGCATCGGCCGCGAGGGCGGCAACGAGGGCATCGACGAGTACCTGGAGACGAAGTACGTCGCCGTGAATCTGTGAGCGTGGAGAAGAGCGAAGCGACCAGCGCGCAGTCACGACCACGCGACGACGATTGGGCCGAACGGGTACGTGCCGCCGCCGCCGAGGAGGCCCCCAAGCACAAGCGACTGTTGCGTTCGGAGCGCGACGGCCGCGTGCTCAGCGCGCTGATGCTTCCCTTTGTCATGGTGCGTCCGCCTTCCGGGTACGGAGTGCTGACCACGACCGGGCGGCGGACGGGGAAGGTGCGCCGCAAGTGCATCCGAGTGATCCGGCGCGGTGATCGCGCCTACATCGTCCAGTTGCGCCCACCGGAGGTGGCGATGAAGCGTCCGACGGCCGTGTCCGCGTGGGTCTGGAACATTCGCGCCCAGCCCCGGGTGTCGTTGCGGATGCGCGGCGGTACGTTCGCCGGCACCGCGCGCGAGCTACAAGACCCGGCGGAGTTGGAGCAGGCGCGCGAGGCGATCTGCGAGACGGTAGTCCCGAACGACTACGGCGAGTGCGCCCTCCACCTGCGCGGCCGGCCGACGCGCGAGAAGATCAAGGAGCTTCATCGCTACTGGTTCGACACGGGGATCCCGGTTGTGGTCGAGCTGAAGGAGACAGGGACAGGCGGTGTGAGATGAGCGAACCGACCGTCAGCGAGCGCGCAACCCTCGCAGGAAGCCGCCCGCCGGTTCTTCGATCGCTGGGCGCGGTTCTACGGAGCCGACCCTTGCTCGCGCTGGATTCGCAGGGCGCAGCGTCGGGCGCTCGCGGCGTTGGAGCTCGACGAGTCGGATCGCTTGCTCGACGTCGGCTGTGGACCGGGCGTGGCCGTTTGTGAGGCGGCGCCGCTCGTCGCCCGCGCGACCGGCCTTGACCTGTCGCCGGCGATGGTCGCGCGGGCCCGATCCCGGGCGGATGGCATTCCGAACGTCGAGATCGTCGAGGGCGACAGCGCCCAGCTTCCGTTCCCCGATGGGGCGTTCACCGCGGTTCTGTCGACGACCTCGTTTCATCACTACCCGGAGCCGGACCGCTCGCTCGGCGAGATGCGCCGGGTACTCGAGCCGTCGGGTCGAATCGCGCTCGGCGACCTCAGCTCCGATCGCCTCGTCATGCGCGGCGTCGACGCGTTCTGCCGACGCTACGAGAAGGGCCACGTCCACTTCTACGAGACCGACGAGCTGGTCGCGTTGCTCAACTCAGCGGGCTTTCGCGACGTGACCTCGCGGTCGCTGCTGGCCGGAGCCTACGGGCTCGTCACGGCTCGATCGCCCGGACGCGAGTAACGGAAGGTACGGTCACCTCATCGGTGCGCTCGAGCTCGACAAGCTGACCTGGCCCGAGGTCGAGGCGGAGCTCCGCGGAGGGCGCGAGACGGTGGTGGTCGCCTTCGGCGCCACCGAGCAGCACGGCCACCATATGCCCCTGGCCACCGACGCGCTGCTCGGCGATCACTTCGCAGGCCGGCTGGCCGAGCGGCTTGACGCCTTCGTGGCGCCGACCGTCCGGGTGGGCTGCTCCAGCCATCACCTGGCCTTCGCCGGAACCCTGTCGATCGCGGACGAGACCTTCCACGCGGTCGTCGCCGATCTCGTCTCCTCGCTGGTGCGGGCCGGCTTCAGGCCGGATCGTCCTCGTGCCCACTCACGGCGGCAACTTCGGCCCGCTGGCCGCGGCGGTCGAGAAGCTGCCGGACGCCGAGCGCCGACGCGTCGTCGCAATCACCGACCTGAGCGTGTTCCTGCGAGTGGCCCAGCTCGGCGAGCAGGAGTTCGAGGTGCCGATGCCCGAGGGCGGCCTCCACGCGGGGGAATGGGAGACCTCGATGCTGCTGGCGATTCACCCCGACCTGGTCCGCATGGACCGGGCCGAGGCCGGGTACGTCGGCGATCCACAGGAGGCCGTCGCGGGCCTGTTCGAGAGCGGGGTCGATGCGCTGTCGGAGACCGGGGTGATCGGGGATCCGACGCAGGCGAGCGCCGAGCACGGGTACCGGTACTGGGAGGCTGTGCTGGACCTGGCCGTGGAGCTGGTGGAGGCCGAAGGCAGCTAGCCCGCTAGCGGCTCAGCGGCCCGAGCAGCATCCCCATCAGCCCGCTCGAGCGGCGCTTCTGGAGGTAGCACTGGTGGTACTCCTCCGCGCGCCAGAAGGGCTTCGCCGGCTCGATCGTGGTCATGATCGGGTCGCGGAACCGGTCTTGGGCACGGTCAATCACGCGCTGGGCGGCCTCCGCCTGCTCGTCGGAGTGGGTGAAGATCACCGATCGGTACTGATAGCCCACGTCCGGCCCCTGGCGGTTGAGCTGGGTCGGGTCGTGGATCTCGAGGTACTTCTCGACCAGGTCCTCGTAGTCCACCTGGGAGGGGTCGAAGATGACCTGGCACACCTCAACGTGGCCGGTGGTGCCGGTGCACACCTGCTCGTAGGTGGGGTTGTCGACGTGGCCGCCCTCGTACCCGACGGCGGTCTCGATCACGCCCGGAAGCTCCTGGAACATCGCCTCGACCTGCCAGAAGCATCCGGCGCCGAAGGTTGCCATCTCGGTCCTTGTCGGATCGGCGGTCTGTTGGTCGATTTCCATGCTGCTCCTTCAAGGGTAACTGGGCGACGGGATTGCGCTCTATTCCCTTAGTTGGCGGAGCGGCCGCGGCATTACGCGGCCGCTCCGGAGGCGCTGCGATCCCTACGCCTGCTGGGTCTTGACCAGCCCGATCATGTGGCCCTCGGGGTCGTTGAAGAGCCCGATCGTCACCTGGTCCATGACGTCCATCGGGCCCATGACGCGCGACCCGCCGAGGCTCTCGGCCTTCTGCAGGCCCGCCTCGACGTCGTCGACCTCGACGTAGAAGGTGGCGTAGCTCTGGCCATCCGGCCCGGAGCCGATTCCGCCGCCGATCCCGACGCCGTCGGCGTTGGAGTTCCCCTCGCGGGCCACGAGGCCGTAGTTCATCGGATTGTCGGCGTTGACCTCCCAGCCGAACAGGTCCGAGTAGAAGCCCTGAAGCCTTTCCGCGTCCTTCCCGATCACCTCGAAGTGCACAACCGCTTGACCCATCTGCTGCTCCTTTCCGGCGGCGCCTCGGCGCTCGCATTTGGTCCGCCTAGGTTAGAAGGCAGCGGGGGCCCTGGGACTACTCGTGCGGGCGCGCCATCCGCCGGTGGTCGAGCGCCTGCTCGAGGATCTCTTCCTCCACGCCCATCTCCCGCGCGACCTCGCGCAGCGGCCGTCCGGAGGCGTGGGCTTCCTTGACGATCTCGGTCGCCCGGTCATAGCCGATGTGGGGGTTGAGCGCCGTCGCGGTGGCGAGGGTCGCCTCGGCGTGGCGTTCCGCCGCCTCCTCGTCGGCCTCGATCCCCTGCACGCACTTGGTGTCCAAGAGCCGGCAGGCGGCTGCCAGCAGCTTGATCGAGTCGAGCAGGTTGCGGGCGATCAGCGGAACTCGCACGTTCAGCTCGAACTGGCCTTGCGAGCCGGCGATCGAGATGGCGGCGTCGTTGCCGATCACCTGCGCTCCAACCTGGATCGCGACCTCGCAGATCACCGGGTTGACCTTCCCGGGCATGATCGAGGAGCCCTTCTGGAGCGCCGGCAGGCGCAGCTCCCCGAGCCCGGCGCGGGGGCCGGATCCCATCAGCGCGATGTCGTTGGCGATCTTCGTCAGCGAGACGGCGACCACCTTCAGCGCCCCCGAGAGCTCGACCAGGGCGTCGCGGCTTCCCTGCGCCTCGAAGGGGTCGAGCGGCTCGGAGATCTCCAGCCCGGTGTCCTCGGCGAGCCTGGCGCGCACGCGCTGCGCGAACTCCGAGTGCGTGTTGAGGCCGGTGCCGGTGGCGGTGCCGCCGAGCGGGATCTGGCCGACGCGCCCCAGGGTGGCACGCACCCTGTCGGTGCCCAGCCTGATCTGAGCGGCGTAGCCCCCGAACTCCTGGCCGAGGGTGACCGGAACGGCGTCCATCAGGTGCGTGCGCCCGGCCTTGACCAGGTCGGCGAACTCCTCCGCCTTGCGCTCCAGGGCGGAGGCGAGCCCGTCCATCGAGGGCAGCAGGTCGTGGGTCACCTCGCCGAGCGCGGCCAGGTGGACGGCCGACGGGAAGACGTCGTTCGACGACTGTCCCATGTTCACGTGGTCGCTCGGGTGGACGCCGTCGCCCGCGAGGCTCGCGATCACCTCGTTGGCATTCGTGTGCGACGAGGTGCCGGAGCCCGTCTGGAAGACGTCGATCGGGAACTGGTCGTCGTGCTCCCCCGCGGCGATCGCGTCACCCGCTGCGGCGATTCGCCCGGCGATATCCGGGTCGAGCAGCCCGAGCTCCGCGTTGGCCTGCGCCGCGGCGGACTTGATCCGACCCAGCCAGCGCACGACGGAAACGGGAATCGGCTGCCCCGAGACGGGGAAGTTGGCGATCGCCTTGCGGGTCTCCTCTCCCCAAAGCTCCGTCGAGGTGTCCGTCGCCATCGCTTCCTCCGTTCGCCGTTTCCGAACCTCGGAGGCTATCGCCAGCGTGTCAGCCGCCGCTGCGGCCGGCCGCGTAGCCCTCCGCATACGCGAGGTCGAACGAGCTCGTGCCGCGGGGCGCTGCAGGTAGCGGGCGGCGGCCTCGAGCCGCCGCACCAGGTCGGCGTGGATGCCGCTCGTCTCCGAGGCCCCCTCCTGAACCGCGCCGACCAGGTAGCCGAGGCTGCAGCGCCTGCGGCCCGCCGGGGTCCCGTTGCGGCGGCGCGGAGAGAAGCGTGGCCGCCCGCACCATCGACGCGCCCACGTCGGCCAGGTCCCCCGCCGACTGGTCGTCCACGAGGCAGCCGCTGATCGGGCGTTTCGCCGGCCAGTCGCACCGCGCTCGGGAGCGGCCTCGAGGGCCTTCAGGTAGGTCGCGGCCGGCGCCAGGCAGGCGGTCGGCGTAGCCCCGCCGTCGCTCGATCCGCACCCGGCGACCAGGGCGGCGGCAATCAGGAAGGAAAGGGAGCGGCGCACCACCCGCATGCTAGGACCCGGCATCTCTGCTGTCCTGGATGGACCCCGCATAGCCGATGCCGGGGCAGGACAGCCTGCGGAAAACAGGCAGAATCAGGCGCCGATGGCCGCCTACCGCCCGGTAGACCCGAGGCAGTCCTTCCCCGAGCTCGAGGAGCGGATCCTCGAGCGCTGGCGCGAGCGCGACGTCTTCCACCGGTCGCTGGCGCAGCGCCAGGACGCCCCCGTATGGAGCTTCTACGAAGGCCCGCCGACCGCCAACGGCGAGCCCGGCTCCCACCACGTCCTGTCGCGCGTCTTCAAGGACATCTACCCCCGCTACCAGACCATGCGCGGGCACCGGGTACCCCGCAAGGCCGGCTGGGACTGCCACGGCCTGCCGGTCGAGCTGGAGGTCGAGAGGGAGCTCGGGATCTCCTCGAAGGCCGAGATCGAGGCCTACGGGATCCCCGAGTTCAACCAGCGCTGCCGCGAGTCGGTGTTCCGCTACGTCGAGGAATGGAACCGGCTCACCGAGCGGATCGGCTTCTGGATCGACCTCGACGACCCCTACGTGACGCTCACCAACTCCTACATCGAGTCGGTCTGGTGGTCGCTGCGCAAGATCTGGGACGACGGGCGCCTCTACGAGGCCCACAAGGTGGTCCCCTACTGCCCCCGCGACGGCACGGCGCTCTCCTCGCACGAGGTCGCCCAGGGCTATCAGGACGTCGAGGACCCGTCGGTGTACGTGCGACTTCCCGTCCGCCAGCCCGGAGGCTCCACTCGAGGCGGGCGACGCGCTCCTCGTCTGGACCACGACGCCGTGGACGCTGATCTCGAACGCGGCGGTTGCCGTCGGCCCCGAGATCGAGTACGTGCGGGTGCAGGCCGTCCGGGTCCGACGAGGTGCTGGTCGTCGCCGCTCCGCTGGTCGAGCGGGTGTTGGGCGAGGGTGCCGAGGTGCTCGATCGTTTGCGGGCAGCGCGCTGGCCGGCGCGCAGTACGAGCCGCCCTTCCCCTACATCACCGACTACGGGCCGCGTGGCCACACAGTGCTCGAGGCCGACTTCGTCACCACAGAGGAGGGCACCGGCCTCGTGCACACCGCGATCGCCTTTGGCGAGGACGACTTCCGGCTCGGCGAGCAATACGGGATCAAGCTCCAGAACCCGGTGCGCGAGGACGGCACCTTCGACGAGCGGATCACCGATTTCGCGGGCCAGTTCGTCAAGCAGGCCGACCCGGCGATCGTCGAGGCCCTTCGCGACTCGGGGCGCCTGCTGCGCGCCGAGCGCTACCGCCACTCCTACCCCCACTGCTGGCGCTGCGGAACGCCGCTTCTGTACTACGCGAAGTCGAGCTGGTACGTGCGCACCACCGACGTCCGCGAGCGGATGCTCGCGGAGAACGAGGAGATCGGCTGGCACCCCGAGCACATCAAGCACGGCAGGTTCGGCAACTGGCTCGAGGGCAACGTCGATTGGGCTCTCTCTCGGGAGCGCTACTGGGGCACGCCCCTGCCGATCTGGGAGTGCGGATCCGAGGGGTGCGAGGAGCGTTTCTGCGCCGGGTCGATTGCCGACCTGCGCGAGCGCGGAGGCCAGGTGCCCGACGACCTCCACCGGCCCTACATCGACGAGGTGACGCTTCGCTGCGAGGCCTGCGGCGGCGAGATGCGCCGCGTCCGCGAGACGATCGACGCCTGGTACGACTCGGGCTCGATGCCCTTCGCGCAGTTCCACTACCCCTTCGAGGGAGAGGAGCTGTTCACGGACCGCTTCCCTGCGGACTTCATCAGCGAGGCGATCGACCAGACGCGCGGCTGGTTCTACTCCCTGCTCGCGGTCTCGGTGCTGGTCTTCGATCGCGCCAGCTATCGCAACTGCGTCGTCCTCGGCCTGATCCTCGACCCGGAGGGCCAGAAGATGTCGAAGAGCCGCGGCAACGTGGTCGATCCCTGGGAGGTGATCGGGCGCCACGGCGCAGACGCCTTCCGCTGGTACTACTTCACCGCCCAGCAGCCCTGGGCCGGCTATCGCTTCTCCGCCGACACAGTGGGCGAGTCCGTGCGCCAGTTCATGCTCACGCTCTGGAACACGTACGCGTTCTGGGTCCTGTACGCGAACGCCGAGGGACTTGATCCAACGCAGGTACGAACGTCCGCGGACCTGCCGGGCGGCGACGACCTCGACAGGTGGGCGCTGTCTCGCCTCCAGGGCACGATCGCGACCGTGATCGAGCACATGGAAGCGTACGACTGCACCAGCGCCGGCCGCGCGATCGCCGCCTACGTCGATGAGCTCTCCAACTGGTACGTCCGGCTCTCGCGCCGACGTTTTTGGGAGGGAGACCGCGAAGCGTTCGCAACCCTGCACCGGTGTTTGCTCGACGCTGCGGCGCTGCTGGCGCCGTTCACCCCCTTCATCGCCGAGGAGATCCATCTCAATCTCGCCGGCGGAGCGGATGCGGAGTTCGCCGAGTTGCCGGACTCCGTGCACCTGCGGGACTTCCCGAAGCCCGACCCCTCGCTCCTCGACGAGCCCCTCGAGGCTTCGATGGAGGCCGTTCGGCGGACGGTCGAGCTGGGCCGCGCGGCGCGCGCGCAAGCGGCGGTCAAGGTTCGGCAACCCCTGCGGCGGGCGATCGTGGTCGCCAACGACGCCGAGCGGGAGGCAATCTCCGCGCGGTCGAAGATCGTGACCTCGGAGCTGAACGTCAAGGAGCTGGAGTTCGTCGCGGAGGAATCGGAGCTCGTCACGTACGAGGTGAAGCCCAACTACCGCGCGCTCGGCCCCCGCTTCGGCAGGCAGATGCCCCAGGTCGCTGCCGCAGTCGAAGCCCTGGACGCGAGCAAGGTCAGCGAGGCGATCGAGGCGGGAGTGGAAGTTGGGATCAACGTCGAGGGCCGCGAGCACGCCCTCGGCCCTGACGACCTGACGCTGACTCTTCAGCCCCTCGACGGCTATCAGGTGGAGGCTTCGGCGGGGCACGCGGTCGCGCTGGCCTTGGAGCTCGACGACGAGCTCCGTCGTGAGGGGTTGGCGCGCGAGATCGTCCACGCCGTGCAGAACGCCCGCCGCGAGTCGGGCCTCGAGGTCACCGACCGGATCGAGCTGAGCCTGGCGGGCGACGCGGAGCTCCTGGACGCAGCTCGCGCCCACGAGGCCTACGTGGCCGGCGAGACCCTCGCCACCTCGGTGTCCTACGACGGCGCCGAGGCGCCGGCCACGGTGGTCGGGGGACGCGAGTTGCGGATCGCCCTCGAGCGATCCGCCTGAGGCGGCCGCCGATCTCGGTCGACGCCGTCATCTTCGACCTCGACGGGGTCCTGATCGACTCCGAGCCCGCGTGGGCATCGGTTCGCGAGCGGCTGACCCGCGAGTCCGGCGGCCGGTGGCACGAGGGCGCGCAGGAGGAGATGATGGGCATGAGCTCCAGCGAGTGGTCGCGCTACATGCGCTCCGAGCTCGGCGTGCCGATGGAGCCGGACGAGATCTCGGCCGCCGTGGTGGAGGGCCTCCAGGACCTGCTACCGGCGGCACCGTCCCGCTGCTGCCTCACGCGGTCGAGACGGTGCGCGCCCTCGCGGAGCGCTGGCCGCTGGCGGTCGCCTCCTCGGCCAACCGGCCACTGATCGACCTCGTACTGGAGCTGGCCGGCATCGCCGGAGCTCTTTCGCGCCACGGTCTCGTCCGAGGAGGTGCCGCGCGGAAAGCCGGAGCCGGACGTCTACGTCGAGGCCGCGCGGCGGCTGGACGTGGCTCCGGAGCGGTGCGTCGCGGTCGAGGACTCGACCAACGGAATCCGCTCGGCCCGCGCGGCGAGCATGCGGGTGATCGCCGTCCCGCGCCCGGACTTCCCGCCCTCGCCCGAGGCGCTGCAACTCGCCGACGCGACGCTCGACTCGCTGAGCGAGCTCGAGCCCACGCTGGACAAGCTGAGCTAGGTGGTCAGGGCCGGCTCGAGCTCGGCCTCGAGGCGACGCTTCGGCAACGCGCCGACCACGCGCTTGGCCTCGGCGCCGTCCTTGAACAGGATCAGGGTGGGGATCGAGAGGACGTCGAAGCGGGCCGCCGTCTGCTGGTTCTCGTCGGTGTTGATGCTGACGATGCGAAAGTCGTCGCGCTCGCCTGCCATCTCCTCGAGGATCGGGTGGACGATCCGGCAGGGCCCGCACCAGGGCGCCCAGAAGTCGACCAGCACCGGCTGCTCGGACTCGAGCACCTCAGACTGGAAGTTGCCGTCGGTCACGTCGGGGAGCTTCCCAGTCACTTCTCGTCTCCTGATCGCTCGATGTTCATTCGTCTTCGCTGGCCCGCCGAAGCTTCGGCCGGTGACGCTATACAAAATATAGTACGGCAGAGGCAGGCGCTTCTCTGTCGTCCGGCGCCGATCAAGCGTTACGCGGCCGAAGGCGCCGACTCAGCGTCCTCGAAGCCGCATCGCGGGCACTCGCCAGGCCGCCTCGAGCACCACCGAGCCGGTCATCTTCGACTGGCCGACGCGGCGGTCGCGGAAGGTGATCGGCACCTCGACGACCTTGAAGCCTGCCAGGATCGTTCGGAAGGTCGTCTCGACCTGGAAGGCGTAGCCGAGCGAGGCCAGGGAGCCCAGGTCGATCGCGTCCAGCACCCGGCGGCGAAAGACCTTGAAGCCGCCGGTCAGGTCTCGGATGGGTACGCCCAGCGCCGCCCGGGCGTAGGCGCTCCCCCAGCGGCTGATCGCGCGCCTGCGCGGGCCCCAGTCGCTTACCCCGCCGCCGTCCACATAACGCGAGCCGAGCACCAGGTCCGCGTCGGCCGTCGCCTCCAGCAGGCGCGGGAGGTCGGCCGGGTCGTGCGAGAAGTCGGCGTCCATGTGAGCGATCAGCTCGGCCCCGCCCGCGAGCGCCTCCCGGAACCCGGCGACGTACGCGGGACCGAGGCCCCTCTTCACCGGCCGGTGGAGGACGGCGACGTCATCGCGACCCGCGGCGAGGTGCTCGGCGATCTGCCCGGTGCCGTCGGGCGAGGAGTCGTCGACGATCAGCAACCGCCGGTCCGGAGGCAGCTTCTCGAGCGCCGCAGAGACGATCGCCTCGACGTTCGCAGCCTCGTTGTAGGTGGGGATGACGAGCCAGACGCCCGCGTTCTCCGGCACCCGCGGATGCTATTCGCCACCCGCCAGGGCGGGACCACCGGGGCGCTCCCGGAATAACTTTGGGGCATGCGAAACGCCGAGATCGCCGATGCCCTGGCCGAGCTGGCGACGCTGTACGAGCTCGACGGGGCGATCAGGTACCGCGTGCTCGCCTACCGCGAGGCGGCCCGAGTCGTCCGGCAGAGCCCCGTCTCCGTCGAGGACCTGGCGCGCGCCGGCAAGGCGACCGAGCTGCCCGGCGTGGGCAAGACGCTGGAGCAGAAGATCCTGGCGCTGGTCGACAGCGGCGAGATCCCATCCGCGGCGAAGCTGAAGCGAAAGTTCCCGCCCTCCCTGATCGAGGTGACCATGGTCCCCGGGGTGGGGGCGAAGACGGCGCGCCGCCTCTACGACGAGCTCGGCGTCTCGAGCCTCGAGGAGCTGCGCGCCGCGGCCGAGCAGCAGCGAATCCGCGAGCTCAAGGGCCTCGGGCCGAAGGCCGAGGAGAACGTGCTGGCGGCTCTGGGCAAGCTCGCCGACGGGGCGCCCGGGGAGCGGCTGCTCCTCTCCGAGGTGCTGCCGGTGGCCGAGCAGCTGGCCAACGACCTTCGCGCCCATCCCGCCAGCGAAGCGGTCGAGGTCGCCGGCTCGGCCCGGCGTCGAACCGAGACCTGTCACGACATCGACCTGATCGCCACCGCCAGCGAGCCGGCGGCGCTCGGACAGGCGCTTCTGGACCATCCCCTGGCGGCGACCAAGGGCTCCTCGGGCGAGGGCGGGGCTCGGATCACCACCCACAACGGGATCGCCGTCGACCTGCGGATCGTCGCGCCCGCTGCCTACGGGAACCTGCTGCAGCACTTCACCGGGTCGGCCGAGCACAACATCGAGCTGCGCGAGCGAGCCGTGGGGATGGAGCTCTCGGTCTCCGAGCACGGGATCACCGACACCCGCACGGGGGAGATCTCCACCTACGCGACCGAGGCCGAGGTGTACGAGCGCCTCGGCCTCGCCTACATCGAGCCCGAGCTGCGCGAGGCCAACGGCGAGATCGCAGCCGCGGCGGCGCGGACGCTGCCCGAGCTGGTCGCCCTGGAGGACATCCGGGGCGACCTCCACTGCCACACCACGATCTCCGACGGCCACAACACGCTCGAGGAGATGGCCGAGGCCGCGCGGGGGCGTGGCTACGCCTACCTGGCGGTCACGGACCACTCCGCCAGCCACGGCTTCGGCAACCACGTCACCCCGGAGCGGCTGTGGGAGCGGATCCAGGAGGTGAGGGAGCTCAACTCGGGCCGCCGCCGCTTTCGGGTGCTCGCCGGCTCGGAGGTGAACGTCCTCCCCGACGGCACGCTCGACTACGCGGACGACCTGCTCGCCGAGCTCGACTGGGTGATCGCCAGCGTCCACACCTCGTTCAAGATCTCCCGGCGAGCGATGACCGAGCGGGTGATCGCTGCCATCGAACACCCGCTGGTGGACTGCATCGGTCACCTCAGCGGGCGCCTGATCGGGAGGCGCGATCCCTACGAGATCGACGTCGAGCGCGTGGTCGAGGCGGCCGTCCGCACCGGGACGATGCTCGAGATCAACGGCAACCCAAACCGCCGCGACCTCTCCGAGGGCCACGCGCGGCTCGCCGCCGATGCCGGTGCCTTGATCTGCGTCAACACCGACGCCCATCGGGTCGCGACCCTCGACAACGTCGTTTACGGCATCGCCACGGCCCGGCGCGCCTGGCTGACCGCGGAGCAGGTCGCGAACACGCGGACCTGGCGCGACTTCGCTCGCCTGCGCAAGCGGGCCAAGCGTTAGCCGAACCCGTCAGCTTCCCCTGTGTGGGCGCCCGGAGATAGTTTGCTACGGTAATTAGCAATGGTAAGGACTTCCGCCGCAGTCACCCGCTACCGCCCCTCGAGGGATGCCCGGATACTCGCGTCGGCGAGCTGGCGGCGCGGTTGCGGCTGGTGATCACTCGCACGGCGCGGCGGCTGCGGCAGGAGGCCGGGACCGAGCTCAGCCCCACCCTGACGGCCGCGCTGGCGACGATCGAGCGCCACGGGCCCCTCACCCCCAGCGTGCTGGCCGAGCTGGAGCGGGTGCAGCGGCCCACCGCGACTCGGATCGTGGCCCGGCTCACCGACGAGGCGCTGGTCGAGCGCGCGACCGATCCGGCTGACGGGAGGTCGTTCACCGTCGCCGCGACGCCCAAGGGCCGCGCGTTGCTGGGCAAGCTTCGCACCCGCAAGAACGCCTACCTGGCGCGCCGCCTCCGCCGCCTCGACGACCCCGACCTCGCGACGCTCGAACGGGCGGCCGAGATCCTCGAGCGGCTTCTCGAGGGTGAGCGCCGGTGAGCCGGGCGCTGCGCCGCTCCTTCACCTCCCTGGCCGTCCCCAACTACCGCCGCTACTTCGCGGGCCAGCTCGTCTCGGTGACCGGCAACTGGACCCAGGTGGTCGCCGAGATGTGGCTGATCCTGGCGCTGACCGGGAGTGGCGTGGCGGTCGGGGTGACCTCGGCGCTGCAGTTCCTGCCGCTGCTCCTGTTCGGCGCCTGGGGAGGCCTGCTCGCCGATCGCTTTCCCAAGCGCTCCCTGCTCATGGTCACGCAGGCGATGATGGCGCTCCCCGCCCTGGCGCTATGGGCGGTTACGGGCGCGGGCGTGGTCGAGCCGTGGATGGTCTACGCCCTCGTCTTCGCGCGCGGGACGATCAACGCGGTCGACTTCCCGACTCGCCAGAGCTTCGCGATCGAGATGGTGGGGGCCGACCGGGTCGTCAACGCCGTCAGCCTGAACAGCGTCCTGATTCATTCCGCCCGCATCGTCGGGCCCGCGACGGCCGGGATCCTGATCACCACGGTCGGGGTCGGCACCTGCTTCCTGGTCAACGCGCTCTCCTTCGGCGCCATGGTCGTCGCCCTGAGAGCGATGGAGCCGCATCAGCTTCGCCCCGCCCCGACAGCTTCTGGGGGCCCTGGCGCCGTGCGCGCCGCGCTGCGCTACGTCCGGCGGACGCCGGCCCTCGCGATCCCGCTGGCGATGATGGCCCTGGTCGGCACCCTTGGCTACAACTTCCAGGTCATCCTGCCGTTGCTGGCGCGGTTCAGCTTCGACGGCGGCGCCGCCGCGTACACGGCCCTGGCGGTGGCGATGGGCGCCGGATCGGTGGTCGGCGCCCTGGTGGCCGGAGCGCGCGGGCGCGTCGGTCCTGGCCTGCTGGTCGGCTCCGCGTTCGGGTTCGGCGCCGTCGCCTTGATCGCCGCCGCCGCCCCCACCCTGCCCCTGGAGGCGATCGCTCTGATTCCGCTCGGCGCCGCCAGCGTCACCTTCGCCGCCGGAATCAACTCCTCCCTCCAGCTCGCCGCCGAGCCGGCGATGCGTGGCCGGGTGATGGCCCTGTATTCGATGGTCTTCCTCGGCTCGACCCCGATCGGCGGCCCGATCGCCGGCTGGCTCAGCGAGGCGATCGACCCCCGGGCCGCCCTCGTGCTCGCCGGCGTCGCCGGAGTGGCGGCCGCGATCGGCGCCAGGGCGGCCTTCGGCGCCAGCCGGCGGTCCCGGGCCGCCGCGCGCGACTGCGAGCGGCCCCGCTGCGGAGCGACCGCGCGTGGCCAGCGCTAGGAGTCGGCGGTCTCGCGCTCCGGTGGCGGGGGTGGCGGGTGACCGGCCGGCATGCGATCGCGTCCCAGACCCGGCGTCCGGATCAGTTTGATCGGCTCCAGGGCCGAGTTCGGCTCGACGTAGAAGCGGACCCCGTCCCGCTCCTCGATCGCGGTCACCGCTCGCTCCCGGTTTCGCCACGCGAGCGCGTTGAGGATCGCGAAGCCGGCGCCGACCGCGGCGACCTGGGGGAGCAGCCAGGCCAGGCCGGCGACCACGATCGCGAACGCGGCGATCGGCCACAGCCGCAGGAAGGCGATTCGCCCCGGGCTCTCGGTGGGCAGCGAAGTTGCCGTCCGCGCCGAGGCCAGTCCTCGCGCCATCGCCTCCCCGGACCGCGAGGAGCCCCCCAGGACGATCCCAAGGACGGCGGCCACCGC
This sequence comes from uncultured Actinomycetes bacterium, assembly GCA_963824865.1. Lineage (GTDB taxonomy): Bacteria > Actinomycetota > Thermoleophilia > Solirubrobacterales > 70-9 > AC-56. The sequence goes on along the minus strand of CAWGQQ010000010.1, from coordinate 266,386 downwards.
CCACCAAGCGCCCGCAAAGATCAGGGTGGCGTCGTCGCCATCCTGCTTCGCCGCCACCACCGTGACCGCGCCCAGCGCGGTCGCCGATCCCCCGATCAGCAGCACGGTGAGCCGCAGGAGGTCGACGAACAGCATCAGCCGTCCCCGGGACCCGGAACCCGGGCCGCCGGCTCCGCCAATGCCCTCAGCACCCCCAGGAACTCCTCGGTGCCGCCGACGACCGCGTCCGCCTCGCGCGAGAGCTCCGTGGGTGCCTCGGCGGAACCGATGCCGATGCAAACCGCGGCGGCCAGGCTGCCTGCGGCGACCAGCGAGCGCAGGGCGCGGAACGCATCCAGGTCGGTGCGGTCGTCGCCCGCGAACAGCGCCCGCTCGATTCGCTGCATGGAGACCAGCCTCTCGACGGCCGTCCCCTTGTCGACCCCCGAGGGGGGACGGATCTCCAGCACCTTGCGCCCCCAGCGAGGCTCCAGACCGGCACCCCGCGCGGCGCTCGCGATCTCGCCCGCCTGTCGCTCGGCAGCCTCCTCGTCGACGGCCCCTCGCCAGTGAAGCGCCTGAATCGGTCCCTTGTCCTCGACCCGCAGCCCGGCAGCGCTCAGCGAGTCGCCCTGGAGCTCGCCGACGAAATCGCGCGCGGTCAGGGCGCCTTCGGCGGGCGCCGGATCGACGATCGCCTCCTGGGCGCCCGGGGCGAGCAGCTCGAGGCCGTGGTTGCCCGCATAGGTGAGCTCGTCGATCCCGACCAGCCGTCGCGCCTCGACCGCGCGCCGCCCGGACACGCAGGCAACGAGCGCGTAGCGTCGCGCCAGCGCCCGGAGCGCGTCGCGGGTGTCCTCGGGGACGGCGGCGGACTCGGGATCGCCGACGATCGGGGCCAGGGTCCCGTCGACGTCACAGAGCACCGCGGCCGAGGCGGGATCGGCGCGCAGCGGCGCGATCAGCTCCGCGACTCTCGCTTCGACGGCCTCCCCCGGGGTCACGGCGGCGCGGCGGCGGAGGCGATCATCGCTGACTAGTATCGCCGCCCGTGGCCCGCGATCGACTCCTGAAGCTGGTGGCAATCGGCACCGCGGCGGGGGCCTTCAGCGGCCTGTTCGGGGTCGGCGGCGGGACGGTGATCGTGCCCCTCTTGATCCTCTGGCTCGGCTACGGGGAGCGAGAGGCCACCGGCACCAGCCTGGCCGCGATCGTCGTCATCGCCGCCCTGGCGACGGCCGGCCAAGGCCTGTACGGGAACGTGGACGTGGCGAACGCGATCGTGGTCGGAGTCCCGGCGATGGTCGGGGTGATCGCTGGGGCTGCCCTTCAGCAGCGACTCCCAGAGCGGGCCGTGGCGCTCCTGTTCGCGGCGCTCCTGGTGGCGACGGCGGCGGCGCTGATCCTGGGTTGATGGAGTACGTGGCCGCAGCCCTGCTGGGATTCGCCGGGGGCACTCTGGGCGGCCTGGTCGGCGTCGGCGGCGGGGTCCTGTTCGTGCCCGCGCTGGCGATCTTCCTCGACCAATCCCAGATCCGCGCCGAATCGACCTCGCTGCTGGCGATCGTCTTCGTGGCGCTGGTCGGAGCCTGGCGCCAGCGGGGCTACGGAAACGTCAGGGTCCGCGACGGCCTGCTGGTGGGCGTCCTCTCGCCGCTCGGCGTGGTCGCCGGGGTGGTGATCTCGAACGCCGTCCCGGAGCGGACGCTCGAGCTCCTGTTCGCCGCCCTCGCCCTCGTCTTCGCCGCTCAGCTCCTCCGCCGAGCGACTCAGATCCCCTGCTCCAGAGCGCCCTTGACCGACGCGTCGACGGCGTTCAGCCGGTAGAGCGCCAGCGCCTCGGCGGAGGCGAAGCCGCGCGCTCCCGAGCCGGCGCCCTGCCGAGCGCGACCGGGGCCGGCCTCCGGGCCGTGGTGCGAGAGCACGCAGTGAAGCAGCGCCAGCCGGCGCTCGGCGGGCAGCTCGCCCGCCGCCCCCGCGACCATCTGCGCCCCGATCGCCAGATGGCCGAGCAGCCGGCCCTCGTCGCTGACCCCGAATTCCGCCTGGTAGGTGAACTCGCGCGTCTTGCCCACGTCGTGAACGAGCGCCGCCGCCATCAGCAGGTCGGAGTCGAGCCTGGGATGGAGCTGGCAGAGCTCGCCGACCAGCGTCCCAACCGAGACCGTGTGCTCGAGCAGGCCGCCCAGGTAGGCGTGATGCCCGCCCCTGGTGCACGGGGCGCGGCGGAAGTCGCTCGCCAGGCGGCCCGGCGACCACGAGCCGTTCGACGACGCCGCGCAGGCCGGGGTCGTGGACCTCGCGGCACAGGTGCTCGAGGAAGCCCTCGAGCTCCTCGACCGAGCGATAGGCAGCGGGCAGGAACTCCCCCGGGTCGAACGACCCGGGCTCGAGCCGGCGCACGTCGTCGAGCTCGGCCGCCAGCTCGCCCCTGAAGCGCTCGAGCTTGCCCCGGGCGTGCACCGCGTCGCCGCGTTCGAAGCGCAGCCCGATCCGATCGGCCTCCCGGAACACGCGAGCCGCAAGCGTGCCGGTTCGGTCGCGGAGCTCCAACGACAGGTAGGCGCCCCCGTTGCGCGCCGTCAATCGATCCTTGCGAACGCACGCGTAGCGGCCCTCGAACCGCTGCCCGGGACGCAGCTCGGCGATCGCGGACTCCGCCTGCTCCACCGCTGAAATCGCCACCGCCGCTTCCACCCCTCGATCGTGAAGGCCGGGGCGGACGGCTCGCGCGCGGGACAGGCTTCGGTCGCAGCATTGGCGCCGGCTTGAGCCACCCTGATTCCGAGTAGGCTCGCGCCATGGACCCGGTGATCTGGGAGGGCGATCCGCCCCAGCTTCGTTCGCCCGCCCTGGTGTGCGCCTTCGCGGGCTGGAACGACGCCGCGAGCGCGGCCAGCGCGGCGCTGGAGACGGTCGCGGCGTCGCTCGACTCGGACGTCATCGCGCGGATCGACCCGGAGGAGTTCTACGACTTTCAGGTCAATCGGCCCACGATCCGCCTGGTCGAGGGACAAACCCGCCAGATCGACTGGCCCGAGAACACGCTGCTGGCGGTCAGCGTGCCCACCGCGGAGCGCGATCTGGTGCTGCTCAGCGGGGTGGAGCCCAATATTCGCTGGCGCACCTTCGCCGACGCGATCGTGGCGGCCGCCGAGCGCCTCGGCGTGCAGATGGTGATCACGCTCGGCGCCCTGATCGCCGACGTCGCACACACGCGTCCCGTGCCGATCACGGGCCTTGCGTCGGATCCGGAGCTGGTCGAGCAGCTCGGCCTCAGCCGCTCCAGCTACGAGGGCCCAACCGGGATCGTCGGCGTGGTCCACGACGCCTGCCGGCGGCGGGAGATCGTCTCGGCAAGCCTTTGGGCAGCGGTTCCGCACTACGTGGCCGCGGTGCCCAATCCGAAGGCGGCGCTGGCGCTGTTGCGCCGCCTGGAGGGACTGACCGGGATCGCCGTCGAGGCCTCGGAGCTCGAGGACGCCACTGAGCGCTTCGAGGAACAGGTCGATCGCGCCGTCTCCGCGAACCCGGAGATCGAGGAGCTGGTCCGCGGCCTGGAGGCTGCACAGGAGGGGGAGTTCGAGCCCAGCGGGGACGTTCCCTCGGCCGACGACATCGCCCAGGAGTTCCAGCGGTTCCTGCGCCAGCACGGGACGGACAAGAACTGAGCGGGTGCCGGCGGCTCAGGCCTCCGAGGCGGGGCAGATGAGCCGGTAGTCGCACCAGCTGCAGATCTCATACGAGGGACGCGGCTCGAAGTCCTGGCCCTCTATTCCGGCCGCCACCTCGAGCACCGTGCGCTCCACCCGCTCGGCGTCGTCGGGGGCGGCCGGCACCGGCACCCGCTCGTCCTCGAGCACGTACCAGTAGCTGCCGAGCTCGGTCTCGACCTTCCATGCCTCGCGGGCGCCCAGCCGGTACAGCGCCAGCTGCACGTCGTCGCCCGTACCGGTCCTGGGCGCGCCGGTCTTGTAGTCGATCAGCTCATAGGCGCCGTCGGGGAGCTGGTCGACTCGATCAACCCGGCCGCGGAGCCGGTGGGAGCCGATCTCAAAGGCGAAGCCTCGCTCCAGCCAGACGGGTGTCGACTCTGAGCGCTGGTGATGCTCGTGGTAGCGGGCCAGCGACGCCACCGCTCGATCTCGGTACTGGAGCTCGTCGTCCGAGGAGCCGAACCCCGTGCGCCGCCAGCCCGCCTCGAACAGCGCCAGCAGGCGGTCGAGGCTTCCGGCGGGCGACGGAGGCGCGCTCCCCGGCCCCTCGGCCAGCGCATCGGCCCGCAGCTCCTCGCTGTGGAAGCGCTGCAGGACCTGGTGGACCAGGATCCCGAACCGCTGATTGATGGTCGGCTCCTGCGGGATCGCGAATACCCGCGCGAACTTGTACTTGAGCGGGCAGGTCCGGTACAGGTCGATGTCGGTGGCCGACAGCGCAAGGCCCTCGCCCCGGCGGGGGATGAACTGCTCCAGCGACGGCTCGCGCCGAGCGGCGACCAGCTCGCGCCGCGCCGCCAGGTCACGGTCCTCCCCGATCACGTACTCGTCCAGCGTCGACGCCTCGAGCGCCGCGCGCTGTTCGGGCGAGGCTGCGCGGCCAAGCAGCTCGTTGAGCGCCACCAGTGCCTCCGCGGCCGGCTCGGTGCCAGGGTGCTGAACGAGCGCCGCGAGCTTGATCAGCTCCAGGTAGCGCGCCACCGCCTGGGTCACGTCCTCGGCGGTGTCCAGGCGCATCTCCGAGAGGGCCGAGCCCGCTCGCCAAGACGCCTCGAGCGCCTCGTCGCGAAGCATCCGGTAGGTGGAGTGGAGCCCCTCGGCGGGCCCGAACAGCTCCTCGGTGTGCACTTCCTCCTCTGCTTCCAGCGCATCCCGGGCCGCCTCGTAGAACGGGGAGGGCGGGATCGGTCCCTCGCCGGTGCTCTCGGGCCACGAGAGGACCAGGGCGCGCCTGGCGCGGGTCATCGCCAGGTAGGCCAGCCGAGCGGGACGCGGCGGGGCTCCGTTGCTCGTGGTTGGCGGCTCCCCGCCTCCGTTCGCGGCCGATCCACCGAGCAGCCGCTGTGGGACCGAGGCCGCGTCGGGGTCGCGTCCCGCGATCGCGCCCCGATGAAGCCCGAGCAGGTAGACGTGCTCGAACTCGAGCCCCTTCACCTGCTCCGGCTCGGCCAGCACGACCTCGCCGGGCGGGGGGGTGGACGCATCGTCGGGGTCGAGCTCGCCCGCGTCGGCCACCGCGGTCAGGTGGCGCACGAAGTCCCGCACCGAGCCGCGGGGCTCACGGCGCGTCCAGGCGGCCGCCAGCTCGGCGAGGCGCGAGAGGCTCTGCAACCGCTCCGCCGCTTCCGGGGTGGCAACGAAGAGCCGATGGCGGCGCAGCCCGATGCGTTCGATCAGCCGCCGCACGAAGACATCTGCCCGGATCTCCTCCAACGCCCCCGCCGCCGCTCGTTGGAGCTTCAGGAACGCCTGGATCCGGTCACGGGCCTCCGGCGGCAGCTGGGGGCTCTCCAGGGCCGCCTCGAGGGCCGAAATCATGTCGAGCTTGCGACGCCGAGCGATCGCGGTGCAGCGCGCCAGGTCGATCGAGCGAAGCTCGACCGGCGGCCGGGTCACGGCCCGCACGACCGCCGCCGAGTCCGTCGGATCCGCGAGCATGCGGAGCCAGGCGAGCACGTCGCGGACCTCCGGCCGCTGGAAGAGGGCCGCATCGCCCGCGAAGCGGAACGGCACCCGGCGCTCCTCCAGGGCGGCCGCCACCAGGCGCGCCTCGCGCCAGCCGGAGCCGACGATCACGCAGACCGCCTCGGGCCGCACCTCGCCCGCCGCCAGCAGGTGCTCGATCTCCCGCGCCGCTGCCTCCGCCTGGGCGCGCTCCCCGCTGCAGCGCCAGAACCTAACTCCGCCGGAAGCCTCCTGAATAACTCCGCCGGAAGCCTCGCCAACATCAATCCGGCGGCTGCCTCGCCTTCGGCTCCGCTTCCGGCGGGTTCGGGCGCGGGCGGGGCGGCAGGTTCACTCGCCTGCACCGCGACTTCGTCGCTAGCCCGGGCGGGCTCACCTTGGGCCGGCGCAGCTGACGACGCGCGGCCGCCGCGCTCGCGCGATCGTGGGGCCGAAGCGGAGGGGCCGGTCCAGGACGACCTGGTCGGCGTCGGGGTGGCGGTCCATGAAGGAGGGTGTGGGGTCGCGCACGGCCTGCGGGGGGCGGCGGATCGACTGGCCCAGGTCGCAGGCGCAGACCAGGTTGCCGTGCTCGGCCACCAACGCCTCGACCAGCGCGCGATGAGCCGCTCCCGCGTCCTCGAGCTCGTCGACCATCACGAAGGGGAAGCGCTCGGAGAGCGCACGCCGAACGTCGGCCCGTTCGCCGAGCAGGCGCTCCAGCTCGATCACCAGGTCGCCGGCGTCCAGGCTGCCGCAATCGCGCAGCACGCGATCGTGACTGGCGTACAGCTCGGCGAACTCGCGCTCGCGCCGGGCCCGCTCGCGCTGGGCCTCATCCTGCGCCTCGCGCTCCCGTTGCTCGGCCCAGTCGCGCAGCCGCGCAGGGGTGATCCGCTCGGCCTTCAGCGCGTCGATTCGGCGCAAGAGCCTGGCCAGGAGCCCGGCCGGGTTGCCACGGATCTCGTGCCTGCGCAGCGACAGGTCGTCGAGCCTGTCGAGCAACATCGCCAGGCGATCGGCGGCGCGCACCGTGGCGAAGAACGGATCCAGCCTCGCCTCGAGCGCATGCTCTCGGAGCAGGCGCTCGGCGGCGACCTCATAGGTCGAGATCCACAGCTCCTCATAGGGAGGCTCAACCAGCGCCGCCGCGCGCGCGCGCAGGTGGGTGGCGGCGGCGCGCGAGCGCGTCAGCACCATGATCCGCGCGGGAGCGGTCCCCCCCGAAACGAGCCGGGCGTGCCGGGCCGCGAGCGCCTCGCTGCGTCCCGAGCCGGCCGGGCCGACCACCAGCATCGCCCCCGTTCCATGCTCGACCACCCGCCGCTGGGCGTCCGTGAGCTGCGTGCCGAAGCCGGCGCCCTCGTCCTCCATCGGCCTAACGCTAGCGAGCCGGGCCAGCATCATCCGGCGCTCTACCATGGCCCCGGTGGCGCGCAAGCAGTCCTTCGAGCCTGGGGAGGCCGCGCCTGGCGCGAGCCCGCGCGAGGTGGACTGGCTGTCCGCCTGCCGGCGCATGGTCGCCGCCCAGCGCGAGCTGTTCGCCGAGCAGCGGGGGATCGCCGCGCGCACGGTCTATGCCGGGATCGGTGAGGGCGGTGACCGCTCGCTCGCCATCGATCGCCGCTGCGAGGACATCGTGTTCGCCGAGCTCGAGCGGCTGCACGCCGAGGGGCACCAGTTCACGGCGATCTCCGAGGAGCGCGGGGAGGTCGCCTTCGGCGACCCCGGGTCAGACCCTTCGAGTGATCGTCGATCCCCTCGACGGCTCGCTGAACGCGCGCCGCATGCTTCCCACTCACTCGCTCAGCGTCGCCGTCGCCAACGGCTCGACGATGGCCGACGTCGAGCTGGGCTACGTGTACGACTTCGGCGCCGGCGAGGAGTACTTCGCGCGCCGCGGCCACGGAGCCGCCCTGGACGGCCGGGAGCTGCGAGCCGAAGGCCCCGGCTTCGGCCTCGAGGTGGTGGGGATCGAGTCGGCGAAGCCGGAGCGCACGCTGCCCCTGCTCGAGGCGCTCGCCGGCGAGGCCTACCGGATCCGGGCGGTCGGGTCGATCGCCGTCTCCCTCTGCTACGTGGCCGGGGGGCGCTTCGACGGCATGCTCACGGGCCGCGCCTGCCGTTCCGTCGATGCTGCCGGCGGACAGCTGATCGCGCGTGAGGCCGGCGCCGAGGTGGTCTTCGACGGGGTCGGCTTGGACGTGAGCCTCGACCTCGATGCCCGCTACCACGTCGCCGCAGCCCTCGATCGAGGGCTGCTGGCCAGCGTGCTCGAGGCGCAGGAACGGGCCGAGCCGCCGCCCGAGCCGCAGTCGTGAGCGCGGACCGGTTCGTCGACTGGGGCCTTGCCGAGCGGGTCGCCGTGGCGCTCGGGGGCAATGACGGTCCGCCTGGCGCCTTCGACCAGGAGGCCCTGGACACCGCCTGCGCCGAGGCAACGGCCCTGGCGCTCGACTATTCGCAACTGTGCCCGTCGGAGGAGCTGCCGCGGCCGGAGCTGGTCGATCGCGCGGAGTGGGCGCGCCTCGGGCTGCGGACGCTGCGCGAGCTCTCGGTTGAGCTCGAGCGCCAGGTCGCCGACGGCCTCTCGCTCCCGGGCCCGCTCGGTGGTCTTGCCCGCTCGGCTGGCGGGCGCCGCGGCCGGGGCCGAGGCCGGGATCGCGGTCGGCTACGGAGCCCGCAAGGTGCTCGGCCAGTACGACGTCTCGCTGGCGCCGGCGGAGAGGCCGCCGCGGCTGGTGTTCGTGGGCGCGAACCTCGCCGCCGCACACCGCGAGCTCGGCGAGGACCCCGGCCTCTTCCTGCGCTGGATCGCCATCCACGAGAGCACCCACTCGATCCAGTTCGCCTCGGTCCCCTGGCTCCGGGCGCATCTGGGCGGGCTCGTCGAGCGGCTGATCGCCGACGCTTCGTCGCGACTCGACCTGGGCTCGCTTCGCGCGCTGGCCAGGCGGCTGTTCCGCAGCGATCCCCGCGCGGCGGTTCGCACGATCCTGCGCGGCGACCTCGCCCGCCTGCTCGCGGGGCCCGAGCAGAAGCGCACTCTCGACCGCCTTCAGGCGTCGATGTCCGTGATCGAGGGGCACGCCGAGCACGTCATGGACGCCGCCGCCGGGCCAGCTCGATCCCGGCTATGCGCGCCTCCGCGAGCGCCTCGAGGCTCGGCGGGACAGCCGCGGCGGGCTGGGCGAGGTGATCATGCGAATCCTGGGGCTGGAGCTGAAGCTTCGCCAGTACAGGCTCGGCAAGGCGTTCTGCGACGCGGTGGTTGGCGAGGCGGGGATCGAGGGGCTGAACCGCGTCTGGCGCGCGCCCGAGGCGCTGCCGACCCTGGCCGAGCTCGAGCGGCCGAGCGGCTGGCTTGCCCGGGTCGAGGCCGAGTCGGCGGCCCGGGCCGCCTAGCGCTCTCCGGCCGCCGCCCGCAGCGGCGCGGTGATCTTTCGCACCACCCCGGCGGTGATGTCGGGGCGGCTGATCGGCCCGTCCTCGGCGTCGACGATGTGGGCCTCCGGCAGCAGGTCTCGAGCGCGCTTCAGAAGCTCGCGCGGAGACAAGGGGTTCTCGAAGTAGATGATCCACAGCCGGTCCCCGAGGCCAGGTCCGATCCGGGTCAGGTCATCCGAGACGACGGTCGCTTCGGCGCGCTCCTGCGCAGCCTCGGGCGGGCAGTAGGCGACCTGAGCGGCCACCCGCTCGCCCGCCTCGGCGTCGCTCAGCTGGGGGTTGGTGGTGCTGATCATCGTCCGGAGCACCGGACGGGGGTCGACCCTCAGCTGCTTCAGCGCGGCCTCGAGCACCGACTCCGAGGCCGCAGATCGAGTCCATCTCTCGCTGTCATGGAACTGGAGCTCGACGACGCTGCTGGCGAGGACCACCGCCTCGACCAGCTGCGGCCGCTCGGCGGCCAACTTCACGCATGATGCGTTGGCGCCCGCCGAGACCACCACTCCAGGGCCGCCGACCTCGTCGACCAGCGCCGCCATATCGTCGGCGTCGGAGCCGACGTCGTATGGACCGCGCCTGGTCGACTGGCCGGTGCCGCGCGGATCCCGGGTCACCACGCGGTGGTCGGTGGCGAGGTCGGTGAGCAGGTCGCTGTACGTGCTCGGCATCGACGCCCAGCCGGCGTGCGCGAAGAACACCACCGGGCCCTCGCCGCGCTCCTCCCAGTGGATCTCGACTCCGTCGCCGCGCTTCAGCTCTGGCACACGCTGAAGCTAGCGCACCTGACCGCAGATACGGGGGGTGCGCCTGCCTCGGCCCCGCCTGGTTGTAACCGGGGGAAACGGCCGGGGTACAAACACCTGTTCGGGTTGCTAGACTCGAACAACCTTAGAAATAAGGAGATCGAGAGAAAACCAGACCCACCCGAGGGGGTTCAGAGGAACAAATGTCAGCCAACGGCAACACCCAGGCCAGAACCAACACCCAGGCCAGAACCACCACACCGACCAGCCGCAGCCAGAGCGCGAGGACGCGGTCGCAGCGACGGCGCCACGGTTCGCGAGGGCGTGACCAAGGCTCGTAACGGCAGCGCCGCCTACGCGCGCCAGACCGCCGAGCGGTCCGTCGACGTTCCCGTCGGCGTGGCGCTGCGGTGGCCGACCGGGTGAACGAGATCGTCGAGCCGTTCACCGCGCGCCAGAGCGCCGAGCGGGAGCTGAAGAGCATCCGCACGCGCGTCGAGCGCGAGCTGAACAGGTTCGAGCGGCGCGGCGCCAGCGCTCGTCGCAAGACCAGGACGCGCGTGCGTCAGACCCGCAACCGGGTCGAGCGCGAGCTCAAGCAGCGGCGTCGCAAGGTGCAGACGACGGTGAAGCAGAACCGCGCCAAGGCCGAGGACGGCCTGAAGCGCGCCCAGACCACCGTCACCGAGCGCGTCTCGACGCTGGTCTAGGACGCTTAGCCCGGGCCGCCTCGAGAGGTGGCGAGCCCGGAGAGAGCTGCCCACGGGGGAGGCGCCGCTTCGCGGTGCCGCAGGGGCCAGGCCCCTTACCTGGCGGGCAGCACAGCAACCTCTCCTCCCCCAGATCGACCGGCCTTCGGGCCGGTCGATCTACGTCTGGAACCACCCTGCGACAATCAATGGCAGTGGCGAATCCAACAAAGGAACAGATCACACAAGCGCTGACGGCGGTGATCGACCCGGAGCTTCGGCGGTCGATCGTCGAGCTGGGGATGGTCCGCTCGATCGCGATCGGCGACCAGGGCCAGGTCGATGTGGTGGTCTCGCTGACCACGCCCGGGTGCCCGATCCGCTCCCACTTCCAGCAGGCGGTGGCCGAGCAGGTGGGCCGCCTCGAGGGCGTCTCGGGCGTCTCGGTCGACTTCGACGTGCTCTCAAACGAGGAGAAGGGCCGGCTCCAGCAGTCGCTCGGCCGCCAGCGCCTCCCCGAGGGCGCCCTGGCCCAGGTCAAGAACATCGTCTGCGTCGCCTCGGGCAAGGGAGGCGTCGGCAAATCGACCATGACCGCCAACCTGGCGGCGGCCCTACAGGCCGAGGGCCAGGCCACCGGGGCCCTCGACTGCGACGTCTACGGCTACTCGATCCCTCGCATGCTGGGCGTCAACCGCAAGCCCGAGGTCAACGCGGAGCGAAAGATCGTCCCCCTGCGCGGCCCGGCCGGCATCAAGGTGATGTCGATCGGCTTCTTCCTCGAGGACAACGCGGCCGTCGTCTGGCGCGGCCCGATGCTCCACAAGGCGATCCAGCAGTTCCTCGAGGACGTCGACTGGGGAGAGCTCGACTACCTGCTGCTCGACCTGCCGCCCGGCACCGGCGACGTCTCGATGACCCTGGCGCAGCTCCTGCCCCAGGCGAAGGTGTTGATCGTGACCACGCCCCAGCCGGCCGCTCAGACGGTGGCCCGCCGCGCCGCCGAGATGGCGGGCAAGGTCGACCTCGAGCTGCTCGGGGTGATCGAGAACATGTCCGGCTTCACGGCGCCCGACGGCCAGCGCTTCGCGATCTTCGGCGAGGGCGGCGGCCAGGTGCTGGCGGACGAGCTCGGCGTGCCCCTGATCGGCAAGGTTCCCCTCTCCGAGGAGCTCCGCGAGCACGCCGACGCCGGAGTGCCGCTGGTGCTCGAGAATCCAGACGCCCCCGCCGCCCAGGCGATCCGCGACGCGGCGCGCGGGATCGTCGCCGCCACCCCCCAGGAGCTTCCGGTGATGCAGGCGCCACCCGCCGCGGTCGCCGCTCAGGCGCCCGTTGGCGGCACCGAGCTCCCGGTCGTCCACCGTAAGACTCGCCCGGGCTAGCGACGAAGTCGCGGTGCTGGCGCACAGGCCTGCCGGGTCAGGTCAGCGCCCTCGCCCGCCGAAAACGTAGCCGCAGGCGAGGCTTTCGGCGGAGTTATTACTTCGAGTAGTAGCCCGAGTTGATCTCGATGTACTTGGTCCACTCGTCGGGGAGCTGGTCCTCGGCGAAGCAGGCGTCCACCGGGCAGGCCTCGACGCAGGCGTCGCAGTCGATGCACTCGTCGGGATCGATGTAGAGCTGCTCGACGCCCTCGTAGTCGGGCTCGTCGGGCGTCGGATGGATGCAGTCGACCGGACAGACCTCGACGCACGAGTTGTCCTTGGTCCCGATGCAGGGCTCGGCGATCACGTAGGCCACGGGGCACGGCATTCTAGTGCGAGGCCCCGCTGGGCAATTGCCGGTGCGTGGGTAGAGTCCAGCGCCGATGATCCTGCTGACCGGGGCGAGCGGAACCGTGGGCAGGGCGCTGCTCCCACTCCTGCTCGAGGCGGGCCACGACGTGCGGGCGCTGGTTCGCGATCCGCGCGGCCTCGGCCGCCATCGGGTCGACGTGCAGATCGCGCTCGGGGACCTGGCCCGCCTGGGCGACCGCCATCTGCAGCGTCAGGCGCTGCGTGGAGCGCACACGGTCATCCACCTCGCGGCGGCGATCCGCGACGAGCCCCATGCACGGGTGGAGGAGCTGAACGGGCTTGCCACCGCACGCCTCTTGCGGGCGGCCGAGCGTGCCGGGGTCGGCCGCTTCGTGTTCTTCTCCGCGCTCGGTGCGAGCGAATTGCAGCGCACCCGCTTCTTCCGGGCCAAGGCGCTCGCCGAGGAGGCCGTCGCGCGCCTCGCCGCTCGAGACGGTGGTCTTCGCCCCCTCGATCGTCTACGACCCCGAGGACCGCTGGGTGCGGCTGCTGAAGCGGCTGGCGCTGCTCCCGGTGATCCCGATCTCCGGCTCCGGCCGGTCCGCCTACCAGCCGATCTGGGCGGCCGACGTGGCGCGCTGCGTGATCTCGGCGCTCGAGCGCCACGAGCCGCGCGCCCGTTACGAGCTCGTCGGCCCCGAGGTCCTCACCTACGACCAGATCGCCCGGACCGTGGCCCGCGCGGCGGGGCGAGAGCGGCCGCTCGTGCACGTGCCGCTCGGCCTCGTGCACCTGAGCCTGGTCTCGCTGCGCCGGGTGTTCGGCGACGCGGTCTTCGCCACCTGGGAGGAGGCCGAGCTGATGGAGGTGCCGATGACGACCGCGCGCGGCACGGCCGACGCCGAGAGCCTCGGCGTCGAGCCGCTGCCGGTTCGCGACGTGCTCAGCAGCGCCGCCTCGTAGGCCCCTGGAGAAAGCGAAGGGCCCGGCGCTGCCGGGCCCTTCGGAGCACTCCGTGGTAAGCGCGGCTCGGCGCGCCTACCCATGGAGGCGCCTGCCTACATCATCCCGCCCATGTCCGGCATGCCGCCGCCGCCGGGGCCCGCGCCGTCCTTCTCGGGCGGCTCGGCCACGATCGCCTCGGTGGTGAGGATGTTCTTGGCGATCGACGCCGCATTCTGAAGCGCCGACCGGGTGACCATCGTCGGGTCGATGACGCCGTCCTTGATCAGGTCGCCGTAGTCGCCCGACTCCGCGTTCAGGCCCTCGCCCGCCTTCATGCCGCGGACCTTGTTGACCACGACCGAGCCCTCGAAGCCGGAGTTGTCGGCGATCTGCCGCAGCGGCTCCTCGAGCGCCCGGCGGACGATCTCCGCCCCGGTGCTCTCGTCGCCGTCGGCCACCGCCTTCGGTGTCGATCGCGTCCTGGGCGTTGAGCAGCGCCACGCCGCCGCCCGGAACGATGCCCTCCTCGAGCGCCGCCCGGGTCGCCTGCAGCGCGTCCTCGACGCGGTGCTTCTTCTCCTTCATCTCGGTCTCGGTGGCCGCGCCGACCTTGACCACGGCGACACCGCCGGCGAGCTTGGCCAACCGCTCCTGGAGCTTCTCACGGTCGAAGTCCGAGTCGGTGGTCTCGATCTCGGAGCGGATCTGGTTGATCCGACCCTCGATCTGCTGCTTCTCGCCGGCGCCGTCGATGATCGTGGTCGTGTCCTTGTTGACCACCACACGGCGGGCCCGGCCGAGCTGCGAGACCTGCGTGTTCTCGAGCTTCAGGCCCATCTCCTCGGTGATCACCTCGCCACCGGTGAGGATCGCGATGTCCTCGAGCATGCGCTTGCGGCGATCGCCGAACCCGGGCGCCTTCACGGCCACGCCGGTGAAGGTGCCGCGGAGCTTGTTGACGACCAGGGTCGCCAGCGACTCACCCTCGACGTCCTCGGAGACCACGACCAGAGGCTTGCCGCTCTGCATCACCTGCTCGAGCAGCGGCAGCAGGTCGCGCACGGAGCCGATCTTCTGGTTCGCGATCAGGAGGTAGGGCTCCTCGAGCACCGCCTCCATGCGGTCCTGGTCGGTGATCATGTACGGGGAGATGTAGCCCTTGTCGAACTGCATCCCCTCGGTGAACTCCAGCTCCATGCCGAAGGTCTGGCCCTCCTCGACGTTCACGACGCCGTCCTTGCCGACCTTCTCGATCGCGTCCGCGATCACGTTGCCGATCTCGTCGTCGGCGGCCGAGATCGCCGCCACGCGCGCGATCTGGTCCTTGCCGGCGATCTCCCGCGACTGGGTGTCGCGCAGGTTGTCGACCACCTGGTCGACGGCGTTCTCGATCCCGCGCCGCAGCGCCAACGGATTGGCGCCGGCGGCGACGTTCCTGAGGCCCGAGCGCACCATCGTCTGGGCCAACAGGGTGGCCGTGGTGGTGCCGTCGCCGGCCACGTCGTTGGTCGCCGTGGCAACCTCGCGCACCAGCTGCGCACCCTGGTTCTCGAACACGTCCTCGATCTCGATCTCGCGCGCGATCGTGACGCCATCGTTGGTGATCGTCGGGGCGCCGAACTTCTTGTCGAGCACCACATAGCGCCCCTTCGGGCCGAGGGTCACCTTGACCGCATTTGCGACGGCGTCAACGCCATCCTGAAGCGCGGTCCGCGCCTCGGCCGCGTACTTGAGCTCCTTGTGAGGCATCTGTCTTCGTTCCTCCTTAAGTCACTGCGATCGCCCGCAAGGCCGATCGCCTCTCTGTCGGGACTAGAGGACCTTGGCCAGGACGTCCGACTCGCGCAGCACGAGCAGCTCGTCGCCCTCTACCTTGATCTCGGTACCGCCGTACTTGCTGTACAGGACCTCGTCGCCCTCGCTCACGTCGAGCGGGCGGCGCTCGCCGTCCTCGATCGGGCCGTCGCCAACCGCGACCACCTTGCCCTTCACGGGCTTTTCCTTGGCGGTGTCGGGAAGCAGGAGGCCGCTCGCGGTCGTCTCCTCCTCCTCGATCGCCTGGACGATCAACCGGTCGCCAAGGGGCTTTAGCTTCATTCGTCTGGTACCTCCGTCTGCAAGTGGATTCGAGCCATCGAAAAGTGCCTGTCCCTGGCACTCTACACAGGAGAGTGCCAAGCCGCAGGCTCAGTGTAGCCGGTCGCCTCAGTCCCGCAACGATCTCAGTCCGCGCGACTCAGATCGACGGTGGAGCTGAGCGCCCGGCAAAGGTGCGCTGTCCGGGCTCCCCGGGAGCCGACATTGGGCGTTCATCGAACGATTTCACCCCGATAGCGGGCAAAATCCTTCAGCCAGCGGGGATCGGTCCCCAGGCAAGCGAACGGCCGCCCCGCCATTCCGTCCCTTCCCGCCAAACTCGGAATGGGGTGCGGCCGCCCTGCTCGCAAAACGTAGCGCGACGCTCGACTTCATGCGCCGGTTGGTCCGCAGTCGGGGCTTCCTGCGCGGTTTCGGGGCCCGCGCGGGTCAGTCGGCGACCAGCAGGCGACAGCCGAGCAGCCTGGCGAGGCCCTCGCCGCCGTTTCGCATCACCCAGTCGTGGTTCCACTCGAAGACCGGGCGGGCGATCGGCGACAGCAGGTTCATCCAGGCCTTGGTCGTGTGGACGTTCCACTCGTAGACGACGGCCGTCACCGAGCCGTCACCCTCGGCATCCTCCTCGAACAGGCGCCACCGGCCCGTCCCGGCCAGCTCCCCCTTTGCCTCGCCCTCCAGCAGGTGCGGCCTGGAGACCCGCGTGGTGGTCATCTCGAAGTCGAGTGCGTAGGGGAGCTTCGAGCGCCAGGTGTAGCGCCCCACCTGGCCGATGCCCATCTCGTCGCCTTCGGCCAAGACCTCGGAGGCGACCACGCCACGCCACCACTGAGGCCAGCGCTCCGCCTCCCAGATCGCATCCCAGACCTGCTCGCGGGGCGCCTCCAGGCACCAGGTGGTGAGAAAGCTGTACTCCTTCAACCGCCGCGTCCTCGAATCATGCCTAGTTGGGCGACGGGGTCTCGCCGTTGCCGAACTGTGGCCCCACCGATTCGACCACCTGCGAGAAGCGGATCACGGTCACGGTGTCCTCGTGGGTGATGTCCCGTCCGTAGATCTGGCGCAGGAAACCGACCGTCTCGTCGAGGCGACGGAACTCGGGGTTGTCGTGCTCGATGTCGCGGGGGGAGAGGTCGCGCACGCGCTTCACCTCCACGTCGTCGATCACCGCGGTGAAGATCTTCTCGCGGGGGCTGTGCTGATACCCGATCGTGATCCAGACGATCTGGCCGCGCTGGTACTTGCGCGACTTGTCGCCGAGCCGGATCGTGGCCGTCTTCCGTCCGCGTTTGAGCTGGTCGACGAACGCGGGCGAGAAGAAGTTGAGCACGAAAGGGCCGCCCGTCATGGCGGGTCGCAGCCTAACGCGATTCGCGATGGCCCTGCTATTCGGGATAACCCTCGCTGCCGATCAAGGGCACGAAACGGCACGGGCCGATCACCGTCCGCTCGAGCCCGTCGCCGGTCCTCGCGTCCACGTCCCCCTCGACCCGGTGGAACACCGTCAGCATGTCGGAGGCGTCGGTGGCGATCGGGATCACGAGGCGACCGCCGGGAGCAAGCTGCTCGATCAGGGTGGGAGGGGGCGAGGGGGCGGTGGCGTGAACGGCGATCGCCTCGTAAGGCGCGCGGTCCGCAAGCCCCGCGCTTCCGTCCCCGACCACCACCTCGACCTTGTCGCCGACGCCGATCTCCGCGAGCAGCAGGCGGGCGGCGGCGGCCAGCTCCTCTATTCGCTCCACGGTGATGACCTCGTGGGCGAGCATCGCCAGCACGGCGGCCGAGTAGCCGGAGCCCGTGCCGATCTCGAGCACCTGCTCCGAGCCCTCCAGCGCAAGCGCCTCGCAGATCGCGGCCACGATCCATGGCTGAGAGATCGTCTGGCCATTGCCGATCGACAACGCGGAGTCTGCATAGGCGCGCCGCCGGTGTCGCGCCGGGACGAAAAGCTCGCGCGGGACCGTCGTCATCGCCGCCAGCACGCGCTCGTCGCGAATCCCACGGCGGCGAAGCTGTTTCTCGACCATCTCGGCGCGCTGGGCGGCGAACTCGGCCGTGCTTGGGGTCCGCCGCATCAGAAGATGTAGGCGCGAAGCCGGCGGGGCTCGACCACTGTGACCCGGCCGCGCCCGACGCGAACCACCCCCGCGCGCTCGAGGGTGGCAAGGAAACGGCTGACGCTCTCGCGCGAGGTGCCCGCCAGCTGAGCGAGGTCGGCCTGCGTCATGCGGATCGTCACGCCACTCCGCCCATCCGGTACCGCCTCCTCGGTGATCAGCTGCGCGAGCACGCCCGCGACGCGGCTGGGCACGGTCTGGAACGACTGCCGCGACACGCGCTCGTTGGTCTCCCGCAGCCGTCGCGTCAGCGCGGCGATCAGCTTCACCGAGATCTGGGAGTGCTCGGCCAGCAGGCGCCGGAAGTCCGCCGCTCCGAGCGCCAGCAGCTCGGCGTCGGAGAGCGTCTCGACGCTGGCCGAGCGAGCCTGGCCATCGAGCATCGCCAGCTCCCCGAAGATGTCTCCCGGCCCCAGCGTCGCGAGTGCGATCGCTCGCC
This sequence comes from uncultured Actinomycetes bacterium, assembly GCA_963824865.1. Taxonomy (GTDB): domain Bacteria; phylum Actinomycetota; class Thermoleophilia; order Solirubrobacterales; family 70-9; genus AC-56. The sequence continues at coordinate 248,534 of CAWGQQ010000010.1, read as the reverse complement.
CGTCCGAGTGCTCCCGGGTCACCCGCAGGTCACCCGAGCGGACCAGGTAGCAGGCATCGCTGTGGTCCCCTTCGTGAAAGACGCGCACTCCCGCGGGGAAGGAACGAGGAATGGCCACACGCGAGATCCGCTCCAGCTCCGCTCGAGAGAGCTCCGAGAACAGCGACACGCGCGACAGAAGCTCGACCGGATCGCCGTCGCTCATGCTTCCTTCCGCACGACGCGATTATCCACTCTCAGGGGTCGGCCAGGCCCTAGGCGGAGGCCACCAGCCGCCGCGGCTGCCGCGAGAAGCCGGCTGCGATCAGCGTTTCCTCGAGCCCCGAGCCGATCACCGGCTCGCCGTCGAGGCGCTCGATTCCCAGCCGCGGCAGGAGCCCCTCGTGGGCGGCGCGCGCGAGCTCGCCGACCGCCTCCGCCAGCACCTCTGCATCGAGCTCGCGAAGCCGCAGGATCCCGCGGCCTCCGCGTTCGACGAACAAGAGCGGCTCGCCGTCGCGGAGCAGCACGTAAGCCCCGGGCGTGCGGCTCGGGCGCCGGCCCCCGGGGCCGTCGCCGCGCTTCGGCCACGGGATGCCCGCGCCATAGGGATTCGCCGGGTCGGTGGCGGCCAGCACCAGGTAGCGCCCGTCGGCGTTCGGCAGGGAGCGAAGCCGCTCGACCGCCCCCGGGAGCGCGAACTGCGCTCCCCCGAGGCCCTCGACGAAGTAGCCGCGGCGAGCGGTGCCGAGCATCTCCAGGTTGGACATCTCGCCATAGAGGCTCGCGAAGCCACCCGGGATGCCCTCGGCCAGCACGGTCTCCCTGGTGACGATCCCGTAGCGCTCCAGCATCAACTCCGCCTGCGCCCGCAGTCGCGGACCAGCGGAGGGGGCGTTCTCGAACAGCGGCGCCGTCAGCGACCAGCGACCCTGCACGGCCTGGCCTGCGGCGGCGCGGCGGGCTGCGAAGCGCCTACCACGGCGCTGCTCGGCGCGCTGAAGGCTGCGAAGTCGCGGTGCCCGCAGGGGCGCGAAGGCGTCGTTGGTCACCTCGCCTCCCCAGGCCAGGTCCCAGAGCGCGGTGTGGAGCTCCTCGGCGGGGAGGTCGAGCTCGCTCACCAGGTCGAGCCAGAAGCAGGGACGCCGGCCGAGCAGGTCGCGGATCGCATCATGCGTGTCCCCGGCGGGTCGGCTCCAGCTTCAAACTGGCGGGCGGTGGGCCGGCCAGTCGCACGTCCTGGCGGAAATAGAGCGCCACCTTGCCGCCGCTTCGCCCCAGAGCGCCGGCTCCGATCCAGACCAGCTCGCCGCCCGTGCAGAGCTCGTCGAGCCAGGCGGGGCTGTAGGCGCCCAGCCGCCGGGGCAGCACGTCGCGCTCCCAGACCTCCGGCGTGAGCGCGATGCCTTGGAGTGGCACCAGGGCCTCGCGCAACCGGTCGGCCCCGGCGCCCGCCGCTCGGCGGGCATCGACGTTCTGCCAGCTCGGCAGAAAGCGAGCCAGCTCGCGCGGGTCGACGGCCTCCGCCTCGGCGCGCAGGTGGGCGAGGCTCGCGCGCCGCAGGCGCCGCAGCACCTCGGGATCGCACCACTCGCGCTCGCTGCCCCCGGGGAGCAGCTCCCCGCGAACCAGCTCGCCGGCCCGCTCCAGCTCACGCAGCGCCGCCGAGGGATCGGCACCGTAGCGGCGGGCAAGCTGGCCCGTGGGGAAGGGCACGTGGGTGCGCGCATAGCGTCGGACCAGGGCGACCATCGCGTCGGGCAGCTCGGCCAGGAACGTCTCGGGGAGCCCGGCCGGTGGCGGCACGCCCAGAGCGTCGCGGTAGAGCGCCGCGTCCTCGACCGCGATCCAGCGCTCCTCGCCCGCCACGCGGACGCGCGCGGCGCGGCGCTCGCGCTCGAGCTTCTCCAGCATCGAGTCGGCCGAGTAGCCCTCCGCCGCTCGTTCCTGGCATTCGGCCGGCGTCAGGTCGCCGAGCCGGCGGAGGATCTGCTGAAGGGCGTCGCGATCCTTGGCGCGGGCGAGCTCCGAGCGGTGCTGAAGCGAGTCCTCCACCTCCGCCAGCGCTTCCGGGTCGATCAGCTCGCGCAGCTCCTCTTGGCCGAGCAGCTCGCGCAGCAGCTCGCGGTCCAGCGACAGCGCCGCGGCCCGCCGCTCGGCGTTCGGCGTGTCGCCCTCGTACATGTAGGTGGCGACGTAGTCGAACAGGAGCGAGGAGGCGAACGGAGAGGCGGTCGGCGTCTCCACCTCGACCAGGGAGATCCGGCGGCTGGAAAGGTCCCTGAGCAGCGACTCCAGGCTCGGCAGGTCGAGGACGTCGCGAAGGCATTCGCGGTAGGTCTCGAGCACGATCGGGAACCGCGGGAAGTCCTTCGCCACCTCCAGCAGGCTCTGCGCCTTCAGCCGCTGCTGCCAGAGCGGCGTGCGCTTCCCCGGATACGCGCGCGGGATCAGCAGCGCCCGGGCGGCGTTCTCGCGGAACCGCGCGCCGAACAGCGCGGAGCTTCCAAGCTCGCGAACCACCAGATCCTCCACCTCGTCGGCCTCGAGCAGGACGAGCTCGGCCGGCGGCACCTCGTCGGCGTCGGGGAGGTGGACGACGATGCCGTCGTCGGACCAGATGGCGTCCGCCTCCAGCTCGTGCTCGTCGCGGATCCTGGCCGACAGAGCCAGGCCCCAGGCGGCGTGGACGCGGCCGCCCCAGGGCGAGAGCACGCACAGGCGCCAGTCTCCGATCTCGTCCCGAAAGCGCTCCACGACCACCGTCTCGTCGGAGGGGACGACGCGAGTGGCGGCCTGCTGCTCGCGCAGGTAGGCGACCAGATTCTCGGCCGCGCGGCGGTCGAGGTCGTATTCGGCCGCCAGTTCCTTGGGGTCCGCGCTCACCGCCTCGCGCGCGAAGGCGCCGATCGCCTTGCCGAGCTCCGCCGGCCGGCCGACGCCGTCGCCCTTCCAGAACGGCACCGCGCCCGGAACCCCCGGGGCGGGAGTGACGACCACGCGGTCGCGGGTGATCTCCTCGATCCGCCAGGTGGTCGCGCCGAGCAGGAAGGTCTGGCCCGGGCGCGCCTCGTAGACCATCTCCTCGTCGAGCTCTCCCACCCGGCGGCCGTCGGGCAGGTGGACGCCATAGAGGCCGCGGTCGGGAATGGTGCCGGCGTTGGTGACCGCGAGCTGCCTTGCTCCGGGCCGGCCGCGAACGATCCCTGCCGCCCGGTCCCAGACCAACCGGGGCCGCAGCTCGGCGAAGCGGTCGGACGGGTAGCGCCCGTCGAGCATGTCCAGGACGTTCTCGAGCTGCTCGCGGGAGAGCTCCGAGAAGGGCTCAGCCGCGGTGACCAGGCGCTCCACCTCGTCGACCTGCCACTCGTCGTCGGCGCACATCGAAACCAGGTGCTGCGCGAGCACGTCGAGCGGGTTGCGGGGGATCACCGTCTCCTCGATCTGCCCCTCGCGCATCAGCCGCGCCACCACGGCGCACTCGAGCAGGTCGGCGCGGAACTTCGGGAAGATGCGCCCCACGGAGACCTCGTCGAGCGTGTGACCCGCCCGCCCGATTCGCTGCAGGCCGCGGGTCACCGACTTCGGCGACTCAACCTGGATCACCAGATCGACGGCGCCCATGTCGATCCCGAGCTCCAGCGACGAGGTGGCCACCAGGCACGGGAGCTGCCCTGACTTGAGCAGCTCCTCCACCACCGTGCGCTCCTCGTGAGCCAGCGAGCCGTGGTGGGCGCGGGCAATCTCGACCAGGCCGTCGGCCGCGGGTCCTGTCGCGGACGAGGATGCCGCCCCCGAGCATCTCCGGAAGCCTCGCCGTTCGGCTGCGTCTCCGGCGGGTTCGGGCGCCGACGGGCGCCGGTTCAGCCGACCCGCCGCGACTTCGTCGCTAGCCCCAGCCTGCTCCGTAGCGGGGAGCTCCTGCCACTCCTCCTCGTTCGCCAGCTCGTTGAGGCGCTTGGCGAGGCGTTCGGCCCCGCGGCGGTTGTTGACGAAGATGATCGTCGAGGTGTGCTCGCGGACCAGCTTCAAGAGCTCCGGATAGATCGCGGGCCAGATGGAGCGCGTGTTCGACGCCCCCGTCGAAGCTCTCGTCGGGCGGGCTCAAGCCGGAGTCGCCGCCGTCGCGGCGTTTCTCGATCGAGGCGTCCGGCTCGGTCATGTCCTCCACGGGGACCCGGATCTCGAGATCGAGCTTCTTGGGCTTGCCGGCGTTCGCGATCTCGCATTCGCGCCGCGGGCCGGCCAGGAAGCGAGCGATCCGTTCCAGGGGCCGCTGGGTGGCGGAGAGACCGATCCGCTGAACCTCGCGCATGCCCGCCGTTCCTCGTCTACGACTCGGCGTGAGGTGGCACGAGGTGCGAAAGACGCTCCAGGGTGAGGGCCAGGTGCGCGCCGCGCTTCGACTGCGCGACGGCGTGGATCTCGTCCACGATCACCGCCTCCACACCCGTGAGGATCTCCCGGGCCCCCGAGGTCATGATCAGGTAGAGCGACTCGGGGGTGGTGATCAGGATGTCGGGCGGCTTGCGGCGCATCGCCTGGCGCTCCCGCTGCGGGGTGTCCCCCGTTCTCAGTCCAACTGAAATGTCGGTCTCGATCCCCTTCAGGGGGGCGCGCAGGTTGCGCTCGATGTCATAGGAGAGGGCCTTGAGCGGCGACACGTAGACGATCCGTACGCCAGAACCAAGGCCCGGCGCCTCCTCGGCTCGGCCGGGGGCGCCGGGGTCGGATTTGGCCCGGCGCGATAGGCGGTCGATCCCCCACAGAAACGCGGCCAGCGTCTTTCCCGAACCCGTTGGCGCGCAGATCAGCGTGTTGGATCCGGCGGCGATCAGCGGCCAACCCATCGCCTGGGCAGGCGTCGGCTCCGCGAACGACGCCTGGAACCAGCGCCTCACGGGCTCGCTGAACACGTCCAACGGGCTGGGTTTGGCAGTCTCGGATCGCACCGTGCTCAACCCTCCGATCTTACGCCTCGCCCCGACGCGACAAGTTCCGGATCGACCAGGGGGTGACGAACATTCGTGGTCGTATTGACCACTAACGTGCGGCACCTATCGACCGGTTAACGCGCCTGAGCCAGGCGCGGCCGACCTACCAGGGCAGCGAGTCGGCTATCTCGGCGAGCCGGGGCGCTTGTTTGTCGCGGTCGGAGAGCACCGGGTCGGCGATCGGCCATTCGACGCCCACATCGGGGTCGTCCCAGGCGATTCCGGCCTCCGTGGCCGGGTCGTAATGGCTGGACAGCTTGTAGGCGACGTCCGCTCGCTCGCTGAGCACACAGAACCCGTGCCCGAAGCCCGCGGGCACGAACAGCTGGCGGTGGCGCTCGTCGTCCAGCTCGTGGCCCTCCCACCGCCGGTAGTTCGGCGAGTCCCGCCGGAGGTCCACGGCCACGTCCCAGATCTTCCCCCGCAGGCAGCGAACGAGCTTCGCCTGGCCGGGCTTGGTCTGGAAGTGAAGCCCGCGCAGGATGCCTTGGCCTGAGCGTGAGTGGTTCTCCTGCACGAACTCCACCCCAATACCGAGCTCGCGCCAGCCGTCGTCGCGGAAGGTCTCGACCAGGAAGCCGCGTTCGTCGCCGTGGACCTCGGGCTCGATCAGGACTACGCCGTCGAGCTGCGTCTCGAGACTGCGAGCCATCAGCCCAAGGCTCGGCCGTACTGGCGCTCGTAGTAGTCGCGGTATTCCCCTGAGCGCACGGGTCCCCACCACCATTCGTTGTCGCGGTACCAGTCGACCGTCTGGCGCAGCCCGTCTGCGAAGGCGGCTCCGGGCTCCCAGCCGAGGGCCCGAACCTTGTCTGAGGACAGCGAATAGCGACGGTCGTGGCCGGGGCGGTCGGTGACGTGCTCGATCAGCGACTCGTCCCGCCCCGTGAGCTCGAGGATCATCTTCACCGTCTCGATGTTCGGCAACTCGTCCGGCCCGCCGACGTTGTAGGCCTCACCGGCCTCGCCGCGCTCCAACACCAGGTCGATCGCGGCGCAGAAGTCCTCGACGTAGATCCAGTTGCGGACCTGCATCCCGTCGCCGTAAACGGGCAAGGGGTCGCCCGCGAGGGCGTTGAGGATGCAGAGCGGGATCAGCTTCTCCGGGTGCTGGCGGGGGCCGTAGTTGTTCGATCCGCGCACGATCAGGGCGTCGGTCCCGTAGGTGTGGCGGTAGGCGCCGACGATCAAGTCACCGCCCGCCTTCGAGGCCGAGTACGGCGAGGAGGGCTCAAGCGGCGAGTCCTCCCGGAAGGAGCCGGACTCGATCGAGCCGTAGACCTCGTCGGTCGAGACCTGGAGGTGGCGGATGCCGGCCTGGCGCGCGGCCTCGAGCATCACGAAGGCGCCGAACACATCGGTCTGGATGAAGTCCCCGGGGGAGTCGATCGAGCGGTCGACGTGGGACTCGGCGGCGAAGTTGACCGTCGCGTCGCATCCCTCGATCGCGGTGCCCACGACGTTGGGGTCGGAAATGTCGCCCTCGACCAGCTCGACCCGGTCCGGCTCGAGACCGTCAAGGTTCTCGCGCCGGCCCGCGTAAGTGAGCTTGTCGAGCACGCGAACGAAGTCGCCGGGGTGAGCGGCGAGGCGCAGACGCACGTAGGCCGAGCCGATGAACCCGGCGCCGCCCGCAACCAGGATCCTCACGCGGCAGCCTCGAGCGCTCGCGCCGCGAGATAGTCGGTCAGGCCCTTCTTCCAGAGAGGGAGCGCGATCGGGTCGGTGCGCTCGCTGCCGAGCGCCGAGTAGGGCGGCCGGGGGGCTTTGCGGGCGAGCATTTCCGTGGTCGCGGACATCACCCGGCACTCAACCCCGGCCTGGTCGAAGATCTCTTGGGCGAACTCGTACCACGAGCACCGCCCGCCCCCGGCAAGGTGGTGAATCCCGAACTCCTCGCCCTCTATCAGCACCGCGATGGCTTCACCGAGGTGCCGCGTGTAGGTCGGGCAGCCGACCTGGTCCGTGACCACCATCACCTCGCTCTGCTCGCGACCGAGCCGCAGCATCGTCTCCACGAAGTTCTTGCCGGCAAGCCCGAACAGCCAGGAGGAGCGAGCGATGAAGTGGCGAGGGTTGGAAACCGCAACCGAGGTCTCCCCCGCCAGCTTGGAGCGACCGTAGGCCGACAGCGGGGATGGAAAGTCGGACTCCACGTAGGGCCTGCGCGCCGAGCCGTCGAAGACGTAATCGCTCGACGGATACACCACCTTGGCGCCAATGCTTGCGGCGGCGGCAGCCAGCAGGGCGGCGCCCTCGTCGTTGACCCGCATCGCCCCGGCCTCGTCGTCCTCGGCGCCGTCGACGTCGGTGAAGGCGGCGCAGTTGACGACCGCGTCGGGCTCGTAGCGCATCATGGCCTGCTCCAGAGCGGGCGGACTGGTGATGTCGAGGGCGGCGTGGGCAAGCGCCACCACCTCGTGATCGCGGGCGTGGCAGGCGGCCGTCACGTCCCGCCCGAGCATCCCCATCGCGCCTGTGACCAAGACCCTCATGGGATCTTGATCTCCGCGTTGTCGCCCACGATCATCCGCAGGGTCTTGGGAAGCCCGTCACCCCGCGAGAGCACGACGTTGCGCCCCAAGAGGCTTGCCTCCATGCGCGAGCCGAGGTCCGAGACGCTTGAACCAGCGAGCAGGATCGAGTGCTCCACCTCGCTTCGCGTCACGCTGACGCCTGCATCGATCGACGTGTACGGGCCAATGTAGGCGTCCGTGACCCGGGCGTCGGTGCCGATGATCGCCGGGCCACGGACGACCGCCCGCTCGAGCCTGGCCCCGGCTTCGACCACCACCCGCCCCTCCACCTTGGAGTCCACCAGCTCGCCCTCGATCCGGCGTTCGATGTCCTCGAGCACCAGTCGATTGGCGTCGAGCATGTCGTCGAGCTGCCCGGTGTCCTTCCACCAGCCGGTGACCGTGCGGCTCTCCACCTGCTTGCCACCGTCGATCAGCCGCTGGATCGCGTCCGTGATCTCGAGCTCCCCGCGCCCCGAAGGCTCGATCGCCCGCGCAGCCTCGAAGATCAGCGGGCCGAACAGATAGACGCCCACGAGGGCGAAGTCGCTCGGTGGGTGCTCGGGCTTCTCAACCAGCCGAACCACGCGCTCGCCGTCCAGCTCGGCCACCCCGAAGTTGCCCGGGTCCGGGACCCTGGTGAGCAGGATCAGCGCGTCGGGCTGGTGGGCCCGAAAGGCGTCGACGAGCCCGGTGATCCCGTCGCGCAGCAGGTTGTCACCCAGGTACATCACGAACGACCCGTCCTGGAGGAACTCCTCGGCGGTGAGTACCGCGTGGGCCAGCCCCAGCGGCTCCGGCTGGCGGATGTAGGTGATCGAGGCGCCGAAGGCGGCGCCGTCGCCCGCCGCGTCGGCGATCTCGTCCCCCGTCTCAGGAGCGATCACTATCCCGATCTCGGTGATCCCCGCCTCGACCAGCGCCTCGATGCCGTAGAAGAGCACTGGCTTGTTGGCCACCGGCACGAGCTGCTTCGCCGAGGTATGGGTGATCGGGCGCAGGCGTGTGCCGGCACCCCCCGAGAGAATCAGGCCCTTGAGGCTGTCCATGTCGCGGCAAGCATAGGGACGAGGCCTCCTCGCGCGCTAGTAAGTGCCGCCCAGCTTGCGGTGGTCCCAGCTCGCGATTCGCAGCGGCTCGAAGCGGACCGCGACCCGCTTGCGGGCCTGGGCCTTCAGCGCCTCGGCCGCGTCGTCTGAGAGCGACGCCCCGCCGCTGTAACGAAGCGTCAGCTCCCTGCCCACCTCGAAGACGAGCTCGAGGTCGCGATGGATCTCGGCCTCTGCCTCGATCTGGACCCCGCGCAACTCGCCGTACTCGTGCCCCGTCTCCACCAGAAGCGTGGCGCGCGGATCGCGCTCCAGGTTCTTGACCTTCTGCGACTTCGCGTAGGTGTAGATCCAGATCTCGCTCCCGCGCAGGACGTACCAGAGCGGCATGGAGTGAGGCCAACCGTGCGCGCCGATCGACGAGACGACGACTACGCGCTGGGACTCGAGCAGCTCGCGCTGCTCCTCCTCCGAGAGCTTGATCTGCCCCCGGCGGCTCATCCGCCGGGCTCGAGCGCCAACACGCGCCACGGCCCTTCGCCGGCCATCGGCTGAGTCCGGCCCTCGAGCCAGTCGGCTTGGAGGTCGTCGTAGTGCGCGCTCGCCGGGTGGCCCGACTGGCCGGTGAAACCCTGCCAGCGGGAGCGCTCCGGGCGCACCGGATCGGCGACCATACGCCAGCAGGGCGCCCAAATCGCCGTGAACGGGTCGTTCGGATCCCAGCCCACCTGGGCGACGGTCTCCTGGCCGCCGCCGACCTCGAGCCGGCGGTTGAAGATCCAACCGAACAGGGGATTCGCCTCACCCAGGGCGTGCGGGAAGAGGAGCGGGTGGACTCTGCCCCAGCGCCAGGCTTCCTGCTCTGATCCGAACTCGCCCTCCAGGTCGTCGAGGGCGCCGCGGAGCGAATCGAGGACCAGCTCGCCCCAGGGGCGGCCAACCAGGTCCTCGTCACCCGCTTCCCATAGTGAGAGCAGGTGCGACTGCCAGCGCCAGGGCGAGGTGACATGAGCGACGAATCCGTTGTCGGCGCGGTCGAGCCAGCGCTCCGCCAGGTCGTGGTCGCCGATCGCCGCTCGGGCGACCTCGCGCCCCAGCCGCAGGGTGAACGCCTGGTAGATGGTGGCCGCGATCGACTCCGGGCCCATCCGCCCGTCCCAGGAGCGCAGCCGCTCGATCGCCGCCAGCTCCCGCTGGTCACGCGGCCGCAGCCGAGCCAGCCGGCGGGCGGTCTCGAGCCCCGGAAGCGAAAGCATGTCCGTCTGCATGGCCGCGAAGCTCTCGAGATCGTGCTCCGGGGTGGCAGCGATCAGCTGCTCGATGCGGCCCGCCCGGTAGCCGTCCAGGTAGTCGCTGGTGATGTGGTGCGGGTAGTCCTCGGGCGCGATCCGATTGTTGGCCGTGACCACGAACCCTTCGTCCGGGTCGGTCAGCTCCGGCAGCTCCTCGTAAGCGACCCAGCCATCCCATTCGTGCTCGCCCGTCCAGCCGGGCTTGGGGAGATCGGGGCAGTCGCCGCGGCGGACGGGAACCCGGCCGACCGTCTTGTAGCCGATCGAGCCGTGGCGGTCGGCCCAAACGAGGTTCGAAACCGGGTGAGCGTGCTCACCGAGCGCGTCCAGCAGGCCGGGGCCGTTGGTGATGTCGAGCATTCCGAGATGGGCCCGGGTGATGCCGGGGAAGTCGAGCGCAAGGAAGCGCAGCGCCAGAGGCTCGGCGTCGTCGGCGCGGAGCGCCTCGTTGACGATCGGTCCATGGTGGGTCTCGCGGACGGTCAGTCGCTCCGGCTCCGCGCGCCCCTTGACCGAGATCGCCTCCTCGATCACCTCCAAGGGGCGCGGCCCTCCCTCGAACTCATAGGTGTCGCCGTCGATCCGCTCGATGAACAGGTCCATGACGTCGGCCATCACGTTGGTGAACGACCAGGCGAGGTCGTTGTTCTGGCCCATGAACACACCCGGCATCCCCGGAAGGGCCGCCCCGCGGCAGAAGCGATCCTCGACGTAGAGACCCACCTGGTAGGTGATCCCCGGCATGCTCGGCGGCAGGTGGGGGTCGCCCGCCATAAGCGGCCCGCCGGTCGCCGAGCGGGCTCCGGTGACCGCCCAGTTGTTCGATCCGGTGGCTTCGACGGCGAGGCCAATCGAGTCCCGAACTCGCGTGATCTGCTCGGCCAGGCCCAGGCCATCGCCCGTCCACGCCTCTTCCGGGGCGAGGATCACCGGGTTGCCGCGCGGGTATCCCGGGTCCAGCCGCGCAGCCAGATCGCTGCCCAATTCGCGAGCCATCTCGGCTCGCAGAAGCTCACGCTCCCAGTTGGTCGAGAGGCCGAAGGTGAGCAGCTTCGTAAGCAGGAGCGAATCGGCCGGCCGGAAGGCCTCGAAGCGGATGCGCAGAAGCTGGAACTCGGCCGGCAGGGGGCGATCGGCGGCGGCGGCGTTCACCCCAGCGCAAAACGCCTCGAGCGCCGATCGCAGCTCCGGCTGGAGCGCCGCGGCCTCCCGCTCGGCGGCGCGCCGAAGACCCAGGGTCCTCATGAAGCGATCGGTTTGAAGGCCCGGGTGGCCGGCGATCTCCGCCAACCTGCCGGAGCCGATCCTGCGGTAGAGGTCGATCTGCCAGAGGCGGTCCTGTCCGTGGCAGAAGCCCTCGCCGAACCAGAGGTCGTGCCTGGTCTTGGCGCGGATGTGGGGAACTCCCCAGCGGTCGCGCCCGATCTCGACCGCCTGCTCCAATCCGTCAAGCCGCAGCCGTCCCTTGACCCTCGGAAGCGGTCTGCGAAAGAGCTGGTGCCAGAGCCCCGCAGCGGTAGTCCCCGCAAGCGCAATGAACGCCGCGCCCGCCAGGCCGAACCGCTTTGCCAATCCGCCGCCGCTCACCGCAGACAGACTAAGCGCTCTCTGTCGTCCAGTCGCCCGGCAGCCGCCCCTCCGCATCCAGCTTCTCGAGGTGGGCCTGCATCACCATCGCGGCTGCGGGCCGCAGCTGCTTCGGCACGTCGTCCCAGACCCGGTCCAAAAGGCGCGCCCGTGATCGCTCTCCCTGCTCCAGCTCGGCCAGGAGCCTGCGCTCGCGCATCATGCGGTGCTCGAGGTATTCATCGATCCTGGCCGCCGGATCCTCGATCAAGGGGCCGTGTCCCGGGTAGAGCAACTCGAGGTCGCGCGCGCGCAGGCGCTCCAGCGAGTGGAGGTAGGCGGCCAGCGAGCCGCCGTCCGGTGGAACGAAGGTCGAGCCGTGCCCAAGCACGATGTCGCCGCAAAAGCCGACCCTTCTCAGCAGAAAGCAGACGTGGTCCGTCGCATGCCCCGGGGTGGGCAGGACCTCGAACGGGCCCACACGTCCTGGGTCCACCGCGACCGTGAGGCCGGCGGAGCCGGGCTCGCCCGAGGTCTCGTCGCCAGCTCCCACCTCGCCGAATAGCAGCGGGACCCCCAGAATCGGCACGGCCGCGGAGTGATCCGCGTGCGAGTGGGTGAGCAGGACGCCGGCGATGCCGCCACGATCCAAGCCCGCCGCACGCACGGCCTCCAGATGCCCCTCATCGGCGGGCCCAGGGTCGATCACGTAGGCCGGGTCCTCGCCGACCACATAGGTATTGGTGCCCTCGAGCGTCATCGGACCGGGATTCGGGGCGACGATCCTGACTATCTCCGGGCGGCCCGCCTGGGAGTCGATGGGCCCGAATATAGTCGCCGCCCGTGAGCGATCGCTGGGCGACATTCGATTGCTACGGGACCCTGATCGACTGGGAAGGCGGCCTGCGAGGGGCCTACGGCTCGCTTTGGCCCGAGGCAGACCCGGAGCGGCTGCTTGGCCTTCACCACCTCGTCGAGCCCCGCGTGCAGGAGCACGGCGAGCTCAGCTACCGCGAGGTTCTCGCTCGATGCCTGGCCGCGGTGTCGGCCATCGAGCGTCTCGCGGTGCCCGACGGCCGCCATGATGCCCTGGCCGAATCGCTTCCGTCCTGGCCACCGTTTGCGGAGGTCCCCGCGGCCCTAGAGGAGCTGCGAACGCGCGGCTGGCGGCTGGCGATCCTCTCGAACACCGACCCGGATCTGCTCACGGCGTCGGTGGCGGCGATCGGCGTGCCCTTCGACGCTCTGATCACCGCCGACGACGCCGGTTCCTACAAGCCCGCGGCCGGGCACTGGGAGCGCTTCTTCGCCGACACCGGCGCCGGTCGCGACCACCACGTCCACGTTGCCGCGAGCCTCTTCCACGACATTGCGCCGGCAGCGCAGATGGGGCTGCGGGCGGTGTGGATCAACCGCCTCGGCGAGTCGAGCGAGCTCCCCCGGGCGGCTGAGCTGCCCGATCTCCGCGGCCTGCCGGGCGTCCTGGACGAACCCGGCTGAGCGGCGGCGCTGGCTACTTGCCGTTCACCGCTTCGAGCACGGCCTGACGCGCGTCGGGGGGCTCGAGCACCACCAGGTCGCCGACCCCCTTGAGGATCTCCCGCACGAGCCAGTCGGCGGACCCGTATGGCAGCTCGACGACCACTGCTTTGTCTGCGAGCTCCTCGACCACCGTGCGCTCCTCGCGCAGCCAGCGCGCCCGCTCCGGCGAGACCCAGACGCGGGCCACTCCGGCGCTCCCGACTTCGCCGTGCACCAACCACTCCTGCTCCGCAAGCCGCTCATCGGTGCCCTCGCGCTGCTCGAAGGAGCGCCTGGTGAGCCGGGCCTCCTTCATCCGATCGAGGCGGAAGTGCCGCGTGTCTGACTTGCCGAGGTCATAGCAACCCAGGTACCAGCCCTCCGGGCCGCTGACCAGCTGGTACGGCTCGACCTCGCGCGTGACGAACTCGTCCTCGTTCTCCTTGTAGTAGTGGAGCTCGAGGATCCGACGCCGCTCGATCGCGTCGTTGACGGTGCGCACGACCTTGGAGTCGTCCCGCCCGGGCGCGATCTCGAGGCCCTCCTGCGACGGGTCGTGACCGAGCGCTTCGACGATCTTCTGACGCGCGGTGGACAGGCCGGATTGCGGCAGGTGATCGCCGAACAGGTCGATCGCCGCGACGAGCGCCTTGGCCTCCAGCGGCAGCAGGCGGGCAGGGCGCGCGAAGTTGTCGCCATACGTGTCGGCATCCACCTCGATCTCGTCCCCGTCAATCTCGGCGTAGAGCACGTAGGTGCCGCCGCCGAAGTTGACGACATTGAGCACGTCGATGTCCTCGTGGAGCTCAACCAGGCTGACATTCAGCTCATCCCGAACGGTGCCCACGGACAATCGAGTCTGTTGACGGGCTGCGCCGATCAGCAGGCCGGCGAGCGTCACCAGCCGGGCGAATCGCTCCGGGCGAATCACCGACTCCGAGCGCCCGTTCGTGGAGCGTGGCCTTCCGTTCGCCTGGGCCATCGGCCGCGAGACCGTCTTCGCGAGATCGAAGTCGCCGCTGTGCCGCTTTCGAAGCAGCTCAAGCCTCTCAGCCGCCTCCCGGGCCAGGTCCTTTGGCTCGAGCAGCGTCGCGTTCTCCCGCCAGCCGAGCACCCAGGAGATCAGCTGGCGAGGCGAGGCGTAGTCCGTTTCGTAGATCGCGCCGCGGCCGCGCACGCCGTCTTGCTTGGTCGCCTTGCGCAGCTCGCCGTAGCCGCCGAAGTCCCGCTCGACCAGCCAGGCGATCCGCTCGCGCAGGAACACCCGTCCCGTCCCGTCGATCTCGCCCATCTGCCAGTCGGAACGCGACGCGTAATCGCGCCGATCGAAGTCCTCGGGCGGCGCGAAGTCGTGCTCGGCCTTGGTCGCGTAGGAGACCTTGGCGCGAATCCGCGAGAGCCGGAAGACCCGCACCTGTTCGCGCTCGTGCGAATGGGCAATCAAATAGAACTGGCCGCTGCGGAAGACGAGGTGGTAGGGATCCACCTTACGGTCGGAGACCTGGTCGCGCTGCATCGAGTAGTAGCTGAACTCGATCGTCTTGCGGCGAGAGATAGCGGTTTCGATCTTCGCCAGGCGCTGAGAGAGCTCGCGACCCCCTCCCGAGGGGGCGAGCTTGACGTCGATCGAGGCGGTGTCGCTCTCCTCGAGCGGGCTGGGACGCCCCCAGGAGACCTGCTGGAGAGCAAGCCGGAGCGGCTCGGCGTATGCGAACTCGCCATCGAGCAGCACGAGCGCCGTGCGCAGCGCCGCCAACTCACCATCCGTGAACTCGATCGGCGGCAGGTAGTAGTTCTCCGGCGGCAGGGCGTAGAGCTCCGCCTCGAAGAAGCCCTCGGCCGGCTTTTCGACCTGGAGTGAGATTCCGAGGCTGTCGAGCTCCGCGCGATCGGCATAGAAGCGCCGAGCGAAGGCGTCGTCGTTCATCGAGCTGTAGCCCTCGACCTCGCGTTTGATCTCGAGCGCCGAAACCGGCCGGCCGTTGGCCATCAGAAACGAGATCAGGGAGAGCTGCCGGATCAGCTTCTCGGTGTCCTTCGCCACGACGGGGAGGATAGAGGCGTGCTCCCGGTCGCCACGCCAGCCGCGCACGCGCTTTGTGCGCAATTTGCGGAGCTACGTCAGACGGTCACCTGGCGCTTGAGCCGTTCCCGGACGTCCTCGGGGAAACCAGGGACGTGATCAAGCTGCTCGATCGACTCATAGCCGCCCATCCGCTTGCGGTAGGCCAATACGCGGTGGCTCTGGGTGGTCGAGAGCTTCAGCGAGCGCAACTCGGCGAAGCTTGCCCGGTTCAGGTTGAGCTTGCGAGCGCCTGCCCCGCGGCCGCGGCCTCCGGGCGCGCCGGCGCGCCCGGAGGCCGCGCGCCGGGACGCGCCTCGGCGGGGTGCGCCGCGGGGCTCGCCTCGCCTCGCCGCGCGCCGGGGCGACGGGTGTCGGGAACGGTGCCTGCCGGAAGCCCAGCTCGGCAGCGCGAACCCGGCCGCCTTGAGCTGGCTCGCCATCCCAGCCGTGATCGAAGCGAAGCGCTCCGCCGCACGGTCCTCCGCCCTTCTTTGGGTGGTGGCGGACAGCCACCTTCGCGAGCTCTTCAGCTTCAGGTCAAACACGTTGAGATCCGCCTGGAACTGGAGCAAGAAGGTCGGCCCCCACGGCCTCGCCCAATCGGCGATCCCATACTCACCGCCGACGCCACCCGGCGAGGGCTCGGTGCCGGGAGAGGGCTGACTGAGGTAATCGCGCTGAAGACGGGTCACCATCTTCACCAGGCACAAATCCTCGTAGCGCCTGCGCACCCGAACTCGGCGCCGCAGCTGGGCCCTCAGCGACTCGCGGTCCGTTTCGAGGAGCAGGAAGACTCGCCTCCTCGCAACAACTGCAGGGCCCTCAGCCCCCGGGAGCCCGTTGCGATCACCGAACTTTGCTTGCTGCGAGTCGCTGAGCTTGTTGTCGCGCGCAACGGGGTCCACGATCCGAGCTCGAACCTCCTCAGTCCATCTGGGGTGGGCCGACAACGGCGTTCAACAGCCGGCTGCAACCAGTCTAGGAACCGGATTCCCGCAATTCAAGCCACAACCCGCCGCCCTCCTGCAATGGGGTAATGGGGACTGAAGAGGCGTGGTCGGTTCGTGGACAGCCCGAGCTGGCTACGCAGCCCGGGACCGGAAGTACGCGGCCGAGTCGATTCCGCGGTCGAACCGCGACCAGGCTTCGCCGTCGGGCAGCGCGCGCTCGATCCGATCGAAGCTGCCGAGCCGGCCGCCGAGATTGTCGATTGCGTGCACGAGGGTGGCCTCGCGGGTGGCAGGGGTGACCGGCGAGCCGTTCTCCAGTGTCCCGTGGTGAGAGAGGACGATGTGGAAGACCGCCTGAGCGAGCTCCGGATCGAAGCCGTCGATCCGCTCGATCTCGCGGCGGACCAGGTAGTAGCCAAGCGGGATCTCGCCCTGGAGGCGGCCGGCGTCGGTGAGGTCGATTCCCAGCGGATCGTCGTTGTAGGCCATGGTCTTGCCGATGTCGTGGAGCAACGCCCCGGTGATCGCGATGTCGCGATCCACTCCGGCGAATGCCGAAGCGCAGGCGCTCACCGCCTGGGCAACCGAGACCGTGTGGTCGAGCAGTCCGTGGCGATACGCCTGGTGGTAGTACTTGGCGGCCGGCGCGTCCCGGAACCTTGCCCAGACGGGGGAGCTCTGGGCGAAGAAGCGGTCGAGCAACTCTCGAAGCTGGGGATTCTGAATCGTCTCCAGCAACTCGCCCAACTCGGCCTCCAGCCGCTCCACAGGGACGCTGGGGCCGTGGGCGAGATCAGAGCTCTCGAACTCGTCGGGTCGCGCAGCGCGGATCGCGTCGACGGTGATCTTCGGCCCGTACTGCGCATGCACTCCGAATCGACCCGTGATGTGAACTGCGGAGCCTGGAGCGGCGATGTCGAACGACTCCTCGACGGCCTCCCAGACCACGGCCTCGACACTCCCCGACCGATCGCAGATGGCCAGCTTGAGCCACTGTCCGCCGTTGCGCCGCTGACGAAGCTCGCGCTCCCGGACGCCGAACACAGCCTCCACGACCTGCCCGTCGACGAGGTCGCGCACCCAGGCGCGCTCCGCGCCGCCGCTGGGGCCACCACCGTTGATGGAGCCCTCGCTCAGCGCCGGTTGTTCACCGAATGAAGCCTGCATCTCCATTGCTTGATCACAGTAGACAGGGGTGCGGACGGGCCAACTCTCCCCTGTTGGAGCGTCGTCACGCCGGTTCTCGACCTGACGCCCTACGCCTGCTTGGGCTGGTTGCGCGGCTCGATTGCGAGCGTGCGCTCCTCCGGAACGCCGCTCTCCAGCTCCCGGGCGCGCTCCAGCTCGGCGTTGAACGCGGCGCCCAGCAGCACGGCCAGATTCGAGATCCACAGCCAGACGAGGAACACGATCACTCCGGCAAGGCTGCCGTACGTCTTGTTGTAGGAGCCGAAGTTGGCGACGTAGAGCGCAAACCCCGCCGAGGCGGCGATCCAGAGCGAAACCCCCAGGAGGCCGCCGGGAGTGATCCAGCGAAACCCGGGCTGGCGGACGTTGGGAGCCATGTAGTAGAGGACCCCGAGCATCGTGAGCACGATCAGGATGATCACCGGCCACTTTGCGAGGTCCCAAACCGTCAGCACCGTGCCCTCGAGGGCGAAGAGCTCTCCGACCCGCTCGGCCAGCGGCCCGGTGACCACGACGGCGATCGCGCTCACGGCGACCAGCAGGATCAAGAGCAGCGACATCGCAAGTTGCAACGGCCGAAGCTTCCAGAACGGCCGGCCCTCCTCGACCTCGTAGATGACGTTGGAGGCGCGCGAGAAGGCGCCGATGTAGCCCGACGCCGACCACAGGGCGGCCGCCAGGCCGAGGATCAGCGCGATCCCGGCCGTGCCCTGGCTCGACCCGATCTCCGTGATCGCCCCGCTGACGATGTCGGTCGCCGGGCCCGGGCCGAGCTCATCCAGGTTGTCGAGCACGGACTGTGTGGCCGAATCGCCCGCCAGGCCGAGAATCGAGACCAGGACGACCAGGGCCGGGAAGATCGACAACACGGCGTAGTAGGTGAGAGCCGCGGCCCAATCCGTGAGGTTGTTCTTACGGAACGTGCCGACGGTGCGCTTGAGGACGCCTCCCCACGCCCCCAGGCGTACATCGGTTGGCTTGCGTGGCGTTTCCGTCATCGCTCACGGATCGGCTTCCCGATCGGTCGGCAGTCAAACGCGCGTGCCGCCATCGCAGCGATGCCGAGCCGCCCACGACGGAGGGTGAGCGACGGGTCGAACCCGCTCAGTTCGAACCGTGGATCGGCGGTCGTGACGCGACCGCCTTACGCGGCAGTTCGGCCAGGACCGCCGGCAGATCCTCATAGCTGACGCGATCGGTGAATACCGGGCCCGGATCGAGGCGGCCCGCGGCGACGTGGCCGAGGACGTGCGGCAGGTCGGCGAGCACGTTCGGACGACCGGTGGAGAAGCTCGCTCCGGCGAGGGCCTACCTGGAGCGCAAGCGGACCGAGGGCAAGAGCCGCCGCGATGCGCTGCGTTGCCTAAAGCGCCACCTTGCCCGGGTCATCTGGCGCACCCTGCGGACCGCCTCGTCGGAGAGAATGAACTCAATCTCTCCTAATTTGCAGAAGATCGAGATGCCAACTTCAGCCCTGGTCTTGACATAGGAGCAACGCGATGTCGCAGGAGAACGTGGAGCAGCAATACCGAGCGGCTGACGCCTTCAGCCGCCGAGACCTCGATGCCATGCTCGCGATCTGCGACCCCGAGATCGAGTTGGTCTCGCGCCACCTGGAGTTGGATGGCAGCGGTCACCTCCGCGGCCACGCCGCTGTCCGGCGCTGGTGGGAGACCCTGCTCAGCGTCTACCCCGACTTCACCTCTGAGATCGAGGAGGTACGCGATCTTGGAGACGTGACCGTTGCGCGTCAACGCTTTCGCGGCCAAGGCATCCAGAGCGACGCACCCATCGAGCAGATGCAGTGGTTCGTCACACAGTGGCGCAATGGGAAGGCCATCTGGTGGCGCACATTCCAGAGCGAGGCCGAAGCCCTCGAAGCGGCCGGGCTGCGGGAGTAGCTGCGGGACCTGGGTACGGCGCCATCGACGCGGGTCCGAGGTAGGGTCGCCACGCACCGTCCAACCTAGGGAGGAACCATGCGCCGCATCCGCCGCCATCTGACCTACGCGAACGTGATCTCGATCCTTCCGTTCATCGTTCTTACCGGGGGCACCGCCGTCGCCTTGAAGGGCAAGAACACCGTGCAGTCGAGCGACATCGGGCCCGGCGCCCAGGTCAAGTCGAGTGACATCGCCGCCAACGCCGTCAAGGGGTCCGATATCGACAACGGAAGCATCGCCGGACGCGACGTCAGGAACAAAAGCGGCGTCGACACCTGCGTCAACACCGTTCGGCTCGGCGATCTCTGCTTCAGAGCGGAGAACAACGCGCGGCCGTACCTCGAGGCAGCCCAGCACTGTGCAAACCTGAATCTGCGCCTGCCTTCGTGGGGCGAGGCCAAGGCGTTGGCAACGAACTACAACCTGCCGAATGTCGACCAGGGCGAGGAGTTCTGGACCGATGAGATCGTAACCGCGGGTGCCAGTGATCAACACCAGGCCTTCCTGGAGAACGACGCCGGCCTGGGGCTCAACTGGACCCGGGCCAGCTGGAACAACTCCGTCGAGACCGTCTGCGTGACGACCCCGACCAACTGAGCGATCGGACAAGCCGTTGGGTCTGCTGCCTCTCTCGCTTCGGTGAGAGGGGCGGTCGCCGGCGCTGCGGGAGTGGGGGGCTCACTACCCCGTGCCCTGCCAGATCGCCGCGACGGGGAGCGTCAGGTGGTTGTCGTCCTGAAGGACGGTCGAGTTGTTGACGATCTCGCTTGCCGTCTTGCGGACGATGATCGGGGCGATTTTCTTCGCCTTGATCTTCTTGTTCGTGCCTGTGGCCGCGTCCGTCGTGTCCGAGACATCGACGCCGTTGCCCAATCCGTTGCCCACCGACGCGAAGCGGCTCCCCGGAGGGAGCCGCTTTCGGCTTGTCTATGCGATGGCGAGGGCCAGAATCGAACTGGCGACACCACGATTTTCAGTCGTGTGCTCTACCAACTGAGCTACCTCGCCGCGCGGCTAAGGCTAGCGATCGTCTGTGCCCCCGAGGGCCCGCTCGACTGCCTCGGCGGCGCTCGATGCCACCTCGATCCCCGGGCCACCCTCCATGGCGCCGCCTCCGCTGACCTTCCAACTCGAGAGCGCAACCACCGGGCGGCCGAGCTCGCGGGCGAAGGCGATCTCGGACAGCGTTCCCCACTCGCCGCCGATCGCGATCACCGCGTCGCCCGAGGAGACGACGGCGAGGTTCCGCGCCTGGCCGATGCCGGTGGCGACCACGTGGGTGCAGTACTGATTCGCCTGCTCCTGCGAGCTCGACGGGACGATGCCGATCACCGTTCCACCGGCCGCAGAGGCGCCGCGCGCGACTCCCTCCATCACCCCGGTCAACCCGCCGCAGACGACCACTGCCCCGGCCTCGGCGAGCAGGCGCCCGACCTCCTCTGCCAGCGGCGTGAGCTCCTCGTCCGGAGTGCCCTTGCCGATCACCGCGACCTGCCGTCTGCGTTCCATCAGGCGCGGGGCTGCTCCGGAGCCTGGCTCAGGATCGCGGTCATCAGCTCCAGCGCGCCCTGCTTGTGCAGCGGCTCGTTCAGGTTGCCGCACTTGGGGCTCTGGACGCAGGACGGGCAGCCGTCGGCGCAGGGGCACTCGCCGATCAGCTTCGCGGCGTCCGCCACCAGGCGCTCGAACCGGTCGAATCCCCGCCGTGCGATTCCCACCCCTCCCGGATAGCCGTCGTAGATGAAGATCGTCGGCCGGCCGGTCTGGAAGTGCACGTTGGTCGACAGGCCCCCGATGTCCCACCGGTCGCACATCGCAAGCAACGGCAGAACCGCGATCTGGCCGTGCTCGGCGGCGTGGAGCGCCCCCAGCAGGACCTCGGGCGGAAGTGCCGCGGCACCCGCCAGCTCCTCGCCGAGCACGTACCAGAGCGCCTGGGTGGGGAAGTTCGTCTCCGGCAGGTCGAGCCCGACCATGTCGACCACCTGGTGATCGGAGAGCCGCTTGCGCTGGAAGGCCATCACCTGCTCGGTGACGGAGACCTCGCCGAAGAACAGCTCGATGCCCGGGCCCAGCGCAACCCGATCGTCGCTCTTGGCGGTCCCTGCACCGACCGGATCGTCGCTCTTGGCGACGATCCGCTCTATGTACACCTCCGTCTCCTTCTTGGGCTGCGTGTACCAATCGCCGTCGAAGGGATCGACCACCGCGCGCCGGGCCTCGATGTCGAGCTCTCGCACCTCATACGAGCGCCCCAGGTGCAGGTAGACGGCGCCGGGATGGACGGTGGTGAAGGCACGCTCGGCCTCGACCGAGCCCAGGAGCTCGCCTGAGGCTCGCTCCACGATCGCCACCGAGTCCGGCGACGCCGAGCGCAGCGAGATGTCGCCGGCCGGGAACCGCGGACCGCGTGGCAGGTACCGCCCATCGCGACCGCGCCGCAGCTCGCCAATCGCGACCAGGGTGTCGGCTCGCTCCCGCCACCGCTCGCCGAACACCCCGGCGTCGGCGTCCGAGAGCGGCACCTCGTAGGCCGCGGCGAGCAGGTGCGCAAGCTGGACCCGCTCGTTTTCGTGATCGAGGATCGCCGCCTCCACCGGACGCTCCAGGAACTCCTCCGGATGGCGGCAGAAGAACTGGTCAAGCGCATCCTCGCCGGCGACGTAGAGGGCGAGTCCCTCGCTGCGCCTCCCCGCCCGTCCCCACATCTGCCGCAAGCTCGCGACCGTGCCCGGGAAGGTGACGCAGATCGCCGCGTCCAGCTCCCCGATGTCGATGCCCAGCTCGAGCGCGTCGGTGGCGACCACCGCAAGCAGCTCGCCGGCCGCCAGCCGAGCCTCGATCTCGCGGCGCTGCTGGGGCGTGTAGCCCGCCCGGTAGGGGGCGATCCGCTCAGCGAGCTGCGGGCGACCCAGCTCCTCGAGCCTGGTGCGAGCGAACCGCTGGATCAGCTCGATCCCGCGCCGGCTGCGCAGGAAGCAGATCGTCCGCACCCCCTCGCCGACCAGGTCCGCGAGCAGCTCCGCGGCCTCAGAGAGGACCGAGCGCCGCGTCATCGATCGCGAGTCGATGACCGGCGGGTTCCAGATCCCGATCCGCCGCCCGGCTCGCGGAGCCCCGTCCGAATCGACCAGGCGGAAGGGCTCGCCGACCAGCCGCTCGGCCAGCTCCACCGGGTTGGCGATCGTGGCCGAGGTGAGGATGAACCGGGGGCTGGCCCCGTACAGGCCCGCAACCCGCCGCAATCGGCGCAGGACGTTCGCGACGTGCGACCCGAACACTCCACGATAGGTGTGGGCCTCGTCCACGACCACCCAGCCCAGGCCGGCGAGGAAGTCCCCCCAGCTCTTGTGATGGGGCAGGATCCCGACCTGGAGCATGTCGGGGTTGGTGAGGATCAGGTTCGAGCGACGCCGGATCTGTGGCCGGTCCTCGCGCGGCGTGTCGCCGTCGTAGATCGCGTGACGAAGCTGCGGCAGCCCGAGCGCGGACAGCTTCCGGGCCTGGTCCTGGGCGAGGGCCTTGGTCGGGTAGAGGTAGAGGGCCCGGTGGCGGTCGTCGCGGACGAGCCGGTCGAGCACGGGCAGGTTGAAGCACAGCGACTTGCCCGACGCCGTGCCACTGGTGACGATCGCGTTTCCCACGCCGGCAGCCTCGATCGCTTCGAGCTGGTGTGAGTAGAGCGTCTCGATCCCGCTCGCCGGCAGGGCGGCCGCCAGCTCCGGCGCCAGGGCGGCGGGGAGTCCGGCGCGGTCGGCCGCTGCCGCCGCCTCCAGGCTCTCGGCAACCAGGCGGCCGTCAGCTCGCCCGGGCTCGATCGCGCGCTCCCAGCCGGTGGCGGCGGCAAGGCCGGCGCCGGGGCTGGTGCTAGCCATTCGCGGCGGCCGAGGATCGCGCGGTCTTGGCGCGGCGGTCGCAGATCGCTGCGGCCGTGCGCAACGCGTCCAGCGCGCTTCGGTCGTGCAGCCGCACCATCTCCGCGCCCTCGGCGACGGCGAGAGTCGTCGCCGCGGCGGTCGCCCACTCGCGTTCGGCGGCCGCGACCCGGCCCTCCCAGGATCCCGCCAGCACGGCACCCAGGAAGTCCTTTCGCGACAGGGCCACGAACAATGGGCGGCCGAGCTCGCGCAGCTCACCGAGGCGCCGCAGGATCTCAAGGTCGTCGTCGACCGAGAGGTCGAAGTCCAGGCCCGGGTCGAGCGCGATCTGCTCCTCGTCCACGCCATGCTCGAGCGCCGCCTGGATCCGCTCCCGGAACCAGCCCTTCAGGTGGGCGACCGGATCGCGGTGGCCAGGCGGCTCGCGATCGGCGCGCGGCGGGCCCTCGATGTGCATGAGGACGTAGCCGCAACCCGTTTCGGCCACCAGGTCGAGCATCCCTGGGTCGGCGCCGCCGGAGATGTCGTTGACCGCCGCGGCCCCGGCGTCGAGCGCCTGTCTCGCGACTTCGGGCTGAAAGGTGTCGACGGTCACCGGCACGCCCGCGTGGCGGGCCAGCTCCTCGACCGCGGGGACGAGCCGCGCGGCCTCCTCGCCCGCCGGGACCGCGGCCCCGCTGCGGGCCGCCACGGCGCCCACGTCGAGAAGGTCGAACCCGGCCTCGGCCAGCGCCAAGCCGTCCTCCACGGCGCGCTCCGGCGTCTGGGAGCGTGCCCCCTCGAAGAACGAGTCGGCGGTGACGTTGACGATCCCGACCGCCAGAGGCGGCGGGAACTCAAGCGTGCGATCTACGAGGCGCCAGCGCGTCATGTCCCGCCTAACGTAGCGCGGCTCATGCCTTGTACTAGCGTTGCCCGGATGCCCCTGCGCTGCGTCTACACCGACCTCGACGGCACCCTGCTCGGGCGCCACGGCTCGCTGTTTCGCGACGCCGAGGGCAACTTCTCCCTGAAACAGGCGCGGGCGCTGGAGGCTTGCCACCGCGCCGGCGCCGAGGTGGTGATCATGTCGGGGCGGCGCGAGGCCCAGGTGATGGCCGACGCCCGTCTGCTCGCCCAGACCTCGTACATCTACGAGGCCGGCTGCGGCGTGGTGATCGACGGGGAGCGAACGCTGATGACCGGGGACTGGATGCCGGACGACGACGGGACGCCGGCCGAGAAGATGCTCGCCGCAGGAATCCCGGACCTCCTCTTCGAGCGCTTTGAAGGCAGGCTCGAGTGGCACGGCCCCTGGCACCACGACCGCGTGCTTTCGCATCTGTTTCGCGGCCGCGTCGAGGTCGCCGAGGCCAACGCGCTGCTTGCCGAGCACGGCCACGACGACCTCAGGTTTCTCGACAACGGCGCGATCACCCGGCCGATGGAGGGACTCGAGGGGCCCGGTCACGCCTACCACCTGGTTCCCGGCGGCGCCAGCAAGGCGAAGGCCGTCGCCTTCCACCTCCGCGCTCGGGGCTACGCGCCCGGGCGACTGCATCGGGGTGGGCGACTCGCTCGAGGACCTCGACGCCGCGGACGCGGTGGGACGTTTCTTCGTGGTCGCCAACGGCCCCGAGCGCGATCCCGGCCTGCGCGAGGCAATCAGCGGCCGCCCCAACGTCACCGTCACCGAGGGCAGCAACGGCGACGGCGTCTACGAAGCCGTGGTCACGACGCTCGCCATCGGGCGATAACGGCTCGCTAACCGCAGAAGGCTTTCCCCGTAGCCGAGTCATCCCGCCGGGCGAGACCCCGGCAGTCGCGCAGCCGATCCAGCCTTGCCGCCAGGCCGGCGCGAATGCGGCCGGCTTCGATCCCGGCCTGGCCGGAAGGAGATTCCGCAGCTCCGCCGGGTCGGCGTCCAGGTCGTAGAGCTCACGGTCGCCGGGCGGGGCGCACTCGCCGCCGCCCCCCGGGGCGAAGCGGGAGTGCTCCGCATAGAGGTGGCGGGTGGTTCGCACAGCCTCGAACCGGCAGATCCCGAAGTCGCCCTCCTGGGATTCGAGGAGGATCGCTCGGTCGCGTGGCCAGGCATCCGCATGGCCCTTGAGCAGTGGCAGCAGGGAACGCCCATCCATGACCCGGCACCTGTCCGGATTGCGGCAGGGCGTGGCGGATGCCATCCCGAGCAGGGTGGGCGCGAGATCGATGTTCGCGGTGGCTTGGCTGACCCGTTTGGGCGCCGACTCCCCGCCCAGGACCTTGCGCGGCGCCCAGACGACCAGGGGCACGCGCACCGCCTCTTCGTAGGGAACCGCCTTGCCGCGCAGGCGATGCTGGCCGTCGAGCCAGCCATTGTCGGAGGTGAACACCAGGACCGTGTTGTCGAGCTGGCCGGTCTTCCGCAGCGCGTCGTGGATCCGCGCCACGGAGCGGTCGACGTCCACCACCGAGGCCAGGCGGCAGGCCCGCGAGCGGTTGAGCTTCGCCGCTCTTCGCGGGCCCACCGGCCGCCGAGCCCGGACGAAGAAGGGCTTGTCGGAGACATCGCGTTCGCCGAAGGACCGTGGGGTGGGGAGCGCGTCTGGCTTGAAGCGGCTCTCGTCGCCCGGCGCGGGGATCGCGCTGCCGCTGCACCTCCCGGCATGTGGCCTGGGCTCCAGCGGGCGCCGCGTGCGGCGCGTAGAGGTTGAGCCAGGCAAAGAACGGCCGGCGGGCGGACCGGTTGGCGCGGATGAACCGGACCGCGCGCTGGGTCAGCACGCGATCGACGTAGTCGCGCTCGCGAGCTCCGAAGTGCCGGCGCACGTTGTTGATCGAGAGGTCGTAGTCGAAATAGGCGTAGGGCGGGAGGAGCGCCTCCCAGTGGTCCCAACCAGGTCCTCGCAGCGCCCCCATGGCGGTGGCGAAGTTCTCGTAGCCGTTCATGAACTTTCCGAACTCAGCCGTTCGGTATCCAGCCCACCGCAGCCACGCCGGCAGCACGTTCTCCTTCTGAATCAGGTCCGGATAGCCGGGGACGTTGGCCAGGACGCCGTTGTTGTGCCCGTACTCCCCGGTGATGAAGGTGGCGCGGGAGGGGCAGCACGATGGGGTCGTGACGACGAAGTCCGTGAAGGTCGTTCCGGTCCGGGCAAGGCGCCTTGTGCGCGGCATGGCCTGCCCGAACGAAGCGGCGTCCTGGTCGTCGCTCATCACGACGACGATGTTCGGGCCGTTGCTCGGGGGGCCCCGGACACCCCCGCTCGCTCGATCCTGGGTGGTCGGCGAGCTTGACCCGCAGCCTGTGAGGGCGAGCACGGCAGCGGTCGCGACCAAGAGCTTCCCTGACATGAGCCGGGCGGAGATCAGTCGAGCCGCGGCGCGGCGGTGCGCCCGCGAATCCTGGCCAGCAGCCGGTCGGTCAGCCGCGGCGCCAGCCCGTTCAGCCCCAGGAGCCGCACCAGCCCCGGCATGTAGAGGGCGCGCGAGTCGCTCTCCACGGCCTCGACGATCGCGTCGGCCACGCGCTGCGGCGGCAGCTCATGCTCGTTCTCCCGCCAGTCCGGCAGCAGGGCGCGCTCATGGGCGTGGAGGCCCGTCTCGACCTCGCCGGGAAACACGGTGGTCACGGAGACCCCGGTACCCGAGAGCTCATGCCGCAGCGCCTCGGCGAAACCTCGGTCGGCTGCCTTGGTGGCGCCGTAGACGGCGGCCCAGGGGAAGGCGCGAATTCCGGCTCCCGAGGACAGGATGACCAGGTGACCGCGAGCCCGGTCGAGCATGTGGGGAAGCGCCGCGCCGGCCGTGTAGATGGTGCCGAGGACGTTGATTCGAACCATCTCCTCGGCTTGCTCGATCTCGGTGTCGACGAACGGCCCGTAGTGTGCGATGCCGGCGTTGGCCACCGCCAGGTCAAGCCCGTCGGCCCGCTTTGCGAACCGATCGATGGCTCGCTGCACCTGGCCGCGCTTGGCGACGTCGGCGACCAGAGCCAAATGCGGGCCGGCCGGGCTCTCCGGGAGTCGGTCGACCACTTCCTCCAGGCGCTCCCTGTCGCGGGCCACCAACCCCAACCGCGCCCCCCGCGACGCCAGCGCCAGGCACAGGGCGCGGCCGATGCCGCGCGAGGCGCCGGTGACGATCGCCCTCGTGCCGGGCTCGATCCGCACCGCCGCATCCTCTCACGTTGCCGCTGGTTGCCGGGCGGGCTGGTCACGGGTGCGACCACTACTATCGGGACGTGACCACCGAGCAAGCCACGGTCGCCGAGGAGGAATACCTCCAGAGCATGTTTTGGCTGGAGGAGGCGGGCTTGCCGATCACCGGCGCCAACATCGCCCGCGCCATGCGCCTCTCCGCGCCGACCGTCCACGAGATGATCGGCCGGCTGGAGGACGACGGCTACGTTGAGCGCCGCGCCGACAAGTCCCTCGCCTTCACGACCGACGGTCGCCAGCACGCGCAGGCGATCTCCCGGCGCCACCGCCTGATCGAGCGCTTCCTGACCGATGTCCTCGGCGTCCCCTGGGACGAGGTCCACGAGGAGGCCGAGCGGCTCGAGCATGCGATGTCCCCGGTGCTCGAGGAGCGGATGCTGGCGGCGATCGGCGACGCCAAGACCTGCCCGCACGGCCATCCCCTGGTCGAGGGCGCGCGTGAGCAGGGGGCCCTGCTCGCCGACGTCGAGCCCGGTGCTGCCGTCCACGTGCTCAGGTTCGAGAACGAGGCCGAGGAGCTCTTGCACTACCTGAAGCGGGCGGGGCTGCGCCCCGGGCTGGACGGCACGCTCGAAAGCTCCAGCGACGACGAGGTGGTCGTCGCCTCGGATGACGGCAGCCACGTGGTCTCGCGCAGCGTCGCGGAGACCGTTTCGGTCCGCGCCGATCCCTCGCCGCCCCCGCGGCCGCCCCTGCCCGAGCAGCTCGTGCTGTCGAGCGACCGTTACGGTCGCTGAATCAGACTCAGAGCTCGCCGCAGATCTGGCGCAGGCGGCGATACAGCGCCTGGTCCTGGGAACGCGTCGAATACTGACGGCGCCTCACCGAGGCTTCGTGCTCGCGGACGGCCGACGCCAGAGCGGAGAAGCGCCGCTCGGCGACATTGCGCTCGCTCACCGCATCGAGCTTCCGGGTGCCTTCGACCATCGTAATCGGAGTCATCTCGGCCTACCTCCTGAACTTGCGGGACTTCCATCGCCGGCCGCTTGCCGGTTGAGCGCACGGTAGCGTCGCTTTCTGATCGCGATGTAACGCCGAGGTAAAAGTTCGGGCGAATCGGGGGCTACCCAGGGCCTGCCGGATGGCCCTCAGGCCGGGCTCGCTGCGCGAAGCCCCTCCAGCGCCGTGGCGATTCTTCCGACGCCCTCGCCGATCTGCTCGGCCGGCACGCTCGCGAACGAGAGGCGCAGGCTCGAGCGCCCGCCCTCCAGCATGAAGTCGCAACCGGCGATGAACGCAACCCGCTGCTGGAGCGCGGCCGCCAGGAGCTCCTCGCAGTTCACGTCGTCGTTCAGCGTCAACCAGAGGAAGTAGCCGCCTCCGGGCACCACGAACTCGGCCTCGGGGAGGTGCTCGGAGAGGGCCTCCACCAGAGCGTCGCGCCGCTCGCGCAGCGCTCCCTTGACGAAGGCGATGTTCTGGTCGAGCGCGCCCGAGCGGCAGAGCTCCCAAACCACGGACTCGGCGAGCATGTTCGGCGAGATGTACACCTCGTTGGCGCGCTGGGCGAGCTTCGTGATCTCCTCCTCGGGACCCGCCAGGTAGCCCACCCGAACACCCGGGCTGACCGTCTTCGAGAACGAGGACGAGTGGATCACCCGCCCCGAGCCGTCGAGCGACAGCATCGTCGGCGGCGGCTGATCGTCGAAAGGCAGCTCCCGGTAGGGGTCGTCCTCGAAGATCCAGAAGCCGTGCTCGGCGGCCAGCTCGACGAGGCGCTCGCGCTTGGCCGCCGAGAGCGTGCAGCCGGCGGGGTTGTGGAAGTTCGGGATCAGGTGGACCAGCTTCGGCGGGGGGCCTTCCCCCAGGAGGCGCTCCAGCGCCTCCACGTCGATGCCGTCCTCCTCCAGCGCCACGCCGACGCGCTCGGCGCCGAACCGCTCCAAGAGGAGCAGCGTGCGGTCGTAGGACGGCTGCTCGACCACCACCCGGTCCCCGGGCTCGACCAGGTGCTGAAACAGCATCGCCCCGGCCTCGAGCGAGCCGTTGGCGATCATCACCTGGGAGGGATCGGGCAGGTCGTGGCGCTCGGCGACCCACTCGCAAAGCCCCGGGTGCCCGATCCCCGTCCCGTAGGACAGCGCCCGCTTCCAATCGTCGGCGAGCGCGCGCTGCGCAGCTTCCCGCACCGCCTCCACGGGCAGGATGTCGGCGCTCGGCGCGCCGCGGGCGAAGCTGATCAGCTCGGCGGCCATCGGCGAACGAGTATAGGAACGCGCCTCCAGCGCGGACGCACGGCCCACTGGGAGGCTGGCCGGGACGAACCGGGGATCGGGCGTCGCTCTGAGATCGCGCGGGACGTACCGAGCGAGCGTCAGAGGCGCAGATACGTTGCAGCGCGTGGGCTGTGCTTGCCGCTGGACTCGTGCTCGGGCGGCTGTGTGGCGTCTCGAGTGAAGACGATACCCAGCGAGCCAGACGAGCACCTGTGGGGCCGCACGTTCGCCTCGGCTGCGGTCACGGAGGACGGCGAGCCGCGACCTCTCGTTCCCGGCGCGCACATCTGGGTGCGTTCGATCATGCCGGACGGCTAGCGCATGTCGCCGGGTGGTACGTGGGCTGCAATCACTTCGGCCGCTCGACGTGGAGACCCCCGTGACAATCTGCTTCTTGGCACGATCGGCGGCACCGAGATCGGATGCTCGGCGAGCCCCAGCAACAGGACGAGTGGCTCGTCCGTTCTTTGGCTCCGAATCGGCGTGGAGCCTGAAGCGCGTGACCGGCTCATGCTCAGCTCCGATGCCACCGGCATCAGCCTGACGCGAGCGCCGCGGCTGATGGGCCCGTCACGGCCAGCGCAGGGGGCTACGCCCGGGCGCCGATTGCCTCGACCGCCAGCTCGGCGGTCTCGGTCGGCGAGCGGCCGACCCGGACGCCGCGGCCCTCCAGGGCCTCCTTCTTGGCCTCGGCGGTGCCGGAGGACCCGGAGATGATCGCCCCGGCGTGGCCCATCTGCTTGCCGGGCGGGGCGGTGAAGCCGGCGATGTAGGCGACCACCGGCTTCGAGACCTGCTCGGCAATGAAGTCTGCGGCGCGCTCCTCGGCGTCACCGCCGATCTCGCCCACCATCACGATCAGCTCGGTCTCGTCGTCCTCCTCGAACAGGGTGAGCATGTCGATGAAGTCCGAGCCCACGATCGGATCGCCGCCGATGCCGACGATCGTCGAGTTGCCCGCTCCCGCCTGCTTCAGCTCATTGCCGATCTGGTAGGTGAGCGTGCCCGACTTGGAGACGACGCCGATCGAGCCGGGGTCGAAGAACTGCGCCGGGATGATCCCCACGTTCGACTTGCCGGGTGAGAGCACACCCGGGCAGTTGGGGCCGATCAGGCGCACCCCGGCCTCCCTGGCCTTCCAGTAGGCGCCCAGCATGTCGTACACCGGGATCCCCTCGGTGATCGCGATCACCGTGGTCACGCCGGCCTCGATCGCCTCGCTGATCGCGCCCGCAGCGAAACGCGCCGGCACGAAGATCATCGAGGTGTTGGCGCCCTGCTCGGAGACGGCCTCAGCGATCTTGTCGTAGACGGGGATTCCCTCAACGTCCTGGCCACCCTTTCCGGGAGTGACGCCCGCTACGACGTCGGTGCCGTAGGCGCGGTTGCGGAGCCCGTGGAAGCTGCCCTCGCGGCCCGTCAGGCCCGAGATCGCGAGCTTCGTTGACTGATCGACGATGATCGCCACGATGCGCCTCGCTACGCCTTGGCCAACTCGACCACCCTTTGAGCGGCGTCGAGCATCGTCTTCTCCACGTGCAGATTGGGGAGGTCTGCGTCGGCCAGCAACCCCAGTCCTTCCTCCGAGTTGGTGCCGTCCAGGCGGACCACCAGCGGCACGTCGATGTCCATCCGCGCGAACGCCTCGATGATCCCCTTGGCGATCTCGTCACAGCGGGTGATGCCGCCGAAGATGTTGAAGAGGATGGCAATGACGTTCTCGTCGGAGGTGATCACCTCGAGCGCGTCGACGATCGCCTCCGCCTTCGAGCCGCCCCCGGCGTCCAGGAAGTTGGCCGGCCTGCCGCCCGCCTGGGCGACGACGTCGAGCGTCGACATGCAAAGGCCGGCTCCGTTGCCCAGGATGCCGATGTTGCCACCCAGCTTCACGTAGGTGACGCCCTTCTCCTTCGCCATCTGCTCCTGGGGATCCTCGGCCGAGCGGTCGCGCAGCTCCGCCAGCTCCTCGTGCCTGTAGAGGGCGCTGTTGTCGATGGTCACCTTGGAGTCGAGCGCGACCACCTCGCGGTCGGAGGTGACGATCAGTGGGTTGACCTCGATCAGGGTCGCGTCCTCCGCGAGCGCGACCTGGTGCAGCTTGACCAGCAGGTTCGCCACCTGGTCGGTCGCGTCCTCGTCGATCCGGGCGTCCATCGACATCTCGCGCCCAAGCTCGTTGGTGAGCTCCTCGCCAGGCTCGACGTGGCGCCTGATCAGGGCCGAGGGGTCCGTCTCCGCGACCTCCTCCACGTCCATGCCGCCCATGCGAGAGAGCATCGCGAGCAGCTTCTTCTCCGATCGGTCGAGGATGATCGAGGCGTAGTACTCCGCGTCGATCCTCGAGGCCCGCTCGATCCAGACCTCGTGGACGGTGAAGCCGCGGATGTCCATGCCGATGATCGCCTCGGCATGCTTGAGGGCCTCTTCACGATCGTTGGCGATCTTGATCCCGCCCGCCTTGCCGCGCTTGCCGATCCGCACCTGCGCCTTGATCACGCACGGGTAGCCGACCTGCTCGGCCGCCTCCACAGCGGCGGGAACGCTGCCGGCATAGCGACCGTCGGGCACCGGGACGCCGTGCTTGGCGAAGAGCTGCTTTCCCTGGTACTCGAGCAGGTCCACTGGGTGCGCGGCAGCCTATCCCACGCCGGGAATGTGCCGCTTGGCATAATCCCGCGCCGCCATGCCGCTACCGAAGCTCAAGGACATCCAGTGGGTCACCGCAGACTGCTACGGGACCCTGATCGACTGGGAGAAGGGGATCGCCGATGCTTTCGCTGCGGAGGCGAAGCGCGACGGATTCAGCTTCGACGAGGGGCCCTTCATCGCGCGCTTCCTCGAGATCCAGGCCGAGATCATCCGAGGCTCCTACGAGCTCTACGCCGAGGTGCTGCGGCGAGCGACGGTGCGCGCGGCGCACGAGATCGGCTGGGAGCTCGAGCCCTCCCGCGCCCAGTTCCTGCCCGACAGCGTTGAGCGCTGGCTGCCCTTCCGCGAGGCGAACGCGGCCATGGACCGGCTCGGCAAGCGCTACGAGGTCGGGATCGTCTCGAACATCGACGACAAGCTGCTGGGCATCTCGCGGCGACACCTGCGCACCGAGCTGGACCTGGTGGTAACGGCGCAACAGGTCCGCAGCTACAAGCCCGATCCCGCCCACTTCAGGGAGTGCGCGCGTCGTATCGGCGGCAAGAAGGGCTGGCTGCACATCGGCAGCGGCTACGAGACCGACGTCGCGCCGGTGCTGAAGATGAACGTGCCCGTGATCTGGGTCAACCGCAAGGGCGAGAAGCTCGACGGACGCAAGCCGCCAACCGCGACGGTCAAGAACTTCCGCGACGCGGCAAAGAGACTTGGCGCCGGCTGAGCGCGACGCCGCCGACGAAGCAATGGTGGCGCGAGCGCACGAGCGCTTCGCGGTGGAGAGGCGGCACGCACGGCGGCGCGCCGGGCGTCCGGGCGGAGCGCTTCCCAACCTGGTCGTGGTGGGAGGGCTCAAGTGCGGCACCACCAGCCTCCACCACTACCTCGACCTGCATCCAGAGGTCGAGATGTCGCGCCCCAAAGAGCTCAATTTCTTCGTCGACGAGCTCAACTGGGGGCTGGGGCCGGAGTGGTACGCGAGCCACTTCAGCGGCGGCGCCCCGGTCCGCGGCGAGAGCTCCCCTCACTACACGAACCGACCCCGCTTCGAGGGCGTCGCGGAGCGCATGCGCTCACTGCTGGCCGACGCCCGGCTGGTCTACATGGTGCGCGACCCGATCGATCGAATGCTCTCCCACTACCTCCACAACGTCGGCGGGGGCTACGACGACCGCACGCTCGCCGATGCCTTCGCCGACCTCGACAGCGCCTACGTGAGCCGCAGCCGCTACTTCTTCCAGCTCGAGCCGTACCTGGAGACGTTCGGCGGCGAGCGAATCGAGATCGTCGCGCGCGAGGAGCTGAAGCGCGACCGCCCGGCCACGATGCGCCGCGTGTTCGGCTTCCTCGGGGTGGACCCCGGCTTCAGCTCGCAGCAATTCGAGCGCGAGTGGGAAACCGGCACCGCGAAGGCCGGCGGTCGCTTCCGCTTGATGGACCGGGCGGTGCGGCTCCCCGGCCTGCGGGCGCTGGACCGCAACTTCGACCGCCTGCCGGAGTCGCTGCGCTGGCTGGTCGAGCGAGTCGTTCACGATCCCGGCGCCGGCGAGGCGCCGAAGCCAGAGGTCCCGGCGTCGCTCAGAGGTGAGCTCGCCGACCTCTTCCGCGACGACGTTGGCCGCCTCGAGCGGGTCGCGGGTCGTCGATTCGGCTGGCTCGACCGAGCTACCTAAGCTGTCGGTATGCGCGTGGCCGTAGCGGCAGACGAGCGGGTGGGGATCGCCCAGGCGATCGTCGAGGAGTTGCGCAGGCGGGGCCACGACCCGATTACGCACGGGGCGCTGAGCGACGGCGAGCGCGACGACTGGGCGTGGGCCAGCGAGGCCGCCGCCCGTGACGTCGCCGAGGGCCGCAGCGACCAGGCGATCGTCTGCTGCTGGACCGGCACCGGGGCCTCGATCGCGGCCAACAAGGTGCCCGGCGTGCGCGCCGCGCTGTGCGGCGACGCGCCGACGGCCGCCGGCGCCCGGAAGTGGAACGACGCGAACGTGCTCGCACTCAGCCTGCGCGCCACCTCGGAGGCAGAGCTGGGAGAGATCCTGGATGCCTGGTTCGAGTCCGGCCCCAGCTCCAAGGCGGACGATCGGGCCAACGTCGCGCACCTCTCCGAGATCGAGTCCCCCGAATAGCTCACGCCGTGCGCCGCCTGCTTCCCAACCCGGGCCCAACCAGCGTCGAGGGGCAACTCGACGAGCTCGAGCTCGCCGCGCAAGGCCGACGATCATCGTCCCTATGTGATCACCAACTTCGCGATCACGCTCGACGGCCGGGCGACGATCCAGGGCCGCTCCGGCGCGATCGGCAGTGACGCGGACACCCAGATGCTGGTCGGGCTTCGCACCAAGGTCGACGCCGTGATGATCGGTGCGGGCACGCTGCGGGTCGAGCGCTACGGCCGCATCGTGCCCGACCCCGAAAGGCGCGCTCGGCGCGAGCGGGAGGGGCTTTCGCCCGACCCCCTCGCCGTGGTGGTGAGCGGTCGGCTCGACGTCCCGTGGGACGCGCCGCTCTTCACCGAGGGCGCCGGCCAGGTGCTGATCTTCACGGCGTCGCGAGACCGAGGCTCCCGAAGACCCAGACCCCGGTACGGGTCGTTCGCCACCAGGGTGACGTCGACCTGGCCGCGGCGCTCGCCCAGCTGCGCACCGAGCGAGGCGTCCGAACCCTGCTCTGCGAGGGCGGGCCCACTTTGCACGCCCAGCTGATCGAGGCCGGCCTGGTCGACGAGCTGTTCGTCACCCACGCGCCAAAGCTCGCGGGCGGCGAGGGCCCGGGCCTGGTCACCGGCCTGCCCGAGATCGAGCGGCCGCTGGAGCTCGCCTGGCTCCTTGAGCAGGACGGTGAGCTCTTCGCCCGCTATCGAACGATCCACCCGTCCGAATAGCGGGCGCCTCGCGCCGAGCCTTAGGTCCGAAGCTCCTCCGTGTCGGGCTCGGCCCTCCGGCTCTCGCGCTCGGCGTGATGGCGCGGCGACAGCTCGTGAATGTAGGCGGCGATCAAGGCTTCCGTGCGACGCTCAGAAGCAGCGCCGCGCATCAGCCGGTGATCGGGGCGGGTACGGGCGGTATCGACGGTCATTCGTGGTACTCCTTTGATAGTTCGAAGTTCGTCGAACATCGTACCAAAGTACGCCAGATGTCGTACAATCCACGCATGATCTCCCACCCGGAGCGCAACCAGATCCAGCTCGAGGGCGTGCTCCACGCCCTCAGCGATCCGGTGCGGCTTCGCATCGCTCGCGAGCTTGCCGAGGCCGGCGGCGAGCGCCGCTGCGGCAGCTTCGAGTGCGCGGTGACCAAGTCCACCATGACTCATCACTTCAAGGTCCTGCGCGAGGCAGGGGTCATCCGGCAGCGTCAGGAGGCCACGTTGCGGCTGACCAGCCTTCGACGCGACGACCTGGACGCTCGCTTCCCGGGCCTTTTGGACCGCATCCTCGAAGCCGCCGAGGAGGAAGCGGTCGTCGGCGCCTGAAGCCCGGCGGCTCTCAGGCCGCAGGGATCCCACCCGCCGCTTCGACCCGCTCCTCCCCGCGGCGGAGCATGCGAAGCGCCAGGATCGTGCCACCCAGCGTCGCGGCCAGGCCGCAGCTCACCTGGACGCTCAGCACCCCCTCTCGGGTCCAGTAGACGTCGCGAAGGTCGAGCAGCAGTGCGGCCTCGTCGAACGTGAGGCCGATTCCCGCCCCGAACGGGACCGCGAGCAACTGCTCGCTCCGGGGATCGTCGCTGAGCAGCGCCACGGCGCCGGCGCCGAACGCCAGCAGTATTCCCGGTACGAAATGGTGGATGTGGCGACCCCCGAGGCGCACGTTCCCGAACGGCCACCAGCCGCCGCGAATCCCGGCCGTCGAGAGCCTGATCAGCGCGAAGGCGAAGACGAAGCCCGTGAGCATGTTGAAGAGCACGGTCTCGTGCCGGGGCGTGGCCTCGTAGCCCTCTCTCGCGACCGCGACCGTGTCCTGAGTCGCGCGGCCCGCGGTCTCGAGCGCCTGCTCGGCGGTCTCGCGCACGCCGGCGGGCGGCTGGCGCCGCTGCAGGCGCCGGCGCGCCAGCCGACCCATCTCGCCCGCCAGCACGCTGCCCGCGGTGGCGATCGCCAGGCCCGCGAGGCCGACGGTCAGCCTGTCGGCCCGGCTGCGATCACCCCGGCGGCCCCGCTGGAGCAGCCGGCTCACAGCCGGACCAGGTTCTTCGCCCCCATCCCCATGCCCCGCGTCACCCCGCGGAAGTCGAGCACCAGCGCCCCCTCGCGCACCACCCGCTCGTAATCCACCTCCGGATGGGCGGTGACGATGGCGACGAGGTCGGCGCGTCCGAGCTCCGCTCCGAGCTCCGCCGAGACAAGCGAGAACTCCGGCAGCTCCGGGACGTGCGGGTCGTGGTAGACGATCTCGGCGCCCAGCTCGCGCAGGCTCCTGATGATCTTCACCGCCGGCGACTCGCGCAGGTCGCCGACGCCGCCCTTGTAGGCCACTCCCAGCATCAGGATCCGCGAGCCACGGACCGGCTTCAGCTGATCGTTCAGCGTGCGGTCGATCTTCTCCACGCAGAACTGCGGCTGCGCCTGATTGAGCTTGCCGGCCAGCTCGATGAACTCGGTGTAGAAGTCGTGCTCGCGAGCCTTGAAGGCCAGGTAGAACGGGTCCACCGGCAGGCAATGGCCACCCATCCCCGGCCCGGGCTCGAAGCGCATGAAGCCGAACGGCTTGGTGGCCGCGGCGTCGACGACCTCCCAGATGTCGATCCCCATCCGGTCGCAGAGCTGAGCGAGCTCGTTGACCAGCGCGATGTTGACCGAGCGGAAGATGTTCTCGAGCAGCTTGCTCAGCTCGGCCACCTCAGGCGTGGTGACCTCAACAACCTCATCGCAGATCAGGCGATAGAGCTCGGCGGCGCGCCGGCAGCATTCCTCGGTGATGCCGCCGACCAACTTCGGTGTGGTGCGGATCGTGTGATCGGTGCGGCCGGGGTCGATGCGCTCGGGTGAGTAAGCGAGGTTGAACTCCCGCCCCGCCGCCAGACCCGACTCCTCGAGGATCGGGAGCAGGCGCTCGCGCGTGGTGCCCGGATAGGTCGTCGACTCGAGCACCACCAGCCGACCCTCGTGCAGGACGCGCGACAGCTGGGTCGCGGCATCCACCAGATAGCCGAGGTCGGGCTCGCGGTGGTTGGCGAGCGGCGTGGGCACGCAGATCACGACCGCCTCGCAGCCGGCGAGCGCTCTGTACTCGTCGGTTGCGGTGAAGCGCTCGGCAACTGCCCGAAGGCGCTCGGAGGGGACGTCCTCGACGTCCGACTCCGAGCGGCGCAGGCGCTCGATGCGGCGCCCGTCCACGTCCACCCCGACGACCTCGCATCCCGCCTCCGCGAAGGCGACCGCCAGCGGCAGGCCCACGTAGCCGAGCCCGATGATCCCGACCTTCATGGCGCGTAAGTGTAGGTTGCTCGGTGGACCCGCCGGTCCGCTTGAGCGTCGATCAGGCGGCAATCAGGTCGCGCAGCGAGGCGACGATCGTCGCCGGGTCACTGCCGACCGTGGCTGTCGGAGAGTTGCTCGACCAAGCGGCGGTTCAATTCGAACGTGCGGCCGTCCCGCGCCTCTTCCACCATCGCCGCCGCGGGGATTCGGAGCTTGGCGGCCACCAGGACCGCGGCCAGCGCCAGGTTCGAGGCGGACACGAGCAGCAGCGCGTCGGGCGGGTCGTCGGACAGCAGCCGGTCGAACGCGACCAGAGCGGCGGCGAGCTCGGCGATCTCATCGCCTCGTGAGGTGTCACCGACCCTCTCCGGGGGGGCCTCGACGTTCACTCCCGCAGCCTCGAGTGCCCCCGCCAGCTCGTGTGGGGGGCCCTGCTCACCGACGATCAGGATCCTCATGCGGTAACCCTTACCAAGTAAATGGAGTACCCGGCAGCCAGGGAGCGCATCGCGGATCGGCGGCTGGGTATTAGGGTTCGTGATTCCAATGAAGCGGCTATTGGCACCGCTGAGCGTGGGCGCCGGGGCAACCCGGCACCTGATCTGGTACCTGAGCTACCAGATCACGGGCGAGACCCGCGACGTGGCACGAGCTCCTACGCCAGGGGCTCGCCTCACCCACCGGACGCACATAGACTCCTCTCGTCGGTTCGGTTTCGGCCGAGGAGGATGATGCGTTGGACGGCCTGATGATGGATCGCCCGCTCCTCGTCAAGCAGATCGCGGAGCGAGCTGAGGCGGTGTTCGGCCACCGGGAGGTGGTGGCGCGGACTCAGGAAGGCATTGAGCGCTCGACCTACGGACGGGTCGTCGAGCGGGCCCGGCGCCTGGCCAGCTCGCTGGCGGGGCTGGGAGTGGGGCCCGGCGATCGAGTCGCCAGCTTCGCCTGGAACTCGCTCCGCCACCTGGAGCTCTACCTGGCGGTGCCGAGCACGGGCGCCGTGCTGCACACCCTCAACATCCGGCTGTTCGAGGAAGACCTCCGCTACATCGTCCAGCACGCGGACGACCGCCTGATCTTCCTCGACGCTTCGCTGGCGCCCGTGATGCCGCGCTTCGACGGAGTCGGCACGGAGGTCCTGATGCCGGACGGTCCGGGCGAGCGCCCGGGAGCGCTGGACTACGAGGAGCTGGTGGCAGGCGGCGACCCGCATTTCGAATTCCCCGAGCTCGACGAGAACACGGCGGCGGCGATGTGCTACACGAGCGGCACCACCGGCCGGCCAAAGGGGGTGCTGTACTCGCACCGCTCGATCGTCCTCCACACCCTGGGCGCGGCGCTGCCCGACTCGATGGGCGTTCGCGAGGCCGACTCGGTGATGCCCGTGGTGCCGATGTTCCACGCGATGGCCTGGGGCATCCCGTACATCGCCGCGATGCTGGGAGCGAGGCAGGTCCTGCCCGGTCCCGACCTGACCCCACAGGGGCTGGCCCAGCTGATCGGGGCCGAAGGCGTCACCTGGAGCGCCGGCGTGCCGACTATCTGGAACGGCGTCCTGGAGCTCGATCCGCCGCCCGACCTGTCCAGCCTGCGCGAGCTCAAGGCCGGCGGCGCAGCGGTTCCCGAGCCCATGATCCGCGCCTTCGAGGAGCGCTTCGGGGTGCCGCTGGTCCAGGGCTGGGGAATGACCGAGACCAGCCCGCTGGCCGCCACCTCCCGCCTGCCGGCCGGGGTCGAGCTCTCCGACGACGAGGCCTACGCGCTCAAGGCCAGCCAGGGCCGCGTCCTGCCACTGGTCGAGTTCCGAATCGACCAGGGCTCGGGCGGCGAGCTTCAGGTCCGCGGTCCGTGGATCGCGCGCGCCTACTACCGGGATCCGAGCGGCGACGAGAAGTTCACCGACGATGGCTGGCTCCGCACCGGCGACGTGGCCGAGTTGGAGGGCGATGCGTTCATCAGGCTCGTCGACCGCACCAAGGACCTGGTCAAGTCGGGCGGCGAGTGGATCTCCTCGGTCGAGCTCGAGAACGCGATCATGGCCCACCCCGACGTGGTCGAGGCCGCGGTGATCGCCGTCCCCGACGAACGCTGGGGAGAACGACCATGCGCATGCGTGGTCCGCCGCGCCGGCAGTCGAGCTGGACGGAGATGGCGTCCGGGAGCACCTCGGCGAGCGGGTCGCCAAGTGGTGGATCCCGGAGCGCTTCGAGTTCATCGACGAGGTGCCCAAGACCTCGGTCGGCAAGTTCGACAAGAAGCTCCTGCGCGCCCGGTTCGCGGTGGCGAGGCGGCGGTCGGCTCCGAGTCACGCTGACCGACTATCGGCGCTCAACTGGCCCTCACTCCAGCCCGCACGCCGCCGCGCCCGAGCGCGGGTCAGGTAGTTGTCGACCCGGTGGATCTTGGCGTCCCGCAACGCGATCACCTGCCAGAAGTCGAAATCCATCGGAACGCCGCTTCCCGTGCCGCGGGCGTGGAAGCGAACGGAGGCCAAGATCTCCCCGCCAGGAGCCTCCGCGAAGTCCCGGGGCGCCATCTCCCACTCCTCCCAGGCGGTGAAGAAGAAGCCCCAGAAATCGATGATCTCCGAAACGCCGGCAAGGGTCTGCGGCGCATCGGGCGCCGCCCCCTCGACGAAGTTCCAGGTGATCTCCTCGTGCATGAACTCCGGGGAGCGCTCCCATTCCCCGCTGTTCAGGGCCCCATAGGCCTCGCGCAACATCTCGATTTGGGCGGACATCGGCATCTACAACGGCAGCAGACGTGAGATCCGCCCGGCGACCGAGGCGCCGAGCGAGATCAGCTCCGATCTGTGGATCCGCCCATCATCCCTCGCCTTGACCGGCAGCTCAAGCGGCCGGCGGAGGGCGAACAGGAGACGATCGAGCGTCCGTGCCGGCGCCAGGATCGCGGGCTCGGAGAGCCTCCACACCGGGCAGTGGGGCTGGGTGGAGCCCGATCGGTCCAGGATCCCGTTCACCGCCCGCCGCGCGGCCTCGTTGGCGCCCTCCATGGTGGCCAGGTCGGTATGGGTTCGAACGTAGTCCGCGGCCAGAAACAGGTTCTCGATCGAGGTCTCCGCCTCCGGCCGGTGCTCCCACGAGCCGGCGGTGTTGATGAGCAGGGGCTCGAGGTTGGTCGCCTCGGTCGGATTCGGATAGACGATGTCCGGGTCGAGAAACCAGCTGAGCACGTTCGCATCGTCCAGAACGTCGATCCCGGCGTCGTTCAGGCTTCCCTTGAGCTGAGCCCAGACCTCGTCGCGCACCTCCTCCTTCGAGCAGAACATCGCCTGCTTGCCGTGGACGATGCCCTTGGCCTCCCAATCGGAGACGTCGACCGAGAGGATGCCCGCGACCCGTCCGTCGCCCCGCCGCTCGAGGTCCGCGCCGTCCCGCCAGAACTGCGCCTGCGAGATCGAGGTCAGGGCCCAGGGAGAGTCGATGTAGAGGCTGTGTCCGTGAACCAGGGACACGTCCCGGTCGAGGTAGAACATGATCCCGTTCATCCAGCGGGTGCGAAGCAGATGCAGCCCGGCCAGCCGGGGCTCCGCCTGCTTCATCTGATCGCCGGCCAGCAGGCGCATCACCTCGACCGGAACCGCCGCGACGTAGAAGTCGGCCGTGTCGACGAAAGGTCGCCCCTGGGCGACGATGCTCACGCCGGTCACCCTGGCGTCGCTCGTGTGGATCGCCTGGACCTGATGCTCGCTGCGGTAGTCGACGCCGAGCGAGCGCAGGTGGGCCAGCCAGGGATCGATCCAGACCTCGTTGGTCGGCCCGTTCAGCACGCTGTCCACGTGGCTACCGGGGCGGGAGAGGTCGAAGAGCAGCTGGAGCAGGATCATGCCCCCTGTGCGGGCGCTCATCTCGTGAGCCTTGGCGGCCACCAGGGTGCGGGTTAGCCCGTCGGCGAGGCACTTGCCGTAGGCGGCGGAGCGTGTTTGCGCGCCGGAGAACTCCCACCAGCTCTGGTGCTCGTACTCGGCGAACCGCCGCTGATCGCAGCTCGTCAAGAGGACCAGCAGCCGGTTCACGAAGTAGGCCTGGTCCTGCGGCGGGATCCCGAGCGTGGCGGCGTGGGCGAGCAGGGACCGAAAGCCCGCCTCGAGGTCATCCACACTGGCGGGAAAGCGCGCGGGTGTGACGATCTCCTCTCTGCCCTCCAGCGCCATCTGGACGCGGCTCGTTGGGACGAGATTGCCGAACACACCCTCGCTCTCGCCGCCGAACGGGATCCGCCGCATGGTGTCGGGCAGGTGACGGTAGAAGCCCGGAAAGAAGCGGAACCCGTGCTCGGCGGGAAGGTCCGGCCGGCCCCCCGTGCCCGACCCCGGGACGGGCATGCTCCTCGCCTTGCCGCCCGGGATCGCACGCGTCTCGTACACGACAACCTCGAAGTCGCGTTCGGCCAGCTCGTGGGCGGCGCTCATGCCGGCGACGCCCCCACCCAGGACGATGACCTTCATTCGCAACTCCATTCTCCCCCGAACCGCGTCCGGGTTGTCCAGCGGAAACGTACACCCGGCGCGACGCTTGCGCAGCGTTCGCAACTGTGAGATGGTCGCCGCGTGGCCACCAACGAGCAGGACGGTCGAGGTCGATCACTTCGATGAGGATCGAGGACTACGGGCTGATCGGAGACCTGCAGACCGCCGCGCTGGTCGGTCGCGACGGGTCGGTGGATTGGCTCTGCCTGCCTCGGTTTGACTCCCCCTCATGCCTGGCCGCCCTGCTCGGAGACGAGCGCCACGGCCACTGGCGGCTGGCGCCGGCGGGTGAGATCAGCGCCGTCTCGCGCCGCTATCGACCGGGAACGCTGATCCTGGAGACCGATTTCGAGACCGCCGAGGGGGCCGCGCGGGTGATCGACTTCATGCCGCGTCGCGGCGGCCGGGCGCCACAGCTGATCCGGATCGTCGAAGGCCTGCGGGGGCGGGTGCCGATGCAGATGACGCTCGCGCTCCGCCCCGACTACAGCGGCGTCGTTCCCTGGCTGCAGCTCGCTCCCGGCGGCGTCGGGGCCGGCGCGGGACCGGACGCCTTTCGCCTCAGCACACCCCTCCCGCTGCACATCGAGGACGGGACGGTGACCAGCGAGTTCCCGGCGATCGAAGGCGCTCGTGAGCGTTTCGTGCTCAGCTGGCATCCGTCCCACGAGGCGGACCCTCCCGTGGAGGACGCAGACTCCGCCCTTGCCCGCACCGAGGCGGGGTGGCGCGAGTGGTCGGATCGCTGCACGTACCAGGGGCAGTACCGCGACGCCGTGGTGACCTCGCTGATCGCGCTCAAGGCGATGACCAACGAGGTGACGGGAGCGCTGGTCGCCGCCCCGACCACTTCGCTCCCCGAGGAGATCGGCGGCGTGCGTAACTGGGACTACCGCTACTGCTGGCTGCGCGACACCGCTCTGGCGCTGATCGCGCTGCTCACCAACGGCTACACGGAGGAGGCGATTGCCTTTCGCAACTACCTCTTGCGGGCCGCCGCAGGCGATCCATCCAAGCTCCAGATCATGTACGGGATCGGAGGCGAGCGACGCCTCACCGAGTTCGAGCTCGACGAGCTCCCCGGTTACGAGGGGTCCCGGCCGGTGCGGATCGGCAACGCCGCCTCCGAGCAGTTCCAGCTCGACGTCTACGGCGAGCTGGCGGTTGCGTCACACATCAGCCAGGTCATGCTGGCTCCCCAGCTGGGCGTCCACCATCCGCTCGAGTCGCAGATCGAATGGGGACGCTGGCTGGCGCTGGTCGAACACGTGGAGAGCGTCTGGCGCGAGCCCGACGAGGGCATCTGGGAGGTGCGGGGACCGCGGCGCCACTTCACCCAGTCGAAGGTGATGGCGTGGGTCGTGTTCGATCGCGCCCTGCGGCTCGCCGAGCACTTCGGTCACGACGGGCCGGCCGAGCGCTGGGAGGAGATTCGCGCCGAGATCCACGACCAGGTGTGCGAGCAGGGCTACGACCCCGAGCGTCGCACGTTCACCCAGTACTACGGCTCGAGGGAGCTCGATGCGAGCGTGCTGGTGATCCCAGTGGTGGGATTCCTGCCGGCGGACGACGAGCGCGTCACCGGAACCATCGACGCGATCCGGAACGACCTCACTCGCGACGGTCTCGTGTCGCGCTACTCGACGGAGCACACCGACGACGGGCTCCCGGGCGACGAAGGGCAGTTCCTTGCCTGCTCGTTCTGGCTGGTAGGGGCGCTGGCGCTGAACGGACGCCTTGACGAGGCACGCGCCCTCTACGAGCGCCTGCTGGGCCTGAGGAACGACCTCGGCCTGCTCTCGAGGAATACGACGTGGAGCGCCGCCGCCAGGTCGGCAACTTCCCTCAGGCCTTCAGCCACCTCGCCATGATCAACGCCGCCACCATGCTGACGGTTGCGGAGCAGGGTGATGCTCATCCGCTGGCGGCCGAGCTCAGCCCACGGTGACCTTGGCCTCACGCCAGCGGCGCGTAAACGGCAGCCGCCACTGGTTCGGAGCGATCAGCTCGCGGATCGGGCCGGGCCCCCAGGAGCCGGGGGCGTAGAGGAGCACCTCGGGCGGATCCTCGAGCAACGGCGCCGAGACCTCCCAGAGGCGCTCGATCCCGTCGGCGGTGGTGAAGAGCGTGTGGTCGCCGCTCATCGCATCGCGGATCAGGCGCTCGTAGGCCTCGAGCGTGTCCTCGTGGTGCTCCATCTCGACCAGCGCGAACTGCATGCTCAGCTTCTCGAGGGTCATCAGCGGCCCCGGTCGTTTGCCG
Organism: uncultured Actinomycetes bacterium; assembly: GCA_963824865.1. Lineage (GTDB taxonomy): Bacteria > Actinomycetota > Thermoleophilia > Solirubrobacterales > 70-9 > AC-56. The sequence continues at coordinate 204,381 of CAWGQQ010000010.1, read as the reverse complement.
TAGAAGGAGAGCGACAGGCGGGAGGACTCGTCGAGGTCGAAGGTGAGGTGGTCGGGGCCGTACTGACCGACGCCCGAGCCGGCGGGAAACATGCTCTGGGCGGCTCGTGGAAGGCGATCGAGATGATCCGCGCCCCCTCAGCCATCCGCTTGCCGGTTCGCAGGTAGAAGGGCACGCCCGACCAGCGCCAGTTGTCGATGTGGCATTCCAGCGCGACGAAGGTCTCCGTCTGCGAGTCGGAGGAGACCCCGGGCTCTGAGCGATAGCCCTCGTACTGGCCGCGCACGACCTGCTCCACCTCGAGCGGCCGAAGCGAGCGAAACACCTTGCTCTTCTCCTCGGTGATCGCCAGCGGAGCCAGCGCCGTCGGCGGCTCCATCGCCACGAACGCGAGCACCTGAAACAGGTGCGTGACGACCATGTCGCGGAATGCGCCGGTCTGCTCGTAGAAGCCGGCGCGGCCGCCGACGCCCAGCGTCTCGGGCACGTCGATCTGCACATGGGCGATGTGGTTGCGATTCCAGATCGGCTCGAAGAGTCCGTTCGCGAATCGCAACGCGAGGATGTTCTGCGCCGCCTCCTTGCCGAGGAAGTGGTCGATCCGGAAGATCTGCGACTCGCCGAACACCTCATGGACGGTCGCGTTCAACTCACGCGCGCTGTCGAGGTCGGTGCCGAAGGGCTTTTCCATGATCACCTGCGCGCGTTCGACCAGCCCGGCGTCCTTGATCAGCCGCACGACCTGACCGGCGGCCGCGGGTGGGATGCTCAGGTAGTGGAGGCGGCGAGCCTCGTCCCCCAGAGCGCCCTCCGCCTTGGCGACTGCACCCGCCAAGCCATCGGCGCCGGCATTGGGGCCGAGGTAGCTGAGACGGGCGGCGAACGAGTCCAACTCCTCCGGGCTGACCGCGTGGTGCGCGAACTCCTCACATGCCTGCTTTCCGAACCGGCGAAAGCCGTCGTCGTCGAGGTCATCGAGCGAGGTGCCGACGACCGCGAAGTCGGGCATCAACCCCGCTTGGGAGAGGTGCAGCAACCCCGGCAAGAGCTTTCGCCGGGCAAGGTCACCGGTGGCCCCGAAGAGCACGATCACATGAGGGTCCAGCGCAGGCAGCGCGGCGGGCGCCACATCGCTGGGGCCCGTCGTCAGCTCCATCAGCGCGGGGCCGCTTCGCCGGTGGCCCGCTGCTTTCGATGCGCCCCTGCGCCCATGGCTGCAAGCCCGAGCACAGCCCACGCGATCAGAACCGCAACGTGCCCGCCGGCCCGAGCGCAGTCGAAGAAGGCCGTGCTGCGGAGGGCGTTCCCGCCGGCGCCGGGCGGAAAGAGCTGGCCGATGTCGCCGATCGGGCGCGGCAGCAGCTCCGGTGCGGACCCGATCCCAGACCATGGATTGCCGATCAGCACCATGAGCACGGCCGCCACGCCGATACCAGGCAGTCCCAAAAGCGCCACCAGACCCGCCACCACGAGCGCGACCGCGAGCACCGTGAGGCTCAATACGCCGGCGTTCGCCACCCAGCTCCCCTCGATCACGCCCAGCCACCCCTGGGCGATCGCCACCGCGGCCAGCCCTGCGAGCACAGAGGCGGCGAGCAGCGCGCCAACTTGAACGATTCCGGGCGGGGTGATGGACGCAAGGAGGGCCCCGGTGATGATCCCCGCCAGCAGCAGGGGCAGCACGGAGGCGCTCAGGGCCGCGCCGCGCGGATCGTCTGGGTCGGCGGGGACGACGTCGATGGCCGTCGCCGCCCCCGGCTGGCCGCTCCCGCCTTCAACCGCAGGCGTAACCGCCGCGAATCTCTCCTGCAGGAGCGCCGCCACCGCAGGGCTACCCGCGGAAGCGGTGAGCAGCGTCACCCCCGTGGGTGAGGCCGCGATTGCTCCGTACACCTCCCTGTCCTCGATCGCCGCCCGCGCAGCGGCCTCGTCCGCATAGCGACGAACCTCGAAGGCATCCCCGGCTTCGGCCAGCTGCGCTTCGAGTGGAGCGGTGGCCTGCGGAGGGCCGGCGACACCGAGCGGCAGGTCGCGCGGCTCAGAGCGGGCCTGCGGCCAGGCGAACAGCGTCAGCACGAGCGCGACCAGGGCCGGGACGAGCAGGACCGCGGCAAGACGCCGATCAGGTGCTTCCCGGTCCTGTCAGCGAACCAGACTCTCCATGAAACCTCCTTGATGGGACGAGCGCTGCGTTTGCGCGACTCTATCCAGCACGCCGCCCGCGATGCAAGGGGCCGAAGCCCTCCTATGTCGCTCGGATTACTTTGGTGGCGGGGGGACCAGGCAGGGCACGAGAACCCTGTCATCGGAGAAGGCGAAGGCATCCCCCGTCCCGGTGATGTGCCACTTGACCGCACCCGCCTGGCCGCTGGTGCTTCCGATCTTCTTTTGATTCGGGGTCGCGCCGGGGGCCTGGGTGTACTTGATCTTCGTCCCGTGAGCAAACGGTCCAAAGATGGTCCCGCTCCCGCCGTCCTTGATCCAGACGGAGCTCACCCCGGTGTTCGTCGTCAGCTTGTAGAAGCCATCGTCGTTCTGACCGCCCCTCGGCCCGGGCGCCGTGGTGGACCCGGCGGGCGGTGTCGTTTGCCCGTGCGGATTGGTGGTCTCGGTACAGGCCGCCCGGTGCGCCTGCGCCGTCCCAGCAAACAGGGCCAGGGCTCCGAGCGAAGCCAACGTCGCGACTGTTGCAACACGTTTCATCCTGATCCTCCTCATGCGAATCAACCCCGGGGCCCGGAGCCTGGTCGATAGCCTCCCTACCCGGATCCGGAAACGTCAATCGGCCTGCGGATGAGCACTCCTCCAACCCAGTACGCCAAGTCCGGCGACGCCTCGATCGCCTACCAGGTCGTCGGCGACGGGCCGATCGACCTGGTCCTCGTGCTCGGCTTCGCCACCCACCTCGAGCTCCAGTGGGAGTCGCCTGCGTTCGCTCGTTTCTTCGAGCGGATCAGCTCGTTCTCCCGCCTGATCGATCTTCGACAAGCGCGGCACCGGGCTCTCCGACCCCGTCACCGAGGTGCCGACGCTCGAGCAGCGGATCGACGACGTCCGGGCGGTCATGGACGCCGCCGGGTCCGAGCGGGCGGCCCTGTTCGGGATCTCCGAGGGCGGGCCGATGAGCGTCCTGTTCGCGGCCACTCACCCCGAGCGCGTGACCGCTCTGGTGCTCTACGGCGCCATGGGGCGCACCACCGAGGCGCCCGACTACCCCTGGGCCTCGCCCGCGGAGGCGCTTCGCGAGTCCGCCGCCGAGTTCATCGCCCCCTACTGGGGGCAAGACGCAACGGGGATGGTGGAGCTGTTCGCTCCGAGCCTCGCGGACGATCCCCGAGACGGCGGAGTTCACCGCGCGCATGGAGCGCTCCGCCGCGAGTCCGGCGATGGTCCAGCAGATCTTCGAGATGTTCCTGGACATCGACGTGCGAGCCATCCTGCCCACGATCCGACGTTCCGACGCTCGTCCTCCACCGGCGCGGCGACCGGGTCGTCAACCGGCGCGCCGGCGAGGAGCTCGCCTCGCAGATCCCTGGCGCCCGCTACGTGGAGCTTCCTGGGATCGACCACCTGCCCTGGGCGGGCGACTCCGAAGGCCGTGCTCGGGGAGATCGAGGAGTTCCTGACCGGCGCCCGCTCGGCACCCGAGCCCGACCGCGTCCTCGCCACGGTGATGTTCACGGACATCGTCGGCTCCACGCGAGCGAGCGGCGGAGGTCGGGGACGCGCGCTGGCGCGAGCTGCTCTCAGCGCATCAGGCAGGCGTGCGACGCGAGCTGGGGCGATTCAGCGGCCGCGAGGTGAAGACGCTGGGCGACGGCTATCTCGCCACCTTCGACGGACCGGCCCGGGGAATCCGATGCGGGCGCGCCATCGATGAGGCAGCCCGCTCACTCGGCCTGGAGGTGCGCATCGGCCTGCACTGCGGCGAGGTCGAGCTGATGGGCGAGGACGTCGGCGGGATCGCGGTCCACATCGCGGCGCGCATCGGAGCCCTCGCCGGCGCGGGCGAGGTGCTCGTCTCCAGCACCGTCAAGGATCTCGTCGCCGGATCGGGGATTCAGTTCGTGGACCGGGGAGCGAAGCAGCTCAAGGGAATCCCCGACGAATGGCGGCTGTTCGCGGTTGCCCCGTAGCTCGTAGCTAGGGCCGTGCCTCCGCGGCCCCGGCGGGGACCCGCTCCGTGTCCAGTCGCGGCAGGATGCGCTCCAGCCAGTCCGGGATCCACCAGTTGCGCTTGCCGAGCAGCTGCATCACGGCGGGAACCAGCACCATCCGCACCACGGTGGCGTCGAGGAAGATCGCCGTGGCGAGGCCGATCCCGAACAGCTTCAGGAACACGTCCGGCGCCGTCACGAAGGCGAGGAAGACGACGACCATGATCGCCGCGGCGGCGGTGATCACGCGCGCGGTCTTCGCCAGGCCGTCGGCAACCGCGCGTCGCGTGTCCCCGTGCCTCAGGTACTCCTCGCGGATCCGCGAGATCAGGAAGACCTCGTAGTCCATCGAGAGGCCGAAGAGGATCGCGAACATCATCACCGGCATGAACGGCGCAATCGGCACCTCGTGATCGATTCCGATCAGCCCGCCGACCGCCCCGCCCTTCGCCACCAGGGTCATCACGCCGTAGGCGGCGCCGACCGAGAGCAGGTTCATCACCGCGGCCTTGAGCGAGATCAGGGGTGAGTGGAAGGCGACCAGCAGGAGCAGGAACGAGAGCCCGACGACCGCGGCGATGAACACCGGCATGCGGCCCAGGATGTAGTCGCTCTGGTCCTCGAGCGCCGCGGTCACGCCTCCGACCTCGGCGGTGATTCCGGTGCCCTGGAGCTCCTGCGGAATGACGTTGTCGCGCAGGTGGTTGACCAGGTCCTCGGTCTCCTTGTCCTGCGGTGAGCCCTCGGGGATCACGTTGACGATCGCCGCGTCGCCCTCCGGATTCATCACCGGCGCCGGGACGAAGGCGACCGCGGGCTCGCTGCGAAGCCCGCTCCGCGAAGGAGCTGATTTCGGCCTTCGCGCTCGGATCTCGGGGGGCAGGTCGGCGGCGATCACCAGCGGCCCGTTGGTGCCGGGCCCGAACCCCTCCGCGTTCAGGTCGTAGGACTTGCGGGTCATGGTGTCCGGCGCGTCGTTGCCGGCGTCGGGGAAGCCCAGGCGCATGCCGAGCGCCGGGGCCGCCAGCGCGAGCAATACGGCCGTGGCGGCGATCGCGGCGGTCCAGGGCCGCCGCTGGACCGCGTGGCTCCAGCGCGCGGCGGGCGACTCGCCGTTGCCCTCCGTCTTCAGCGCCCGGCCGAGGAAGGGGATCCGCAGGCGGTCGACCCTCGGGCCGAGGTATGAGAGGAGCGCCGGCAGCAGCGTGACCGCGGCGAGCATCACGACCAGGACGGCGAAGGAAGCCGAGAGGGCGACGCCGTACATGTAGGGCAGGCCGGTCAGGGCGAGTCCGAGGACGGCGATCACGACGGTGGCGCCGGCGATGATCACGCTGCGCCCTGCGGTGGTGACGGCCTCGACGACGGCATCGTGGCGGTCCTTGCCCTCCTTCATCGCCGCCCGGAACCGGGTCAGGACGAGCAACGAGTAATCGATGCCGACCCCGATCCCGATCAGCCCGGACACCGCCGTGGTCCAGTCGGGGACGTCGACGACGTTGGCGAGCAGCACGATCAGGCCCCCGGACGAGATGCCAAGGCCGACGAGGGCGATCACGAGCGGCAGCCCGGCGGCGACCACCGAGCCGAAGGCGATCAGCAGCACGATCGTGGCCCCGAGGAGCCCGACCGCCTCCGGGCTGCCCGACTCCTGCGCCTGGTAGATCGGATCCCCGCCGAGCTCGATCTCCAGCCCGTCGCCGCTGTTCTCCTCGGCTGCGGCGACCAGCTCCTCGCCGTCCTCCTTGGGGACGTCCCAGCCGTTCGCCGTCAACGGCAGAATGGTCGATCCGATCGTGCCGTCCTCCGAGTACCGGATCGGGGTGACGTGCTCGGCGACCTGGTCGACCTGCTCGGCCTCGGCGAAGAAGGCGTTGACGCGCTCCCGGGCGGCGGGGCTGTCGGCGCCGGCCTCGTCCTTCCAGACGACGTTGATCTCCTGGCCGGAGTAGCCGTCGAACCGCTCCTGGGTGAGCTCGCTCGCCGCCTTCGACTCCGAGCCCGGCGTGTGGTAGTCGGCCTCGTACTCCCCGGCCAGCGAGGAGCCGACGCCGATGATCACGACCGCGGCCGCGATCCACAGCAAGGACCATGCGGCCGCGGCGGCGGTAGGCGAGGTCGGCAAGACGGGCTAGGAAACGCGTCATTCGGGAGTCCCTTTCTCGGCTGACGAGTCGTTCACGGGCTCAAAGATAGACAGGAGGTGGCTGCCGCCTATTTGATCTACGTCACACAGACCAGCGCGACGGTCACGAACGTGAATTGCCATACGCCCTTAGACCGTGCGGGCGTGACGAACTCATCGCCTGGGCCGAGAAAGGCTCAGGCGAGCGAGATGTTGTGGTTGGCGCTGATCAGGCCGTCGGGGTCGTAGCGGCGCTTCACGTCGCGCAGCCGCTCCAGCGTCTCGGGGGCGAAGATCGCCTCGAGGTCGGTGGGGCGGTCGGCGAAGTTGAAGTAGCGACTCCCCGTCGACCAGGGCTCAAGCGCCTCGCAGATGGTGTCCAGCTGCTGGTTGATCGCCTCGCCCATCTCGGGGCTCATCGGCATGCCGATGCCGCAGAACACGTACTCGGCGTCGAGGTGCGACAGCGCCCCGGCTCCGTTCGCCGGCTCGCCGAGCGCACCGCCGCACTGGCGAAGCTCGGCGGAGAGAAGCGGCGAGCCCGAATCCGGCCCGGCCGTCTTGACGAATGCGTCGATCGCCTCCTGCGGCGCCTCGCGAAGCGACGCCGTGTAGACGAGGCCGGGCACCGGCTCCTCGGGCTCCATGTGGACCGCGGGGAGCCCTGAGGGAGGCATGGTCTGGAACGTGTCCATCACCGGCTCTCCCAGCTCCCGAATCGGTTGGATCAGATCCGCACCCTCCGACTCCGGCCCCGCGTAACAGGCGCCGAGCGTGATCAGCGGCGTGTCCTGGAGCGGCTCCGGAATCTGCGGCAGCGGCGGCAGGTGCAGGAACCGCACGATCGAAGTGACGTCGTCGGGCAGGGCCGAAGCCCATTCGAAGTAGCTGTTGATGATCTCGCCGGCGCGCTCGTCGGCCGGATAGATGACGCTGCCGGCGAAGACCTCCGGCAGCTCAGCCAGATCGAACTCGATCGCGGTGACGACCCCGAAGCTTCCGCCGCCACCCCGCAGGGCCCAGAACAGGTCGGCGTCGTTGTCGGCGTCCACCCGGCGCTTCACACCGTCGGCGGTCACCAACTCGATCGCCTGCACGTGGTTGCAGGCTAGGCCGTAGCGCCGCGCGAGCCAGCCGAAGCCGCCACCAGTCGTGTACCCGACGATGCCGATGTCGGGTGCCGAGCCCGAGAAGTTGGCAAGGCCGTGCTCGCCTGCGGCGGGATTGGCCTCCATCCAGAGCACCCCGGCCTCGTAGCGGCCGACGCGCTTGCTGGGGTCGATATCGATGCCTTTCATGCGCTCAGTCCTGAGCAGGATCGAGCCGTCCAGCGGCCCGCGGGGGCCGGCGCCGTGGCCCGTGCCCTGGGCCGCGATGCCAAGGCCATTCGCTCGCGCGAAGTTCACCGCGGCGACAACGTCGTCGGCGCTCTCCACGTAGGCGACGGCCACCGGGTTCTGGTCGGCCGCGAGGTTCCAAGCCGCGCGCGCCTGATCCCACCGCTCCTCCCCGGGCGACACAACGGTCCCCGCGAAGCTCCCGTTCAAAGCCTTCTGCTCCACCCGCTCTCCTTACGTGTCGGATCTATGGAACTGGCAAGCCATGGGCCGTGAAGGGCTCGAACCTTCAACCTTGAGCTTAAGAGGCTCCTGCTCTACCAGTTGAGCTAACGGCCCGGCGGTCCGGATCGTAACGGCGGGGCGGGGCGGCGCCTAGGGTGCGGTGCCGGCGCCGCCGAACGGGTTCTGGAGCGGGTTGTCGCCGGGAGTGGTGGTCGATGGCGCGTTCTTTTGCGCCTTCGCAAGCCGCTTCTTCGCCTTCACCGCCTCCGTTCGGATCTCCTCCAGGTCCTGCTCGAGCTGGCTTCGCTGGGCCTTCGGCGTCTCCGCGACGGCCCTGTCCGCCGCCTGATCTCCGCCCGAGATATCGCCCGCGAGGTACAGGTAGTAGGCGAGGTCGTCCCAGGCGCCCGAGTTGGGTTGGTCCTCGGCCACGATCCGCTGTGCCTCCGCCGCCCCTTGGGCGTCGCCGAGGTAGTAGTAAGCCTGCACCATCTGGGTGGCGATCGTGGCGCTCGGCTGGCCCTTGTTCACCTTCAGGTACTTCTCCCAGGCGTCGGCCGCATTGCCGAGCTCGGTGTGGGCCTCCTCGCTGACGCTGAGCTCTCCCGTGGTCTCGTCCTGGGTTATCCCCTCCTTTGACTTGTAGAACTCGTACTTGGACAGCTTCAGGAGGGCGGCGGTGTCCTTCGGGTCCTTCACGAGCTGCTCGTTGGCGCTCTCGATCTGGTCGTCGTACTGGGAGGAAAGCGATCCGCCACTGCTGTCGTCGCTGAACACGTCGGCGAAACCGCCAACGCCGCCGTCCGACCCAATGCCGAAGCCCACAAAGCCGACCAGGAAGAGGGCCGCCAGCGTGGCATAGACCACCTGGACCACCCGCCTGCGCTTGCCGCGTAGGTCGAAGAGCACGTCCGCCAGCCTAGCTCGCCGGGCTCGCGGGCGGCTCGGGCTCGGGAGCGGAGGTCGCCGGCTCGGCCGGCGTGCCCACCAGGCGCGCCAGGATCAGCGAAAGCTCGAACAGCGCCAGCAAAGGGGCCAGCTCGATCAGCATCGTCACCGGGTCGGTGCCGGGCAGGAGCATCGCCGCCACGGCCAGGGCCAGGTAGGCGTAGCGGCGATTGTGCGAGAGCTGCTGCGGGGTGACGATGCCGAGACGGGTGACCGCGACCACCCCCATCGGCACCTGGAACATCAGGCCGAGCGCGATCAGGGTGAGGACGAAGAAGCTGTAGTACTCGCTGGCCCGCACCTGGATGTTGAAATCGTCCTGGTTGAAGTTGAGCAGGAACTCGGTGGCCGCCGGGACGACGACGAAATACGAGAACACGACGCCCGCGATGAACAGCACCGGGACCGAGAGCAGGAACGGGAGGGCGACGCGCTTCTCGGTCGGCCTCAGCGCCGGCAGCATGAAGGCGTAGGCCTGGTACAGCAAGACGGGCAGGGCGATCAGGATCCCGGCGTAGATCGAGAGCTTGAGGGTGGTCATGAACGGCTCGGTGACGCCGAAGGTGATCGGCACCCGGTCGCCTGGCAGCGGCTTGTTGGCGACCTCGAGCAGCAGGTCGTTCTGCCAGAAGCAAAGCCCGCAGGCGACCACCAGTATCGCCAACGAGGCGAAGATCCGGTTTCGCAGCTCGTCGAGATGCTCGACGAGCGTCATCTGCTCGTCGAACTTGGCGGCCCGCAGTCGGGGCGCAGCCACCTAGGAGCGGCGGTCGGTTACGACCTCGGTCTCGACGGGCTCGCCGGGCTGCTCCGCACCCTCGATCCGAGCGGGCTGCGACGACTCTTCCCCGTCATCGCCCTTGCCGGAGATCGAGGCCCTGAACTCGCGGATGCCGCGGCCCATCGAGCGCCCCAGCTCCGGCAGGCGCTTCGGCCCGAAGATGAGCAGGGCGATGATCAGGACGATCGCCACTTCGAGGGGTCCAACGTTTGGCATCAGGACAAATGGTATCGGCGCGGGGTGGCCGCCTAACGCTTGAAGTTGAGGTAGAAGCGGCTGGGCGTGGGCTCCGCCTGGTCCTGGTACTTGCTGCCCGCCTCGCCCGAGCCGTACGGGCGTTCGACGGCCGAATCCATTCGCATGAACGAGATCTGCCCGATCGGCATCCCGTAGTAGATGGTCACGGGGAGGTTGGCGACGTTCGACAGCTCCAGGGTCAGGGTCCCCACGAAGCCGGCATCCACGAAGCCGGCGGTGCTGTGGATCAGAAGGCCCAGACGGCCCAAAGAGCTCTTTCCCTCCAGTCTGGGCACGATGTCGTCGGGGAGCTGTACGCGCTCCAGCGTCTGGGCAAGCACGAACTCGCCCGGGTGAAGGATGAAGGGCTCGTCCCCGTCGACCTCGACCAGCTCAGTCAGATCCTCCATCGGCTGGCGAACGTCGATGAACGGATAGCGCGCGTTGTGGAAGACGCGGAACCGACGGTCGACGCGCACGTCCACGCTCGACGGCTGCACCATCGCCTCGTCGAACGGGTCGATGACGATCCGCCCGGCCTCGATCTCCGCCTTGATGCGTGCGGTCGCTGAGGACCATCTCGAGTGAGTCTATTCCCGCTCGCGGGCGCCCGGCACGCGCTCGGGCAGCTGCGCAGGTACCTGGATGACCTCGGCTCCCGTGCCTAAAGCTCCGTGAGCCCACCGCCGATAGCAGCACCCGAAGTGGCAGAGAGGCCGACAGCGAAACAGCGAGATCCGGGCCTTCCCGGAAGGGGGACTCGAGCCGAGCGTCTTCGAGACTCGCCTGGCGAGCACCACCCGCCGGCGGCGCGACGACCTCCACATCTGCCCCTCGTGCAACTCAGACCTGGTCTACCCGACCGACTGGGCGCCGGCCAGCAATCGGAACTGGGAGGTGGCGCTCCGCTGCCCCGGGTGCGAGTGGAACGGCGGCGGCAGCTACAGCCAGGAGATCGTCGACCGCTTCGACGAGGTGCTCGAGCGGGGCACCGAGTCGGTGCTCGAGGATCTGAGCGTCCTCACCCGGGCGAACATGGAGGACCAGATCGATCGCTTCGTCTCCGCCCTGACCGCGGACCAGATCCTCCCCGAAGACTTCTAGTCCCTCAGGAATACCGCTCGACCACGCCGTCGGCGACCAGCTCGAGGAGCCGTCGCTGGTCGGGGTCGAGTGCCGAGCGCTCCAGGGCGCGCTTGGCAAGCTCCACCCGCCGGCGGGCGCCTTCCCTGACCTGGTCGAGGGCGCCGGTGGCCGCGATCCGGTCGCAGACCTCCTCGGCGCCCTTGGCGTCCAGCTCTCGCAGATTCAGCCGAGCCAGGCCCTGATCGCCCTCGCGCGCGAGGATCAAGGGCAGGGTCACGGTGCCGTCCAGCAGGTCGGTGCCGCGGGCCTTGCCCGTCCGCTCCGGCGGGCCGGTGACGTCGAGCACGTCGTCGAGGAGCTGAAAGGCGAGGCCGATCTCGCGACCGAAGACCTCAAGCGCGCCGAGGGGATCGCCACGGCCGGCCGCAGGGGGCCCCGAGCCGTCCAGCCGCCCGATCACGCAGGCGCACTCGAACAGGCGCCCCGTCTTCAGCTCGCAGCGCTCCAGGTATCGCTCGGCGGGGATCGAGACGTCGAAGGCGTCGCGCCGCTGGGCCAACTCGCCGAGCGCCAGCGCCACCGATGCCTTGGAGAGGAGCGCGACCTGCTGCCGGCTGCCTGCCGCGCCGAGCTCGGCGAAGGCGCGCGAGAAAAGGAGATCGCCGACCGCCAGCGCCCGGTCGCGGCCCGAGCGCGCGACCACCGTCGGGTGTCCGCGGCGAAGCGGCGCCGCGTCCAGGACGTCGTCATGGACCAGGGTCGCCATGTGGACGAGCTCGACCGCGGTCGCCCCGCGAATAGCGGCCTCGCCTCCGCGCGGCCCGGCGCTGAGCAGGACCAGCATCGGGCGTAGGCGCTTGCCTCCGGCCGCCAGCGTCGCCCCCGCGTCGGCGGCGAGCGCCTCGCCATGGCCCTCGACCAAGCCCGCGAGCCGCTCCTCGACCGCCTCCATGCGGGCGGGCAGCCACGCGTGCGCTGCCTCCAGCACCAGCGTCACCGGGGGCGGGACCGTGGTCCGGTTCAACCGTCCTTCTCCCCGGAGTGGATCGCGATGATCCCGCCGGCGAGCAGCAGGTAGCGAATCCGCTCCAGGCCGGCGCCGGCCATCATCGCCGCCAAGCCCTCGGGCGGCGGGAAGCGCTTCACCGACTCGGGCAGGTAGGCATAGGCGTCGCGGTCCCCCGCCACCACGCCGAGCAGGGGCACGAGCCGATCGAACCACAGCGAATAGAAGCTCGACATCGGGCGGCGGCGCGGCTGGGTGATCTCGAGGATCACGGCGCGGCCTCCAGGCTTCAGCACGCGGACCATCTCGGCGAGCCCACGCTCGAGGTCCACCAGGTTCCGCGCCCCGAAGCCCACCGTGACGGCGTCAAACGACCCCTCCGGGTAGGGCAGCTCCAGCGCGTCGGCCCACTCGAACCTGGCCTGCGACGCGCCGCGCTCCGCCGCCTTGCGCCGCGCCAGCTCCAGCATCGGCTCCGAGAAGTCGCAGCCCACCACGGCGCCCTCCGACCCGACCCGCCGGGCCAGCTCGAAGGCCAGGTCGCCGGTGCCACAGCAGAGGTCGAGGGCGGAGTCGCCCGGAGACAGGTCGGCGCGGTCGGCCGCCCGCTTCCGCCAGCGATGGTGCATGCCCGCGGTCATCGCCGTGTTCATGAGGTCGTAGACCCCCGCGATGCGGTCGAACATCGTCCGCACCTGGGACGCGAACTCGGGCGAGGAGCGTGACGGTCGGCCGACCGCCGGACCTGATTGAGCACCGACCACGGGCCGAGGCGCTACTTCAGCGACGCCAGGAAGTCCGAGATCTGGTTCAGCTCCTTCTGCGTCAGGCAGCCCACGTTGGAGCCCGGAGCGCAGCCGGTGAAAGCGGGCATGATCCCCGGGCCCGCCTCAAGCGAGCGCAGGATCGCGCTGCGGGGAATCTGGGCCCCGATCTCGGTCAGCTCGGGGCCCAGGGTCCCGTTGCCGTTGTCGCCGATGGTGTGGCAGGCGAGGCAACCGTTCTGGGCGACCAGCTCCTTTCCCGCCTCGTATTGCGGCGCCACCTCCATGTCGATCTTCGTCGGCGGCCCGGCGATGGCGCCCGCGTAGGTGAGGTACGCCATCGAGACCAGCGTCAGCACCAGCACGGCCATCGCGATCGGCCGCCGCTCGGGCCGGCGTTCCGGGCCGCGGTCGAAGAACGGCAACAGCAGCAGCACAACCATGCCGATCGTCGGCACCCCGATCGTCGCCAGCGGCGTCAGCTCGTAGGGCTTGATCACCCGCAGGACCTCGAACAGGAAGAAGAAGTACCACTCGGGTCGCGGCGTGTAGGTGGTGGTCGTGGGGTCGGCCTTGGGGCCCAGCTCGGCGCCGAGCACCAGGGCCATCACGGCGATCACCAGGACGACGATCAGGGCCATCGTCGAGTCCTTCATCACCGCGTAGGGGAAGAAGGGCTTGCCCTCCTTCTTCAGCAGCTCGTAGTCGCGGAGGTAGGCCTCCTTCTCGGCCCGGTTCAAACCCTCTCCTCCTTGGCCGTCGCCTTGCGGCGCTTCGGGTCCAACCAGGGCGGCGCCGTGGTGCCGAGCTTCACGACCAGGTACAGGTGGGCGCCGATCAAGGCGATGATCAACCCCGGTACCAGCAGCATGTGGATCGAGTAGAAGCGGGCCAGCGTCGTCTGCTCGAACTCGGCGCCGCCTCTCAAGAAGTCGGCCAGGTAGGGCCCCACCACCGGCCCGGTGCCGGTGATGTTGAAGGCGACCTCGGTGGCCCAGAAGGAGCGCTGATCGAAGGGCAACAGGTAGCCGGTGAAGCCCATCACCATGGTCAGGATCAGCAGCACGACGCCGATCACCCAGTTCAGCTCGCGCGGGTACTTGTAGGCGCCGAAGACGAAGGTGCGCGCCATGTGGAGCCAGACCAGGATGACCATCACGCTGGCGCCCCACTTGTGCATGCCGCGCACGAACTCGCCCAGGAAGACCTCGTTGGTGAGGTGGACGACCGAGCCGTAGGCCTGAGTCGTGGACGGCGTGTAGTACATCGCCAGGAAGACGCCGGTCACCGCTTGCACCACAAACGCGAACAGCGTTGCCGACCCGAGCGTGTAGAACCAGTTGGTGCCCTTGGGCACCTTCCGGAAGAGCATCCCCGAGAGGAAGCTGGCGCCACCTGTGCGCTCGTCGACCCAGCCGACCAGGTCGGCGGGCGTCTCCTTGAGACGGTCCCCGGGCCCGGCGCCGTCGCCGACGCCGGGCTTCTGCGGTTTGCGCAGCGGGCCGGGGATCAGCATGTCGGGGAGCTTCATCGCGATTCCCCGATCACGGCGCCGGAGCGGTTGAGGGCCGCGGCGGATAGAGGATGTTCCAGATCCCCCCCGTGAACTCGCCCGGGTCGCGGGCCCGAACCGGCTCGAGCTGGGAGGTGACGCTGTAGCGGGGGCCGAGCTCCACCTGGCCGCCACGCACCCGCGTCTGGAAGCGGTCCAGGGGCCGCACGGGAGGCCCGCCGATCACCTTGCCCTCGAAGTCGTACACGCCGCCGTGGCAGGGGCAGATGAAGTTGCCGGCCGCGGAGACGAAGCGCACCGGGCAGCCGAGGTGCGCGCAACGGGTCGAAAGCGCGATGTAGGTGCCGGCGCGCTCGTCCGAGAACGCCTCAGGGTTGCCATCGCGCACGTAGGCGGTGGTCTTGCCGGCCTCGCCGATTCCCTCGACGATCGTGAAGACGACCGGCCTGTAGGTGTCGGCGGTGAACCGGCTCACTGGGCCGACGCTTTCCCAGCGCTCCTCCGGGCGGTCGAAGATCGGTGCCACCGCGAAGCCGACCGCCGGCAGGACGATCACCGCCCCGGCAAGACCGCCGACCGCCGCGCCGGCGCGTGTCAGCGCAGTTCGCCGGTTCATCGACTCGCCTTCGAAGTAGCCAGGCGGATCCGGCGTCGGCACACCGCCGGCGCCAGCGGAACCGTTGCTCTTGTCGGCGGCGTCGGCCACGTTCAGGCGGGCAGGTCCTGGTCGGGATCGAAGCCTATCGCCTCCGCCGCGCGCTCCAACCGATCCCCGAGGCCGGATCCCTGGGCCGTCTCGCGGGCGCCCTGCCACAGCGCCGAGGGGGCGCCGGGGCGCCCCTCGCGAAGGGCCGACTTTCCCTGCTCGTGATCGGGTGTGGTGCCCGCGGCCACCACCGTCACCGACGCCAGCCAGACGGCGTCCGCCGCCCGCGCGCCGGTTGCGGCCTCGTCCGTCTGGGCGTCGTGAAGCTGCGCCGAGAGCGAGATCAGGTCGGACAGCTCGCGGATCGCCTCGAGGTCACCCAGCGCGGCCAGCCGCTCGAGACCCAGCGCGTAGAGGTAGTCACCGGCCAGCAGGGCAAGATCGGCGTCGGCGCCGACCACGATGCGGGGCTTCCCGTAGTGGAGAAGGTAGCCCTCGCGGACCGACTCGATCAGCAGGGCGTACTCGCCCGGCGCCTCCGCGGCGCGCGGGCCCGCGGCGGCCAGCAGGCCGAGCGCCGGCTCGGCCTCCCCGGGGTCGGCCACCTGCGGCGAGATCACCGACTCTTCGGCGCGAAGCTGCGCCGCCAGCGCCGCCAGCGCGGCCTCGGGCGAGCTCATAGGCGGGCGAGATTACGGAAGCGGCGAGCTGGCCGGCGCGCGAAGGCCGGCGACGATGATCTCCAGGTAGCGCTCCCAGCTCATCGCGTGGTCGAAGGAGCCGGGGCCCGTGGCTCGCCCCAGGCCGCACATCAGCATGGCGATGTCCTGAGCGCGGATGTCGGGGCGCAGCTCGCCGGCGGCCTGGGCTCGCTCGACCAGCGCCGCCGTTGCCTCCATCAAGTCGTCCTTCTCGCGCTGCGCGCCCTGAAACGCGTCCTGCTCGGCCATCGCCTCGGAGAGCAGGCGGTCGTTCGCCCCCAGCTCCGCCGAGCGGCGCAGGTAGCCACGAAAGCCCTCCCAGGCATCGGGCACCTCGAGCGCCTCGCGTGCCCACTCGGCGAGCCGGATGAAGCGATCCGCCGCCAGCGCCTGGAGCAGCGCCTCCTTGGTGGGGAAGTGGCGGTACACCGTGCCCACACCCAGGTCCGCCGCCCGGGCGATGTCGTCGATCTGCGCCTCCAGGCCGTTGGCGGCGAACTGCTCCCTGGCCGCGACCAGGATCCGGGCGCGGTTGCGTCGCGCGTCGGCGCGCTGCGTGCGCACGACGGCGGGGGCCGCGTCGGTTGCTTGGGGAGTCATGTCGATTCTCTGAGTGGCGATTCGTCGTATCTGTGACGACCAGCACGCAAACGGAACCACAGTTCCGTATAGTGCCCTAACCGAAACCGGAACTCAGGTTCCTATTATCGCACAGGCCACAGTTGAAGCTCAGAGGAGGACCACGATGATGACCACCGCCCAGGAGTTCGAACGCCGCCGCTGGATCGCGCTCGCGTTGCTGTGCTTCGCCCAGTTCATCGTCGTCCTCGACGCGTCGATCGTGAATGTCGCGCTCCCCTCGATCGGCGAGGGGCTCGACTTCTCCCAGGAGAACCTCGCCTGGGTGGTGAACGCATACGTGCTCACCTTCGGTGGCTTCCTGCTGCTCGGCGGGCGAATGGCCGACCTGCTGGGACGCCGGCGGGTGTTCATCTCCGGACTTCTGCTCGTCGCCGCGGCCTCGCTCGCGGCAGGCTTCGCCGCCACCGAGGGCCAGTTGATCGCGGCCCGTGCCGCCCAGGGCCTCGGCGCCGCGATCATCTCCCCCGCGGCGCTGTCGATCGTCACCACCACTTTCCGCGACGGCGCGGAGCGCAACAAGGCGCTGGGCGCCTGGGGCGCGGTCGCGGGTGCAGGCGGCGCAGCCGGCGTGCTCTTCGGCGGGATCCTCACGGATGGCCTCGGCTGGGAATGGGTGCTTTGGGTGAACGTGCCGGTGGCTCTCGTGGTCGCCGCGCTCGCGCCGCGGCTGATCGCCGAGAGTCGCTCCGAGTCGGCAACTCGCCACTTCGACGCCGCCGGAGCGGTCAGCGTCACCGCCGGCCTCTCGATCCTGGTCTACGCGATCGTCGACGCGACCGACGCGGGCTGGGGCTCGCTCCAGACGCTCGGCCTGATCGGCGTGTCCGCGGCCCTGCTCGCGACCTTCGTCGCAGTCGAGCGGCGCTCGAAGGCGCCGCTGATGCCGTTCCGGATCTTCCGCCTCCGGACCCTGACCGGCGCCAACGCGGTTGGGCTCCTCGTCGGCGGGTCGCTGTTCTCGATGTTCTTCTTCATCACGCTCTACATGCAGCAGGTGCTGGGATACAGCGCGATCGAGGCGGGGCTCGCCTACCTGCCGCTGGCGGTGTCGATCATCATCGCCGCGGCGATCGCCTCACTGCTGGTGACGCGAATCGGCTTCAAGCCCGTGCTCGCGACCGGGATGGCGATGATCGCCCTCGCGCTGGCCTGGTTCTCGCAGATCTCGGTTGGCGGTGACTACGTCTCCGACATCCTCGGGCCCTCGGTGCTGGCCGCCTTTGGCCTTGGGTTCGCCTTCGTGACGACCACGATCGCCGCTGTCTCGGGGGTCCGCGACCAGGAATCCGGGCTGGCGAGCGGGCTGATCAACACCTCGCAACAGATCGGCGGCGCGTTGGGGCTGGCCGTGCTGGCGACGATCGCCAACACGCGAACCGACGACGTCATGGCCTCGGCGGGTGGCGACCCCTCCGCGCTCACGAACGCTCTCACCGAGGGCTTCCAGTCGGCGTTCCTCGGCGGTGCGGTGATCGCCACGCTCGGATTGGTGCTGACGCTGGCGCTGATCCGCGGCAGCGACAGCCGCGCCCACGTCGAGCTCGCCAGGCCCCCGGCGAGCGATCGCCTGGCGGAGGAAACCGCCTAGGCGAACGCCTCTGAGAAGGCCTCTGAGGCAGCCTCGGCAGTGCGGTCGATCGCAGCCTCGTCGTGGGCGAGGGAGACGAACCAGGCCTCGAACTGGGAGGCGGGCGGATAGACACCGCGTTCCAAGAGCGCCCGGCAGAAGCGGCCGTACGCCTCCAGGTCGCAGGCCGCGGCGCCGGCGAAGTCGTGCACCGGCTCGGCGCTGAAGAACGGCGTCACGAGCCCGCAGACCGAGACCACGCGGACCGGGCGGTCGCCGGCCGCCTCGCGAAGAGCGGCCGCAAGGCCTTCGGTGAGCGCCGCCAGTCTCTGGTAGGCGGCGGCGTCGAGCTCGCTCAGGGTCGCCAAGCCCGCGGCCACCGCAAGTGGATTGCCCGCAAGGGTCCCCGCCTGGTAGACGTCGCCCGCGGGCGCCACCAGCTCCATCAGCTCCCGCCGCCCCCCGTAGGCGGCGGCCGGCAGGCCGCCGCCCAGGACCTTGCCCATGATCGTCAGGTCGGCGTCGACCCCGTACAGCTCCTGGGCGCCCCCCCGCGCCACACGGAAGCCCGAGATCACCTCGTCCAGCACCAGCAGCGCCCCGGCCGCCTTGGCCTGCTCGCTCAAGAAGCCCAGGAAGCCGTCGGCCGGGAGCACCACCCCCATGTTTGCCGGCACGGGCTCGGCCAGAATCGCCGCCACCGGCTGCTCTGCGATCGCCGCCGCCAGGGCGTCGCGGTCGTTCCAGGGGACGACGATCGTGTCGGCGGCCTGCGCCGCCGTCACCCCCGGGCTCGCCGGAATCCCCTGGGTCGCCAGGCCCGAGCCGGCCTCGGCCAGCAGCCCGTCGACGTGCCCGTGGTAGGCGCCGGCGAACTTGACCACCGTATCTCGCTTTGTCGCCGCCCGCGCCAGGCGGACGGCGCTCATCGCGGCCTCGGTCCCGGAGTTGACCATCCGGACCATCTCCACCGACCCGAACCGCTCGCAGACCTCCGCCGCCAGCGCCACCTCCCCCTCCGTGGGCGCCCCGTAGCCCGTCCCCAGCTCGGCCGCGCGCCGCACCGCGTCCACCACCGCCGGGTGGGCGTGCCCGAGGATCAGCGGCCCCCAGGAGCAGACCCAGTCCACGTAGCGGTTGGCGTCCACGTCGATCAGCTCGCAGCCCTCGCCGCGCTCGGCGAAGACCGGGTGGTCGCGGCCGATGGAGCGCATCGCCCGCACCGGCGAGTTGACCCCGCCCGGCATCAGGCCAAGGGCGCGGCGATACAGCTCCTCAGATCGGTTGCCTCCTACCTCGGGCTCCGAGGAGCCTGCGGCGCTCAGGAGTGCTGAGCCTCCCAGTTGGCGCAGTCCTCGGTGAAGTAGCGAAGCCTCACCTTCTTGAACTCGGTCGAGGAGTAGAGGACCGCGCGGTCGTCGCCATGCAGGCCATGCTCGTCGGCGATCCGATCGAGGACCGCGTCGCACTCCTCCTTTGAGCGCCCGTGGGCCATGGTGAACACCGAGTAGGGCCAGTCGTCGTAGGTCGGCCGCTGGTAGCAGTGGGAGACCCCCCGCACGGCAGCCATCTTGCCGCCCACCTCGAGCACCTGATCGGACGGGACCCGCCAGACGCCCATCCCGTTGGCGGAGAACCCGGCCCGGCGGTGGAAGAGGATCGCCGCCACACGCCGCAGCAGCTTTCGCTCCACCATCTGCTCGAGATGCTCCAGGAACCGGCCGACCGGCATCCCGACCTGCTCGGCGGCCGCGTCGTAAGGGCGGTCCGTGACCGCCATCGGCCCCTGGAGGGCCCGGATCACGGCGACGTCCACCTCGTCGTAGGGCTGCGCCTCCAGCTCGCGCGGCGGCGCCGCGTCGACCGCAGCCTCCAGCGCCTCGGTCCCCCGCTCCATCTCGAGGTTCATGTTGATCTTGAACAGGGTGAGGGTGGGGAGCTGGCGGATCGACTCGGCGCCGGTTGCGGCACTCAGCACCTCCAGGGTGCCGTCCAGCCCCAGCCCCGAGTCGGGGGGCGTGGCGATCGTGAACCAGAGGTTGAACTCGTGGGTGCGCAGGTAGTTGTGGGAAACGCCGGGGTGGGAGTTGATGATCTGCGCGGCGCGCTGCGGGTTCTCGGAGTCGACCTTGGCGGCGACCAGCATCGACGCATAGCCGAGCGCCCGGGTGTCGAAGATCGGGGTGATCTCGCGGATGATCCGCTCGTCGAGCAGCCGCTGGGTGCGGGCCTTGACCTCGTCCAGAGGCAGCTCGGCCCGGCGGGCAACGGCCCCGAACGGCTCGGGCTCGAGCGGGAAGCTCGACTGGAGCAGGTTCAAAAGCAGCTTGTCGAGCGCGTCGAGCGGCACCGCGGCGCCCTCCTTACGCGAGCGAGCCTTGGGCCGCGGCGTGCGAAGCGGCGCGCTGGCCCCGCTCAAAGCCAAGCTGCGGCTTCCTTCGCGTAGTAGGTGAACACCAGATCCGCACCCGCGCGGCGGATGGCGGTCAGCGTCTCGAGCACCGCGGACCGCTCGTCGAGCCAGCCGTTTCGGGCGGCGGCCTTGAGCATCGAGTACTCGCCGGAGACGTGGAAGGCAGCGACCGGGGCGCCGGTCTCCTCCTTCACCAGGCGGATCACGTCGAGGTAAGGAGTGGCGGGCTTCACCATCACCACGTCGGCACCCTCGGCGAGGTCGAGCTTGGCCTCGCGGACGGCCTCGAGCGCGTTTGCAGGGTCCATCTGGTAACCGCGGCGATCACCGAATTCCGGGGTGGACTCGGCCGCCTCGCGGAAGGGCCCATAGAAGGCGGAAGCGTATTTGGCGCTGTAGGCGACGATCGCGACGTTTGGGTGGCCATCCTCGTCGAGCTGCGAGCGGATTGCGCCCACGCGGCCATCCATCATGTCGCTGGGCGCCACCACGTCAGCTCCCGCGTTGGCGTGGGAAATCGCCGTCTTGGCGAGCAGCTCGATGGTCAGGTCGTTGTCGACCTCGCCCTCCCGGACCACGCCGCAATGGCCGTGCGACGTGTACTCGCACAGGCAGACGTCGGTGATCACGATCAGGTCGGGGTGGGCGTCCTTGAGCGCCCGTACGGCCATCTGCACGACGCCCTCCGAATCGTAGGCGCCGGAGCCGGCCTCGTCCTTGGCGGCGGGGATGCCGAACAGGATCACGGCGCCGATCCCGGTCGCCTGGAGCTCGGTCGCCTCGCTGACCAGCTCGGAGATCGAGAAGCGCTCGATGCCGGGCATCGAGCGCACCTCTTCGCGCACCCCCTCGCCTGCCACCACGAACAGGGGCTGCACGAGGTGGCGCGGCGACAGCTCGGTCTCACGCACGAGCTCGCGCAGCGGCTTGGTGCGCCGCAGCCTCCGCATACGCGTGGCGGGAAAGCTCACGAGGGTGATTCTAGGCGCAGACTCTCACGAGGCGAAGCGGCGCAACGCCAGCCGCGCCAGCGCCCCGTACGCGACGGCGAGGATCGCCAGGTGGAGGATGGGCAGGCCAAGGCCGGGACCGGCGGCGTCCAGGCCCCCCGAGATCGCGTCGAGCGCCGGATCGAACGGGAACAGCGCCCGAACCACCTTGATCACGTCGAACAGCGCGGGGCTCACGGTCCCGGAGCCGACCAGGGAAACGAAGGCGATGGGCAGCGAGATCATGAATGCGAGCAGCGAGCTCGCGCGGACCTCGCGGGCGGCTCCGCCGATCGCCGCTCCGAAGGCGGCAAAGGCGGCGCCGCCCGCCACGATCGCCGCCCCGAACAGGGGGAAGCGGCCCCAGTCGACGTCGACGAACAGCGACAGGCCGGCCAGCATCAAGAGGGTTACCAGGAGCGACAGTGCCACCCCCAGCCCCACCTTCTCGACCAGGAGCGCCATCCGGCCCACCAGCCCACGGGTCAGTCGCGGATAGACGTTCTCCTCGCGCTCGAGCGCGAGCGAGCCGGCAACCAGCAGCACGGTGACGAACATCAAGGTCACCGTGGTTGCGACGGAGATCGCGAACGAGTCGAGGCTGGGCGGGGAGCCCGAGACGACCTCCTTTTCAACCTCGATCGGGTGGGCGATCACGCTCAGCACCGGATCGGCGAGGTCGAGGTTCCGGCGCGCGAGCCGCGAGAACTGGATCACCTGGTCGAGCGCCTCGGCGAAAGGGCTGCCGGCGGGCAGCTCCGGTCGCAGCGCCTCGAGGATGCGCTGGGTGTTCTCGAGGCCGAGCACGTTGAACGTCTGCCCAAACAGCTCGAAGCGACCGCCTCTGAGCAGGAGGCCGAGGTAGTTGGCGGAGATCTCCGTCACCTGCTCCGAGATCCTCAGGTTGGCCTCCGTGACCAAAGAGCCGATCCGGTCGTCCACAAGCCGCGCCTTCACCGGGTCCTCCTCGTTGACCAGCACTCGCACGGTCGGCTGCGAGGGCGCCAGCGAGCTCAGCGAGCCGAGCTCTTGGATCAGGTCCGCGGGCAGGATCAGGGCCGCCAGCGCGTCGCCGGAGCTGACCATGTCACGTGCCTCCTCTTCGGTGGCCACCGGGAGGCACTCAATCCGTGAGCAGAGCTCGCTGCGGGCCCCCGCGATGTCGAACTCGGTGCCGGCGAGCACGAGCTGCTGGCCCTCGGGCACCTGGTTCAGGAAGGCGACCCGGGGCGTCTGGGGACCGCGCGACAGCGCAAAGCCGATCAGCACGGCGATTACGACCGGATAAACGACGAGCAGCGTCGTGACCAGCGGCGAGCGGCGCAGGATCTGAAGATCCTTGAGGAGCAGCCAGCGCATCTACGACCTCAGGTGCCCCGGATTGGCATCAATCAATGGCCTCGATCCCGCAAAAAGGCAACGAACGCCTGCTCGAAGTCGCGGGCGCCCGACTCGGGGACGGCCGCATGCAGGTCGGCTGAGGTGCCGTCGAACAGCGCCTCGCCATCGGCGAGCACCAGCAGACGTTGGCCATAGCGCTCGGCCTCGGCGATGTTGTGAGTGGAGAAGATCACCGTGGTGCCCCCGCCGGCAAGGCCGAGCACGAACTCCCAAAGGCGCTCCCGCTGACGCGGGTCGAGCCCGGCGCTTGGCTCGTCGAGGAGCAGGACAAGCGGCTGAGCGAGGAGGCCGATCGCGATGTTGATCCGCTGCTGGTTCCCTCCCGACAGTGCCCCCACCTGGTCGTTCCGGCGGTCGGCGAGCCCCGTTTGGTCGAGCATCTGCTCGACCGCCTTGTCGGTGTCGGGGACCTTCTCGAGGTGCGCAAACAGGCGCAGGTTCTCCATCACCGTGAGCCGCCGGTAAACCGCTGCCTGCTGTGGGATCCAGCCGATCTCGCCGGGATCTCGGCTGACGGTGCCGCCGTCTTGGCGCCTGATCCCGGCGAGGATCGACAGCAGCGTCGTCTTGCCCGCGCCGTTGGGACCGATCACCGCGAGCAGCTCGCCCCGGCGCGCCTCGAAGCTGACTCCCTTGAGCGCCTCGCGCTCACCGAAGCGCTTCAGGAGCTGCCGGGTCTCGATCACGACCCGGTCGTCCGTGGACCGACCCGTGGTGGCGGATTCAGCGAACACGCCGGGGGAAAGCTAGTGCAGGCGCAACTTCCACCGGCGCGGCTTGTTAGTTGGGCGAGGTACGGAGGGCTGATGAGCACGACAGCGCCGCAACAGGTCGAGCGACCAAGTGGGCCGCCGCCGCTGAGCAGGGCAAAGCGGCCGCGGTTGATCCGGCAGGCCAGCGCCTGGCTGCCTCGGCGGGCCCCCGAGCCGCTTCCATTGCAAGACCTCGAGCTGGCTGATGGGCTCCGTTGGGTCGACATCTACGGCGGCGACCTGGGCAACAGCGAGATCCTTGCGCTGCTCGCACCCATCTGCCGCGGCCAGCTGAGAGAGAAGATGGTGCGCGACCTGATCACCCCAAAGCGGTTTGCAGTCGGGGGGAGCTACCGCGACAGCGAGGTGATCATCACGTCTGGCTTCCGGATTCGCCACCTGGGCTCAGGCGCCAATGGAACCAACGCCACGAACGGCAACGGAAGCACTCCCACCAACGGCCACCCTGTCGCCTCGGTCTTCGAGCCTCTGCAGCTTCTGGTGGGCGATGACTGGTTGCTGAGCTGCTGGCATCCGGCGCGGGTGTTCCGCGGCCTGTGCGACCCGGTCAATGTGGCCGACGAGTCCTCGAGCGGCCTCTATCTGGCCGTCGCCAAGCGTTGGCCGACCAGCAACGCTGAGGACGCCGCGGACCTCGCCAAGCTCGTGCGGCGCGAGCTCGCCGTGGCCGCCGGCTACAGGCCACCGATTAACTGACCCGAGCGAGCCGACCGTGCGGTCCGCAGGGGGGACCGCACGCGTCGGCACGCCCGCGAACCCGGCCGCGACTAGGCTCTCTCGCCCGTGCGCGTCATGTTCATCGGCGATGTCGTTGGCCGCCCCGGCCGAGACGGGCTCGCCGCGGCGATGCCCGAGCTTCGACGGAGTCACTCGCCCGACCTCGTGATCGCCAACGGCGAGAACTCCGCCGGCGGGCTCGGGATCACGGAGAAGACGGCCAAGGGGATGTTCGAGATCGGCATCGACGTGATCACCACCGGCAACCACGTCTTCCGTCACCGCGACGCCTATGAGTTCCTGGACCGCTCAGAGCGCGTGGTGCGCCCGGCCAACTATCCGGTCGGAAATCCGGGACGGGGCGCCACCGTCGTCGAGGCCGCTGGGCGCCGCGTCGCCGTGCTCAACCTGAGCGGCGCGGTCGAGCTCCGGGTTGCCCGCTCGCCGTTCGCCGAGGCCGACGCCCAGCTCGCCCAGCTCGCCGACGACGCGGACGCCGTGATCGTCGACTTCCACGCCGAGGTGACCAGCGAAAAGGTGGCAATGGGCTGGCACCTCGACGGCCGGGTAGCCGCCTGCCTCGGGACCCACACCCACGTTCCCACCGCCGACGTCCGCATCCTGCCCGGCGGCACGGCGTTCATCAGCGACGTCGGCATGACGGGCTCGCGCGCGGGGGTGCTCGGGGTCCGGCGCGAGCAGGCGCTGGAGGCCTTTCGCACCCAGATGCCCGTGAAGTTCGACACCGCCGACGAGGACGTATGGATCAACGCGGTGGTCGTCGAGGTCCGCGACGACGGCCTGGCCGACTCGATCGAGCAGGTCCTGGTTCCGGCGCAACGAGGCCCGTAACCGCGAGGCCGAAGAACCACGGGATGTAGAGGTAAAACCAGTGCTCGGCCGTAAGCTGGACAGCGATCAGGACCGCGGCTGACAGCGCTGCGACCTGGGGCAGCGAGCGGCGGCGGGGAACGAAGGCGACGAGCAGGGCCAAGCCGACGGCGAAGGCCTTGACCAGGGCCTGGAGCCATTCGAGAGAGCCTTCCTGGCCCCAAACGCTGAACGGCGATTCGCGATCGATCTGGCTCTCGACGGTGCGGTCGTAGAAGGTGGCGAGGCCGGGGTCGATGGCGGGGAGGGCGAGCATCAGGACGAGACCGCCGATGAAGGCGGCCGAGAAGAAGGCGAGCGTGCGAAACCTCGGTGCCGCGACGGCGCCGCGCGGCACGCCTTCGCGATCGCGCCGATCGAGGAACCCGCGCGCGCCGGTGGCGAACAGCGGCACCAGCGCCAGCGGAGCGAATTTGGCGAGAGTCGCAAGAGCGAGCAGGGCGCCGCGCTTCATCGGGGAGCTGAAGACCACCAGCGCCCAGACGAGCAGCGCCGCGATCAGGGTGTCGTTGGAGTTCGACTGGAGGGCGTAGTCGGTGAACGGGTAGGCCGCCCAAGCGAAGCCGAGGATGACGCCCAGCCGGAATCCCCCCAGCTGGCTCCCGAGCACAAACAGCCCGGCGACCGTTGCCAGGTCGAAGACGATTGCGGCGGCATGGGCGGCCGCGAGGTCGTCCCACGCGCCGTGCCAGGGCAGGGCGAGCTCGAACGGGACGTAGGCGTAGTAGTTGAAGGGTCCGTAGGTGTCGCCAAAGGGATTGTCGGAGGGGAACGCGTTCAGGCCCCAGATGGTCAGGCCGTGGGTGATGTGGTCGGCGCCGATCACGCCCGCATAGCCGACGTCGATGACGCCGGAGTCGGCGATGTTGAGAGCGACTCGAAAGCCGAGCAGGAACGCGCCGCCGATCGCCAGCCAGGCTGTAGGCGCCGACGGCCGAAGCCCCTCCCCGGCGCCGCGGAAGCCCACCCAGAGCATCCGTGCGAGCAGATAGACGAGGGGCGGATAGACGAGGGGCACGCTGACCCCGATGTTGGCGGCGTTGAAGAAGATCGCCGAGACGCCGAACGAGAGCAGGACGAGCAGATCGAGGTGGACGACGCGCCACTTGCGGCGCCAGTCGACCAGGCCGAGCAGGAAGATCGCCGCGAGCGGCAGCCAGACATAGGGGGCGTTCAGCTTGTGGCCGAACTGCTCCGGGTACCCGCGGGCCATCTGCCAGGCGATCTGGTAGCCGGTCCACGACTCACGCACGGTCCCCGTCGCGTCATCCACGACTACCTGCACCCGCTCGGTCCCATCCGCGTAGAAGTCGACCTGCCAGGTGCCGGGCTTGGCCTGAGCGGAGGCGCTGAGGCGCCCGTAGCGCCGGCGCTGGTCCGCGACCTCGGGGTCCGTGCGGGCGATGCGGATCGCCCGGGACTCGGTCAGATTCCGCGCCACCCCGTCAACTTGGGACGGCCGGGTGCTGGTTGTGGACCCCGACTTCGCGGCTGGAGTGGAGCCGGGTGCCGGGGTTCCCTGACCGAGGGCCGCGGCGGGCAGCGCGAGGACGATCAGAACCGGGACGACGAACGGGGTGTGTTTCAGCGGCCTTCTTCCCCGAAGGCCCACAGCTTGTTGCCGATGAAGTTGAACGGCATCGCGGCGGCCACCGAGAGGGCCTGCGAGGGAAGCTCGGGCGCACCGGCGCCATCGACCAGGAGATAGAGCAGGGTCAGGTTGACACCCAGCGCCAGGACGCTGACGGTGAGGAAGCGCGCCGCCTGGAAGCCGGGGTGACCCTCGGTCGCCCGGAAGGTCCACTGCCGGTTCCAGAGGAAGTTGTTGGTCACGGCGACGCAGAAGGCGCCCACGGCGGACAGGAGATGATGGACGCCGAAGGCCTCGGCCAGGACGGCGAAGACGGCGAGATTGATCACGTAGCCGCTACCGCCGACCACGCCGAACTTGAACAGCTGGATCCAGTTCCCGGGCTTGCGGGTGCCGAGATGGATGCGAAGCGCGAGCTGCCAGGTCCAATCGGCGGCCCGGGCGGTGGCGTCGCGGGCGCGACCGGTTGGGCCGGGGGCCGCGGGCGCCCGGGATTGGGCCTCCTCGACCTGCCTCACCGGGCGACCTCCAGCTGGGGCTCTGTCGGGCCCTGAGCGCCCGGCGCACGCGCGGCCGGCTCGTCGTCGCCGACGCCGAAGTGGCCCAAGACCAGCGCCGCGACGTCGCGGAGCGCCCATTGCTCTCGCCCCTCCTCGACTCCGGGCTCGAGGCCGCAGAGGACGAGCGGGCCCAGCGAGTCGCCGGCCAACAGCGCGCCGTGACTGGCGCCGCCGACGTGCGTCGACCCGCCCCAGTCCACGCACTCGTAGCCCTGTTCCAGGGAGACCAGCAGATCCCCCGCATTCGGTGCCGTCAGCGCCGACCAAAGGCGCGCCAGGCCGTCCGGATAGACCGCGTCGTCCAGCCCGCTGTCGCCCAGCTCGAGCGAGAGCGCGGCGAGCTCCCCCTCGGCGTCCCAACCCGCGCCCCGCCGGTCGGAAAGCTGTGCGCCGGGACGAAAGCGCAGCTCGCCGCGGGCGCTCTCGACCACCGCCTCTGGCCCGGAGCCGTTGTCAGACGAAAGCCAGGCGACCAGGTCGACGCCGTCGAGGCTCCGCAGGCGGGCGCGCACGCCGGCGTGGGTGGCCGCCCGCCGCTCCCCCTCGGCCAGCAGGTAGATCCCCGCCGCTCGCGCCGTCGGGCTCACGGCAAGCTCCGCCGACCCTGGCCGCTCGGCGTTCGCCGCCAGCACCGGCCACTCCTCGCCCAGCGCCGCCGTCAGCGGCACCTCCGCCTCGACGTCGGTCTGCGCGTGGTCGGCCATCAGGATCACGGCGTGGGCATCGAGGAAAGCGTCGGTTCCGCCCGCCTCGTCGACGATCTCGCCGAAGCTGTGGTCGGCATGGGTGATCGAATCGAGCATCGCATCCACGCCGTGGGTGTGTGTGTGGTGATCGTTGTCCGGGAGCGAGAAGAGCAGGAAGTCGTACAGGTCCTGCCGAACCAGCTCGCGGCCCACGCAGGCGGAATAGGTGTCGCGGGTTCCCGGCCGCGCCAGGGTGGGCTTGCAGGGCACCCGGCGGCTCGCGTAGAGCTCGCCGTAGAAGAGCTCGTCGGGGCCCCAGACCGCGTGGCGAAACTTGGCCGCCACCGCCACCCTGCGCAACAGCCCCTCGAGGGTGAGCTCGTGGCGCCGCCGCCCCCGGTAGATCAAGAACGGCGTCACCGCCGTCCGCACGCCGGCGTCGCCGAGGCGCTCGAACACGGTCTCCACCTCGTGCGAGAGATGGGCCATGTTCATGTTGTAGACGGTGTCGTAGAGGGTCCTGAAGAGGCCGAAGGCGCGGGTCGCCTCCAGCGAGGAGCCGTACTCGACGTAGCGTTGCTCGGCGCGGTGGTACCAGTTCATGCCGCTGATGCCGTGCCGGTCCGGGCCGGCGCCGGTGGCGATCTCCGAGCAGGCGACAGGCGTCACGGAGGGAAAGGAAGAGACGCAGTCCCGGATCAGCGCGCCGCGCTCGATCAGGGTGGCGAAGTTCGGCGCGAGGTCGTCGGCCACCGCCCGCAGCAGCATGTCGGTGCGGAGCGAGTCGACGACGATCAGGCAGAGCTTGCGCGAGGATGGCGGACTCGAGTCTGAGTGTGACGGCGGCGCAGGCGGGTGGCTCACCGAAGCACCCGCAGCCCCTCGTACTTGCGCTGGGCCCGGCGGCGGCGCGCGGAGCCAAGCCAGACGATGGCCACCAGCGCCACCAGGGCGACCGGCTCGATGAACAGCGACGCGGCGGCCAGGACCAGCGCGCCCAGGGCGACGATCAAGCCGATCGACGAGGCGCCCTCGTGCCGCGCCAGGGCGCCGGCGACCACGCCGTTGACGATCCCGAACGTGAACACGGCGATCACGGCGCCCACCAGCCACCCGGGCCACGCCGGGTGGTCGGCGGTCGCCAGCGAGGCCCCGAACAGGATGCCGCCGCCGATCGCGGCCACGGCGGCGAGCAGGAAGCCGACCACCCCGCGGCGCCCGGAGGCGCCGCCGAAGGTGCCGGTTGCGAGCGCCAGCCCGATCCCCTGGCAGGTGGCTAGGAAGAGGTCCATCGGCGAGCGGCCAAGCGTAGCGAGTGGTGCGACTCGCGCCGGCGTGGGCGCCGCCGGCCGGCTTATGGGCCGCCGAAGGTGAGCGTCCGGCCGCAACCGGCCAGCGTCGAGCGTCAGCGGTCCGTCGGTGGTGACGTCGAGCTGCGGGTGACAGTTGAGGCGGGCGCGGGCGGGGTGGACGACCACCCGGGCCAGGTTCTCCGCATCGAGATGGAGGACGTTTCGGGCGGTTGCCTGCGGAGCGAGCCCCCAGCCCTTCGACCGCTCCGTTGTAGGGCATCGGGACCGAGATTGCCTCCCTGGAGCGTCCCGGGCTGAGTCTGGGTCGGGTTCTCCGCCGGGTCGTTCAAGCCCGAAGCCCTCAGAGCGCGCGTCCACCTTCCCAAGCGGGGCGTTGCCGCCGGAGTCTGCGCAGCTTCAGCCCCGAGAGCCAGTAGGCGTGGTCGGCGACCGTGCCGGTGCCGGGAAAGTCCATGGTCGGGTTGACGACGTACGTGACGTGGGCCGGGTTCAGGATGGTCTCGTGCGTGCCCAGGAAGGCAGCCGCCGGGGCGTACTGATCGTTGACGGCAAGCGCGAAGTGGTCCGCGTTCGTGAACAGGTCGAACTTGTAGCGATAGCCCAGATCGTCGAACGTCTGGGCCTGCGCGACCGGGCCGGCGACCGGGACCAGCTCGTCCTGGCTTCCGTTCCAGATCAGGAACGGGATGTTCCGGACCGAGGCGAGCATGCGGTTGGTGTTGCTCTTGTCGCCACCCGGCTGCGGCGGGGCAGGGCGGCACCCAGATCCCGAGCCCCGGCGGGCCGACGATCGGGTTCGCGCGCGCGAACAGGTCCGGGTGCTGCGTCGCGAACTTGTAGGTGCCGTAGCCGCCCATCGAGTAGCCGGAGATCGCCGTCCAGCGCGGATCGAGCCGGTAGCGCCGGGCGACGTCGGCCCAGACCTCGAAGGTGTCGGCGCCGGCGTGGCCGTAGTACCAGCCGTCCGGGCCGCGGCCCTCGGGCGTGATCACGATCGAGCCGGGACCGCGCTCGCCGACCTGCGACTGGTGGCGGCTATCGCCGAACTGGTTGTAGTTGGCGCCGAGCGAGTGGAGCAGCAGCGTCATGCCGTAGCCGTCCGGCGGAACGGGTCCCCTGGGAACGTAGATCGCATAGGGCTGAAGCCGCCCGCGGCAGCTCGCCCTGGCAGTCGTTCGGCGCTGCCGCACGTGATCGAGTAGTCGGCGCCCTGCTTGGTCTCGAAATGGCTGGCGAGGATCCGGTCCATGGGGCCCGCCGAGCGGCACACCCCCGGGCTCGCCGCGGAGGTTGTCGGTGACCCCGGCCTCGAGCTTGGCGAAGTCGACCATGGCGTGGAAGGGAGCCAGACGTTGCCGTCGGCCAGCGTGTTGCCCTGCTGGCGGTCGCGCCACCAGGCCGGGTCGTCGAACACGCTGTCGGGAGGAAAGGTGTGCTGCCAGGGCTCGCGGAAGCGGAAGGCGGCGTTGAAGAAGGCGGTGGGAGCGGAGAGCCCGGCGGCGCCTCCCGGCCGGGTGGCGGTGGCGGCATCCCCCGGCACGAGATACCGACCGGTCGCCTTGTTCCAGAGCCCGACGCCGGCGGCAAGGCGAACGGTGCGCTCGGCCGGGATCCCAGACGCGGTGCGAGACGAGGACCTCGATCTGGCGCCGCCCCTGGTCGATCGACACCTGCGGGCGACGGTCTGATCGGCTGGGAGTCCCTGGTACGAACCACGTCCGCCGCCAGCCGTGGACGGTGAGGAAGAGCGCCGCCGGCGTGTGCACGTTCGCCCCGTGGGGGAAGTGCCGGGGCAGCGGGGCGCCGCCGATTGCGATCGTGGTCGCAACCGAGGAGGGGTCCTTGAGAGTGTTCAGGGTGATCCGGAAAGCGGTCGCGTTGGGGAGTGGCTTGACCCGGAGCTCGACCAGGTCGGCGGCGTTGTTCGCGTAGACCGGGTTGGTCGGATAGGTGTAGGTGCCGTTGGGTTGCGAGAAGGTGTCCTCGCCGGAGCGGGGGTCGCCCGGGTCGCGACTCTCGCCGCGGGCGCCGTGGTCGTCGTAGAGGAAGTCCTGGTAGAGGAACTCGCCCTGGCGGTAGGCGCTCGTGCCGGAGATCAGGATCGGCTTCGCGCGCCAGATGCCGCCGTTCGCGAGCTGCGGCGCCTGCGCCGAGCGGGCGGTAGAGGATGTCGGGGCCGGGGCGCGGGGGCGGCCCCTGGTACAGCGAGCCGCTCGCAGCGGCCGCCCCACCCCACAGCGCGATCGTCGCCATCGTGCCGGCGAGCACCACACCCATCCCCCGTACCCTGAGCACGGCTCCAACTGTATCCGAGCCGCGTGGCACGGCGGGCTGACCGCGGCTCCTACCCACGGGTTGAGCAGACGCCCGGGCGCTTCGGCACACTTGGTCAATGCCGGAGCAGCAGGACTCCCCGACCCCGCCCGAGGAGCGCCCCATCCCGGCCCACCGCCGTGCCCATCAGACGGCGCACGACCTGGAGCGCTACGCGGACCTGTTCGCGCAGCGCACCAGGGTGATGCGGTCCTCGGCGATGCGGGACCTGATGGCGATCACGGCGCGCCCCGAGGTGATCTCCCTCGCGGGCGGCCAAGCCGACACCTCGACCTTCCCGCCCGAGACCTTCGCCGCCCAGATGACCCGGATCGCCCAGGAGTCGTCGGCGGAGGCGCTCCAGTACGGGCCCACCGAGGGCTTCGAGGCGATGAAGGCGGCGATCTGCGGCGTGATGGCCGCCGAGGGGATGGCGCCGGACCCCGAGGACGTGATCGTCACCACCGGCGGCCAGCAGGCGATCGACCTGATCACCAAGACCCTCGTCGATCCCGGTGACCCGGTGATCTGCGAGGCGCCCACCTACCCCGGCGCCGTCCCTGTGTTCAGCTCCTACCAGGCCGAGACTCACCAGATCGAGATCGACGACGAGGGGATGAAGGTCGACCAGCTCGAGGCCCTGCTCGACCGCCTCGAGGGGGAGGGGCGGCGACCGAAGTTCATCTACTCGGTGCCGACCTTCCAGAACCCGGCCGGGGTCACCCTCTCCGCCGAGCGGCGCCACCGCCTCGTCGAGCTGGCGCGTGAGCGCGAGGTGCTGGTGGTCGAGGACAACCCCTACGGCCTGCTCCGCTACGAAGGCGAGGCCCAGCCGGCGCTCTACCTGCTCGAAGGCGGCGACTACGTGATCTACATCGGCACGCTGTCGAAGATTCTCTCGCCGGGCATCCGCCTCGGCTGGGCGGTGGCTCCGCCACCCGTGATGGAGAAGATGGCGCTCGGGAAGCAGGCCACCGACCTCTGCACCTCGACCCTCGCCCAGTACTTCGCGCTCGAGTACT
Organism: uncultured Actinomycetes bacterium; assembly: GCA_963824865.1. GTDB lineage: Bacteria > Actinomycetota > Thermoleophilia > Solirubrobacterales > 70-9 > AC-56. The sequence continues at coordinate 171,977 of CAWGQQ010000010.1, read as the reverse complement.
TCGCCGAGGACCGCTGGCGCTCCTACGTCGACAGCCTCTGCGCGATCTACCGCTCGCGGCGCGACGCGATGCTCGAGGCGCTGGAGCAGCACTTCCCCGAGCAGGCCACCTGGACCCGGCCGGAGGGGGGAATGTTCGTGTGGGCCACCTTGCCCTCCTACATCGACACGTCCGACCTGCTCGCCAAGGCCCTGCGCGAGAACGTCGCCTTCGTACCCGGAGCGGCCGCCTACGTCGACGGGCAGCAGGGGACCAGCTCGATGCGACTCAACTTCTCCGGCTTCGACGAGGACGAGATCCGGGAGGGGATCCGCCGGATCGGCAAAGTGGTGAGCGAGCAGGTGGCGCTGTACGAGACGATCACCGGCGAGCATCGCTTGCCGGCCCCGGGCAAGCTCCCGCAAGAGGGAGGGGACGTGGTCCCCCTGCGTGGACGGCGCGAGGAGTCCTAGCTCGGCCGATGAAGGTGGCGGTGTTGAAGGGAGGCAGGTCGCTGGAGCGCCAGGTCTCGCTGCGCTCGGGGGCGCGGGTCGAGGATGCGCTGGAGTCGCTCGGCCACCAGGTGGTGCCGCTCGACGCCGGCGCCGACCTGGTGCGGCGGCTGAAGGAGGAGGAGCCCGAGGTCGCCTTCATCGCCTTGCACGGCCCCGGCGGCGAGGACGGCACCCCGCAGGAGCTGCTCGAGATCCTCGGCATTCCCTACACGGGCCCCGGAGTGGCCGCCTGCATCCGCTGCATGGACAAGATCCTGGCGAAGCACCTGCTGCGGGCCGCCGGGATCCCGACCCCCGACTGGGTCGCCTTCAACTCCACCGCCTTCCGAGAGCTGGGCGCCGCCGACGCGCTGGAGGAGATCGAGGACAGGCTCGGCTTCCCCGTGGTGGTCAAGCCCGGGGCGCAAGGGTCCGCCCTCGGGGTTCGGTTCGCCACCTCACGCGCCGACGTACCCGAGGCGCTCGTGGCCGCGTTCAGCTACGACGACCGTGTGCTGCTCGAGCGCCACGTCCCCGGGCGGGAGCTGGCCGTGTCGTTCCTGGACGGCGAGCCGCTGCCGGTCGTCGAGGTGCGCCCCAAGGAGGAGGATCGGTTCAACTACGAGGCGCGCTACGAGATCGGGCGCACCGAGTACGTCTGCCCGGCCGAGCTGGCCACTGCCGAGACAGCCGAGGCGCAGGGAGTGGCTGCCCGCGCCTACGAGGCGCTCGGCTGCACCGGCTTCGCGCGCGTCGACCTGATACTCGACACTGACTCCACCCCCCAGGTGCTGGAGGCGAATGCGATCCCCGGGCTCACCGACACCTCGCTGTTCCCGATGGCCGCGGACGCCGCCGCGATCAGCTTCGAGGAGCTCGTCGGCCGAATCGTCGACCTGGCCGTGGCCCGGTCGGGGCTAGCGACGAAGTCGCGGTAGCTGCGTGTGGACCTGCCGGGTAAGGCCGGCGCCCTCGCCCGCCGAAAACGTAGCCGCAGGCGAGGCTTTCGGCGGAGTTATTCAGCGAGGCTTTCGGCGGAGTGGTTCTACTCCTCGCCCTTGGCGAAGTCCTCGGGCGTCACCTGGTCGAGGAAATCCTTGAACTTCTCCACCACTTCCTCGGTGTCCTCGACCTCGTGCTCGAACTCGATCGACGACTCGTCGATCACATCGTCGGCAGCGAAGATCGGCGCCTGGGTGCGCACGGCCAGCGCAATCGCGTCCGAGGGGCGTGAGTCGATCTCGAGCTCGGAGCCGTTCATGGAGACCGTGATCGAGGCGTAGAAGGTGTTGTCGCGAAGCTCGGTGACCGCGACCCGCTCGCACTTGGCGTCGAACTGCTCGAGCAGGTCCGAGAGCAGGTCGTGGGTCATCGGTCGCGGAGTGGAGGCCCCCTGGAGCTTCATCAGGATCGCCGCCGCCTCGGGGTGGCCGATCCAAATGGGCAGAAACCGATTCCCGTCGACCGTCTTCAAGAGGACGATCGGCTGCTTGCCGACCATGTCGAAGCTGACGCCGTAAATCTGCATCTGCTGCAAAAGTGATCTCCCGGGGCGGGTCTGGCCTGCGAGCCATTATACGAGCGGGTCGGCAGGGTAACCCGGGGGCTGGAGCCGCGCTCAGCAGCCGCCTGAGCCGCGAGTGTCGAGGCCGAACGCGCGATAATCGGCTGGATGTCAGAGGCTCGTCAGCAGGCCTTCATCGACGCACCAATCGGGGTCGTCTGGGAACTGCTCGAGGACGTCGACCGGCATCCGGAGTGGTGGCCGCGCGTGTGAGAGGCCAGGACTCGCCCAGCCATGGAGGATGGGCGATCCTGGACTCGAACCAGGGACCTCCTCCTTATCAGAGAGGCGCTCTGACCGACTGAGCTAATCGCCCTCGGCCGCCCATTCTAGAAACACCCGCTCTCCGCGATGGTCGAGTTGTGTCGGATAGACGAGCGCAACTCGGCCATCGTCCCCTGGGGCTGGCGGCCTCACTACGCTGGCACGGCTGCCGCGCCGTCCGGACATGCCCCCGCTTCACCGCTCGGCGCTCGCCGACGACCCGATCGAGCAGTTCCGCGACTGGTATGAGCGCGCCGAGCGGGAGATGCCGCTCGCGCATGCGATGACCCTGGCGACCGTGGACGCGGAGGGCGCGCCGGACGCCCGCATGGTGCTGCTCAAAGGCTTCGGGACGGAGGGGTTTCGCTTCTTCACCAACCTCTCGTCGGCGAAGGGGACGCAGCTTGAGGCCACGCCCCGGGCGGCGCTGGTGCTCTACTGGCGGGAGCTCGACCGCCAGGTGCGGATCCGCGGTCCTGTCGAACCGCTCACTGAAGCCGATTCGGACGAGTACTTCGCGGCCCGCCCGCGCGACGCTCAGATCGGGGCCTGGGCCTCGCCCCAGAGCGAGCCGCTGCTCGATCGGGCGGCGCTGGACGCTCTAGTCGACGAGGTGGAGGAACGGTTCTCGGGCGCCAGCGTTCCGCGCCCACCGTTCTGGGGCGGATATGCGCTCCGGCCCGAGGAGATCGAGTTCTGGCAGGGCCAGGCCGCTCGCCTTCACGACCGCTTCCTCTACACGCGCGAGGCCGAGGGCTGGCGGCTCGAGCGGCTGGCGCCTAGCCAGTCGTTCCGTCCGAATGCCCCGTACGCTACGAACGTATGTTCGCTGCGGTATCTCACGTCCCCTCGCCGACGCAGGAGCGGCTCAGAGCTCGCGGGGCGTCGGTTCCCACGGGCAGCGGACCCATGGTGCCTCGACGGCGCCGCGGGGCCATGACAGTCATGATGATTCGTCACATGACATTGTCATGTCGCGGCCCCGCGGGGCCGCGATTCTCACCATGACGATGTCATAGCGCCGGCCGTGCGACGCCGATTCGGTCGTCGGCCGGTGGCGGTCAGCCCGCGGAGCCCCGCTCCTGCGCGAAGGTGAGCAGGTCGTCGAGGTCGTCGAAGTGAAGCTCCACGCGGATGCCGCGCCGGCCGGGGCGGACGCGGACGCCGGTGCCGAGCGCCTCCTCCAGCGCCTCCTCGGCGCTCGACAGGGCCGCCTCCTGATCGGGGTGAGGGACGAGCTCGGGGCGCTTGGGAGCGTCACCTCCCTTAGCTCTGCGCTCGGTCTCGCGAACCGACCACTCGCGCGCCACTGCCTCCCGAGCGAGCGTGCGGCGGGCGTCGTTGTCCGGCGCCTGGAGAATCGCCCGGCCGTGACCCTCGCTGAGCTCGCCCGAGGCAAGCAGACCGAGCACCTCGTCGGGAAGGTCGAGGATCCGGATCAGGTTCGAGATCGATGGGCGGCTGCGCCCAACCCGCCGCGCCAGCTCCTTCTTGCTCAGCCCCAGATCCTCGACCAGCGCGGCGCAGGCGCGCGCTTCGTCCACGGGGTTGAGGTCCTCCCGCGCCATGTTCTCGATCAGCGCCGTCTGTAGGCGCTCGGCCTCGCCCTCGTCGCGGACGATCGCCGGCACCGTCTGCAGGCCGGCCTCCCGCGCCGCCCGCCAGCGGCGCTCGCCCGCGATCAGCTCGTAGCGACCATCCCGAAGAGGGCGCACGATCAGGGGCTGGACCACGCCGGCGTCGGCGAGCGATGCCGCGAGCGCCTTGATCGAGTCGGGCCCGAACTGCGTCCGCGGCTGCCGCGGGTTGCGCCGGATCAACTCGACGGGCAGCTCCCGGAGCTCGGGCTCCGCCACTTCCGTCTCCGGCAGGATCGCCGCCAGTCCGCGGCCCATTCCCGGCTTAGCCATGTGCCTCCACCCTCATTTCAGCCTCATTGCCCGGGGCGCGCTCGACCGACACCTGCTCGGATTGCTCTCGTTCCGCCAGCTCCTGCGCCAGCTCACGGTATGCGACCGATCCCCGCGAGGCAGGCGCGTGCGCAACCACAGGGAGGCCGAAGCTGGGGGCCTCCGCCACCCGGACGCTGCGGGGAATCACCGTGCGAAACATGAGCTCGGAGAAATGCTCGCGAAGCTGGCGCTCCACGTCCTGGGCGAGCTTCGTTCGCTCGTCGTGCATGGTGATCACGACGCCGGTCAGAACCAGGCCCGGGTTGAGCTCGTGCCGGAGCAGGCGAACGGTGTCCAGGAACTGCACCATGCCCTCCAGCGCCAGGTACTCCGCCTGCACAGGCACGATCACTCGGTCCGCGGCGACCAGCGCGTTCACGGTCACCGGGCCCAGTGACGGCGGGCAGTCGAGCAGGGTGATCCCGAACCGCTCCCTTACCGGCCCGAGCATGCGCCGCAGGTGACGCTCGGAGCGCTTGATCCGTGGCAGCTCGACCGCGGCGCCCGCAAGGTCTCGGTTAGCCGGCACGATCCAAAGGTTGTCGGGACCCGCGGGCCGTGCCGCCTCCGCGACCGAGCACTTCCCGATCAGGCAATCGTAGGACGAGGGACGAAGCTCCCGCCCCAGGCCGAGGGCGATGGTCGCGTTGCACTGCGCGTCCAGGTCGCAGAGCAGCACCTGGGCGCCTTCGGCCGCCGCGGAGGCGGCCAGGTTGACGGCGGTCGTCGTCTTGCCGACGCCGCCCTTCTGATTGGCGATCGCGTAAACGGTGCCCATTCGGTGCGACCTTACCCACGGCAGGAGATGGCAGATGCGTCAGCCGGCACCCAGGGGGCGCTTCTTGGCCATCCCCGGGCGGCGGGGAAGGTTGCCGGGGGTCGGTCCGGCCTTGCGCAGCACGTGCAGGTGGCGGTGTCGCGAGCCGGCGTACGGGCCCACCCATCTGACCTCCACGGTCTTCATCGCCAAAAGCGTGGAGGCCCGTTCCAACTCCGCCTCCTCGTCCGCGTCCCGGCGGCCCTTCCAGGCGACGAGAGTGCCCCCCTCGGCGAGCAGCGGCGACGCCAGCTCCGCCAGCGTCGACAGGCGTCCGACGGCACGAGCGGTGACCACGTCGTAGCCCTCCCGCCCGCCCCCGGGCGGCGGCTCGGCCGCCCAGCTCTCGGAGCGCTCGCAGACCACCCGGGCGGTGCCGATCTTCGCTCGCTCGATCGCCCGCCGGATGAACTCGCACTTGCGCCCGGTCGACTCGATCAGGTCGACGCGGCTATCGGGTAGCGCGAGCGCGAGCGGCAGGCCGGGAAACCCGGCGCCCGCTCCGACGTCGGCGATCCGCCGCGCCCCCCGCAGCGCCTCGACCTCGAGGCCGGTGAGCGAGTCGGCCACGTGGACGCGCCACGCCCGCTCCCGGTCACGTACCGCGCTCGGCGCCGATCGGTCCTCGGCGAGCAGGTCGAGGACGGCTCCCAGCGCTGCTCGCGCCTGGTCGGAGAGTTGGACGGCCGCGCCCGACCCGGCGCTCAATCGCTGAGCAGCGGGGCCACGACCACACAACGCTCCGGGTCGTCCCCCTCGCTGAAAGTCTCGAGCCCGGCACGGTCCTTGAGGTGCTGGTGGACCACCCGGCGCTCGGTCGGGGTCATCGGCTCGAGCTCGATCTCCTTGCCCGTCGTCAGAGCCCGCTCCGCGGCGCGATCCGCCTGCCCCTCGACTGCTTCCCGGCGGCGCTCCCGGTAGCCGGCGGCGTCCACCACCACCCTCTTTCGCTCCTGGAGCCCACGGAACGCCGCCCGGTAACAGAGCAGCTGAATCGCATCGATGGTCTGGCCGCGGCGTCCTATCAGCAGTCCCACGTCCTCCCCCTCCACGCGGCCGACGATCTGCTCCGCACCGTCGTCCACCTCGACCGCCGCGTCCACCTCGAGCGCGTCGACGACCCGCTCGAGGATCGCCCTCACACGCTCGACCGGCTCGACCGGCAGGTCGTTGGCCCCGTCGCTAGCCACCGGGCGAGTCTATTTGAGTTATGAGGAGCTTTAGCTCCGAAACAGGCTGGTCAGGGCGCCGAAGGCGCCCGCAAGTCATGCGAGTTCATGAGGAGCTTTAGCTCCGAAACAGGCTGGTCAGGGCGCCGAAGGCGCCCGCAAGTTATTGAGCAGGAACGAGCGTCAGCGCGTCGAAGTAGATGGGTTCGGCTCAGCGCCGACGTTTCTTCTTGCGCGGCGGTGGGGGCGGCGCCTTCGCTGCTGCCTGTTTCTGGTCCTCGACCTCCTTGGGTGGCGGCGGGATCAGCTTCTTGACCACCCACTGCTGGCCCATCGTCCACACGTTGGTGGTGATCCAGTAGATCACCAGGCCGGCGGGGAAGCTGATGATGAACGGCGTGAAGACGACGGGCAGCGCGTACATCAGCAGGCGCTGGTTGCCCTCGGCCGAGGCCGCCATGATCGAGGTCGAGCCGACCATGGTCACGAAGTAGAGGATCACGAGAATGGCCAGCGCCCCGCCCGTGGCCTCCAGGTGAAGAGGGATGCCGAAGAATTCGGGGTTGCTACCGGGCGCGGTGATCTCGTCCTCGAACTCGTCGCTGCGCAGGAGATAGAACAGGGCCAGGAAGACCGGGAGCTGAAGCAGCAACGGAACGCAGGACGCCAACGGGTTGATCTTGTTTTCCTGGTAGAAGGACATCATCTCGCGCTGCATCCGCTGCCGGTCGTCCTTGTACTTCGCCTGAATCTTCTTGATCTCCGGCTGGTGGGCCTGGAGCGCGCGCATCGAGCGGATCTGCTTCAGGGACAGCGGCAGGATCACGATCCGGGTGACGAACGTGAGCAGGATGATCGACACGCCCCAACTGACCCCGACGTCGTCGTGAAAGAAGGTCAGGACCTCGTTGGCGAGGTCGATCAGCGGCTGCAGGGGGTTGGCGGCGAGCAGCAGCATCAGGCTGGAACACCAGGCTTCGGCTTGAACAGCCGGCGCGCTTCAACCGGGTCGTAGCCCCCGTGGCTGAAGGGGTTGCATCGGGCCAGGCGCCAGGCGGCGAGGATCGGGCCGCGCACCACGCCGAGCTCGCGAATGGCCTGCACTGCGTACGCAGAGCAGGTCGGCTCGTACTTGCAGCGACGAGGAAGGGCCGGCGAGATCCAGCGCTGGTAGACGCGAATCGGAGCGAGGACGATGGCGAGCAGCGCGCGTTTCACGTTTTACGCCCGGCCTCCGCGATCAGCTCCCCGAGCGCAGTGGCGACCGCACCGGGCCCCTCGCGCTCCACCAGGGCAGCCGCGTCGGGGCGGGCCACCAGGACGAAGTCGTGATCGCGGGGCAGGCTGGAGTCAAACGACCAGAATGCCTCTTTGAGCCCGCGCTTCACGGCGTTTCTCTCCACGGCGCCGCCGACCTTGCGGCTCACCGAGATCCCGAGCCGGACCTGATCGTCGTCGGCATCCGCATCGCCACGCGGGAAGGCGTAAAGGACCAAAAAGCGGTTCGCGTGGGAGCGACCCTCGCGGTAGACGCGCTCGAAGTCGCCGCTCCGCGACAGGCGGCCGCGCCTGCGCCGCTTGCCGGGAGTCACGGCGTCAGCCGCTTGCGGCCCTTGCGGCGACGGCGCTTGATGATCTGCCGCCCGCTGCGGGTACGCATACGAGCGCGGAAGCCATGCGTCCGGGCGCGCTTTCGCTTCTTGGGCTGATAAGTCCGCTTCACGACCGGCGAGGCAGTATACGAGCCGGCGTATGGGCGATCCCCTGCCTTGCTCCCGCCGTCAGCTCCGTTTTTCGCGCGTAATGCGTGCTCGCCTTGTAGGTGCCGCTCGGCAGCTCCCTTCCCCGATCTATGATCGCCCGCCGTGGCCCCCGATCCCCTCCCCGACCAACTCGCCACGATTTGGGAGCGGGTCCGGGAGGATCTCCGCGGCCAGCTCCCCGACAAGACCTTTCGGCTTTGGATCGAGCCCCTCGCGCCGGTCTCCCTGGAGGGCAACACGCTGCGCCTCGCTGCGCCTCAAACCACCCGTGCCTGGGTCGAACGCCGCTACTCGGCGGCGCTGCAGACGGCGCTGCAGACCAGCGCCGAAGGCGTCGATCGGGTCGTTTTCCTCACCGAAGGCGGTGAGCCAAGCCAGCAGTCGGCAGGGGAGCGCCGGACAGAGACCGTCGAGTCGCTTCCACTCGATCCCGGCCATACGTTCGAGCGCTTCGTGATCGGCGGCGGCAACCGCCTGGCCCACTCAGCCGCCCTGGCCGCGGCCGAGCTGCCGGGCGAGGCCTACAACCCGCTGTTCCTGCACGGCCCCCCGGGGCTGGGCAAGACGCATCTGCTGGGTGCCATCGCCGACTACCTGAGTCGACGTCGACCCGAGCTGACCGTTCACTACACGACGGCGGAGCGGTTCACGACCGAGTTCGTGGGGGCGCTCCGAAAGGACGGCCCCGAGCGATTCAAGCAGCGGTACCGAAAGCTCGACGCCCTGCTGATCGACGACGTGCAGATACTCGAAGGCAAGGAGGCCACGCAGGAGGAGTTCGTCCACACGTTCAACGCGCTTCACGCTGCCGGCAAGCAGATCGTCCTCTCCAGCGATCGACCGCCTGAAGCGCTCGCCCGGCTGGCTGAGCGCCTCCGTGACCGTTTCGCCTGGGGACTGTGTGCGGAGCTTGGCTGCCCGGACCTGCGAACCAGGACGGCGCTTTTGTGGCGCATGACCGTTGGAGGACCCCTCGGAGCTGCGCGATCCTGCGGCCTTGAAGGAGATCGCCAGCCTGGTGCTCGGCAACGTTCGTCGTCTTCAGGGTGCGATGACCCGCGTGGCTGCGGTCTCTTCCATGCTCAGCGAACCGGTGACGCCGGCGCTTGCGAGACGAGCCCTTCAGCACTCACCTGGCGATGACTCACCGGCCCGGCCCAGCTTTTCCGCAGCCCGACTGCCTCCCCCAGCGTCCGCACGATCCAAGAGGCTGTTTGCTCCGCCTGCGACGTGTCTCGGCAAGACCTTCTCTCCACCAAGCGCAACTCCCACATCTCTCACGCCCGACAGCTTGCGATGTACCTGGCGCGCCAGGAAACCTCGCTGTCCCTCGCCCAGATCGCTCAGGAGTTCAACCGCGATCACAGCACCGTCCTCCACGCGATCCGAGCGGTGATCCAGGCGTCTCGAGCCGGGGTCCCATACGACCGGCGCTCTCCACAGAACCCGTGAACTGTTGCCCCAGCAACCTCAAAACACCGACCACCAACCTGAAGCCATCCACGAGGGCCCACCGTCTCCACAGGACCCATCCACCGCCAGATCGCCCACCCCTCTCCCATGACCAGCAGTTCTCCACAACCGTCCACCACGCTTAATACATCTGAGAGAGATAGGAAGATGCAAGATCCTCTGATGAAACTCTCGATCTCTCGCGATGTCCTCCTGGCTGCTCTTCAGCTTGTCGGCCGCGCCGTCTCCACCCGCGCCACGCTCCCCTCTCTGAGCGGGATCAAGCTGATCGCGGCTGACGGCCGGCTTACGCTTTCTGCAACCGACACCGAGCTCGGCCTGACACTGACGGTCTCAGAGGTTGCCGTTGACGGTGACGGAACGCTGCTGCTCCCCGGTCGCTTGCTCGGCGACGTGGTGCGCAACCTGCCTGAAGGCGAAGTGACGCTTGCGCTTCGGCCGGAAGAGCGCGATATCGAGCTGACGGCGGGAAGCGCGCGCTTTCACCTGCGCACGTTGCCGGTCGAGGATTTCCCGCGGTTGCCCGAGTTCGAGGGCGAGGCTGCAAAGCTGCCCGCCGAGCCGCTGGCGGCGACCATCGACCGGGTGGCCCGGGCGGCCTCGCGAGATGAGGTAAGGCCGATCCTGACGGGGGTCCTCCTCCAGGCCGAGGGTGGGACGCTGACCATGGTTGCCACGGACTCCTATCGCCTCAGCGTCAAGCACACGGAGCTCGAGCGGCAGCTCCCCGAGCCGATCGAGGCCAACGTACCGGCCCGTGCGCTTCGCGAGCTCGCGCGGATCATCGCTCAAGAGGGACCGGACGAGGTGGCGATCTCACTGGCGCGCAATCAGGCCGTGTTCCAGACCGGCTCGGCAATTCTCTTCTCGCGATTGATCGAGGGGCAGTTCCCGAGCTGGCGCCAGCTGATCCCTGAGTCGTTCGAGCACGAGGTGAGACTGCCCCGGCCAGAGCTCGTGGAGGTGGCTCGCCGGGTCAGCCAACTCGCCCAACGCAACGCTCCGCTCCGCTTCGCGTTCGCCGAGGGAGAGTTGACCGTGGCCGCCGAGACGCCGGAGGTTGGGGACGCCAGCGAGGCACTGCCTGCGCCGTACTCGGGCGAACCGCTGGAAATTGCGTTCAACCCGCAGTTCCTGATCGAAGGGCTGGAGAGCGTCGAGGGCGACGAGCTGGCGATCAAGCTCAGCTCCCCGCTGCGGCCGGGCCTCCTGCAGCCCGTCGGCCGCGAGGACTTCAGCTACCTCGTGATGCCGATCAGGCTCAACGTCTGAGGCCAGTGGGCCAGTCGATACGCGTCGCCGCGCTCCAAACGCTCGGGTTTCGCAACCTGGCGGCTGGGGGGCTGGACCTCGGCGAAGGCATCACGCTGCTGTGGGGGCCGAACGGGGCCGGCAAGACGAACGTGCTGGAGTCCATCTGCCTGGCTCTCAGCGGACGATCGACCCGGACCCGTAACGAGCGCGAGACCATCGCCTTCGGCGAGCGGCTGACGCGAATCGAGGCGGCGGTGATGGACGGCGGCGGCAAGACGCGCACGTTCCTGTGGTCCCTGGAGCGGTCCGGCGAGCGCCGTCATCTCGTGGACGGCAGCCCTGCGACTGCGGAGCACGCGGAGCTTCGACCTTCAATGGCGATCTTTCTGCCGGACCGGCTGGTGCTGGTCAAGGGTCCGCCCAGCCTCCGCCGGGCACACCTGGACCGCCTTTGCGCGGCGCTCTGGCCGGCCCGAGCCGAGTCGCGCCGCCGCTATGGGCGCGCACTTGCCCAGCGAAACGCGCTTCTCGGCCGGATCCGGTCAGGCACCGCGTCGGTTGACTCGCTGGCGGCCTGGGAGCGGGAGCTGGCGACGGTCGGGCTGGAGCTCATCGCGAGCCGGCGCGAGGCGGTCGATTTGCTGGCTCCGGGGTTCACCGAGGCGGCGGCTGAGCTCTGCTTGCCGGGTGCCGCCTCCCTTCGTTATCTGCCGCGCAGCGGGGCGGCCGACCCCGAGGAGCTGGCCGCGGAGCTTCGGCGAGCGCCGCAACACGGATCTGGCGCGGGGCTACACGTCTCACGGACCGCACCTGGACGAGCTGGCGGTTGAGCTCGCCGGCCGCCCGCTGCGACGCTACGGCTCGCAGGGCGAGCAACGCGCGGCGGTGCTGGCGCTGCTCTTCGCTGAGCGCCGCGCCCTGCTCGAGGCGGGGCGAAATCCGCCGCTGATGCTCCTCGACGACGTGATGAGCGAGCTCGACGCGCGCCGGCGGGCCCAACTCGGGGGGCGGCTCGCCGAAGGCGGGCAAGCGGTGCTGACCGCGACGGAGCCGGACCACCTACCCGGCGGCTGCGAGCGCGCCGAGGTGGCGCTCCGCCGGGGGGAGGCGATCTCCGCCGCCGGGGCGCGGGCGACGGGCGCGGTGATCTGCGTCGTGAGCCCTCGCCGCTCGCCACGCCCGCTCGCCGCAGCCCTCCGTGGGGTTCGCGCCCACGCCGAGCCGCTGACCGTGCTCGCCGCCGCCCAGAGCGCCTGGCCGGCCGCCGCAGGCGCCCAGGTCGCAGCCGAGGCCGAGCCGGTGGCGGAGCGAGACGGCGTGATCACCATCGCCTGCCGGTCGGCGGCCTGGGCACAGGAGCTGGACCTGCTGGGGCCCGAGCTGTTGGCGAGGCTCAACCGGGCGGTTTCAGAGGCCCGCGGGGGCGCCACCGAGGGGCCCGTCAGGGCGCTTCGCTTCACCGCTGACCACAGCCGCCACAACGACTGATCGTGAGTTCCTCGTTTATGCGTGATTTGCAGGGCTTTCGTTGCAAAGGAGCGGGTTTTCCGCGGTCCTTTCCTGATATCCTTATGTGAACTTGGACGGACGCCCCGAACCGGCCGGCCAGCCCCCTGACGGCGTGCCTGTCGGTCGGGGTTTCTCATGACGCCAGGGTTTCCCCCGGCGCCAGCGAACGGAAAGGACTGAGTGGCGAAAAGCAAGGCCCCGAGCGGTGGTAGCGCGAAGGCAGCCCCCACCCCCAAGGGGGCCGCGAAGAAGGCTCCCAAGCCCGGCACCAAGGGCCGGGCGGCGAGCGACGGCTACAGCGCCAAGGACATCACGGTCCTCGAGGGCCTCGAGGCCGTTCGCCGGCGCCCCGGGATGTACATCGGGTCGACCGGGCCGCGGGGCCTCCACCACCTCGTCTACGAGGTGGTGGACAACTCGGTGGACGAGGCGATCGCCGGCCACTGCGACCAAGTCTCGGTGACCCTGCATCCCGACAACAGCGTCACGGTCGCCGACGACGGCCGCGGCATCCCGGTCGAGGAGCACCAGAAGGAGAAGCGGCCGGCGGCCGAGGTGGTGATGACCACCCTGCACGCGGGCGGCAAGTTCGGGGACGGCGGCGGCTACAAGGTCTCCGGCGGCCTGCACGGGGTCGGGGTCTCGGTGGTCAACGCGCTCTCGGAGCGCCTCCACCTCGAGGTGCGCCGCGACGGCTACAAGTGGATCCAGGACTACGTGCGCGGGCGACCCTCAGGGTGCGCTGAAGCGGGGCGAGAAGGTCAAGGGGACGGGGACGATCATCACCTTCCTTCCCGACGACGACGTGTTCGAGGATGTCGTCTTCGACTACCAGACGCTCTCGGAGCGGCTGCGGGAGACCGCGTTCCTGACCCGCAACCTGCGCATCGAGCTCGTCGACGAGCGCGGCTCCGGACAGCGCGACACCTTCCAGTACAAGGGCGGCATCGTCGACTTCGTCGGCCACCTGAACGAGAACAAGGACGCGCTGCACCGCAAGACCGTCTACTTCGAGAACGAGACCGAGGACGGCCAGGTCGAGGTGGCGATGCAGTGGAACTCCTCCTACCAGGAGTCGGTGTTCAGCTTCGCCAACAACATCAACACCCACGAGGGCGGCGCCCACCTGTCGGGCTTCCGCGCGGCGCTCACCCGCACCCTGAACGCCTACGCCCGCCAGAAGGGGTTGCTGAAGGAGAAGGACGAGAACCTGACCGGCGACGACGTCCGCGAGGGGCTGACCGCGGTGATCTCGGTGAAGCTCCAGGACCCGCAGTTCGAGGGCCAGACCAAGACCAAGCTCGGCAACCCGCCGGTGGAGGGCCTGGTCAAGGAGACCGTCAACCGCAAGCTGGGCGAGTTCCTGGAGGAGAATCCGGGCGAGGCGAGGCGCATCCTCCAGAAGGCCGTGGACGCGGCCCGCGCCCGCGACGCGGCGCGCAAGGCCCGCGACCTGACCCGGCGCAAGTCGGCGCTCGAGAACTCCACCCTGCCCGGCAAGCTCGCCGACTGCACGGTGCGCGATCCGACGCTCGCCGAGCTGTTCATCGTCGAGGGCGACTCCGCCGGCGGCTCGGCGAAGCAGGCGCGCGATCGCAACACGCAGGCCGTGCTGCCGCTGCGCGGCAAGATCATCAACGTCGAGAAGAGCCGCATCGACAAGGTGCTCCAGAACGTCGAGATCCAGGCGCTGATCACCGCGATCGGCACCGGGGTCGGCGACGAGGAGTTCAACCTCGACGACGCCCGCTACCACAAGCTGGTCCTGTCCACCGACGCGGACGTCGACGGAGCGCACATCCGCACCCTCGTGCTCACCTTCCTCTACCGGCACATGCCGGAGCTGATCGAGGCGGGCTACGTGTACATCGCCAAGCCACCCCTCTACAAGGTGCAGAACGGGAAGCAGGAGATCTATGTCGAGAAGGAGTCCGAGCTGGAGGAGATCCTGCTCCGCGACAAGCTCGAGGAGTTCGAGCTTGGTCGACGCCAACGGCAAGGCGCACAAGCTGACCGAGGCACGCTGGCAGCGGTTCAACCGGCGCTACAAGGAGTACGAGGGCTGGACCGATTCCGTGCAGGCCGAGTTCGGCCATGAGACGGTGGCCTTCCTGGCCGAGTCGCAGATCCTCGACGCCGGCGCGGCGACGATCGCCGGCGTCAAGAAGCTGATCGAGGCCGACGATCCCAAGGAGGAGCCCTACGAGACCGAGCTGATCTCGTCCACCGGCGAGGAGCTCGTGGTCAAGGCCGTCCACCGGGCCAGCGGCCTGGCCCGCACCCATCGGCTCACCGGGGCCCTGTTCAAGTCGAACGACTACCGCCGCCTGGTCGAGGTGCACGGCGAGCTGCTGAAGCAGGTCGGCCGGCCGCCGTTCCAGGTCACGCTTGGCGACAAGCACCGCGAGGCTCAACTCCTTCGCGGGCCTGCGGCGGGCGGTCCTCGAGCTGGCGCGCCAGGGGGTGTCGGACTAAAGCGCTTCAAGGGCCTCGGTGAGATGAACGCCGACCAGCTGCGCGAGACGACGATGGATCCCTCCAGCCGGACGCTCCAGCGGGTGACGATCGAGGACGCGTCGACCGCCGAGCGCGTATTCGCCGACCTGATGGGCGACAAGGTCGAGCCGCGCAAGCACTTCATCGAGAAGCACGCCAAGGACGTGAGGTTCCTCGATGTCTGACGTGTGGACCTGCCGCTGGGGTAGCTGATGGAAGCCGGCGGGCTCGAGGCCCTCACCGGGCGCATAGAGGAGCGCGAGCTCAGCCAGGAGATGCGCTCCTCGTACCTGGATTACGCGATGAGCGTGATCGTGGGCCGGGCGCTGCCCGACGTGCGCGACGGGCTCAAGCCGGTCCACCGCCGGGTGCTGTACGCGATGCACGACCTGGCGCTACAGCCCACCCGGCCTCACCGCAAGTCGGCCTTCATCGTCGGCGAGGTGATGGGTACGTACCACCCCCACGGCGACTCCGCCATCTACGACACCCTGGCCCGCATGGCGCAGGACTTCTCGCTGCGCTACCCGCTGGTCGACGGGCAGGGCAACTTCGGCTCGATCGACGACGACCCACCGGCCGCCATGAGATACACCGAAGCTCGCCTCGCGCGCCTCGCCACCGAGATGCTGCGCGACATCGACGCCGACACCGTCGACTTCGGCCCCAACTACGACGAGTCGCAGCAGGAGCCGATCGTCCTGCCGGCACGGTTCCCGAACCTGCTCGTCAACGGGACGGCGGGGATCGCGGTCGGGATGGCGACCAACATCCCGCCCCACAACCTGAGCGAGGTGGTGGGAGCGGTCAAGGCCTACATCGAGAACCCCGAGATCGACCTCGCCGGGCTGATGAAGCACGTCAAGGGCCCGGACTTCCCGGGCGGCGGCATGATGAGCGCCGAGGGCATCCGCGACGCCTACGCGTCCGGGCGCGGCAGCGTCCGGGTTCGCTCTCGTGCCCACATCGAGCCGCTGCGGGGCGGCAAGGAGGCGGTGATCGTCTCCGAGCTGCCGTTCATGGTCAAGAAGGGCGGCGACGGCGGCCTGATCACCAAGATCGCCGACCTGGTTCGCGAGAAGAAGATCAACGGGATCTCCGACCTGCGCGACGAGTCGGATCGCTCGGGGATGCGGCTCGTGATCGAGCTGAAGCGCGGCGGCGACCCGCACGAGGTCGTCCTCAACCAGCTCTTCAAGCACACCCAGATGCAGACGTCGTTCGGCCTCAACATGGTTGCCCTGGTCGACGGAGTGCCGCGAACGCTCAGCCTCAAGGAGCTGGTCCACCACTACGTCGCCCACCAGCGCGAGGTGGTCACCCGGCGGACTCAGTACGAGCTGCGCCGCGCCGAGGCGCGGGCCCACATCCTCGAGGGGCTGCTGATCGCGCTCGACAACCTCGACGCGGTGATCGCGTTGATCCGCTCGTCGGCCGACGCCGACGCCGCCCGTGCCGGGCTGATCGACAAGTTCGAGCTCTCCGAGGAGCAGGCCCAGGCGATCCTGGACATGCGCCTGGCGCGGCTCACGGCGCTGGAGTCCGACAAGGTGCGCTCCGAGCACGCCGAGCTGATCGAGCAGATCGGCGCGCTGCGGGCGATCTTGGGAGATCCGGCGCGGATCGACGGCGTCGTCGTGGAGGAATTGGACGCGCTGGAGGAGCGCTACGGCGACGAGCGGCGCACCGAGGTCACCCACTTCGAGGGCGACATGAACATCGAGGACATGATCGCCGACCAGCAGATGGTGATCTCGATCACCCGCTCCGGCTACGTCAAGCGGCTGCCGCTGGCGACCTACCGCCAGCAGCGCCGCGGCGGCATCGGCGTGATGGGGATGGACCTCAAGGAGGGCGACTACATCGAGCACCTTCACATCTGCTCGACGCACGACTGGATGCTGTTCTTCACCAACCGCGGCAAGGTCTACCGGCTCAAGGTCTACGAGCTGCCCGAGGGCTCGCGGACCTCGAAGGGCCGGGCCTTGGTGAACGTACTGCCGCTGCGCGACCGCGAGCGGGTGATGGCGGTGAAGCCCACCCGCGACTTCAGCGAGGGGAAGTATCTGGTCTTCGCGACCGCCAAGGGACAGGTCAAGAAGACCGAGTTCCCCGCCTACAACACTCCGATCCGGGCGGACGGGATCATCGCGATCAAGGTCCGCGACGGTGACGAGCTGGTCCAGGTGCGCCTGACCTCGGGCGACGACGACCTGTTGCTGGTCTCCAAGTCGGGCCACGCCTCGCGCTTCTCGGAGAAGCGGGTGCGCCCGATGGGGCGTGATACCTCCGGCGTCCGGGGGATGAACGTCGCCGGCAAGATCGGCCGAGAGGCGAACCGAGTGCTGGCCATGGACGTCACCCGCGACGACGCCGAGCTGTTCGTGGTCACCGAGAACGGCTACGGCAAGCGCACCGCGATCCCCGAGTATCCGGTGAAGGGGCGCGGCACCAAGGGCGTGCTGACGATGAAGCTGACGTCCAAGAAGGGCGGGCTGGCCGGCGCCCTGATCGTGCGCGAGCACCAGGACCTGCTGTTCATCTCGGAGAACGGCATGGTGCAACGCACCCAGGCCGGCGGTATCTCGCAGATGGGCCGCGCCACCCAGGGCGTCAGGGTGATGAACCTCCGCGACGACGATCGGGTCAGCGCGGTCGCCCTGGTGGTCGAGTCCGGTGCCGCGGTCGAAGAGAACGGCGCCTCCGAGGATGGCGCCGAGGCCCCCGGCGGCTCCCAGCCGGAGTTGACGGAGTCGAAGGCCGAGGGCAAGCCGGCGCCAAAGCGCGCCCCCGCGGAAAGCGCTAGCGCCGCGGGCCCCGGCGCTCGGGGTAGTCTCCGCAGCCGTGGAGGAGCTTCGCGGCCGCAACGGCCTCGTCACCGGCGCCGGAGGCGGCCTGGGTGGCTACATCGCCCGGGCGCTGGCGGCAGAGGGCGTCAACCTGGCACTGACCGATCTGCCAGGAGCGCCAGTGGACGGGCTGGCGGCCGAGCTGCGGAGCCGGGGCGTCGAGGTCAGCCAGGCACCGGCGGACCTCACCGACGCCGGCGAGCGGCAGCGCCTCGCGTCGTGGGCCGCCGAGGCGGTCGGTCCGCTGGACATCCTCGTCAATAACGCCGGGGTCGAGTTCGGGGGAAGCTTTTTGAACACCACCGAGCCGGAGCTCGAGACGAGCGTCGTGGTCAACCTGCTGGCCGTGATGGATCTGACGCGGATCGTCCTTCCCGGGATGCTGGAGCGCCAACGCGGCCACATCGTCAACCTCGCCTCGCTGGCCGGCAAGATCCCGACGCCGGGCCTGGCCTCCTACAGCGCCACCAAGCATGGGGTGGTCGCCTTCACCCACGCGCTGCGGGCGGAGAATGTGGGCGAGCCGGTCGGCTTCTCGGCGATCTGTCCCGGCTTCGTCAGCCGGGTGGGGATGTACGGGCGCTTCGAGCACCTCGTGCCCGCGCCACGCGTGCTCGGAACCGTGCCGCCCGAGGCCGTCGGCGCCGCCGTGGTGCGAGCGATCCGCCAGAACCCGCCTGAGGTGATCGTCAACAAGCGCCCGGTGCGACCGCTCATCCTGCTGAACGCGATCGCGCCTCGCCTGGCAGCTCGGGTCGGTCGTGCCCGCCCCATACGCGAGTTCGCGGAGCGCATGGCGGAGGCCCGCGAGCGCCTCTAGCTTCAGCCGCTCCCTGATGGCGGACGACCACGTCGACATCCTGATTGTCGGTGCCGGGCTTTCCGGGATCGGCGCCGCATGTCACGTGCTGGAGAACCTGCCCGGCAAGTCGTTCGCGATCCTGGAGGCCCGGGAGAGCATCGGTGGGACCTGGGACCTGTTCCGCTATCCCGGGATCCGCTCGGACTCCGACATGTTCACCCTGGGGTACTCGTTTCGGCCCTGGAAGGAGGCCGAAGCGATCGCGGATGGCCCGTCGATCCGCCGCTACATCCGCGAGACCGCTCGCGAGTACGGGATCGAGGACCGGATCCGGTTCGACCATCGGGTGGTCCGCGCGGAGTGGTCGAGCGCCGACGCGGGATGGACGGTGCTCGCCGAGCGCACCGACACGGGCGAGACCGTGCAGGCTCACCTGCGGCTTCCTCTTCGCCTGTACCGGCTACTACCGCTACGACGAGGGCTACACGCCGCAATTCGAGGGGACCGACACCTTCCGCGGCCCGATCGTTCACCCTCAACGGTGGCCCCAGGACCTCGACTACGAGGGCAAGCGCGTCGTCGTCATCGGCAGCGGCGCAACCGCGGTCACGCTCGTTCCCTCCATGGCCGAGCGCGCCGCGCACGTCACCATGCTGCAGCGCTCGCCCAGCTACATCGTCACCCTCCCCGGCCGCGACCCATTCGCGGACGCACTCAGGCGCCGGCTTCCGGCCAAGGCGGCGTACGCCGTCGTGCGCTGGAAGAACGTGCTGCTGCAGATGGCTGCCTTCGCCGTCAGCCGGCGCACTCCCAAGCTCGCCCGGAGGCTCGTTCGGCGCTCGGTCGAGAAGCAGCTCCCCGACGGATACGACATCGATACGCACTTCAATCCCACCTACGAGCCGTGGGACCAGCGGCTCTGCCTGGTCCCGGACGGAGATCTGTTCGAGGTGATCGGCAGCGGCAGGGCCTCGATCGTCACCGACCGCATCCGCACCTTCACCGAGCGCGGGCTCGC
Organism: uncultured Actinomycetes bacterium; assembly: GCA_963824865.1. Classification (GTDB taxonomy): domain Bacteria; phylum Actinomycetota; class Thermoleophilia; order Solirubrobacterales; family 70-9; genus AC-56. The sequence goes on along the minus strand of CAWGQQ010000010.1, from coordinate 152,574 downwards.
GCTCGAGTCCGGGACGGAGCTCGAGGCCGACGTGATCGTCACCGCGACCGGCTTCAACCTCCTCCTCCTCGGCGGCATCGAGCTCGTGGTGGACGGCTCCGAGGTCGACCTCTCCAAGACCGTCGCCTACAAGGGAATGATGTTCTGCGGGGTGCCCAACCTGGCCCTGGCCGTTGGCTACACGAACGCCTCCTGGACGCTCAAGGCCGACCTCGTGGCGCGGTACGTCTGCCGCCTCCTCTCCTACATGGATGCCGAGGGCTATGCGTACGGCACGCCGCAGGCCCCCGATCCCTCGCTGCCGACCGAGCCCTTTCTGGACTTGAAGTCCGGCTACGTGAGCCGCTCGATCGACCGGCTTCCCAAGCAGGGGGCGTCGCCGCCCTGGCGTCTGCACCAGAACTACATCCGCGACGTCAGGCTGCTGCGGCGCGGGCCCGTGGACGACGCAATGAGCTTCTCGCGTGCCCGTCGGCCGGGGCGAGCGAGAGGGGAACCCTCCGAGTCTGCCACCACCTCCTAGGCGTTCGACTGGCCCTTCTGCTTCAATCGGTGGACCAGAGAAAGGAGGTGGTCCTAGCTTGAGTCAGATGATTTCTGGGACGCTGGAGGTGCAGGGCCGCTAGGTGGCCGTGCGGGCCGCCCGGTGGAATCCACCCCGGGCACCGGCGAGTGTGGGAGGCGGGGAGCACGTCCCGCCCCGTCGCCAAATCCCAGCTCGTTTTCCAACCGCACCTTGTGACGAAGGGCCGCTTTTCGAGGCGGCCCTTCGTTTACGCGGCGACCAGATACGGCTCCCAGGCGATCGGGATCCTCGGGCTCGCCAGGTGGATGAACACGGTCGGTCCGGGTGGCCGCGGACGGCTGCGGGGGTGCATCCGCGCCTCTCGCGGCGTCAGGCTGCCCTTCTTTCGATTGCAGGGCGCGCAGGAGGCGACGATGTTCTCCCACACCGACTCGCCGCCGCGGCTGCGTGGAATCACGTGGTCCACGGTCAGCCCCAACGCCTGGTGGCCGCAGTACTGGCAGGTCCAGGCGTCGCGAGCGAGCACCGCCTTGCGGGTGATCTTGCGGCGATGGACGTCGCGCGGGATGCGGATGTACCGGATCAGGCGGATCACGCAGGGGCGGTCGAAAACGAGGCGCTCAGAATGCAGCGCGCCCTCGCCGCGCTCGATCACTTCGGCACGCTCCTTCAGCACCAGCACCGTGGCCCGGCGCACGTTGCAGACGTTGATCGGCTCGTAGCTCGCGTTGAGGACGAGCACCCGGCCGCCGATCGCGACGTGGGGCCGGTGGCCGTTCAGCCCGTGGCCGTTGCCGGCATGGCTGGGCCCGTGGCCGTTTGCAGCCGGATCGCCTGCGGCCGGCACAACCCCCCGAGGCTCCTGAGCAGTGGCGCTCTGGAGCCCTACGTGAGGGTCGCCCTGCGTGTCCATAGCGCCACGATTGTAAACAGCGCCCTCGGGCGCGCTATGGCGAGGATCGGGCAGAAACCCATTAGGCGCCCGGGATCCCGTTGGTCGCGACCGGGTAGCTGCCGAGGATTCGCACCGACTCCGCCTTGCGCCGCAGCCCCTCGATCGCCTCGGCCACGGCGGGCTCACCCTCCGCCCCGTCCAGATCGATGAAGAACATGTAGCGGCCCAGCCCTCGCCGTCGCGGGCGCGACTCGATCCGGGTCAGGTTCACCTCGCGTTTCGAGAACTCGGTCAGCGCCTCCACCAGCGCGCCAGGGTGATCGTCACCCAGCTCGGCGAAGACGAGCGTCGTTCGCCAGGGCCCCTCTCCGCCGGCCCTGGTGCCGGCGGGCGCGACCCAGACGAAGCGCGTCACGTTCTCGGGGGTGTCCTCGATCCCCTCGCGAAGGACCACGCAGCCGTAGATTCGTGCCGCAGACGCTGCGCCGAGCGCGGCCCATGGCTCGGGGCTGGCCGAGACCTCGCGCACGGCCTCGGCCGTGCTGGCGGCGGCGCGCACCTCCGCCCGCGGCAGCTCCTCGCGGATGAAACGCGCACATTGCGCGCTCGCCTGGGGGTGGGAGAGCACGACCTCGATTCGGTCCAGCGGGACCTCCTCGCGGGCGATCAGGCTGTTGGCGATCGGGTGGTCGTGCTCGCCCGCGATCGTCACCGAGGGCGCGTCGAAGGCGAGCGTGTCGAGGGTGGAGCGGACCGCCCCCTCGATCGAGTTCTCGAACGGGACCAGTGCCCGCTCAGCCTCGCCCTCGGACACCGCTCGGATCGCTTCATAGACGCTGGGCGCGGGGCGCGCATCGATCTCGGCACCGCCCACGGCTGCGCGCAGGGCATCCTCGGAGAAGGTCCCGGCCGGCCCCAGGAATGCGATCCTCATCGCCACGGCGCCCCCGAGTCTATGGAGGCCCGTTTTGGCGGCAATCCGTCAGTCGAAGGTGATCTGGTAGGTGGAGCGGTTGTTCTCCGCGATCTGCTCGCCCGGTACGGGTTGGACGGTCACCTCCAGCGTGAGCTGCTGCCCCGGCTCCGGCGCCGGATCAATCGGGATCGAGGCGGTCTGGATCGCGCCGGCGGCGATCCGCGGAATCGTCGCATCGCCAGAGATGGTCTGGGCGCCGCCGGTGAGCTCGAAGGTGACCCCGATGTCGGCTTCCTCGGAATCACCCTGGTTTTGGACCTGGATCTCCAACTCCGGCGAACCGCTGCCGGTGATCGTCGCCGCGCTGCTTGGATCGAGAGTCACGTCGCCCGGCTGAACGGTGGTCTGATAGAGCGCCAGGCCGTGGGTGCCGCTCGTTGCCTGCTCGTCACCCGACACCAGCGCGAGGGCCGAGGAGACCTCGAGCGGGTCGAGCCAGCGCTGGTCCGCGAGGAAGACGCTCTCGGGCACCGTCTCGCTGATGCCCTGGTCCTCGAGCTCGGCGTTGATCTGCCCCGCCGCGCGCTCATAGAGGACGTCGCTCGCCAGGAAGTAGTTCATGTAGCCCGCGATCGAGTCGACGGCTCGGCCCTGGCCCTGGTTGCCGAGCGCCGTGGAGATCTGGTCGGAGATCCCGGTGAGGGCGTCGCTGCGCAGCTGGAAGGCGAGCTCGAGCTCGCCCTGAGCTCCCTTCAGCTCGTCCGGGGTGTTGAGCTCCTCGACTCGGCCCGTGAGGTCCTCCGCGCTGCCTCGATACGACTTGATCTCCGCCTCGAAGCTCAGGGCGCTGAGGTTGCCGGGGTCGCTGAGCCGGTCGAAGAAGTCGCTCGACAGCTGCTCCGACTGGGCGACGATCGCGTTCAGGTCGCGGGCGTAGTTCTCGAAGCCGCGCTCCTTGCGCGCGTCCAGGCACCCCCTGACTCCCAGCACGATCAGGATCAACAGCACCACGATCACGCCGACGCCGACCGCGCGGCGAACCATGATCTGACGCTGCTGATCGTGCTCGCGGCGGAACGGCGGCTCGTCGCCGCCGGTGGATCCGAGTGCTTCTTCCTCGTCGAGGAACGCCAAGCTCAAGCCTCAGGCAGGTGCCGTTGAACGCCTTGGTTATGTGCGTTCAACGCGGAAGAGTATGACCCAGGCCCGCTGGATCGCCGGGCAGAACGTGCGAGTACGCACGAAGCCTTGCGCGGCTCCGGCAGGGTCCGCGCGATCGGCGGCGAAGCTGGAGTCGGAATGCTGGGCGAGCTCGTCATGGGGCGCTTCCGTGTCCTGGACCGGGTGGGGTCCGGCGGCATGGGCACCGTCTACCGGGCTTTCGACGAGCGACTCCAGCGGCAGGTTGCGGTCAAGGAGATCGCGGGCGCCGACGCGCGACGCGTCCTGCGTGAGGCCCACGCCGCCGCACGCCTCAACCATCCAGGCATCGTGACGCTCTACGAGCTGGGCTCTCAGGACGGCCGCGCGGTGCTGGTAAGCGAGCTGGTCGAGGGGACGACGCTGGCGGAATTGGCTGAGTGCGAGGGGCTCAGCGATCGCGAGGCCGCGGAGTTCGGCGCGGACATCTGCGAGGCGCTCGCCCACGCCCACGAGCGTGGGGTGATCCACAGGGACGTCAAGCCCCAGAACGTCATCGTGCGCGCCGACGACGGGGTGGGCCGCCAAGCGAAGCTGATGGACTTCGGGATTGCGTCGCTGGCGGGGGCCGCGGCTCTGACGGCGACCGGTGAGGTGGTCGGGACGCTCGCCTACATGGCGCCGGAGCAGGCCGAGGGCGAGCCGGCAGGCGAGCACGCCGACACTTACTCGCTCGCGCTGACGCTCTACGAGCTGTGGGCCGGCACGAATCCCGTGGCCAAGGCGACTCCCGCTCACACCGCGAGGGAGATCGGCCAGCCGCTTCCCTCGCTTCGCGAACACCGCCCGGACCTGCCCAGGCAGCTTTCGGCGTGCGTGGACTCCTGCTTGCTTCCCGAGCCAGAGCTGCGTCCCTCGCTCGCCGAGCTCCACGACAGCCTCCAGACCGCGCTGACGTCGCTTGACGGCCAACGCCCCGTCCCGTCGCCGCGTTCCGAGCAGCAGCGTCCGGAGCACGGGGCCGGCCGGCTGCGGGTCGCCCAGCTCATGGCGCTGACGGCATGGGGCCTGGCGGTGACCGTGGTGGCGGCGGTTCTCGGGCATCCGGGGCTGGCCCTGGTCCTCGGGGCGCTGACCGGCCCTGCAATCCTGGTCGCCTCGCCTCTGGGCTGGGCTTCGCTGCCCGTCCTGGCTCCGCTCCTCGCCGTCATCTCAGTCGCCCCGGTCTATCCGGCCGCGGCGGGATCGCGGGGTACGGCCCTCGAGCGCGGAGTGCTGGGGGCGCTCGGCTGGTGCTGGCTGCTGGTGGGCGCAGCGACCCTGGGGGTGGGGTCCGACTTCGGTCTGATCGAGACGGCGCCCGACGGCTGGAGCCACTCCACGGCTGACGCTGCCAGCGCCTTGATGGCTCCGCTTCTCACCCCGGAGGCTCTGCTCGGCGGCGCCGTCTTTGCGCTGGCCGCAGTGGTGCTGGGCATGATTCTGCGCACCGGGCACGTTGCCCTGGCGCTGCTGGGCGCCCTGCTGTGGTCGGCCGGGCTTCAGGCGGGACTCCAGCTCGTGGCCAACGGTGGAGGCCTCACGGACCGTCCGCTGCTGATCGCCGCCGCGGCGCTCGTGGCCGTGATCGCCGAGTTCCGGCTGCGCCCGCCGCAAGTGGGCGGCCGGGCGGCCCCGATTCCCGGCGCTCGCGCGGCGATCCAAGGCGGGGGATCGGGCGCCCTGCCCTGATCCGGAGAGCCGCCGCTCGCGCGGACTTGCGGGAGTCAGCACTCTAGGATTGTCGCCGCGCACCGGGCAATGGAGCCGCTCAGGCTCGTGCCCGCCGCCCAACGGGCTCGCCCAAGGAGCTTCGGATCAGCGTTCTCAGAAATCTCGAGCAACGGATCGAGAACCTCGTCGAGGGGGTGTTCAGCCGCGCCTTTTCGTCGCAGGTGCAACCGGTTGAGCTGGCTCGCAAGCTTGCCAAGGAGATGGATGCTCACCGGACCGCGTCCGTGTCCCGTGTCTACGTCCCCAACCAGTACACGGTCTGGCTCTCCACCGAGGACCGGCGGCGGCTGGAGGGTTACGAGCGTTCGCTTGAGCAGGAGATGTCGGCGTACCTCCTCGAGCACGCACGCCGCCACGACTACGCGCTGCTGACGCGTCCCGAGGTCAAGCTCGAGACGGACGACCGTCTGCGGCTGGGAGAGTTCGGGATCCAGACCCTGCTGGTGAAGCCGCCCGCACGCCAAGGCGAGGAGCCCTCACAGGGCGAGGAGGGCCACACGATGATCTACAGCGCTCCGCCGAAGCAGTCGCGAAAGGAGCGGCGCCGGCCGGGGGGCCACTTGACCGAGACCAAGGCGATCGTGACGCTCGACGACCGCCGGTACGTGCTCGACGGTCCAGTGGCGGTGCTCGGACGCTCTCAGGGATGCGACTGCGTGCTGTCGGATCCGAACGTGTCGCGCGAGCACGCGGAGCTGCGCCGCGGCCCGACGGGAGACTGGCAGGTCGTCGACCTGGGCTCGACCAACGGCGTCAAGGTCAACGACCGGCTCGTCGACCGCTCGCGGCTGTCGCCCGGGGACGAGGTCACCCTGGGGACGACGAGGTTCACCTTCGACATCGAGCAGTAAGTGGTCTAGCTGGCGATGGAGACCGAGCCGATCGCGGTAGCGCTCAAGTTCGGCTTCCTGGCCGTCCTCTACCTGTTCCTGCTCTGGGTGGCACGGAGCGCCTTTCGTGAGCTGCGCCGCACGACCATGCCCGCGCCCGAGGCCACGGGCTTCCATCCGGTCGGCCCGGGTGGCCGGGCAGCGGCCACGGACGCCTCGCTGGTGGTGACTCGGGGCGGCGGACTGGAGCCCGGAGAGCGGTTCGACCTGTTCGGGGGCCTCTCGATCGGGCGCTCGAACGATGCCGACGTCCGGATCGAGGACCGATTCGCCTCGGGGGTGCACGCGCGCATCTACTCCCGTGGGGCCAGCTACTACGTTGAGGACATGAGCTCGACCAACGGGACGTTCCTCAGCGGAGGACGTCTGGACTCCGAAGCGAAGCTGAGCGACCTCGACGAGTTGCGAATCGGCGACACCGAGTTCCGTTTCGAGCTCGAGGTGCCTGGAGCCTGATGCTGCGGGTCGTCGAGCAGGCTCATCGCACCGACACCGGGCGGCAGCGCAACACCAACGAGGATGCGTACTTCGCCCGCGAGCCCCTGTTTGCGGTCGCGGACGGAATGGGCGGTGCCCAGGCCGGTGAGGTCGCCTCGCGGCTGGCGGCGGAGTCGTTTGAGCCCGCGAGGCGTGGCGAGGGATCTCCCGAGGCTTACCTGCGGGCGATCGCCAGGACGGCCAACGCCCGCATCCATCGCCTGGCCCAGGCCGACTCATCGCGCTCCGGAATGGGGACCACGCTCACCGCCGCCTTGGTGGAGGACGACGAGGTCAGCTTCGCCCACGTCGGTGACAGCCGCGCGTACCTGTTCCGCGACGGCGAGCTGAAGCTCTTGACCTCCGACCACTCGCTGGTGGAGGAGCTCCGCCGCCAGGGCCGCCTTACCGACGAGCAGGCTGTGGACCACCCGCAGCGCTCCATCATCACCCGGGCGTTGGGGCCCGAGCGGGAGGTCGAGGTGGACACGATGACCTACAGGGCGCGGCCCGGGGACGTCTATCTGCTGTGCTCCGACGGTCTGACGACGATGGTGCGGGAGGATCGAATCGCAGCCGCGCTGGCGAACACCGAGAGCCTCGACGAGGCCGTCTCGAGCCTGCTCCGCGAGGCGAACGAGGCCGGCGGGCGAGACAACATCACGGTGGTCGCCTTTCGGGTGGAGGAGGCCGAGCAGGCGGCCGAGACGAAGGAGCAACCGACACTGATCGGCCCGGCCGCGGAGGAGGCGGGACTGACGGCAGGGGCGATGGCGGAGGCCGCAGGCGACAGCGCAACGTCCCGCGAGCGGGTCGCGCGCCCTGGCGCCCCGACCACCCGGGCACGCAGGTGGCCTCGGCGCCTGGCCAAGTCTCTCGCCGCGGTGGCGGTCCTCGCGGGGCTCGTGGGCGCCGCGATCTTCGGCCTGCATCAGGTGTACTTCCTGGGCACGGACTCCGGGGGCCGCGCCGCGCTTTACCGCGGCCTTCCGTACGAGCTGCCGCTGGGGATCGAGCTCTACACCGAGGTCTACTCGGCGCCGGTCCAGGTCAGCGCGATCCCTGCGAGCCGGCGAGACGGCGCCACCGATCACACGCTGCGCTCTCACGATGACGCGGCCGATCTGCTCACGGACCTCCAATCGGCGGCGCAGCCCCCTGTCCGAAAGCGGAAGGCAACGGATGGGGAGCGGAAGACGGGGCAGGCCGACGCGCGGAAGGGGGACTCTGCCCAGGGCGCCGGCTCCGGCGGCGGAGGAGAGCAGTGAGCGCGCGCAACCGCGAGCTCCTTGCTCTGCTCCCGGTTGCCGTGCTGGTCACCGGAGGGTTCACGGCGGTGTTCATCGTCGAGTCGAGCCAGATCGGGGACCTGAGCCTGATCTACGGCGGCTACTTCCTGGCCGTCTGCCTGGGCGTCCACCTGTTCATCCGGGCCCGGCTTCCCCACGCCGACCCGTACCTGTTCCCGCTCTGCGCGCTGCTGGCCGCGATCGGCCTGGTGATGCTGTTTCGGATCGACGAGGGCCTGGCCCTGAAGCAGGCGTCGATCTTCGTGGGCGGAGCGGCCCTGCTGGCGGCCACGATCCTGCTCGTCCGCGACTACCACGTGGTGGAGCGCTACCGATACGTGATCGCGACGGTCGGCATCTTGCTGTTGATGGCGCCGCGGCTGCCCGGGATCGGCTCCCAGGTCAACGGGGCGTACCTGGGCGTCGACCTCGGGCCGCTCTCGTTTCAGCCGGCCGAGGTGGCGAAGATCTGCGTGGTCATCTTCCTGGCCAGCTACCTGCGCGAGAAGCGGGAGCTCCTGGCGATCACCGCGCGCCGCATCGCCGGCCTCACGATCCCGCCCCTGAAGCACTTCGGCCCCCTGCTCGTGGTCTGGGGGGCCGCGATGCTGATGCTCGTCGTCATCCGGGATCTGGGCAGCTCGCTGATGTTCTTCGGGGCGTTCCTGGCCCTGCTCTACATCGCCACGGCTCGCCTCTCCTACGTGGTTGCGGGCCTGGTGCTTTTCCTGGCGGGCGCCTGGGTGATGGAGCACGCGATTGCCCACGTCGGCGACCGCATCGACATCTGGCTGGACCCGTGGCACAGCGACGCCGCCGGGGCCGGCCAGATCCAGCAGTCGCTGTTCGCCCAGGCCGACGGCGGGCTGTTCGGCAAGGGCCTCGGCGAGTCTCTGCTGAAGCTGCCGGGCCCGTTCGCTCCCGACTGCGCGCAACCCTTCCCCGACTGCGGGAGCATCCTCCCGACGCCGCACACCGACGAGATCTACGCCCTGATCGTCAGCGAGCTCGGCTTGTTCGGCGGGGCCGCGGTGGTCGCCATCTACGGCCTGATCGCGGCCCGAGGGTTCAAGACGGCGGTGATGGCCCGAGACGGCTTCTCGAAGCTCCTGGCCGCGGGCCTGACGGCCGTCTTCGCGCTGCAAGCGGTGGTGATCATCGGCGGAGTGGTGCGATTGATCCCGCTGACCGGGGTGACCCTGCCGTTCGTCAGCTTCGGCGGCAGCTCGGTGATCGCCAACATGATCCTGCTTGGGCTGTTGCTGATGATCTCCAATGATGCGCGGCGCCCGCCCACTCCGCCTGGCAATCGCCAACGCGACTTGGAGGCGCTGCCGGCGTGAACTCCCCGATCATCCGCCTCTACGGGCTCATGCTGCTGTTGTTCGCCGCCCTGGTCGGCTTCACGTCCTACTGGGCCGTGTTCGACGCGGACAACCTCAGGGACAACCCGGACAACCGCCGCCCCCTGATCGCCGAGCAGACGGTGGAGCGCGGAATCATCGAGACCGCGGACGGGGTGACGGTCGCGGAGAGCTTCCCGGTGGGCGGCGGCAAGAACCCGGTCTACGTGCGCGAGTACCCGCAGGGGAAGCTGTTCGGGCATCCGGTCGGCTACAGCTTCATCGAGGTCGGCCGGTCTGGGATCGAGCGCTCCGAGAACGGCTTCCTCGCCGGGGAGCGGAACGAGTTCGCCTCGATCATCGACCAGATCCGCGACGTCCCTCAGGAAGGAGACGACGTCACGCTGACGATCGACGCCCAGACGCAGGGGATAGCCACCCAGGCGCTCGAGTCGGCGATCGCCTCCAACGCGCCCACGTCCGGCGTCGGCGGAGGCGTGGTCGCGATCGAGCCGGACACGGGAGCGGTACGAGTGATGGCGTCCTCGCCCGGATTCGATCCGAACGGACTCAAGAAGGAGGGTGAGTCCGAGCGCCTCAACGACGCCCAGGGCTCGCCCCTGCTCAACCGACCGACGCAGAGCGTGTATCCCGCCCGGCTCGACGATGAAGGTCGTGACCGCCGCGGCGGGCCTCGACTCCGGCGAGATTCAGCCCGACACGGTGATCAACGCCGACTCGCCGAAGGAGATCGGCGGCGTCGATCTTCAGAACGCGGGCGGAGAGCAGCTTCGGTGACATCACCGCGACTGACGCGCTTACCAGTTCGGTGAACACATACTGGGCGCAGGTCGGCGAGCGGCTCGGCACGGGACGATGGTCGAGTACATGGAGCGGTTCGGCTTCTATGCCGACCCGGAGCTCGACTACCCGGCGGACGCGATGGCAGCGAGCGGCGCGATCAACGGCGATGGGGAGCTCGTGCGCGACGGCTTTGACGTCGGGCGGGTTGCAATCGGCCAGGGCGGGACCGAGGGCCAGGCGCTGGCGTCCGTGCTGCAGATGGCCGAGGTGGCGGCCGCGGTGGCCAATGGGGGCGTGCTGATGGAACCCACCTTTCTCCAAAGGGTGACCGACCCCGACGGGCGGACGACGGAGGAGCTGGACCCCCGCGAGCAAAACCGGGTGATCAGCGAGGAGGCGGCTGCTCAGCTGACCGAGATGATGACCCGGGTGACCCAGGAGGGAACCGCGGCCGGCCTCACGGTCGAGGGGGTGGCGTTTGCGGGCAAGACCGGAACGGCCGAGATCAATCTCGAGGGCCTCAACCAGCCTTGGTTCATCGGCTTCGCGCCGGCCGAGGACCCGCAAATCGCAGTCGCGGCCACGATCGAGCGCTGCCAGGGCTGCTTCGGCGGCGACGTCGCGGGCCCGATCGCCACCCAGGTGATGGAGAGCCTGCTCAACCGATGAAGCTCGAGGCGGAGACGCTGGTCGCCGGCCGCTACCGGCTGTTGGAGCGCCTGGGCTCCGGCGGCATGGCCGATGTGTGGTGCGCCGAGGACGCGATGCTCGACCGCCGCGTGGCGCTCAAGTTCCTGCACGAACGCTTCGCTCAAGACGAGCAGTTCGTGGAGCGGTTTCGCCGCGAGGCGTCGGCAGCCGCCGGCCTCCAGCACCCCAACGTGGTCGGGGTCTTCGACCGCGGCACCTACGACGGCAGCCACTACATCGCGATGGAGTACGTGGAGGGCGCCGCCCTGAACGACCTGATCGAGCGCGGGATCTCGGTGGGTGAGGCGGTGGAGATCGTCCGCCAGGTGCTCGCCGGGGCGCGGTACGCGCACGCGAACGGAATTGTCCACCGTGACCTGAAGCCCCAGAACGTGCTCGTGGACGCGGAGGGTCGCGCCAGGGTGACGGACTTCGGGATCGCCCGGGCCGGCGTCTCGGAGATCACCCAAACGGGGTCCGTGCTGGGAACGGCCCAGTATCTGTCTCCCGAGCAGGCGCAGGGGTTGCCGGTCACGGCGACGTCCGACATCTACTCGATCGGGGTGCTGCTGTACGAGGCGCTCACCGGGCGGGTCCCGTTCGAGGCGGAGTCGCCCGTGACCGTTGCGCTGAAGCAGGTCTCCGAGCGCCCTCGACCGCCAAGCGAGCTCAACCCGGCGGTGTCCCGCGCCCTGGACGCCGTGGTGCTGAAGGCACTGGCCAAGGATCCCGCCAACCGCTTCGCCTCCGCGGAGGAGTTCCTGGCGGCGCTGGACGCCGCCGAGACGGACCCGAGCGGCGCCGCGCTCGGCGACACCGCCGCCCACGAGGCGGTGGCGGTGGCCGCCGGGAAGCCGCCGCCGCCTTCCGAGGCCCCCCCGGAGCGCCGTGGCTTCTTCACGCCCGGGAGGCTGGTCGCCCTGGCCCTTCTCCTGCTCCTCGTTGGCGGGGTGATCGCCTACGCGCTGACGCGCCCGGAGTCGGTTCTAGTGCCGACCGTGATCGGGGTGGACCAGACGAGGGCCGAGACGACCCTTCGCGGCGCCGGGTTCGAGGTCGCTGTCAAATCGGTCCCCAGCGACAACCCTTCCGGGACGGTGACCGAGCAGGACCCAACAGCGGGCTCGGAGGCCGACGAGGGCTCGACGGTGACGATCACCGTCTCCAGCGGCCTCGGCACGGTCGTGGTGCCGGAGGTCACCGGGCAACGGGCCAAACAGGCACGAAGCACGCTCGAGGGCAAGGGGTTTGACGTCCAGGAGGACAGCAGGCCGTCCAGCACGGTGAGGGCCGGCCTGGCGATCGACACGGAGCCCCCGGCGGGAACCGAGTTGGAGCAAGGTGGTCGGGTGATCCTGGTGGTCTCCAGCGGGGCGAGGCTGGTCGAGGTGCCCTCGGTGGTCGGCCAGCAACAGGACCTCGCCGCGAGCGCGCTGCGCGCGGAAGGCTTGATCCCGAACGTCGAGCAGCGCGACTCCGACGAGCCCGAGGGGCAGGTGGTCGCCCAGGACCCGGTTGGCGGCAGCACCGTGAAGGCGCGCACCACCGTCACGGTTGTCGTCTCGACCGGCGCCGGCTCGGCGTTCGTGCCAAACGTGGTCGGGCAGTCGAAGGACGATGCGAGAACCGACCTGAAGGACGCCGGGCTCAGCGTCCGGGTCGTGAGGCGGACGACCAGCGACCCGAACGAGGACGGCCAGGTCCTCGAGCAGACCCCGCCCGCCGGAACGCGCCTTCGCCGAGGGGAGTTCGTGACCGTCTTCGTCGGCAACTTCTCCGAGCCGCCGACGACCACCACGCCAACCACGCCGGCGCCCTGATGCGGGTGGCGGTGCTGAGCGGAGGGCGCTCGAGCGAGCACCAGGTCTCGCTCCGCTCGGGTGCGTCGGTGGCCGAGGGCCTGAGGGCGGGCGGCCACGAAGTGATCGAGGTCCTGCTGGAGCGGGACGGGCGCTGGACGCGCGACGGCGAAGAGATCGAGCTGCGTGCCGGGGGAGGCTTGCTGGGCGCCGAGGTGGCCTTCCCCGTGCTGCACGGCCCGTTCGGCGAGGACGGCACGGTTCAGGGCCTGCTGGAAAGCCTCGACCTTCCCTACGTGGGCCCAGGCGTGCTCGCCGCGGCCGTGGCGGTGGACAAGCTGATCTTCAAGCGCGTCCTCGCCTTTCACGACATCCCCCAGGTCGAGTTCTGCGAAGCGGGCGAAGACGGCTGGCGGGAACGGGCGGCAGGCATGGGCCTGCCTCTGTGGGTGAAGCCCGCGCGGTTGGGCTCCAGCGTCGGGATCTCGAAGGTGACCAGCGTCGAGCAGCTGGACGCCGCGGTCGAGCGGGCGCGCCGCCACGACCCCCGGGTGATCGTCGAAGCGCATGGAGACGGGAGGGAGGTGGAGTGCTCCGTGCTCGGCAACGAGGCGCCCCGGACGTCGCCGCCGGGGGAGATAGTGACTGACGCCGACTGGTACGACTACGAGGCCAAGTACGCCGAGGGTGGCATGGACCTGATCGTGCCCGCCCGGATCGAGGACGCGGCCACGGCCCGCGTGCGGGAGCTCGCGGCCCGGGTCTTTCGGGCGATCGACGGCTCAGGCCTCGCCCGCTGCGACTTCTTCGTCCGCGACAGCGGCGAGGTCCTGGTCAACGAGCTCAACACGATTCCGGGCTTCACCGCCACCAGCGTGTTCGCGAAGCTGTTCGATGCTGACGGCCTGCCCTACCCGGAGCTCTGCGACCGGCTGGTCCGGCTGGCGATTGAGCGGTACGAGAAGCAGCGCGGCTTCGAGTTCTGAGCGGCGATCAGGTGGATAGCTGAACGTCGCCGATGGCCACGTTGTTGCCGCTGTCCGTCGAGGCGACCTTGGTGATCCAGAGCAGGTAGTACCGCGAGGTGCCGGTCGCGGTGAGCTCAACGGTTTGCTCGGCGCCCATGGTCGGCTCCTCCCCGATCGGGGCGCCCCATCCCTGGAGCGTCGTCGGCGGACCGGAGGCTGCGCCATACACCTCCAGGCTCCAACCGTCCGCGTCCGAGCGGATCGTCAGGTTCCTTCCGGCAACCGGCTGCCCGGCGTCCACGATCAGGCCGACGCCCTCCTTGTCGGAGACGGACTCCTCGATGACCGGCGACACCTGGTACGTCTCGGTGGTCCAGCTTGTGTCCGGGTTGGCATCGATCGCCAGGCTCGCCTCGGAGTCGTGCTCCTCGCCGTCGCCGCGGCGGGGGGTCAAAGGTTTGGGCTGCGACGAGCTCGGCCGCCCCTCCCTGTGGCGCATCCGCGCTCGTCGAGGACTCGTCGCCGCCCGTCAGCGCGGCGATCAGCAGCGCCGCGACGACCGCCGCCAGGACCAGCACGACGCCGGCAGCCGAGGCCCGCCGCGGCGTCAGGAGCCTGCGGCGAGCGGGGATGGCGTCGAGCACGTTGGTCGCCTCCCCGTGGGCCGTCCCGCCCCTGGCGACCTCCACCTCGAGTGCGCCCTCCAGGTCGGCGAGCATGGCGATCATGTCGGGATACCGCTTCTTGGGCTCCTTCGCCGTCGCGCGCTCGATCACCGCGGCGAGCGCCGAGGAGACCCCCGGGCAGCGCTCCTGGACGTCGGGCATCTCCTCGTTGACGTGCTTCATCGCCACGCCAACAAGCGTGTCCGCCTGGAACGGCACCTCGCCGGTGAGCATCTCGTAGAGCAGGACGCCGAGCGAGTACACGTCGCAGCGGGAGTCCACGGCCTGGCCCATGGCCTGCTCGGGAGCGACGTAGTCGGTCGTGCCGAGCACCCGGCCCGTCTTTGTGAGCCCGTCGGACTCGAGCGAGCGGGCGATGCCGAAGTCCGTCACCTTGGCGCGGCCCTCGGGGTCGATGAGGACGTTCTGCGGCTTGACGTCGCGGTGAATGAGCCGGTGGGCGTGGGCGGCCGCGAGCCCACGGCCGACCTCGATCCCGTAGGCGGCCGCCTCGACGATGGGCAGGCGTCCCAGCCGGTCGATCCGCTGCTTGAGGGTCTCGCCCTCCACGTACTCGAAGACGATGTAGGGGTGACCGCCGTCCTCGCCGGCGTCGATCACGGCGACCACGTTGGGGTGGGAGAGCTGTGCCACGGCGCGAGCCTCGCGGCGGAAGCGCTCGAGCTGGTCCGGCTGGTCCGAGATCTCGCGGTGCATGACCTTCACCGCAATCCAGCGCTGAAGCGTTTCGTCGCGCGCCAGGTAAACCGTGGACATGCCGCCGCTGCCGAGCTTGGACTCGAGGCGGTAGCGCCCCGACAGCACGGTCCCGATAATGCTGGTCGCGAGCCCCGTTGTCGCCTCCTGGCTCATCCTTTGAGACTACGCTGCCTTTTCCGCTTCTCCTGGGTGCTGGGCGGTCTTGCCCGCCGGTGTGCCCCCGATTATCGCGATACCGAGGCCGAAATCGACCCCGGCCCCTAGATCGACTGCTCGCCCTCCAAGCCGCGGATCAACTCGACCAGCTCGGGTGGGGCCTTGGCGGGGGAGCCGCTGTCGAACGGCGGGTCCGGGTCGTACTCGATCCCGAGCTGGATCGCCTGCGCCACCTGCTCGCCGGCCAGCCTGTCGGCCAGGGTCAGCGCCATGTCGATCCCGGCCGAGACGCCTGCGGCCGTGATGACCTTGCCGTCCTCGACCACCCGCTCGGCGACGGGCTCGGCGCCGAGCTCAGAGAGGTGCTCCAGGAACGCCCAGTGCGTGGTGGCGCGCTTGCCGTCGAGGATGCCCGCCGCACCCAGCACCAGAGCCCCCGTGCACACCGAAGTCGTCCAGGTGGAGCCGCTGTGGGCGGCGCGCAGCCACTCCAGCACCTCGGGATCCTGCATCAGCGGCCGGCTGCCGGCGCCGCCGGGCACCAGCACAACCTCGGGGCTGGCCAGGTCGCCCAGCGCGAGGTCCGCCTGCACGCCGAGGGCGCCGGTGTCGGTTCGCTTCTCCCCCGCCTGCTTGGCGACGAAGCGAAGCTCTGCCCCCGGCAGGCGGGACAGGACCTCATAGGGGCCGATCGCGTCCAGGGCCGTGAGGCCGTCGAAGATCAGGATCGCGATCTGCACAGGCCCACGCTACCGCCGCGCGACAACCCGGGCGGCGTCGGTGACCCTGCCGATCCGCCTCGCGCCGGGATGGTGGCCGCGCAGCAGCTCCAGGGCCTGGCTCTCGTCCGCGTCGGCGACCACGCAGCAGAACCCGCAGCCCATGTTGAAGACCCGATGCATCTCGTCGTCCGAGACCTGCCCCAGCTCCTGGATCAGATCGAAGACCGGGGGCACGGAAAGGGGGTCGTCGATCTCGTAGCCGACCTCGGCCTCGAGCCGCAGCAGGTTGTCGAGCCCGTCGCCGGTGATGTGGGCGAGCCCGCGAACGTCCACCGGCGAGCGTTGCAGCTCGAGCACCGCCCGAACATAGATCTCGGTGGGCTCCAGCAGCACGTCGCCGAGCGGGCGACCGAGGCGTTCGTCGTCCAGCGGAACCTCGTGCGAGCGCCCGGCGGGCAAGCGTGTAGCCGTTCGAGTGGAGGCCGGAGGACGGAAGCCCGATCACCGGGTCGCCGGGCTCGACCGCGGCGCCGGTGACGATCGCGTCGAGCTCGACCAGGCCGACGCAGGTGCCGCCGAGCTCGTGCCCGGTGACGATGTCTGCCACCTGGGCGATCTCACCCCCCGGGATCTCGATCCCGGCGAGCTCCGCTCCCTTTGCCAGCCCGACCCCGAGCTGCTCGCAGACGGCGGGGTCGGCGTGTTCGGTGAGGATGAAGTCGAGCATCGCGATCGGCTCGGCGCCAACGCAGATCACGTCGTTGACGTTCATCGCGACGCAGTCGATTCCGATCGTGTCGTAGCGGGCGAGGCGCTCTGCGACGACCATCTTGGTGCCGACCGTGTCGGTGGAAAGTGCCAGCCCGGTGCGGTCGTCAAGCCGCAGGACGCTGGCGTAATGACCCGGCAGGGGCACCACGCGCGACGGCCTTCCCAGGTCGATGGCGCGCAGGCTTCGCACCAGCGCCTCGACGGCGCTGTCGGCGGCTGTCTGGCTCACCCCGGCGCGCTCGTAGGCGTTGCTCATCGACGGCTGAGCCTATAGAGCACGGCCCCCGCCAAGCCCACGCGGTAGGCGGCATACGGCCACAGCGCCCGGTCTCGCTCCACCAGGTCGATCAGCTTCTGCGAGGCGAGCGTGGAAGCGAAGGAGGCCGCGACGCCCGCGGCCATCGCCCTGCCGAGGGCGGGGTCCACCCCTCGGCGGCGCAGACGCGCTCCCTTGAGCAGGGTCGCGCCGACGATCACCGGCAGGGCGACCGTGCGGGAGAGAAGGTTCGCGTGCGCGCGCGTGAACCGCCGCCAGCGAGCGGCTGCGAGCGTGGCGCCGTTGCGGGACACCCCCGGGGCGAGCGCTGTGGCCTGGGCCAGCCCGAGGGCGAGGCCGTCGCGGGGGGCGGCGTCGCCGGGGCCGCGCTCTTGAGGACGGCGATCGGCGATCGCCATCGCGACCGCGCCGACAGCGAGGCCGATCGCGGTGGCGCGCGGGCCGCCGAGGCGGCGCTCGATCTGGCGCTCGAGCCCGTAGCCGATGATCGCGGGGGGCACGAAGGACAGGGCCACCACGGCGGCGCGCCGGCCGTCGAACAGGCGAAGCTCCTCTGCGATCATGCGCCGCTGGCCGACCAGCAAGGCGGCCGCCGCCCCCGCGTGGAGCGCGACCTCGAAGCTCTTCCGGGTCTCCGCGTCGAGTTCGTCCCACCGCCAGCCGGCCAGCCAGGGCAGGAGGGAGAGGTGGGCCGAGCTGGAGACTGGGAGCAGCTCGGCGGGCCCTTGAACCGCCCCCAGCGCGACCGCCCGGGCCGGGCTCAGGCCGGAGGCGTGGGCTCCCACTCGGCGCTCCCGCGACGCCGCCTGATCAGCAGGTAGGCGATCCCGATCACCACCGCGGCGATCACCACGTAGTCGGCGTAGTGCAGGTAGTCCCTCCACTCCTCCCAACGTTCACCGACCTCGCGACCGATGATCCCGAGCATCAGGACCCAGGGGATCGATCCGGCGAGGGTGAAGACGACGAAGCGCCCCAGCGGCATCCGCGCCACCCCGGCCGGCAGGGAGATGAACGTGCGGATTATCGGCAGCATGCGGGTGAAGAAGACAGTGGCCGAGCCATGGCGCTCGAACCACCGATCCGCCCATTCGAGGTGACGGCGGCTGACGTGGAGCAGCCGGTTGCGGTCGAGCAGCTCGATGCGGCCGTAATAGCCCGCGGCGTAGGCGATGAGCGAGCCGGCCAGGTTCCCCAGCGACCCGGCAGCGACGATCCCGAACATCGTCAGATCGCCCTCCGAGACGTTGAATCCCGCAAACAGCATGATCGCCTCGCTGGGGACCGGGATACAGGCGCTCTCCAGGGTCATCAGCACGAACACGCCCGCCAGCCCGGTGGCGTCGATCAGGTCCGTGGCCGCATTGACGATTGGGTCGAGGATCGCATCCGTCATGCGGCATCAGCATTACACTCGCCTGAATGTCCCGCCTTCGTGACACGTCGGCGAGCGAGGACGAACGCCGGCGAGGGCCCGGGGGCCGCGGTCTGGGAGCCTTGCTGCGCCGGGGCGCCATGGAGCACGTCTACGGCCGCCGGCTGCTGAAGTTCGGAGCCGACGCCGTGCTCGCCGCCGCGGCGTTCGCGCTGGCCTTCACCCTGCGCTTCCTCGATACGCCGGGTGGCATCCCCGACCGCTACTGGACCATGCTCACGGGGACGATCGCCTTCGTGGCCATCGGCAAGGCGATCGTGTTCAGCCTCTTCGGGCTGCACCAGAAGTGGTGGCGCTACTTCCAGCTCCCTGACCTGTGGCCGGTCGTCCGCGCGGCCGCGGTGACGAGCGGGCTGCTGGTTGCCGTCTTCACCCTCGCCAAGCCCTACTCCTACAGCCTGCCGAGATCGGTGGTCGTGTTCGACTTCCTGCTCACCATCGTCCTTGTGGGCGGCGGCCGGTTGGCGCGGCGGATGATTGCCGAGCGGCCCGACCGGGCCGCCCGCCGCCGCAGCACGCGGGGGGTGCTGGTCGTCGGCGCGGGCTCGGGCGGGCAGATGGTGGTGCGCGAGCTGCGGCTGAACCCCCGCCTGGGAGCAGCCGCGATCGGCTTCGTGGACGACGACCCCCGCAAGCGGGGCATGCATGCCGCCGGGGTGAAGGTGCTGGGCTCGACGGACGAGATCGACGAGATCCTCGACCGCAAGTCGCCGGACGAGGTGATCATCGCCATCCCCTCGGCGCCGGGAGTGCTTCGTGCCAAGGTGGTCGCGGCGTGCCGGGAGCGCGAGATTCCGGTCCGCACGCTGCCGACGGTGTTCGAGCTGCTGCGCGGCGGCGTCCAGCTCACCCGCCAGCTCCGCGAGGTCCGGGTGGAAGACGTGCTGGGACGGGACCCGGTGGTGATGGAGCTGGACCGGGTCGGCGCCGTACCTGGACGACAAGATCGTGATGGTCACAGGGGCCGGCGGCTCGGTCGGCGCCGAGCTCTGCCGCCAGATCGCTCGCGTCGGGCCCAAGCTCTTGGTGCTGCTCGACCACGCCGAGGACAACCTCTTTCGGATCGACCGCGAGATGCTCGACGAATGGCACTTCACCCGGGTCGAGGCGGTGCTGGCCGATTGCAAGGAGGCGGACCGGATGCTCGAGGTGATGCAGCGCTTCAGGCCGGATGTCGTCTTCCACGCCGCCGCGTACAAGCACGTACCGCTGATGGAGGCGAATCCGCTCGAGGCGGTGCGCAACAACGCGATTGCCACTCGCGTCACTGCGGGAATGGCTGCGGCGACAGGCGCAGAGCGGTTCGTGCTGATCTCCACTGACAAGGCCGTCAACCCTCGCACCGTCATGGGTGCGTCGAAGGCGATGGCGGAGTGGATCGTCGAGGCCGCGGGACACCATCATGCCCGCACCAGCTTCGTGATCGTCCGCTTCGGCAACGTCCTGGCGTCCTCGGGCAGCGTCGTGCCGATCTTCCGCGCCCAGATCGAGAGGGGCGGCCCGGTCACGGTCACGCATCCCGACATGACCCGCTACTTCATGACCATTCCGGAGGCGGTGCAGCTCGTGATCCAGGCGGGTGACCTCGGCTCGGGCTCGGGGGAGGTCTTCGTGCTCGAGATGGGCGAGCCGGTGCGAATCCTGGATCTGGCTCGCAACATGATCAACCTCGCCGGCTACGAGCCCGACGAGGATGTGGCGATTCAGTTCGTCGGCCCTCGCCCGGGCGAGAAGATCCACGAGGAGCTCTTCAACCTGGACGAGCATGCACAGCCCACGTCCGCCGAGCGCATCGTCCGGGCCGTGCGCAAAAGCCCCCTCGATCCCGCCTGGGTCGAGCGCTCGGTCGAGCGCCTCGAGGCGCTCGTTGCCGGGGGCGACGAGGCGGGGTTGGCTGACCGTGTGGTCGAGGTCGTGACCGAGCGAATATCCGACACCCCGGGTCTGGCCGCGGAGTCTCAGGTCTCGCGTACAGACGTCGCACGTTAGTGGTCACTAGGCCGGCGCCCGGCGGGACCCGTCCAGGTCCCGGACCCGGGTTCGCCGGGTCCTAAGATGCGCCCGCACTGATGCACTTCATCGAGTCGATCGGCCCCGTTCTCGGCATCGTCGCTTTCGTAGGGCTGGCGGCCCTGGCCTTCCTCCTCTTTCAGCAGGCGCGTGACCTGCGGCGCCTGCGGGAGTGGGCCGGCCGAGCCCCCGAGCGCGCTCAGGAGGCGGCCGAGGCCGTGCAGGCGGCCGGCGAGGCGTCCCGTGGTGAGGCTGAGGCGTCCGAGACGGAGGCGCCGCCTCCGGGGAGGCTGGGCGCGGTCTGGGCGCGGTTGACCGGACCCGTGGTTCCCCGGCTGGCCCGAATCGAGCGCCGCCTTCCCGTCGACGGGCGCTATGTCCTCGCGGCCGCCGCGATCGCCGTGGTCGTGGCGGGCGCGCTCACCGGCGGCTTCGGGGTGTTCGGTGGTGAGGACGGCAAGCGTCAGGGCCGCGGCGGATCCTCATCGAAGCCGAAGGTGGCGGTGCTGAACGGAACGGACGTCCCGGGCCTGGCGGCGCTCGTCGACAAGGAGGTGGTGAAGCCCGCCGGGTACAAGGCCGTGGCGGTCGACAACGTGGGCTCGAGCCTTGCCAACACGGTGGCGATGTTCGTGCCGGGACGCGAGGCGGACGCCGAGCGGCTCGCGAAGGCGATCGAGCCCGAGCTCGGAGAGACGCCCACCCTCGCGATGACGGCGGACGCCAGCGCGCGCGCGAAGGACGCCCCGGTGGCGCTCGGCGTGGGGCTCGACGATTCCCAGTTCGGGGCCGGCGGCGGCTGATGGTCCGCTAGCGATGCAGGTGCCGGTCGCCGACCTGTACGACCTCGTGGTCGATCTCGCCTTCCAACTGCCGGCGTACGTTTCGCTTGCGGCCGCACTCGCCTGTGCGGTGCTTCTGCCTCTGTACTTCTCCCAGCGGCGAGACCTCCAGCGCCTTTACGCCTGGATGGAACGCGATTCGGGTCATCCCCAGGCCGACATCGTCGCGAGCGAGGCTCTCTTGGATCGGGCCGAGACCGAGTTGGAGGCCTTGTTCGGCCCCGAGCAGGCGCCGAGCGCTCGGGGTCCAGGCGAGACGGCGGTCGCCACGCCTACCGCCGTCGCCTCTCCGGCAACCCCGCCGCCGTCGACGCCGGCGGCGGGCCTTCCTTCGGCACACCGAGTGACGACCGAGCGCCCCGCCCTCGAGCGGATCACGATGGAGCGCGCCGCGCTGCTGCCGCATCCGCGCCGGCGGCGGCTGGTCGCGCGAGTAACCCAGCCGGGCGTGCTTACCGCGGTGGCGGCCGCTGCGGTGCTCCTGGGCCTGGTGGCGATCTTCGGCTCCGAGGAGCTCTTGAAGGGCGGCGGGGAGTCCGACCAGGGGTCTCGGCCGGGAGCGATCGTCCCCGGTGAGGTGGACGTGGCGGTGCTGAACGGGACCTCGGTGCCGGGATTGGCGGCGAAGGTGGGCGACGACGTGCGGGTGAACGGGTTCCGGCTCGGTGCGGTGACCAACAGTCGCGAGCAGGTCGACCAGACCGTGGTCATGTACGGGTCCGGTCAGCAGCGGGCCGCCAGAAAGGTGGCGCACGACCTCGGGGTGAAGCCGCTGCAACCGATCAACCGGCAGACAGAGCGGACGGCGGGCGACGCCGACGTGGTCGTGATCGCGGGCGCCGACCGCGCCAAGCCGTGAGCCGCACGGGCCCTGTTCTGTTCGTGGTGCTCTTGGTGTGCTCCGTCGTCGTGGCGGCGGCCGTCCTCCACGCGCGCTCTCCCGATCTGGCGCTCCAGGTGACCCGGTTCACCAAGGAAATCCACCCAAGCGGTGAGGGCAAGGACCGCGAAGCGCACATCCGTTTCTTCGTCCGCGAGAGCGACCCGGACGCGAGGGTGGAGATCGTCGGGCCCAACCTGAACGTGATCCGGGTCTTGGCCAGCCGGCCGCTGGTCGCTGACCGGCCGGTCTCGTTCACGTGGAATGGCCGCACCCGCACCGGCGCCCTTGCCGATCCCAAGGACCGCTACCGGCTCAGGGTGCTGCTGCCCAACCGGGATCGGGACATGGTCTACCCGCGCCGGATCTCGGTGCGGGCGACCGGCTCGCAATGACGGCCTCCCCCCTCGAGCTCGGGGGAATGCTGCTCGCCTGCGGAGGGGCAGCGGCGGCCCTGCTGGCCCGGGATCCGCGGTTGCGCTACGGAGCCGCGGCGATCGCGCTGGTGACGACGCCGGCCTTGGTCGCAGGCGACGTCTGGCAGACCGAGCGCTTCGTCGACCTGCGGGACGATCCCGCCAAGCTGATCGCCTTGATCGTCGTCTCGGTGGCTGCGGTGGGCGCCCTCGCGGCCGTCTTCTACCGCATCCCGTGGGCATTTCCCGTCAGCGCGTTCGCGGCCTTGCCTCTCCGCGTCCCGGTGCAGCTGGGTGGCGAGACCTCGCACCTCTTATTGCCGCTCTACCTTGTGATCGCCGCGGGCTTCGCGTGCTTCGCCTACCGGGCGCTCGGCCGCGAGGGAGTTGGCGTCACGGACAATCGCCCTTCGGTCGACGCGAATGCCGCGGGCGCCGAGGCGCCTGCTGTCGTCTGGCTCTACCGCGCTCTGGCGGCAACCCTCGTCGTGTACGCGATCCAGACCGCGTTCTCGGCCGACGTCTCGAACGCGATCGAGAACGCCGCGTTCTTCCTGGTCCCCTTCGCGGTCATGTTCGTGCTCCTCACCGAGGTCCGCTGGACTCTCCGCCTCTTGGGCGGGGTGCTCGTTGCCGTGACCGGCCTTGGCCTGCTGCTGGCCGCAGTGGCGTTTTGGGAGTACGCGGCGCGGGATCTGCTGCTCAGCAGGGGGAACCTGCTTCAGGCGAACCAGCTCCACCTCTACTTCCGGGTCAACTCGGTCTTCTACGACCCCAACGTCTTCGGCCGCTACCTGGCGCTCACCCTGGTCGCCCTGGGCGCCTATCTGGCCTGGGCCCGCGGCACGCGCGGCCCCGTCGCCGCTGCCGCTGCCGCGGCTGTGCTGCTGGCGGCGCTGGCGCTCAGCTACTCGATCAGCAGCTTCGGTGCCCTGCTGGCGGGCCTGCTCGTGGTCGTGGCGCTGCGCTGGAGCGTGCGCCGGGCGCTCGCGGGCGGCGTGGCGATTCTGGCCTGCGGGGCGATCTTCCTGCTCGTCAGCGGCACCGGTGAAAGCGACCTCGGCTCGGCAAGGGACATCGACACGACCACCAGCGGCCGGGTGGACCTGGTCAGGGGCGGCTTCGAGCTGGCCCAGGACCGGCCCATCTGGGGTTGGGGCTCGGGTTCCTTCGGGGCGGCGTTCTCGCGCCACATCGAGCGCGCCGGCACCACCGTCTCGCACTCGGAGCCGATCACCGTTGCCGCCGAGCAGGGCGCGATCGGGCTGGTGGTGTACGCGGCCCTGGTCGTCTTGGCGCTGGTCGTTCTGTTGAGTGGCGGCAGCGCGTCCGCCGGGACGGCCGCGGCCGCGGCCGGCTTCGTGGCGATGCTGGTCCACAGTCTCAGCTATGCGGGCTTTGCGATCGACCCCGCAACCTGGGCGCTCCTCGGCATCGGTGTGGCGCTGCGGCGCTCGTGGCCAGTTCCGGCGGCGGCGCCCGCAGCAGTCGGCGACCGAGGCGTCCTCCCTCCCCGCGACCGGCGACCGGCCGCGGCCTAGCTCCAGAGGCACCACCAGGTGTTCGAGTACCTGCGCCGGCTGGCCACCACGGGGGCCGCATACACGGCCTCCAGTGTGCTCTCGAAGCTGATCGCTGTCTTCCTGCTGCCGATCTACACCAGCTATCTGACCCCCAGCGACTACGGCGCCGCCGAGGTGATGCTCGCCTCGGTGATCGCGGCGAGCATCATCGTCCGCCTTGGGGTGATCGAGGCGATCCTGCGCTTCTATTACCTCGCCGGGGAGCGCCCGGAGCGGGTCGTCTCGACGGGCTTCGCGTCGCTGTTCTGGGGCGCCACCGCGGCCGCCGCGATCGCCCTGCCCTTCGCCGCCCCGATCTCGCAGGCCTTGCTCGATCGCGAGGACGCCGGGCTGGCGCGGCTGGCGATCCTCGGCCTCTGGACGCTCACCCTGTACGAGTACGCGCTGACCCTGCTCCGCCTCGACGAGCGGGCGCGCGCCTACTTCGGGATCACGGTCGCCAACGTCCTGGTCACGATTCCGTTCACGGTCTGGCTGATCGTGGTCCAGGACGAGCGGGCCAGCGGCATTCTGCTCGGCACCTTCGCGACGGGTGCCGCGTTCACCGTCTGGATGCTGTGGCGGCAGCGTCGGCGGCTGTCGCTGGTCCCGGATCTGGCGCTCTTGCGGCGGATGTTTCGCTTCGGGCTGCCGACGATGCCCGCCGAGCTGTCCCTGTACTCGCTCAACTTCATCGACCGGATCATCATCGTGCGCCTGGCCGGGCTGGCAGAGGCCGGCCTGTACGCGCTTGCGGTCAAGTTCGCTCAGGGCATCAACGTGCTCGCTCGCGGCATCCAGCTCGCCTGGCCGCCGCTCGCCTACTCCATCCAGGACGACGAGGAGGCCCGCCGGGCCTACTCCGTGATCCTCACCTGGTTCGCCGTGGTGCTCGCCTTCGGGGTCACCGGGCTGTGGCTCGAGTCGCGCTGGATCGTGCGCCTCCTCGCGGCGCCCGAGTTCTTCGATTCCCACGAAGCGGTTGGGCTGCTGGCCACGGGCATCGCCCTGTACGCGCTCTACCTGGCGATGGTGATCGTCTTGGGGCGCACCGGCCGCACCGAGTTCAGCTTTCCGCCGACGATCGCCGCCGCGGCGACCAACATCGTCCTCAACCTGGTCCTCGTGCCGCCGCTGGGGATCGTCGGCGCAGGGCTGGCGCTCGTCGCCTCCTACCTGGTGGTCGTGGTCCTCATGTACGTGTTCACGCAGCGGCTCTTTCCCGTCCCCTACGAATGGCGGCGCCTGGCCCTGATCGTGCTCACGGCGGCGGCGCTGATCGGCGCGGGAGAGGCCCTGCTGCCCACTTCGGGGTTCGTCGGCCTGGTGAGCCGCACCGCGCTCTGGCTCGTCTATCCGGCGGTCCTGTACGCAGCCGGGTTCCTCCACGAGGAGGAGCGCTCCCGGCTGGTGGCGTTGCTCCGTCCCTCGGCGATCGCCGCCCGCGCTCGCGCCCTGCGCACCGCCTCGGCACCCCCTGGCGCCGAGGGGGCGCCGGCCTCCGGCGAGGGCTCGCGGCTCGGCCCCGAGGTCTACGAGGCCGCCGCCCGCGACGAGGACCGCGGCGGGGCGTGAATCCTGTCGAGTGGGCGATTGTGGAGTCCCAGGGGTTCAAAACCGCCCACTCGTCCGCCCTCAGCTGACCGGGTCCGGATGTCGTGCCGAGCCGCCCGCCCCCTCGCCACTGGCCTGGGCCGACGCGAGTCGCAGGTTGTACGCCTCGGCCGCCTCGCGCATCCCCTCACCGCGGTTGGGACGAAGCGCCTGGCGCGCGTGAAGCCAGTACCAGCCGGGCTGGTGTCCGGGCATGAAGATCGCGGCGATCGCGCGCGGGACGTACGACCAGGCCCAGAGGATGCGGGCGACGATGGCCGCCGGCCGCGAGTGGTGCTTGCGCATGTACATCGCCCGGCCGCGGTGAAACTGCACCACCCGGCGAGCGCCGGCCAAGCGGTCGGTCGCGAGTTGCTCGTGGTGGATCGCCTTCGCGGCGGGAACGTGGAGGATGCTCCAGCCGGCGTCTCGCAGGCGCTTCTGGAAGTCGACCTCCTCCGAATAGACGAAGAAGTCGGGGTCCAGGAAGCCCACCTGGACCGCGGCCTCGTGCCGCACCAGCATGGCCGCCGACTGCACCCAGCCGACGTCGCGCACCCCTCCGCCGTCGCCGGCGGAGGTGCCCGCGTCCTGGGTGACCAGCCGGCGATGCAGGAAAAGCGCCTGGGCCAGCGCGGTGCCCGGGCCGGGCAACCGCCACGCGCAGGGGATCGGCCGGCGGTCCGGGTCGAGTAGCTGGGCTCCCGCCGCCGCCGCCTGGGGGTCGGCGCGCAGTGACTCGAGCAGGGCCTCGGCTCCGCCTTCGAGGATCTCGGAGTCCTCGTTCAACAACAGGCAGAAGCGCCCCCGAGCCTCGCGCAGGAGCAGCGAGTTGTTCTCCGCCAGGCCGGCGCGACGGTCGCGGGCGATCACCCGCACTTCCGGAAAGCGCCGTGCCACGGCCTCGCGCGAGCCGTCGTCCGAGGCGTTGTCGAGAACCATGATCTCGTGCTCGACGTGCTGGGGATGGGTGCGGCCGATCGCCTCGAGGCAGGTGAGCAGGAATTCCCGGCCGTTCGTGTTCACCACGCAGTAGGAGAGCTCCATCAACCAAAATCCTCGCGGATGCGGGTTCAGATCGTCGATCCCCCGGCATATACGCCGCCCTATGACCGCTCGCTGTGCGCCGCATTGGCGCGGGCCGGCGCCGACGTGGAGCTGATCACCAGCCGCTTCGCCCACGGGCCGGTGCCTCCCGCTGAGGGATACCGGGTCAGCGAGAGCTTCTATCGACGCTCCGCCGAGGCGAGCTCCCAGACGCGCCGCCGCCGGGCGCTGAAGCTGGCCGAGCACGCCGCCGACATGCTCCGCCACCGTCGCGACGGCGCTCGCGCCGACGTCGTCCACTACCAGTGGCTGACGCTGCCGCGGCTCGACAGCCGTCTGTTGAGCGCCGCCCGGCCGCGCGTGCTGACCGCCCACGGCTGGCTGCGCGAGGAGGCCTGGCGGGAGCGTCCCGGCCGGGGGCTGCGCCGGCTCTGGGAACGGATGGACGCGATCGTGACCCTGTCGGAGTACGGGGCGGTGCGCCTGCGGGAGCAGGCGGGGATCCCGGCCGAGCGGGTTCGCGTGATTCCCCACGGCGCCTTCGACTACCTGACGCGGCTGCCGGACCCCCTGCCGCTGCCGGACGAGCTGGCCGCCGTGGAGGGGCCCGTGATCCTCTGCTTCGGCCTGATCCGCCCCTACAAAGGGGTCGACCTGCTGCTCGAGGCCTTTCGCTCCGTGGAGGGAGCCGAGCTGTGGGTGGTCGGCCGGCCCCTCGGAGTCTCCATGGACGCGCTGCGCGAGCTCGCCTCGCGGGCTCCGGGCCGGGTGCGCTTCGTGCCCCGGTTCGTCTCCGATCGCGAGCTGCCGGCCTACTTCCATCGCGCCGACCTCGTCGTCCTTCCCCATCGGGACGCCGAGCAGTCGGGCGTTCTCTACGTGGCGCTCGCCTTCGCGAAGCCGATCGTGATGAGTGCCGTCGGCGGCTTCGGCGAGGTGGCCGAGCACGGGGCCGGGCGGCTTACGCCCGCCGGCGACCCCGAGGCGCTCGCCGGGGCGCTGAACGAGCTGCTCGCCGATCCCGCCGCGCGCCAACGGCTCTCGGCCGCCGCCCGCGAGGCCGCCGCCGGCCCCTACTCCTGGGACGCCGTAGCTGCCCAGACCCTGGCGCTCTACCGGGAGCTGGTCGGGTGACCATCCTCGCCGTCGCCTTCTGGATCTCGATCGGATTGCTCGTCTACACGCACCTCGGCTACCCGGCGCTTCTGTGGCTCTTGACCCGACTTCGGCGTGCCACGGAGGAGGTGGCCGAAGTGGACGAGCCGCCCAGCGTGTCGCTGATCGTCGCCGCACACGACGAGCAGGCGAGCATCGCGCGCTGGGTCCGCGCGGCTCTGGCCCTCGACTATCCACGCGAGCGGCTCGAGGTGGTGGTCGTCTCGGACGGGTCGGCCGACCGTACCCTCGAGTTGGCGAGGGAGGCCGGCGCCGATCTGGTGCTCGAGGTGCCGCGGGGCGGCAAGGTGGCCGCGCTCAATGCCGCGGTCGAGAAGGCGCGAGGCGAAGTGCTGGCCTTCTCGGACGCCAACGCGACCTGGGAGCCCGATGCGCTCGGGCGCCTGGTGGCCCGCTTCGCCGATCCGCGGACGGGCTACGTGTGCGGACAGCTTCGCCTCGAGGGTGCGGGAGGCGAGAACCAGGAGGGGCTCTATTGGCGGTACGAGATGGCCGCCCGGGCCCTCGAATCGCGCCTCGCGGGCGTCACGGCCGGCAACGGGGCGATCAACGCGGTGCGCCGCGAGGCCTACATCGCGCTCGAGCCGACCCGCGGCCAGGACATCTCCCTCCCCTACGAGCTCACCAAACGAGGCTGGCGCGCCGTGTTCGAGCCAGGGGCGGTCGCCCGGGAGCCGATGGCGGCCACCCTCGGCTCGGAGTTTCGGCGCAAGCGACGGATGCTCGCCGGGGCCTGGGCGACGATGCTGCGCCACGGGATGCTCTCGCCGCGCGGCTACGGCCCCGCCTACGCCTTCGAGATCCTCTCCCATCGCGCCCTCCGCTATCTCTCACCGCTCCTCCACCTGGTCGTGCTGGGGACGAACCTGGCGCTCGCCGGGCAGGGCCCGCTGTACGTGGTCACCCTCGCCGCTCAGCTCGCGCTGCTCGCCGCCGCCGCGCTGGCGCCCGTGGTGCCGCTGCGCGCCTTCCAGGTCGCTCGCTACTACGTCGCGGTGACCGCGGCCAGCGCCGCCGGCCTCTGGGACTACCTGCGTCGCGGCGTGCCCCGGACCTGGGAGAAGGCGGAGGGGACGAGGTCCGAGGCCTGAACATGAGCCGAGTGGTGGACATCGCGCTCGCCGGCAGTCGGCCTGGTGCTGGCGGCGCCCCTGCTGCTGATCGCGGCGATCGCGATCAAGCTCGACTCGCGGGGCCCGGTCGTCTATCGCCAGCGCCGGGTGGGCAAGGACGGCCAGGAGTTCGAGGTCCTGAAGCTCCGCACCATGCAACTCGGTGCCGACCCCGTGGGCGTCGGCACGCCGGTGCTCGAGGGCGACCCCCGGGTCACCCGGGTCGGTGGGCTGCTTCGCCGCTTCTCGCTCGACGAGATCCCGAACCTCGTCAACGTGCTTCGCGGCGAGCTGGCGATCGTCGGCCCCCGTCCGACGCTCGCCGCCCAGGTCGAGCTGTACACGGAGCGCCAGCGCCGCCGGCTCGAGGTGAAGCCCGGGATCACCGGCTGGGCGCAGGTCAACGGCCGGGCCGGGATTCCGTGGGAGGAGCGGATCGAGCTGGACGTCTGGTACGTCGACAACCGCTCGCTGGCGCTCGACCTTCGCATCCTCGCGCGCACCGCGCGCCTGCTGCTCAGCGGCCGCGGGCTGTACGGGTAAGGTGCTGGGCATCGCCCTGTTGGGAAGCCATCGGCGAGCCCTGTTTGCATCGCTCGCGACGTTGGCGGCCATCGGCGCGTTCGCGGCCACCAGCACGACTCACGCGGGGACCCGCGCCGGCGTCACTTGTCGCTTTAACAACGCCGAACACAGGCTGACCGTCACCTTCCACAACGACGATGCCAACGGGGGCATCGTCCGGGACGGTGACGACCTCGTCGTCGAGGACGTCTTCGGGCCGCTGGGCTGCGCCGGCGCGGCGGATCCGACCCGCTTCAACACCGAGCGCGTTCGTGTTCGCGCCCGCGCAGCGAGCGTGGACGATCTCGAATTCGAGCTCAACCTTACGGCTGGGCCGTTCGCGCCCGGGTTCAGCGATGAAGGGGACGGCTCGTCCGAGATCGAGTTTGCGGTCACGTTTCCAGCGGGGTCGGGCAGCCGGGTGCCGATCGGTGGGAGACGGGGTGCGAATCGGATCGTTCTCGGAGAGTCTGGCTCGGGGTCAGGGCGCGAACCTGAACGCCGCCGAGGATGTGGACGACCCCGACGTGACCATCCGCGGGGGAGCACCCCTGGTCTCTGGCTTTCGCGGAGCGGACGTCATCTCGGCGCGCGGCCGCGGCGGCGCCTTCATCGGTCCGTTTCCCTGGTCGGTGTTCGCATTCGGCTCCCGCGGCGACGACCTGCTGATCGGAGGCCCGAACCGCGACTACCTGATCGGCGGCCGAGGGCACGACACGATGAAAGGCGGCCACGGCGGGGACTTCCTGGGCGCTCGCGACGGCGCCCGCGACGTGGTCAGGTGCGGGCGGGGCTCCGACATCGCCAGGGTCGACCGCATCGATCGGCGGCGTGGCTGCGAGGACGTGCGCACGAAAGGACCGTCGCCCGGCTGACCGGCCGCAGGGCGAAGTAGCTGGCCCCCTTTCGTGGATAGGTAGGGTGCGCGCGCGATGACGAGGGTCGAGCTGCGCGACTTTGAGCCCGGGGACGCGGCGGCTGTGCACCGCTGGTTCAACGACCCGCGGGTCACCGCCGACCTGGTGGGCCGCCGGGCCAGCTTCACCGAGGATGACGCCGGCGGATGGGTGGAGCGGGCGATGGACCAAAGCCGCGATCGCAAGTGGGCGATCCTGTTGGACGGGAGCAGCGAGCCGGTTGGCTTCGTGGCCCTGTTCGGGCTGGAGCGGGACACCGGTCCCGAGCTTGCGGTGCTGGTCGGCGATCCGGGCGCGTGGGGCAAGGGGGTCGCCCGCGAGGCCGAGCGCCAGGCGTGCGTGCACGCCTTCCAAGAGCACCGCGTCCACCGGATCCACGCCGAGATCCCGGCCACGAACCAGGCCGCCCAAAAGGTGGTCACCTACCTCGGTTTCAAGCGCGAGGGGGTGATGCGGCGGGCGATTCGCCGCGGCGACGAAGCCGTGGACAACGAGGTCTGGGGCCTATTGCCCGAGGAGTTCACCGGGTTTCAGGACGGGCCGAGCTGATCGGCGATCGCGATCCGCCGCCCGCCGAGCTGGTCGCCGACCGGGGAAAGGCGGCGCAGACGGACGACTTCTTTCGCTCCCGTCCCTTCTACGACGCGGAGGGCGTCACCCACACGCTTCGCATCGAAGCAGGCGGCTCTGTGATCGCCCTGCCGCTGGTGGTCCGCGGGATCCCCGATACCGGGCTCTCCGACGCGATCTCGCCCTACGGGTATCCAGGAGCGGCCGTTGGCGGCGAGCGCGGCGCGCCCCCCGATCCGGCCGCGATCGACTGGTCGGCCGCGGGGCTGGTGAGCGTCTTCGCCCGCGAGCGGCTGGTCGGGGACCCGTGCCTGGCCAGGGCAACCGAGCGCTCCACCGTCCAGGTCCACGACCCTTCGCGGCCCCGGAACCTGCGCACGCGCTTCGGCGAGCAGATCCGCCGCAATCGCAAGCTCGGCTACCGGGTCGAGGCTCTGCCGGGGCCCGAGACCTCGGTCGAGCAGCGCACGGACTTTCACGCCATGTATACGGAGACCATGCGGCGCGCGGAGGCGGCGGAGCGCTACCTGTTCGAGCCTGACTACTTCGGCGCGATCCTCGGCTTCGAGCGCTCCTGGCTCGTGCTCTGTCGCAGCCCGGAGGAAACGACCGCGGCCGGGGGCATCGCGGCGCTCTCGGACGGGGTCCTCCACTACTACCTCGGCGGCACCGCCGAGGCGCACCTCGGCGACTCGCCGTTCAAGAACGTCGTCGAGGCGATGATCGAGCTCGCCGGCGAACTCGGCGTCACCCTCAACCTCGGCGGCGGCGTGCGGCCCGGCGACGGCCTGGAGGACTTCAAGCGCGGCTTCGCCAACGGCGAGCTGCCCTTCCGCACCCACGAGATCGTCTGCGACCCCGGCGCCTACCGGCGGCTCAGCGAGGCGCCGCGAGGACTCCGGATTCTTCCCGCTCTACCGTGCTCCGTAGAATCGCCGCTGCGATGGACGCGCTCCGCCGCACCAGCCGCACCGCCAGGGTTGCCTCCCTGCTCTCGCTCGGCGCGTTGGCCGTGCACGAGCTCCGTTACCTGCTGGCCTACGGCGACCGCGCATCGGAGGCGCTCGCCAGCCAGGGGCACGCCTACCTGTCCGACCTCGGCGGGGCGCTGGTCACCGTCATGCTCGCCACCTTGCTGGCGACGCTCCTCGCCGGCGCTCTGGCGCCGCCGGCCCGCCGGCCCGGTCAGGCGGCGAGCAGCGCCTTTCCGCGTACCACCGCGCTCTACGCCTTCGCGCTGCTGGCGATCTTCTGTGCCCAGGAGCTGACCGAGGGGGCGGTTGCGGCGGGCCACCCGGCCGGACTGGCCGCCGTCCTCGCTCACGGCGGCTTCCTCGCCATGCCCCTGGCGCTGGCGGCGGGCGCGGTGTGCTCGCTGGTCTGCCTGGCGCTCCAGGGAGTCGAGCGGACTTTGGCGCGGAGGGCACCCCACCGCCCCGCCCGCCCGCGCCCGCCGGCCCTGGTCGAGCCCCACGCCGCTCCGGCTCGGGTGCCGCTCGCGTCGCTCAACTTGGCCTTCGGCTTCGCGCGGCGACCGCCGCCGTTCCTTCCAGCCGGCTGATCCGTGCCGCGGGCGTTCGCCCGCGGCCCACCGTTGCGCGGCATTCCCGCGCGGGAAGGAGCATCTGATGCAATCCAGAAGACTCAGCGTCGGCTTGGCCGTGGCCGGGATCGCGGTGGCCGTGGGGCTGTTCATCGTCCTGAGCGACGACGATGGATCTGACTCCGGCTCGACCACGACCGCCACGCGTACGACCACGACGGACGGGCCTCCGAAGACGACCTCAACCGCCCCGGAGCCGCCGACGATCGCGTTTCGCAACGGCGCCCCCGTCGGCGGGGTGCAGGAGATCGAGGTGGAGAAGGGGGACCCCGTCCGCATCGACATCACGTCCGACGTCCCCGCCGAGGCGCACGTCCACGGCTATGAGCTGACGGAGGAGGTGAAGGCGGGCCAGACCGCGAAGCTCGACTTCCCTGCGAGCCTGGAGGGCGTGTTCGAGATCGAGCTGCATCTCCACGCCGGCAGTGAGGAGGGGAGCGAGGTCCTGGTGGCGGAGCTGAACGTGACCCCGTGATCACCCTGTCTCCTGCCGCTCGCCCACGGGCTGCTGATCGGCCGCCAGGACCTGCCGATCCCGGCCTGGCTGTTCGCGTGGGGGGCCTCATTGGTGCTGATCGTCTCGTTCGTCGCCCTCTCGGTCGCCTGGCGGGACTCGAAGTTCTCCTCGGATCACTGGCGCCCGGTCTCGGAGCGGCTCTCGCGTCCCGTCACCGGGCGCGCTGCCGAGATCCTCACCGGGGCGATCGGCGTGTTCCTGCTCGGGACGGTGGTCTACGCCGGGCTCGAGGGCACCGACGAGCCGAACCTGAACTTCGCGGTCACTTTCGTGTTCGTGACCTTCTGGCTCGGCATGGTGGTCCTCAGCATCCTGCTCGGCGACCTGTTTCGGGCCTTCAACCCGTGGCGGGCGATCGCGCGGACCGCGGGCGGGTTGTTCAGGGTGATCGCCGGCCAGCCGCACTCGCCGCCGCTCCGCTATCCCGAGCGGCTCGGGCGCTGGCCGGCGGTCGCCGGGATCGTCGCCTTCGTCTGGCTCGAGCTGGTCTATGGCGCCAGCGGCTACGAGACGCTCGGCTTGGAACCGAGCACTGTTGCGGTGGCCACCCTCGCCTACACCGCCTACACGCTGATCGCGATGGCGCCTGTTCGGGATGGAGACCTGGCTGCGGCGCGGAGAGGCGTTCTCGGTCTACTTCGGGATGTTCTCCCAGCTCGCTCCGCTCGAAGTCCGCGACGGGCGGCTCGGGGTCCGCCGCCCGCTGGCCGCCGCCACGCACTGGGCCGGCGTCCCCGGGTCCATCGCGCTGATCGTCGCGACGATCGCCTCGACGACCTTCGACGGCGCCCAGGAAGGACTGTGGCAGGAACCGATCAGCGACCTCTTCGAACGCCTCACCGACCTCGGCCTGGGGCCGACCGCCGCCTTCCGAACCTCGCTGTCGATCTTCTTCGCGCTCACCCTGGCGGGAGTCGCGGCGATCTACTGGGCCGGTGTGCGAGGGATGCGCACCGTGCGCGGCTCCCCGGCGCTCAAATCCCTGGGTCGCTCCTTCGCCCACACGCTGATCCCGATCGGGGTCGCCTACCTCGCCGCGCACTACTTCAGCCTCTTCGTGTTCGCGGAGCAGGCGCAGTTCACCTACCTGCTCTCGGACCCGCTCGGCGACGGCTCCGACCTGTTCGGCACCGCCTCGAGCGGGATCGACTACGGGCTGCTCGGCGCCAACACGATCTGGTACGTGCAGGTGGCGGCGCTGGTCACCGGGCACGTCGCCGGCCTGACGCTCGCGCACGACCGCGCGATCACCGTCTACGGCGACCCCGACCGCGCCTCGCGATCTCAGCGATGGATGCTCCTGGTCATGGTCGCGTTCACCTGCCTGGGCCTGTTCCTGCTCTCGCAGGCCAACGCCTGATGCTTCTCGTCCTCGCGCACGTCGCTCACTGGTACTTCTGGCCGCTGTACGCGCTGCCGGTGCTGATCGTGCTCTGGTCGGTGATCGCGACCACGATTCGCGAGCGCCGGTCGAGCAGGGAGGGGGAAGAGGGGCGCGGGGAGTGAGCTATGGGGTGAACGGGACTGCCTCGGGGCCACGGCCGCGGAACTGGTCGCGGAAGTTCCGGATCGCGTCCAGCGTCTTTTCCCCCTCGTAGCGCTTGCACCCCATGAGCTGCGTCCAGGCGGTGGCCGCGACCTCGTAGGGCATCCGCGGGATTCGGGAACAGCAGCATGCCGGATGGGCTGTCGTCGAAGACGCCCTTGAGGGCGAGCTGGTCCGCTTCAGGCAGGTCGGGCGCGTACTGGATCTCGACCCGGCCGTGCTCGAGCGAGTGGACGAACTCGATCTCCTCGGGCGCCTGCTCGTAGGCCCCGTCGGCCTGCACGAACTCGGTAATGACATGGTCGCCCGAGGTCGGCGGGTTGGTGCGGTAGTTGGGGGCCTTCGGCGTCGGGCTCCAGGTGGGTGCTTCCTTCGTCCGGCAGGCCGAGCCGCAGGGTGCAGCCCGCATCGGCGGCGGCGTTCTCCAGGTCGAGGTTTTGAACCGTCGGAGGGGCGGTGCCCTCGCGAGCGTCGGGGGCGACCCCGTTGAGGGCGCCCGTCGCGGTGTCGATGTGGGCGGCCGCCGGGGTGTCCGCGTCCGAGCCTCCCCCGCCGCCGGCGATCGCGATCACGATCCCCGCCAGAACGGCTGCGGTCAGCACCCCGGCGGCCGCGTAGCCGAGGATCAACCGCTTCCGCGCAGACAGCGTCTCACGCTGTTCGGCCTCGAGCCTCGCGGCTCGAAGGCGCTCCTTCTCCTCCTTGCGGGTCGCCATCCGGCGGGCCAGGGTAGCGGACCCGTCTTAGGAGCCTCTTAACCCGCGATGTCGCTCGCCGCCCGCGCTGCGCTGTCGCCCTTGGGCTGGCGCTCGGCGAAGACCTGCTCGAGGAAGCCGGCCAGCTCGTCGTTGAGCCGCGCGGGGGTGAGGCGCCACTCGAGGATCGAGTTGGCGTCCACCATCCGGGCGTTCGGGACCTCCTCGATCAGCTTGCCGGCGTCGGAGAACGCGTGCAGCGGATCGTTGGGATGACCGATGACGAGCGCGGGGTGATCGATCCGCTGGCGTTCCTCGGGAGGCGGCGCGGCGCCGCCGAACAGGACCCCCTCCAGCACTGCCCGCGAGGAATCGGGGTCGCGCCGCAGCCAGTCGAGCCCGATGTCCAGGAGGTAGTGCGTGCGGGGAACTCGCTGGAGGGCCTGCGAGGTGACGCTCAACAGCGGTCCCCCGAAGCGCAGGGCCATGAGCATCGGCGTGAAGATCATCGCGGCGCCCACCAGCGCGTTCTCGAGCACGGGCATCTCGATGAACAGCCCGCCGGCGCTCTCGGGGTGGTGGACGGCGAGCTCCAGGGTCACGTTCGCCCCCAGCGACGTTCCTCCCACCACCGGCCGCCGGAGCCCGAGGTGATCGACGAGCGCCGCCGCCTGGTTCGCCAGCGAGCTCATCGTGTAGATGCGCATGTCGTCGGGCTTGTCGGACTCGCCGTGGCCGAGCAGGTCGACGGTGATCACGCGGTGGCCGCGCGCGGCCATCGCCGGAGCCAGGCGGTCGTACATTCGGCGGTTCATCAGCAGGCCGTGAATCAAGACCAGCGCCCGGTCGCCCTCGCCGTGGACGTCGTAGACGATGCGGTGGCCGCGGTAGAGGAGTGAGCCTTGCTCGTCAGCCATGGGGGCGGCGAGTCTAGTTGAGGCCCGCGGGCGCGGGCGCGCCCGCCGAGGCCGGCGATGGAGTCCTGCTCGCTCCCACGGCCGCGCGACTCGCAAGGCGCCGAGCACGGCCCGCGTGGCGGTTGCCTTGTTCAGCGTGTAGAAGTGGATGCCCGGCGCACCGCCGGCCAGCAACTCCTCGCACTGGCGGGCTGCGAAGGCGGTGCCGAGCTCGGCCTCGGCTTCCTGGTTGCCCCCCAGGGCCTCCATCGCCTCTGCCAGCGGCTCCGGAATCGTGGCCTCGCAGAGCTCGCAAAAGCGCCCGATCTGCGCGTAGCTGGCGATCGGGATCACGCCGGGGATGATCGGGACCTCGATCCCGGCGGCCCGCGCCGCCCGCACGAAGTCGAAGTAGAGGCGGTTGTCGAAGAAGAGCTGGGTGATCAGGAAGGTGGCGCCCGACGTGACCTTGGTCTTCAGGTAGGCCAGGTCGACCTCGAGGCTGGGCGCCTCGGGATGGACCTCGGGGAAGCAGGCGCCGCCGATCGCAAACGGGTAGCGCTCGGAGATGAAGGCCGCCAGCTCGGCGGCGCAGTCGAGGCCCCCCTCGGGCTGCTTGAACTCCGCCTCCCCCCGGGGCGGGTCGCCGCGCAGGGCGAGGACGTTGTCGATCCCCACCGCCTGGAGCCGGTCCAGGATCTCGACCAGGCCCTCGGTCGTCTCGCCGACGCAGCTCAGGTGCGCCATCGTCTCCAGGTCGTGCTCGCTCTTGATCCTGTTGACGATCTCGACCGTACCGTCGCGCGTCGTACCGCCGGCGCCGTAGGTGACCGAGACGAACGACGGCTCGAGCGGCTTCAGGGCCTCGACGGTCTCGAACAGCGTCTCGACGCCCTCCGGCGTCCGCGGCGGGAAGAACTCGAACGAGAACACGGGGCTCCCGGTGGCGAGAATCGTGTCTATGCGCATGATCGGGAGATGGTAGAGGCGTGAACGATTCGACTAGCCGGGGAGCTCGCTCCAGCTCCAGATCACGGCGGTGCCGTGCTCGTAGCCCAGCGTGCTCAGCGTGCCCGTGGCGAGGGCGAACAGGGCGCCGTTCTCGGGCGCCAGCCCGAGCCAGCGGGCGGCCAGGACGCGCAGCATATGGCCGTGACCGAAGGCGATCGAGTCGGCGGGAGCCGCGCGAACCTCGGCGATCACGCGGTCGGCCCGGGTCCCCACCTCGGCGGCCACCTCACCATTCGGGCAGCCGTCGCGCCACAGGCTCCAGCCGGGGCGCCGGCGCTGGATCTCGGCCGTGGTGATGCCTTCGTAGTCGCCGTAGTCCCACTCGCGCAGCTCCTCGCGGACCTGGGCCTTCGCCCCCAAGCCCGCGAGCTCGCAGGTCTCGACCGCGCGGCGCAGCGGACTGGTCAGCACGAGGGCGAAGCGACGATCCGCGAGGCGCGGCGCCAGCCGACCGGCAAGCTGTCGGCCGTTGCCCGTGAGCGGCAGGTCGGTGCGGCTCGTGTGCCGTCCGCCGGCGCTCCACTCGGTCTCGCCATGCCGGGCGAGCAGGAGCTCGTTCACGGGCCTGTGGCCGGGGAGAAATAGGCTGAGCGCGAGCGAATGATCGGGAGCGGGTCGAGCAGCATGCGAGGCAATCCGCCCGTCCGGCGGACCCTCCTGCATCTCGCGCCCCACCCAGACGACGAGGTGATGGGAGGCCCGGCGATCATGCTCGCGCTCCAGGCTAGCGGCCATCGGATCGTCAACCTCGCCTGCGGCATGGGGCGGGCGGCGGACCGGGAGCGCCGCCAGGCCGAGGCCCGGGAATCCTCCAGGCGCACGGGGTTCGAGCTGATCATCCCCAGCCGGCCCGTGGCGATCGGCTCAGGCGACGACCTCGACGCCGCCCAGACCGAGCTGGCCAAGCTGATCGGCGAGCTGGTTCGCTCCGAGGCAGTGGACATCGTCTTCTCCCCGAGCCCCCACGACCGCCATCCCGGTCACGAGGTGGTGGGCCGCGCGGCGCTCGACGCGTTGGCGCCGCTCGGGGACAGGGCGCCGGTCTGGTGGATGTGGGGCCTGTGGGCGGACCTGCCCTTTCCGACGCTGATCGCCCACTTCGGCCCCGAGCGCCTCCGGCAGATCCTGCGAGCGCTGGACGCGCATGCCGGCGAGTTGGAGCGAAACGACTACCGCCGCCTCGTGCGAGGCCGGGCGGAGGCCAACGCCGTCTTGGGCCCCGAGCGGGTGTTCGGCCTCGGGGCCCGGGGAGGCCGAGGGGAATTCGCCGAGCTGGCCACCGAGGCAGTCTTCAGGGACGGGGAGTGGCTTCTCGGCAGGCCGAGGGAGCTGGACCCACGCGAGCCCCTGGCCGAGCCCACGCGCGAGCCGCTCTCCGCCTGGCTCGAGGAACCCAGCCTCAGCCAGCGCTTCGGTACGCCGAGCGTAATGATGGTGCGCCGGCAACAGACAACCGAAGAGGACCGAGGCCCATGAGCGCTACGACAGCCAAGACCGGCGAGACCCGCGGGCGCATCCGCATCGAGCCCGGGGCGAAGCGGATCCGCGCCTACCTGGGCGGCGAGGCGGTGGTCGACACGACCCGCCCGATGCTGGTCTGGGAGATCCCCTACTACCCCGCCTACTACTTCCCGGTTGCGGACGTTCGCATGGACCTGCTCGAGGCGGACGGCGGCGTTGCCCACTCGCCGAGCCGCGGCGACGGCCGAACGTTCGCGGTCCGGGCGGGGGGCAAGGAGGCCGTCGGCGGCGCCCTGCGCTACGAGGATTCGCCGATCGAGGAGCTGCGCGACCTGATCCGGCTCGAGTGGGACGCGATGGACGCCTGGTTCGAAGAGGACGAGGAGGTGTTCACCCATCCGCGCGACCCCTACACCCGCGTCGACATCCTCCCCAGCTCACGGCACGTGCGAGTGGAGGTCGACGGGGTGACCGTCGCCGAGTCGGCCAGCCCCCGGCTCCTGTTCGAGACCGGCCTGCCGCCCCGCTACTACCTGCCCAAGCCGCACGTGCGGCTGGACCTGCTGACGCCCACCGACACGGTGACCCACTGCCCCTACAAGGGCCAGGCCGGCTACTGGTCGGTGCGCGCGGGCGACGCCGTCCACGAGGATCTGGCGTGGTCGTACCGGGCCCCGCTGCCGGAGAGCCAGAAGATCGCCGGGCTGATCGCCTTCTACAACGAGAAGGTCGACCTCTACGTCGACGGCGTGCCGCAGGAGCGACCCTCCACCAAGTTCAGCTAGGCACCTCAGTACCTTCATGGACGTGGCGGCTCCGGCGGCAATCGCGGCAACCGAAGCTCCCAGACGCGGATCGCTGCTGCTTCGCGATACACCACGGTCCCGCGGCGTGGGGCTGCTGGTCAGCGCGCTCGCCGTGGCCGCGACCACGGCGCTGATCTTCCCCCTGCGCGAGATCACGCCGTCCGTCTCGAATGGCGTCGTCTACATGCTGGCCGTCTTGCTGGTATCGACCTACTGGGGCCTGGGCCTGGGCCTTTTGACCGCCTTCGCCAGTGCGGTCAGCTTCAACTTCTTCCACATCCCGCCGACGGGGGAGCTGTCGATCGCCGACGCCCAGAACTACGTCGCCCTGGGCGTGTTTCTCGCCGCCGCGGCGATTGCCTCGACCGTGGCCGATCTCGCTCGATCACGCGCCCTGGAGGCCGAGCGCCGCCGCCAGGAGGCCGACCTGGCAGCCGACCTGGCGCGCCTGCTCCTGGCTGGAGCGAACCTCGACGACGCCATTGGCGAAGCGAGCCGGCGCCTCGCCACCGCGCTCGACTTGCCTCGGTGGCGCTCGAGCTTCGCCGAGTCGAGGGCGAGGAGCGGCGGCACATGCTGCCGCTGTCGATTGGCCAGGGCCGCGAGGCGACGCTGCTCGTTCCAGCCTCCATCGAGCCCTCCACCCTGGAGCGCCTGCGCGAGCGAGTCCTGCCCTCTCTCCAGGCCCTCCTCGGCGCCGCGCTGGACCGCGACGAGCTCCAGTCCGAGGTCGTCGAGACGCGGGCGTTGCGCTATTCCGACTCGCTCAAGACCGCGCTCCTTCGCTCGGTTTCGCACGACCTCCGCACACCGCTCACGGCGATCGTCGCGGCGAGCGCCGCACTCGACTCTCCCAGCATCGACCCCTCGGAACGCCAGGAGATCCTCGCCGGAATCGGTCAGCAGGCGCGCCGCCTGTCCCGCCTTGTCGACCAGCTCCTCGACCTCTCTCGCCTCGAGGCCGGGACCGCTGAGCCGCGACGCGACTGGTGCTCGATCGAGGAGCTCGTCCGCGATGCCTTGGACCAGCTCGGTGACGGCGACGCCGGGCTGTTCGCCCTCTCGGTCCGGCCGGGCGTGCCGCTGGTCAAGGTCGACGCGGCGCAGCTCGAGCGCGCCCTCGTCAACCTGCTGGAGAACGCGAAACGCTATTCGCGCGGTCACGAGATCAAGGTGCGAGCGGGGGCGATCGGGGAGCGCGTCGTGATCCGGATAGTCGACCGCGGCCCCGGAATCCCGCACAGCCAGCTCTCACACATCTTCGAGCCCTTCTACCGGCTGGCGGACGACGGCGAGCATCCCGGCTCGGGCCTGGGACTCGCCATCGCCAGGGGCTTCGTCGAGGCCAACGACGGCCGCCTGACCGCGGAATCGCTGCCTGGCCAGGGAACGACCTTCGTCATCGAGTTGCCGGTGAACGGCGCCGTGAGCACCTCAAGCGGGCGAGTGCTGGTCTGCGACGACGAGCTCCAGATCGTCCGCGCGCTGAAGGTGATCCTTCGCGACGCCGGCTTCGAAGTCGTGGCGACCGCCACGGCGACCGAGGCCCTGGACGCGGCGGCGGTCAGGGCCCCGGACGCCGCCATCATCGACCTGGTGCTGCCGGACGGCGACGGGGTGGAGGTCTGCAGCCAGCTTCGCTCCTGGAGCGAGATGCCGATCCTCGTCCTCTCCGCGGTCGGCGAGGAGGCGGAGAAGGTGCGGGCGCTCGAGGCGGGGGCCGACGACTACGTCACC
The DNA here is from genome assembly GCA_963824865.1 of uncultured Actinomycetes bacterium. Lineage (GTDB taxonomy): Bacteria > Actinomycetota > Thermoleophilia > Solirubrobacterales > 70-9 > AC-56. The sequence goes on along the minus strand of CAWGQQ010000010.1, from coordinate 111,357 downwards.
AAGCCCTTCGGGCCGCGGGAGCTGGTCGCCCGCCTGAAGGCGGTGATGCGCCGCGCGGGCGCCGGGGACGAGGAGCCGACGATCGAGGTGGAGGGGCTGAGCATCGACCTTGCGGCGCGCACGGTGCGAGTCGGCGGCGAGGAGGTTCACCTGACCCCGCTGGAATACGACCTGCTCCGGACCCTGGCGCGCAACCGCGGGCGGCTGATGACCCACCGCGCCCTGCTCCAGGAGGTCTGGGGGCCGGGGTACGCCGACGACACGCCGGTGCTTCGCACCCACATTGCGAACCTGCGGCGAAAGGTCGAGCCCGAGGGCACGCGGCGCTACATCCTCACCGACCCGGGGATCGGCTACCGCTTCGCCGCCTAGTTGGTCGGGCTTGGCCAGGCGTGTCGCGGGGCGCCTTCACGGGATCTTGATGCTCCAGGGGGGAATGCCCATCACCTCTTGACGCCGCGCGCCGGACGATGGGCTCCGTGCTTCCCATTCCAATCGCGGACATCTTCCCCGGCGGCGGCGGCGTCCCGGCGGACGTCTTCGCGATCGCTCTGGCGATCGCCACCTTCGCCCTCCTCATCTGGGTGATCGATCTGATCGACCGGATATGAGAGCGCGGTGCCGCGTATGACCGGCGCCGAGGTCTTCGGCCTCATCGTCGCTGTGATCGTCTGCGCCTACCTCGTCTACGCGCTGCTCCGCGGGGAGCGGTTGTGATCGCGCTGAGCAGAGGCTGCGGAGCAGCCGATTGCGAAGCGACAGGCTGGTGGAAGTGATCTGATGGCTCAGGTGGCTTCAGATTGCGGTCTTCGTCGCGATCGTCGATCGCGCTCACCAAGCCGCTCGGCCTCTACATGGCGCGCGTCTACCGCAACGAGCGCGTCTTCCTCAGCCCGCTCCTGGGCGGCGCCGAGCGGTGGACCTATCGCCTCCTGCGCGTCAACCCCCACGAGGACCAGGACTGGAAGGCCTACGCGCGCACCCTGATCGTCTTCTCGGCGCTCTTTTGGGTGGCGCTCTACCTGATCCTGCGAACGCAGGGAATCCATCCGTTCAACCCGGCGGGATTCGACTCAGGCCCTTGGGACGTCAGCTTCAACACCGCGTCCTCGTTCGTCACCAACACCAATTGGCAGTACTACGGAGGCGAGACGACGCTCAGCTACTTCTCCGGCATGGCGGGGCTGACCGTGCAGAACTTCGTCTCCGCCGCCGTTGGCATGTCCGTCCTGGTGGCGATGACCCGCGGGATTGCGGCGCGCAACGGTGGCGGCCTGGGGAACTTCTGGCAGGACCTGGTCCGCACCCTCTATTACATCCTGCTGCCGCTCTCGATCGTCGTCGCACTGATCCTCGTCTCGCAGGGCGTCCTTCAGACGCTCTCGGGCTCGGCGACCGCGAGCGCCCTCGCCGGAGGCAACCAGGCGCTGGCGTTCGGCCCCGTCGCCTCCGAGGTCGCGATCAAGCAGCTCGGCACCAACGGCGGCGGGTTCTTCAACGTCAACTCGGCGATGCCGTTCGAGAACCCCACCCAGCTCTCCAACTTCGTCCAGGTGCTCTCGCTCATCCTCATTCCCGCTGCGCTCACCTACACCTACGGGCGGATGGTCGGCCGCCAGCGCCAGGGCTGGGGGATCTTCGCCGCGATGCTGATCGTCTGGGTCGTCTTCATCGCGGTCATCGTCCCCGCCGAGCAGCACGGCAGCGTCGCCGAGCGCGCGGCGGGGGCCGACACCACGGCGATCGACGGCTCGACGGGCGGCAACCTCGAGGGGAAGGAGCAGCGAAACGGGATCACGCAGACGGCGCTCTGGGCCACAACCACCACCGTGACCTCGAACGGCTCCGTGAACGGGGCGATGGAGTCCTTGACCGGCCTTGGCGGCGCAGTGCCGATGGCCGGGATGGCGGCCAGCGAGGTGATCTTCGGCGGCGTCGGCACCGGTATGTACTCGATGTTGCTCTTCGTGCTCCTCTCGGTGTTCATCGGCGGCCTGATGGTGGGCAGAACGCCGGAATACCTCGGCAAGAAGATCCAGAGCCGAGACGTGAAGCTGATCTCGCTCGGAGTCCTGTTCACGCCCCTGGCCGTGCTGGTGACGAGCGGCACGGCGGTGGCCACCACGCTTGGCAGCGAATCGCTCTTCGCCGATGGCCCGCAGGGCTTCTCGGAGACCCTCTACGCCTATCTGTCCCAGGCCAACAACAACGGCTCCGCCTTCGCCGGCTACACCGGCTTCATCCAGCCCAACGCGCCCGGCAACGTCGGCGCCTTCGGGATCAGCTTCGCCGACCTCGTGGGCGGGGTGACCATGGTCACCGCTCGCTTCATCCCGATCATCTTCGCCCTTGCCGTCGCCGGGGCGCTGGCGGGCAGGAACGTCTCCCCGGCCGGCCTCGGGACGATGCGCACCGACAACCCGACGTTCGTCGCCCTGCTGATCGGAGTGATCGTCCTGGTCGGCGCGCTCACCTTCTTCCCCGCTCTCCTTCTCGGCCCGATCGTCCAGAGCCTCAGCACGGAGCTGTTCTGAGATGCGCTCGGACGTCCAGAGATCGCTGATCGCCGTCGTCTTGATGACGCTCGTCTTCGGACTCGCCTACCCGCTCGCCTTCACCGGCGTCGCCCAGGTGCTGTTTCCGGGCAAGTCCGATGGATCGAGGATCACCCGCGACGGCCAACTCGTGGGCTCGGAGCTGATCGCTCAGGACTTCAAGGGCCGGCCGGAGCTACTTCCAGTCGCGACCCTCGCAGACCGGCTACGACCCCTCGATCACCTACTTCTCGAACCTCGGCCCGAACAACAACGAGACGCGACAGGCCGTGAAGAAGAACCTGAGGGCCTACCTGAAGCTGGAGGCACCCCACAGCCCGGGGCTGGCGGCGGCCGATGTTCCGATCGACGCCGTGACCCAGTCGGCGTCCGGCGTCGATCCCCATATCTCGGAGGCAAACGCCCGCATTCAGGCGCGCCGGGTCGCCGCCGTACGCCGGCTGCCGCTTGAGCGTGTGAACCAGCTGATCGACGACCACACCGAGGGCCGCTTCCTGGGCCTGTTCGGCGAGCCCGGGGTGAACGTCTTGGAGCTGAACCTGTCTCTCGACGAGGAGGCGCCGGCCAGGTGACCGAGAACCAAACCCGTTCCCTGTTCGATTCCGAGCTGATGCGACCCGCCCTGCTGGACTCGCTGAAGAAGCTCGACCCTCGCGTGCAGCTCCACAACCCGGTGATGCTCGTGGTCGAGATCGGGGCCCTGATCACCACCGTTGCCTGGCTGATCCAGGTGTTCGGCGGCACCCCGCTGGGCGGCGGGGACGAGCCGGCCTGGTTCACGTTCACGGTCGCGCTCTGGCTCTGGCTCACCGTCGTCTTCGCCAACATCGCCGAGGCGCTGGCCGAGGGCCGCGGCCGAGCTCAGGCCGCGAGCCTGCGGGCGCTGCGCACGGAGACGGTGGCGACCCTGCGTGACGGCGGCACCAAGCCCGCCTCCGAGCTGGTCCGCGGCGACGTGGTCGTGGTCGAGGCGGGCGAGATGATCCCGGGGGACGGAACCGTGGTCGAGGGCATCGCCTCGGTGGACGAGTCGGCGATCACCGGCGAGTCGGCTCCAGTGATCCGGGAGGCGGGCGGAGACCGCAGCGCGGTGACCGGTGGCACGAGGGTGCTGTCGGACCGGATCGTGGTCGAGATCACCCAGGAGCCCGGCAAGTCCTTCCTCGATCGGATGATCGCCCTGGTCGAGGGGGCCGAGCGGCGCAAGACCCCGAACGAGATCGCGCTCAACATCCTGCTCGCCGCGCTGACGCTGGTCTTCATGTTGGTGGTCGTGTCGCTGCGGCCGTTCGCGAGCTTCGCCGGCACCGAGGTCTCGGTGACGACCCTGATCGCGCTGCTCGTGGCGCTGATCCCCACCACGATCGGCGCCCTGCTCTCGGCGATCGGCATCGCCGGCATGGATCGGCTCGTGCGCCGCAACGTGCTCGCCCTCTCGGGCCGCGCCGTCGAGGCGTCGGGTGACGTCGACGTGCTGCTGCTCGACAAGACGGGCACCATCACGCTGGGAAACCGGGAGGCGACCGAGTTCATCTCCATGCCCGGGGTCAGCGAAGCCGACCTGGCCGAGGCGGCGCAGATGTCGTCGCTCGCCGACGAGACTCCGGAGGGGCGCTCGATCGTCGTCCTGGCGAAGCGCTACGGCATTCGCGAGCACGAGTTCGTCGGTCACGAGCCGACCTTCGTGCCGTTCAGCGCCGAAACGCGCATGAGCGGCGTCAACTTCAACGGCACCCAGCTCCGCAAGGGGGCCGGCGACGCGATCGTGGCCTGGGTCGCCCAGGAGGGCGGGCACGCTCCGCCCGAGCTTCAGGTCGAGCTGGACCGGATCGGCAGCGAGGGCGGCACGCCGCTGGCGGTCGCGAGGGACAACCACGTCCTCGGCGTCGTCTACCTGAAGGACATCGTCAAGGAGGGAATGAGCACCCGCTTCGACCAGCTTCGGGCGATGGGCATCCGGACGATCATGGTCACGGGCGACAACCGCCTGACGGCCGCGAAGATCGCCGAGGAGGCCGGGGTCGACGACTTCCTCGCGGAGGCGACGCCGGAGCGCAAGCTCGACCTGATCAAGCAGCAACAGCGCGACGGCCGGCTGATCGCGATGACCGGCGACGGCACCAACGACGCGCCCGCCCTGGCTCAGGCGGACGTCGGGGTGACCATGAACACCGGCACCCAGGCGGCGCGGGAGGCGGGCAACATGGTCGACCTCGACTCCAACCCGACGAAGCTGATCGAGATCGTCGAAGTCGGAAAGCAGCTCCTGATCACACGGGGGGCGCTGACGACGTTCTCGATCGCCAACGACGTCGCCAAGTACTTCGCGATCCTGCCGGCGATATTCGCGGCCACCTATGCCCTGGCCGACGAGTCGGGCCCTCTTGACGCGTTGAACGTGATGTCCTTGGGCACGCCTCGCTCGGCGATCCTCTCCGCGGTCATCTTCAACGCGCTGCTGATCCCGATGCTGATTCCGCTTGCCCTGCGGGGGGTGCGCTACCGGCCGATCGGAGCGACGGCGCTGTTGCGGCGGAACATGCTGATCTACGGGCTCGGCGGGATCATCGCTCCGTTCATCGGGATCAAGCTGATCGACCTGGTCGTCCACAACCTGCTCGGAGCTTGAGGGAACCGGTGGCTCAGGAGGCGCGCGATCATCTACTCGATGACGCAGGATGCTGAGAGGCTCGTCCCCCAAGCGGTAACCCCGGCCGAGGATGCTCAGCCGCAAGGCCGCTACAAGATCTTCCTCGGGATGGCGGCCGGGGTCGGCAAGACCTACCGCATGCTTCAGGAGGGCCACGCGGAGCGTGACTCCGGGCGCGACGTGGTAATCGGGTACCTGGAGCCGCACGATCGCCCGGACACGATCGCCGTCGCGCGCGGGCTCGAGGTGGTGCCCCGCCGGCGGGTCGAATACCGCGACACCGCCCTCGATGAGATGGACCTCCCGGCCCTGCTCGCTCGCCGCCCGGAGCTGGCCCTGATCGACGAGCTCGCGCACACCAACCCGCCGGGCCTCGAGCACGAGAAGCGCTACGAGGACATCGCCGACGTCCTGGCCGCCGGCATCGACGTCTTCTCGAACGTCAACGTCCAGCACCTCGAGTCGCTCAACGACCAGGTCACCGAGCTGACCGGCGTTCGCGTTCGCGAGACCTTTCCCGACTCGGTCCTCGGCACAGCCGACGAGGTGGTGCTGGTCGATCTCACGCCCGAGGCGTTGATCGACCGCCTGCGCGCGGGCAAGGTCTACCCGGGCCAGAACATCGAGCCGGCGCTCAACAACTTCTTCCGGATCGAGAACCTGGCGGCCCTGCGGGAGGTAGCGCTTCGCCAGGTGGCGGAGGAGGTCGAGTCGAAGCGGCTCGTGATCGAGCGGGGGACGGGGCCGGTGGGAACCCGCGAGGAGCGGGTCGAGGCCGACGTTCCGAAGGCCGTCGGCGAGCGCGTTCTCGCCCTGGTTCGGCCGCGAGTGAGCTCGCAGCGCCTGGTCCGGCGGGCCTGGCGGTCGGCGCAGCGGCTGGGAGCGGAGCTCGACCTGCTCTGGGTGAAGCGTCCGCAGGAGCGGACCAGCGAGCACGAGGAGAAGCAGCTCGCCGCGCTTCATCGCCTGGCCTCGGTGCTGGGCGCGAACCTCTTGATCGAGGAGAACGACGACCTCGTCGACGCCGCCGCAGACGTCACTCGCCGCCGGGGCACCACCTACATCTTCATCGGCAAATCGGGCCCGCGTCGCGGGCTGGCGCGGCTCCGCGAGCCGCTGCCCCAGCGGCTCATGCAGGCGGCGCCGTCGGGCGTCGACGTGCGCATCGTCGCCGACCGGGGCAAGCGAACCGACGAGGAGGAGGCGGAGGAGAGATGATCGTGGCGCTGGTGGTCGTTGCGCTGGCGCTCGCCGCCGTGGCCCTCGGGATCGCGTTGCGCAGGCGCCACGTGGCCCGTCCCACCCCGGTGCACCAGATCCTCCTTCCCTTCACGGGCCGGGCGATCTCCCGCCGCGCCCTCGATGCCGCCCTGCGGCTGGCGAGGGCCGAGAACGCCGTCCTGATGCCCGCCTACCTGGCGATCGTGCCCATGCACCTGCCGCTGGACGCCGCCTTGCCCAAGGAGTCATCGGCCGCTATGCCGCTGCTCGAGGCGATCGAGCAGCGGGCCGAGGCTCAGGGCGTTCCCGTTGATTCGCGGATCGAGCGCGGCCGCTCCTACAAGCACGCGCTGCTGCGGCTCCTGGACGAGGAGAGCTTCGACCGCGTGGTCGTGCCGGCCACATCGCTCCCGCGCGTCGGCTTCTCGGGCGAGGATCTGGTCTGGCTGCTCGAGGAGGCCCCAGCGGAGGTCGTGATCCTGCGTCCGGGGCCCGAGGACAGGCGCGTCGTGCTGGGCAACGGGGCTCGCGTCGCGCCTTCCGCAGAGCCACTTGCGCGGCGCGGCCTGATTACCCTCATTCGGCATGGCGGCCTTGGGACATCCGCTTCAGCGTTGGCCGCGCAGCCGCAGACGACTGGCGCTCGTCTGCGTCGCGGTTGCGGCGCTCCTCCCGACCGTCCTGGGAGCGGTGGTGCAGCCGCTTCACGAGGGCGACCCCGGCGGCGAGAGCATCATCGACTTCGAGCTCGCCGGCTCGGTCGAGCGCACCGAGGAGATCCTCGCGACCTGGCGTGCTGAAGGAGTCCTCGACGAGGCGAAGACGATCCAGGTCTTCGACCTCCTCTACCCGCTCGTCTACGCGGCGGCCCTCGCCGGCGGCTGCATCGCCGCCGCGGGAGCATGGCAAGGCGCGGGCCGGGCTCGCCTGGCCGCGGCCGGAGTCGCGATGGCGTGGGTGGCATTCGCCGCCGCGGGCTTCGACTACGTCGAGAACCTCGGGCTCGGGATCTCGCTCTGGGGCGATCCGGCCTCACCCTGGCCCCAGCTTGCGTTGGTCGCCGCGCTGCTCAAGTTCGCGGCGATCTACAGCGCGCTCCTCTACGCGCTGTCGGGCGTGATCGCCGCGCTCTTGGCGCGCTCGTGAGCGAACTGGGTCCACCTGGTTCCGGGGGACGGAACCCAGACGCCACGGATCGGCCGAGAGGGGTCGCAATCCGGACCGCCGTGGCGGCCGCCCTGCTGAGCGCGTTGTTGCTCTGGATGTCGGCGCCGCCCATCGCCGCGGGATGGCTTGCCTGGGTCGCGCTGGTGCCCGCTGCGGTCGTCGTCCTGCGCGAACCGGCCAACAATGCCGGCAGGCTCGCGGTTCCGCTCGTCTACGCCTTCTACCTGGAGCTGCTGCTCGTCCCCGCGCTCCCCTTCGGCCTCGCCGACGGGCAGTGGGGCGATCCGGCGATTCCGGTGCTGATCGGCGGCAGCCCGGTGCTCGCAGTCGCGCTGGTGGCGATTCCGCTGGTGGGAGCCGCGCTGTGGGCGATCCGCTTCGGTGAGCCCTGGGGCGCGTCCCGGTTCCGGGGCACGCCGGCCGTGATCGCCGTGATCGCCGTGCCTGCGCTCGCCTGGACGGCCCTCGACTTCGCCCGATCCAACCTTGACCCCGGAGGGCTCTGGGGGCCTCTCTTCCTCTCACAGTCCGGCGAGCCCACGGCCGTGCTGGCCGCACTCGCCGGCCCGTGGGCGCTGACGCTCGCGGTCGTCGCGGTCAACTACGGGCTGGCGCTGGCCCTGGTGCGGCGCCGGGTCCTCCCGGCGCTCGTCCCCACGGCCTTGACGCTCGCGGCCGTGCTCATCGCCTCCTGGGCGAGTGAGCCGGCCGCGCCCGGGCCCAGGGTGGTGGTGGCCGCGATCCAACCGGGCTACGACACGGTTGAAGAGGACCGTTGGGTGCTGCGCCGCTTCGAGCCCGGCAGCTGGGACCTCTCCGCACTGGACCTCGTCCGCGACCTCGGTGAGCTGACCCGCAGCGCCGCCGAAGCGGGCGCGGAGGTGGTGGTCTGGCCGGAGGCCTCCATGTACGTCGATCCGCGCGCGACGCCCCGCGTGAGCCGCGAGCTTCGCAGCCTCGCCGGCGAGACGGGCGCGACGCTCGTCGTCCCCTTCTTCCTCCCGGCGCCCGGGAAGGGAGCAACCCTGGCCGTCGTGCCCTTCGAAGACGCCGCCCGGCTCACCGCGGCCCGCCCCAAGCAGCGGCCGATGTGGTGGTTGGGCGAGCGAAGCGACGCGAGCGGCCAACCCGCGCCGCTTCCTGCCGGCGGCGCTCGCGATCGGCACCATGCTCGGGGTCGATTCCCAGGATCCGCGCCTGGCCGCCGAGCTCGCGGGCGAAGGCGCCGAGCTGCTCACCTCGGGAACCCACGACTGGCGCCAGAGCGCCGTGCAGCACAGCGCCTACGAGCAGCTCGCCGCGGGCGGCGCGGGCCTCCCGCTGGTTCGCGCGGACTGGCGCTACGGCTCCGCCGTCTACGACCACGAGGGGCGCGTGCTCGCCGATGCGGGCGAGGGCCTGACGCGCACGACTGTGATCGCCACCGTGCGGACTGGGCCCGGCTCCACCCCATACGCCGGCCTCGGCGATCTCGTGGGCTGGGTGGCCGTCGCCTTCGTCGGCCTCTCGGCGCTGCTTGGGCTTCGCCGGCGGGCGCGGCCGGCTCGCGCCGCCGACGAACCGATGCCGGCCCTCGGCTCGGCGGACAACGCTCGAGCCAAGCGGGCGTAGGATTACCCGCCCGTGATCGACCCGCTGAAGCGCTGGGGGCAATACGGGGCGAAGCCCGACTACGCCGGCCTACTGACGTTTGGCGGCATGCCCTACACGGAGGACCCCGGCGAGCTGGCCGGCGCGGACGTGGCGATCGTGGGAGCGCCCAGCGACGATCTGGTCTCCGATCGCCCCGGGGCCCGGTTCGGGCCGCGAGCCATCCGGGCCGCGAGTTGTCCGCCCGGCCCGCACCTGGAGGCCAAGCTGGACGGCTTCGCCGCGCTGCGCGTCGTGGACTACGGGGATGCGCCGGTGATGCCGGCCGACCCGGCCCGCACGCACGAGGCGATCGAGCGCACGGTCGGCGAGGTGCTCGACGCGGAGGCGGTGCCGATCGTCCTTGGCGGGGACCACGGGATCGCCGAGCCCGACATCCGCGCCTGCGCGCGCGTCCACGGCGCCGTCGGCCTGGTCCACTTCGACGCCCACACCGATACCGGCACAGAGGTGTTCGGCGTCGAGGTCTCGCACGGCACCCCGATGTACCGGCTCGTCGAGCAGGGACACGTCGATCCGCGCCGATACGTGCAGATCGGGCTGCGAGGCTACTGGCCGGGCGAGGCCGAGTTCGCCTGGCAGGCGGCCCAGGGCATCACCAGTCTCTTCATGCACGACGTGCGCGAGCTCGGGATTCGGTCCGTCGTCGAGCGCGCGACAGAGATCGCGGGCGAGGGGCCGGTGTTCCTGTCTGTTGACGTGGACGTGCTCGACCCCGCCTTCGCGCCGGGCACCGGGACGCCCGAGCCGGGCGGGATGTCCAGCGCCGATCTCCTCTGGGCGTGCCGTGAGCTGGCTGCGCGCCTACGCCTGGTCGGCGCGGACGTCGTCGAGGTGATCCCGACCGGCGTCGGGTCCGGCGACATCACCGCGCTGGTGGCCGAGCGGGTCGTCCGGGAGATCGTCACCGGGATCGCCCTCGGTAGAGGCTGAGCCGGAGCGGCAGGCGCAGTGCAACGACTCGAGGCCGATGTCTGCGTTGTAGGAGCTGGGTTCGCCGGCATGAGCGCCGCCTGGCGCCTGCGTCAGGCGGGCAGGGAGGTCGTCGTGCTCGAGGCTCGCGACCGCGTCGGGGGACGCTCGTGGACCGAGTATCTGCCGACGGCACGCAGATCGACCGCGGCTGCGGTTGGATCGGCGCCGGTCACGAACACGCCCACCGGCTGGCCGAGCAGATGGGCGTCGGCACCTATCCGACCTGGTTTGCGGGCGAGCACATCGTCGTCAAGGACGGCAAGCCGGCCCGCTACAAGGGGACCATCCCGCTCAGGATCGGTCCCCTTCAGCTCGCGAGCCTCGGGCTTGCCTTCGCTCGCCTGAACCGGATGACGAAGCAGGTTCCGCTCGACACCCCATGGACCGCAAAGAATGCGAGCAAGTGGGATAACCGAACGCTCGGCCACTGGCTCGAATCCGCCACCAAATCGGGCCTTGGGCGGGAGATGCTGCGCACCAGCCTCGGCGACATCTTCACGTCAGACCTCGCGGAGGTCTCGTTGCTCGGCGCCCTGCACATGCTCAACTCCAACCGGGGTTTCGAGCGCGTCGTCAACATCAAGGACGGTCATCAGGAGAGTCGCGTGGTCGGCGGGACGCAGGCGATCCTCAACCGCGTCCATGAGCAGCTCGGCGACGCTGTGCGGCTGTCGTCGCCGGTGCGCGAGGTGTCGCAACGCAAAGACAGCGTCGAGATCGTCTCGAGCGACGCCAGCGTGAAGGCACGGAGAGTGGTGGTGGCGGTGCCCCTGTGGCTGTCCGAGCGCATTTGGTGGGATCCACCGCTGCCGCGCGACCGGGCGCAGCTCATCCAGCGGGTACCGACCGGCGAGGTCTGGAAGTTTCACTTCGTCTACGCCACGCCCTGGTGGCGAGCGGAGGGATTGAGCGCGCAGTCACTGGACACGAAGTCCCACATGCCGGTCACCCTCGATGCGTGTGGGCCGAGCCCACCGCCGGGGATCCTGTTCGGAGTGTGTGGCGGCCACGAGTCGCGAGCGCTCGCCAAGATGACCCCTGACGCGCGGCGCGACACCCTCGTCAGGGAGCTGATCGCCCGGTTCGGCCCCAAAGCGGGCGAGGTGGAGCAATACATCGAGCAGGACTGGACCGCCGAGGCGTGGACCCGCGGCGGCATGATCACGCACTTCCCGCCCGGAGTCCTGACGTCTTTCGGTCACGCCTTGAGAACGGCCGCCGGGCGCGTCCATTGGGCGGGCACGGAGACTGCGATCAACTTCATGGGCACCTTCAACGGGGCCATCGAGTCCGGTGAGCGCGCCGCCGAGGAGGTGCTGGCGGCTGAGTAGAGGCTGAGAATGGAGCTAGCGGGACTCACCCGCGACCTCCGCGATCTAGCCGAGGGTTCGGTTAAACGGTGGGGCCCGGCATCACGAGCCACCTCGTCGAAGCCGGCCGATGAGGCCGCCGGTGGTCTGCGAAAGGCCCGTCTGGACCCCGGCGCCCGACACTGCCCGGTCCACGCTTCGTACCGACTGCGTCACTGACGCACTCGGGGTCGGCGCGGCCGAAGGCGTGGAACCCCGAGAGGTGGGAACTGACATCGCGCCGGTGGTCCCGGTGCTCGTGGGGCTGGTGGCGGTGCTTCCGCTCGAGACGGATTCGTCGGCGACCAATCCTGGGGTCTGCTCGCTTGGCCGGGCATTTCGGCCCGGGCCATCGCGACCGCGTCTCACGCGGTCACGTGAGCAGGGGCACGGACGGCCCTCACACGCCCTGCCATCGTGGTCGCGGTCCAACCCGGAGAGGTCGCGACGCGGATGGTGCTGCCCAAACCAGCGGCTGGCCTGCCTTTGGCTCTTGAAGTCGGAGCAATCCCTATCGTGGGCGATCGTCGGCGCAACCCAGGCGGTGAGGGTGAACAAGGGCGGCTCGGTGCGAGCCGGGGCGAGCGTATCGCCCTGCTCCCCATGAGCGGCGAGCTCGACCGTCGGCGCGGCGGGAGTCCAGGCGGGCGCCGCGGCCGTTGCCCCATCGCCGCCGATGCCGCCCTTCGCGCCACCACTGCCCTTGGCAAACGAACCGACCTCGTCGCCGGTCGAGGTCTGGAACGAGAGGCCAGCCAGGCCGAGGAGCGCGACCAGCCCAACCAAGATGGCGAGCGCAAACGCGGTGTGCCGGTACGTCACCGCCCGCTCAAAACGAAGGCGAGCCAGGGGCTCGCGCTCGCGCGGAACGACCGCTGAGGATCCAAGAGCGTCATGGAGCCGCTTCGCACGATCCCCATGCCGGCGGGCCGTGGGGGCGGATGATGCCGCCGCCCTCAGCGTGTGAGGCGCAAGGGTCGGTCGACGCGGCGCGGATTCCGGGGGCGACACCTGGGCGGCTCGGAGCAGTTCCGCCGGCACTTTGCCGCCGGCCTGGGCCGCAATCGTCTTGAAGCGCTCCCTGGCCCGCGCCTCGGCCCTCCTCCGCGTCCCCGACCACAGCCAGCTCGGAGACCGCTCCAACTCCTCAGCTCGGTGGGCGAGGTCCAGTCTCGTCCAAGCCAGGAGGCGGGCCCTCACGCTTGGCTCTGCCCAGTCAGCATCGGTCGTGGAGAGCAGCCAATCGCGCTGTGCGCGACGCACCGCGAAGGCAAGGCAGACGTCCTCATATCGTCGGCGCGGTCGCCAGTAGCGGCTCGAACGAGTCGTCAGCGAATCGCGATGGGCATCAAGGCCGAGCAGGGCCAACGCTCGCCCTGAGGCTGGGGCGCGTGCCGACGAGCGCTGTTGGACCTTGCCGGCCGCCTGATCCCTGCGCTGGTTCTGTGTCCCCCCCTGGCCCACAAACCGCAGGATAGGTTCGCCCTACCGACTTCGCGCCGTATACCAAAAAACCGTACCTAAAATCTGTGCGCAACCTCGCCCGGACGGCGAGCCAGCACGAACGGTGGCTCACCCTGACGTGTTCAGTGCCACGGCGGCGCGAATGAGCGCCTTCAACGCCTTCTCATCGATCTCGTCGCCCTCATGGAAATCGATGGCACGCCTGGTGTTGCCTTCGAGACTGGAGTTGAAGAGGCCTGAAGGGTCCTCCAACGAGGCGCCCTTGGCGAAGGTCATCTTCACGACCTTCTTGTAGGTCTCACCGGTGCAGATGATTCCGGCGTGCGACCACACCGGAACCCCTCTCCACTTCCACTCCTCGACCACTTCGGGGTCGGCCTGCTTGATGAGAATTCGGACCCGAGCGAGGGTCTCGCCCCGCCAATCACTCAGCTCCTCGATTCTCGCGTCTATCAGCTGAGAGGGAGAGTCTCGACCAGATGGAGCTAGCGGGACTCGAACCCGCGACCTCCTGATTGCGAACCAGGCGCTCTCCCAACTGAGCTATAGCCCCACGGTCGACGCAAGACGACGGTCCCCGGAGCTGAGAACCGACTCAATCCGGCGTCGCATGGGCAAGAATAGCCGGATTCAGAATGAGCTTTCGGGGCCGCCTAACTGCGTTCTTCCTGCTGATCGTCGTCTTGCCGATGATCGCCGTCGCCGTGCTGGTCACGCACGTGACGAGCGAGTCGGAGAGCGGCAAAACGGACGCGCGGCTGGATGCCGGCCTCGACACCGCGGTGGCGACATACGACGACGACGCCGCCGACGCGGAGCGCGCCGCGAAGCGGTTTGCGAACGTTCCCGCCGTAGGCCCAGCGCTTCGCTCGGGCGATCCCGCCGGGATCGAGGCCGTGGCCCGGCGCCGTGCCGCCCAGGTCGGAATCCAATCCCTCGTGGTCCGGGATCCAAGCGGCGACGTCCTGGCGTCGATTGGCCCCCGCAACGCCGTCGCGACGTACGAGCTCGATCTCACTGATCAGGGCGGCAGCCTCGGCTCGCTGGTTGCCTCCACCACGACCGCCTCCGGCTACCTCGACCGGGTGAGCCACCTGACCGGACTCGACGGGGCTCTCCTGGAGGGGGGTGGCACGGTCTCGTCCACGCTGGCGCTGAATGGTGTCGGCCTACCGTCCAGCGGGGAATCCACCGACATCGAGGTCGAGGGAGAGAGCCTGCGAGCCAGGAGCGCCCCCCTCCCCGGCTCCGAGAACCTCCGGCTTGCACTGCTCGGCCCGTTGGAGTCGGGAGGCTTCTTCTCCTCGAGCCCGGTGGTTGTGGCCGCCGTGATGCTGTTTTTCGCCGTCGCGCTGATCTTCGTGATCATGCTCCTTCGGATGCTCGGCGGCCAGGTGCGGTCGATGCTGGACGCCGCACGGGGAATCGGGGAGGGGGACTTCGGCCGGAAGGTGCCGGTGCTCGGAGACGACGAGATGGCGGGCCTGGCGAGCGAGTTCAACAGGATGAGCGACCGACTCAGCGCCCAGATGGAGGAGCTGCGCAGCCAGCAGGTGGAAGTTGATCGATCGGTGCGGCGGATCGGCGAGGCGTTCGCATCGGGCCTCGATCGCCAGAGCCTGCTCAAGATCGTGGTGGAGACGGCGCTGGGAGCGTGCGCCGCGCAATACGGGACGATCGCCGTCAGCGGTCGTGACGGCGCCGAGGCCGAGGCGGGGGAGCCCTCCGAGGCGATCCGAGACCTCGCCGTCGCCGCCGAGGTCGACGCGCTGGACGAGGACGACATCGTCTCTCGCCAGAAGGGCGGCGTCTATGCTCTCGCGACTCCGCTGCGGCGAATGGGCGAGCCGCCGGTGAACGTGGGCGTGATGACGGTCGGCCGCCTGGGCGAGGCGTTCACGCCGGCGCAGCGCGAGGTCTTCCTCTACCTGGCGGGGCAGGTGTCGTCGTCGATCGAGAACATCGCCCTGCACGAACTGGTCTCGGAGCAGGCGGTGACCGATGAGCTCACCGGCCTTGCCAACAATCGCGGCTTCCGCGAGCTGATCGCGAAGGAGGCGACTCGCGCCGAGCGTTTCGGCCACGTGCTGTCGCTGATCATGCTCGACATCGACGACTTCAAGCAGATCAATGACACCTACGGCCACCTACAGGGAGACAAGGTGCTGCGCATGGTGGGCCGCGTGCTCAAGGACGAATCGCGCGGCGTCGACGAGCCTGCTCGCTACGGCGGGGAGGAGTTCGCCGTCGTCCTTCCGGAGACCGGCATCGAGGGGGCGCTCGATCTGGCGGAGCGGGTTCGCGCCCGGATCGAGTCCGAGCAGGTCCCGCGCGCGGGGGGCGCCGGGACCGTGAGCGTCACCGCGAGCGTCGGGGCGGCCTCCATGCACGGCTCGGCCAGCGGGGCCGAGGCATTGATAGCCGCCGCGGACGCGGCGCTGTACGAGGCAAAGCGCGCCGGCAAGAACCAGGTTGCCAGCGCCGAAGTGCCGCGCGCCGCCGGCCGCTCCTGAGCAAGCGGACATGCAGGAAAGCGTGCCCGCACGCCCAGGGCAGGTCAGTAGTCTTTTCCCCGATTGGCGATGGGATCCCTCGACGACGCGATTCGCGAGCATCTCGAGCTGAAGCGGAGGCAAGGCGCCCCCGACTCCGAGCTCCAGCGTCTTGAAGACGAGGCGTTCGGGCCCCCGAGCCGGCCCGGCGAGCCGGACTTCCCGGAGCAGGAGGGAGGGTTGGCCGAGCAATCCGGCAACGGCGTCGTGGCCGACGCGCGGGAGGAGCCGGACGAGCACGAGGCGGCTGAGGCGCAGACGACGATCTACGAGCCCGAGCCGGCGGACGAGCCTGACGCCGCCGCGGCCGAACCACCGATCGAGTCGCTCGACACCGTGGAGCACGAATTGCCCGAGCCGGAGTTCGAGCCCGAGGCCCCCCCGTCCGAGGAGCGCGGCCCCGAGCAGGCGGAGGAAGCTCCGCCCCCCGAGCAAGATCCGGAGCCGAAGGTCGAGAGGGAGGAGGCCTCAGAGGAGGAGGGCGAAGCCGAGCAGGAGGACATGCTCGCCGACACGCCGGAATTCCTCAGGGACGCTCCCGAGGACGACGAGCTCTGGTTCGAGCAGGGCAAGCCCAAGGACTTTGATTTCTAGCTATACGTAGCCGCGGGTCCGTGCGGCTTCGACGACCCGCTCGATACCGACCAGGTAGGCGGCCTCACGCAGGTCGATGCCCTCCTCGCGGGCCCGCGCCGAGACCTCCCGGTAGGCGCGGCGCATGATGGTGCCGAGCTTGTCGTTCACCTCGCGCTCGTCCCAGCGGAAGTGCTGGAGGTTCTGCACCCACTCGAAGTAGGAAACGACCACCCCGCCGGCGTTCGCCATCACGTCGGGAATGATGTAGACGTCCTTGTCGCGGAGGATCTGGTCCGCCGCCGGGGTGGTCGGGCTGTTGGCGCCCTCGACGATCACCTTGCACTCCATCCGGCCGGCGTTTCCCTCGTGGATCATGCCGCCGAGCGCCGCCGGGATGAAGACGTCGCATGGAACCGCGACCAGGTCGTCGGGCTCCATCTTCTCGGCCCCGGGGAAGTCGGTGATCTTGCCATCCGCAGCAATGTGGTCCTGAAGCGCGTTGGCGTCGATCCCGGCGTCGTTTCGGATCGCGCCGTGAGCGTCGGAGACGGCCACCATCTTGGCGCCGAGCTGCTGCATGATTCGGGCCCCCCAGGACCCGACGTTGCCGAAGCCCTGGACGACGAAGCTGGTGTCGGCAGGGCTGAGGCCCAGGTGCGGCGCCGCCTCGCGGAACATGTAGACGCACCCGCGCCCCGTGGCGGCCTCGCGACCGTAGGAACCCTCGAGGGCGATTGGCTTGCCCGTGCAGATCGCGGGCGTGTGGCCGTGGAGCTTGCCGTACTCGTCCATCATCCAGGCCATCACCTGGGCATTGGTGTTGACGTCCGGCGCCGGGATGTCCCTGGTTGGCCCGAGCACCTTCTCCACCTTGTTCATGAACGAGCGGGTGATCTGCTGGAGCTCCGAGCGCTCGAGCTTGTCGGCGGGACAGTTCACGCCGCCCTTCGCGCCCCCGAACGGCACTCCCGCCACCGCCGTCTTCCAGGTCATCAGCGAGGCCAGCGCGCGCACCTCGTCGACGTCGACCTCCGGGTGGAAGCGGACACCGCCCTTGTAGGGGCCTCGGGCGCCGTTGTGCTGGATGCGGTAGCCGGAGTAGACGTGGACCTTGCCGTCGGAGAGCTTCACCGGAATCTGCACGGTGACCTCGCGGTACGGCGTCCAGAACACGACCCGCAGGTCGTCGGCGAGCTTCAGGCGGTCGGCGGCGATCTCGAAGTAGTGGCGGACGATGTCGAGGTTCGTGACCTCGGCCCGCTGCCCCGGCTTCGCATCGCCGGCGGCCTTCGCCTCGACCTTGGCCTCCTCGACCGCCTGCGGCGACTTGTCGACCTGCTCTCGCTCGCCAACCGCGGTCTCGGTATCCGTCTTTGCCATCCCAACCTCCGGAATCTGCTCCGTGCGGGCTCATCCTCGCATAAGCGTGGCCGCGGAGCCCGAGTTATCCACCTGAGGCGCGGACCGCGACTGCGCCTGCGACCAAGGAGCCGCGATCTAGAATTGACGCCCTGGGGCCATAGCTCAGCTGGGAGAGCGTCCGGTTTGCATCCGGGAGGTCGCGGGTTCGAGCCCCGCTGGCTCCACTAATTTCCATTGCCCAGACACCATCGATGATCGAGTTGCGCTCGTCTATCGAGCGCAAGTCGGCCATCGGCTTGCCGGGCTCCACTGCCCGCCGCCTCAACCTCGCTAGTCACCCGGTGGGTTCCGCAGCGCGCCGACGACGGCGAGCATCAGCATGACCACGATCAGCCCCGAGGTGAGCGTGAAGATGTCGAAGCCCGAGTCGGCGACGACCGCCACCGTCATGCCCCCGAACACCAGGCAGAAGATGAGCGCTGCCACTAGAAACGCGTTACGCATACTCGTGCCGCGCCGCGCGGTAACGGTTCGCGAACAGCTTGATCGCCGCCATGCCGAAGACGAAGCCGCCGATGTGGGCGAAGTAGGCGACGCCACCCCCGCTGGCAGAAACGTCGGGTGTCGCCACCTGCCCGATCGCCGGCAGGAACTGGAGCACGAACCAGATCCCGAGCATGACCACCGCCGGGATCTCGATCAGGGTGACGAAGAAGATGATGAACACCAGTGTCAGCACTCGCGCGTGGGGATAGAGGAGTAAGTACCCGCCAAGCACCCCGGCGACCGCGCCGCTGGCCCCGATCGCGGGCACGGTGGCATTCGTGTCCAGGAGTGCCTGCGCATAGGCGGCGGCGATCCCCGCCAGGAGGTAGAAGAGCACGAATCGTCCCCGGCCCATGGAGTCCTCGATGTTGTTGCCGAAAACCCACAGGAACAGCAGGTTGAAGGCGATGTGCAGGATGCCGCCGTGCATGAACATCGAAGTGAGCACGGTCGCCCACCAGGGCGGTGAGTCGAGGGGTTCGAAGGGAGCGCGCTCCTCACCTAGCTCGTCGGTGCGCTGCTCAGCTTCCCTGTACTCAGGCGTTCCCTGGCAGACGACCTCGGCGCGGGGGCCGCTCTGGTTGGCCACCGTCCCGACGGCGCAGTCCTTGCCCGGATGGGTGAGCCGGTAGGGGATGGCGCCGTACTCGAGCGTGTTCTCGTCGCGCTCCGGAATGCCTAGCTCACGCAGCTCGGGGCTCGAAGCGCGGTCGCCGGAGAAGCTGAGCTGCCAGGCGAAGACCGCGATGTTGATGGCGATCAGCAGCACCGTGAGGATCGGGAACCGCCCCGTGGGGATGTTGTCCTTCAGCGGGATCAAGCGCGGCGAAGCCTATTTCGCCGGGCGGAAACCCCAGTAGCCAAGTCGGATTTCCAGGTCCTCGCCGTCGGCCCCGACGGCACCGTGCTGGAGCGCCTCGCGCCCTAGTTCGCTTTAGCCGTCTGCACTTTGGGCGAACGACTTCGGTCCGCGTGGCTGGCCATGGCTTCGTCCAGGCTCGACTCGGCTGAGCGAGGAGCCGCTTTCGGCCGGGGGCGGCTCGCCGGGCACAGTCCCGGGGCGCCGCCACCGTGGGCGCCACGAAGTGCGCCCGAGCGCACGGACGAACTCGATCCGCGCCGGTCCGATTTGTACGAACCCGGCCGTGCCGAAACGTCGCCATCCCACTTTCTCCACCGCCTTGTGGACGGGGCGATTCTCGGGAAGCAGGAAGGCGATCGCGCGGGCGAAGCCCTGCGCGCGAAGCGCGCGCAGGGTCAGGCTCGACCGGGCAGGGGTGATGCTGCGCCCACGCAGCCGGGGAACGGTCCACGCATCGTAGAAGTAGACCTCATCGGTCCCCAGCAGGAAACGCCGATCGAGATCCTCGATCGACGCTTCGCCCGGGTGCCACCAGGTCGCGGAGACGATCTCCCCGGCGTGCCACGCGGCGTGGCACCCAGACCCGCGCTCCATTCGTCGAGCCAGCTCCTGCGGTGGGTTCGGATGAGATCGAGCGTATGCCGGCACGTCTTCGGGCCGCAGGCGTCGCACGTCGATCGGGGGCTCGCTCCGCAGGAGCGGCACCTCTGCGCGCAGGTCCCTCTCGATCAGCACGACATGTCCGTACACGGTCCGCCGCAGCGCGGCCAAGAGGAGTCCACGCACGCCTCCGCGGCGCCATGTGCCGGTAATGCGCCTGAGGAGCGCGGGCTGCGTCACGCCGGCGCTTGCCGGCGCTCCGCAACCTCGCGGGCGCTCTCGTCCGCGTGGTAGGAGCTGCGAACGAGCGGGCCGGCGGCCACCGACTCGAAGCCGAGCCCGTAGGCCGCCTGCTCGAGGGCGGCGAACTCGTCCGGGTGCCAGTAGCGGACGACCGGCAGGTGCTGCTCGGTGGGGCGCAGGTACTGGCCCACGGTCAGCACCTGGACCCGGTGCTCCCGGAGGATCCCGAACGCATGCACCATCTCCTCGAAGCTCTCGCCGAGGCCGACCATCAGCCCCGACTTGGTGATCACCTGATCGCCGCCCATCTCCTTGGCGAGCCGCAACACCCGGGCGGAGCGCATGAAGTCCGAGCCGCGGCGCGCCTTCGGGTAGAGGCGCGGCACGGTCTCCACGTTGTGGTTGAAGACGTCGGGCTTCTCGTGGACCACCTTCGCCAGCGGCATCTCCTGGCCGCGGAAGTCGGGAGTCAGCACCTCGACCTTGCACCCCGGCGCCAGCATCCGGATCGAGCGAATCACGCCCACGAAGGCAGCGGCGCCGTAGTCCGGGAGGTCGTCGCGGTCGACGGAGGTGACCACGGCGTGCCGTAGGCCCATCCGCTTCACCGAAGCCGCGACGCGCATCGGCTCCAGCGGGTCGTTCCAGGTCGGCTTGCCCGTCTGGACGTTGCAAAAGCCGCAGCGGCGCGTGCAGACGTCGCCCAGGATCATGAAGGTGGCGGTGCCACGCTCCCAGCACTCGCCGACGTTGGGGCAGTTGGCCTCCTCGCAGACGGTGTGCAGGTTCTGCTCGTGGATCATCGACTTGAGGTGCCGGTAGGTAGGCCCGCCGGGGGCCGGGACCTTCAGCCAGGGCGGCTTGCGGTCGCGGAAGGGGCGCCCCTCGGCCATCGGCATGCCGCCCGGCCGCGCGCGCGAGCGCGTCACGTGGAGTCGCTCATCGAGTCTGGTCTCGGCGCTCACCCGGCTCCTACCGTAGCGCCGCCGCCGTTCCGGCAAGCGCCTCCACTCCCGGGCAGCGCTCGGAGAGCTCCGCGGCGTCCACCTCCACGGGCGCCCGCCCATACACCTCGCCGAAGCGGTCCCGGACGGCGGTCGCGAAGGCGTCCAGGTCCTGCTCGGCGCCCAGCTCGCGCGTCATCGAGGTCATCCGGCAGGCCTCGATCCCGCAGGGCACGATCCACTCGAACGGCTGGAGGTCGTTGTTGACGTTGATCGCGAAGCCGTGGGTGGTGACTCCGCGGTTGACGTGGACGCCGATCGAGGCGATCTTGCGCCGCTCCGGCGTCCAGACCCCGGTCAGGCCGTCGACCAACTCCGCCTCGACCTCCCAGTCGGCGAGGGCGGCGATGATCACCCGCTCCATCCGCCGGAAGTACTCGTGGACGTCATCGCCGTAAGGGCTGCAGGCTGACGATCGGGTAGCCGACCAGCTGGCCGGGGCCGTGGTAGGTGACGCGGCCGCCGCGATCGGTGTCGGTGACCTCGATCCCCTGCATCCGGTACCAGTCCTCGCCCATCGGCAGCTCGTCGGCGGTGGAGCGGCGGCCCTTGGTGTAGACGGGCGGGTGCTCCAGCAGCAGCAGCAGGTCGGGGACCTCGCCGGCCTGCCGCGCTGCCTCGAGGCGCTTCTGCGCGGTGCGCGCCTCCTGGTAGGGGACCTGACCAACCCGGACGGTCCAAACCTCGTCCACGGGGTCAGTCTCTCACGCGGCGCCGGCCTTGAGGAGGCGCTCCGCCCCTGCCCTGATCACGCTACAGAGCCAACCCCAGAGGCTCTTCGAGCAGGCCGCGGATCCGGTCGAGGAACTGGGCGCCGTCGGCCCCGTAGAGGATCCGGTGATCGCAGGCCAGGTTCAACGACATCAGGTGGGCGGTGGTGATCTCGCCGTCGCGAACGACCGGCCGCTCGGTGATCTGCACCGACGGCGAGGATCCCGGCCTGTGGCGGGTTGATGACCGCGGCGAAGTTGTCGATGCCGAACATCCCGAGGTTGGAGACGGTGAAGGTCCCCCCTGAGAGCTCGGGCGGGGTGACGCTGCCGTCGCGCACCCGCTGCGCGAGCGCCCGGCTCTCGGAGGCGATCTGGCGAAGGCCCTTTTGATCGGCGTCGAACACGGTCGGCACGACCAGGGCCCCCCGCGCCGCGACGGCGACGCCGACGTTGACCCGGGAGTAGAGCTCCAGCCGGCCGTCGCGGTAGGCGCCGTTGGCGCGCGGGTGCTCGCGGAGCGCGATCGCGCAGGCCTTGACCACCATGTCGTTGAACGACGGCACGACCTCTCCCTCGGCGGCCGCGGCCTTGATGCTCGCCCTCGCTCCGACGGCGCGGCTCATGTCCACCTCGGCCGAGAGATAGAAGTGCGGCGCGGTGGCCTTGGACTCGGCCATTCGCCTGGCGACCGTCTGCTGGAGCTTGGTCAGCTCCTCGTGGGTCGCGGCTCCCTTGGCCGTCTCCGGGCGCTCGCGCGCCCCGGGGGTCGGCTCGGCGGGCACAGCCGGAGGTGGCGCGGCCGCAGGCGCCGCAGGCACAACCGGAGCCCCCGCCGGCGCAGGCCCTGCCGCCACCGCACGCTCGACGTCCGCCTTGACGATCCGGCCGCCCGGCCCCGAGCCGGAGAGCGCTTCCAGATTGAGCCCCTTCTCGCTCGCGATGCGGCGTGCCAGAGGAGAGGCCTTGACCCTCCCGTCCCCGCTCGGCGTCGCCGGGGCAGGGGCCTTCGCCGCGGTCTCCGCGGGGGCCGTGGTCGGTGCCGCCTCCGCGGCGGGTTCAGGTTCGCGCTTTGCTGCGGCGCCGTCACCGGACGGCTTCTCTCCTGCCTCGCCAACGCGCGCGATCACCTGGCCGATCGGCAGGGTGTCTCCCTCCTGGGCCAGGGTCTCGACCAGGGTGCCGGCGGCGGGCGCCTCGTAGACCATGTTGGCCTTGTCGGTCTCGATCTCGACCAGCTCCTCGCCGAGCGAGACCTCGTCCCCGGGCGACTTCATCCAGCGAAGGATCGTGCCCTCCTCCATCGAGTCCGAGAGCCGGGGCATGACGATGTCCTGCGCCACTACAGCGCTCCCTCCAGCGTCGCCACCGCTGCGCTCACCACGTGCTCGGGGTGGGGGATCGCCGCCTGCTCCATGCGCTTCGCGTAGGGCATGGGCACGTCCGCGCCGGTGACCCGCTGGATCGGGGCGTCGAGGTGGTCGAATGCCTGTTCCTGGACCAGCGCCGCGATGTTCGCGCCCACGCCGCCGTGCGGCCAGCCCTCCTCGACGATCACGCACCGATTTGTCTTGCGGACCGAGTCGAGGATGGTGTCGAGATCGAGAGGGCGCAAAGTGCGCGGATCGATCACCTCGGCCTCGGCGCCGTGCTCGTTGGAGAGCGTCTTCGCCGCCTTCTCGGCGACGTCCACCATCCGCAGGATGGCGACGATGGTCACGTCGCCGCCCTCCCGCAGCACGGCCGCCTCACCGAATTTGACGATGTGGTCGCCGTCGTCGCCGTCGGGGACCTCGCCACGCATCCCGTACAGGGTCTCGTGCTCGATGAAGATCACCGGGTTGTCGTCCCGAATCGCCGCCTTCAAGAGGCCCTTGCCGTCCGCGGGGTTGGAGGGGGAGGCGACCAGCAGCCCGGGAATCTGCTGGAACATCGCCTCGAGGCTGTGCGAGTGCGTGGGACCGAGCTGGTGCCCGCCGCCGCCGGGCATCCGGACCACGACCGGCACCCGGACCTGGCCGTTGAACATGTAGGGGATCGCGGCCATGTGATTGACGATCTGGTCCATCGCCAGCAGCGCGAAGTTGACGGTCATCAGCTCGACGACGGGGCGCAGCCCCGCCATCGCCGCTCCCACGCCCGTGCCGACGATCGTGTTCTCCGAGATCGGCGTGTCGCGCACGCGCTTCTCGCCGAACTCGTCGAGCAGGCCCTCGGTGACCTTGAACGCCCCTTGGAAGACCCCGACGTCCTCGCCCATGATGAAGACGCTCTCGTCCCGGCGCATCTCCTCGGCGAGCGCCTGGTTGAGGGCCTCGCGCATCCTCATCACCGGCACGGCGCCCTCCTCGAAGAGCTAGCCCTCATCTTCGTCCTCGAGCGCCCCCGCACCCTCCGGGTCCCGAACGATGGGCGCCTGACCGGCGTAGGCCGCCCCCGCCTCAGCCAGCTTCCGCGCCTCGCCTGTCGCGCCCACCTCGCGCTCCCTCTCGCCGCGGTGCGGCTCGGGGGTGCGCTCGTCCACCGCGTACCAGCCGGGTACCTGGTCGCCGACCACATAGAGGTGGTCGTACAGCGACTCAAGCGGCGGCTCGGGAGAGTTGTCCGCGAACTCCACCGCCTCCATGACCTGCCGCTCGAGCCGCTCGCGCAGCTCCTCGAGGTAGTCCTCGGAGATCACGCTTTCAGCGAGGAGGCGGTCCCGAAAGACCTTCACCGGGTCCTTCTGTCGCCACTCCTCGACCTCCTCCTTCGTCCGGTAGACCTCGGGGTCGGCCGCCGAATGGCCGCGGTAGCGGTAGGTGAAGGCCTCGACCAGGGTCGGCTGGCGGTTCTCGCGGGCGATGCGGATGTGCTCCGCCACCGTCGCTCGCATCGCCAGCACGTCCATCCCGTCGACGCGCACCCCGGGCACGCCCAGCCCCTCGGCCTTGCGCGAGAGGTCGGTGACCGCCGAGTGGCGCTCGATCGACGTCCCCATGCCGTAGAGGTTGTTCTCCACCAGAAAGACGACCGGAAGCTTCCAGAGCGCGGCGAGGTTCATCGTCTCGCCGAAGTTGCCGGTGTTGGAGGCCCCGTCGCCGAACATGCAGACGGTGACGGAGTCGGAGCCGGTGTAGTCGCAAGCGAGCGCCAGCCCCGCGGCGAGCGGGAGGTTGCCCCCGACGATCCCGTAGCCCCCCATGAAGCGGCGCTCGAGGTCGAAGATGTGCATGGAGCCGCCCCGGCCCCGCGAGCAGCCGTCCTCGCGCCCGAACAGCTCCGCCATCACCCGCTTCGGGTCGGTGCCGCGGGCGATCGCGTGGCCGTGGGTGCGGTAGGTGCCGATCAGGTAGTCGTCGGGGTGCATCACCGAGGTTGTGCCGACGATCGTCGCCTCTTCGCCGATCGCCAGATGCAGGAAGCCGCCGGCCTTGGCCTGCTGGTACTGGCGCCCGGCCTCCTCCTCGAAGCGGCGGATCAGCGCCATCGTCTCCAGCAGCTCGCGGCAGGTGTCCTGGTCCGGGAGCGGGTGCGCGGCGGCCCCCCTGCCGTCGCTGGCTACGCGGGGCTCACCCGTCTTGGTGCGCTCATTCGCCACCGAAGCTCACGATAACGCGGCGGCCTCCTCCAGGCGGTCGTCGCCCCAGAAGACCTGCTCGCCGACCACCACGCTGGGCACGCCGCGCACGCCGAGATCGCCGGCTAGCTGGGTCGCCTCGCGGAGCTTCAGCTTGACGGCATCCCGCCCGATGGCCGAGAGCACGGCGCGAGGGTGCATCTCCGCGGCCGCGGCGGCGAGCAGCACGTTGTCGGGCTTCGTAAGGTCGCGTCCGGCTGCGAAGGCCTGGCGGAATGCCGCCAGCGAGAAGGATGGCGCGCGGCCGATCTCCTTCGCGTAGGTCGCGGCACGCATCGCCACCAACGTGTTTCCCGGGAACGGCTTGGGCCAGCTGATCGGCGGCAGGCCGAAGGCGGAGGCGCGGCGCTCGATCTCTCGCATCCCTTGGTCGCGCCCCTCGCCATTGGCCCACGAGTCGCGCCCGAAGCGCTTGAACAGTCCACCGAGCAGGATCGGCCGCCACTCCGGCGGCTCGCGACCCGGCCTCCGCGAAAAGGCCGCTCACCCGCTCGGCGGCCAGGTACGCGTACGGTGAGCCGAGGTCGTAGAAGAAGAGCGGGAGGCGGTCGTCGCCCACCCGCTACTGGTGGATCGCCCAGCCGTCGACCGCGCGAGCGGCGTCGAGCACCGCCTCGGAGATCGTCGGGTGCGGGTGGACGATTCGGGCCAGCTCCTGGTAGCCGCCCTCCAACGCCATCGTGTCGACCAGCTCGCTGATCATGTCGCAGGCGCGATTGCCGACGATGTGCGCGCCGAGGATCTCGCCGTACTGGGAGTCCGCGACGATCTTCACCAGCCCCTCCCGGTCGTCGTAGACGGCAGCGGCGCCGACCCCGCCGAGCTTGAAGCGACCCACCTTGACCTCGCGCCCGGCCGCCTTCGCCTGAGCCTCGGTGACGCCAACGCTTGCGACCTGGGGGTGGCAGAAGGTGGCGCCGGCGACCAGGCTCTCGTCCACGGGATGGGTCTCGACGCCGGCGGCGTGCTCAACGGCGACGACGCCCTCCTCGGACGCCTTGTGGGCGAGGGCCTTCTCACCTACCAGGTCGCCGATCGCGTAGATCCGCGGGTTCGACGTGCGCTGATGCCCGTCGACCTTGATCTTCCCGTTCTGTTCGGTGTCGACCCCGGCGTCCCCCAGCTTCAGCGCCTCGGTGTCGGGCGCCCGCCCGCCGGCGATGCAGAGGTAGTCGACCTCGGCCTCGGTGTCTCCGTACTTCACTTTCACCGAGCCCTTGCCGGCCTCGACGCCCTCCACCTTGGTCCCGGTCGAGATCGTGATGTTCTGCTTCTTGAAGGCGCGCTCGACCACCTTCGCGACGTCCTTGTCCTCGGCTGGGAGGATCTGGTCCAGCATCTCGATCAGGATCACCTCGGTGCCGAAGCGCCCATACGCGGATGCGATCTCGGCGCCGGAGGCGCCGGCCCCGACCACGGCGATCCTCTTCGGCTGCTCTGCCAGCGACCAGGCGCCCCAGGTGTCGACCACGCGCGGCGCCGAACTCGACGCCGGGGATCGACATGGCGACCGAGCCGGTGGCGAGGACCACCGCGCTCGCCTCGTAGGTCTTGCCGCCGACTTCCACCTTCCCGTCGCCGGTCAGCGCACCCTCGCCCTCGATCATCTCGACCTTGTTCTTGTCCCAGAGCATCTTCACCCCGCCGGCGAGCGTCTCCGACACCTTGGCGCGCCGGGCCCCAAGCGCCTTCCAGTCGAGGCTTGCGCCCTCCACCTTGATCCCGAGCTCGGCGCCGTTGAGCGCGTGGTCGTAGAGCTCCGCGGTGTGGAGCATGGTCTTCGCCGGGATACAGGCGTAGTTGAGGCAGCGCCCGCCGGGCTTGTCCTTCTCGACCACTGCGGTCTTCTGGCCGAGCTGCGCGGCGCGGATCGCGGCTACGTAGCCGCCCGGGCCACCCCCGATCACGATCACGTCGTAGGAATCGGCCATCAACTCGACTCTATAACGCCGCCGAAAGCCTCGCCTGCGGCCCCGAACAACTCCGCCGGAAGCCTCGCCTGCGGCTACGTTTCCGGCGGGCTTGGGCCCCGGCCTTACCCGGCAGGCCCGTCCGCCATCACCGCGACTTCGTCGCTAGCCCGAGCGATGTCAAGGCAACTTCGTCGCTAGCCCGAGCGTCGCTACTCGCGCGGGGTGCGCTCGGGCATCTGGATGCGGGCCATGGCCTTGATCATGAAATAGAAGAGGGTTCCCGCGATCGCGATCAGGGCCAGGTTGCCGGCGAGCTGCCCGGCGCCGCCGGCACTCACCAGGCCGAGTGCCGCTGCCACGATCAGCAGCGCGAGGATCGCCTGGAAGCCGAGTACCGCCCAGTAGCGGCCCCGCCACAGGCCGTAAGACATCACGCCCATCAGCACGGCTGACGGGATCACCTGGAGAACCGGGGGCCGTTCCCCGTTCACCTCGGCCCCGGCCAGGTAGGCGATCACGACCGAGGCTGCGACCAGGCCGGAGAGCACGGCCCCGAGGGTGACCACCGCCGGCCGCTCGCCCTCGACAAGCGGCTCGAGCTGCTCGCGGGCGGCCTCGTTGCGCGCCGCAGAACGCGCGGCGATCTGTTCCCGCCGCTCGACGGAACGCGCCTTGCGCTTGGTGCGCTCCGCGCGTCTGCGCTCGCGGCTGGCCATCAGCGCGCCACCCCGGCGCCGGCCCCGAGCGCTTCGCGCAGGCGATGCGCCGCGGCCGCCGGATCCTTGGCGTCGCGGATCGCGCGGACGACGACGATCCGCTCTGCGCCTGCGGCCACGACCGAGGAAACGTTTCCGCCATCGATCCCACCGATCGCGAACCAGGGGATCGTCGCTTCGCGGGCGGCATATTCGATCAGCTCGAGTCCGGTGCCCGGCCGGCCAGCCTTGGTCGGGGTCGCCCACACGGGGCCGATGCTTATTTGGTCGGGGCGGTCCGCGCCGGCGGCCGCGCAGGCCACCTGGATCTGCTCGGGCGAATGGGTGGAGAGCCCGACCAGCGCCTCGGGGCCGGCCAGCCGGCGGGCCTCGGCGACCGGCATGTCCTGCTGACCCACGTGTACGCCGTCCGCCCCGCAGGCCGCGACCAGGTCCGGCCGGTCGTTGAGGATGAACAGCGCACCACGGTCCGTGGCGGCGCGGCGGAAGGGGCCGGCCAGGGCAACTAACTCGTCGTCTCGGCGCGGAGCCTTCTCGCGCAGCTGGACGATGTCGGCGCCGCCTTGCAGGGCCGCGTCGAGCAGCAGACCGGGATCGCGCCCTCCCGGAAGGCCCTCGCACACGAAGTACAGGCGCGCCGCCTCCAGCGCACTCAGGCGTTGCTCGCGGTCGGTGGCCATCGGCCTCAGTATCTCGTAGCCACGCGAGTACCATGGATGGACAACGGGAGCCCCGTGAGCCGGGGCTGAGAGGGCGGCATCCGGGCCGCCGACCGTCTGAACCTGATCCGGGTAATGCCGGCGCAGGGATGGTGGCGCGGAACGCCCGCCGGATTGATCCAAGAGAGAGGCGATCGTTCTCGCAGACATTCAGAGCTCCGCCGAGCAGCGTGACGACGTCGTCGTGCCGCTGAAGCGGTCGCGCTCCAAAGAAGGCGGCTCGGAGGGGCTCGATGCCGTCGTCGTGGGCGGCGGGGTGCTCGGGCTCGCCTGTGCGTGGCGGGCGGCGCGGCGCGGCGTCCGGGTTCGCGTGCTCGAGCGCGACCAGCCGGGCAACGGAGCCTCTCACGTGGCCGCGGGAATGCTCGCCCCCGTCGGTGAAGCGAGCTGGGGAGAGGAGGCGTTGATTCGCCTTGGGCTGGCCTCGGCCCGAGCCTGGCCTGGCTTCGCCACCGAGCTCGCGGCCGACAGCGAGCTGGATGTCGGCTTCGTGCCCTGCGGCGCCCTCCACGTCGCACTCGATCGCGACGAGGCCGAGGAGCTGCACCGCCGCTTCGAGCTGTTGGGGTCGCTCGACCTCGGTGTGGAATGGCTACGTCCCGATGGCTGCAGGGACCTGGAGCCCCGCCTGGCCCCTGCCTGCGCAGCGGGCGTCAACGCCCCGGCCGAGGCGGCCGTCGACCCGCGCCTGCTGCTTCCGGCCTTGGTTGCCGCCGTCGAACGCCGGGGCGGCCAGGTGCTGGCCCAAGCAGAGGTCACGGATGCGCTGGTGGAGAACGGGCGCTTGGCCGGTGTGGTCACCGCGGACGGGCGCGAGCACCGCGCCGAACACGTGGTGCTGGCAGCCGGCGCTTGGTCGGGGACCGCCCCGTGGCTTCCTCCGCCGGCGCGCCCCCCGGTGCGCCCCGTGAAGGGACAGATCGTCACCCTCCGCGGAAGCCCGGACCACCCCGTTTGCCGGCGGATCGTTGTCTCTGAGCGCGTCTACCTGGTGCCCCGCCCGGACGGCCGCCTGATCGTCGGCGCAACCGTCGAGGAGCGGGGCTTCGACGTCCAGGTCACCGCGGGGGGCGTCCACGAGCTGCTTCGCGAGGCCTATCGTGCTTTGCCTGACGTGGCGGAGCTCGAGCTGGTCGAGACGCTCGCCGGCCTGCGGCCCGGGACGCCGGACAACGCTCCGCTTGTCGGTCCCGGCGCGCTTGAGGGCCTCGTGCTGGCCACCGGCCACTACCGGAACGGCATCCTCCTGACGCCGATCTCCGCGGAGGCGATCGCCGCGCTGCTCGCCCAAGAAGCGCAGCCCCCGGAGGCTCAGGTTGCTCACCCTGGCCGCTTCGCCGGTGAAACGGCCCCGGGCCTGGTCGCGGCGCCGAGCGCTGACGAGGCCCCGCGATGATCGTCGAGTTGAACGGCCGGTCGGTCGAGCTGCCAGCGGGCGCGACGGTCGCCGACGCCGTGATCGAGACCGGAGCCGCCGGCGACGGGCGCGGCGTTGCGGTCGCCGTCGATGGCGAGGTGGTTCGCAGGGCGGAATGGGAGGAGACGAAGCTTCAGCCAGGCCAGAACATGGAGGTGGTCCGTGCGGTCCAAGGCGGATAGGAATCAAGCCGCCGCCTCCTCGTCTTCCACTGGCGCAGGTGAATTTCAGCTTGGCGGGCGGACCTGGGGCTCGCGACTGATCGTCGGTACCGGCGGCTTCCGATCGCTGGCGGCGATGGAGCGGGCCCTGGTGGCCTCGGGTACGGAGATCGTCACGGTGGCGCTGCGCCGGGTTGACCCGCTGGCTCGGGGGTCGGCGCTGGAGGTGATCGACCGCCTCGGGCTCTTTACGCTGCCGAACACCGCGGGCTGCTACACGGCGCGCGACGCCGTGCGCACGGCGCACCTGGCGCGCGAGGCGTTCCAGACCGACTGGATCAAGCTCGAGGTGATCGGGGACGACCGCACCTTGTTCCCGGACGCGGTGGAGCTGATCGACGCTGCCCTCGAGCTCGTCGACGCAGGCTTCACGGTCCTGCCGTACACCAACGACGATCCCATTCTCGCCCGCCGCCTCGAGGACGCCGGGTGCGCCGCGGTGATGCCGCTGGGCTCGCCGATCGGCTCCGGGATGGGGATCCGGAATCCCTACAACGTCCAGATAATCGTCGAGCGAGCTTCGGTGCCGGTGGTCCTCGACGCCGGCATCGGGACCCCGTCGGACGCGGCGCTGGCGATGGAGCTGGGCTGCGACGGCGTGCTGCTCTCCAGCTCGGTTGCCCGGGCCAAGGATCCCGAGCGGATGGCGGGGGCGATGCGCCAGGCCGTCGAGGCGGGCTACGCGGCGCGCCGAGCCGGCCGCATCCCCCGCAAGCTGCACGCACAGGCGTCGACCACCGACCAGGGCCTGCCCGAGCTGGGCTGAGCCGGCCGCCCGGCGCCGCGGCTGTTACGCGGGCCGCGTCAGATGGGCGAGCACCATCGGGAGCTTCGCCCGTCGCACCGTGCGAGGCAGGGGCAGGCGGTGAAGGCGCGGCTGGAACTCTGGGGCACGGACAAACGCCTGCTCCTCCGCCACCACCTGGTCGGCGGCGTTGACGATCGCGGGATCCAGCTCCCCGCCGGCGCGGAGGGACAGGTCCAGCATCGCCTCCGAGTGCGACAGCTCCAGCGTGCCGCCCGCGGTCAGATCGCTCCAGGCCCGCGCGACCGCGAGCACGCGGCTGGGGAGCGGCGTCCAGGCGCCGGGAAGGCCTGCCGGCCATCCCGTTCCATCCCAGCGTTCGTTGACGTGGAGGGCGGCCAGGATCGCGTCGTGCGAATGCTCGACATGGAAGCTCCCGCCTTCCAGCGCATCGGGTCCCTGGCGGGCGATCAGCGCCCCGGCGCTGGCGACCTTGCGACGCTCCTCGCGGGACAGCCCGAGAACGTCGGTGATCGCGGCCGCATAGACCATCGTGGCCTCGGGCTGGCTGAGCCGGGTCACCGAGCGCTCGCGACTAAGGTGCGCCAGCGCGAGCTGCGGCACGACGACGACCACCGCTAGCGGCGCCAGGGCGAACACACCCAGTGGCTCGATCAGCACCGCGGTCACCACCCCGAGCGCGAGCATGACCGCGAACGGCGGCAGCATCTCGAGGAACTCGGAGCGAACCAAGGCCCTTGGCCGGTGGCCCTCGTAGAAGGGGGCGGCGGTGAGGCGCGCGAAGAGGAAGTTGACCGCGTACATGAGCAGGCCCGTCGTGAACAGCGCCGGCGCGGCCGCGGCCATCGACGGCGGGTCGGCGAGCTGCAGCGCCCCGTAGCCCGCCAGGACCGCGAGCGCGAAGCTGCTCACCGTATCGACGAGGCCGGGTGTGAGCACCTGGTCTTGGCGGACCACGAAGCGGCTGATCGCGTCAGGGATGATCCAGATCAGGAGCGCAGGCAGAGGGCCCGCGATCGCCAGCGCCAGGAGCGCCAAGACGATGCTGGCGTCGAAGTACGCCGCGGCGGCCGTCTTCAGCCGAACCTCGGCGCCGAAGGCGATCGCGGCGATCGCGGCCATCGCCGCCAGCAGCGCGGGCTGGTCCCAGGTCGCCGGCGGCGACAGGAGGACGAACAGGACGATCGCGACGGCGGCCGGGGCGAGGTTCGCGGCTATGGCCAGCCGCGTGCGAGCCGGCGTTGCCCCATCGGGGCGCCAACGTCTCAGTGTCTCCAGCGCGCTGCCTCGCATCCGTTCGGGCGCACCTCCACGCACGCCTAGACAGGGCAGCCTAACCGATCGGCTGGCAAAAGTGGGCACTTGGACAGGTGTTCTAGCCTCTTCGGAAGCCCATCCAGGGCACTCCTCGCACTAGTTGGCGGACTCTCCCCCTCGCAAACTCGCTGCTAAAGCCTACTAATCCCTAGCCAAAAATGTGTATTCCTTACCTACTTCCACCAGTTCCCCGTCGCCTCGCCACCTGCCGGTCGGTCCACTCGCCGACCGATCCGAGAGTCCAGGCGACGCGGTGCGCCGCACGGCTGGCCGCAGACTCGTCGAGCGGTTCGACCGCCTGATCCGGATCCGCGCCCAGCTCGATCGCGGCCTTGCGAAGGGCGTTGACCTGGCGGCGCAGCCGCCGCTCCCAGGAGCGGCAGAACTCGGGCAGGTCCGGATCGTCGCGGGTCTCGCCGACGCGGGCCAGGTAGCCGAGCAGGGTCGTCACGTGCTCGAGGTCCTCGACCGCGAAGCGGAGCGCCTGGTTGCGCTCCAGGAAGCGGTCGAGGACCGCCCCGCGCACGGCGCCCAGGTTGGCTCCGCTTCCCTGCGCGGCCACGCCTCCGTGGAGGTCGTGCCGTGCGGTCAGCGGGCCTAGCTCCTCCAGCAGTCGCGAGATGGAGTCGGCCGCCTTTTCCAGCAGCTCGCGAGCCGGGCTGCCGTCAAACGCAAGGGCAAGCCGGCCGAGCCGCTTCACCGTCTGGCGGCCCGTGAGGTAGAGCTCGCGATAGCCGCGGTTCTCCGCCGGGTGCAGGGGCACCCGCCAACCGTATTCCACCCGGCCGGGGGAGGTCCAGCCGAACGTGTGTGCTACCTTGCCCGCGCTGCTTTGTGAACTAAGACCATCGAGAAACTAAGATAATCGAGAAAGGCTACAACTGATAATGAATCCCCTTTTCCGGCTGGCCGCGGCCTCGGCGCTCGTCCTCGCCCTCGGCCTCGCCGCCTGCGGCGGCTCGGATGACGGCGGCTCGGGACAGGTCAACCTGATCGCCTACTCGACCCCTGAGACGGCTTACGACGGGGCGCTCATCCCCGGCTTCCAGAAGACCTCGGAGGGCGATGGCGCGACGTTCAAGAACTCGTTCGGCCCCTCGGGCGACCAGCAGCGTGCGGTCATCGCGGGCCAGCCGGCCGATTACGTCCACCTGTCGCTCGAGCCCGACATGCAGGCTCTCGTGGACGCCGGGATCGTCGACTCGAGACTGGAACCAGAACGCCTACGACGGGATCGTTCAGAACTCGGTGGTCGTGTTCGCGGTCCGGAAGGGGAATCCGGAGAACATCCAGACCTGGGACGACGTGGTCGAGTCCGGCGTCGAGGTCGTGACCCCGAACGTGTTCAGCTCGGGGGGCGCGAAGTGGAACCTGATGGCCGCCTACGGGGCGCAGCTCAACCAGGGCAAGTCCCCGGCGGAGGCGCTGGAGTTCCTGAGGTCGGTGCTCGAGCACGCCGTCGTCCAGCCGGGGAGCGCGAGCGACGCCCTGACCGCGTTCACGAGCGGCAAGGGCGACGTCCTGCTGTCCTACGAGAGCGAGGCGATCAAGGCCCAGGAGGCCGGCGAGGAGGTCGACTACGTCGTCCCGGACGACACGATCCTGATCGAGACGCCCGCCGCGACCACGACTGACGCGTCGACGCAGGCACAGGACTTCCTCACCTATCTGTGGACGCCGGAGGCGCAGCAGCTGTGGGCGGACGACGGCTACCGCCCGGTGGACAAGTCGGTGCTGGCCAAGAACGAGGACAAGTTCCCGGTGCCGCCTGGTCTGTTCGACATCGACAGCCTCGGCGGCTGGGAGAAGGTGAACGCCGAGTTCTTCGATCCCGAGACCGGCAGCGTCGCCGAGATCCAGAGCGATCTGGGGGTCTCCACCGGGTGACGCCCGTAGCTCCTGGAGCCCGAGCGGAGGCGCCCCCGAGGCCGGTCACATTCCCGCGTCTCGGGGGCGCCGCGCTTGGGCGCGGTCTCGTCACCGCGTACCTGAGCCTGATCGTGCTGATCCCGATCGCGGCCCTGGTCGCCCAATCGACCGAGGGCGGGCTCGATGCGTTCTGGACGTCCGTGACGTCCCCTCTGGCGGTTTCGGCCCTGAAGCTCACCCTGATCGCCTCGGTGATCGTGGTTGCCATCAACGTGATCGCCGGCACGATGATCGCCTGGGTCCTGGTCAGGGACAGCTTCCCGGGCAAGCGGATCGTCAACTCGGTGATCGACCTTCCCTTCGCTCTGCCGACGGTCGTCGCCGGGATCACCCTGCTCGCCCTCTACGGGACCGACAGCCCGCTTGGGATCGACATCGCGTTCACTCGGGTCGGCGTCGTGACGGCGCTCCTGTTCGTCACCCTCCCGTTCGTTGTCCGCGCGGTGCAGCCGGTGCTGCTGGAGCTCGACCGTGAGATGGAGGAGGCCGCCGCGTCCCTCGGTGCCGGGCCGCTGACGACCTTCCGCCGCGTCATCCTCCCGAACCTCACCCCGGCGATCCTGTCGGGTGCCGCGCTCGCGTTCGCGCGCGCCGTCGGCGAGTTCGGCTCTCTGGTCCTTCTGTCGGGGAACCTGCCCAAGACCCAGGTCTCCTCGCTGTTCATCTTCAGCCAGATCGAAAGCGGCAACACGACCGGCGCGGCGGCCGTCTCGGTCGACCCTGCTGGTGATCGCGCTCGTCGTCCTGCTCTTGATCGGGCGCCTCACTCATTGGAGCCTTCGCCATGCCCGCTAGTGGCACCGCCTCGAGGCTCGGGCTGCGGTTCTTCGCGCTCGGCTACCTGTCGTTGTTGCTCCTGATTCCCATCGCGATGATCTTCTTCCGTGCGTTCGAGGACGGCGCTGGTGCGGCCTTGGACGCCGTCACGACGCCCGAGGCCCTGCACGCGTTCTAT
This sequence comes from uncultured Actinomycetes bacterium, assembly GCA_963824865.1. Lineage (GTDB taxonomy): Bacteria > Actinomycetota > Thermoleophilia > Solirubrobacterales > 70-9 > AC-56. Next base: position 76,299 of record CAWGQQ010000010.1, on the reverse strand, counting down.
CTGACAATCGTGATCGCCGCGATCGCCGTGTCGGCGAACACGATCTTTGGGGTCGCCTGCGCTCTCATGCTGGTGCGCACGAACTTCCGCGGCAAGGCGCTGCTCAACGCGGCCATCGACCTTCCGTTCGCCATCTCGCCGGTCGTCATCGGGCTCTCGCTGTACCTCCTGTACGGACGCGAGGGTTGGTTCGGGGGCTGGCTGATCGACAACGGGGTCCAGGTCCTCTTCTCGCTTCCTGGGATGGTTCTGGCGACGATCTTCGTCTCGCTGCCGTTCGTCGTTCGCGAGGTGGTGCCGGTGCTGCACGAGATCGGCGACGAGCAGGAGCAGGCGGCACAAACCCTCGGCGCCAACTGGTGGCAGACGTTCTGGCGAGTCACGCTGCCGGCGATCCGTTGGGGGGTCGCCTATGGGGTGGTGCTGGCCACGGCACGCGCGCTGGGTGAGTTTGGGGCCGTGGCCATCGTCTCTGGCCGGATTGTCAACGAGACGGAGACCGCGCCGCTGTGGGTATGGCGGGAGTTTGGGCAGTTCAATCTGACCGGGGCCTATGCCGCGTCCCTGGTGCTGGCTCTGATCGCCATCAGCACGCTGCTGGCGATGAACGCGTTCAAGAGAAAGGAAGCCTGATGGGCATCTCGGTTGAAGGAGCACGCAAGCAATTCGGCGACTTCGTTGCCCTGGACGACGTCTCGATCGACGTCCCGTCTGGCTCGCTGACGGCCCTGCTCGGCCCCAGCGGCAGCGGTAAATCGACCCTGCTCCGTGTGATCGCTGGGCTCGAGCGGCCCGACTCGGGCCGCGTCCTGATCTCGGATCGTGACGCCACCGGTGCGCCGGTGCAGGACCGAGGTGTGGGCTTCGTGTTCCAGCACTACGCCGCCTTCAAGCACATGACTGTGCGCGACAACATCGCCTTCGGCCTGACGATCCGAAAGCGGCCCAAGGAAGAGATCGAGCAGCGCGTGCAGGAGCTGGTGCGCCTCGTCCACCTCGAGGGCTTCACCCATCGCTACCCGTCGCAGCTGTCGGGCGGACAGCGCCAGCGGATGGCGCTCGCCCGGGCGCTCGCCGTGGAGCCCGAGGTGCTGCTGCTCGACGAGCCCTTCGGGGCGCTCGACGCGAACGTCCGCAAGGAGCTTCGCGTGTGGCTGCGGCGCCTCCACGATGAGGTCCACGTGACGACGATCTTCGTCACCCACGACCAGGAGGAGGCCATGGACGTCGCCGAGCAGATCGTGGTCATGAACGAGGGTCGGGTCGAGCAGACCGGCGCGCCACGGGATTTGTACGACCATCCGAGCACCGAGTTCGTGATGGGCTTCGTGGGGCCGGTCAACCGGCGAGGTGCGCTGTTGATCCGCCCCCACGACCTGGAGATCCTCGTGGCCCCGGCGCGGGAGGCCGAGGAGGCGATGATCGAGCGGATCGTCCACCTCGGCTTCGAGGCCCGGGTCGAGCTCTTGCTCGCCGACGGGGCGCAGCTGTGGGCCCAGATGACCCTGGCCGAGGCGGAGTTGATGGAGCTCCGCCAGGGCCAGATCGTGTACGCGCGGCCCCGGCGGGCGAAGGTGTTCGAGCCAAACGGCGAGCCGAGCACCCAGGAGCTGGCGGCGGCCTGAGCTGCGAGGGACCCCTCGACTTGGCGGGCCCGTCAGCCCTCCGGGTCGCCGGCGATCCTCAGCACCGGCTCCGGCAGCTGGCCCGAGGCCAGGTCGGCGATCGTCACGGAGTCGAGGACCTCGCGCATGTTGGCGCCGAGCGCGATCCAGACCTCCCGTAGCGGCTTCGCCTCGCCGGGAAAGCTGAGATCTTCGGGCGCCTCGCCTCGGAGGCTTGCCAGGGGACCGTCGAGCTCGCTGATGATCTCGGCGAGGGTGATCTCGCCGGCCGGCCGAGCGAGCCAGTAGCCGCCCTCCGTCCCGGGGCGACTCTGGACGAGCCCCGCGTACCGCAGCTCCGTGAGGACGGGGTCGAGGAAGCGCAGCGGGATGTCCTGAGCGCCGGCGATCTGCTCGCCCGCGACCGGATGCTCCTCGGTGGCGCGAGCGAGCTCGATCATCGCCCGCACCGCGTAATCCGCCTTGACCGAGATCCTCACCGGCCCATTCTCGCCTAAGAGTGCGCGGGCGGCGGCTCTTCCTGTTCCAGGATGACGTCCGCGGGGTCCTTGTCGGTCTCGCAGCCCCTTGTACACCGGGGCGCGCAGGGTTCGTGCAGCCGTCCACTCGCGAAAGGCGATCTCCGCCACCAGGCGCGGCTCGACGAAGATCGCATGCTTGGGCGGCTGGCGGCCGTCGAAGGGGCTCTCGGGTGTGCGCAGCGGCTCGAGCAGTTCGGCGAGGCGCCGCAGCTCGGCCTCGGTGAAGCCGCTGCCGACTCGGCCGGCGTAGCGCAGCCGTCGCTCGCCCGCCTCGCCGCCCTCGTGGTAGCCGACGAGGACGGCGCCGATCGTCCCCTCCCGGCTCCCCTTCCCCGGCAGCCAGCCGCCGATCACGAGCTCCTGGCTGCGGGTGTTCTTGACCTTCAGCCAGGCGCGGCTGCGGCGCCCGGGCAGGTAGCGGCTGTCGAGCCGCTTGGCGACCAGCCCTTCGAGCTCGCGCTCCCTGGTGAGGCCGAGCAGCGCCTTCCCCTCGCCCCGGTGGCTGCGGGGCGTCTGCCAGCTCGGCCCCTCGAGCTTCAGGGCGTCGAGCCGCTCGCGGCGCTCGGCGTACGGGAGGTCGACCAGCGAGCGGCCGTCCAGGTAGAGGAGGTCGAAGATCAGGTAGGTGACGGGGATATCGGCCATGCGCCGGCGGATCGGCTGCCTCCGAGGCGAGGTTCATGCGGCTCTGGAGGCGCTCGAAGCTCGGACGGCCGGCGTCGTCGAAGGCGACGACCTCGCCGTCGAGTACCGCGTCGGTGGACCCGAGCGCGGGGCCGATGGCCCGCAGCTCGGGGTAGTGCGAGGTGATCTCGCGCAGGGTGCGGCTCTCGAGCCGCAGGTGGCCACCCTCGCTGTAGGCGATCGCGCGGACGCCGTCCCACTTGATCTCGTATGCCCAGGCCTCCTCGTCGCGCGGCAGGCTGGTCGAGAGGGTGGCGAGCATCGGCCTGAGCTGCTTGGGCATGGGCTCCCGCTCGGGGTCGAGCGGCGGGTCCATGCGATGGATCATCCAGTTGTCGTCCTTCGTCTGGAAGAGGGCGTACTTCCCCTTCACGCGCTCGCCCGGCGAAGGTGAGGATCAGCTCGTCGGCGCGGACCTTCTCGGCCTCGTAGGTGCCGCGGTCCCAGATCTCGATCTTCCCGGCGCCGTACTCGCCCTTCGGAATCTCGGCCTCGAAGTCGAGGTACTCCAGCGGGTGGTCCTCGGTGCGGACGGCGAGCCGGTTCTCCTTCGGGTCCTGCGGCACCCCCTTCGGCAGCGCCCAGGAGGCCAGCACGCCGTCGCGCTCCAGCCGCAGGTCCCAATGCAGCCGGCGCGCGTGGTGCTCGTGGACGACGAAGCGGTTGCCCTTGGTCTTCCTGGAGCGCTTCGGCTTCTTGCCGCCGCGCGGCTCGGGGGTCTTCTCGAAGGAGCGCTTCTTCTCGTACTCGGTGAGCTTGCGGCCCGACATCGCGAGCCCATGGTAGGCCGATGCATCTCGCGGTCTCGTAGGGCCGCGGGGTCCTTCAGCATCAACCGATGGTGCTTAGGCGCCCACTTCCCGGCAGAACTCGCGCAGGGCCTCGGCAAAGGCAGGGCTCACGCTCGGCTTCTCGCGGCAGGACACCCGCATTGAGTCGGGGAAGGCCGAAACGGCAGCCTCGTAGCCTTCCTTCGTGAAGAGCAAGCAGGGATCGTGTTCGGCGAGGAGCAACGGCGTCGCCAGATCCCGCAGGGCATCCCCAATCCAGTCGCCGGGGTCCGCCATGCCTTCGCGCACGTAAGCCTGTGCCACGCCCGTGGGGATTCGCTCGAGCATCTGGTCGGCGAGCTCCTCGCCATAGAAACCCTGGGTGATCTGGGTCAGGTGCCGAATGAACGTTCGGTCATCGAGCTCGGCCACCTGGCTGAAGGCCGATCGAACCTCCGCGTTGACGGCGGGCGGGTCCGCATCCGGGCTGAAGCTCAAACAGGCGTGCCCGAGCGCAAGCCCCTGGACGACCTCCCGATGTCGTGACGCGAACTTCAGCGCTGAGGCGATCGCGTAATCGTCGGCGGCGATCACGCAGCTTTGCCATCCGCGGCGATCGACCTCCGCGGCCGCTCGCTCGGCCACGGCCGAGGTGTCATACGCGGCGGGGGGAGCCTCATCGCCCACGCCGGGGGCGTCGAACGCAGCGACCTCGGCCCATTCCTCAAGCTCTGGCCGTACCACCCACTCCAGCTCGCTGTAGCCCGGGATAAGGAGGAGTTGCGGCCTGGTCATATCAGGGCCTCGGGTTTGAGCCGGGACGGCAGATTGAGCGAGGCTGTGAACCCGCGCCTTTTGACTTGAGTCCCAGCACGCGCCTGGAAGGATATGCCGTGTCCCGAGCACACGGGGGTCGCGTCCGGGAAGCCAGCAACCACTGATATGGGGGCGACGGGAATCGAACCCGCGTTTTTGCAGATTAAAGTCTGCCGCAAGACCAACGTTTGCTACGCCCCCTGCGCGAGAATGTAACCACCAATGAACACGGCGCGGGGGCTCCCGCCAGGAGGGTGCTGACGCCGTTTGGCAATGGACGCCGCTACGGGTACTCCCGCACCTCATCGAGCTCCACCCGTCCGCCGATCTCGACCATCCCGTCGGCGAGGGGGCGGGCGAGGATCACTGAGCCGGCGCCCTGGCGGATCTCGAGCTCGCGGCCGAGCCGGGCCGCCAGCGTGATCGCCGCCGAGCCGGTCGCCTCGTCCTCGTCGATCCCGTAGCGGGGGCAGAACACCCGCTCGCGGATCACCCCCGCGCCCTCGTCCACCCACGCCCAGACCCCGACCGCGTCGTGGCCCTCCGGAGGCCCGTCGAGCGCCTCCACCTCCGCGACCGACCCGACCTCCACGAACTCGAACTCCGGCATCCACTCCGGGCGGCCGGCGGCGAACGTCAGCCCGCCCTCCACTCGGACCGGGACCTCGCCCGCCGGCGGCCGCAGCGCCGCCACCGCGCCGCGCTCGCGGGCCAGGAGCCAGGCCGTCCCCACCACCGGATGCCCGGCGAACCGCGAGCTCCACCGCCGGCGTGAAGATCCGCAGCTCGCCGCGCCCCGCGTCGTCGACGAACACCGTCTCGCTGAACCCCAGGTCGGCCGCGATCCTCTGCCGGTCTTCGGCCGGGACCTCGTCCCCATCCAGGAACACGCCCAGCGGATTGCCCCCGCCCCCGTCCTCGCCGCAGAAGACGCGCAGCACGTGCAGCGTGGGCATCGACGGGCTCCGGCCGACGACCTAGTGCCGGAAGTGCCGGCGCCCGGTGAACACCATCGCCGCCCCCGCCGCGTCGCAGGCGGCGATCACCTCCGAGTCGCGCACGGACCCTCCCGGCTGGACCAGAGCAGTGGCGCCCGCGTCGATCGCCAGCTGGGGCCCGTCGGGGAAGGGGAAGAACGCGTCGGACGCGACCGCCGATCCCGCCAGCAGCTCGTCGGCATCCTCGCCGCGCGCCTGGCGCGCCTTCTCGATTGCGATCCTCACCGAGTCCACCCGGCTCATCTGCCCGGCGCCGATCCCCAGCGTCGCCCCATCCTTGGCGATCACGATCGCATTCGAGCGCACGTGCCGGCATACCTTCCAGGCGAACCACAGGTCCTCAGACTGGCTCCCGTCCGGCTTCGCTTGGGTGACCACCTGCATCGACTCGCGCTCCTCGTCGATCCGGTCCGGATCCTGCACCAGGAGCCCGCCGCGCACCCGTTTCACGTCACGCTCGCGCGGCTCGTAGTTGCGCTGCTCGGTTGCCTCCAGGAGCCGTATCGCCTCCTTTTGCTTCAGCACCTCGAGCGCGTCGCGATCGTACGCGGGCGCGAACAGGACTTCGACGAACCGCTCGTGCAGTCGCTCGGCCAATGCCCGGTCGACCCCGCGGTTGAGCGCGATCACGCCGCCGAACGCCGACAGGGGATCACAGGCGAGCGCCTTCTCGTAGGCATCCTCGATCTGCTCCGCAACCGCGACCCCGCACGGGTTGTTGTGCTTGACGATCACGCAGGCGGCCTCGTCGAACTCGTCGAGCAGGTGCCGGGCGCAGTCCAGGTCCAGAACGTTGTTGAAGGACAGCGCTCTCCCATGGAGCTTGGCGACCCTGGAGAGCACGTGCGTGCGAGCGCCAACCTCCACGTACAGCGCCGCCTTCTGATGAGGATTCTCGCCGTAGGAGAGGTCGAGGAACTTCTCGTGCGCCATCACCCAGTGGCTCGGATAGGCCTCGTAGCGCAGCGCGTACCAGCGGCTGATCGCTGCGTCGTAGCGGGCCGTGAAGGCGAACGCCTCGTTGGCCAGCCAGTGCCGGGTCTCGCCCGAGATGTAGCCGTCCGCCTCCTCCAGCTCCGCAACCACCGCGTCGTAGCTCTCGGGCATCACCACGACGGCGACGAAGCGATGGTTCTTGGCCGCCGCCCGGATCATCGTCGGCCCGCCGATGTCGATGCTCTCGACCGCCTCCTCCTCGTTCACGTCCAGCCGGGCGACGGTTCGCTCGAAGGGGTAGAGGTTGACGCAGACGAGATCGATCGGCTCGATCCGCTCGGCCTCGAGGGTGGCCATGTGGTCGCTGTCGTCGCGCACCGCGAGCAGCGCCGCGTGCAGCCGCGGGTGCAGCGTCTTCACCCGCCCGTCGAGGATCTCCGGCGACCCCGTCAGCTCGGCGACGTCCCGTACCTCCAGCCCGCCCTCCCGCAGCGCCGCCGCGGTGCCCCCCGTGGAGACGATCTCCACCCCCAGGTCGGCGAGGCCCCGGGCGAAGTCGACGATCCCGGTCTTGTCCGAGACCGAGATCAGCGCGCGGCGCACTTCGATCGCGTCCTCCGCGGCCGCCGAGCGTTCCGTGCCCCCGCCAGTGGTGACCGGATCAGCCATGCTGCTATTCGCTTGCGTCGACATCCACGTGGACGAGTCGCGGGTTCTCCGGGTCGATCCGGACCGCCCCGGCGGCGATCAAGCGAATCGCCTTGGGTAGCAGCTCGTGCTCCACCCGGTGGATCTCCTTTTCCAGTTGGGCGCGGTCGCGAGTGTATGGCACCTGGATCGCCTGCTGCAAGACAATCGGCCCCGAGTCGACCCCCTCGTCGACCAGGTGCACGGTCACCCCGGTGACAGACACCCCGTGCGCGAGCGCCTGGCCGATCGCGTCGAGGCCCGGGAACGAGGGAAGCAGCGCCGGATGCACGTTGACGATCCGGTTGCGGAACCGGCCCACGAACTCGGCGGACAAGAGCTCCATGTATCCGGCGAGGACGATCAGGTCCACATCGCGCTCGGCGAGCCAGTCCGCGATTGCGGCGTCGCGCGAGGCCCGGTCCGGATGCCCGGCGCGCTCGAACACCCGGGTCTCGACCCCGGCGTCCCGGGCACGCTCCAGCGCCGCAGCCCCCGGCTTGTTCGAGACCACGCAGGCAACCTCGATCCCATCCCGGCCGTGCAGCCGGTCGAGAATTGCCTGCAGGTTGGTTCCGGCCCCCGACGCGAGGACGGCGATGCGGAACGGGCTGGACACGCTCCTGCTACCCGCAGTACTTGCCGTTCGAGGGACGCGGATCGCGCCCGGGAACCCCCGAACAGTGGCGGATCTTGGCCAGGAGGCGCCTGAGGCGCCTCTGAAAACGACCGGTTGGACAGCTCCCACCGCCGAAGCAGAGGTTCTGGAGCTGGTAGGGATCGTCGGAGAGGTCGTAGCGCTCCCGCTCGCGGTTCTTCACGCAATTGTCGGTGTTCGGGTCCGCGACCCTGACGTGCCTGACGAAGATCGCTCCCGGCAGCCGCACTCCCGCGTACTGACACGCGGCGTGCTCGGTGTTGGCGTCCCGAAGGCTAACCTCGACGCCCAGGGGGCGGTTGGCGGCCCACTTGGGGCTCTTTCCGCGCAGCAGCGGGAGCAGCGATCTCCCATCCATGACCCGGCACTGACGCTTTCGTCGACATGGGCGTTGGTCCGCCAGGCCGAGGATCGTCGGCGCGAAGTCGATGTTCGCCACCGGCGCGGAAACCTGTGCCACCCGTGGGCCCTTCCGGTAACGGGCCGGGAGACGAATGAACAGCGGGGTCCGGTCGGCCTCCTCGTAGGGATAGAGCTTTCCGCCGCGGACCCGGTGCTCGCCGAAGAAGACCCCGTTGTCGGTGTAGAAGATGAAAACGGTGTTGCCGAGCTCACCGAGGCGCTTGAAGGCCCTGTGGATGTGACCCACGGTCCGGTCAACCTGCTGGAGGGCGGCGAGGCCGCATCGATAGGCCCTCGTCCTCTGGTTGATCTCGCTCTGGGTGAGCAGCGGCTGTCTGCGCAGGAAGGAGGGCTTGTCGCTCACGTTCGGCTCGTTGAACGAGGGCGGATTCGGGAGTGGCACGTTCCTGAACTTGCCCGCGTCACGGGGGTCCGGCGGCGGGTTGCAGCGCCCCCCGCGCCCCGAGCCGGCATGGGGGGCGATCTCGTCGAGCTGGAGATAGAGCGGCTTGCGACGGGGCACGAAGCGGCGAATCACGCGCAGCGCGGATCGCTCGAAGACCCGCGGCGCATAGTCGTTGTTCTCTGCGGCCGAAGTGGACCCTCTTGCCGTTCCGGGACAGATACCAGTCGTAGTAGTCGTCCTCGCTCCGGTCCATCTCGGTGTACCACTGATCCCAGCCCGGCGCCACCTGGGCTTGGTTGGAGAAGTGGTGGTAGCGGTTGAGGAACTTCCCCACGTGGGCGGTCACGTAGCCCGCCCGGCGCAACCAGACCGGGAGCACGTTCCGCTTGTTGCGCAGGGCGGGATAGGTGTTCCGGAGCACCCCGTTGTTGTGCCCGTACTGGCCGGTGAGCAGCGTGGCGCGCGAGGGACAGCACAAGGGCGTGGTCAGAAAGGCGTTCGGGAACCTCGTGCCGCGTCTGCCGATCAGCTTCGTGACCTTCGGCATGTACCGGGCGCGGGCCTGAGAGAGGGCCTGGTCGTCGGTGGTCACGACGACGATGTTCGGCAGCTTCTGGCCGCCGCCACGCGCGGCGCTCGCTCCCTCAGGACGCTGCGACGTCGCCAGCCCCAAGCCGGCCAATGCCAGCAGCGCGGCGAGCGCGATTACGAGCCTGCGTTGTGAGAGAACCGACATCATCGGGAGGGAAGCGAGCGCAGATCAAGCCGGAGCGGTGCTTCCGGCGCGATCCGCAACCCGCAGCGAGCGCCGCGCGCGCCTCGCAGCACGGCGATCGGAAGCGGGCAATGCTAGCGAACGTGCCGGGCCGTCAGGGAATCCGGAGCCGGTGCTCGCAGTTGCTGCCGGCGACGTCGTGGCCTCCCCCGCCGGAGCAGATGTCGTGCATGGGGCCGCCGTTCAAACGGTCGTTCCCGCTGCCCCCTGTGACGTTGTCCTCGCCGCCACCGCCGAGCACTTCGCCGTACTGCGGGTTGGCGGCGACGTTGTCGCCGTAAACGATGTCGTCGGCCCAGATGCCGTTGAGGTGGTCGCTGCCGCTCCCCGAGGCGGTTCCCGTGATCGTGTAGCTGTCGCCGATGAGGATGTCGTCCTGGCGATCGCCGTTGAGCTCGTCGTCTCCTCCGCCCGAGGCAGCGCCCGACGGGCGAATAGCTGTCGCCGACCACGAGGTCGTCCTCCTTCTCCGAGCAGATGTGGTCATCGCCTCCGCCGCTGGCCGTCCCCGCGCCCATGACCTCGCTGTCCGCGACGATGAAGTCATCCCCCGGCCCGCCCCCTCCGGGGCCGCGCCTGTTGGGGCACACTTCGTCGGCTCGGCCGCCCTCGGCATCGCCTCTCCCGTAGTTGTCGCCGACGATGTGATCCCTGCCTCCGCCGCCCGAAATGGTGTCGCGGCCGACCGGGGCCATTGCGTCACCGTACGGGTTGAACTGATCTCCCACCAGGAGATCGTTTCCCAGATCGCCTTCGAGGTAGTCGCTGCCGCCGCCGCCGATCAGCTTCTCCTTGGTGTCGGAGCCGATCACCCTGTCGTGTCCAGCGCCCGCACAGACGATGTCCCTGCCCCCGGTGTTGCCGAAGCCGCCGAGGATGATGCTGTCGTTGCCGCCCCTCGCGGCGATCACGTCCCTGCGGTCCGTGCCCAGGATCCGATTGGGCTTGTTCGAGCCGACGATCGTCGCCCGGTGCCCGAGGCACTTCACCGCCTCGGCCGGCTCGGCGGTGGCCGCCAGGGGCGCCACGAGCGCGGCCAGAATCGGCAGCACTCGGAGCGCGCGAATCGGCGGTATGCGGAGTGCTTGAACGCTGGTCGGCTGCAAAGTCGGCGGGCTCCCTACCTGGGTTCAGGTATGCCAACCGAGCCTTCGGCAGTCCGCACGCCTGCCTTGAGCGGTTTCGCCGAGCCTGGCCATCTGGCCGATCGGCAGGGAGCGACCGACAGAAAGAGCCCCCTCCAATTGCGGCGCTGTCCTGTCTTGCCATCGCTATCCGGGGTCCGGGCAGGACAGCGCCATCCGCTGAGTCAGTGAGTGACGGCTAGCGAGCCAACGGAGTGACGCCGATCGTCTCCAGGGCGAACTTGCCGTTGCCCTCGCCGCCGTCGCCCAGCGGGTAGTTGCCGGTGAAGCAGGCGTCGCAGTGGTGTCGGGCGGGGGTACCCACCGCCTCGTACACCCCCTCCATCGACAGGTAGGCGAGCGAGTCGGCGCCGAGCTCGTCGGCGATCTGCTCGACCGTGCGGTTGTGGGCGATCATCTCCTCGCGGGTCGACATGTCGACCCCGTAGTGGCAGGGGTGGCGAATCGGCGGCGCTGAGATCCGCAGGTGCACCTGTTTTGCTCCGGCGTCCTTCAGCATGCCGACGATCTGGCGGGTGGTGTTGCCGCGCACGATTGAGTCGTCGACCACGACCACGCGCTTGCCGGCGACGATTTCCGGGAGCGGGTTGAACTTCATTCGCAGACCATGCTTGCGCAGCTCCTGCCCCGGCTGGATGAAGGTTCGCGCCACGTAGCGGTTCTTGATCAGCCCGTCGTCCTGGGGAATGCCCGAGGCCCGCGCGAAGCCGCTCGCCGCCGGATTGCCCGAGTCCGGCACCGAGATCACCAGGTCGGCGTCCACCGGCGACTCGCGCCACAGGATCTCCCCCATCCGCCCCCGCACCTGCTGTAGGACCCGGCCCTCGAGGCGCGAGTCCGGTCGCGAGAAGTAGATGTGCTCGAAGACACAATGGGCGGGGCGATTCGCGGACACCACCTGCCGCGTCTCGATCCCATCCTCGGTCAGCGAGATCAGCTCCCCGGGCATCACCTCGCGCAGAAGCTCGCCGCCGATGATGTCGAAGGCACAGCTCTCCGAGGCGATGCAGTAGCGGTCGCCGACCTTGCCGAGCGAGAGCGGCCGCACGCCGTGCGGATCGCGGAAGGCGACCACCGCCCGCTTCGTCATCACCACGGTGGAGTAGGCGCCCGCAAGCCGCGGCATCACGGCCTCGACCGCATTCTCTATCGGGCGCGCCTCCTCCACCGAGAGCAGGGTGGCGATGATCTCCGAGTCGGACGTGCCGCGGAACGCAAGCCCCCGCTCGCGCAGCTCGTTGTACAGCTCGACGGCGTTGGTCAGGTTGCCGTTGTGGGCCAGGGCCAGCTCCCGCCCGTCATCCCGCCAGACCGGTTGCGTGTTCTCCCACGAACCGCCGCCGGTGGTCGAGTAGCGAACGTGCCCGATCGCCATGTCGCCCTCGAGCGCCCGCAGCTTCTGCTCGTCGAAGACCTGCGACACCAGGCCGGTATCGCGCAGGGTGGTGATGTGACCGCCCTCGCAGGTGGCGATGCCCGCCGACTCCTGGCCGCGATGCTGGAGCGCATAGAGGCCGAAGTACGCCAGCCGGGCAACGTCGTGCCCGGGCGCGTATACGCCGAACACCCCGCACTCATCGCGCGGGCCGTCGCGGTCTGGGACAGGCCGCTCGGTCGGGATCATGTGGGCTTTCTCTGCGTGAGAGATTGAGCTGGCGAGGCAGGCAGGTCCGCCTGCAACCGCAGGGTAGCAACGGGGGCGGATCAGCCTCCCCGGCGCCACCCGCCCGGTCGGCGCGTTACCCTGAAAGCCGGGTCGAGGGGGCACTGTCAGTGGCTATCTCTGAGCACAACGCCGCCAAGTCGGCCACCTGGCGCCGGCGGGTGTATTCAGCCATCCTGGCGATGGTGGTGGGCGCCGCAATCGCCGTCGGAGCGGTCGCCCCAGCTTCTGCCTCCTCCGCGAGCTCCGACCTGCGCGGGCTGCACCGAGCCGCCTGTCCGCCGTCCCCCAAGCCGCTGAAGGATGTGCACCCTTCGCGCAAGGCGGTCGCGGATGCGCGCCAACGTGACCTGTTCACCGTGGGCCCCTACTCCGGGGTGAAGCTCGTCCCACTCGTGAATTGGCGACAGGATCCTCATCACAGCTCTCGGTTTCGCAGCGCTCTGCAGTCACTGACCTGGCTCGACGTGCTTCGGTCCGACTATCGACGCGGGCACCTCGGCGCCCTCCTTCAGGCCAAGCGGCTGCTGCTGGACTGGATCCACCGTCAAAAGCTCGGCGCGCCCAGGACCTCCCGGGCCGCCTGGCGCTCGAAGGTCGCCGGTGAGCGCGCGGCAGAGCTCGCCTACCTGGTCCGAGCCGCCGCCTGCGAGCGGAAACTGCCCAGGCGCCAGGCGCTGGCGGCGCTGCGCTCCGTGAAGACGCACGCCAGATGGTTGATGGCGAACCCCGACCACATGAATCACGGGCTCTTCGACAGCGTCGGGCTGCTGGCGCTCGGGCGCCACTTCCGGTTCATGAAGGGAGCCCGGGGCTGGCGAAAGGTGGGGGTGCGGCGCTTCATCAGGATGTTCCACGAGCGGGTGATCGAAAGCGAGGGGTTCTGGCTCGAGAACTCCAGCGCCTACCACTTCGTGCTCACCGACCTCCTGGCGCGGTTCAAGGCCATCGCGGGGCGCCATCGCCCTGGCCTCCAACGCCTGCTGAGGAGGATGAAGGAGGTGGGCGGCTGGCTGATCGAGCCGGATCACCAGGTTCCGCTCTTCGGCGACAGCAATCTGATCACGCCCGGGCGGGCATACCAGAGACGCGCCGCCGACGACCGGGGAATGCTGGCCCTGATGAAGAGCGGCATCGCCGTGGTCAAGGGCCCGGGGGCTTTCCTGTCGATGCTCGCCGACTTCCACAACGGCACTCACAAGCACGCCGACGAGCTCAGCTTCGATCTCTTCGACCGCGGGCACCGGATCCTGACCGATACCGGCCAGTACCACATACAGCCCGGCCCGATCAGGGACTTCGTGCTGTCGGCGCGGGCGCACAGCACGTTGACCGTGCGCGGTCGCGGCTTCACCGGATGGCGCAAGCGACCCTACGGCAGCGGCCTCCAGGCTCGTGGCAGCGGCGACGGCTGGTTCGCGGTCCGCGGCAGGAACCCGCTGCTTCGTCGCGGCGGCGTACGGCACTGGAGGCTGTTCCTCTACAAGCCCCACGTGGCGCTGATCGTGGTCGACCGCGTCCGGGCGGATCGGTCGCGCACCTATGACCGCTACTTCCAGCTGGGTCCCGAGATCGGCGTGACCCAGGACGGGCCGAGAACCCTCGGCCTGCACTCCCCGGGCTTCACCGGCAGCCTCTACAGCGAGTCGAGCGCCGGAACCGAGCCCCGGACCATGGTTCGCGGCAGCAGTGATCCGTTCGCGGGTTGGATCTCACCCTTCTACCGTCGCCTCCTGCCCCGGTGGACGGTCCGCCTGCAGAGCTCCGGTCAGAACCTGAATTACGTGACCACGATCAGCCTCAATCCCAGCCGCCTTCAGGCCCGCCTCGGCTCGGTCGGCGAGCGGCGGGTGAGGCTGTCCCTCAGCTCCAACGGCGACCCGGCCGGAACGCTCTCGGTCTTGCGGCGCCGCTCTAATCTGACGGTGAATCAGACCCCCTGAGGAAAGGGGAGCCGGCGGCGCCGGCCGTCACTCGCAGAAGGGGCGTTGGCCGACGCGGTGATCGCGCCCCGCGATGCCGGCACACTCCTGGAGCCTGCCGAGCCGCCGCTCCAGCTGGAGCTGCGCGGCGCTGAGGGGGCAGCTGGCCGGACCGCCGCCGAAGCACTTGTTGTCGAGCTCGAACGGATCCGCCCTCAGGTCGTAACGCTCCCGCTGGTCGGTTGGCTCGCACCGGCTGGTGCTCGGGTTCACCACCCTGGTGTGCCGGACGTAGATCGTTGGACGCGTTCTGATCCCGGTGAACTGACACGTCGCGTAGCGTCCCGCCCCGGCAGCGACCCGGTACTCGGTCAGCAGCCCGCGATGCTGTGGCCAGCGGCCGGAGCGGGTGAGCAGCGGCATCAGCGAGCGCCCGTCCATGGTCCGGCAACGCCCGGCCGCCGTGCATGGCAGGGCGCCGGCGAGGCGCAGGATCGTCGGCGCCAGGTCGATGTTCGCCACCGTCTCGCGGACCTTCGGGATCCGCTTCGCGCCTTCCCGGTAGCGCCTCGGCGTCCTGATCACGAGCGGGAGGTGCAGCGCCTCCTCGTAGGGAAGGACCTTGCCGCTGCGAAGGCGATGCTGACCGTGGAACTGGCCGTTGTCCGAGATGAAGATGAAGACGGTCTTCCGCAGCTCGCCCGCGTCCTTCACTGCGTTGTAGATCCTCCCGACGCCGCGATCGACGCCGCGGAGCGAGGCGAGGGCGCAGCGCCATTGCTTGCGAATCCTCCCAATCTCGCTGGGCGCCACCTTCGGAGCGCCGCTCAGGAAGCGGGGTTTGTCGCGCATGTCGTTCTCGTTGAACGACGGCGGGCTGGGCAGCGCTTCGCTCCTGAACAGGCGCTTGTGGGCCGGAAGGGGGATGGGCGCCCGGCCGCAGCTGCCGTGGGGGTCGCGCTGAAGTGCCACGTGCGGCGCAGGCTGGTCGAGTTGGAGATAGAAGGGGTGCCTCTTTGGCGCATATTTCCTGACCAGGCGCACGGCGTAGCGGTTGAGGACGCGTGTGACGTGGTCCTCGCGCCGTCCCCCGTGGTGCTCGACCGTGCCGTCGACGAACAGGTTGTAGTTGTAGTAGCGCGGGTGCCCGAGGACGCTGTGCCATCGGTTCCAGCCCGGGGCCACCTCCGATGGCGGGTCGGCCACCTCCTCGTATCCGTTCAGGAACTTGCCCAGGTGGATCGTCCGGTAGCCGGCCTCTTGCAGCCAGACCGGGAGGACGTTGTGCCTGTCGACCAGGGCCCGATAGCCCGGTCGGTTCGAGGTGATGCCGTGGTTGTGGGCGTACTGGCCGGTGAACAGGGAGGCGCGCGAGGGACAGCACTGCGCGGTGGAGACGACGTAGTCGGTGAAACTGGTGCCGTGCTCCGTGAGGAGGCGCGTCACGTTGGGCATCGTGCGCCGGGTCAGCTGCCTGTACGCCTGGTCGTCGGTCTGGATCAGGACGATGTTCGGCCGGCCAACCCCCGGCGCGGCGTTCGCCTCCCGGGGTGTCCCGGGAAGGGGATCTGAGGCGACGAGCCCCAGGGCGGCGACCGCCAAGAGCGTCACGCCGCCGAGCGCGATCCTGTGGTGAGAGTGGAACGACATGAAGTCAAGGAGCGAGCTCGAGCGCGGCGCAGCCAAGCGACATCGCCCGTGCCGCACTGCACCTTGCATGCGGCGGCGACCCTGCGCCCAAGCCCGCGAGCGGCCGATGGTAGCGAAACTAGACGGGCCCCAGCGAGCGCCAGGCGCGCTCGGCATCGGCCAGCTCGAGCGAGACCTCGGCCTCCGCGGCGGAGATCTCGAGCCGCCCTCCACCCGCCTCTCCGATCTCCAGAACGTCGACGCCGCGCTCCGAGCCCTGCGTGGCGAGAGCGGCAAGCGCCGAGGCCGGGCCCGCGACCACGAACCCACCCACTCCCTCGCCGAACAGACAGGTTTCGCCCGACCCGCCGCGAAGCTCGACCAGGGAGTCGAGGTCGGCGTGAACGCCCACCCCACCGGCGATCGCGCACTCGGCCAGGGCGCAGGCGAGGCCGCCGTCGCTGACGTCGTGAGCGGCGGTCAGGAGCCCCGACCGCACCCCCTCGCGCACCAGCTCGATCGCCTCGCGGACCGCCTCGATCGAGACGCCCGGCAGCCCGCTCCCCAGGTCGCCGCGCAGCTTCGCCAGCTCGGAGCCCGCCAGCGAGGGCGCGAACGGCCCCACCAGCGCAATCGCGTCGCCCTCGCTGACCGCGACGCCGGGGGCGCGCTCGGGGTCGGGCAGCTCGCCGACCAGCCCCACCACCGGCGTGGGATAGATCGGCCCCGCGTCGGTTTCGTTGTAGAGGGAGACGTTGCCGCCGACAACCGGTATCCCGAGCGCCGCGCAGGCGTCCGCAAGCCCTGTCACGGAGCGATCGAGCTGCCAGGCGACGTGGGGCTTCTCGGGGTTGCCGAAGTTGAGGCAATTGGTCAAGCCCAAGGGCTCGGCGCCCACGCAGGCGAGGTTCTGGGCGCACTCGAGCACCGCCTCCACGGCTCCGCGGTACGGATCGCAGGCCACGCGGCGGCCGTTGCCGTCGATCGCGACGGCGATCGCCCCACCGGTCTCCTCGAGCTTCAAGACCGCGGCGTCAGCGGTCCCCGGGCGCCGTACGGTTCGTGATTGGACGATCGGGTCGTATTGCTCGAATGCCCACTCCTTCGAGGCGATGCTCGGCGAGGCGAGCAGGCTGAGCAGGATCTCGCTTGCCTCGGCGCCGCGATCGAGCGAGGGGCGGTTGGCGTACAACCACTCGCTTGGCTCCTCCGGCCGGAGGTCGTAGAGCGGGCAGCCGTCGATCAGCGCCGCGACCGGCGCGTCGCCGACCACCTCGTCGTCGGCCAGCACCCGGACCCGTCCGGTATCGGTGACCTCACCGATCGCGGCGGCTCCGGTCTGCCACCGCTCGCACACGGCCAAGACGTCACCGAGCCTTGGCGGTTGGACCACCGCCAGCATCCGTTCCTGTGACTCCGAGACCATGATCTCGAACGGCTCCATGTCCGCCTCACGCAACGGCACCCGATCGACGTGCAGGTCGATCCCGACCCCGCCGCCGGCTGCCATCTCGGCGGAAGAGGAGGTGAGGCCCGCCGCGCCGAGGTCCTGGAGCGCCACGAGCAGCCCGCGATCGAGCAGCTCCAGGCAGCACTCCATGAGCTTCTTCTCCTCGAACGGGTCGCCGATCTGCACGCTGGGCCGCATCTGGGCGCCCTCGACGAGCTCTGCCGATGCCAGCACCGAGGCGCCGCCGATCCCGTCGCGCCCGGTCGATGCGCCCAGCAGCAGCACCAGGTTTCCGACTCCGCCGGCGGCCGAGCGCACCATTCGGTCGGACCGCGCCAGCCCCACGCACATCGCGTTGACGAGGCAGTTGTGCTCGTAGGGCGCCTCGAAGTAGATCTCGCCGCCGACCGTCGGCACCCCGATCGAGTTCCCGTAATGGCCGATCCCGGCAACGACGCGATCGAGCAGGTAGCGGGAGCGCTCGGACTCCAGCTCGCCGAACCGCAACGAGTCGAGCACCGCGATCGGGCGGGCCCCGAGCGCGAACACGTCACGGAGGATGCCGCCGACCCCGGTGGCGGCTCCCTGGAACGGCTCCACCGCGCTCGGGTGGTTGTGGGACTCGACCTTGAAGGCGACCGCGTACCCCGCTCCGACGTCGACAGCGCCGGCGTTCTCACCCGGGCCCATCAGCACGCGTTGCCCCTCGGTGGGCAGCCGGCGCAGCAGCTTGCGCGAGTGCTTGTAGGCGCAGTGCTCGGACCACAGCAGGGAGAACATCGCCAGCTCGACGCCGTTCGGCTCGCGCTCGAGCAACTCGACGATGCGCTCGTACTCCGAGTCGGTGAGGCCGAGCTCCCGGTGCCTCGCTTCGCTGGACACGGTCACAAGACCAGTATTTCGAGCCGGGCGGCGCGAGGGCCCGAGCTAAGGAGTGGCGAGCCCCGCCAGCGTGTCCCAGAGCTCCAGGGCCTCGCTCGAGGTGCGCGACCGCCAGTCGTCGGCGCCCTGTGCCGAGGAGCTCGGGGTCGAAGAAGGCGGACTCGGCCGTCGTCTCCAGGCCATGGAAGGCGAGCGCGGCCCGAACCTGGGCGTCGAGGTCGCTCTGTCGCTCGAAGTCGATCACCGGAAACGGGCTGCCGCCGGTGCTCGGCGAGCAGGGCCCGGTTGTAGATCAGCCACAGCTCGTCCCACCCTGCCGCGGAGAGCTGTGGGTGGCGCCGCGGGCGCTCATGTGCTCGCCGCTCGAGTGACTCGCGCACGGCGACCGGATTCCGGATCACGCCGATCGGCCTCGGCTCCAGGTCGCGCCACAGGTCCAGCACGAGCAGGAGCCGCGGGTCCTTGACCCCGATCGTCTCACCGGGGATCGAGCCGACGATCTCGTTGCGGCGGCGATAGTCGCCCCGCGGCACGCGGATGCGCTCGGGCGGCTCCCACCACGAGCCGCCGCTTCGCTCCAGGACCCGGTCGTGGAGCCTGTTGAGCTCGCGGATCTCGCGGTTGCCGCGCGGGTTGAAGCGGTTTTGCTCCGAGACCGGGCCGAGCTCGACGCCGTGGTCCGCCAGCATGCCCGCGATCGCCGAGGTGCCGCTGCGGTGCATCCCGAGCACGGTGACGATCCCCTTTTCGCGCAGCTCCACGGGCGTCCGAGCGCCGAAGGGAGGCATCTTGTTTACGTTACCCGCGATGATCCACATCGCGACCGTCCACTGGCGCTACGACCGCTGGATCGACATCCAGCTTCGCTACCTCGAGCGCAACGTCGACGAGGATTTCAAGGTCTACGCCTGGCTCGACGCCGAGATGCGCGAGCACGCGCCGAAGTTCTTCTACAGCACCGACGTGCCGATCAAGCAGCACGAGCTGAAGCTCACGCTGCTGGGCGACATCGTCGCCCAGGCGGCCGAGCCCGACGACATGATCATGTTCATCGACGGCGACGCCTTCCCGGTCGCCCCGATCGTCCCCTTCCTGCGCCAGAAGCTGGAGAGCCACCCGATCGTCGCCGTGCGGCGGGACGAGAACAACGGCGACCCCCAGCCCCATCCGTCGTTCTGCGTGATGAGAGCGGAGCTGTGGCGCGAGCTGCCCGGCGACTGGCGGCGTGGCGCCACCTGGGTCAACCCTCAGGGGAAGGAGGTCACGGACGTGGGGGGCAACCTCCACCGCCTGGTCCAAGACCGCGGCATCGATTGGTACCCGATGCTGCGCACCAACAAGGTGAATCCCCACCCGCTCCAGTTCGGGGTCTATGAGGACCTCGTCTACCACCATGGCGGGGGCTTCCGTCGCACCGCCGGCGGCAGGCTGTGGCGAGCCGCGGCCGAGGACAGGCTGAACGCCACCCTGCGCGGGCGGCTTGCCGCCAGGCTTCCGCGGAGGGGGCTTGCCGGCAGGTTCCGGAAGTTCATCCACCCGGTGCGCCGCTATCGCGAGGCGCTCGGCGAGGAGCTGGCGCAGATCAACGAGCAGGTCTTCGACCTGATCCAGCGCGACGAGGGCTTCTATCTCCAGCTGATCGATCCGGATCGCGGGGGCGAGCTGGCGACGATCAAGGCGCCGGTGCTGCTCGAGGACGTCAAGCAGCTCTCGGCTACGCGCTGATCCTGGCCGCCTCGGACTCGGCGGCCTGCGCCGCCAGCGAGGCGAAGATCCGCAAGCCGTCCGTCGACCCCGTGAGCGGATCGACGGCATGCTCCGGGTGGGGCATCAGCCCCATCACGTTTCCGCCCTCGTTGACGACCGCTGCGATCTCGCGGGCGGAGCCGTTCGGGTTCTGGCCCGGCGCATAGCGCAACACGACTCCGCCTCGCGCCTCGAGCTCGTCGAGCTGCGCCGGGGGCGCGAAGTAGCGGCCCGACTCGTGCTTGATCGGGATCGACAGCCGATCTCCGGCGCGGCAGCCCTGCGTGAACGGCGTCTCGGAGCTCTCCACCACGACCTCGACCTGCCGGCAGACGAACCTCAGCGAGTCGTTGGGCAAAAGCGCTCCCGGCAGCAGGCCCGCCTCGCAGAGGACTTGAAACCCGTTGCAGATCCCGAGCACGGGCTTCCCGCTCGCCGCATGCTCGGCCACCGCCTCCATCGCAGGCGCGAAGCGCGCGATCGCCCCGGCCCTCAGGTAGTCCCCGTACGAGAAGCCCCCGGGCACGACGACCACGTCGACGCCCTCCAGGTCGGTCTCCTCGTGCCAGACCAGGCGCGCGTCGCCAACCCGGCGGCAGGCGAGCAGCGCGTCGCGCTCGTCGCAGGAGCCCGGGAACTGAAGCACGCCAAAGTCACATGCCCGCCTCCTCGTCTACCAGCGAGCCGAAGGCGAGCGGTCATGAGGACGTCAGTCCTCATGCCGGGGGCGGCGGGGTCTGGAGTTTCCCGTCCAGCTCGATCTCGTAGTCCTCGATCAGCGGGTTGGCGAGCAGCTTCTCGCACAGGTCGGCGAGGCCGTCGGGGTCATCCGCCTCGAGCTCCACGAGACGTCCCACCCGAACGTTCGAGACGCCGTCGAAGCCGAGCGCGGGGAGAGCGCGCTCGATCGCCTTGCCCTGGGGATCGAGGATGCCCCGCTTGGGGCGGATCAGGACCTTGGCCCTCACCCCCTCAACGTTAGTCGTCGGCACGGCGGGCGTGGGCGCCGCGGTCAGCGCCGGCGGCGCCGCCGTCCCGGCAGCCGCGGACGAAGCCGCCACCAGCGGCTCGAGCTGATGCGCTTCAGGCGGCGCTCGCTGTGGCGCAGGCTGCGCCGCAGCTTGAGCTCGCTTTCCTTCAGCTCCCGGAAACGACCCCGCTGGGCGCTGCCGCCGCGGCGCCGAACGTATTTGGTCAACGCGTACATGGCATCCAGCTCGAGCTCGGCGAGCTCCCGCTGCCGGCGCTCCTGGGGCCAGTCTCGTGAGCCCGCCGGCGGGTCCCCGCCCTGAAGCGGATCGGGGCACGCGGCGAGGTAGTCGCGAAAGTCCGTGTCCTCGACCAGCGAGCCATCCTCCACCCCGCGAGCGAGCTCCTGATCGGACAGGGCCAGCTCCTCGTACACCTGGTCCAGGCGACCGGTCTCGTAGGCCGCGCGCAACCCCGCTCGCCAATCCGATTCGAGCATCCCGGCCTGCTCCGCCAGCTCGACTCGCTGCCGGTACTGCGCACGGCTTCGGACCGGGAAATGCAAGACGCGGACGGGGAAGGTCGAAGCGAAGACGAGCTCTTCCGTGGGCAGCGGGTGCCTGGTTTCGGTGATCGTCAGCCCCGGCCTGCCCTCCAGCGAGGGAGCAGAGCTCGACTCGATCCAAATCCGGGTCGGGTGCGGATGATCGAGCACCACGCGAGGGTGCGTCCGGTGAGCCGCCTTGGGCGCACGCAGGGATCGGGCCTCGCGAAACGTCAGGCGGTCCGCGAACGGAGCCTCCCCGGGTCGGGCGACGAACTCCGTCCGCGGCGCAATCACCATTCCGAAGCGCTCGGGGATCGCCGCCAGGGTCTGCTTGAGATCACCCGTGACCGGCCACCAGAACTCGTCGCCGTCGTTGTGGATCACCCAGTCGGCGCCGAGCTCATGGGTGCGCCGGCCAAGCTTCGTGCGCCCCTCGGACCAGGCCTCGTTCACGGTGCCGGGGAGACGCTCGAGCTCGACCAGGCCGGCTCGCTCGTAACGCTCGAGGATCTCGACCGTGCCGTCGGTGGACCCGTTGTCGCCCACCACGAACAGGTCCACCCCCTGGGCGCGGTGGTAGCGGAGGTTGGCCTCGATGATGTCGGCCTCGTCGCGGACGAGGAGGGTCATCGCCAGGCGCATGGCGGGCGAGGCTAGCGGCTAGCGGCGGCGGTTCGTCCCCGCTCGCAGCTTGGCGACGGCTCTCGGCACGCGGGGGCGAAGGCGCCACCAGCGGCTCGATTGGATCCTGCGGAGGCGTCCGGCCTGGCGCTTGACCCGGCGGCGAAGCCGGCGAACCTGACGCTTCAGCCGGCGCTCGGCGCGAGCGTGACGGGCTCCCTGCCGGAGTCTCTCCTGCGCCCGGTAGGCGTGCGTCTGCAGGTAGCGGCTGATCGCGTACATAGCGTCGTGCTCCAGCTTGGCGAGCTCCCGTTGGCGCTCCTCGTCGGGCCGGGCGCGAGCTTCGGGTGGCGCCACTCCACCCTCGAGCGCGTCTGGGCAGGTTGCGAGGTAATCGCGGAAGCTCTTGTCCTCGATCAGCCAGCCCTGGTCGCGTCCGCGCGCGACGGCGGCGTCGTCGAGCGTCAGGCGCCGGTAGATCTCCTCCAGGTGGCCCCCCTCGTAGGCGTCGCGGACCTGGCGGCCCTCGGCGTTGCGGTCGAGCTGGCCGTTCGCGCGCGCGATCTCGACCCGGCGCTTGTACTGCTCGAAGGAGCGGAGCGGGAAATGGAGGACGCCGACGGGAAAGGTTGGAGCGATCAGCAGCTCGAGCTCGTCTTCCTCGACGTGCTCGGCTTGGGTCCGCAGGACCGGCTTTCCGACCAGCCCGGTGTAGGGCGAGCCGCTGCGGTCGACCCAGATCTCGTTCGGGTGGGGGCCGCGCATCGTCGCTCGCGGGTGCGCGCGGTGCGCCGATTTTGGTGGGCGCAGGAACCGGGCCTCGCGGATGGTGAGGCGCTCGGCGAACGGTCCATCGCCGGGCCGGGCAACGAACTCGGTCCGTGGGGCGACGACCAGCCCGTACTGGTCGGGTATCGTCGCCAGCGCCTCCTTCAGGTCTCCGGTCAATGGCCACCAGAACTCGTCCGCGTCGTTGTGGATCACCCAGTCGGCGCCCATCTCGCCCGCCATCCGAGTGATCTCCTCCTCGCCGCCCCTCTTCATGTCGTGGATTCCACGCCCGATGCGTTCGAACCTCACGATTCCGGCGCGCTCGTACGGCTCGAGGATCTCGATCGTGCCGTCGGTGGACCCGGTGTCGGCGACGACGAAGAAATCGACTCCCTGCGCGCGGTGGTAACGCAGGTTGTCGTCGATGATGTCCGCCTCGTCGAGGACCTTGAGCGTCATTGCAAGCCGCACGGCCGCAGCAGGCTAGCGCTCCACGCGTCGGCGAAGGGACCCTGCGGGTCCTGAATCACGCCCGAGAAAACGCCCCGCCACGCGCCGCATCCGGCTCCATGGACGGGCGCGCTCGGCCCGTAGCCGCTGGCGCACGGTCTCCACCCTTCGCCTCGCGTTGTCGCGCTGGCCCGCGACTCTCATCTTTCGCGACTGGAGGGCCTCGTTGCGCTCGCGGTAGCGCTCGCGCTGGACGATCAGCCAGCGCTCGGTCCGGCTGAGGAGCTGCATGGCATCGAACTCGACCTCGGCCTCCTCTCGCTGGACCTCGTCAGGCTCGGATTCGACTCGGACGCTCCCCGCCGGCGCGCCGCTGAGTGGATCGGGGCATTCCGGCAACAAGCGCGCGAAGCGTTCGTCCCGCATCAGTTGCCCGTCGCGAATCCCGGCTTCGATCGCTGCGTCGTCCCAGACCAGCTCGGCGTAAAGCTCCTCCAGGCGTCCCTCCTCGAACTGCGCACGCAAACGCCGAAAGCGCCCCCGGTCCGGGAACCTGTTCTCGAAGATCGCGATCTCTATTCGACGCTTGAACTCCGCGAACGACCGCACCGGGAAGTGCAGGATCCGCACCGGCCAGCGGGGCGCCCAGACGAGCCGGTTCTCGTCCGTTCGTCGCACAGAGTCGTTCCCCTCGGCGTCGCGAACGCCGCGGTGAACGGGGCGGCCGGGGGGACGCAGTGTCGAGGCCGGGTCGCCGTCGGCTCCGGCCACCGCCACGTCGTGCCCCCCTCGTTCGAGGACGACCACGTCCGGGTCAGCCCGGTGGGCGACCTTGGGCTGAAGGCGCGCGCGTGACTCTCGCACCGTGAGGCGCTCGGCGAACGAGCCGGCGCCGTCGGGTCGCCCCACGAACTCCGCGCGCGGCGCGACCACCACGCCATACCGCTCGGGAATCCCGGCAAGCGCGTCGGTGAGCGTGCCGTGCAGCGGCAACCAGAACTCGTCGGCGTCGGTGTGGATCACCCAGTCGGCTTCCAGCTCCGTCGCGGCCAGGCGAGCCATCCGCGTCAGCCATTCCGCGCCACGCTCACGGAGGTCGGCATCCGGGTCGTTGATCACGTGGGCGAGCCCGGCGTCGACGTAGCGGCGGAGGATCTGGGGGGTCTCGTCGGTGGACCCGTTGTCGGTGACCACGAAGTGGTCCACGCCGAGCGCGTGGTGGAAGCGGAGGTTCGCCTCGAGGATGTCGCCTTCGTCTCGAACCTTGAGCGCCATGATCAAGCGCTCTCCCCTGTCTGCGGATGGACGATCAGGCACGGACCGGGCATTCTAGGGGCGGGCACCCCCTGTCCCACCTGCTACGAATCACCCGCAGATGAAACTCGTCATGACCCTGCTCGTGCGCGATGAGCAGGACATCGTTGGAGAGAACCTCGACTTCCACCTCGCCCAGGGCGTGGACGAGGTGATCGTGACTGACAACGGCTCCCAGGACGACACCGTCGAGATCCTGCGCGAGTACGAGTCTCAAGGGGTCGTGCGGTTGCTGTTCGAGCCCACCGACGACTACTCGCAGGGGCGGTGGGTGACGCGGATGGCCCGGCTTGCCGCCACCGACGGCGCCGACTGGGTGATCAACAACGATGCCGACGAGTTCTGGTGGCCGCGCGCCGGATCGCTGAAGTCGACGTTCGAGCGGCTTGGCGACGAGGTCGGCTTGTTGGTCGCCCACCGCCAGAACTTCGTCCCCCGGCCGGAGGACGGCCGCCCGTTCTGGGAGAGGATGACCCTGCGCGAGCGCGAGTCTCGCAACCCGCTCGGCAAGCCGCTGCCGCCGAAGCTCGCCCACCGTTCACACCCCGAGATCACAGTGGCGCAGGGCAACCACAAGCTGGAGGGCGCAGACCTCGGTGAACGCCTGGAAGACGGCTCGATCGACATCCTCCACTTTCCGATGCGCACCTACGCGGAATTCGAGAACAAGATCATCAAGGGAGGTCGTGCCTACGCGCGCAACCGCGAGCTTCCGGAGCGCACCGGGAGGACCTGGCGGCGCCTGTATGAGACCTGGGAGCAGGGCAGGCTGCGCGAGCACTACGACCAGAACGTCGTCGGCGACGCGCCTGGGGCCGAGCTGCTCGAGGACACCCGGTTGCGCGATTTCCTGCGCGGCCTACGCGCCGGGGTCGATCGCTAGTCGCGGTCCACGCCGGCCGCCGGCGGGCTGGCCCGCCCGCGCCCGCGCCGTACGAGATTCAGCAGGCGGCGGGTCAGGGTGCGGTCGAGCATCGTCCGCAGGCGCTCGTTGGTGGCTTGCAGCCTGTCGATTCGGCGGCGATCCTTGTTGTGACTAAGCATCGTGAAGCGCTGCGTGCGGGTCAAGAGCCGCATCGCATCGAGCTGCACCTCCTCTCGCTCGCCCTCGAGCGCCTCCGGATCGGGCGTGATGCGCAGCTCGGCCGGCCCGGCCGCGGTCAGTGGATCGGGGCAGCGCGGCAAGAGCTCGGCGATCCGCCCGTCGCGGACCAGCTTGTCCTCGCGGATTCCCTCGTCGATCGCGGAGTCGTCCCAGATCAGCTCGGCGTAGAGCTCCTCCAGCCGTCCCTGCTCGTAGTGCCAGCGCAAACGTCGAAAGCGACCGCTGTCGCGAAATCCGCCTTGGTGAAGTGAGATCTCGGTGCGGCGGCGGAACTGCTCGAACGAGCGAAGCGGGAAGTGGAAGATTCGAATAGGCCAGGTCGGCGCCCAGACAAGACGAATGTCCTCGGGCTCGCCTTTGGACTCGTCCCCGACGTCGCGCACGCCGCGATGCACGGCCCGACCGGGGGGCCGAAGCGCGCGCCACAGGTTGTCGTCGTTCGTCGCGGCGATGTCGTGGGCACCCCGGTGAAGCACCACCACGTCCGGGTCCGCCCGATGCGCCACCTTCGGTTGGAGGGTGGACCGCCTCTCGCGGAACACCAGCCGCTCGGCGAACGAGCCCGGGCCATCGGGCCGGCCGACGAACTCTGCGCGGGGGGCGACCACGGCACCAAAGCTCTCCGGGATCTCGGCCAGCGCCTCCTTGAGCGTGCCGGTGA
Source organism: uncultured Actinomycetes bacterium (assembly GCA_963824865.1). Taxonomy (GTDB): domain Bacteria; phylum Actinomycetota; class Thermoleophilia; order Solirubrobacterales; family 70-9; genus AC-56. The sequence continues at coordinate 50,146 of CAWGQQ010000010.1, read as the reverse complement.
TCGGCCACCAGAACTCGTCGGCATCGTTGTGGATCACCCAGTCGGCCTCGAATTCCGTCGCCGCCATCCGCCCCATGCGCGTGTACCACTTCGCCCCCAGGCCCCGCAGGTCGCCGGTCTCATCCCTGAGCACGTGCGCCAGCCCTGCGTTCGCGTAGCGGGCGAGGATCTCCGGGGTCCCGTCCACGGAGCCGTTGTCCATGACCACGAAGAAGTCGACGCCCATCGCGCGGTGAAAGCGCAGGTTGTCTTCGATGACGTCTTCCTCGTCGCGGACCTTGAGGGTCATCACGAGCCGCATCGGTCGTCAGTCCACGCCGATGCGCTCTATGGCGCGCCAACCCGCGCTGGGGCCGGGTGGCGAGCTCGCTTCTCGCCGGCGACGCTCGGCCAAAGCGAGAGGTCGATCTCCGGGCACAGCTCGGCGAGCCGCAGAGCGTCTTCCCGGTAGCGCTCGGCGAGCTCCTCGGTCACCTGGGAGCTGAGCGGCGGGATTTCGCGGCCGGACTGCTTGTGCTGGAACAGCCGGCCGGGGGCCTTCCTCGGCGCCTCCAGGCCGAGGAACCGCCAGGTGCGCTCCATCTCGACCATCGGGTCCTCGACGCAGCGCTCGAACTGGAGCACCAGCACCTGCTCACGGGGGATGAAGTCGAACACGTGGCGAAGCTGCTGGTAGTAGAAGCCGCGCCAGGTCGCGTCGCTGACCGACGCCAGCAATATCGGGTTCCCGCGTTCCTCGGCGAACCGGTGCAGGCGCGCGATCGCGGAGCGATAGCGAGCGACGGGGTCGCGCAGCACGACCAGGAGGCGAGCGTCGGGCGCCGCCCGGCGAATCAGCGGCGCGGTCCAAAAGTCGGCGAGATAGCGCGGGGTCCACTCGCCGACGACCTTGCCGGGCGGGCGCGGGAACAAGGACGCGTACTCCGTGGCCATGTCGTCGGGAGCGTTGCCCTGCCAGAAGCGGTCGAAGTAGTGGACCTCCTTGCCGAGTGGCGAGCGCTCGACGTCGGGGTGACGCCGCATGGCGTCGTACCACCAGCTCGTGCCACAGCGCTGTGCGCCGATCCCGATGTAGTCGGGCGGTCCGACGGCCCACCCGTCGGGGCAGTCGGGAATTACGAGCGGCGCGTGCCAGGGCGTCATCCTCAAGGCCGCTAAGGGTAAAGCCGCTCACCGTCTCCGGTGTGGGACGCCGACTACTGGTAGTACCCGCCAGGCTCGGCGATCACGCCAGCCGCCGAGCCGGTCTTGCGCCGCGCAGGAGCGCCCCTGGGCGCACGCCCGCGCGCCGGTTCGCCGACCTGGTCTGCAGCTCGAAGACGCGGTTGCGAAGCCGGTCGACCTGGAGCATCGTGAATCGCTGCGTTCGCCCCAGGAGCCGCATCGCATCGAACTCGAGGTCGTCCAGCTCGCGTTCGAGCTCCGCCGGCGCGGGCTCAACGCAGATCTCGGCTGGGGGGCCCGACAGCGGGTCAGGACACAGCGGCAGGAACCGCGCCAGCCGGTCGTCGCGCACCAGGCGACCTTCGGAGATGCCCTCTTTGACCGCCACCTCATCGCAGGCGAGCTGCCCGTACAGGTCCTCGAGGCGCCCCTCCTCGACGATTGCCCGCAGACGCCGGAACCGGCCGCGGTCGCCCCAGCCGCCCGCCGACAGCGAGATCTCGGCTCGCCGTCGAAACTGGTCGAAGGTGCGGACGGGGAAATGGAGGATCCGCACGGGCCATGTGGGCGCCCACACGAGGCGCAGATCCTCGCCAGGCGGGTCGAGCCCGAGGTCGCCGTCGCTGCGGTCGCGGACCATCCGGACCACGGCTCGGCCGGGCGGCTGAAGAGCGCGCCAAAGATCGGAGGAAGCGGTCGCGGCCACCTCGTGCGTATTGCTGAGCACCACCACGTGGGGATCGGCGCGGTGGAAGAGCTTCGGTTGCAGGCTCGAGCGTGCCTCGCGTACGACGAGCCGGTCTGCGAACGGCCGGGAATCGTCGGGCCTGCCGACGAACTCCGTGCGCGGGCAGACCACGGCTCCGTAGCGGTCGGGAATCTTCGTGAGGACCCGCTTCAGCGTCCCGCTGGTCGGCCACCAGAATTCGTCCGCGTCGCCATGGAAGACCCAGTCGGCCGCGTACTCGGTCGCGGCCAGGCGGGCCATCTCGGTGGTCCAGCGAACCTCGTCGGCCAGCAGCTCACCCGTCTCGTCCCGGATCACGTGCGCCAGACCGGCGTCTGCGTAGCGAGCAAGGATCTCGGGCGTGCGATCAACCGAGCCGTTGTCCGTGACGATGAAGAAGTCGACGCCCAGGGCGCGGTGAAAGCGAAGGTTGTCCTCGAGGACATCGTCTTCGTCGCGCACCTTGAGCGTCATCACGAGCTTCATCTCGTCACAACCATCGCTCGCCCTCCTCCAGAATGCCAGCCACCCTAGGGTGAAATCGCCTCCACCGCTCTCCGGCGAGGCGGCACGCGTGGCAGACTAAGGCCGCGATGAGGCTCCGATCGCCGAAGCTGGCCCTTGCTCGGCCGCGGTTCCGCGCCGAGGGTCGCCAGCCGGCGCCGTTCGTGGTCGGCGTCTCGCGATCCGGGACCACGCTGCTGCGGCTGATGCTCGACGCGCACCCTCAGCTGGCGATCCCGCCGGAGACCCACTTCGTCCCGAGGGTGGTGAACGTCTGCGAGCGCCTCGTCGCCGAGGGAGCGTCGACGGCTGAGATGCGCTCGCAAGCGCTCGCGGCGATGACCACCCACCCGCGCTGGGGTGACTTCGGCGTCTCCGAGGATCAGGTGCGCGAGCTGATGGAGCGCCACGATCCGCTCACCCCCGGCGACGCGATCCGCTCCTTCTACGAGGTCTACGCCGCAGGGGAGGGCAAGCCCCGCTGGGGCGACAAGTCGCCTCCGTACACCTGGAAGTCGCTGCGGATCCAGCGCGCCCTTCCCGAAGCCCACTTCATCCACATCATCCGCGACGGTCGCGACGTGGCGCTCTCGCTGAGCGAGGTGAGCTGGGGGCCCGGCGACATCAGCCTGGCGGCCGAAAAGTGGGTGACCGAGCTGCGACGGGCGCGCAAGCGGGCCAAGGGGCTCGCGCGAAGGACCTACATGGAGCTGCGCTTCGAGGAGCTCGTGGCCGATCCGGAGCCGGTGCTGCGGAGGATTGCCCGCTTCGTCGATCTGCCGTGGGACGAGGCGATGCTCGACTACCACCATCAGGCGGAGAAGCGCATGAGCCGCGAGATGGCTCGGACGCTGAAGCCGCTGGGGGGCGGCACGATCACCGCCGAGGAACGCACTCGCCAGCACGAGCTGGTCAGCCGCCCCCCGAGTCAGAGCCGGACCGGCCGCTGGCGGACCGAGATGTCCGCCGAGGATCGGGCGGCGTTCGAGTCGGTCGCCGGCAGGCTGCTGAAGAACCTCGGCTACGAGTTGGACTAACTAGTCGAGGGTACGGCCGGTGATCCGTTCGTAGGCCTCGAGGTATCTCGCGCGCGTGTTGGTGACCACTTCCTCCGGGAGCTCCGGCGCCGGCGGGCTGTGGTCCCAGCCGGCCTGGTCGAGCCAGTCGCGCAGATACTGCTTGTCGAAGGAACGCTGCGGGCGGCCGGGCTCGTATTCGTCGGCGGGCCAGAAGCGGGAGGAGTCGGGGGTGAATACCTCGTCACCCAGGACGACCTCCGCGCCGTGGGAGGCGCCGAACTCGAACTTCGTGTCCGCGAGGACGATGCCGCGCGCCTCGGCGTGCGCTGAGGCGTGCATGTAGAGCTCGATCGAGACCCGCCGCAGCTCCTCCATCAGGGGGCGATCGCCGATGATCTCGGCGGCGCGGTCGAAATCGATGTTCTCGTCGTGGTCACCGACCTCGGCCTTGGTCGCGGGGGTGAAGATCGGCTCCGGCAGGCGATCGGACTCTCGCAGGCCGTCCGGCAACTCGATCCCGCAGATCGAGCCCGACTCGCGGTACTCGCGCCACCCCGAGCCGGAGAGGTACCCGCGCACCACGCACTCCACCGGGTGCATGTCCAGCCGCCGCACGTGAATCGCTCGGCCCGCGACCTCCGGGGGCACCTCTTCCGAGAGGAAGTGGTTGGGGCAGATCTCGCCTGTGCTCTCGAACCAGAACAGCGACATCTGCGTCAGCACCCGTCCCTTGTCGGGTATCGGGTTCGGCATGATCACGTCGTATGCCGAGATCCGATCCGAGGCCACCATCAAGAGGTCGCCCTCGAACTCGTAGATCTCGCGGACCTTGCCGCTGGAGTGGAGTTGAAGCTCGGCTAGCGCGCTTGGCATGCGACCGGGCGATGCTAACAACGGCTCCGGCAGCTATCGGCTGGACACCAGGTGCGCGGGTTGCGATGGATGGTTGGCGAGCAGGCATACTGCATTGACGTGCTGACCCAGATCGCGGCCGTCGAGCGGTTCGCGCGCACGCGATGACGCTTCCCCCCGGGCCGAAGGCGCCCGCGGCGCTGCAGACCGCGCGGCTTGTCGCTCGCCCGATCCCCTTTTTCGAGCATTGCCGGCGGCGCTTTGGCGAGACCTTCACGGCACGGGTGCTGCGGATGGGGGAGCTCGTCTTCATCTCCGATCCGCCCTCGCTGAAGAGCCTGTTCGCGGCCGATCGCGAGAACACGATCGCTCCGGGCCGCAACGTCGTGCTGGCGCCGGTCCTGGGGTCGCGCTCGCTGCTCCTGCTGGAGGGAGAGGAGCACCTGCGCCGCAGGAAGCTGATGCTGCCGCCCTTCCACGGCGAGCGCATGCGCGCCTACGAGGGTGTGATGGAGGAGGCGACGCATCGTGAGATCGCCACCTGGCCGCTTGGGACGCGGTTCCCTCTTCACCTCGGCATGCAGCGGATCACTCTCGAGGTGATCCTGCGCGCCGTGTTCGGAGTCGAGGACGACGAGCGGGGGCGGGACCTGCGCCAGAACCTGGTCGGGATCCTGGCGACCACCCGCTCGCCTCGGGCGATCGGGTTGACCATCGACCGGCTGCGACGCCTGCCCGCCTACCGCCGGGTGGCACAGATGCTGGCCGACACCGACGAGATCCTGCTTGCCGAGATCGCTGATCGCCGCGCCGACCCGGACCTGGAGCGGCGCGGGGACATCCTTTCGTTGCTTGTCGCCGCTCGCTTCGAGGACGGCTCGGCGATGAGCGACGCCGAGCTGCGCGATCAGTTGATGACGCTGCTGATGGCGGGCCACGAGACCACGGCGACCGCGCTCGCCTGGGCCTTCGACCTCTTGTTCCATGCTCCGCAGAAGCTCGATCGGCTGCGGGAAGAGGTCGCGGATGGCGGCCACGACTACCTCGACGCCGTGATCGAGGAGACCCTCCGCCTGCGCCCGGTCGTGCCGTTCGTCGGACGCAAGCTGCACGTTGCCGCCGAGCTCGGTGGCTGCGCGCTTCCGGTGGGAACGGTGGTGATGCCGGCGATCTACCTCGCGCACACCCGAGAGGACGTTTACGCCGACGCCTACGCGTTCGAGCCGGAGCGTTTCCTCGACGGTCGCCCCGAGACTTACTCCTGGATTCCCTTCGGTGGCGGCACCCGGCGGTGCATCGGCGCCGCCTTCGCTCAGCTCGAGATGCGGGTCGTGCTCGCCACGGTGCTCAGCCAGGCGGAGCTCCGCCCGGCAACGGATCGACCCGAGCCGATCGTGCGGCGAAACGTCACCCTGTCGCCGCGCAACGGCACCCCTGCGATCCTCGTCAGCCGCCGCCCCGCTCGCCCGAGCGCCGTGGCCGCCTAGTTCCGCAGCCGCTCGAGCCGCTCGAAGACCTCGGGCAGGTGCGCCAGATAGGCGCCGGGGTCAAACACGGTGTCCAAATCAATGCCCGCCGTCTTCTCGCCAGCGACCCCTGCGGCGGCGGGGTTTGTGGTGAGCTGCTCAGCCAGCAGGCTTCGGAAGCTGGTGCCCTCGTCCCAGGCCCGCTGGGCCGACTCCTGGACGATCCGGTAGGCGGAGTCACGATCCATTCCGGACTCCACCAGTGCCGTCAGCGCTCGCTGGCTGTGCACGGCGCCGTGCGTCAGCTCCAGGTTCTCGCGCATGCGGTCGGCATGCACCGTCATCTCTCGCGCCACCCGCGAGGCGAGATGCTGCATGTAGTCGAGCAGGATCGTGGCGTCCGGCAGCACGACTCGCTCGGCGCCCGAATGGGAGATGTCGCGCTCGTGCCAAAGGGCGATGTTCTCCAGGCCCGTCTGGGCGTATCCGCGAAGCAGCCGGGCGAGCCCGGTGATCCGCTCGCAGAGGATCGGGTTGCGCTTGTGCGGCATCGCCGACGATCCCTTCTGCCCGGCGCCGAACGGCTCCTCCACCTCGCGGACTTCGGTGCGCTGGAGGTTTCGGACCTCGGTGGCGAAGCGCTCCAGCCCCGCGCCGGCGATCGCGATTCGCGCCAGGACCACGGCGTGCCGATCGCGCGGCACCACCTGGGTCGAGACGTCCTCGGCGCGCAGCCCCAGCGTTTCCATCACTCGGCGTTCGACTGTGGGCGGGACCGACGCGTAGGTGCCGACGGCTCCCGACAGCTTGCCCACCGCGATCTGCTTGAAGGCGTCCTCGAGGCGGGCGACGTTACGGTCGGCCTCGAAGGCGAAGCCGGCGAGCCGGAGCCCGAAGGTCGTGGGCTCGGCATGCACCCCGTGGGTGCGGCCGACGCAGAGCGTGTCGCGGTGCTCCAGCGCCCGCTCGACCAGCGCCTCCCGAAACGCTCGCGCGCCCCCGACGACGATCTCGCCCGCCGCGCGGAGCTGCAACGCCAGCGCCGTGTCGAGCACGTCGGAAGAGGTCAGGCCGTAGTGAATCCAGCGGCCCTCTTCCCCCACCTGCGCCGCGACGACGTCGACGAAGGCGGCGAGGTCGTGACCGGTGGTCCGCTCGCGTTCGTTTACGGCCTCCACCGTGAACGAGGCGCGCTCGCGACAGGCCCTGGCCGCCTCGGGCGGCACCACGCCCTCGGCCGCCAAGGCGTCGAGGGCGGCCAGCTCGACCTCGAGCCAGGCCGCGATTCGCCGCTCGGCGGTCCATACCGCGCCCATCTCGGGGCGCGTGTAGCGCTGAATCACGCCTTAATTATTCTCGCGGCCAGCAAGCCGGCGTTCTTTGCCCCGTCGATTGCAACGCAGCCAACGGGAACTCCGGGCGGCATCTGCACGGCCGACAGCAGGGCGTCCAGCCCGCCAAGGCTCTTTCCCATGATCGGGACGCCGATCACGGGCAGGTCGGTGTGGGCGGCCGCCACCCCGGGAAGCGCGGCCGACATCCCGGCGCCGGCGATGATCACCCTCAGGCCCCGCATTCGCGCCGCGTGGCAGTACTCGCGCACCAACTCTGGGTCGCGGTGGGCGCTGAGCACCCGTACCTCGTAGCGAATGCCCGCCTCGTGCAGCGCCTCGCCGGCCGGTTGCATCTTCGGCTTGTCGTTTTTCGAGCCCATGATGATCCCGACCAGGGGGGCGTCGACCTCGATCTCCTCGAACGCCGCCTCGACCTCGGGCATCGGCTCGGCGGTGGCCGTCTCGGCCTCGCCGCCATTCGGACGCTCGGGCTCCTCTATCTTCATCGATCCTTCTCCCTTCGGTTCCGGAGGGATTCTCCCGCGACGTCCGGCGGTCTACGCCGCAGCGACTCTTTCGACGGCTCGAGCCGCGACGTCGCCCCGCATCTGCATGCCCTCGAACGAGATCAGCCCCGCCGCCCGATAGGCGCGGTCGCGCGCCTCGCCGGGCGTCGGGCCGAGCGCGGTGACGTTCAGCACCCTGCCGCCCGCGGTGACGATCTCGCCGCCCTGGATCGCGGTTCCGGCGTGCGTCACCTCGACCCCCTCGATTGCCGCCGCTTGCGCGAGCCCCGAGATCACGTCTCCCTTCGAGGAGGAGGCGGGATAGCCGCCGGAAGCGAGCACAACCGTCACTGCCCAATCCTCGCTGAACTCGGCGCCGGCGCCCCTCAGGCCGCCCTGCTGGCGTGAGGCCAGGCAGAGCTCGAGCAGATCGGAGCCCAACCTCGGCAACACCGCCTGCGTCTCGGGGTCACCGAAGCGGCAGTTGAACTCGAGCACCCGCGGCCCCGCCGGGGCGACCATCAGGCCCGCGTAGAGCACGCCGTGGTAGGGGGTTCCACGGCGGCGCAAGAGCTCGACGATCGGGCGATGGACTGCGTCGGCGATCTCTTCGGTGCGGGCCGGATCGAACCCGGGGACGGGCGAGTAGCTGCCCATGCCCCCGGTGTTCGGTCCCCGATCGCCATCGAGGATTCGTTTGTAGTCCTGGGCGGGGGCCAGCGGCACCACGTTCTCGCCATCGCACAGCGCCAGCACGGAGAGCTCTTCGCCCTCCAGGTGCTCCTCCAGCACGACCTCTGTCTCGCCGAAACGGCGCTCGACGAAGAAGACGTCCAAGGCTTCCCGTGCCTCGGCTTCCGTGGCGGCGATGATCACCCCCTTGCCGGCAGCCAGCCCGTCGGCCTTCAGGACGGCCGGATAGGGCGCGGAGGCGAGGTGCTCGACCGCCTCCTCACGAGAGCGGAGCACCGTGTGGGAGGCGGTGGGCACGGATGCCGCCGCCATCAGCTCCTTGGCATGGACCTTCGATCCCTCGATCCGCGCCCCTTCGGCGCGAGGCCCGAAGGCGGCGATCCCCGCAGCCTCGAGAGCGTCCACGAGCCCGGCGACCAGCGGCGCCTCGGGGCCGACCACCACCAAGTCGACGCGCTCGGCCGCGGCCGCCGCGACCACCCCGCGGACGTCCTCGGCGTCGACCTCCAGGCAGCGAGCATCGGCGGCGATCCCGGCGTTGCCGGGCGCGCAGAGCAGCTCCGGCGCGCGAGGCGACCGCGCCAGTGCACGGACGATCGCATGCTCGCGCCCGCCCCCGCCGACGACAAGAACCCTCACAGGGCCTTGGTGAACTCCTCGGCCGGGATCGCGGCCATGGTCTCGTTGGTGGTGGTGCCGCGTGAGCCGAGCTCGACCGAGACCTTGGCCATTGTCGTCTGGTCGGGTGCTTCGACCACGCTGACGAAGTCGTACTCGCCGAGCGTCGCCCACTGGCTGAGGACCTTGACGCCGAGCTGCTCGACCTCCTTATTGACCTCCTGGACGCGACCCGGGTTGTCCTTGATCGTCTTGACGCCGTTCGAGGTCAGCCTGGTCAGCATGATGAAGACGGGCATCTCCATCCTCCTTTCGACTGGGTTAGGCTGAGCCTACCTTGCGCGGGCATCGCATCTTCGCCGGCCTGTACGACCGGATGCTCAGCGGGACCGAGCGCGCCGGCCTGCGGGACATGCGCGCGGAGTTGTTGGCCGAGGCGCGTGGCCGGACGCTGGAGCTGGGCGCCGGCACCGGCCTGAACCTGGCCCATTACACCGATGCCGTCACCGAGCTCGTGCTCACTGAGCCCGACCCTCACATGGCCCGGCGGCTGCGAAAGCGGCTCGACGACGAGCCGCCCGCTCCCGATCGCGTCGATGTGGTCGAGACGCCCGCGGAGCGCCTGCCCTTCGAGGACGGCAGCTTCGACTCGGTGGTCTCGACACTCGTGCTCTGCTCGGTTGAGACCCCGTCCGCTGCGATTGGCGAAATCGTTCGCGTGCTGAAGCCCGATGGCCGGCTTCTGACCCTGGAGCACGTTCGGAGCCCCGACAGCGGCCTGGCGCGCTGGCAGGATCGCCTCGAGCGTCCGTGGGGATGGCTTGGCGCGGGCTGTCACCCGAACCGCGACACGGTGGCCGAGCTCGAAACTGTGGGACTCGAGACCGACTCGCTCGTGCGCGACCGGATGCCCAAGGCGCCGCCGATCGTCCGGCCGGTGGTCCGGGGGATCGCCGGCCTTTCGCGCTGACGGCCTGCTCCCGGCCCATTCCTAGCCGGCCGCGAGCTCCCGGAAGTTGGGCCACAGGGTCAGGTCGATCTCGGGCACGAGCTCGACCAGCCTGCGCACCTCCTCGCGGTAGAGGGCCGTGAGCTCGCGCCGAGCCGCTTCCTCTAAGGGGGCGCTGGCCGGCGCCGAATCGGATCGCGTCACAAGGCGCTCCGGCGGGCGGCGGCGCAAGCGGAGACCCAGAAACCGGCAGGTTCGCTCCATCTCGGGGATTGGCTCAGCAGCGCAACGCTCGTATTGGAGGACGAGCAACTGCCTGCGGGGGTAGAGCGCGAGAACTCGGCGAAGTTGCTCGTGATAGAAGCCTCGCCACACTGCCTCGCGAAGCGAGGCAGGCCGAACCTCCTCACCGCTCTCCTCCGCTCGCCGGTGCACGAACGCAAGCGCCGACCGGTAACGCTCGACCGGGTCGCGCAGCATGACGAGCAGCCGGGCGTCGGGCGCAGCCGTTCGAAGCAGCGCCGGGGTCCAGTAGTCGGCCATGTAGCCGGGAGTCCACTCGCCGGTCAGCTTCCCGGGGGGTCGGGGGAAGAGCTGCCCATAGCGCCCGGCGAGGTCGGGCGGCGCCTCGCCACGCCAGAACCGATCGAAGAAGTGCACCTCCTTGCCCAGGGCCGAGCGCTGGACCTGGGGGTGGGATCGGATCACCGCGGCGTACCACCAGCTGGTCCCGCAGCGCTGGGCCCCGATCCCGACGAAATCGGGCGGCCCGGTGCGCCAGTCCTCGGGGCACTCCGGAGCCTCGAGCGGCGCGTCCCAGCTGGGGAGGGAAAGCATGAGAGGTGCAGCGTAATCCCGCCTGTCGCCGGGCTGTGTCGCAGTGGGGGTTTGGCAGACTCGCATGCAATGCCGCGCGTTTCGCCTGTCCACCCGATCGTCCGCAGGGTGCGAAGGCAGCGATTGACCTACGTCTCGCTCGGGGGGCTGAACGACCTCTTCGAGGCCGCTGTCGCCGCGGATCGGGAGGGGCGGCCGGGAGTCTTCATGGAGGCGGGCTGTGCGCTCGGCGGCTCGGCGCTCGTGCTGGCGCGAGCGAAGAAGCCCACCCGTCCCCTGATCGTCTACGACGTGTTCGGCATGATCCCGGCGCCGACCGACGCGGACGGCGAGGACGTCCACGCGCGGTACGAGACGATCAACTCCGGCCAGGCGTCGGGGTTGGGCGGGGAGACGTACTACGGCTATGAGCCCGACCTGATGGCCAAGGTGCGCCAGACCTTCGAGCGCTTCGGGCTTCCCGTGGACGAAAATGCGGTCCGCCTCATCGAGGGCCTGTTCGAGGACACGATCGTGGGCGACGAGCCGGTGGCCCTGGCTCACATCGATGGTGACTGGTACGAGTCGGTGCGCACGTGTCTCGAGCGGATCGGGCCGCGCCTTGCGCCCGGAGGCGTGATGGTCGTCGACGACTACGAGATGTGGTCGGGATGCCGGCGGGCGGTCGACGAGTTCCTCGCCGGTCACCCGGACGACTACCGCGCCGTCCCGCGCAACCGGTTGCACATCGAAAGAGCCTGAGCCGGGGCCGTCCCCGCTGATCAGCCCGGGGTTGGGCTGCGCGAACGCGCGGCCTCGACGTCCGGCGCGCAGACCTCACGCCAGGCCGCGCGCACCGCCTGCTCGTCGTCGCCCCGGAGGATCGAGGACAGCACCACCTCGATCTTGTTGAGCATTCCCTGCTCCATCGCCGCAAAGTCGGCGCCGTCGATGCCGACCAGGCCGTCGAATCGCTCGTCGTCCTCGCGTTGGGGGCGAAACCGCACGTCGACCCCGAGCGCGCGCAGAGGGAGGTAGGCGTGGAGGCGCGAGGTGACGACGCCGCTGAAGTCGCGGCGATACGCCTCCAGCATCCGCACGGCCCGCCCGAGGTTGTTGGGCAACGCCGCTTCCCGGATGGCCAGATCCGCGTGCTGGAGCCTGGCCGACCGGGACCCATCCGGGGGCTCGGCGTCAGGGGGCAGGTCAACGAGGGCGACAGGGGCGACTGCCGCCGGGCGCGGCGACTCGGCCGGAAACAGCAGGTCGATCGTGGACGTGATGCAGCCACTGAAGAACGCCGGGATCTCGAGCCCCAGCAGCCGGCGCACGGTGCCCCAGTCACGGCAACCGATTGGGGAGTGTTGACGAAGGTAGGCGACGCCCTCCGCCGACAATGCCCGTGGGCGGTTGACGTGGAAGGAGACGAACAGAGGCCGCAGATGCGGGTGGAACGGGAAGTCGTAGCGAACCTGGAACCAGCCGTGCATGTACCAGCCGAAGGCCAGCATCCAGGTCCCCTCGGGGACCGCGTCCAGGCTCGAGGCGTCCCGGTTCACGGGCACAACCGTGACCTCGCGCTTGATGCCCCGCAGGCGCCGGTCGGGGCGGACCCGGGCTTGGAGCGCGCTCAGCTGGGCGACGAGGCTCCGATCACCGTGGAAGCGCAGCTCCTGGTGACGCACCAGGTGCCCAAGGCTGGCGACTGTCTGTAGGTAGTCGCCGACGTTGGCGGAGGCCCGGCGGTAGTCGGGCAGCTTGTAATCGAGCACGGCCATCGCGACCTGACCATCGGGGATCGGCTCGGGCCTGCGGTCGGCCCCCGCCAGCGCGGTCCAGCGTTTGAGCCAGCGCGTTTCGGGGCCCATGTCCCCGGGTGGGGTCGCCCCGCCTGCTTCGATGCGGCGGAGCGCCTGCTCGCACAGCTCCAGCTCGCCCCGGGCGAACGCTTGGCGCGCCAGGGTAAGCCAGATTTCGGGTGTGAGGTCTTCGGATCCGCCCAGCAGGGCCTCGAACGTTGCCACGCCGGCGCGACGGTCGGTGGCGAGCTCCACGGCCACCAGCTCTGCGGGCACCAGGCCCATGGCCGTTTCGCGTGACATCGCGCGCAGGCGGGCCTTTGCCGCTCCGAAGTGCCCCTGCGTCACGGCGATCACCGCCGCGCAGGCCCGTCCCGCTTCGCGCAGTCGAGGAATGCCGCGAGCGGCGCGCGTCAGGGAGCGCGCCTCCGGGACGTTCCCGTGACGCATCAGCACGCGCACGCAGGCGATCAGTGCCTGCGGGGCCGAGGCCCCGGGCACCAGTTCGCCGGCGAGCACCGCACGAGTCCGCTCGCGCGAGCTGATCGAGGAAATCTCCTCTGCGCTCGGTCGCCTCGTGACGCGCAGGCCGCGGTCATCGACGACGGATCGAAGCATTCGCCTGATATTCACCAGCGCGTGCACCAGCGTAGTCTCTCGCCCGCTACGTCCGGCGAGAACGGAAGGAGGATTCGCCAATGGCGCTGCCCAACACTCCCACTGGCCGCGCGCTCCTTGGCCTGCGAACCGCCCTGGGCGTCTCAACGCTTCTTGCGCCGCGGCTTGCCGGCAGGGGGTTCCTCCTGGACCCCGACGACAACCCTCAGCTGCCGGTGATCGGCCGCCTGTGGGGTATCCGCAACCTGTCTCTTGCCGCCGGGATGTACGCGGCGACCGGCGCCAACCGGGCGCAGTGGTGGCGGCTCCAGGTGGCCGTCGACGCACTTGACTTCGTCGCAATCGCAACGGAATGGCGCCGCGGCGCAGTCCCCGGTCCGGCGGCAGCGTTGATGGCAGCCGCGGCCGTCGGCGCGACCACACTCGGAGCCCTGTCCGTCGCCGGCGAGTCCGAGCAAACCGACTAGCGCCCGTCGCTAGGCTGGCTGGCGTGACCCAGGAGGAAAGGGGAGCGGCCTTTCGAGCGCTGCACGAGGGCGAGCCGTTTGTGATCCCGAACCCCTGGGATGCGGGCTCGGCCAAGGTGCTCGAATCGCTCGGCTTCAACGCGCTGGCGACGACCAGCGGGGGGTTCGCCTTCACCGTCGGAAAGCTGGACGGCGGCGCAACGCTCGACCAGGTGATCGACCACACTCGGGCTGTCGCCGCGTCGACCGAGCTGCCGGTCTCGGTGGACCTTGAGAACGGGCATGGGCATTCCCCGGAGGAGACCGCGCGCGCCATCACCAGGGCCGCCGAGGCAGGCGCGGTCGGCGGCTCGATCGAGGACTGGGACCGCGAGGGCGCCATCTACGAGCTCAACCACGGCGCCGAGCGGATTTCCGCGGCACGCGAGGCGGCCGATGGCCTCGGCTTCCCCTTCACCCTCACCGCGCGGGCCGAGAACTTCCTGCACGACAACCCAGATCTGGACGACACGATCGCCCGCCTTCAGGCTTACGAGCGGGCGGGCGCCGATGTGCTCTACGCGCCCGGGCTCGGGAGCACGGAGCAGATCCGGGCAATCTCCGAAGCGACGGGCAAACCGCTCAACGTGCTCGCCCGCTCGGGCCTCTCGATGCGCGACCTGGCGGACGCCGGCGCTCAACGAGTCAGCGTTGGATCCCGGCTTCTCTGGGTCGCGGTGGCCGCCATGGTCTCGGCGGCAGGGGCGATCCGCGACTCTGGCGACTTCACCCAGCTGGCCGTGCGAGTGCACCCGGATCAGTGGCTGGGCTAGGGGATGCCAGCCAGCACTCGCCGCTAGCGGTGTTTCACGCCCTCCTGCACGAAGTTCGCGGGCCGCGCCTCGGTGATCGGCAGATCGCCTAGCGCCTCGTCGATCGCATCGAGGGTGTCCTGCGAGAGTTCCACGCCGGAGGCCTCGACATTCGAGTAGACCTGCTCAGGCCGGGAGGCGCCGATGATCGCCGAGGCGAGGTTCTCCTGACGCAGGACCCATGCGAGCGCCATCGTCGCCGTGCTCAGCCCGGCGCCCTCGGCGATCGGTATCAGCCGCTGGACCGCCTCGAGCAGATCGTCGGAGCGGTAGCTGTCCATCGCCCAGTTCATCGCGTCGCTGGCGGCGCGCGAGTCCTCGGGTGGCGGCTCGCCGGGCGTGTACTTGCCGGTCAGCGCTCCCTGGGCGAGCGGCGACCAGACGATCTGCGAGATCCCGTGCTGTTCGCAGAAGAGGATCAGCTCGGCCTCGGGCGCACGCCAGATCATGTTGTACTGCGGCTGCGAGGAGACGTACTTCTTTGCGTTTGGGACGTCGAGGCCGGCCTCGATCTGCTCGACCGTCCACTCGCTGAAGCCGATCTCACGCGCCTTGCCGGCTTCGCAGACCTCGGTGAGCGCCTCCATCGTCTCCTCGATCGGCGTCTCGGGGTCGGGGCGGTGGCACTGGTAGAGGTCGACGTAGTCGGTCTGCAGGCGCTCGAGCGACGCATCGATTTGCTTGTGGATCTGTTCGCGCGAGAGGCCGTGGTCGGTCTCCGACATCGGGAAAAAGACCTTGGTGGCGAGCACATAGGAGCCGCGGTCGAAGTCCTTCAGCACCTCGCCCCAGACGGACTCAGCTGCGCCGCCGCCGTAGACGTTGGCGGTGTCGAAGAAGTTGATCCCGGCGTCGAAGGCCGCGCGGGTGCAGGCCTCGGTGTGCACTTGTTCCACCCCACCGCCGTAGGTGAGCCAGGAGCCGAGCGAGATCTCCGAGACCTCAATGTCCGAATCCCCGAGCTTGCGGAACTTCACCCGGCGGACCCTACCCAAAGCGGTTGGTAGGCAATGCGCCCCTCAGGCCGGGCCACGCTGGCCGAAGATCCCGCTCGGCCGCGTCAGTATCCCGAGCAGGATGCAGATGATCGCCGCAACACCTGCCCATGCCTGGTGGTCCGCGAAGAGGTCGATCGCGACGAACACGATCGCGGCGATGCCGAACGAGAACGACAGCCACGACTGGCGGTTGCCGACGTGATCGCGTACCCCTTCGGCATCGAATTTCGGTCCTGCGGATCCAGGCATCGATCCTCCTCGGTCGTGGGCACGCCGATCGTACCTCCGGCGCTTCGAAGCCGATCGTGATGGGCGAGCGGCAGAGCCTCGCCTTCCTCCTCTGCGTCGAGGCGGGCGCGCTGGAGCCCCAGGCGCTGCTGCTCGCGCGCTCGATCAGGAGATGGGCCGGCGACTACGCCGGCAATCCGATCCACGCCTTCCGGCCACGGGTGGGCCCCGACCTGGACCCCGGCACCTACGCCGGCTTGGAGGAGCTGGGGGTCGTCCTGCACGAGGAGGTGCTGAACCGCGATCACCACGACTACGTCCATGTGAACACGACCTACGCGATGATCTGGGCCGAGGAGCACCTCGACGCCGAGATCGTCGCCTGGTGCGACAGCGACAAGGTCTTCCTCTCCGAGCCGTCGTCCTTCGACCTGCGGCCAGGCATCGACGCCGCGGCAACCGGGCCCTACTACCACGCCCCCCACGGGCCGAAGAGCGCCGGGCCCGGGGACCCCTTCGACCCTTACTGGCGGCGGCTCTATGACCTCGCCGGCGTCACCGAGGAGCCCTATCTGACCGCCCTCGTCGACGGCCTCCGGCTGCGTGCCTTCTGGAACGGGGGGCTGATCGTCTTTCGCCGCAGCGCCGGGCTGGCGCAGGAGTGGCTTCAGCTCTTCGAGCAGGTCCTGGGCGCCGGACACGTGCCCGAGAAGAAGGGGATCCTCAATCTCGATCAGCTCACGCTTGCAGCGATGCTCGCCCGGCGACCCGACGCGGTCGACGAGCTCGACCGTCGCCACAATCACAACCTCGGGCTGCGCGCAATACTCCCGGAGCCCCAACGCTCGTACGAGCTCGCCGATCTGGTCAGCGTCCACCACCACGGCTGGTTCAACCGGGTGGGCTTCCTGGAGGACCTGCGACCCCGGCTCGACCGCGACAGCGAGCGCTACCGGTGGTTGCAGGAGTTCCTGCCCTTGGAGCCGACCAATACCAAGCCGTTGCGACGGCGCCTGCGAAGTGCCCGAGGCTGAGCAACCGTCGCAGATGGCCCCGCTCGTCGCCGCGCTGTACCGCAGCGCGGGTTTGACAGACTCACGGCGATGAGCCAGCCGGAGTCGCGCAGCCTCCTTGCGATCGTGCCGGCGCGCGGGGAAAGCCGCGGCGTGCCTCGCAAGAACATGCGGACGTTGGCGGGAAAGCCCTTGATCGCGCACACCTTGGATGCCGTGCGTGAGGCAGGCATCGCCGAGCGCCTGGTGCTGTCGAGCGAGGCCCCCGAGATCCTGCGCTGGGCGGAGCTGCATGGTTACGAGACCCACCGCCGCCCCGCTGAGCTGGCGGCCCCCGACATCACCGTCTCGGAGGTGGCCGCTTCGCTCGCCGACGATCTCGAGTGGACGGGCGACGTGGGCGTGTTTCAGCCGACGTCCCCGTTTCAGTCTTTGCCGACGATCCGCGCCGCAGTCGAGCGCTTTCGCGCCAGCAGTGCGGAGTCGCTGTCTGCCTGCGTGCGCGAGCAGCATCTTTTCTGGATGGACAGCGGCAACGACCTGAGTGAGGCCAAGCCACTGTTCGACGAACGGGTCAACCGCCAGTACGCCTCCCACCCCGTTGTCCGGGAGACCGGGGGCATCCAGCTTGTTCGCGGCGCCGCGCTGCGCACGGGGCGTCAGCTGGTCACCGCCCGGCACGAGCTGTTCGAGGTGCCGCTCGGCGAGGGCCTCGACATCGACACCAGCGAAGACCTGATCGCCGCCCGCATTCGGATGGCGCAGGGAACAGTCGTGTTCCGGATCTGCGCCAACCGCCGCGTCGGATCCGGACACCTCCATCATTGCCTCCAGCTCGCCGACGAGCTCGCGGACCATCGCCTTCGGTTCCTGCTCCGTGACTGCGATGCGTTCGTGCCCGAGCTGCTCGACGAGCACGGATACGAGCACCGGACCGAGTCGGACCTGGCGAAGGATCTCGGGGCGCTGGCCGAGGAGGCGCCCAAGCTGATCGTCAACGACGTCCTCGACACCAGCGAGGAGGAGGTCCTGATCGAGCGGGCGGCCGGCTATCGCGTGGTCAATGTGGAGGACCTGGGCCGAGGAACGCGCTACGCCGACTGGGTGGTGAACGCGCTGTATCCGGTGAGCGACGATGGCGCCGTCGACTCTTCGTGGGGCCCTGAGTACGCGACCCTTCGCAGCGAGTTCCAGCACTTGCCGGAAAAGGAGATTCGCGAGCGGGCGGAGCGGATCCTGGTCACCTTCGGCGGCACTGACCCGGCCGGCCTCGCAGGGCGCTGCGCGCAGCTCTTGGCCGGCGATCTCCCGGAGGTTGAGGTTTGCGTGGTCCCCGCCCCCGGCGCCTCGACCGAGACCTATCCGTCGACGGTGCGCGTTGCGACCGAGCCGGTGAGCATGGCGCGTGAGATGCTCGAGGCCGACTTGGCGGTCACCTCGGCAGGGCGCAGCGTGTACGAGGCCGCCACCGCCGGCACCCCCGTGGTGGTGCTCGCGGCCAACGCACGCGAGGCGACCCACGCCCACCTGGGCTATGACTCCGGCGTCGTCTTTCTGGGGATCGGTTCCCTGGTCGACGACGCGCACATCGTCGCCACAGTCAGGCGGCTGCTCGCCGACGCCGCTCTGCGGCGAGAGCTTTCCGACCGGCTGCGGGCATCGGTGGACCATCGCGGCGCGGCGCGGATCGCTCACCGCATCCGCGCGCTGCTGGCCGGGCTGTGAGCGCCGGCGCTCGCCACAGCTCGGTCGAGGTGCAGGTTGAGGGACACGAGCCGCTCCGGGAGGGCGCCTGCAGGGTGGTCGCGGAGGCGGGTACCAGCCACAACAATTCGATCGAGCGCGCGATTGAGATGTGCCGGCGGGCGGCGCAGGCGGGAGCCTGGGGGGTGAAGTTCCAGCTCTACAAGGCGGACGAGATCGCGGTCCGCGACTCGCCGAAGTACTGGTCGGACGAGCTCGGCACCGACTCCCAGCACGAGGCGTTTCAGCGCTCCGACCATCTCGACTACGGCGTCTACGCGGAGGTTGCAGCTGCCTGTCGCGAATTCGGCGTCGTCTTCTTCGCCACCCCGTTCGACTTCCGCGCGGTCGAGGCCCTGGAGGAGATCGGCGCCCCCCTCTACAAGATCGCGAGCGGCGACATCACCGACCGTCCGTTGCTGGAGGCCGTTGCGAAGACCGGCAAGCCGCTGCTGCTGTCGACCGGAGCGGCGACGCTCGAGGAGATCCGCCGTGCGATCGAGTGGACCGGCCTCGGCCCCGAGCGGTTGGTGCCGCTGGTTTGCACGCTGACCTACCCGACCCCCGACGAGGACGCCGACTTCGCCCGGCTTGAGACGTTCAGGCGCGAGTTTGACCCGTACCTGTGCGGGGTCTCCGACCATACCCTGGGCCCGGACGGCGCCTGGATGACGGCAGCGCTCGGCGGCGTGTGCATCGAGAAGCACTACACGCTGGACAAGCGGCTGGGCGAGGTCCCGGATCACGCGATCAGCGTCGACCCCACGGAGCTGGCCGAGATGGTGCGCGCCTGCAGCAGGGGGTCGGTGCTTCGCGGCACGAGCTGGATCGGGGTCCGCGACAGCGAACGCCCGGCGCGCGCGAACGCGCGGCGCTCGCTCGTGCTCGCCCGCGCGGTGCCCGCCGGCCACGAGCTTCGGCGCGAGGACCTTGGCTTCAGGCGGCCCGGCACCGGTATCCCGCCATTCGAGGTCGATCGGATGGTCGGCAGGCGCGCCCGCCGGGACCTCGTGGAGGGCACGGTGCTCAGCGAGTCAGACGTGGAGTAGCCCCGCTCGATGCTGCTGGTCCTCCACGGCGCCAAGGTCAACGCCGGCGACTTCCTGATCCGAGAGCGCGGCCTGGAGATCCTGCGGCGTCTGCGGCCGGCGCAGCGGCTGGTGATCCATCCCCGCTGGGAGCCCGTCGATCCCGACCTTTTCGATTCGGCGGATGCGGTCGTGCTCTGTGGCGGTCCCGGGCTCGCTCGCCGCTTCCACCCGAAGGTCTTCGCGATGGTCGATGACTTGGACGCCCACCCAACTCCGGTGCTGCCCCTCGCGCTCGGCTGGAGCGGCATCCCGGCTGAGGATCCCGAGGGGTTCAAGTTCAGCCGCAGGAGCCTGGCGGCGCTGCAAGCGATTCACGCGCGGATCGGCTGGAGCGGCGTGCGCGACGACCTGTCGTTGGAGATCGTCCGCCGCGCGAACGTGGGCGAGGTCCGTAGGACCGGCTGCTTTGCCTGGTACCACCTGCCGAGCATGGGCCGGCCGCTGGGCTCCGCGGGCCGTGTCCGTCGCCTGGCGTTCACACCCGCGGCGCGACGCAGGCCAGGAGGGCTGCGCGAGGTCGCTTCCCTGCTCCGCCGCCTTCGCCGCCGCTATCCGGAAGCAGAGCGGCACTGCGTCTTCCACCGCGGACTTCGAGCGGAGTTCGAGACCGAGGCCCCGACCCGGGAGCGCTTGGCCACCGCCGCGCTCGCTCGAGGGCTCGGTTACAGAGTCGTTGACGCGAGCCGCGACCTCGGCGCGCTCGAGCTCTACGGCGAGGTCGATCTACACGTCGGGTACCGGGTCCACGCCCACCTCTGCACGCTCAGCCGGCGCCGCCCGAGCCTGCTGATCGCGGAGGACGGCCGCGGGCGCGGCCAGGCCGTTGCCCTCGCGGACCCGCACGACCTGCGCGCGGGCGTGGACTCTCTCGCGGACGCCGTCGACGCCGCGCTCGATCAGGAGGAGAAAAGCCGGTGGGCGGCGAGCGAGCGGGCCATCGAGGAGATCGAGCGAACCTGGCCAACCATGCGCGAGACCGTGGAACAGCTTCCGCGAGGCTAGAGGGTCGTCCGTTCCGGCTCGGCCGATGACGACCAGGCATCCCAGATCGGCCCATCGGGATGCGGACCCGTGTTGGCCGCTTGCTCGAGCAGGTCCGCCGCCGCCCTGGTCGCCGTCTCGCCGGTGTCCGAGACCCACTTCTCTGACCATTCCACAAGCCGCTTGCGACGCCAGGGCCATCGTCGAAGCCCCCTGGCGCGCCGCAAGGCCGCGCGCAACTGACGGGTGTCCGACGCGAACAGCACTGGCGGATCACGGAGGAAGGGGTAGTTGGGCTGCACCTTCGGAAAGGCAAGCTCGATCGTCGGGATGCCGAGCTTGAGACCCTCGAGCGCGACCCCGCTCGAGCTCTGCACGAGGGCCGGCGGACCCTGTTGGAGCAGGTCGAAGGTGCGTCCCGTCCAGAGACGCCACCCGTCCGGCGTCAGCTCGCGAAGCGCGTCTTGATCGCTCCGGGGGTGGGGCGAGAGCACGCAGCGGTTGCCGAGAGCGCTATGGGCGAGCTCGATCGTGGCCCGAAGGGCCTCAGGGTCGTCCGCGCCGGTCGCCAGGACCGGCTCGCGCAGGCGCGACCCGTTGGGCTCGGGCCCCTTGTCGCCCATCGCGGGGTTTCCCACCACCGTCAGTCGTTTGCCCGGCGCCCCGAACGACTCGTAGTGGTCGACCTCGGCCGGGCCCCGCAAGGCGGCATAGTCGACGGGGAGGTCGACCAGGCGAGCATCGGAGATCACCGGCGCGTGCGGAATGTAGACGGTGGCGATTCCCGCCTCCCGAGCGGCGAGCACCAGGGCCCGTGCGTGGGCGGAGTGCGTGGTGGCGACGACGGCCACGCGCGGGGCGACGGCTCGCAAGGCGGCCTCGAAGTGGGCGAGGGCGTGGGCGCAGCTGAACAGCTGGCGGTAGAGGCGCTTTGGGGCGAGGGGCGGCTGGAAGCGCTCGTCCTTGGCGGCCACGGTGAACCTCTCGGCGAGCTCCTCGGCGCCCGCCGCGAGCTCGTCCGCCCGGTCGGCGTCGGGCTCGATTCGCACCGAGTCGCGCGTCCTGCTCCCGGCCGAGCTGCGCCCACACGGGCTCCAGCGCGCGAAGCTGGTTGACCGTCGAGGCGAGGAACAGGCAGTCACCGTGGACAGACCACGCCGGCGACGCTTGGCCGCGCCGAGGCTCGCGGAGCTCCGGCAGCTGCTCTGGAGGGACGCGGTGCGGAGGGTGGCGCTCGAGGACCCGCGGACGCCCCAAGACCGCGAGCGTGGGCAGCGCTATCCAGGCGAGCGGCTCGGAGCCGCAGTCGGCTCGCAAGCGGTCGAGAAAGGACCTGAGCTTGCGGTAGCGCTTCGCATTGCGACTGTGGGACGGAAGCTTCGTGGACGCACTCATCGTGCTTACACCGCGGCCTCGACCGGCGCGGTGGCCTTGCTGAACTCGAGCTCGCCACCCTCGACGTCCACCCGCACGGTGTCGCCCTCGCGGAACTCGCCCTCGAGCAGCTTCAGCGCCAGGCGGTCGATCAGCTGCTTCTGGATCACTCGCTTCAGCGGGCGGGCACCATAGGTGGGGTCGTAGCCGAGGTTGCCGAGCAGGGTCCGCGCGTCTTCGGTGAGCTCGATCTCGAGTCCCCTCTCGCGCACCCGCTCGGCGAGCTGGTCGACCTGGAGCTCGACGATTCGGCCCAGGTCTTCGCGGCTGAGGCGGTGGAAGATCACGTGTCGTCGACCCGATTCAGGAATTCGGGCTTGAAGGTGGTGGCGAGTATCTCCTCGATCCGCTCCCGGATCCGCTCGTCGATCGATTCCCCGGCGATTTCCGCGGACCCCACGTTGGAGGTCATGATCAGGATCGTGTTGGTGAAGCCCACCGTGCGGCCCTGGCCGTCGGTCAGCCGCCCGTCGTCCATGATCTGAAGCAGGACGTTGAAGACGTCCGGATGGGCCTTCTCGATCTCATCGAGGAGCACGACCGCGTACGGGCGCCGCCGCACGGCCTCGGTCAGCTGCCCGCCCTCCTCGTAGCCGACGTAGCCGGGAGGAGCGCCGATCAGCCGCGCGACGGTGTGCTTCTCCATGTACTCGGACATGTCGAGCCGCACCACCGCCTGCTCGGAGTCGAACATGAACTCGGCCAGGGCGCGCGCCAGCTCCGTCTTGCCGACCCCGGTGGGCCCGAGGAAGAGGAAGGAGCCAATCGGGCGGTTTGGGTCAGCCAGGCCGGCCCGAGAGCGACGCAGCGCGTTGGAGACCGCCTCCACGGCCTCGTCCTGGCCCACGACCCGCTCGTGGAGTCGCTCCTCCATGTGGATCAGCTTTTCGACCTCGCCCTCCATCAGGCGCGAGACCGGGATCCCGGTCCACTTGGAGACCACCTGGGCGACGTCCTCCTCGGTCACCTCCTCGGTCAGCATCGAGCCGCCGTCGCGGTGGAGCTCGGCGAGGCGCGCCTCCTGCTCCGCGACGGTCTTCTCGAGCTCGGGGATCTCGCCGTAGCGCAGCGTCGCAGCGCGCTCCAGGTCGGCGTCGCGCTCGGCCCGCTCCGCCTCGCGGTTGGCCTCCTCGAGCCCAGCCTTGGCCTCCTTGATCGCCTCGATCGCCCCCTTCTCGTTCTGCCAGCGGGCCTTCATCTCGCCGGATCGCTCCCCCAGCTCGGCGAGCTCGGCCTCGATCGCCTCGCGGCGGGCAATCGACGTCTCGTCCTTCTCTTTCTTCAGCGCCTCGCGCTCGATCTCGAGCTGCTGGATGCGGCGCTCCACCTCGTCGATCTCGGTGGGCATCGAGTCGATCTCGATCTTCAGCCGCGAGGCGGCCTCGTCGATCAGGTCGATCGCCTTGTCGGGCAGGAAGCGGTCGGCGATGTAGCGCTCCGACAGCGTTGCCGCGGCGACGATCGCGGCGTCCGAGATCCGCACCCCGTGGTGAACCTCGTAGCGCTCCTTCAGCCCGCGCAGGATCGCGATCGTGTCGCCCACGTCGGGCTCGCCGATCAGCACCGGCTGGAAGCGGCGCTCCAAGGCGGCGTCCTTCTCGATGTGCTTGCGGTACTCGTCGAGAGTGGTCGCCCCGACGGCTCGCAGCTCTCCGCGCGCCAGCATCGGCTTCAGCAGGTTGGCGGCGTCCACGGCGCCTTCGGCGGCGCCGGCGCCGACGATCGTGTGCAGCTCGTCCATGAACAGGACGATCTGGCCCTCGGCGGCCTGGATCTCCTTCAGCACCGCCTTGAGGCGCTCCTCGAACTCGCCGCGGTACTTGGAGCCCGCGAGCAGGGCGCCGATGTCGAGCGCGATCACGCGCCGATCACGAAGGCTCTCGGGGATGTCGCCGGCGACGATCCGCTGCGCGAGCCCCTCGACGATCGCCGTCTTGCCCACCCCGGGATCGCCGATCAGCACCGGATTGTTCTTCGTTCGCCGCGACAGCACCTGGATCACGCGCCGGATCTCCTCGTCGCGGCCGATCACCGGGTCGAGCTTGCCCTGCTCCGCCTCGGCGGTGAGGTCGCGGCCGAACTTCTCCAGCGCCTGCATCGTGTCCTCGGGGTTCGGCGAGGTGACGCGGTGCGGCCCGCGGACCTCCGAGATGCCCTTCAGGATCGAGTCGCGGTCGGGCAGCAGGTCGCTCAGCCCGGAGGCCTTGTCGGCGAGGGCGAGCAGGAGGTGCTCAGTGGAGATGAACTCGTCGCCGAGCCCTGCCATCTCCCCCTCTGCCCGCTGCAGGGTTCGCACGAATGCCTGCGAGGGACGCAGCTCGGGCTCGGCATCGCCGCTCAGACGGGGCAGGCTCTCGATCGCATCCAGCGCGCGCTGGCGGATCGAGGCGACGTCGGCGCCGAGCTTCTGGAGCACCGGCACGACCAGCCCGTCTTCCTGGTCGAGCAGCGCGAGCATGAGGTGCGCCGGGGCGACCTCGGTGTTGCGGTGCTCGGAGGCAAGCCGCTGGGTGGCGGCGACGGCCTCCTGGGACTTGATCGTGAAACGGTCTGGTTGCATATTGGTAGCCTAGCGGGTTAAGCCGAGATTTGCAATAAATCTATGTCGCAATGGCTTAAATCTACGCCCAGCCTGAAGCGTCCTCCAGAGCTGGATCGGCTGGACAGTTTCGTTCCGTCTAACTGGTTCCCGGAGAGCAGGGCGCCTAACCCAAATCGCGCCCGGCAAGCCAACCCCGGCGGAGGTCGCGGCCTCTTCACAGCCGCTTAGCAAGCGAGCGGCTCAGGCCGCATAGCTTGGTGGCCCTGATGAGCCCGCCGACCCGCACGCAGGACGCCACGCGGATCGGAGGGCGACAGGGCGACACGGCGATCCGGGTCGGGCGGGACCCCGAGCTGGACCGCTTCGAGCGGAGCCTCCAGCGGTCCCGGGAACGTCGCACCGTCAGCCGCCGGCGGACCGGCTGGCGATGGCGTCGGCCGGCGGCGCTCGGAGCGCTGTTCGCCGCCTGGTGGCCCCTGGTGGCGGCGGCGAGCTCGACCCTCACGCGAGCACATCCGGAGCCGGGGAGGCGCGATCGGAAGCGTCCGCACCGGCCGTCCTTTCCCACGAGTCGTCGGTCGTCCCGGCTGCCAGCGCGATCGATGAGGCGTGGCGCTACGCGCGTGAACGGGGCGGACTCGTCTCGCTCGCGGTGATCGACTCGGAGGGCCGCATGCACAGCCTCGAGGGTGAGCGGGCCTACGTATCGGCGAGCGTCGTCAAGGCGCTCCTGCTTGCCGCGGAGCTGGAGCGTCACGAGGCGGAGGGCACTCCGCTTGACGGCACCACCCGCGCCTTGCTGACCCAGATGATCACGATCAGCGACAACGACGCGGCTGACGCCATCTACTACCGGGTGGGCGACGCGGGGCTGCACGAGGTGGCACGTCGGACCGGGATGAAGAGCTTCAGCGTCGCCGGCCATTGGGCCAACGCCCAGATCACCGCCGAGGACATGGCGCGCACGATGTGGCGGCTCGACGACGCGCTGGACGGTCCCCATCGCGAGTTCGGGCTCGGCCTGCTGGGGAGGGTCACCGGGTCGCAGCGGTGGGGGATCCCTGAGGGCGCGGGACCCGAGTGGGAGGTTCGCTTCAAGGGAGGCTGGCGAGCCACGGAGCTCGGCCAGCTCGTGCATCAGGCGGCGGAGCTGCGCAACGAGGACGGGCGCCTGGCGCTGGCTGTGCTCACCGACGCCCAGCCTTCACAGGCCTATGCGGTGGAGACGCTGCGAGGGGTCGCGGACCGGCTCGTCGGCCCGATCAGCACCCAGCCTTGGGACGGATCGTGGCTTGGCTGAGCCGCATCCGACTTCGCTCGTAGCGAGTTTCGCGGCTACCTTCACTCGGGCGTAACAGCGCCGTCACCCGCGAATAACAAGTGCCCCGCGGGCACGGCCTAGCGTCCCCGCCCGGAATTCTGGCCCACCAAACGAGGAGGCGGTCCATGAGGCTTCGGCTGATCGGCACACTTGCAGGGTTGCTCCTGATCTCCACCGGAGCGTCGGCGATGGCCGGCGATCACGGTGCGGGGGGCGCTGTCAGCGCGAGCGGTTTTGACACCACCCGTCCACCCCAACTCGTCCCGACCGAGAGCGGCGTCGAGATCGATCCGATCCTGTCCGTCGGCGACACGATCGGTGGCTATCAGATGTCGGGGATCCCGGACGGGCTCGGCGCCTTTTCTCCGAAGGGCCGCCATGGGGATCACGACGACGACGGCCCGCTCGAGCTGCTGATGAACCACGAGCTGGCCGGCAGCAGTCCGCCGGGCGTCGGCACGCGGGTCTCCCGGCTCACCCTTGATCCCGAAAGCCGTGCGGTGCTATCCGCCTCGTATCCGATCGACGGCACGGAGGGCTTCCTGCGCTTCTGCTCCTCGAATTTGACCGAGCTTCACGGTCGGCCGCTGTACTTCACCGGGGAGGAGGCGACCGACGCCGGCAGCCTGACTCCGGATCCGGGCGACGGGCTCGGTCGGGGCGGCAGCTCGATCGTGCTCGACGGCGAGACCGGCGACTGGACCGAGACACGCCACTTCGGCCTCTTCCAACACGAGAACAACCTGCCCGTCACGAGGCTCGATCAGGCGGTCGTCCTGCTCACCGAGGACGGCAGCCCGACCGAGAACCGCTCGCAGCTCTACGCGTACATCGCGCCGAGCTTCCGCAAGGCGATCTCGGGCACCGGCGGCTCGCTGCACGTGTGGCGCGCCGATCCGGGGCAGGGGCAGGACGCCGACCCATCGACCAACGACATCGGTGAGGGCGAGACCCTGCGCGGCCGCTTCGTTCCCGTCTCGCAGACCGAGAACGCGGACGCGGCGACGCTGGAGTCGTCGGTCCAGGCCAAGAACGCGTTCGACTTCGTCCGCCTCGAGGACGTGGCCCAAAGCCGGACCAGGAGGGGAACCGTGTACATGGCGGACACCGGGGCGCTTGACAGCGAGTCGGTTCGCGGCCGCATGTACCGGGTCAAGCTCAGCGAGCGCGACCCGACGCGGGCCAAGATCAAGGTGATCCTCGACGGCGATCGGCAGGCGGGAAGCTCGGACTCGGTGAAGCTGGTCAACCCGGACAACATCGACACCTCGAGGAAGTCGATCGTGATCCAGGAGGACCGCAACTCCGAGCATCGGGACGCCGCCGTCGAAGGCGGCTACGGGCGGGTGCTGGTCTACGACCTGCGCAGCGGCGCGCTGAGGGCCGTTGCCCGCGTCAACACGCCCGCGAATCTGAGGCCAGGAGAGTGGGAGTCGTCCGGAGTGATCAACGCCAAGCCGTGGCTCGGCGATGACATGTGGCTGCTCGACGTCCAGGCGCACGGGCAGACGGCCCCCCAGCCGGGGCTGGGCCTCGTGCCCGACTCATCGAGCGGCGAGGACGGACAGTTGCTGGCGATCGAGATCCCGGGCAGCTGAGTTACTCACCACGCACCGGTGGCGGCCCCGCTCAGCGGGGTCGTCGCCGAGCGGGCCTCTCGACGCGGATCCTGACCGGCTTCGCGCCGCCGGCCGGAACGATCTCGCCGGCGTCGTAGGCCCCGTAGGGAACGATCTCGGCTCGGAACGATCGCTTCACGCGGTCGATCTCGGCCAGCATCTGGCTCTCCAGCGCGTCCGCCCGCTCGCGCATCCGGCCGAGCTCGCGCCGGGCGCGCTCGAGCTGGCGCTCGAGCTCGAGCACCGTTTCCACGCCTGCCAGGTTGAGGCCCTCCTGCGCCGTCATCCGCTGGATGCGGCGCAACCGTTCCACGTCCTCGAACGAGTAGAGGCGCGTGTTCTTCGCCGATCGCTTCGGGGAGATCAGTCCCCGCGCCTCGTACATGCGGAGCGTCTGCGGATGCATCTCGGCGAGCTCCGCGGCGACCGAGATCATGAACACGCCGCGCGCCTGGTCGAACGCGGCCGCGCGCTCGGCCTTGGCGTGCCTCCCGCGCGGCTTGCTGTCCGGTCCGTCGGTCACGACTTGCCCACTTTGGACCCCCGGGCGGACGCCTCACGCAGCAGCCGCTCGCGCGGATCATGGTCGTTCATGGCCTCGGCGAACTCGCCCAGCGCTTCCTTCTGCTCGCGGGTCAGATCGCGCGGAACCTCGATTTCCAGCCGGTACAGGATGTCGCGGCGCCCGCGGCCGCCGGGCGTCGGCGGCCCCTCGCCGCGGAGCCGCTGAACTGTTCCGTGCCGGGTCCCCGCCGGGATGCGAATCCGCTTGGTCTTGGCCAGGGTGGGCACCTCGACCGTTCCTCCCTGGATCGCCTCGGCGATCGTGATCGGCACCGTCACCTCCAGATTGCCGTCGGCGCGCTGCTTGAAGACCGGCGAGGGCGAAACGCGCGTGGTCACGTAGAGGTCGCCGGGCGGACCACCCCGCGGGCCGTCCTCGCCCTTGTCCGCGACGCGGATGCGACTGCCGTCCCGGATTCCTGCCGGAACCTTGACCCGGTAGCGCTTGCGCTGCAAGGTGAGGCCCGAGCCCGCGCAGGTCTCGCAGGGGGTCTCGATCACCTCGCCCCGCCCGCCGCAGCGCGGGCATGGCTGGCTGATCGAGAAGAAACCCTGGCTTTCGGCGTCGATGCCGCGTCCACCGCACCGAGGGCAGACGATCGGCGAGGTGCCAGGCTTCGCCCCGCTGCCCCTGCAGGTGTGGCAGGTCGCCTGCTTAGGGACCGTCACCGCGACCTCCACTCCCTCCATCGCCTGCTCGAACGACAGTCGCACCTCGGTTTCCAGGTCGCGCCCGCGGACCGACGCCTGCTGGGGCCCCCCGCGGCGCCCGAAGAAGGTCGAGAAGATGTCGCCGAGGTCGGAGGTGAAGCCTCCGCCGCCAAACCCCCGGGGCCCGAAGCCGGAGAACATGCCGCCGGCGTCGTACTGCTTGCGCTTCTCGGGGTCGGAAAGCGTGTCGTAAGCCTCCTGCACCTCCTTGAAGCGCTCCTCCGATTCCTTGTCGCCCTGGTTGCGGTCCGGGTGGTACTTGCGCGCCAGCTTCCGGTAGGCACGCTTGATCTCGTCCGCGGTCGCCTCGCGGGAGACCCCAAGCACCGAGTAAAGGTCGCGGGGCGCCATGCTTCGCCTACTCGCTCACCACCACGCGCGCGGCCCTCAGCACCTGGCCGTCCAGGCGATAGCCCTTCTCGATCGTCTCGATCACCACTCCTGGATCGACGCCGTCCCCGCCAGCCTGGACGGACAGAGCCTCACAGGTCGCAGCGTCGAACTTCTCGCCGGTTGGGTCGTAGGTCTCCACTCCGGCGCGTGCCAGAGCCGCGCGCAGCTCTCCGTGTACGAGCGCCACCCCGCGGGCCAGCGCCTCGTGAGCGGAGACCTCTTCGCTGGGCGCTTCGCCCGTGTCGACCGAGGAAGTGCCGGTCTCCGGGTCGATCCCCGCGGCACGTAGGGCACGCTCCAGGTTGTCGAGCGCCGGCACCAGCTCCTTTGCGAGTCCCGCCTTGCCCCGTCGCTCGGCTTCCTGCGTCTCGCGCGCGGCGCGCTTGCGGTAGTTCTCGAAGTCGGCACGGGCCCTCTGCGCGATCTCCAGGTATTCGTCGCGCTCGCGCTGGACGTCTGCAAGTAGGGCATCGAAGTCGGCGTCGACAGCGGCGGCCGACTCGCTTTCGACCTCGTGGGGCGGGTCGGCCTGCTGGCGCTCCTCCCAGCCGTCGGGCGCGCCTGCGGGTCTACGAGCGCTCGTCATCTACCACCTCGGCGTCGACGACCTCCTCCTCAGCCTCCCCGGGGCCGTCATCCGCCGCGGCTCCGTCGCCACCGGACGGCTGCGCCGCGCCCTGTTGCTCGGCGGCCGCCTGGTAGATCTGCTCCGAGACCTTGTGGAAGGCGGCTTGGAGGGCGTCGGTCTTCGCCTTGATCACCTCGACGTCCTCCGAGGAGAGCACACCCTTGACGTCGGCGATCGCCGTCTCGATGTCCTCCTTTGCAGAGGGGTCGACCTGGTCGCCCAGCTCACCCAGCTGCTTCTCGGCCTGATAGGCGGCGTTCTCGGCCAGGTTGCGGGCCTCGGCGAGCTCGCGCTGGCGCCGGTCATCCTCCGCGTGGGACTCGGCGTCCTTGATCATCTGCTCGACCTCCTGCTCTGCGAGCCCGGAGCCGCCCTTGATCTCGATCTTCTGCTCCTTGCCGGTGCCCAGGTCCTTGGCCGAAACGCTGAGGATCCCGTCGGCGTCGATGTCGAAGGCCACCTCGACCTGCGGCACGCCACGGGGGGCCGGCGGGATGCCCGTGAGCTGGAACTTGCCCAGCGACTTGTTGTAGGCGGCCATCTCGCGCTCGCCCTGGAGCACGTGCACCTCGACCGAGGGCTGGTTGTCGTCGGCGGTCGAGAAGATCTCCGACTTGCGGGTCGGGATGGTGGTGTTGCGCTCGATCAGCTTCGTGAACACGCCGCCCTTGGTCTCGATCCCCAGCGACAGCGGGGTGACGTCGAGCAGCAGCACGTCCTTGACGTCGCCGGCGAGCACGCCCGCCTGGATGGCGGCGCCGATCGCCACCACCTCGTCCGGGTTGACGCCCTGGTGCGGATCCTTGCCGGTCAGCTCCTTGACCTTCTCCTGAACCGCGGGCATCCGGGTCATGCCGCCGACCAGGACCACGTGGTCGATGTCGGGGCCGCCGGCGTCCGACAGGGCCTGCTTGATGGGGGAGACGATCCGCTCGAGCAGCTCGGAGCTGAGCTCGGTCAGCTTCGCCCGGTTGAGCTTCATCTCCAGGTGCTTCGGCCCGCTCTGATCGGCGGTGATGAACGGCAGGTTGATCTGGGTCTCCTGAGTGGTGGAGAGCTCGATCTTCGCCTTCTCGGCGGCCTCGTACAGGCGCTGAAGCGAGTTCTTGTCGGCCGCGAGGTCGATTCCCTGGTCGCGCTTGTACTCCGCGACCATCCACTCGACGATCGCCTTGTCCCAGTTGTCGCCGCCCAGGTGGTTGTCGCCCGCGGTTGCCTTGACCTCGAACACCCCGTCCCCGATCTCCAGCACTGAGACGTCGAAAGTGCCGCCGCCGAGGTCGAAGACCAGGATCGTCTGGTCGGCCCCCTCCTTGTCGAGGCCGTAGGCGAGCGCCGCCGCGGTCGGCTCGTTGATGATCCGCTTCACCTCGAGGCCGGCGACCTTGCCGGCGTCCTTAGTCGCCTGGCGCTGATCGTCGTTGAAGTAGGCCGGGACGGTGATCACCGCCGAGTCGACGGTCTCGCCGAGCTTCGCCTCGGCGTCGGCCTTGAGCTTCTGGAGAATCATCGCGGAGATCTCCGGCGGCGAGTACTGCTTGCCTCGCACCTCCACGCGGACGTCGCCGTTCGGGCCGGCCACCACCTTGTAGGGGACGATCGTCTCCTCCTCCTTGACCTCCGCCTCCTTTCGGCCCATGAAGCGCTTGATCGAGAAGATCGTGTTCTCCGGATTCATCACAGCCTGGCGCTTGGCCGCGGTGCCGACCAGACGATCGCTGGAGTCCGTGAACGCGACCACCGAGGGGGTCGTACGGCCACCCTCGGCGTTCTCGAGCACGCTCGCGTCGCCGCCCTCGAGCACGGCTACGCAGGAGTTGGTGGTACCGAGGTCGATGCCGATCGTCTTTGCCACTGGCGCTCCTTCTAAGTCGCTCCTACAAGAAATCTGAGTCTTAGGCTAGCAGATGTCCTCCGAGGCTCAAGGGCGGTGGCGGGTTCAAGAAAAGGGCACCGAGGCGATGAAAGAGCCGGCCGGGACGCTCCGTATGGCCTTGGACGTCCTATACACGTAAAAAGCCACAAGCGTCCCGGTGACCTTGCCCTACCCAGCCTGAAACGGCTCCGCGGAGCCGCGGCGGCCGGCCCAGGCTAGCGACGAAGTCGCGGTAGATGCGGAGGTGCCTGCCGGGTCAGGTCGGCGCCCGAGCCCGCCGGAAACGGAGCCGAAGGCGAGGCTTCCGGCGGAGTGGTATTTCAGGGCCCCGGGATGTACTCCACGTTGTCGGCCACGAACTGCGCCACCGCCTTCGCCTGGGCGCCCTGGAGGATCCCCTTCGGCATCCTGCCCCCGAGCCCCTGGACGATCGCGTTGTAGACCCGATCTCGTTCCCGCTCACCGCGTCGGCGCTCTTGGACCCGCTCCCCAGCAGCAGATCCAGGTCCGGTCCGACGACTCCGTCGGTGCCGGCCGCGGCCAGGGTGTGGCAGGCGCCGCAGTTGATTTGGAACAGCTCCAGCCCCTGCTGATCCGAGGCCGACACGGAGCCCTCCCCCGAAGCGTCGCTCGACCCCTCTTGGCCGAGCGCCCATAAGGGCAGCACGACGACGCAGATGACCGCGAAGATGCCGAAGATCACGAAGGGCCGCTTGCTCATTCGACTTCCGCCGAGACCGCTCGGGGCCCCGGTGGCGCCGAGATACTAACGGCCACGCGGCCGCCCTCCGCAAGCGGCCAGCCCGCCCGGTGAGACCCGACTTGGGATTCTGGGCGGGCTGCGCTATACCTGATTGGAGCATGAGCGAGGTCAGGGCACCAATCGGACTGGATAGGTGATGGCAGCGCGAGACGAGGTCCCTATCCGCGAACGACGACCGCAGCCCACCCGTGCGGAGCGCGCGGTGGCCGATCTGCTGCCGATCGGCGCTGACGAGGCGACGGCCCACGCGGCGCTGGAGCGCGTTCCCCTGTGGTTTCACACCTTCTCGCTCGACGGCGGCGCCGTGTACACGCCGGGCGTGGCGCGCGACCACCGCTACCGGATTCCCCTCCTCCCCCACGACCTCCGCGGCATGAGCGTGCTCGACGTGGGGACCTTCGACGGCTTCTATGGCTTCTTGGCCGAAGCCCGGGGAGCGGAGCGCGTGGTGGCGGTCGACAACGAGCAATACCGCGACTGGGTGCTCGCTCGATGGGGTGTCGAGCTCGAGGGGGGCGAGGGCTTCCGCGCGGTCGCCGAGCTCCTGGGCTCCGAGGTGGAGTACCGGCACCTCGACGCGTTCGACCTCGACCAGCTCGATGAGCAGTTCGACCTGATCCTCTGCTTCGGGATCCTGCACCGGGTCGAGAGCCCGCTGAGCCTGCTCAGGGTGCTGCGCCGCCGGGTCGCGAGTCGCGGCTACGTGCTCCTGGAGACCTACGGGGACGCCAGCCGTGAGCTGGAGCACCAGGCTGCGATGCGCGTCTTCGAGGCGGGCGAGGTCTACCCCCACGACGACTATGTCTATTGGGGCTTCACGGGCGGGAGCCTGGCTCACCTGGCCGACCACGCCGGGTTTGGCCGGGTGGAGATCCTGGACACGCCGGTGATCGACGGTCACCCACGGATCATCGGCACGCTGGTCGCAGACGAGTGACGAAGTCACACTCGCGTAACACCAGCGGACCCGGTGTTTAGTGCCATGTTTGTATGCAAATTCCAGCGCTTTACGCACACCGCTTGGGTCGCGCCTATGGGCCCGACTCCTCCGCAGCAGCCCTGGCCGGGTCGCTGGCGGCCGGGGTGGACGGCCTCGAGACGGACGTCTGCCTGACGGCTGACGGCGAGCTGGTCCTCCTGCACGATCCTCTGCTCACCTTGGGCACCACGCTCGACGGCTGGGCGCATCAGCGGAGCGCCGCCGAGATCCTCGGTGCTCGGATCCTCGATCGTGACCGCGAGCCGACGGCCGAGCGGCCGCTGACGCTGGACGAGCTGCTCGCCGCGACCCCCGGCGACCTGCCGATTCAGGTCGAGGTCAAGGCGCACGCCGACCCGGAGCTCGCCCGCCACACCGCGCGGATCCTCTGCGAGCGCTACCGGGGCGCAGATGAGCGGCGCCGCCTCGAGCTGATCAGCTTCCACTCGGCGGCCTGCGCCACCGCGGCGGCCTACGGCTTGCGATCGCGTCTCGTGGTCTGGGCCGAGTACGCGCCGGAGGCCCTCGCCGCATGGGCCGTCAGCCGTGGGGTCGCCGGGGTTTCGGTGGAGCACTTCCTGCTGGCGCCCAAGCTCGTCGCCGTGTTCCGCCTGGCGGGCCTGAGCGTCAGCACGGGCACCGTGAACGACCCCGAGTTGCTTGCTCGGGTCGCCGAGCTGGCGCTCCCGGACGCGGTCTGCACCGATCGTCCGGCCGAGCTCCGCGCCGAG
Source organism: uncultured Actinomycetes bacterium (assembly GCA_963824865.1). Lineage (GTDB taxonomy): Bacteria > Actinomycetota > Thermoleophilia > Solirubrobacterales > 70-9 > AC-56. Next base: position 16,148 of record CAWGQQ010000010.1, on the reverse strand, counting down.
GCACTGAGGCTGGAGGAGGCACCGTCAACCTCAGCACTCCTCGACGCGGAGCCCGCGCCGGCAGCGCCTAGCGCACCCGCAGCCTGCTGAACACCCCCAAAATGGCCTCCCTCTGTCCTAGCCTCTGGGCGACCGCGCCATCCACCTCCAGTGGGCGTCTGGGCGAGCACCCCCCTCCTCTGTGCCCATCTTAGACGCTGGGTCTGGCCCTCGCGTGCGCCGCGGCCTGCCGTCGCCCGTAGGGGCACATGCGGCGCAGCGCGCACTCGTCGCACCGCGGTCGCGGCCGGCAGACGGCGCGGCCGTGGTGAATCAGGTTCATGTGAAGCTCGTAGGCGTCCTCAGCGTCAACCAGGCGCACCATCTCGTCGTGCGCCACCTCGAACGAGGCGCGGTCGTGAAACAGGCCCAGGCGCCCACCGACGCGGTAAACGTGCGTGTCCACGGGGATCTCCGGGCGGTCGAAGGAGAAGATCAGGACGCAGGCTGCCGTCTTCCGCCCAACTCCCGGCAGCGAGGTCAGGAAGTCGAGCGCCTCGGCGCGCGGCGCGTCGCGCAGCCAGGAGAGGTCGATCGGATCGCCGGAGCCGGCCAGCGCCGCCTGGATCCGCGGCGCTTTGGTCGCCGCCAGCCCGCCCGGGCGAATCGCCTCGGTGACCTCGGTCACGGGGGCGTCTCGAATTTGCTCCCAGGTGTCGAACCGGTCGCGCAGCCGCTCATACGCTGTGTCGCGATTCGTGTCGTTCGTGTTCTGGGAGAGAATCGTCTTGACGAGCTCGTGCACGGGATCGCCGTGCGGGTGGTTGACCGGCCGGCCGTAGAGCCCCCGCAGCGCGTCGCGGACCGCGCGGACACGGCGCTTGGAGGGGCGCTTCCAGCTCATCTCCGCCCTACCTTGGCAGGTGCGATGCCCCGCGAGGCGAAAGCCGTGGGGAAGCTCAAGTCGCGCCGCCATTTACAATTTCGCAACCTCCGTGCGCCTCGTAGTTCACACCGTGGTCCGTTTCGTCCAAAGCCTCGGCCAGCGCCTGCCTCGTGGCTGGGGCGACCTGCTGCGCCAGCTCGCGTTCTTCTTCGTCGCCTACCAGGGCTACCAGCTGGTGCGCGGAATCGCCGATGGCCGTGATGCGGTGGCGTTTGCCAACGGCGTCCACGTGATGCAGCTGGAGCGCTCGCTGGGCGCCTTCTTCGAGCCCGGCTTCCAGCAGGCGTTCCTGGCGCATCAGTGGTTGATCGAGGCTGCGAACTGGATGTACTTCAACAGCCACTTCGTGATCACGATCTCGTTTCTCGCCTGGTTGTACCTGTTCCGCAACGAGAACTTCAACTTCGTCCGCAACATGTTCATGGTCGCGATGGGCCTCGCGCTGATGGGCTACGCGCTGTTCCCCACCGCCCCGCCGCGCATGTTCCCGAGCGCGGGGTTCACCGACACGATCGAGGTGTTCACGAACATGAACCAGGACTCCGCCGTCAACAGCGTCTTGGTCAACCCCTACGCGGCCGTGCCCAGCATGCACATCGCCTTCTCGTTGATGATCGCCGTCCCCGCGATGAGCCTGGTCCGCAGCGTCTGGGCGCGCGCTCTGTGGTCGGCCTACCCGCTGCTCGTGTTTTTCGTGATCACGGTCACCGCGAACCACTACTGGTTCGACGCTGCCGCGGGAGCCGCCGTCGCCTGCTTGGCGGCGGTCTCTGCGCATCAACTCGCGCGCCTGCGCCCACACACCTGGTCCTGGCGGGCAGAGGCTGCCGACGAGGCGCCCGCCTGACGGCGCAGCCGCACCGGTCGCGCTCTGAGCCGGCTGTCCCGGCCAAAGAGGACGCCGGAGTTGTCTCGTTTCGCGACTACGCGCGCGGCCGGCTGATCGAGTCGCGCCTGACGCCGAACGCGATCTCGCTCAGCGGCCTGATCCTCAACCTGGCGGCCGCGGCTCTGATCACCCAGCGGCTCTTCTTCCTCGCCGGCGTCTCATTCATCGTCGGCTCGATCATGGACACGCTCGACGGGAGGTACTCGCGCATGTCGGGCAAGGGGACGCTGTTCGGCGCGTTCCTCGACTCGACCTTGGACCGGATCGAGGAAGGGATCGTGCTGACGGCCGTCGCCTGGTACTTCGCGGACTCGGGCGACGCGACCGCCGCCTCGGCCTGTGTGCTCACGGTGCTCGGCTCGCTGATGGTCTCCTACACGCGCGCCAGGGCCGAGGCGCTCGGGGTGGAGTGCAAGGTTGGAATCGCCACCAGGCCGGTCCGGGTGGTCATCCTCTCCGCCGGGCTGGTGTTCGCAAAGGGGGCAGGAGTGCTCGACGTACAGTTGCTCGCCCCGGCCATCTACGCTATGGCGGCGCTCACGGCGTTCACCGTCGGGCAGCGCGTGTGGCACGTGCGGCGCCAACTGAGCGCCCTGGAAGAGGTGTAACCCTAGAGCGGCTGGTGCGGTAGTAGGAACCCCGACCCCGGCCGCGAGGAGGACTTCGCACGCGATGAGCACCGAACACGAAGCAGCACACGATGGCGCCAGGCCAACGGCCACCGCATCGACGACGGCAAGGTCCGCGTCGCGATCGTCGGCGTCGGCAACTGCGCCAACGCCTTCGTCCAGGGCGTCACCTACTACAGGGACGCCGACCCCGCCGAGCTGGTCCCTGGCCTCATGCACGTCGACCTCGGCGGCTATCACGTGCGCGACATCGAGTTCGCCGCCGCCTTCGACATCGACTCCGAGAAGGTCGGCAAGGACCTCTCGGAGGCGATCTGGTCGGGCCAGAACGACACGATCAAGTTCGCGGACGTGGCGCCTCTCGGAGTTCCCGTGCATCGGGGCATGACCCATGACGGGCTCGGCAAGTACCTGAAGCAGAAGATCACCAAGGCGCCCGGCCCAACCGACGACGTGGTGGGCATTCTCCAAGACACCAAGGCCGACGTCCTGGTCTGCTACCTCCCGGTCGGCTCCGAGCAGGCGACCAAGTGGTATGTGGAGCAGGCCTTGAAGGCGGGCGTCGGGTTCGTCAACTGCCTGCCCGTGTTCATTGCCCGCGAGGACTACTGGACCGGGCGCTTCCGCGAGGCGGGCCTGCCGATCATCGGCGACGACATCAAGTCGCAGGTGGGCGCGACCATCGTTCACCGCCAGCTGGCTCGCTCTGTTCCACGACCGCGGCGTGCGCCTGGAGCGCACCTCGCAGCTCAACGTCGGCGGCAACATGGACTTCTACAACATGCTCGAGCGCGAGCGGCTGGCTTCCAAGAAGGAGTCGAAGACCAATGCCGTGACCTCGATCATGGGTCACGACCTCCCGCCTGACGACGTCTACATCGGCCCCTCCGACTACGTTGCCTGGCTGACCGATCGCAAGTGGGCCCACATCAGGCTCGAGGGCCGCTCGTTCGGCGACGTGCCGCTCAACCTCGAGCTGAAGCTCGAGGTGTGGGACTCGCCGAACTCGGCCGGGATCGTGATCGACGCGACCCGGATCGTGAAGCTGGCGCTCAACAACGGCATCGGTGGCGAGCTCGACGGGCCGTCGAGCTACCTGATGAAGTCGCCACACACGCAGCGGCCCGACGACGAGGCCCGCGAGCTGACGGAGGAGTTCATCCGCGGGCACGCGCGAAAGGTCGCGGGTCAGCGCGCCGCGGAGCTCAAGGCGGAGGCCTAGCCGCTTCGGGGCCAGCCGCTTCTATCCTGCCTTCGTGGCCGCCGAGCGCCTGTCGATCGCCCATGTGACCCCGCATCCGTGGGGAGCCCCGCACGAGATCAACGAGTTCGTGGCCCGGGTCTCGGCCGGCCTCGCTGAACGGGGGCATAGGGTCGTGGTGGCGGCCCCCGCCGCCTCGCGGTCCGCTGTGCGCGAGTCGCGCCGTGTGATTCGAGCTGCTCGCGAGCGGCCCGCGGCGTTGTTCGATGGCTCCTGGAAGGGGGAGAGGGCCGGCGGCGAAGGTGGGCCGCCGGTGCTGGCGGTGGGCTCGAGCCTGGCCATGCCGCGCGGCCCGGCCCCGCGCGCGGCGCCCGTGCCGATCGACCTCAGCCGTCCGCTCGAGGAGCTGCTCGGCGGGGTCGAGCTCGACATCGTGCACGTGCACGACCCGTTCGCGCCCAGCGCGGCCTCGGTGGCGCTTCGTCACTCGCGCTCGCTCAACGTCGGCAGTTTTCACGAGCCGACCGAGCGCATCCTCTCCACCCAGGTGGCGCGACCCCTGGTGGAGATCTTCTTCGGCCGCCTGGACGCGCGCACAGCCAGCTGCCGCACCACTTCGGACCTGATGGAGCGCTTCTTTCCCGGCACCTACGAGCTGATCACGCCGGGTGCCGACCGTGGAGTGGCGGGCCGGTGGCCGGGGCACGGGGACGTCCAGGCGATCGCGGAAGCGGATCGCGAGCGGCCCGTCCGGATCGCGTTCTGCCTTCAAGAGGAGCGTGGCGCGCTGCGACTCTTCCTTCGGGCGCTCCGGCGCTTGCCGCTCGGATTGGCCTGGGAGGCGGCCGTCTGGCTCTCGGGCGGTGACGAGATCCGCATCGCGCGCCGGCTGCGCGACCGGATCCACCTCGTCGGCCCGCGCGAGATGTCGCCGGAGGAGCTGATCGCCGGAGCCGATGTCGCCTGCGTCGCCTCCGGCGGTCCCCGGTTGGCCCCCGGCCTTGTCCGCAAGGCGCTTGCCACAGGAACGGTCCCGGTTGCCTCCCGCGTTTCCCTCTACGAGGAGCTGACCGGGGACGGCGAGCGCGGCCTGCTCTTCCCGCCCGGGGACGCCATCACCCTGGCGGGCCAGCTTGAAAGGCTGATCGCAGAGCCTCGGCTGCGCCGGGAGCTGGTTCGCGCAGGGCGCGGCGCGACCACCGACTGGGGAGCGGTCGCCGGCCAGCTGGAGGACGTCTACCTGCCGCTTTGCGCGCGCCGCCACGATTCCCGTGGCAACCCGGCCCTACGCCGGCGGCTTTCGCGGCGCCGCTCGATTCACGTCGATCTTCACATGCACACCGACCACTCGCCGGATTGCGCCACGCCGGTCGAGGTCCTGCTGGCCACTGCCCGTGATCGCGGGCTGGGTGCGATCGCGATCACCGACCACAACGAGATCTCGGGCGCGCTCGCGGCGCGTGAGGCCGCCGAGCAGATGGGGGGGATCAAGGTGATCGTCGCCGAGGAGGTGAAGACTGCGGAACAGGGCGAGGTGATCGGGCTGTTCATAGAGGAGAAGATCCCCAGGGGGATGACGATGGCCGAGACGATTGCCGAGATCCGGCGGCAGGGCGGGCTCGTCTACGTGCCCCACCCGTTCGACCGCCTCCACTCGGTGCCCGACTACGAGCACCTCCTTCAACTGGTCGAGGAGATCGACATCCTCGAGGTGTTCAACCCGAGGGTGGCGCTGACGGCCTTCAACGAGGAGGCCGAGCGCTTCGCCGCCAAGTACCGGATCGTCCCCGGTGCCGGCTCGGACAGCCACGTCGCGCAGGCGCTCGGAAGCGTGATGATCCGGGCGCATGACTTCGAGGGACCCGAGGAGTTCCTCGAGGCGATGCGCGATGCGGACATCGTCCGGAAGCACAAGAACCTGATCTATGTCCAGGCGCTGAAGTTGCTCCAGACCTCCAGGCCAAGCGGGGCCCGCCGTGCCGCGGCCTCGGGCGGCCCTCGCCCCGTGAAGGGTGGCCGTCCGCGCCCGCGCCGCTCAGCGGCATCGCGGCGGGGGCGGGGCCGGCGCGCCCGAGGCAAGCCGTGATGCACGCTGAAGGAGCGGCGCCCGGGCCGTCAAAGAAAGCCCAAGCCCGAGGCCCAGCCAGTGGGGCCGAACGAGGAGCCGGCTTGCCGACGACAGACGACGAGATCAAGGAGAAGTACCTAGAGCGAGCGATTCGCGAGCTCAACGACCTGACCCATCGCCTTCAGGATTGCTCCCACTGCCCGCGCGGCAACCTGATGCCGGTGCTCGGGCTCCGGCCATCCGCAGGCCGATGTCTTTTTGCTCAAGTTCGCTCCCACCGCGTCGGAGATCGAGGAGGGGGTGGCGTTCTACGGCCGCGCCGGCAACGCGCTGCGTAAGAGCTTCAAGCGCCTCAACATCGATCCCCTGGTCGTCTACGGGACGCTGTGCGTCAAGTGCCCGGTCGCGGACCCGTCAATGGCCGGCGGGGAGTGCATCGAGCGCATCGTCGAGGAGCTGGCGATCGTGCAGCCGCGAATGATCGTGGCGATGGGGGAGCGCGCGGTGGAGGCCCTCAACGACGTGGAGGTGCCCCTGTCGAACACGCTCGAGCCGCGGAACGGGGAGATCCAGCCCTTCACGCCGACCATCGACGCCCTATGCGTCCCCGAGATCGACGAGTCGCTCGACTCCGAGGAGTCCAAGCGCGAGTTCTGGGCCGCGTTCCGCACTCTCGGCGACTGGTACGCGGACCTGCCGCCGTATTAGTCCGGCGCGGCCGCTTCGGCGAGCGCTGCCATCGCCTCCAGCGTGGCGCTCGCCAGACCCCGCACGACGACGACGTCGAGCGCCGCGTAACGGGTGAGCTCTGCTTGAACGCCGTCCCGGTCGGCGGCGGCGACACCGACGCTGCCCTGGGGCTCGCCAAGCCGAGCGAAGTGGTTTCGATAGCCGTCGTGCAGGTCGCGGTAAAACGACTCCTCCTTCGCGAGCCGCTCCGCCGCGTCGGCGCCGACGGCCGTTCGCACGTAGCCAAACACCGGCGGTGGCTCCCGACCGGCCTCGCGAGCGCCGGCGTGAACATGGTCTCGCGCGCCCGCCGCGAACTCGGGGGTCATCCAGTTGAAGAAGGCGCCATCGAAGTCGCTTCCGGCGAGCGCGCACATCTTGGGCCCCATCGCCGCGAGCACCAACCTGACGCCGGGAATTTCCTCACGCAGCGTCCCGAGCGCGTTGCGCATCGTCGTCAGAGGTCGCTTGGAGAAGCCGGCGCCGAGGCCAATCCAGAGGCGCCGGCGGTCCAGACCGAGGCGCTCGATCCGCTCGTTGATCTCGGCCGGCTGGTGGCGATCCAGCGCCATCACCGCCACCCCCAGATCGAGCCGCTCGGAGCCCTCGGCGAAGGCCGCCAGGGTGTCGAGCCCGCTGGCCCCCGGATGGTCGTTGGACCAGACGGACGAGTAGCCGAGCGTCTCGCAGCGCTCGGCGAGTGGCGTCGCGACCTCCGGGTCGAGCCCGGCGGCGACCCCGAAACCGCGAGCCTGGCTCACTTCTCCAGCAACGCCACGCACTCGACGTGCGGGGTCTGCGGAAACATGTCGACCGGCCTCACGCGCCGGAGGGTATAGCCGGCGTCGGTGAGCTGCGCGGCGTTTGGGGCCAACGTCGTCGGGTTGCAGGAGACGTAGACGATCCGCGGCGCTCCACACTCGACCACTCGCCGAACCACCTTCTTCGAGAGCCCGGCCCGCGGCGGGTCGACGACGACGACGTCGGGGCGGCCGGCCCGCTCCAGCAGGGGCCGAGCTCCGAGGCGGACGTCCGCGGTGATGAAGTGGGCGTTGGCGATCTCGTTTCGCCGCGCGTTCTCCTCCGCGTCGCCGACCGCCTCCTGCACGGCCTCGATCCCCCACACCTCGCCTGCCTGCGAGGCGAGCGCGAGGCCGATCGTGCCGACTCCGCAATAGAGGTCGAATACCCGCTCGCGTCCGGAGAGCCCGGCGTAATCGGCGGCGATCGCGTACAGGCGCTCCGCCGTCTCGGTGTTGGTCTGGAAGAAGGCCGAGGACGAGATTCGCAACCGTAGCCCCGCCACCTCCTCCTCGAGGAACTCCTCGCCGAGCACACCGGTGGGGCCGCCGGTGCCGCCGCCGGAGCCTTCGACCACGGTGTGCAAATCGACGGGCGGTTTGGCGAAGCTCGCCCGCGCGGTGACCAGCCGGGTCTGAAGCTGCCCGGTGCGACGGCCCTCGCGGACGACGAGATTGCGCAGCACTCCCCGCTGCTCGCGCCGGTCGTAGGCGGGAATCACCTCGCGCCGCGCCCAGTCCCGGACCCGGTTGCGCGCCGCGTTGTTGCGCTCCGATGCCAGCAGGCAGTCCTCGACGTCGATCACCTCGGCCCAGCTGCCGCGGCGGTGGAAGCCGAGGGTCAGCCGGCCGTCGTGCTCGCCGAAGGAGTACTCGAGCTTGTTGCGGTAGCGCCATTCGACGTCGGCGGGCTCGGGCGGCTCGAGCTCGAACCCCTCGAGCCGTCCGAGGCGGCGCAGGGCGGCGTCCACCTGCTTGGTCTTCTCGTCGAGCTGGCGCTCGTAGGGCAACCCCTGCCAAGGCGCGCCGGGGCAGGGCTCGCCGTCGTGAAGACACCGGTCCGCGACGCGGTCCGGGCTGGGATCCACAAGCTCGATGGCCTGCGCCTCGCCGAAGTTGCGTTTGGCGCTGGTCAGCCGGGCGCGGACCCGGTCGCCCGGCAACCCCCCCGAGACGAAGACGACGTAGCCGTTCGCGCGGGCCACGCCGCGACCGCCCTGGGCGATCGAGTCGACCTCGAGCACCAGCTCTTGGCCCTGTCTCGGTCTGGGAGCGTCGTGGGTCGCCGGCTGCGCCATCGTCTTATCGTTGCAGCCCCTTGAGCTTCGACCTCGACGAGTACCGGACTGCGGGCCGAGCGATTCAGCGAGGAGCTGAGCCGCGAGTACTACCTGCACCTCGCCGGTCACAAGCTCGAGCTCGAGATCGAGCCCATCTACCAGGGCTACGCCGACCTGTTCGCACGGGAGGACGTGGAGCGGCTGAGGGAGCTCTGCGGTGCAGCCGTCGGCGACGAGGAGCGACGACGCCTTCGCTACCTGCTCCAGTTTGCGTTCGACGGGCTGCTGGGTCTCGAGACCCGTGCAGAGTCGGCGGAGCTGGCCGGCCTGGAGGCCTCCCTCGAGGTCGACGCCGGCGACGGGCCGGTTCCGTATCGCGCGGTGCCGATCGAGCAGGCCAACGAGCCGGAGGCGGAGTCCAGGGCGGCGCTCGAAGAGGCGCGCAACGCCCTCCTCGATCAGCGGCTGAACCCGCTCTACCGGGCGGCGCTGGAGCGCGCCCACGAGCTCTGCCGGGCGCTGGGCTGGCCCACGTACGCCGCCGCCTACGCCGAGCTCCGAGAGATCGACCTGGTGGCACTGGCTCGTCAAGGCGCGGCCTTCCTCGAGGCCACCGACGGTGCCTACGCGGCGATCGCCGATCCGCAGTTGGGTCGCGTGGCACTGCCCCCGCTGGGAGAGCTTCGCCGCTCCGACCTGCCGCGCTTCTTTCGCGCCGCGGACCTCGACTCCGCGTTCCCGGCCGGTCGGCTGGTCGACTCATTTGCGAACACCTTGGACGGGCTCGGCATCGACTTGCGCGGCCAGGCCAATGTCCACCTCGACGCCGAACCCCGCCGGACGAAGTCGCCTCGTGCCTTCTGCTCGACCCCACGCGTGCCCGACGAGGTCTATCTGGTGATCGCGCCGACCGGTGGGCGGGACGACTATGGGGCGCTGTTCCACGAAGGCGGCCACGTCGAGCACTACGCGAACACCGACCCCGGCTTGGCGTTCGAGTTCCGGCACCTGGGAGACAACTCGGTGACCGAGTCGTTCGCCTTCCTGCTCGAGCACCTGGTCGAGGACCGGGACTGGCTGCGCGACAAGCTCGGGGTCGAGGACCCGGAGCCGGCGGTCGCACACGCCCGCGCCTTCAAGCTGGTGATGCTGCGCCGCTACGCGGCCAAGCTCGCCTACGAGCTCGAGCTCCATGGGCCATCGGCCACGCTTTCGGAGATGCCCGGCCGCTACGCCGAGCTGCTGACCGAGGCGATCCGCGTTCCCTGGCCGCGGGCGAGCTGGCTGGCGGACGTCGACGGCGGCTTCTACGCCGCCTGCTACCTGCGCGCCTGGACGCTGGAGACCCGGTGGCGGGCCGCGCTCGAGGAGCGATTCGGTTCGCGCTGGTTCGACTCGCCCGAGGCGGGCGAGTGGCTGCGCTCGCTATGGCGCCAGGGCCAGCGCCTCGACGCCGGCGAGCTGCTCGCCGAGACGCTCGGTGGAGAGCTCGACCTCGCCGTGATGGCTGCCGAGCTCACCGCGCCGTCGGGCTAGCGGAGCCGGCGCTCGATCTCCGTGAGCACGCCCTTGCGCGCCTTGCCACGCTTCTCGCGGTCGCGCAGCTGGCGCAGCTCGGCCGGGCTGAGGTCCCCGAGGCGTGACTTGATCTGGTTCGCCGTGAGCTGGTCGTAGGCCGTGATCGGCCCGCCGGCGGAGACCCCCGCTCGCCGGCGCAGGCGATCGGCCTGGGCCAGCGGCGTGTCGGCGGCGTCCCGCGCCACTCGCGCGGCGCGACCGGCGGCCTGGGTGGCGCGGCGGCGCGTCGGGCCGGTTCGCGACCTGAGCTCACGTCGCGCCTGGTCGAGCAGGCGCTCGAGCTCCTTCACCAGGTCGTCCGTGTAGCCACGTCCCCTGGTGACCAGGTTGCTGACGAGCTCGTTGGCGTCGTTGCGAGTCATGCGACCGCGGCGGACAGCGTCGTCAACGACCTCCTGAAGCCGATCACGCGACAGGGTGACGCTCTTCTCGAGCGCATCGCGGAAGGCCTCCACGCCCTTGTCGCTGCGAGCTGTCGCGGTAGAGCGCCGGGCCGAGCCCGTCCGCCCGCTGCCGGCGCCGCGCTTGGCGCCCGACCTCGAGCCGCTCGACCTGCCTGACCTGGAACCGCCCGATCTCGTCGCCATCGAACTCCTCCTTCGCGTTGCCGCGATCGATTGGGGGAACTGACTATCTCATTTCCCGCGGCCCGTGGGTCAAACGTTCTCAGTGCCGTGCGCAGCGGCACTTGCACGGGGAGCACCTAAATCGCGAACCGGGCCTCGACCGGGGCGTGGTCCGAGAGGCGCAGCCGGAGTCCCTCGCAGGGCAGCTCCCGCGCCTCGGGTGGCCAGGCGCCCGGCGGGCGGACGATCTCAAGCCCGCGGCCAAGGATGTGGTCGATGGAGTCGGGGCCGGTCGGTGTGCCGAGGGCGAAGCGCCGCGCGAGCTCCTCGAATAGCGGCGCCTGGCTGGGGCGCAGATTGAAGTCGCCGCCCAGGATCAGGGGCGAGTCGCCGGCCCAGGCGACGGCACTCTCGGCAGCGTGGCGCACCTCCGTCGCCGCCAGACGGGGGCTGGTGCTCGCGTGCAGGTTCGCGACGCAGAGACCCGAATCGAGCCTGACGAAGGCCATCGTCCGTCGTTCGGGACGGCGGCGAAGGACGAGGTCTCGCCGTTCGAGCAGGCCGTCTTCACCCACTCCCCTGAGCAGGGTGAGGTTTGAGCCGCCCTCCCACGAGCCGAGGAGATCGGGGTTCCAGCCGGCGAAGATGCTGCGAATGGGGCCAAGCCAGTTGCGCGAGGTGAGCGAGCGGTGCGCGCTTGCCTTGCAGGCGGCGGCCAGCGGGGTGGACCAGCGGGGCGGGCATTCCTGCAGCAGGGCGATGTCCCAGCGTGCGGCGCCGAGAGCCTGGGCGAACTCGCGAAACAGCTCGCGGTTGACCTGGACGTGGGTTGCGTTGCGCTCGGTGGCTCGGGCCAGGCGCGAGCGCCACGTGTAGAGCGCCGGGTCCGGCGGAAAGTCGCGGCCATGGAACAGGTTCCAGGTGATGGCGCCGATTTCCACGGCCGAAGTATGTGCGCTCAGCCGCGTACCATGCTCGGCTTCCATGGCGCGCGACTTCCTGACCGGCGAGGAGCTGTCCCGCGACGAGCTGAGTGCGCTGCTCGAGCGCGCGCTGGAGCTGAAGGACGGGCGGCCCAGCGGGCTGGGAGCCGACCGGCTTGCGGGCAAGAGCATCGCGCTGGTGTTCGACAGGCCCTCGACGCGCACGCGCGTCTCGTTCGAGGTCGGGGTGGCCGAGCTGGGCGGCACGCCTTTGATCCTCAAGGGCGACGAGCTGCAGCTCTCGCGAGGCGAGTCAATGGGGGACACGGCGGCCGTCCTGTCCCGGTACGTGCAGGCGATCGTCGTGCGGGCGGGGTCGCACCAGGTGGTCACGGAGGTTGCCGACCGCGCAGAGGTGCCGGTGATCAACGCGCTGACGCCCGACCACCATCCCTGCCAGGCGCTGGCTGATCTGCTGACGCTCCGCGAGCGCTTCGGGGATCTGGACGGCCTGCGGGTCGCCTATGTGGGCGACGGCAACAACGTCGCCCGCTCACTGGCCGTCCTTGGTAGGACGGCGGGCGTCGAGGTCAGGGTCGCCTCCCCCGACGGCTATCGGATCGAGCCCGGCCTGGCGGCGCTCGACACGGGCGACCCGCGCGAGGCCGCCGCCGGCGCCGACGCGATCTACACCGACGTCTGGGTGAGCATGGGCGACGAGAACGAGGCGCAGCGTCGCGCCGATCTGGCGCCGTTTCAGGTGAACGCGGAGCTGCTTGCAGAAGGCTCGGAGCGGGCGATCGTCCTCCACTGCCTCCCCGCCCACCCCGGTGAGGAGATCACCGAGGACGTCCTCTACGGCGAGCGCTCGGCCGTCTGGGACCAGGCCGAGAACCGCCTCCACGCCCAGAAGGCGCTGCTCGAGCTCCTGCTGCGCTGAACGCACCACCTCGTTTTCGACATCAGGGAGGGTTGCGGGACCCCGATTCTCGACCTCGGTGCCAATGTGCTTCCCGCCTCCATCGCGCATCCTTTTGCGATGGACCGGCTGTCCGCCCTCGATTCGTCGTTCCTGCGGATCGAGACGGCCACCGCGCACATGCACGTGGGCTGGCTCGCAACCCTGCGCCTGCCCCCTGGTGAGGAGCGACTCGACCCCGATGCGCTGGCCGAGCGTGTTGCCGCCCGCCTGCATCTGGCCCCTCGATTTCGCCAGCGGGTGCGTTCGGCGCCGCTCGGGGAGCCGGTGTGGGCCGACGATCCCGGGTTTCGCCTCGAGCGGCACCTCCTGGAGCACGAAGGGGTCAAGGTCGCGAGCGACCGGGGGCTCTGCCGTATCGCCGGCGAGTTCCTGACCCAGCCGCTCGACCGATCCCGGCCGCTGTGGAGCATCCTGGTGGTTCCTCGGGTGGGCGCGGGGCGGGCCGCGGTGCTGGGCAAGGTCCACCACGCGATGGTCGACGGCCTGGCCGCGGTCGAGCTGGGGATGCTGCTCTTCGACCTGGCGCCCGACGCCTCGCTGCCCGAGCCGGCCGATTGGAGGCCCCAGGCGGCGGATCCGCCGCTCCGGCTAGCGGTGGACTCGGTCGCGGACGGCGCTCTGGAGCAGTTCAGGATGGCGCGCCGCATGGCGACGATGGGGCTCGCCCCGGAGAGGAGCCTGCGGCTTGGCCAGACGATGAGGCGGGCTGCCCTCTCGCTTGCCGAGGACGTGATCCGGCCGGCGCCGCCCTCGTTCTTGAATCCGCCCATCGGCCCCAAGCGAGCACTGGTGGTCCGGCGCTTCGCTCTGGCGCGATTTCTGCGGCTCAAGCGAGCAAGAGGGGTGACACTGAACGACATCCTGCTCGCGGTGGTCGCCGGAGCGCTGCGCAGATTGACGGCGCTCGTCGAGGCGCAGCCCGCCCCGCTGCGAACGATGATCCCGGTTAGCGTTCGGGGGTCGGAGGAGACCTCCGCCGGCGGCAATCAGATCACGTTCGCGTTCGTGGATCTGCCGCTCGATGATCCCAACCCGGCCGCGCGCCTCGATCGGATCCACTCCCAGACCTCGGAGCTGAAGCGCTCCGGGCGAATCGCGGGCAGCGACGCACTCCTGCGCAGTGTCGGGCAGCTACCCGGCTTTCTCAAGGAGCGCGCGGCGCGACTCGCGGCCAGCCCGCGGATGTACAACCTCACCGTCTCGAACGTGCCCGGTCCTCGAATGCCGCTGTTCGCCGCCGGGGCGGAGGTGGAGGCGATCTATCCGGTGATCCCGATCAGCGATGGCCACGCCCTGGCGATCGGGGCGCTGACCTATCGCGATTCGATCCACTTGGCCGCCTACGTCGATCCCGAGGCGCTGCCCGAGGCGAACGAGCTGCGCAGTCTGCTGCCGGCGGCCGCCACCGAGCTGGAGCACTCCCTCGGCGTGTCGCGGCGGCGATCGGCCAGCCCGGCCCGTCGGGCACGGGCGGTTAGCTGACCACCCTAGTCGTCGTCGCTTTGCTGAGCAGCCGCGGGCCGCGGGGGCGGCGGCAGGGTGACCTTGTAGACGTCGACCGCGCTGCGGCCGGCGAGCCCGAGGTTGAAGTCGCCGGTCGCGCCCCAATAGGTGTAGGTGCCGTTTGGGTTTCGCTGCCAGTCGAAGACGTGCGAGGTCCAGGTGTTGGCGTTCTCCGGGATCAGCCAGCCGGCCTCCTGGAGGGCAACCGTGCCGTCCCGGCGCTCGGTGAAGTCAACCACGCGGGTTCCCTGCGAGTACCAGCCCATGAAGATCCGGTTCTGCCCTGGGATCTGCTGGAAGACGTGCGCGGTGCACAGGCTCGCCTGCGGCTGGGTTCGGATCGGCGCTCGGAAGATCGCCTTGCCGCCCGCGGGCGTGCGGGCGTAGGCCTTGAAGGCCTCATCGGGCGAGCTCGGCGTGCGCTGGGTCAACCCGCCGAAGCGGTAGAAATGGACGCCGCCGTTGCCGGACTTGACGTCGGCGGCGGGGCTGCAGGCGGCGCCGGGCGGCGTCACGCCGCCGCCGCGCTCGTCGGTGGCGATCAGCAGGCGGCCGGAGGCGCTGAGCTCGGCCTCGTGGTTGAAGTCGATGTCCTGGGTGGAGTCGAAGGCGGGTGTCGCTGCCCCGCCCGCGCCGCGCCCCTGGTGGTAGACGCTGCCGAGCCAGCGCACGCCTTGGAGAGAGGGGGCCCCGCTCTGAAGCCAGGCGGGCACGGTCAGGTCCTCCATGCCCGCGCCCTGGCCGTCGACGCAGTCCACCACCTGGGCGCCGGTTGTGAAGGGTCCGGCGGTCGAGCTGGGACGCAGCCGGCACGGCAGCGGCTTGCCGCGAGGCGTGTCGTCCGTGAAGTTGTTGGGCGTGCCGTGGTCGTTGAACGCGCCCTTCATGTCGAGACCGATCAGGGTGTTGCCGCTGCCGCAGGTGAGCAGGTCGGAGGGATAGACCTCGAGCTCGTGACAGCCGTAGATGGCGTTCGAGCCGGTCTTCAGCGTGTGCCCGAGTGACATGCGCGTGTTCGGGTAGCGGTAGCGGTAGACGGTCGGCCGGCACCGGGCGCGCTTCTCCTCGACCGAGGTCCCCGGCGGGAAGTTCATGCACGAGCGCAGGTTCACGACCTCGAAGCCGTCGAGGTCGAAGCGGTCGGAGCTACTGGGGTCCTCGTTGCCGCGCTGTCCCTGCGCGTTCACTCCAACCGCGTCGGAGGTGACGGCGTAGGCGATGTGGGGGCGCTTCGGGTCGATATTGACCGTGTGCGCCTCCCCGATGTGGCTGGTGAGGCCGATCTCGACGGGGCTGGAGACGCTGGTGACGTCGATGATCTCCAGGCCGCCCTGCGGGGCGCCGACGAAGCCGGCGGTGCCCTGGTCGTGGCAGCGGCCCGGGGCGTCGGTGGCGTCGATCAGAAGCTGGGTGTCCCTCGGTCGGCGAAGCGGTTGCGGGCGTTGAGCGGGGCCAGGCCCTTCGGCGTCGCCTCGACGTCGTGCTGCAGGCCGAGGGCGGCGCTGGGGTCCGAGAGGCAGTCGGCGGAGGGGTGGCCGGCGACGAAGCTGGGGCTCACGTCGCCGTCCTCGGTGAGCTGCACGATCGTCTGTCCCCCGCCGTTGGGGCCGATCCCGAGGGTGCCGGCGGAGGCGTAGGTCTCGCCGTCCTGGGTGAAGAAGTCGAGGTCGGTGTGCGGGTTGCCGGTGGCGATGGTGCTGACCAGCTCCCACTGGGCGCCGGGGCCGCCGGAGTTGAAGCTGGTCGACGGCGGGGGCGGAGGGGCGAACGCCGGCGCCGGATGGTCCAGCCCGTAGCGGGCGGCGCTGAGCCCGTGGCCTGCCAGTGCGGATGCGGGCGCGGCGAGCGCGACGCCGAATGCCAGCACGAGCAACGATCGCTTCATCAAGTTCCTCCGTTTCGCCGCATCGCGGCTGAGAACCTAACGACCAGTTCCCGCCTGAGCGCCGGTTCAAACCTCGGCGGCGCGATCCACCGAGTCCTGTGCGGTGGCGGCGGAGCGCTTCTTGCGGGGCCGTCGCTTCGGCGGCCCATCCAGCCAGCGCGGCTCCTCGAACCCGGCGTACTCCTGAATC
>CAWGQQ010000009.1:0-440701 GCA_963824865.1 uncultured Actinomycetes bacterium | reverse complement strand
GCGGTCGTGATCGCCTTTTTGGCGTCTTTGCCTTCAACTACGTCTTCACCCAGACCCTGCTCGCCACCCACCCCGCTCCAGGTGCCGCGCTAGTGACCGGCGGCCGGCGGTGCCGCGCGAGTGGCTCTCCTCCCTGGGGGAGATCGCGGCCTTTTGCGCCAAGACCATGGGGCTCGTCTACTCGGGCCGGGTCTTCGGCTTCTTCGGCGAGGCGCTTCGCCAGGCGGGGATCTTGATCTTGGGCTCGACGGTCGTGATCTGGGGCCTCGTCTTCATCTTGGGCCTTCAGTGCGGGATCGAGGGCGCCTACTTCAACCGCACCCTCGGCGCCCCCTCCTATGCCGGTGTCTCTGCCGCCTGGTGTGACCTGCGCGAGGTGATCCCCTACGCCTTCGGCTACATGATGGCCGCCAAGGTGGGCACCGGGATCGTCGCCGAGCGCGGCGCGATGCGGATCTCCGATGAGATCGACGCGCTCGAGGTGATGGGGGTGCCGCCGATGACCTTTTTGGCCGCCACCCGCCTGCTCGGCGCCTGGCTGACCCTGCCGTTCATGTATCTGACCGCGATCGGGATCGGCTACTTCGCCTCCTATCTGGCGGTCGTGAAGCAGATCGGCGACGTTTCCTCGGGCGGCTACTTTTTGATCTTCTGGATGTTCCAAAACCCCCCCGACCTTTTGTTCAGCTTGATCAAGGCGATGTTCATGGCCACCGCGATCGTTCTGGTCGGCTGCTACTACGGCTACACGGCCTCTGGCGGGCCGGTCGGGGTGGGCACCGCGACCGCCAAGTCGATGGTCTTGAACATCGTCTTGGTGCACGTGATCGGGATGATGGGCACCCTGGTCTTTTGGGGCGCCAACCCGAGGGCACCGATCGGGGGGTGAAATGAGCGCCCGCGTCGAGATCGCACACGCCGGACCCGGACCGTCGTCCCCTCGACCGGCTCGCGGCCGGCTTCCTGCTGGCTCCTGATGGGCGTCGGAGCCTGGTGCTGTGGATCGGCCTTCCGGCCGGCGTGCTGTGGGCGCTCTCCAGGCTGACCGAGTCGAGCACCCAGCACTTCCTGCTCGCCCTGATCGCCGTCCCGGCGGCGATGGTCCTCTTCGTCCCGGCGCTGTTCTGGCTCAACGGCCTCTACCTGCGGGTGATCGGCGCGCTGCGCCCGGACGAGGACGACGAGGAGCGCCGCCGCCTCGGCGGGCCGCTCGAACTCATCCTCGTCGCGTCGATGGCGATCGCCTCGTGGCCCTGCTTGCCTGGATCTTCTTCTTCTTCGGCGAGCGCCCGCCCTACACCGTCTGGTAACCGGCGCCCTCCGGGCTCAATACCAGGCGGAGGCGGGGTCGCGCGGAGGCTCTGTGAGGTCGCCGCCCTCGATGCCGAGCAGGTCGGGATCGTCGCGGCCGAGCTCCCAGAGCAGGTCGTCGAGCACGGGGGGCTCGATCCCGGCCGCCCCGGCCACCTGCCCGAACGCGGCGCGGGTCGCCGCCCGCACCTCGCTCGCCGGAGCCGGGATCGACGAGGCCGGAGCGCAGCGCGAGCCGCATCAGGACGTTGTCGGCGCAGACCTCCCAGCTCTCGGGGTCGTGGACACGCGAGCCAGCCGCGGCGGGCGCAGATCTTCGCGAACAGGAACGACTTCTTGGCCAGCGGGTCGGCGTAGGCCTCGTAGCGGCCAGCAGCCCGAGCAGCCCGCCCGTGCCGCCGAGCCGGCCGGCGGAGGCGGCCAGCAGCGCCTCGGCCTCCCCCCCGTGGTCGCGCTCGAACCCGGCGGCCAGGTCGCGCCACAGCGCCGCGCGGCGCTCCGGGTCGGCGACCGTCTCGCCACCGATCCGAAACAGCTCGGCGACGCGCTCGGGCGTCGCGTCGCTCAGCCGGCGGCGCTCAGCAGGCCGCGCTGGCGCCGCGCCGCCTGGAGCCCCACCGCCCAGAGCAGCGCGCTGCCCTCGAACGGCCCCTTTCCGCCGACCAGGACCGGCCCCGGTAGCCGGTCCGGTGGTCGATCGCGCAGAGAAAGATCGCCGCGTCCGGGTCCGGGGACGTGCGAGAAGCTCGGCGGCTCGTAGCCGGTCGCGAGCTCCCGCACCCGCTCGGCCACGCGACGGACGGCCTCCGGGCGGAAGTGGCCGTCGCGGACAATCACACCTCGTAGGCGGTCAGCTCGATCTGGTGGCCGCTACCACCAGACGACCGAGTCGATGCCCTCCAGCTCCTCGACCGGCTTCGTGTAGACGCCCGACGAGAGGTACTTCCAGCCGTCGTCGGGGGCGATGAAGACGACGTTGCCCTGGTCGAGCTCGGCGGCGATCCGGACCGCGATCGCCGCGACCGCCCCGGTGGAGACCCCGGCGAACATGCCCTCTTCGTGAAGCAGGCGCTGGGTCCAGACGATCGCGTCGCGGTTGGAGACCATGATCTTGCGGTCCAGCACCGCGAGGTCGATGATCGGCGGGATGAAGCCATCGTCCAGGGAGCGCAGGCCCTGGACCAGCTCGCCCTGCATCGGCTCGGCGGCGACGATCTTGGTCTCGGGATCGTGCTCCTTGAGGCGCCGCCCGACGCCCATCAGCGTTCCCCCGGTGCCCAGCCCGGCGACGAACGCCGCCACCTCGTCGAGCTCCTCGAGGATCTCCGGCCCGGTGCCGTCGTAGTGGGCCCGGGGGTTGGCCTCGTTTCCGTACTGGTAGGGCATGAAGTAGGAGGCGTCGCCGCCCGCCATCTCCAGGGCCAGCTCGACGGCGCCGTTCGAGCCCTTGGCGCCCTCCGAGTAGACGATCTCGGCGCCGTACATGCGCAGTAGCTGGGTGCGCTCCTCGGTGACGTTGTCGGGCATCACGACCTTCAGCGGGTAGCCCTTGCGCCGGCAGATCATCCCCAGCGAGATGCCCGTGTTGCCCGAGGTCGGCTCGAGGATGGTCTGGCCGGGCTGGATCGCGCCCCTGGCCTCGGCCTCTTCGATCATCGCCTTGGCGACCCGGTCCTTGACCGAGCCGGTCGGGTTGCGGCCCTCGAGCTTGACGAACATGCGCACGCCCGCCTTGGGCGACAGCCGCGGCAGCTCGACCAGCGGCGTGTTGCCGACCGCCTCGACGACGTTCGCGTAGCGCCCGCCGCAGGGGCGGTTGAGGGTCTCGTCGAGCATCGCTTCAGCAAGTGTAGTGAGGAACGGAGTATGTTCCCGGCGGATCGACGCCACGCGAAGGAGAGGACTCCAAGGATGATCAGGGGCACACGGATGAGGATTGGGATCGCGCTGGTTACGGCGCTCGCCACCGCCGGGGTGGCCGCCGGCTGTGGGGACGACGACGGCGGCGGCGGCGATCTCGGGCTTGGTCAACGAGGGGACCCTGTTCGTCGGCCTCGACACCCCCTATCCCCCGTTCGCCCAGGGCCAGCCGCCCAACGCCACCGGCTACGACGTCGAGGTCCTGAACGCGATCGGCGAGAACCTCGACCTGACGGTGGAGTACCAGGACACCGGCTTCCCGACCATCTTCCGCGACGTGGCGGCCGGCCAGTTCGACACCGCCGCCGCGGCATCGTCGATCAAGCCGCGGGCGCGAGAAGGTCGTCGACTTCACCGACCCCTACTACTTGAGCGCGACCGCGCTCGTCGTCCCGGAGGGCTCGGACATCGCCACGATCGACGACCTCGGCGGCGTCATCGTCGGCGCCCAGGACGCAACCGTCCAGGAGGAGATCGCCAACGACGACCGACGCCGGCGAGGTCCGCGGCTTCCCCGAGGGGACGACGGCGCTCACCGCGCTGCTCACCGGCCAGGTGGAGGCGGTGCTTGTCGACGAGGCCGTCGGCGCCGACTTCCTCGAGAAGCAGGGCGGAATCGAGGTCATCATCGTCGAGTCGATCCCCGGCGACGACCTGTTCGGGTTCGCGGTCGCGCCCGACAACGACGCCCTGCGCGAGGCGATGAACGAGGCCCTGGCGACGATCAAGGAGGACGGCACGATGGCGGAGCTGTACGAGAAGTACTTCGGCACCGAGCCACCCGCCAAGGTCCTCGAGGGCACGAACGAGCTGCTCACGGACGACTAGCGGCGAACTGCCAAACCAGCGGAGCGAAGGGGCGCCTGCGGCGCCCCTTCTCGTTGCTCGAACCGACTAGCCTCGCCAGCCGACCACGAGCGGAGGTGACCGATGGACTTCATCACCAACTACTACTTCGACTTCGGCGTCATGGGCGACGAGTTCAGCCGCGTCCTCGACGGCTTCTGGCTCACCGTGAAGCTCTCGATCATCTCCGGGGTCCTCTCGCTGGCTTGGGGGTTGGTGCTCGCCGTGCTGCGCCAGCTGCCCGGGAGGGCGCTGGCGCCCGTGCGCTGGCTGACGATCGCCTACATCGACGTCTTCCGAGGCGTACCGCTGCTGCTGGTGCTGCTCCTGCTCTCGGGCTTCCTCTCCGCCGCCCAATTCGAGGGCGTGATCCCGCGAGAGCTCGGACTCCCGACCTGGCTCGGCGAGACGTCGCCGTTCTGGTGGGGCGTCATGGGACTGACGCTCACCTACGGCGCCTACATGGCCGAGGTCTACCGCGCCGGCATCGAGGCCGTTCCGCGCGGGCAGATGGAGGCGGCGCGCTCGCTCGGCATGAGCCACGGCCAGGCGATGCGCTTCGTGATCGTCCCGCAGGCCGTGCGCAAGGTGATCCCGCCGCTGCTGAACGACTTCATCGCCCTGATGAAGGACACCTCGCTGGTCGGCATCCTCGGCGCGCTCGAGGTCGTCCAGGTCGGCTTCGACGTCCAGACCGAGCAGATCAACGGCTCCGCGCTGACGCTCGGCGCGCTGATGTTCCTCGTGATCACGATCCCGCTCGCGCGCCTGACCGACTGGCTGATCGCCCGGCAGCAGGCGCGCACGGGGCGCGGCGGGCCGGCGGCGGCGAACCGGTTGAGCCCGCATTGCAGCCACTGCCGTCAGCCGGCGGTGCGGGAGCGGGGGCTTAGTAGACCACTAGCATGGCCGCCACCTGAGATGACGGCGGAATCAAGCGACGGGGTGATCGCATCGGCCGCGGACGGCGGTCAGATGCTGCAGGTCAAGGAGATCCACAAGGGGTTCGGCCAGCTCCAGGTTCTGCGCGGCGTCAACCTCGACGTCGATCGCGGCCAGGTCGTCTGCGTGATCGGCCCCAGCGGCTCCGGCAAGTCGACGCTGCTGCGCTGCATCAACCTGCTCGAGCCGCTCGACGCGGGCAGGATCCTGCTCGAGGGCAGGGAGATCACCGGCAAGACGACCGCCGACGACCGCAACTACGTGCGCCGCCGGGTCGGGGATGGTCTTCCAGCAGTTCAACCTGTTCCCGCACAAGACGGCGCTCGAGAACGTCTCGCTCGCGCCGGAGACGGTGCTCGAGCGCTCCGAGGCGGAGGCGCGCGGCAAGGCCGAGGCGCTGCTCGCCCGCGTCGGCCTGGCCGACAAGGTCGACGAGTACCCCGAGCGGCTCTCCGGCGGCCAGCAGCAGCGGGTGGCGATCGCGCGGGCGCTGGCCATGGACCCGCACGTGATGCTGTTCGACGAGGTGACGAGCGCCCTCGACCCCGAGCTGATCAAGGAGGTCCTCGACGTGATGCGCGAGCTCGCCGCGGAGGGAATGACCATGGTCGTCGTCACCCACGAGATGGGCTTCGCCCGCGACGTCGGCGACGAGGTACGTGTTCATGGACGGCGGCGTGGTCGTCGAGCAGGGCGCGCCGGCCCAGGTCCTCGACAACCCCCGCGAGGAGCGCACCAAGCGCTTCCTGGGCCTGGTGCTCGAGCACTGAACCCCTAGATGAGCGACTCGAAGAACTCCGCGAAGGTCGATGTGATCGTCGTCTCCTTTCGCTGCGAGCCGATGCTGCGCGACTGCCTGGACTCGCTGCGCCGCCATCCTCGGACGGCGAGATCGCCGTGCACGTGGTCGACAACGCGTCGCGGCGACGGGACGGCCGAGATGGTCGCCCGCGAGTTCCCCGAGGTGCGCCTGACGCGCCAGCGAGCGCAACCTCGGCTTCGGCGCCGCGAACAACGTCGCGATCCGGACCGGACGCGCCCCCTACGTGCTCTGCCTCAACCCCGACACGCGGATCACCGACGGGCGCGCTCGATCGGCTGCTCGAGGTGATGACGAGCGCCGCAGAGTCGGCATCGCCGGGCCCGCGGCTGGAGCTCGAGGACGGCAGCTTCGACCACGCCGCGAAGCGCTCGTTCCCGACCCCGCTCAGCGCGCTCGGGCACTTCACCGGGGTCGGCCGGCGGCGCGGGCGCCGGCGTCCTGGCCGCCGTACCGGGCGCCCGAGGTGCGAGCGCGGGCCCGGTCGACGCCGTCAACGGCGCCTTCATGCTGATCCGCCGCGCGGCGCTCGAGGAAGTCGGGCTCTTCGACGAGGGCTACTGGATGTACATGGAGGACCTCGACCTCTGCTACCGGTTCGACCGAGGCGGGCTGGGTCACCTGGTACGAGCCGTCGGCGACGGTCGTCCACGTGAAGGCGGGGACGACCGGCGCGGTGCGCTCGCCGCGGCTGAACTACGCCTTCCACTACGGGATGTACCGCTTCTACCGCAAGCACTACGCGGCCCAGCGCACGCGGGCGGTCAACGCCTTCGTCTATTTCGGCATCGCCGTGAAGGCGATCACCTCGATCCTCCGAAACGCCGCCAGACGCCGCACGAATGCCTGAGCTCGGCCCCGTGAGCGCCGGCAGTTGACCACCAGGCCCAAGGTCCTCTACATCGCGGGGCCGAGCCGCAGCGGGAGCACCATGCTGGATCTGCTGCTGGGGGAGCTGGACGGCTACGTGGCCACCGGCGAGCTCCGCAATCTGTGGGGCTACGGCCTGTTGGATGGCTGGCTGTGCGGCTGCCGGGAACCGATGAAGAGCTGCCCGTTCTGGCGCTCGGTGCTCGAGCGCGCCGGGCTGGATGGCGTCGACCCCGCCTGGGTCGACGAGACGCAGCGGCTGCACGTACGGGTGCGCCCTCGCCCCCTGGCGCGGATCTGGCTGTTTCACCGGTTCGGGGTTCGCCTGCCGCGGCGCCTTGCCGCCTACAGAAGGCTGATGACCCAGCTCTACGGCGGGGTCCTTGGGGCCTCCGGCGCACGGGTGGTGGTCGACTCCTCGAAGCGCCCTGCGAACGCGATGCTGCTGGCCGCCTCCGACGACATCGACCTGTTCGTGGTGCACCTGGTCAGGGACCCGCGTGCGGTGGCGAACTCGTGGCTTCGGGCGCGGGACAACCCCGCCAACCCAACGGGGAAGCGGACCAAGGTGTTTCACCCGCTGGTGACCGGAGCGCGGTGGCTGGCCTGGAACGCGCCAATCCAAGCGCTGGTCAGAAGGTGGCTGGGGCCCCGCTACATGCGCCTGCGCTACGAGGAGTTCGCGCGGGACCCGGCCGGCGCCTTGAACCGGATCACCAGCATGGTCGAGGGACGAGCACGCTCGCCGCTGCCGTTCCTCGACGGCGCGCGGGCCAAGCTGGGGCCGAATCACACCGCGGTTGGAAACCGGAATCGCTTCGTCAGCGGGGAGGTCACGATTCGGTGCGACGAGGCCTGGCGGGAGCAGATGCGGACGAAGGACAAGCTCCTCGCCACCTTGCCGTCCCTGCCGCTGCTCAGGGCATACGGCTATCCCGTACTCCCGCTACCGCTGGGCAGCGAACCCGCCAGCGCCGAACAGCCGGCAGCGCCCGAACCTCAATCGGGTCGCCACGGATAGCCGTAGCGCTTCAGCAGCGGCAGGACGGGGGCCGTTGCGAGGGCCTTCTGACGGCTGGACATCTTGGCTCGCCAGGCTTCGTCGGGATGCACCTCGATCGCCCTCTGGCGGAGGCGAAACGGATTCCCCGAGCAGGTGTGGTTGGGCTCGAACTCCACCCGGCCCCCGTTCAGGAACCCAAGGTCGGGATCCGGCTGGCGGGCGAAGCGGGCGACGGATCGGACCGCGCCGGCCGGATCGCGCACCAGGTCCTCATAGCGGATCCGCATGTAGCGGCGACCCAGCCGGCGCTTCAGCAGCGCTTCGCAGAGGCCCTGGCGGACCCCCCACCTCGCGGCCGTGCCGAACGCGTCCGAGCGGGGCATGTAGTCGAGGTCGGGCTGGGGTTCAGGAACCCGCTTCGAGAACGAGTGGGCAACCGCGCGAGGGTCGCGGACGAGGTGAACGGCGAACACCTCGACCTGGCTGTTCCAGGTCGCCAGATAGGCGTCGGGCGGCTGCTTCGAGGAGTCAACGACCACCTGGGCCCCGGCGGCGCTCGCCACCGCGCCGTACAGCCGGGACATCCCAAGCTGGTAGCGATGCAGGGGCGAAAGGGTGTCGTCGGCGCCCCGGGCGCTGACCACGAGCCGGGCCATGGGAGCGGGCCGAACCCTCAGGTGCGAGTGTTGCAGCGCGAGAAAGCGCGGGTACTCGTCCGGGAGGATGCCGCCCTCGCGAAGCTCCGCCCTGACCCGGCGCCAGAAGTCACAATCGGCGAGCAGCCGCCCGCAGCCGCAAAGCCACCCGGGGATGGAAACACCGTGCCAGTAGCGGCGGAGCTCGCCGCCCGCAACCCAGCCCTCCAAGCGCCCCAGCAGGAGCTCCAGCAGCGTGGTGCCGCTGCGCCCCATGCCGACGATGAACACGATTCTCGTCGGCGCGACCCGCTCGCCCGCGTCCAAGCGCGTATCTACCACGGTCCCTGCGCTCAAACCCTCCACCATTCGAATCCAATCGTATTCGCGGCCCCACTCCCCTGCGCCGCCTGAGCCGATGATCGTAGCGCGGCGCGCCTGGGATTAACAGGGACACCAGTGCAGGCGCGCCCCTCGGGCGCCTCGCTAACTTCCATGAATGAGCGAGCAGCGCCCCGCCGGGCCCCCGGCAGCCGCACCGAAGGTGTTGTACATCGCGGGCATGACCCGGAGCGGGACCACCTTGCTTGGCAACGTGCTCAACGAGCTACCCGGCTTCGTCGGAGTCGGGGAGGTTCGCTCGTACTGGCGCGCCAGGCACGAAGGGCGGCTGTGCGGATGCGGCGCCACGGTTTCCGAGTGCTCGTTTTGGTCTGAGGTGGCTGACTGGATCGACGACCATCACGGGCCCCACCCCGTCGACAGGGCGCGGTTCCTCCAGGACGCCCACATTCGATCCCTCCCCCTGCATCTCATCCGCCTCGCCCGGGCCCCCGAGAACGGCCCCTCCCCCGCCGCGGAATATGCACAGCTCCTCGCCCAGCTGTACGAGGGGATCGGTGCGGTCAGCGCCGCCGAGGTCGTGGTCGACTCCTCCAAGGGGCCCCACGACGCATACGTCATCTCGCGGTTCACGGATCTCGACCTGTTCGTGATCCATCTGGTCCGCGATCCCCGAGGTGTGGCCTACTCGTGGTCGCGGCGCGCCCCCAACCCCGACAAGCCAGCCGGCTACTTCGAGCAGCGGCACGCCTCTGAAGTGGCGGTTCGCTGGGTTGCCCGCAACGCGATCACGGAGATGCTGCTCGCCCGCCGCCTGGGCCCTCGCTACATGCGGGTCAGATACGAGGACCTGGTCTCCGATCCCGACGAGACGATCGGTCGCATCCAGGCCGCCTGCGGAGCCCGCGAGCACCCCTTTCCCGGTTCGGGAAACGTGATCTCGTTCGGCCGCAACCACAACGTGTCGGGCAATCCCAACCGACTCGCCACCGGTCCGGTCCCGATTCGCCCCGATCGCGAATGGACGGAGCGCATGTCACGACGGCCGATGCTGGCGGCCACCATCGGCGCTGCGCCGCTGATGCGACGCTACGGCTACCATCTCCGGCCCAGGCCAGGCTGAGTCCCAGGGAAGCCGGGCTGTCCGGCGTCAGCGGGTGCTTGGAACTCACTCAATGCCGGAGAAGGTAAGCGTCGTAGCCACTGTCAAGGACGAGGCCGACTCGATCGGCGGGTTCCTGGCAGCGCTCCTGAGCCAGTCCCGCACGCCAGACGAGATCGTGATCAGCGATGGGGGATCCACCGATGGCACGGCGGAGGCGATTCGCCGCGCGCAGGCGAACGGGGGCACGCGGCTGCGGTTGATCGAGGCGCCCGGCACGAACATCGCACAGGGACGCAATCGTGCCATCGCCGCCTGCGCGGGCTCGATCGTCGCAGTGACCGACGCGGGCACGACGCCGCAGCCCAATTGGCTGGAGCAGCTGGTGCGGCCGCTGGAGAGCGACCCCTCAATCGCGGTCAGCGGCGGGTTCTTCGAGCCGGGCGGCTCCACCTTCCTACAGCGCTGCATCGCGGTGGTCATAACGCCCCAGCTTCCCGAGGTCAGCGGGGACAGCTTTCTCCCATCCAGCCGATCCGTGGCCTTCAGGCGGGATTGGTGGGAGCGTGCCGGCGGTTATCCGGAATGGCTGGACCACTGTGAGGACGTCATCTTCGACCTCGAGCTGAAGCGCGCCGGCGCCGAGATCGCATATGCCCCCGATGCCCGCGTGGTCTGGAGTCCGGCCCCCACCCTTCGCGGCTTCGCCCGCCAGTACTACCGCTACGCTCGTGGCGACGCGGTGGCCGGCCTCTGGCCGCAGCGCCACGCGCTCCGTTACGGCGTCTATCTGACCCTCCTCTTCCTCGGCGGCCGGCTGCGACGGCGACCGTCCAACCTGGGTCTGATGATCGCCGTCGGGCGGCCCTACCTGGCTCGCTACTACCGCCGGGTCGAGCGAATGCCGCCGGGCCGCTCCCCGGGCGACGCGCTGCTGGCCCGGCTGCTCACCCCGCTCATCGTCGCCGTGGGAGACGGCGCGAAGATGGCCGGATACGCGGCCGGCCACCTGAGCCGCCTACGGCAGCCAAAGCCCGGTCCAGGCGGGATCGAGCGCGCTGGCCGAGGGAGGGCTAGAAGGCGCCGGTGCCGCGAAGGCTCGCCGGTAACGTGAGCAGCAGGATGCGCAGGTCGCGGGTCAGCGACATGTGCTCGATGTAGTCGTGCTCCACGGCCAGGCGCTCGGCGAACGTGAGCTCGCCGCGGCCGCACACCTGCATCGGCCCCGTGATCCCGGGCTTGACCTCCAGCCGGAATTCGTGCTCCGGTCCGTATCGCTCCACCAGCAGAAGCTCCTCCGGCCTGGGGCCGACCAAGCTCATGTCGCCCTTGAGGACGTTGAAGAGCTGGGGCAGCTCGTCCAGGCTGAGGCGGCGCAGAAAGCGGCCGAACCGCGTCACGCGGGGGTCCCGCCGAAGCTTGAACATCGGCTCGCTGAGATCGTCGATGGAAACGACCTCACTCAGCCTGGCCTCTGCGTCCAAGGCCATGGTCCGGAACTTGTACATGCGGAACGGGACGCCGCCGAGGCCGGCACGACGCTGCGTGAAGAAAACAGGGCCACGACTGTCCAGCCGGATCGCCAGCGCGATCAGCGGGAAGAGCGGCGACAGCAGCGCGAGCAACGCTGCTGAGACGGTGACGTCGAAAATGCGCTTCAGCATCATCGTCGAGCGGGAAACGTCCCAGGTGTCGAGCTCGATCACCGGGAGGTCGGCGACCTGCGAGAGCCTCGCCAGCGGCCCGGACCTACCCCTGAGTGGCGAGACGACGCTCAGCTTCGTCTGGTGCTCACGGCACGACGCCGCAAGCCGCTCGATCAGGTCCGGGTCAATCCGCTCCGAGGCCACGACCAGCCTGTCCGCGGCCTCGGCGAGGCCATCGAGCTGGTTCCCCCCGTCGGCCGGCTGCGGATCGCCAATCAGCGACAGGTGCATGTCTCCGAACAGCTCGAGCTTGCGGCGAATCGAGGATGCAAGCCCGCCGTCCCCCACGATGATCGTCGCCTCGGGCGCCGTTAGGTGCCGCCAGGCCCAGCGGGCGATGGCGCGGAGGGCCACCGCGGCTCCCAGCGCGACCGCCCAGGCGACTAGGAGTCGCCACTCAGGGGGTGACTCGGCGCCGGCGACGTCGAGGGCCAGCGCCACGGCGATCACGCCGGAGGCGACCCAGCCCGCAAGCGACGGGAGCTCGTCGATGGTCAGGTGGCGGAGGGCCCGGTGATCGCGATCGTAGAGGCCGAACAGCTTCGCGAGCAGGATCCAGACCGGGATCGTGATCAACCCCCAGCCAATCTCCGAGACAGCGGAGGTGGCGACGAGGATGGCGACCATGCTGGTTCCGACGTCGGCGAGGGCGAGCACGCGCCGGCGCAGCGCGTCCCGCCACCACGGCAGCTGGCCTGTGGCGGCTACGTCCGGCGGCGGCCGCAGTTGCGGCAGGCGCCGCGCTACATCCGCAGCCACCGATCCCCCCCGGGTCTCCTCCTGCACGACCGTCCTACGAGTGATCAGACTCTCCTATCCCTAAACGAACCCTGCTCAACGTCCGACGAGTGTGACTGCTCAATGCCCGACGAGTGTGACGATAGTGCAAATCCAGCCCGGCCGCGGAGATTGATGCGCGCATGAGTCGCTTCCAGCCGTCTCCCCGCCGCCTCGGCTGGATTGCCCTCCCGCTCAGCTGCCTGGCCGCCGCGGCCGTGGCCGGCGCCTTCTGGGAGCCCCCCTCGGAGGACAACTCGACCGTCGGCGTATGGGCTCACAACCCGAAGCAGCTCGAGCAAGCCGGGGTCCCGCACTTCGGGCCTCCCCCGCTGGAGGGCGCGACCTTCTTCACGAATCCCAACAGCAAGGCCGACGACGCCGCGGTCAAGGCGACCCGCGCCGACGAAGAGAGCGCCCTGTCCGTGGCTCGCCAGCAGGCGATCCGCTACGTCGAGTCGCTGACGGCCCGCCAGGATCGCTGGCTGCGGGAGGCCCTGCGGCAGGGGGGCGACCCTGCGGCGCAACGCGCTCGCCGGTCGGCGCTCGCCGCGCCCGCGCGCTACGAGCTCAGATACGAGACCCCGTCCACGGGAGCCGGCGAGGCCAGCGCGCCGCTGCGGGGCGCCTTGATCGGCCTGCTGGTCTCGGGGCTCGTCGCCACCTCGATGCTCGTCGCCCGCCGGCGCGATCCGGGGTCGCGGCCGAGCGACGGCGGGGACCCGGCATCCGCTCTCGCCGCCATCGTGCCTCCGGCGGCGATCGCCGCAGGCGTGCTCGTCTCGGCCGGGCTGGTTGCGCTCAGCTCCGTGGCAGCCTCCGGCGTCTACACGTTCCTGTTCATCGCGCTCACCTTCACGGCCGCCTTCCTGTATGCGCTCCAGGGTGGGCCGGCGGCGATTCGCGACCTGCTGATCGCCGTGATCGCCCTCGCCCCCCTGAGGGGGGTGCTGCTGGCCCTGGCGGACACGATCGACCTCTCGGACGCGCTGTTGACCTTCAACGCCATCCAACCCTCGCTGATCGCCGGGGGTGCCGCCGCGGCCCTGCTGGCCCACCGCTCGATGTTCCGGGATCAGCCGCCGCTGCTGATCGCGTGCTGGGTCGCAATCGCGGTCGTCGCCCTGCTCGACTTCGCGACCCAGAGCGCGGGGGCTGAAGCTCTACGCGATCGGGCTGGCCCAGTACCTCGTCTACCCCACCCTCGCGCTGCTCGCCTGGCCGTTGGTGGAGGAGCGGGACCGCGCGCGGCTCGTCTGGGCGTTCGTCGCGCTGGGGGTTCTGGTCGCGGTGTCGATCTTCCTCCAGGTGGCGGGCGTGGAGTTCGCCGAAGCCGTTCGGAGCGCCCGCCGCCACGGTGGGGCAACCGGCAGCTACCTGCACGCCGCGATCTTCCTCGGCACGACCTCGGTGCTCGCGCTCGGCGCGCTGTTCGCGCGCTGGTCGTGGCGAAACGCGCTGCTGACGGTGGCCGCGGTCGGGGTGATGGTGGCGGGGATGAGCCTCACATACAGCCGCGGCGGGTTTGGGATCGCCGCCGTCGGCGCGCTGGTCCTGCTGGTCGTGCTGGCCGGCAACCGCCTTCGGCTGGTGGGTGTGGCGATCGCCGCGACCGCGCTGGGCCTGGCCTTGAGCTCGGCGCTCGGCCCGGACGTGGGTCAGATCGCCTCCCGGACGGGCGCGGGCGCCTCGGTCGAGGGCGATCCGGGCAACGCAAAGCGAATCCGGGCGATGAAAGAGACGATCAACGAGTACCGGGCGCTCCCGGTCGCACAGAAGGCCTTCGGGAAGGGCCTCGCGTCCACCGGGCAACGCCGGGAAGCTCGCCTCCCAGGAACCGGACCCGACGGAGAGCTATCCGCTGAAGCTCCTGGTGGAGGGCGGCGCGGCCGGCCTGCTGTTGATCGGCGGCGTCCTGGTCTGGGCCGTGATCCGCTTCGCACGGGCCTCGTGGGCCGCCGTCGACCCCCTGCTGAAGGGCGTCGGCGCGGCCGGGATCGGGCTCTTCGCGGAGTCGCTCATCTACCCCACGCTCGAGGTCCAGCTGATCGCCCTCACCTGGTGGCTGTTGCTGGTGTTGTGCCTGAAGGATCCCGCTCCGACGGCGTGGATTCGGGCCCAGGCCGCCTCGCGGCGCGGTGGCGGCCCCTGCCCAGACCGTGAGTTCGCGAAGATAGGTGAGCCTGTGACCCGTTTCAAGCTCATCGCCGCCCTCGGCATCTCGCTGGCGCTGGTCGGCGGGCTCGTCCTGTCGCTGCTCGATGGAGACGAGACCCAGGGCACCCAACCCGCCGCCGCGGCCGTCCACGAGGAGTTCTTCGGCATCGTCCAGGGAATCCGCCTGGACCGGGAGGACTTCGAGACGATGCAGGAGACCGCCGTCGGGTCGAGCCGCTTCCTGCTCTTCTGGGATCAGGTGCAGCCTGAAAGGGGCTCCTTCGAGTGGGGCCCGGCCGACGCGCTCGTCGGGGGGTTTGCGTCGCACGGAATCCGCGCGGTCCCGTTCCTGTGGGGGTCCCCGCCGTGGGTGGCCAGCACCATCGCTCGTCCCCCGCTCGACGGGCTCGAGGACGTACAGGCGTGGCAGGACTTCCTGGAGGCGGCGGTGGCGCGCTACGGACGGGGCGGCATCTACTGGGCAAAGGAATACCGCCAGCGGTACGGCGCGGATGCCAAGCCACTGCCGGTCCAGTCCTGGCAGATCTGGAACGAGCCCAATCTGAGCAAGTACTTCGCGCCGAAGCCATCGGTCGAGGAGTACGCAGAGCTGCTGGGGGTCTCCAATGAGGTGATCCAACGCGAGGACCCCGAAGCCCAGATCGTGCTCGCGGGAATGCCCGGCTACGGGGAAGTGAACGCGTGGGACTATCTCGACAGCCTCTACTCCGAAAGCCAGACCAAGGACCACTTCGACGCGGTGGCCCTGCACCCGTACGCTCCCAAGCTCGACGAGCTCCGCCAGGAGATCGAGCGACTCCGCAAGGTGATGGAGGAGCACGGCGACCGGGCCACCCCGCTGTGGCTGACGGAGATGGGCTGGGGATCGGCGCCTCCCGACCGCTTCGGCCTCAACAAGGGCGTGGCGGGACAGGAGAAAATGCTGGAAGGCTCCTTCAAGCTGATCCTGCGCCAGCGCAAGGCCTGGAACGTGGGCCGGATCTTCTGGTTCGACTGGCGCGATCCGCTGGACCCCGAGGCGGTCGACTGCAGCTTCTGCGCCTACGCGGGGCTTTTGAGGAGCAACCGCAGCCCAAAGCCCGCCTACCACTCCTTCAAGCGATTCGCGGACGCCCGCTGAGCGCCCGGTCGGGGAGCGTGGTGGTGGAGATGGTCTACGCTGCCTGAGATGGCGGGAGGAACGTCGAGACGGGCCTTGCGGTTGCAGCTATGGAGCTGGAACTATGAGCCCGAGCCCACAGCGATGGGGCCGATCGCGGCCCGGTGGGCGGAGGCGATGTGCGAGCGCGGGCATCGAGTGGAGGTCGTCACCGCGCATCCGCACTATCCCGGCGCGCTCTGGGGTCGCCGCGCCCGTCCGTACCGGGAGACGCGAAACGGCATCCCGGTCCTCCGCCTCCCCCTCGTGATCGGGCACCGCACAACCGCGGAAAGGATCATGGAGGAGGCGACCTATGCGGCCTCGGCGGCGATGGCCGCCGCGCTTCCCTCGGCCCCGGACGTGGCGGTGGCGGTCTCTCCGTCGTTCCTGGGCCTCTTCCCGGTGCTGGCAAGCGCCCGGCTGCGACGCTTCCCCTGGATCCTGTGGCTGGAGGACATGATCCCCGATGCGGCTTCCACGACGGGGCTGATGCGCGAGGGGCGCGCGCTGCGCACGGCCAAGCACCTGGAGCGATTCGTCTATCACTCCGCGGACCGGATCGTGGTGATCTCGAATGCGTTCCGCGAGAGCCTGCTCCGCAGGGGGGTGCCTCCGTGGAAGGTCACCCACATCTACAACCCCTACACCCGCGGCATGACGGAGCGTCGCGCCGCGCACAACGGCAGCCACCCGGCGCGCATCCTGTACATGGGGAACATGGGCTTTTCCCAGAACCTCCCCGCGCTGGTGCAGGCGTTCGAGGGCTCGCCCGCTCTCGGCGACGATGTCCGGCTGATCCTGGCGGGCACCGGCGAGCTCGCCCGAGCCGTGGCGGCGGAGGTCCGCTCCGACCGCGTCGAGATGCCCGGCCTGCTGCTGGAGGAGCTCGAGCAGGAGCTGGAGCGCGCGGCGATCGGGCTCGTCCCCCAGCGGCCCGA
Organism: uncultured Actinomycetes bacterium; assembly: GCA_963824865.1. Lineage (GTDB taxonomy): Bacteria > Actinomycetota > Thermoleophilia > Solirubrobacterales > 70-9 > AC-56. The sequence goes on along the minus strand of CAWGQQ010000009.1, from coordinate 424,170 downwards.
TGTCGACGAGTTCAACCTGCCGTCGAAGCTCATGAACCTGATGTCCCGCGGGGTCCCCGTGCTGGCGAGCGTGAACCCCCGCTCCGAGGTCGCTCGGATCGTGCGCGAGTCGGGCGCTGGGTGGGTGGTCGACGCCGCCGATCCTGATGGGTTTCCCGGGGCGCTTCGCGGCATCTTCGCGGACCCTGCCGAGCTCGCGCGCCGGGGCGCGGCCGGACTGGACTTCGCCCGTCGCAACTTCAGCCCCGAGGTCGTCGCGACGCGGTTCGAGGATGTTCTCTACGACGTCGCGCCATCCGACGGCACGCCGGGGAAACGCTGAGTGAGCGTCGCGGTCGTTACGGGATCGACCGGCCTGGTCGGCTCCGAGGCCGCCAGCCACTTCGGCGGCCTGGGCATGGACGTGGTCGGCATCGACAACGACATGCGCAGCGAGTTCTTCGGCCCCGAGGCATCGACCGCCTGGAACCAAGCAGCGGCTGGAGAAGGCGCTGGGCCGCCGCTATCGCCACCACGACGTGGACATCCGCGACCGGCAGGGGATGGACGAGATCTTCCGTCGTCACGGCGAGGCGATCGAGCTGGTCATCCACGCCGCGGCCCAACCCTCGCACGACTGGGCGGCGAAGCGAGCCGCTGACCGACTTCGACATCAACGCGGTCGGCACGCTGAACGTGCTCGAGGCGACGCGCGTCCATGCTCCCGGGCGCCGTGTTCATCTTCACCTCCACGAACAAGGTCTACGGCGACCTCCCCAACTCGCTCCCGCTCGCTCGAGCTCGAGACGCGGTGGGAGATCGACCCGGAGCACACCTACGCGAACGGCATCCGCGAGGACATGTCCATCGATCGCTCGCCTGCACAGCCTCTTCGGCGCGTCGAAGGTCGGCCGCCGACATCCTGGTCCAGGAGTACGGCCGCTACTTCGGCATGCGGACGGCCTGCTTCCGCGGCGGCACCCTGACCGGGCCCTGCCACTCGGCAACGGAGCTGCACGGCTTCCTCGCCTACGTGATGCGCTGCGCGATGACCGGGACGGCGTACACCGTGTTCGGATACAAGGGCAAGCAGGTGCGCGACGCCATCCACAGCCTCGACCTGATCCGGGCCTTCGACGAGTTCTTCCGCGAGCCTCGCGTGGCCGAGGTCTACAACATCGGCGGCGGCAGGTTCAGCCACGCCTCCGTGCTCGAGGCGATCCGGTTGAGCGAGGAGATCACCGGCGAGAAGATCGAGTGGACCTACCGCGAGGAGAGCAGCGTCGGCGACCACATCTGGTGGATCGGCGACAACGGGCGCTTCCAGTCGCACTATCCGGAGTGGAAGCTCGAATACGACGTCCGCCGCATCCTCGAGGAGATCCACGAGCTGAATGCGGACCGGTGGAGCCGCAACCCTCAGGGGCTGGCTGGGGCTTCCTCGATCAGGCGGCCGTAGATCCGCTCCACGGCGAGCGCGTAGGCCTCGGGCGAGTGCTCGCTGGCGACCCCGGCGGCCCCTCGCGCCGACAATTGCTCCCAAGCGCTGCGGTCGCGGTCAAGGGTCTCGCACTCCCGCGCCAGCGCGGACGCGTCCGGCTCGATCACGCGCCCCCCGCCCAGGTCGCCTACGTACTCCGCCAGGCCGCCGCTGGCATACGCGACCACGGGCGTTCCGACCGACATCGCCTCCAAGGCGGCGATGCCGCCGGGCTCCTGCCAGCGCGATGGCATCACGCAGACCCTGGCCCGCCGCAGCGACGTCAGCACCCCGGCCCGATCGAGCCGGCCCGCGAATTCGAGGTTTGCCAACCGGCCCGCCGCCTCGGCCACCTCTGCGCTCCAGCGGGCCATGGCCAACCACGCTGACCTCGAGCGAGGGGAGCAGCTCGGCCAGCGCGAGCACGTCGCGCACGCCCTTCTCCTCGTGCAGCCGGCCGACGAACACGGCGCCGGCGCGCTCCGAGAAGCCAGGGCGCTCGCCGGTCACTGGCTCGACGAAGGCCGGCAGGACGGTGGAGGCGATGCCGCGCTTTTCGTGTCGCGCCGCCACGTAGCGCGAGTTGGCGATCCAGGCATCGACCTTCCGCGCGTGGAGCCCGCGGCGCAGGATGAAGGTGGCGGTGTTCAGGGCGCGGAACGAGAGCCGGCTATCGTCGCGATCCAGCCACCGGCCGCGGTGGTCCAGGTAGCTCGCCGACAGAAACTCGTAGTCGTGAAGCGTCTGGACGATCGGCACCCTCGCCCGGGCGGCAGCGATCACCGGCGCGCTGGAGAGCTGGGGATAGAGCTTGTGGGCGTGGACGACCTGGGGACGAAAGCTGCCGATCAGCCGTCGCATGGCCGCTGCGGCGGTGGGATTCCAAAGAGCGCGGCGGGCGACCCCCGCCCGCTGAGCCGCGCCGAGCCGCTCGCGCGAGGCGTGGGTGACCGAGGCGGGGATGAACTCGCCGTCGCTGAAGACGTTGCGAGGGCTCGCGGTCGAGAGCAACGCGACCTCGTGACCGCGCCGGCGCAGCACCTCCGCCAGCCCGAGGCAGTTGAGATCGGCTCCCCCGGTGACGTGCGCGTACTTGTTAACCATCAGGATGCGCATCGGCGTACCCCAATCGCCGCAGGAGTCCCCCCGTCACCCGCGCGAACAGCTCCTGGTCCTCCGCCGAGAAGGTCCGGGCCCAATCGCCGGGCCCGGCGGTGCGCACGAACATGATGTCCCTTCGCTTCTGCTGGTGGTGAAAGCGGGAGAGCCGCTCTCGCTCCCGCATCCTCTCGGCGCTGTAGGCGCGGATCGTCTCCTCCGCCCGTTCGCGGGCGACCGGCATGCCGAGGAACTCCATTGCCGCGGACACGTTCTCGACCGGACCGGCGAGGAGATCCTCGTACTTGAGGACCAGCAGCGAGGCGCTCCGGTTGAGCGGACTGGCGAGCCATGACTCGACGTGCTCGTGCCACGGGCCGTAGCCATCCACACCCCCGCCAAGGAACAACCTCAAGAACGGCCCGAAGTCCCCTTCGTACAGCCCCCGGCGGATCAGCGTGTAGTAGTAGGACACCGCCACGTCACGACCGTCGCGGATCAGGTAGATCGCCTTGCGATAGAAGCGCTTTTGGGGGCCCGAATACGGCTCGTGGCTCTTGATCAAGCGCCCGCTGCCGGGAAGCACGCCGGGCGCGGCCCGGTGAGATCCCACCTCCGCGATCACCGTGGAATCGCTGTCGAAGTCCGCCTCCCGGCCGCTCAACAGGTGCGTGAGCATGAACTTCAGCCACGTGTTCCCCGACTTTGGATACGAGACCAGGAAGGCGTCTCTCCGCGACACCGTCGTGTGCCGGTAAACGACCGGCAGCAGCCGCACGTGGCGCTGATGTCTCAGGCGGGGGAGATGTGATCCCGTAGCCGACTTCACCGCGTAAGGTTAGCCCCGTGTCATCCAGGGAGGAGACCAGCATCTCCCCGCATTCCGCCGCGCCTGAGTCGAGCGTGCCCGGGGGTCGGGGAAGGCTCAAGGGCGACGCGGCCCTGGCGGTCGGGACCGGCTTTGCGATCCAGGCGGTGCTCATACTCACCGGCACCCTCGTCGCGCGGATGCTGGGCCCGGACGGGCGGGGATATCTGGCCGCCCTGATCCTCTGGCCCTGGGTGATCACGCTGTTCGGGAACCTGGGGATTCCCTCCGCCCTGACCTACGCCATCGCCCGCGACTCCTCGGCGTCGCGGACGCTGGCGCGCTGGGGCCTGGGCTTCGCGGTCCCGCAGGCGCTGATCCTGACGGTCGTCCAGGCCCTCTGGCTGCTGTTGATCCTGAATGGAGACCCACCCGAGGTCCGCGCCGCAGGGTGGCTGACGCTCGCCTTTGTCCCGGCGCTGCTCGCGCAGCAGTACGGCCTTGGGCTGCTGCAGGGCCATCTGCGGCTGCGGCTCTTCAACGGGTTGCGCCTCTTGCCCTGGGCGCTCTACGCGCTCGGCGTCGGCGTGCTGTTTCTCGTGGGAGAGGATGCGATCCGCCCGATCATCGCCGTGCTCCTTGCCGGGTTCTTGATCAGCGGCAGCGCCTGCCTGGCCAGCGGGCTGCGATATTCGCGCGGGGAGGGCACTCCGTCGGTCGACCGGCGGTTCCTCCTCTCCTTCGGGCTGCGCGGCCTGTTCTCCAGCTTCGCGGCCGTGAACGTGTTTCGCCCCGACCAGGCGGTGCTGGCGCTCTTTCTCGCACCCGCCGCGTTGGGGCTGTACGTCGTAGGCCTGTCTTTCACGAACCTGCCGTACTTCGTGGCCAAGAGCGTCGGCTTGGTCGCCTTCCCCTGGGTCGCCTCGCGGGAGAAGGCCGACGCCCGGCGCACGATGTGGTCGCTGCTCTGGGTGACCACCGGGATCGCCGTCGCGATCGTCGCCGTCCTCTGCGCAACGGCACACTGGCTGGTTCCGTTCTTCTTCGGGGGCGAGTTCGACGACGCGATCGGGGTCACTTACATCGTGCTGCCGGGGATGATCTTCCTGAGCGCGCGCCGTGTGCTGTCCGAGGGGCTCAAGGGCCGCGGCTACCCGCTGGCCGGGACGCTCGGCGAGATTCTCTCGCTGGCCTGGGCCGCCGTCGCGCTGGCCGTGTTCGTTCCCCTCTGGGGGATCTATGGCGCCGCCGTCGCTCTGTCCAGCTCCTACGTGGTCAGCCTGCTGTTGCTGCTGGTGCTCGCCGCTCGACACGGCGAGCTGGAGTCGGCCGGCCGGTCGCTGTTGGCGCTGCCTCGACAATTGATCCGGGCGGCCAAGCGATCACGCTCGCCCGGCCGAGGTCGCGCTCCAAGAGGCCGACCGCCCCGCGCGGGTGTCCTGATGGGCGCGACGTGCGATGCGTCGTGCAGCCATCGCCGCTCTCGCGCTGCTGTTGGTCGCGTCGTCTCAGGGATGTGGGACGGGCGAAGGCCCGCCGTTCGAGCCGGGAGACATTGAGAGCCCCGAGTCGCTCCTGATCACGAACGGCGACATCGACGAGGCTGGCAGATACACGCCATACGGCATCGTCCTTCGCTGGTTTCGAGCGCTCCAGCTCGGTGACGTGGACGGGGTGAAGGAGAGCTACGTGGGACGAATCTCAGAGCAAGGAGGCGAGGCGCCAGATCGACGTCTTTGCGCCGCGCACCTCGCAGCCCATCGATCCCAAGATCCGAACGCGAGGCGGACGGACGAGCATGGAGGTACTCGTGCGAAGCGCGCGTGAGCTCCCCGACACACCAGGTGTCGTCAGCGTCAGGGACTTTCAGACCCACTTCTACCTGGTGGGGACGTGGGCCGGGTGGAGGCTTCGCATCGACTCGTACCGAAACTACGTCAACGGCCGGGAGAAGTCTCACCTGGCTGTGCGCTGACCGTCGCGTCAGTGTGTGGCCCACGGCAGAGGCCGGCCGAGCTGCTCGGCCAATCGCTCGGCCTCGGGGCGGTAGAGCTCGGTGAGCAGCGCCCGCGCCGCGGGATCCATCGGGGGCGGGCTCGTCTCCTTCAGCAGAGCCCCACGCAGCCTGCTCCGCAGGGGCCGCGGAACCGTGGCCCGAGCGATCCTTCGCACCCTGCCGCTGGCGAGCAGCGCCCCGCCGAGCCTGTTTCGAGGCAGCGAGGCGGGGTTTCTTCGGTCCCAGCTCGGGACCGGCGTTCGCCTGCCGCAGTCCAAGGAACGACAGGACCTCGCCGGTCGCGCCCGCCGGGTCCCCGACGAAGTCCTCGAAGAACAGCACGTGGACCCGGGCGCCGAACCGGTCGAGGTACCTCGCCACCTGGTCCGCGTATCGCCCGCAGTCGATGTACAGGGACGAAACGCCCCATCGCCCGGGCCCCGAGCGCTGCTCCTGCGAGCAGGGCATCGAGAAAGGGCTGCTTCTCGATTCCCTCGCGAACGTCGTTCCAGTACTGCGAGTAGGCCCGGTCCACCGGGTCTCGCAGCATGACCAGGATTCTCGCCTCGGGGACCACGCGCTTGATCCGCTCGGCAGCGTGCAGGTCCCAGAGGTAGGAGGTGCTGGCCTCCCCCAGCACCTCCTCATTCGCGGCGCCCCGGAACAGCGCCAGGTACTCGTCCTCGTCGGTCACATGGGGGAAGAAGGCCTCCCGCCGGGGGGCCGGCTCGATTCGGGAGAAGAAGTGAGGCTCCTTCATCGGCGACATGTAGATCGCGGGGTGCCGGGCCAGCTCGTCGTACAGCGATGTGGTCCCGGCCTTGGCCGCGCCCACCAGGAACAGGTCGGGCCACCTTGGCCCCGTGGTGGTCCCTACCCTCGGCCACCGGCGGGCTGCCAGCCGGGATCGCGGTCTGGGGAGATCGCGCCGGCGCCGTCGTCGCGCGTGCGACAGAGCACCGCTCCCAGGACGATCACCGCCAAGACCATGGTCACCTGGAGGGCCTGGAGCGTGAAGTTGGCCCGCATCCAGCTGATCATGAACGGTAATAGCGCCGAGTAGGCGACGATCGCCACGGTGGTGTCCCGATGACGAAGGTAGTAGAGCCAGGCTGTCTTCCAGAAGGCGCCGAACAGCACCGCGAACAGGAACACCCCGACGAGGCCGCCGTCGCGATACGGCTCCCCGAACGGCGAGAACGTGCTGCATTGCCCCTTGAAGCCACACGGGGTGCCGCCCCAGACCTTGGCGAGTACCTGCTGGTCGGCGGGCAGGGGCTTGTCGTTCCAGAGCTGCCTGGGGACCAGGGTGACGAACGGCCCGATCACCGTCTTGGCCCCGTAGGTGTAGTCAAGCTCGCTGGGCACGACGAGCATCTGGGTGGCAAGCGAGGGGGCGACACCCGTGTCCTGCGTCTCGAACAGGTGCCTCGCGGCGTCCCACGGCAGCCATTGAACCGGGTCGGGGTTGGTGCTGCGGGCGTGCGCGAACCGGAGGTCACGGACGGCGGACACAACCGTCAGGGCCACCACGGCCGCGATGCCGAGGCTCAGGGCCGACGGACGCCGGCCTCGCCTCAGGTAGTAGTAGACGGCGAGCGCTCCCACCATGACGATCACGTAGCGGCGCTGTCCGGCGGAGAAGTTGTAGACGAGAAAGGCCAGGATCGACGCGAGCGCGGCCCATCCCGCGATGCGTCCCATGCGCACCCCCGTGCCCACGCCATTTCGAATCGAGATGAAGAACAGGGCCACGGGAACCATCAGCAGGATCGAGGCCAGGAAGTACTTGCTGGTGGCCGTGGGGCTCGCAACCAGCTGCTCCAGGCGACCCTTGCTTCGCAGGAAGAACTCCCCCGGGTCACGCCACCCGCGCGAGTCCACGAAGAAGATCAGAAAGCCAACGAAGGCGACCGCCAACACGATCGTGGACCAGATCATCAGACGGCGGGGCTCCAGGCTGCGGGGGCGGGGAAGCCGCGCCGCAAGCGAGCCCGCCGGTGGGGCCAGGTAGCCGATTACGAAGCCGGTCCCCGCCAACAGGCCCGCCACGATCATCTGGGTGAACGTCGGAGAGATCAGCCTCCCCGTGTAGACGAAGTTCTGGTGCCAGAGGTCCCAGGCGGGCCGGAGGACGAACAAGAGCAGGAACATCACCGAAAAGAGGACCAGCGGCTCGAACAGGTCGAGCCTTCCTCGCAGCGCCAGGAGCCCCACCGGCAGCAGCACCGCGGCGGCGGAGAGCGCCAGCAGCAGCCAGCGCCAGTCGAGCTCCCCGATCGCCGCCGCAAGCCCAACCCCCAGCAGGCCCGCCGCGATCGCCGCCACGAAGGGCAGGATGAATCTCTCCCTGCTGGCGCCGGTCACGAGCGGCGTCCTCCTGGCGCGGTCACCGAGCAAGGAAGGGGGCGCGCGGGTTGAGCTCGCGGGCGCGCTCCAGGGCTCGGCGAGCTCCGCTGACGTCGCCCGACTTGACCTTCAGCCGGGCACGCACGAACCAAAGCTGCCAGTCGTCGGGGGCGCGCTCGATGGCTTCGCCAAGTTCCCGGTTGGCGGCTTGCAGGTCGCCGTCCAGCTCCTCGACGAGGGCCAGCTGAAGCCGGGGCTCCGCGGCCCAGGGCTGGAGCGTGCTCGCGTCGCGCGCGTCCTGCGCGGCGGACGAAAGATCCCGGTCGCTGGCCGCCGCCCGGCTGTCGCCGAGCTTGACCTCGGTGAGGAAGAGGACGCCACCGGCCCAGATCGCGGCCCAGCCGACCAGCAGGGTCGCCACGCCGACGCCGAATCGCGAGGGTCGGGCTCTCGAGGCTCGCCCTCTGCCGCCGTTGACCGCCTGGGGCACCGCGCTGAAGGCCGGCTCGGGGCCCAGCGTCGCCGGGCCCGCAAGAAGCGCGGCGGCGAGCACGGCGAGGCCGAAGCACGCGGGCAGCTCCCAGGTCCAGTCGATCGCCGCCGAGACGATGGCGGCCGCGAGGATCGCCAAGGCGGCGCCCAGCGCTCCCCCGCGCGAGCGGGTGGGGCCCCGGCGGGCGCCCGACACAACGGCGAAGCCAAGGAACCCGAGGACCAGCACCAGGCCGACCAGGCCAAGCTCGGCCATCGCCTCGAAGAAGAGTGAGTGAGCGTCGCGAACCGGCCCCACCAAGGAGCCGTTCTGGTGCCAGTAGGCCTCGTATCCGCCGGCGCCGATGCCGTGCAGAGGGTTGGCCTCGAAAGCATCGAGCGCGGTCGACCAGAACTGATAGCGGCCGCTGCCGCGGCCGCTGCTCAGATGCGCCGCGACGTAGGTGCTCTGCGTCTGCACCGGCGCGACCTGCTTGAACTCCTCCCAGCGGCTCGACGGTCCGGCGATCAGGATCCCTGCGATGGCGGCGATCACGACCCCCACGCCGACCGCACGCGTCATCCTCGCGGGGGTTTCGAGCCCCTGGAGCCAATCGTCGACCACGAAACGCAGGGCCCCGACCGCCAGCACCACCGCGATCGAGAACGCCAGCATCTGATCCCCCTGGGCAGCCGCGGTCGAGTTTCCGAGGGCGTCGACGAACTCGTGCCTGTTGCTTGCCAGGGAGACGAGCAGCGCCCCGCCGACCCCTCCGATGACCAGGCTCCCGAGCATCCGCGCCCGCGCCGGGCCCAGCCCCAGGAGCACGGCGAGCCCGACCGCGCCCGCCGCCACCCCGCCGCGCGAGGAGGCCAGATAGACGACGAGGATCGCCAGTGGGATCGGCGCGACCGCCGCCGCCCGCACGACCGCGGTTCGCGCCTGGGCCCCCAACCAGACGAACAGCACGACGCCGATCGCCATCGTCGCGGCGAGACCGTTCCAGTAGCCGACCGGGTAGCTGAGCCTGCCCGCAGCCGATGGGAGGAACGTTCCCAGCTCCTTGCCGCCGCCGAACGACGGCTCGAAGCGGCTCAGCAGGGCCAGCCCGGCGACCACCACGAGGCCGAGCGCGAGGCCCCCGAGCCAGGCCCGAGCGCTCGCTCGCGGAGATGAGATCACCACCAGCACGAACACCCCCAGGTAGCCGAGCGCCCGGACGAGCTCCACGAACGTGCCACCGTCGTCGCTGGCCCAACCGACGGAGATCGCCATCCAGGCGGCCAGCGCGGCGAGGCAGACGCCAGCGCCCAGCGCCGCTGTGGAGACGCGTGACCGCGGCCATCCTCCAATCGCCAGTGCGATCATCACCGCCCACCAGATCGCCACCGTCGCCGCGGCGGTCAGCCCGATCGAGTAGCCGCCGTTCGCGACCGCGAGGGCCACGTACAGGACGCCGACGGCGACGGCGATCACCGTTTGCGGCGGCGGCGGGGCGGCGGCGCGAGGCTCGATCCGATGCCCTATCCTGCGGGCCGCGTGCCAGGGGATCACTATTCTTTGCACAGCGTGGGACGCAGCAGGGTTTACATTCGGCGTCACCGGTTTCACCGAGCCTTGTTGGCGGTCATCGTGGCTGTGCTCGCGGCGCCAGCGACCGCCGCGATGGCCTGTCCTCCTGCGGTGGACCAATATACCGAGCACCTTCCGGGGGCCGGCGGCTGCTCCGGCCCGGGCAGCGGGGCGACTCCCGTCGCGCGCTCGGGACTGCTCTCCAGCAAGACCCTGGCGGCCCTGTCCGGCCCTGACGGCGCGCTGCTCGCCCAGATTGCCACCGCCCGCGACCTGGGTGCGCCCAGCGATCCGCCGCTCGGCGGGGGACGCCGGGACATCCGGCGACGGGCGGGGCTTCCCGACCGCGGCCGCCGCAACCGTTGGGACTGCACCCGCCCTCGCCCTGGTCGGCGCCCTCGGTGTGATCGCCCTCGCCGGGGGCTGGGCGCGGTACATCCGACGCGGCCGATCACCCGCCGACCTCGACTGATGCGAGGCCTCGACTGATGCGCAGGGCGATCGTCGCCAGCCTCGCAGGGGTCCTGGTCTGCCTGGCCGTCAGCGCCGCGCCGGCGTCCGCGGTCCCGCGCGAGCTGTTCGGGATCAGCAAGGGCCAGCCGCTGAACCAGCGGGACTTCCGCAAGATGAAGGCGACAGGCGTCCACTCGGTGCGCTTCGTGCTCCTCTGGTCCGCCGCCCAGCCGAGGCGCGGCTCACCCAGGTGGGGGGCCACCGACAAGCTCGTGGGCAACCTCGCCGCGCGGGGGATTCGGTCGGCTCCGTTCGTCTACGGATCCCCACGCTGGGTTGCCGGCAATCGCAAGCAGCCGCCGCTTGGCAGCCCCAGGAAGGTGCGGGCCTGGCGGAAGTTCCTGGCTGCGGTCGTGAGGCGCTACGGACCGCGGGGCGGGTACTGGAGCGGGGCCTACCAGCAGCAGCATCCGGCCGGCAAGCGCAAGCCGATCACCGCCCTGCAGATCTGGAACGAGCCGACCCTGTCGAAGTTCTTCCCCCAAAAGAAGACGGTGCGAAAGTACGCGAAGCTGGTCAAGATCTCGCATGGGGCGATCAACCGGGTCGATCGCCGCGTCAAGGTGGTGCTCGCCGGGCTGACCGGGTATGCGAAGCCGCGCGCCTGGACCTTCCTCGACAAGCTGTACGGCGTCAACGGGATCAAACGAAACTTCGACGCCGCCGCCCTGCATCCGTACGCGGAGAACATCCGTCAGTTCCGGACCGAGGTTCGTCGCATCCGCGGGGTGATGAAGAGGCGCCACGATAAGAAGACCGCGTTGTGGCTGACGGAGGTCGGATGGGGCTCGCAGCGCCACACCCAGCGCTTCCCGCTCAACAAGGGCACGCCAGGGCCAGAAGCGGATGCTCCAGAAGTCGTTCAAGCTCGTCCGTCAAAACCGAAGGTCATGGCACGTCGAGCGCGTGTTCTGGTTCCATTGGCGCGATCCCGCCCGCGGCCAAGGGAGCCTACTGCAGCTTCTGCCCCTCGGCGGGGCTCCTTCGCCACAACCACAAGCCGAAGCCCGCCTACCGCGCCTTCCGGCGCTTCACTCCCGGCTGAGGTCGCTGACAGCACGGCGCGCGTCCTGCGCCCGGTCCGCAGTAGGCTGTGCCCGGTCGATGCGAACGGCAAGGGTGCCAAGCAGGGGACCAAGGATGACCCGTGCGATCGTCCTCGCCGCGCTCGCCCTGACGCTGCTGGTCCCGTCCACAGCCGCGGCGGCCCGGTCGGAGTTCTTCGGCATCGTCCAGACAGCCACGCTCGACATCCAGGACCTCGAGGGGATGTCCGCCGCCCGGGTGCGAACGGACCGCTTCGTGTTCAAGTGGGGCTGGGTGCAGCCGAACCCGGGCTCCTTCGATTGGGACTCGGCCGACCGGTTCATCGGCGAGCTTGCCTATCACCGGATCCGGGCGGTCCCGTCGCTGTGGGGGAACCCGGATTGGGTGCCCGGCTCCGGATCGACTCCCCCGATCGGTGGGCCGCAGGGCGAGGAGGCGTGGCGGACCTTCCTGCGGGCGGTGGTGGCGCGCTACGGGCCGCACGGCACCTACTGGGCCAACGGCGGCCCCTATGACCAGGAGTACGGAACCAGCGCCGAGTCGCTGCCGATCCAGTCCTACCAGATCTGGAACGAGCCCAACCTGCAGAAGTACTTCGCCCCGAACCCCTCGCCCGGCAAGTACGCGCGGCTGCTGCAGATCTCCCACGCCGCGATCAAGAGCAAGGACCCGCAAGCGCCACGATCGTCCTCGCCGGAATGCCCAGCCACGGGGACGTGGACGCCTGGGACTTCCTCAACGGCCTCTACGCCGTGTCCGGAATCAAGGGCGCGCTTCGACGCCGCCGCCCTGCACCCGTACGCGCCCACGCATCGACCAGCTCCGCCAGGACGATCCAGAGGTTCCGCGGGGTGATGGCGAACCGGGGCGACGCGCGCCACGCCGCTGTGGATCAGCGAGCTGGCCTGGGGATCGGCGCCTCCCGACCAGCTTCGGCATCAACAAGGGCCTCGAGGGCCAGAAGACCATGCTGAGGCGCGCCTTCAAGCTGATCCTGCAGCCACCGCACGGCCTGGAAGGTGGACCGCCTCTTCTGGTACCACTGGCGCGATCCCCTCGATCCCGTGGCCTCGTGCAGCTTCTGCGGCAGCGCGGGGCTCTTGCGGCACAACCGCGCCACGAAGCCGGCCTACGACGCGTTCCTGAGCTTCACGGCCGAGACCGTGCGGCCCGAGGCGACCGTCACCGGCGGGCCGGCGCATGGGAAGCTCCACCAACGACCCCACCCCGACTTTCTCCTTCACGTCGAACGAGCCCGGCTCGACCTTCGTGTGCAGGGTCGACGGAGGCGCCTACAAGCCCTGTACCTCGCCGCACACCCTCTCGTCGCTGTCAGACGGCACCCATGCGTTCTTCGTCAAGGCGATCGACGCCCCCGGAAACGAGAGCACGTTCGAGTGGCGCTACTTCACCGTCGACACCCAGGCTCCCGCGACCCCCCAGATCACCAGCTTCGCCCCCAACTCGCCGGCCAACGACAACAACCCCGAGGTGAAGGGATCGGCCGCGGCGGGCACGACTGGTGAAGCTCTACAAGACGGCGGGCTGCACGGGCGCTCAGGTCGCCCAGGGCTCCGCCGCCAAGTTCGCCTCGCCCGGGATCACCGTCTCGGTCGCCGACAACACGACGACCTCCTTCCGCGCCAAGGCGAGGGACGCCGCCGGCAACGTCTCGCCGTGCTCGAGCGCCCGTCAATACGTCGAGGACTCGACTCCATGAGGCCCGGAACGCGGCAGCACCGCGACCGAGTCACCGAGTTGTGCGATGCTAGCGCCCGGATCCATGGAGCGGCCGGGAGCAAAGTCAAGCACCGCGGGACGGGTGACCCGCCTGATCGCGCTCGCGCGTGCTCGCCCTGTCGCTGTTCGCCCCGCCCGCCGCCGCGGCGGTCCGAACGGAGTTCTTCGGCATCGTCCAGGGGCCGACGCTCTCCGACTTCGGACATCCGGGGGATGCAAACCGCGCGGGTCCAGACGAACCGCTTCCTGCTCGACTGGGAGTGGGTGCAGCCAGGAGCCCGGGCCCCTTCAGGTGGGGCACGGCGGACAAGTTCATCGGCCGCCTTGCCTCGCAGCGGAATCCGGGCGCTTGCCGGCCCTGTGGGGGAACCCGGGCAACCCGGTGTCGCAGGGCGGCCCGGCGCGTCCCCCGCTCGACAACCAGCAGGACATCACGCCGGTGGAGAACCTTCCTCAAGGCGGTGGTGGGCCGCTACGGACGGGGCGGCACCTACTGGTCCACCGCCTACGCAGACCGGTACCGACACGCCGCGCCGCTGCCGATCCAGGCCTACCAGGTCTGGAACGAGCCCAACCTGAAGAAGTACTTCGTGCCGTACCCGGCGCCCAACGAAGTACGCCCAGCTCCTGAATATCTCCTATCCCGCGATCAAGAGCAAGGATCCGCAGGCCAAGGTCGTGCTCGCCGGAATGCCCAGCAACGGCGACGTGCAGGCCTCGGACTTCCTCAACAGCCTCTACTCGGCCGGGGCCAAGCCGAACTTCGACGTCGCCGCCCTGCACCCGTACGCGAAGACCATCAACCGCCAGCGACGACGACATCGCAGCGCTTCCGCACGGTGATGAAGAATCGCAACGACCAGACGACGCCGCTGTGGCTCACCGAGCTGGCCTGGGGATCGGCGCCTCCCGACCAGCTTCGGCATCAACAAGGGCCTGCGAGGGCCAGCGGACGTATCTCGGGGCACCTTCGACCTGGTCCTGGCACAACCGCAAGGCCTGGAACGTGCAGCGGCTCTTCTGGTATCGCTGGCGCGACCCCTGCTGATCCCGCAGGCGACCTGCAGCTTCTGCGGCAGCGCCGGGTTCCTGAAGCCCAACCGCGACCGCAAGCCCTCCTACAACGCCTTCATGAGCTTCACGGCGGAGACCGACCCGCCCGCGGCGACCATCACCTCCGGGCCGGCCCAGGGAAGCACCACCACCGACTCGACCCCGACGTTCACCTTCACCTCCGACGAGCCCGGCTCGACCTTCGAGTGCCGCGTCGACGGAGCCGCCTTCGCCGCTGTGCAGCTCGCCGCACACCCTCGCCGCCCTCGCGGACGGCGCCCACACCTTCTCCGTCCGGGCGATCGACGCCCCCGGCAACGTCAGCCCGGTCGTCTCGCGCACCTTCACCGTCGACGCGGTCTAGCCGCCAGCCGGCAGCGACCCCCAGAGGGCAGCGCGCCCGATCCTCGGCGCCACTACCCTTGGTCGCGTGGATGTGCAGGGTCTAGAGCGGGGATCCGCGGTAGCCAGGGGCCTCGCGATCGTTCTCGCGGTGCTGGGCCTCTCCCTGGCGCTGTTCGCCCCGTCCGCGTCCGCGGCGGCCCGGTCGGAGTTCTTCGGCATCGTCCAGGGACCCACGCTCGACAACCCGGACTTCGAGGGGATGGCCGCGGCCGGGGTCCGGACGAACCGCTTCGTGCTCAAGTGGGGGTGGGTGCAGCCGAACAGAGACTCCTTCGACTGGGAGTCGGCGGACCGCTTCTTCGGCGAGCTTGCCTCGCACGGAATCCGGGCCGTCCCCGTCCCTGTGGGGGAACCCGAACTGGGTGGGCGGCTCCGCGTCGACGCCACCGATCGGCGGACCGGCCGGCGAGCACGCGTGGCGGGGCTTCCTGCGGCAGATGGTGGTCCGCTACGGGCCGGGCGGCACCTACTGGACCCACGGCTACCGCCAGCGATACGGACCGAACGCCACGCCGCTGCCGGTCCAGTCCTGGCAGATCTGGAACGAGCCCAATCTGGAGAAGTTCTTCGCGCCGACCCCGTCGCCGGGCAAGTACGCCCGGCTGCTCCAGATCTCCCACCCCGCCATCAAGAGCGCGGATCCGGGGGCCCGGATCGTGCTCGCCGGAATGCCCGGCTTCGGGGACATCGAGGCCTGGGACTTCCTCAACAGCCTCTACTCGGTGGCCGGAATCAAGGGCCGCTTCGACGCCGCCGCCCTGCACCCGTACGCGCCGAACATCGACCGCCAACGCCGGTCGATCCAGCGATTCCGCAGCGCGATGACTCGGCACGGCGATGGGGACACGCCCGCTTTGGATCACCGAGCTGGGCTGGGGGTCGGCGCCTCCCGACCGCTTCGGCATCAACAAGGGCCCCGAGGGTCAGGAGACGATGCTCAAGCGCTCCTTCAAGCTGATCCTGAGCAACCGCAGGGCCTGGAACGTGCAGCGGCTCTTCTGGTTCCACTGGCGCGATCCGCAGCAGCTCCCAGGCGGGCACCTGCAGCTTCTGCGGCAGCGCGGGGGTCCTGTGGCACAACCGCAGCCGCGAAGCCGGCCTACGACGACCTTCCTCGGCTTCACGGCCGAGACCACCCCGCCCCAGGCGAGCATCACCTCCGGGCCGAGCGCGGGCAGCTCCACCAGCGACTCGACCCCGAGCTTCTCCTTCGCCTCCAACGAGGCCGGCTCGACCTTCGAGTGCCGCCTCGACGCGGGCGCCTTCAAGACCTGCAGCTCGCCGCGCACGCTCGTGCCGCTCGCGGACGGCGCCCACACCTTCCGCGTCAGGGCGATCGACGCCCCCGGCAACGTGAGCGCGGTCGTCGCGCGCTCCTTCACGGTCGACACCCAGGCCCCGGCCGCACCCCAGATCACCGACACCGACCCCAACTCGCCGGCCAACGACAACGCCCCGGAGGTGAAGGGCCTCGCTGCGGCCGGCTCGACCGTGTGGCTCTACAAGACCGCGACCTGCACGGGCTTTCCGATGGGCGCGGGCTCCGCCGCCAAGTTCGCCTCGCCCGGGATCACCGTCTCGGTCGCCGACAACACGACGACCTCGTTCCGCGCCAGGGCGAGGGACGCGGCCGGCAACGTCTCGCCGTGCTCGAGCCCGTTCACCTACGTCGAGGACTCGACGCCCTAGCCGGACCCGCCGGCGACCGACGCCCGTCGCAGGCATTACCAGAAAGTCAGGAAGCCGACCCGCTCACCGGAGCACGGCCCGACCGGGCGCTGCTAGCGTCACGGTGGTGAGGCACCGCGGGATCGTCGTCGCCCTGCTTGCCGTGTCGCTGCTGGCCCCCTCCACGGCCGCGGCGGCGCGGTCGGAGTTCTTCGGCATCGTCCAGGGGCAGCAGCTCGATCTCCAGGACCTCGAGGGGACTGGGCGCCGCCGGGATACGGACGGAGCGCCACCTGCTCAACTGGTCGACGGTTCAGCCGACCCAGGGCTCCTTCGATTGGGACGTGACCGACCGGTTCATCGGCCGCCTTGCCTCGCACGGAGTCCGGTCGATGCCGTTCGTGTGGGGGAACCCGGGCTGGGTGGCCGGCTCCCAAGCCACTCCCCCGCTCGAGAGCACCGCCGACCGGCAGGCGTGGAAGGACTTCCTCGAGGCGGCGGTGGCGCGCTACGGACCGGGCGGCAGCTACTGGGCCAACGGCTACGTCCAGCAGTTCGGACGGACGCCACGCCGCTGCCGATCCAGTCCTGGCAGATCTGGAACGAGCCCAACCTGGCGAAGTTCTTCGCGCCGAACCCGTCGCCCGGCAAGTACGCGCAGCTCCTGCGGATCTCTCACGACGCGATCGACGAGCCAGGATCCTGAGGCCCGGGTCGTGCTCGCCGGCATGGTCGGCTACACGGACCTGAAGGCCTGGGACTTCCTCGACCAGCTCTACGACATCGGGTCGGTGAAGACCAGCTTCGACGCCACCGCCCTGCACCCGTACGGCTCCGACCTCGACAAGGTTCGCACCGCGTTCCAGCAGTTCCGCCGGGTGATGAAGGAGCACAACGACGGGGACACGCAGCTCTGGGTCACCGAGCTCGGCTGGGGATCGAACCCTCCCGACCAGTTCGGAATCAACAAGGGCCCCGAGGGTCAGGAGAGGATGCTCAGGAACTCCTTCGAGCTGATCCTGAACCACCGGAGCGGCTGGAACGTGCAGCGCCTCTTCTGGTTCTTCTGGCGCGATCCGGCCACCCACAAGCCGGGCACCTGCAGCTTCTGCAGCAGCGCTGGGCTCCTGTGGCACAGCCGCAACCCGAAGCCCGCCTACAACACCTTCCTTGGCTTCACCGCCGAGACCGACCCGCCGCAGGCGAGCATCACCTCCGGGCCGAGCGCAGGGAAGCTCGACCAACGACTCGACCCCGAGCTTCTCCTTTGCCTCGGACGAGGCCGGCTCGACCTTCGAGTGCCGTGTCAACGCAAGCCCGTTCAAGAGCTGCACCTCGCCGCACACGTCCCGCCGCTTGCGGACGGCAACCGCACCTTCTCCGATCAGGGCGATCGACGCCCCGGGCAACGAGAGCCCGGTCGTCTCGCGCACCTTCACGGTCGACACCCAGGCTCCGGCCACACCCCAGATCACCGACACGGACCCCAACTCGCCGGCGGCCAGCAACGTGCCCAAGGTGAAGGGCTCCGCCACGGCGCCCTCGACCGTGAGGATCTACAAGACCGTGGGCTGCACGGGCTCTCGCGGTGGCCGTGGGCTTCGCCGGGCAGTTCTCCTCGTCCGGCCTCAGCGTCGGGGTCGCCAACGACACGACGAACATCTTGCGCGCCACCGCGACCGACGCCGCCGGCAACGTCTCGCCGTGCTCGAGCGGGTTCACCTACGTCGAGGACTCGACGGCGCCGGAGACGACGATCACCTCCGGGCCGCCGAGCTCGACCACCAACCACAGGCCGACGTTCGGGTTTTCGTCCAGCCAGTCGAACTCGACCTTCAGGTGTCGCTTCGACTCCCAGCCGTTCGCCCCCTGCTCGGGGCCGGGGGCCAGCCACAGACCCGCCACCCCGCTCTCAAACGGCTCGCACATCTTCGCCGTTCGGGCCACCGACAGGGCCAACAACACCGACCCGACGCCCGCCACGCGCACCTTCACCGTCACTCCCTGACGGTCAGAAAGCCGACGGCCGCGGAGCGCTGCCCGACCGGGCACTGCTAGCGTGAGGGTGTGAAGTGCCGCGGGATCCTCGTCGCCCTGCTTGCCGTGTCGCTGCTGGCCCCCTCCACAGCCGCGGCGGCGCGGTCGGAGTTCTTCGGCATGATCCAGGAACAGCAGCTCGATCTCCATGACTTCGAGCAGACTGCGCGCCGCCAGGATACGAACAGAGCGCCTCCTGCTCAACTGGTCGATCGCTTCAGCCGAGCCGGGGTTCCTTCGACTGGGGCGCGAGCCGACCAGCTCATCGGCCGCCTTGCCTCGCATGGAATCCGGTCGATGCCGTTCGTGTGGGGGAACCCGGGCTGGGTGGCCGGCTCCCCGGCCACTCCCCCGCTCGAGAGCACCGCCGACCGGCAGGCCTGGACGGACTTCCTCGACGGCGGCGGTGGCGCGCTACGGACCGGGCGGCAGCTACTGGGCCAACGGCTACCGCCAGCAGTTCGGACGAACGCCACGCCGCTGCCGATCCAGTCCTGGCAGATCTGGAACGAGCCCAACCTGGCGAAGTTCTTCGCGCCCAGCCCATCGCCCGGCAAGTACGCCCAGCTGCTGCGGATCTCTCACGACGCGATCAAGAGCCAGGATCCGCAGGCCCGAATCGTGCTCGCCGGCATGCTCGCCTACCCGAATCCGAAGGCCTGGGACTTCCTCGACGAGCTCTACGACGTCGGGAACGTGAAGGGCAGCTTCGACGCCGCGGCCCTGCACCCGTACGCCTCCGAAATCGACAGGGTCCAGAACGCCTTCCAGCAGTTCCGCCGGGTGATGAACGGAGCACAACGACGGGCAGACCCCGCTCTGGGTCACCGAGATCGGCTGGGGGTCGAACCCTCCCGACCAGGGCGGAATCAACAAGGGCCCCGAGGGTCAGGAGAGGATGCTGAGGAAGTCCTTCCAGATGGTCCTCAACAACCGTGGCGCCTGGAACGTGCAGCGCCTCTTCTGGTATTTCTGGCGCGATCCGGCCACCCACACGCCGGGCACCTGCAGCTTCTGCAGCAGCGCGGGGCTCTTGCGGCACAACCACACCCCGAAGCCCGCCTACGACACCTTCCTTGGCTTCACCGCCGAGACCACCCGCCGCAGGCGAGCATCACCTCCGGGCCGAGCCAGGGAAGCTCGACCAACGACTCGACCCCGAGCTTCTCCTTTGCCTCCGACGAGCCCGGCTCGACCTTCGTCTGCCGCGTCGACGGGGGCGCCTTCAAGCCCTGCAGCTCGCCGCACACGCTGCCGGCCCTCGCGGACGGCACCCACACCTTCTCCGTCAGGGCGATCGACGCCCCCGGCAACGAGAGCACGATCGTATCGCGTTACTTCACCGTCGACACCCAGGCTCCCGCGACCCCCCAGATCACCAGCTTCGCCCCCAACTCGCCGGCCAACGACAACAACCCCGAGGTGAAGGGATCGTCCGCGGCGGGCACGACGGTAAAGCTCTACAAGACGGCGGGCTGCGCGGGAACTCAGGTCGCCCAGGGCAACGCCGCCAAGTTCGCCTCGCCCGGGATCACCGTCTCGGTCGCCGACAACACGACAACCTCCTTCCGCGCCAAGGCGATAGACGCCGCCGGCAACGTCTCACCGTGCTCGAGCGGGTTCACCTACGTCGAGGACTCGACCGCGCCGGAGACGACGATCACCTCCGGGCCGCCGATCTTGACCACCAACGACAGGCCCACGTTCCGGTTTGCGTCCAGCGAGGCGAGCTCGACCTTCAGGTGTCGCTTCGACTCCCAGCCGTTCGCCATCTGCTCGGGGCCGGGCGCCAGCCACAGACCCGCCACCCCACTCTCAAACGGCTCGCACACCTTCTACGTTCGGGCGACCGACAAGGCTAACAACACCGACCCGACGCCCGCCAACCTCACCTTCACCGTCGCCCCCTGACGCCATCCACCCGGGGTTCCGGGCGGGCCACTGCCCGCGCGCCACCCCACTAGGAGAATCCCAGGCACAAGCGGCGCCCCCGCGGCCCGGTGCCGGTACGCTTCCAGGTGGGAGGGGTGTGCAGGGTGCAAGGCAGGGTCCATGGATGGAGCAGTGTCGCGATCGTTCTCGCGGTGCTCGGCCTGTGGCTGCTCGCACCGTCTGCTTCCGCGGCGGCCCGGTCGGAGTTCTTCGGCATCGTCCAGGGGCCGACGCTCGATGACGGGGACCTCCAGGGAATGGCCGCCGCCGGGGTCCGGACGAACCGCTTCGTGCTCAACTGGGGGTGGGTGCAGCCCCGAAAGGGATCCTTCAAGTGGGGCTCAGCGGACCGTTTCATCGGCAAGCTCGCCCACAACGGAATCCGGGTCATGCCCGCCCTCTGGGGAAACCCGGGCTGGGTGGCGGGCTCTGCGGGAACACCCCCGATTGGCGGGCCGCACGGCGTGCAGGCATGGCGTGGTCTGCTCAAGGGGTTGGTGGCGCGCTACGGATCCCGGGGCACCTACTGGGCCAACGAATACCGCCGGCGGTATGGAGCCGGCGCCACGCCCCTGCCGATCCGGTCCTGGCAGATCTGGAACGAGCCCAACCTGCACAAGTTCTTCGCGCCGTACCCATCGCCCGGCAGGTACGCGCGGCTGCTCCAGATCTCCCACGACGCGATCAAGAGCCAGGATCCGTGGGCCCGGATCGTGCTCGCCGGAATGCCCGGCCACGGGGACATGGAGGCCTGGGACTTCCTCGACGGCCTCTACTCGGTGCCGGGAATCAAGAGTCGCTTCGACGCCGCCGCCCTGCACCCGTACGCGCGCGGCCTACACCGCCAGCGCCAGCACATCGAGCGGGTCCGCGCGGTGATGAGAAGCCACGACGACGAGGGCACGCCGCTGTGGCTCACCGAGCTCGGCTGGGGGTCGGCGCCTCCCGACCGCTTTGGCGTCAACAAGGGGCTGGAGGGTCAGGCGAAGATGCTCTCCGCCTCCTTGAGGCTGGTCCTGAAGAACCGCACGGCGTGGAACGTGGAGCGCCTCTTTTGGTTCCACTGGCGCGATCCGCGGCGCCCCCGGGCCGGCACCTGCAGCTTCTGCGGCAGCGCCGGGCTCCTGAGGTACAACCGGACGGCGAAGTTCGCCTACCCCGAATTCCTGGGCTTCACGGCCGAGTCCACCCCGCCCCGGGCGAGCATCAGCTCGGGGCCAGGCAACGACGCCTTCACCAACGACCCGACCCCGCGCTTCTCGTTCAGCGTCGAACGAGGCGGGCTCGACCTTCGAGTGCCGCATCGACGCAGGCTCGTTTGCAAGCTGCTCCTCGCCGTTCACGCTCCCGCCGCTCGCCGACGGCACCCACACGTTCTTCGTCAAGGCGATCGACGCTCCCGGAAACGCGAGCGCGGTCGTCTCGCGCCCGTTCACCGTCGACACCCACGCGCCCAGGGTGGCGGTGTCCTCCGGTCCCGCGAACGGCTCGACCTCATCCGAGCGGAGCCCGTCGTTCAGCTTCGCCTCGAACGAGTCCGGCGCCAGCTACAGCTGCCGGCTCGACGGCGGAGGCTTTGAGGACTGCAGCTCGCCGTTCACCGCCTCCCGCCTGGCAGACGCCTCGCACACCCTCCAGGTCAAGGCAGCCGATCGGGCCGGGAACCGGGGCCCAACCACCTCCCGCACCTGGACCGTCGACGCCCCCGCCGACGTCTCGATCACCGCAGGCCCCGAAAACGGCGGCTTCACCAACGACCGGGCTCCGAGCTTCGCCTTTTCCTCCACGGACTCGGGCCCCAGCTTCAGCTGCGAGCTCGACGGCGGCGGATTCGCCGCCTGCACGTCGCCGTTCAGGGCCTCCACGCTTCCGGAGGGCAAGCACAGGTTCACGGTCGAGGTAACCGACACGGCCCAGAACACCGCCGCCGTGGAGCGCGCCTTCACCGTCGACACAACCCCCCCGGTGGCGTCGATCTCCTCCGGCCCCACCGAGCGCTCACCGACCAATGACCCCACCCCCACATTCCGGCTCTCCTCCACCGAGCCGCGCTCGACCTTCCAATGCCGCTACGCGGGCCATCGCTTCTCGGCCTGCTCGGGCGCACGTTCCGACACCGCGGCCTCGCCGCTCTCGGACGGCCCCCACACCTTCTCCGTCCGGGCGATCGACGCCGCGGGAAACCGCAGCGACGGACTGGGGATCGAGTTCGGGGTCGACACCACGACGCCGGAGCTGGAGATCGAGGGCCCGAGCGAGGCGAAGACCAGTAACGAGAGGGCGGCGGCGACCTTCACCCTGAAGGCCTCCGAGCAGGTCAGTCGTCGGTGTCGAATCGACTCAGGGCGCTTCAGGCCCTGCCCGGAGCGCTACCGAACCCCGATGCTGAGGCCCGGCACCCACACCGTCGAGGTCAAGGCCACCGACCGCGCCGGCAATGTGGACAAGGAGCGCAAGAGGCTCGAGATAGTGAGGAAGGTCGGGACGGGAGTTCCCCTGACGGCTCCCAGCGCTCCCATCGATCCGCGGTGTCACCGGGTCGCCGCAACCTTGATCGGCTCACCCCACGACGACCGATTGGTGGGCACCAAGGGCCCAGATGTGATCGTGGCCTTCGGCGGCGACGACAGGATCAACGGACGCGGCGGCCACGACCGGATCTGCGGTCGGGGCGGAGACGACCGGGTGACCGCGCACGGGGGCGATGACCGCATCTTCGGCGGCCAGGGGTCCGACGGCCTCCGGGGCGGCGACGGACGCGACACGATTCGGGGCGGCTCCGGCATCGACTTCTGCCTCGGGGCTCCCGCCAGTCGAAGATTTCGCTGCGAGCTGCAGGCCGCGCGCCGATTGCGCTCGAACCGAGACTAGCTCCGACCCCCGGTTAGGCCGCAGCCTCGTCGCCTGCGGGCGGTGACTTTTGGAACAAACGTCTAAAACGTCACCCGCGGGCAGCGCGCCCAACGTCCGGCGTCACTACCCTTGGTCCCGTACACCCGGCGGCAAGGTTGGAAAGCAGGGGCCTGGAGTGACCCGTCTCGCAATCGTTCTGAGCGTACTTGGCCTGTCGCTGTGCGCAGCGTCCACGGCCACGGCGGCCCGATCCGAGTTCTTCGGCGTCGTCCAGGGACACCTCGATAACCAGGACCGCCAGGGACTAGCCTCAGCCGGGGTTCGCACGGAGCGCTTCGAGCTCGGATGGCGGTCGGTGGAGCCGAGCCATGGCACCTTTCGCTGGGGCCAGTCAGACCGGTTCATCGGCGCCCTGGCCGCGCACGGAATCAGGCCGCTCCCGTTCGTGTGGATGTCCCCGAAGTGGGTGGCCAGCTCTCCCGCGCGCCCCCCGATCGACAGCGAGTCCCACGTACAGGCGTGGCGGAACTTCCTCAAGGCCGCGGTGGCGCGCTACGGACGCGGCGGCAGCTACTGGGCCAACGGCTACCTCCAGCGCTACGGCGCGGACGCCACGCCGCTGCCGATCCAGTCCTGGCAGGTCTGGAACGAGCCGAACCTGAAGAAGTTCTTCGATCCGGAGGGGTCGGTCGAGCAGTCGCCGAAGAAGTACGCGCGCCTGCTGCGGATCTCCCACGACGCGATCACGAGCCAGGATCCACAGGCCGAGATCGTCCTCGCCGGGAACCCCGGCTACCCGCCCAGCGGAGGCCTGCGGGCGTGGGACTTCCTCGATGGCCTCTACGCGGCGGGCGAAGTCAAGGGCTACTTCGACGCGGCCGCCCTGCATCCCTATTCGCAAGACGTCGCTGGGCTCCGCCGCCAGATCCAGAGAGTCCGCGCGGTGATGAGCAGCCACGACGACGAGAGCACGCCGCTGTGGCTCACCGAGCTCGGCTGGGGATCGGCGCCTCCCGACCGCTTCGGCATCAACAAGGGCCCCGGCGGTCAGGAGCGGCTGCTCAGGGAGTCCTTCAAGCTGATCCTCAACCACCGAGGCGCCTGGAACGTGGAGCGCCTGTTCTGGTTTCTGTGGCGCGATCCGGCAGCGGGATCGGCGTTCGCGCGCCGGTGCAGCTTCTGCGGCAGCGCCGGGGTGTTGAGGAACGACCGAACCCGCAAGCCCGCCTTCTGGGCGCTCAGGGCCCGCACGGCCGAGACGACGCCGCCCGGGATCAACATCACCGGGGGGCCGGGTCCGGGGGCCTTCACCAACGACCCGACCCCGGGCTTCTCGTTTGCCTCAGCCGATCCCAGCGCGATCTTCGCGTGCCGCGTCGATGCCACCGCCTTCAGGGACTGCAGCTCGCCGCACACGATCCCGCAGCTCTCCGACGGCGCTCATACCTTCCACGTCAAGGCGATCGACGCCCCCGGAAACGAGAGCCAGATCCACTCGAGATCGTTCACCGTCGACACCACCGTCCCCCCGGTGACGATCTCCTCCGGCCCCGCGGAGGACGAGGTCTCGTCCGATCCGAGCCCCTCGTTCGGCTTCGCCTCGAGCGAGTCCGGCGCCAGCCTCAGCTGCCAGCTCGACGGCGGCGGCTTTCAGCCCTGCAGCTCGCCGTTCACCGCCTCCGGCCTCGCGGACGGCTCGCATACCTTCCGGGTGAGGGCAACGGACGCGGCCCAGAACATCGGCGCCGCCTCGCGCACCTGGATCGTCGACACCACCGACCCCACGGTGACGATCACCTCGGGTCCCGCCAACGGATCGACCTCGTCCGAGCGAGACCACAGAGTTCGACTTCACCTCGGACGAGCCCGACGTCAGCTTCGAGTGCCGGCTCGGCGGCGGCGCCCCTCAGGCCTGCAGCTCGCCGTTCACCACCTCCGCGCCTCGCGGACGGCTCGTACACCTTCCAGGTGAGGGGTACGGACGCGGCCGGAAACTTCGACGAACCCTCGCGCACCTGGACCGTGGACGGCCCGGCCGATGTCTCGATCACGCCGGGCCCCGCCTCCGGCTCGGTCGGCAACGACCCCACCCCGAGGTTCGTCTTCACGTCTCTGGACGCGGAAGATGACTCCGACTTCAGCTGCCGGATCGACGCCGCCTCCTTCGCCCCCTGCGACTCCCCGTTGACGACCGTGCGGCTCGCGGACGGCCTGCACACGGTCCGCGTGCGGGCAACGGGATACGGCCCAGGGGACCGACGTCGACTGGCGCTGGTTCAACGTCGACACCACCCGCCCGGCGGTCAGGATCAAGGGACAGCGCAGGGTGACGACCAGGAAGAAGAAGGCGTCGGCGGCCTTCACCCTGGAGGCCTCCGAGCGAGTCGGCCGCCGGTGCCGGATCGACTCGAGGCGCTTCAAGCCCTGCTCCAAGCGCTACCGGACGCCGAAGCTGCTGCGGGGCACCCACAGCCTCACGGTCAAGGCCGCCGACCGCGCCGGCAACGCGCGCACCAAGCGCACGAGCTTCAGGATCGTGAGGAAGTAGCGGCGAACCCCTTTGGATGCGCTCAGCGCCCGCCGGCCATCGCGGGAAGGATGACCACGGTGTCGGAGCTCGATACGGGGGTTTCGAGGCCGTCCAGCACGCGGACGTCCTCGTCGTTGAGGTAGATGTTCACGTAGCGGTTCAAATCGCCACCGTCCGCGAACAGCTGGGACCGCGTTCCGGGGTGGGCGTCGGTGAGAGCCCTGAGGACCTCGCCCACCGTCGACCCGTTCACCGCCAGCTCAGCGTCCCCGCCGGTCTGGGGCCGCAGCACCGGTGGGATCATCACCGTCGGCATCGACCCGAACCCTAGTACCTGAAGCCGGGGATGGGGCTCACTGAGGATGAAGCACGGGCCCCGCGCAGAAGGCCTCGTAGTCCGGGAACCTTCCCATCTCGGACTCGGGGATCTGGGCCGCGTGCTCACCGCAAATCGGGCAGTCGGGATCGCGGTTCACCTTCAGCTCGGTGAAGCGCGTGCCCAGCGAGTCGTAGAGCAGGAGGCGACCGATCAACGGCTCGCCGATCCCGGTAACCAGCTTGATGACCTCGTTTGCCTGTAGGAGGCCCATCACCCCAGCCATCACGCCGAGCACCCCGGCGGCGCCGCAGCTTGGCGCCATCTCGGGCGGCGGCGGAACCGGGTACAGGCAGCGGTAGCAGGGCCCTTCGTACGGGACGAAGGTCGAGATCTGCCCGTCGAAGGCAAGGATCGAAGCCGAGACCACCGGCTTTTGCAGCCGCACCGAAGCATCGTTGAGCAGGTACCGGGTGGGGAAGTTGTCGGCGCCGTCGACGATCACGTCGTAGCCCTCGATGATCTCGAGGATGTTGTCCGCGTCGAGGCGGGTGTTGTGCTCGACGACCTCGACGTCGGGGTTCAGCGCCTGGATCGAAAGCCGCGCCGACTCCGTCTTCGGCATCCCGACCCGCTCGGTGTTGTGGATGACCTGACGCTGGAGGTTGGACTCGTCGACCACGTCGTCGTCGACGATCCCCAGGGTCCCAACCCCCGCCGCCGCGAGATAGAAGGCGGACGGCGCCCCAAGCCCTCCGGCGCCGATCAGGAGCACCTTCGAGTTGAGCAGCTTCAGCTGCCCGTCAACCCCGACCTCGGGCAGCATGGTGTGTCGCGAGTACCGCATCCGCTGCTCGGGGGTCAGGCCCTCGTGAGCGATCACCGGCAGGCCCTGCTCGGTCCACGCCTGGATGCCGCCCGCGATCGAGGCGACGTTCTCGTAGCCGAGCTCGTTCTGCAAGGCGTCAGCGGCGCGAGCCGAGCGATTGCCGCTCGCGCAGTAGAGGATCACGCGCGCGGAGCGCTCCGGCACCAGCTCGGCGATCCGCTCGCGGACCGAGTCCGGGGGCACGAGGCGCGCTCCCTGGAGATGGGCCAGGTCCCACTCGTGGGGCTCGCGGGTGTCGATCAGGACCGCGTCGCCGCCCTCGATCTCCTCCTTGGCGCTGCGTGGATCGACCTGGTCGATCCTGCTCTTGATCAGCTCGATCGGCTCCGTCGCGGTGGCCATCAGCCCCATTCTCCTGAATCTCGACTGGATTTCAAGGCTTTACAAAGTATAGCGACGAGATGCGAGGGCGTCGGCGCCACGCTGACGCGCGGAATGGGCCGGCCTTACTTGCCCTGAAACGCACGCGGTTTGGTGCGCTATCGACAGAGTCCTTGGCGCTAGCCGAGCGCCGGGCGCATCTGGCGGAGGCGGCGGACGCGCTCCTCGATCGGCGGGTGGGTGGAGAACAGGCTCGCGATGCCACCGCCGGAGAACGGCTTCACGATGTACAGAGGCTCGGTGGCCTGGTTGACCTGCATCGGGATCGCCTTCGCCCCCTCCTGGAGCCGCAGCAGCGCCGAGGCCAGCGACTCGGGATTGCCGCTGATCTCCGCCCCGGTCGCATCGGCCGCGTACTCGCGCTGGCGCGAGATCGCAAGCTGGATCAGGGAGGCGGCGATCGGGGCCAGCAGCACCATCGCCAGCGAGGCGACGAGGCTGAGCGGCGACTCGTCGTCGCCTCCGAACCACAGCATCATGTAGGCGATCCAGGTGATCGCGCCGCCAACCGTCGCGGCAACCGACTGCACCAGGATGTCCCGGTGCCGGATGTGGGCGAGCTCGTGCGCGATTACCCCCCGCAGCTCATCCTCGGAGAGCAGCTTCATGATCCCGCTGGTGACGGCAACCGCCGACTTCTTGGGGCTGCGCCCGGTGGCGAACGCGTTCGGCTGATCCTGCGGGATCACGTAGATGCTGGGCATCGGCAGGTCGGCGCGGGTGGTCAGCTCGCGCACGATCCGGTAGAGGCCGGGGGCGTCGTTCTCGGCCACCGGCTGCGCGCGCGCCATCTTCAGGGCGATCCGATCGCTGAACCAGTAGGCGCCAAGGTTGATCACCGCCCCGATCACGAGGAAGACGAGCGCCGTACTGGGGCCGCCGATCGCGAACCCGATCACGACCAGGAGGCCGGTGAGGGTGGCGAGCAGGACCGTCGTCCGGAAGCCGGCGGCGAATGTGGATCTGCGGGTGGTCGTCATCTGTTCGGGGCCCCTCCTTACGGGATATCGAACGGTCGTCCAATAGTGCCACACTGCCCGCCCGGCACTATGGGGGCTGGCCCCTATTCGACTAGGGGTTCGCCCCTGGTTCCCGCACGGCCAGCGGGATCGTCGCCCCGAACTCCCGCACGAGTTGCTCGCGGCCGATACTTAGGCTGAGATGCGCCGCAAGAACCTCCTCACCCAGGTACTGGTGGCCAACCTGCTGGTGATCGTCGCCGCGGTGGTCGCAGCGGGCGTTGCCGGCAATCCCAGCCTCGACCTCGGCGAGCGGCCCGAGCTGGCGCTGGTGCTCGGGCTCGCGGTCGGCCTGACGATCCTGGTCAACGTGTTCATGCTCCAGCGACGCTTCCGCCCCCTCGAGCGGCTGGTGGACGAGATGGAGCGGGTCGACCTCTCACGCCCCCGCGCCAACCTGGGCTCGGCGGCGGACGGGCGAGGCGACCCCGAGGAGGTCGCCAGGCTCCAGCTCGCGTTTCGCCGCATGCTCGAGCGCCTGGAGGCCGAGCGGCGACGCACGTCGAGCGCCGCGCTGGCCGCACAGGAGGAGGAGCGCGCCCGCGTCGCCCGCGACCTGCACGACGAGGTCAACCAGTCGCTGACCGCTCTCCTGCTCCGGCTCGAGGCGGCCCGGGTCAAGGCGCCGGTGGAGCTGGCCCACGAGCTCGCCGACACCAAGGCGCTCGCCAACCAGGCCATGGAGGAGCTGTTGATGCTGGCGCGCCAACTCCGCCCCACCGCGCTCGACGACCTGGGCCTCAAGGCCGCGCTCGCCGGCCATGTCCAGGAGCTGGGGCGGCAGGGAGGGATCAAGGCCAGCTTCGAGGCGGACGGCGATTTCTCCGCCCTGCCCCCCGACGTGCAGCTCGTCGTCTACAGGGTCGCGCAGGAAGCGCTGTCGAACACCGCCCGGCACTCGGGCGCCGAGACCGTCAGGGTCCGCCTGCTGCGCGAAGGCGGCAGCGTCGAGCTGACCGTCGGCGACGACGGCTCCGGCTTCACCTTCGACCAGGCAGCGCGCGGGCTGGGGATCGCCGGGATGCGCGAGCGGGCCCTGCTGGTCGGGGGCGAGGTCGAGGTGGAGTCGCGGCCCAACGTGGGTACGCGGGTCAGCCTCACGGTCCCGTTGCAGTCAGCCGATATAGGGACGACGCCATGGAGCAACCCGGAAACGGAGCCACAGCCATGAAGGTGCTGATCGCCGACGACCACGGGATCGTGCGCTCGGGCGTGCGCATGCTGCTCGAGCGCCAGATGGACATCGAGGTGATCGGCGAGGCTGCGGACGGCGCCGAGGCCCGCGACATGGCGATCCGGGAGCGGCCCGACCTGGCGATCCTGGACGTCAAGATGCCGAAGCTCACCGGCCTCCAGGCGACCCGCGAGATCCGCGCTCAAGCGCCCGACGTCGCGGTGCTGATCCTGTCCATGTACGACGACGAGCGCTACCTGTTCGAGGCGCTCAAGGCCGGCGCCTCCGGCTACGTCCTCAAGGCCCAGGCGGACTCGGACCTGCTCGAGGCCGTGCGGGCCGTTGAGCGCGGCGAGCCGTTCCTCACCCCGGAGGCCCAGCGGGCCCTGATCCAGGACGTGCTCGGCGAGGGCTCCTCCCGCGAGGAGGAGCTGACGCCGCGCGAGCAGGAGGTGGTGAAGCTGGTCGCCGAGGCCCACACCAACAAGGAGATCGCCGAGATCCTGCACCTGTCCGAGAAGACGGTCGAGAACCACCGCTCCAACGCGATGCGGAAGCTCGGCATGCGAGACCGCGTCGAGCTGGTCCGCTACGCGATCCGCAAGGGCCTGATCGAGCCGTAGGGCCAACGTCGAGCATCGGGTTGCGCCTTGGACAGTGGCCATGAGCGCCGCGTCCTGATCGCCCGGCGATCCCCCGGAGCCGCTTATCCGACCTGTGAGGTAGGATTTTGGCCGAGATGCTGTTTTCGACCAAAGCGGAATATGGGGTGCGGTTGATGGTCGAGCTTGGCCGTCGCGCTGGCGACGAGCTCGCCGAAGACACGGACCCGGTCGCGCTCAGCTCGGTCGCCGAAGCGGAGACCCTTCCCCTCTCCTACCTCGAGCACCTGGTCGCCAAGCTGCGCCAGGCGGAGCTGGTGACCTCGGTGCGCGGCGCTCACGGCGGCTACCGCCTTGCGCGGCCCGCATCGGAGATCCAGATGCTCGACGTGGTACAGGCGCTGGAGGGGCCGATCGCGCCGATGGAGTGCTTCCACGAGGTCCGCGAGGGCCGGGTGCTGTGCTCGCATGAGGCGGATGGCGATCGTGCCTGCGCAACGAAGCTGCTCTGGACCCGCGTTCACGGCGGGATCACGAAGGCGCTCGCCGGCACCACGCTCGCCGACCTGGTCGAGTTCGCCGACCAGCACGCCGTCAGGGAACCGGTCGCCGGCTGAGGCGCCCGGACTCCACCGCCCACCCACCCACGACAGGAAGACTCAATGGCTGATCTGGAGATACGCAACCTGCACGTGAGCGCCGAGGGCAAGCAGATCCTCAAGGGACTCGATGTCGAGGTGTCGGCGGGCGAGATCCACGCGCTGATGGGCCCGAACGGCTCCGGCAAGTCGACCCTTGCCAACGCGATCATGGGGCACCCCGCGCTGGAGGTGACCGAGGGGGAGATCCGCCTGCGGGGAGAGGAGATCACGGAGTCCGCCCCGGAGGACCGCGCTCGCGGCGGGCTGTTCATGGCCTTCCAGTACCCGGTCGCGATCCCCGGCGTGACGGTCGCCAAGTACCTGCGGATGGCGGTCAACGCCCAGCGCGAGACCCGGGGCGAGAGCGAGATCAAGCTGAAGGACTTCCGCAAGCAGACCGAGGCGGCAATGGAGCTGATGGACATCCCCCGGGAGTTCTCGAGCCGCTACCTGAACGACGGGTTCTCGGGCGGCGAGAAGAAGCGGATGGAGATCCTCCAGCTGGCGATGCTGAGGCCCCAGATCGCAGTCCTCGACGAGACCGACTCCGGCCTCGACATCGACGCCCTGCGCACCGTGGCCGAGGGCGTCAGCAAGTTCGCGGGGCCCGAGATGGGGGTCCTGATCATCACCCACTACCAGCGCATCCTGCACCTGGTGGAGCCCGACTTCGTGCACGTGATGTACGACGGACGGATCGTCAAGCAGGGCGGCCCCGAGCTGGTCGGGCTGCTGGAGGAGCGAGGCTACGGCTGGATTCGCGAGGAGGTCGAGGCGGCGGCGGCGTAGCCGTCGCTCGGGAGATGGCGGCGACCACCGCGACCAAGGCGCCAGCGGCATCCGCCACCCCGGCCCTGCCGCCCCTGGAGGAGATCCGCGGTCAGTTCCCGCTGCTCGCCCGCGAGCAGGACGGCAAGCCGCTCGCCTACCTGGACAACGGCGCCACCTCGCAGAAGCCGCTGGCCGTAATCGAGGCGCTGGACCGCTACTGGCGCACACAGAACGCCAACGTCCACCGCGGCGTCTACCGCCTCTCCGAGGAGGCGACCGAGGCCTATGAGCGATCCCGGCAGGTGGTCGCCGCCCGGCTCGGCGCCGACCGGCGCGAGGTCGTCTTCGTCCGCAACGCGACCGAGGCGCTCAACCTGGTGGCCTATTCGTGGGGGCGGACGAACATCAGGCAGGGGGACCGGATCCTGCTCACCGAGATGGAGCACCACTCGAACATCGTGCCCTGGTACCAGCTCGCCGTCGAGCGGGGCGCCGAGCTCGATTGGGCGCCGCTCACGGACGCCGGAAGGCTCGACCTCGAGGCGTTCCGGGGCTTGCTCGAGCGAGGGCCGAGGGTGGTCGCCGTCGCCCACGTCTCCAACGTGCTCGGCACGATCAACCCGATCGCGGAGATCGCGCGCCTGGCGCACGACGCCGGGGCGCTGGTGGTGGTCGACGGCGCCCAGGCGGGCCCCAAGCTGCCGCTCGACATGGCCGAGCTGGGGGCGGACTTCTACGCGGTGACCGCGCACAAGATGTACGGGCCGACCGGGATCGGAGCGCTCTACGGGCGGCGCGAGCTGCTCGAGGAGATGCCCCCGTTCATCGGCGGCGGCTCGATGATCCGCCGGGTGCGGCGGGACGAGATCACCTGGGCCGAGCTGCCGGCGAAGTTCGAGGGCGGCACGCCGGCAATCGGCGAGGCGATCGGCTACGCGGCGGCCGTCGAGTGGCTGGATGCGATCGGCCTCGAGGCCGCCCACGCCCACGAGGCCGAGGTCGGCGCCTACGCCCTGGAGCGCCTGGCGGAGGTTCCGGGGCTGCGGGTGTTCGGTCCGCCGGCCGGCGATGACCGGGCCGGCATCTTCTCCTTCGCCCTGGACGGCGTCCACGCCCACGACGTCTCGGAGATCCTCGACCGCCATGCGGTCTGCGTCCGCGCCGGTCACCACTGCGCCCAGATCCTCATGGACCGCCTCGGGGTGCCGGCGACCGCCCGCGCCAGCCTGGCCGTCTACAACACGCGCCAGGAGGTCGACCGCCTGGTGGAGGCGCTCCACGACGTGCGCCGCGTGTTCGAGCTCGACTGAGCCGTGGACGACCTCTATCGAGAGCAGATCCTCGAGCACTACAAGCGCCCGCACAACTTCGGCCGCCTGGATCGCTACGACCTCGAGTTCGAGGACTCGAACCCGTTCTGCGGCGACGAGCAGCACGTGTTCATCAGGCTCGACGGCGACGGCCGGGTCGCCGAGGTCGGCTTCGAGGGCAAGGGCTGCGCGATCTCGACCGCCGCCACCTCGATGCTCACCGACGAGCTCCAGGGCATGAGCCGCTCAGAGCTCCTTCAACTGCCGAAGGGCTTCGTCCTCGACCTGCTGGGCATCGACATCTCGGCGACCCGGATCAAGTGCGCCCTGCTGGGCCTCAAGGTGGTCAAGGGCGCCAGCCTCGGCCAACCCGCCGACTGGGAGGACGAGGGCGAGCGCGGCGACCCGACCGAGGCCGCCGCGTTCTGAGCCTCTCGGATCAGCAGCAACGAGCGTGTTAGGGTCGCAGGCAACGAGGGGGTCCAGGTTGGCGCATGTCCCGGCGTATCAATAGGTTTTCGCGGCGGCTCGTACGCTTGGCCGTCGCGACGGTGGTTGTCGCCGGCACGCTCGCGGTGGCCGGCGTCGGAGCGCCGCCGGAAGCTCTCCATCAGGCCGCCGCGGCCCAGTCGCCGCCGAACGTCCTGGTGATCGAGACCGACGATCAGACGCTCGAGTCGATGCGGGTGATGGAGAACGTCAACTCCCTGATCGGCGGGCCTCGCGGGACGACGTTCCAGACGCTTCGTCAACTTCTCGCTCTGCTGCCCCTCGCGTGCCACCTTCCTCACCGGGCAGTACATGCACAACCACGGCGTGCTCCGGCAACCAGCCGCCCGACGGCGGCTTTGAACGCTTCGACGCCGTGCACGCGCGACAACAACCTCGCCGTCTGGCTCCAAGACGCGGGCTACTACACCGGGATGATCGGCAAGTACCTGAACGGCTACGCGAACGACCCGCCCGTCCCGCCCGGCTGGTCGGACTGGCACGCGGCCGCAGATGACGTAACCGCAGATGAGGACCTGAAGGCCTACGACTACACCCTGAACAACAACGGCACCATGGTCCGACTACGGCCACTCCCCTGCCGCCTTCAAGCAGGACGTTCTGACCAGAAGGCGGTCAGCTTCGTCCACCGCCGGTCGCCGAAGCCGCAGCCGTTCTTCCTCTGGCTCACCTACACGGCCCCCCACGGCGGCGGTCCGGACCCGAACCCGAACCCGCCCTTCAACTGCCGACGCCACGGCGCCGCTGGGACACGCCGAAACCGGCGCCGCGTCACGCCCATGCCTTCGACTCCGAGCCGCTCCCCATACGCCCGAACTTCAACGAGGCCGACGTCTCCGACAAGCCGGCAGACATCCAGCGCCGTCCGCGTCTTGAGCCCGAATCGCATCGCCGACATGCGGCGCAGGTACCGCTGCGAGTTGGAGTCGCTGCTCTCGGTCGACGAGGGCGTGAAGAAGATCGTCGATGCGCTGAGGGCGAAGCGCGAGCTCAACGACACTCTTCTCGTCTACACGTCCGACAACGGCTTCTTCCACGGTGAGCATCGCATCCCGGACCGCAAGACAAAGATCTACGAGGAGTCGATCCGGGTGCCGCTTTTGATGCGGGGGCCGGCTGCGGGCATCCCGCGGGGGGTGAGCGTCGGCGACCTGGTGACAAACGCCGACCTGGCGCCGACGATCGTCGACGTGGCGAACGCGGATCCCGGCCTGGTAATGGACGGACTCTCGCTGATCCCGGTGGCGCAGCAGCCCGGGATCGAGCAGGGGCGCGAGCTGCTGGTCGAGCAGCACAACCTGGCGGCGATCCGGACCGAGAGCCACCTCTACGCCGAGCACAGCACCGGCGCGAGGGAGCTGTATGACCTGGTCGAGGACCCGTTTGAGCTCCAAAGCCGGCACGACGACCCCGCCTACGCACCGGTCCAGGCCCAGCTCGCCGCGCGGCTCCACGAGCTGCAGCTCTGCGCCGGCCCCACCTGCCAGCTCCACCCGTAACCGAGGGTCGCCGGCCGCTGTAGCGACGCGATCGCACGCAGCGAACCCGACGGCGAGGGTTCCGCCGTCCACTCTCGCTAAAATCCGACTTCGGAACTAGGATTAATGTGATGACGAGCACAAGCGACGACGAGACCGTGGTGGCCGAGAGCATCACCGTATGCCGAGCGGACGAGCTCCCCGAGGGAGCGATGCGCCTGGTCGAGGCCGAGGGCCGAAAGATCGGCGTCTTTCGGTGCGACGGCGGCGAGCTGTACGCAATCGAGGACCGCTGCTCGCATGACGACGGTCCGCTGGCCGAGGGGGAGTTCGACGCGGCCACCTGTACAGTGGAATGTCCCCGGCACGGCTCGCTGTTCGACCTCCGCACCGGGCGACCGAAGACCCTCCCCGCATTCCTGCCCGTTGAGACGTTCGAGGCCCGGATCGAGAACGGCGAAGTGAAGCTGGACCACTGATGGCGACCCCCGAGACAAAGACACTCCGCGACGAGCAGAGCGGGCTGAAGGAGATCGGCGCCGACTACGCCGAGCGTTTCGGCTTCCACGATCCCGAGACCGGCTACGCCTACAAGGCGCCGAAGGGCCTCTCAGAGCAGGTCGTCCGCGACATCTCCGAGTACAAGTCGGAGCCGGACTGGATGCGCGAGTTCAGGCTCAAGGCGTTCCACCACTTCATGCAGCGGCCTACCCCGACCTGGGGCGGCAACCTCGGCCAGATCGACTGGGACGACATCCACTACTTCGTTCGCGCTTCGGAGAAGAACAGCCGCAGCTGGGACGACGTCCCCGAGGACATCAAGAACACCTTCGATCGGCTCGGCATCCCCGAGGCGGAGCGAAAGTTCCTGTCCGGGGTCGGCGCCCAGTACGAGTCAGAGGTCGTCTACCACCAGATGAACGAGGCCCTCGAGAAGCAGGGCGTGATCTTCACGGACATGGACACCGCCCTGCGCGAGCACGAGGACATCGTGCGCGAGTACTGGGCCACCATCATCCCGCCGAACGACAACAAGCTGGCGGCGCTCAACTCGGCGGTCTGGTCGGGTGGCTCGTTCGTCTACGTGCCGGCCGGCGTCAAGGTCGAGATGCCGCTCCAGGCCTACTTCCGGATCAACACCGAGAACATGGGCCAGTTCGAGCGCACCCTGATCATCGCCGAGGAGGGCTCGGAGGTGACGTACGTAGAGGGTTGCACCGCTCCTGTCTACTCGACCGACTCCCTGCACTCGGCGGTGGTCGAGATCATGGTCAAGCCCAGCGCGCACGTCCGCTATACGACGGTCCAGAACTGGTCCCACAACGTCTACAACCTGGTCACCAAGCGCGCCGTCGCCCAGGAGAAGGCGACCATGGAGTGGGTGGACTGCAACCTGGGCTCGAAGCTGACCATGAAGTTCCCCTCGATCTACCTGCTCGGCCCGGAGGCGCACGGAGAGATCCTCTCGATCGCCTTCGCCGGCAAGGGCCAACACCAGGACGCGGGC
Source organism: uncultured Actinomycetes bacterium (assembly GCA_963824865.1). Taxonomy (GTDB): domain Bacteria; phylum Actinomycetota; class Thermoleophilia; order Solirubrobacterales; family 70-9; genus AC-56. The sequence goes on along the minus strand of CAWGQQ010000009.1, from coordinate 388,040 downwards.
GGCAAGATGATCCACGGCGCGCCGAAGACGACATCGTCCGTGTTCGCCAAGTCCGTCTCGAAGGACGGAGGGCGCGGGAGCTACCGTGGGCTCCTCGAGGTCGCCAAGGGCGCGACGGAGGCGAAGTCGAAGGTCGTCTGCGACGCGCTGCTTCTGGACGAGGAGTCGCGCTCCGACACCTACCCGACCATTCGGATCGACGAGAGCGACGCCAACGTCGGCCACGAGGCCTCGGTGTCGAAGATCGGCGAGGAGCAGCTCTTCTACCTCCAGGCCCACGGCCTGGACGAAGAGGAGGCCTCGAAGATGATCGTCAACGGCTTCATCGAGCCGATCACCAAGGAGCTGCCGATGGAGTACGCGGTCGAGATGAACCGCCTGATCGAGCTGCAGATGGAAGGGTCGATTGGCTAGACGCCTCGGACCCCGCCGCCCCCGGAGTCGAAGACGAGGAGGCGGCGGGTTGCCGAGCCTGCCTGGCTCACGGAGAGGCGCCGCAAGGGCGCCTCTTTGGCGAGCGAGCTGGCACTCCCGACCCAGAGGGACAGGGGCTGGGAGTTCACCGACCTGGCGGGACTCGACCTCGCCTCCTACGCCGCCGGCGAGGGGCGGATCGAGGGGCTCGAGCCGCTGGTGGACGGCGCCGATGGGCCTCCGGTCGTCCTCCCGTTACGGGAGGCGGCCGAACGGCTCGGGGACGTCGTCCAGCAGCACTTCGGCTCCCTGGTGCCGACCGACGACCCCTTCGTGGCTCGCAACGAGGCCAACTGGCGCAGCGGCGTCCTGGTCTACGTGCCCCGCGGCCAGCGGCTGCTGGAGCCGTTGCGGCTGTCGGTGTACCAGGACGAGGACGGGGCGGGGCTCGACTGGAGGGCCCTGATCGTGCTCGAGGAGGGCGCCGAGGCCGAGGTGTGGGAGCGCTACGTATCGGACGGCGACGAGTCCGAGGGCCTCTTCAACGGTGTGGTCGAGCTCTCCGTCGGCCCCGGCGCCAACCTGCGCTACGTATGCGAGCAGGAGCTGTCGGAGCGGAGCTGGGTGTTCGCGACGCAGCGGGCCCAGCTGGAGCGCGACGCCTCGCTGGAGTGGGTGGCGCTCGGCTTCGGCTCCGCGCGCGGCAAGGTGCGGATGGAGACGAAGCTCGCCGGCCCGGGCTCCTCGGCGAAGGTGACCGGCGCCTACGCCGGCGCCGGCGACCAGCACCTCGACTTCGACACCACGCAGGAGCACGCCGCAGAGCACACCACATCGGACCTCGCCTTCCGGGGCGTGCTATCCGACCAAGCGACCGCCGTCTGGCGCGGCATGATTCGCGTCGATCCCGGCGCCCAGCAGACGGATGCGTTCCAGGAGTGCCGCAACCTGCTGCTCTCCAAGCGGGCGCATGCCGACGCGATCCCGGGGCTGGAGATCGAGGCCAACGACGTCCGCTGCACGCACGCCGCCGCCATCGCCCAGGTGGACCGCGAACAGCTCTACTACCTGCGCGCCCGCGGCCTGCCGGAGCCGCTGGCGAAGCGCCTGATCATCGACGGCTTCCTCCAGGAGCTCGCCGAGCGCACCGCCGAGGGGCCGGTGCGCGAGGCCCTGTCGGCGGCGCTGGACCGCCGGCTCGCCGAGATCCTCGGCTAGGAACGCCCCTTTACCGGGATCTTGCGATCACGAGCATGCGATCGCCGAAGTCAGGCGCCCAGAGACGATCGGCGACGCCAAGGCTCTCCGCGGCTCGCACCAGAGCCGCCGCGAGGCGCGGCGAGTACCCCTCGACCCGGCCCAGGTAGTAGCGGACCGTGAAGCCCTTCGGTTGAGTCTCGACCAGAAGCGGCTGGAATCCGACGCGGGCGAGCAGCGTGACCATGCTTCCTCGGGTGAAGTACTGCAGATGCGCGGGGGTCACCGACCACCAGCGACCGCGCATCGCTCGCGCCAGACGCGAGCCCGCGTCGGGGAGCGCCATCGCCACGACGCCGCCGGGCGCCAGCAGAGTGGAGATTCGCTCCAGCGCCGCCTCCGGCTCCGGCAGGTGCTCGATGACGTCGCCGAGGAAGATGGCGTCGAAGGTCGAGGGGGACAGCTCGGCGCCGAACAGGTCCGTGGTGCGCACGTCGAGGCCGAGCCGATCACGGGCCCACGCCGATGCCCACTCGCTGGGCTCCAGGCCGACCCCCGACCAACCACGTTCCCCTGCCTCCGCGAGTAAGAAGCCGACCCAGCAGCCGACGTCGAGGATCGTTCCCGGTGGCGTGAACCGCTCGATCCGCGCCAGGACCTCCCGGGCAGTCGCGCGCTGGCCCGTCTCCTCCTCTACGTAGTCCTCAGAGGCAGCCGCCTCGTATAGCCGCGCCAGCTCGTCGTCGCCGGGCATTCGCTCGAGCTGCATGTGGCCGCACGCAGAGCAGCGAACGATGGCCGCCAGCGCCGTGCCGAAGGCGCTTGTGGTCGGGATCAGGCCCTCCTCCCCCACCTCGCCCGCCACCGCGAGATGTGGCTTCAGCGACGGACCGCCACAGCAGGCGCAGGCATGGCCGAGACCCTGCCCGCCCTGGTCGGCGCCGCCGCGCAGTGCGCGATCGGATCCCGTTGTGGCCACCGGCGGAGCGTATCCTGCTCCTGCCGGGGCCAAGGGTTTGTCTGCATCTTCGCGGCCAGAACGCGGCCTATGATTGTGGGCCCATGCCGGACGCAACCGAGCCCGCCGTAAGCGCTGCCGACGGGCGTTCGCTGGACCTGCTCAGCGTCGTCGCTCCCGTCTTCAACGAGGAGGAGACGGTCGATGAGCTCATTCGCCGGCTGGGCGATGCTCTCAGGGATCTCGAGTTTGAGCTGGTGCTGGTTGACGACGGCTCGCGGACTCCACGCCCAGGATTCTCGCGCGCTTCGCGGCCGGCGATCCGCGCATCCGAGTGATCGCGTTGTCGCGGAACTTCGGCCATCAGGCAGCGATCACGGCCGGGCTCGACCACGCCCGGGGCGACGTCGTGGTGATGATGGACGGCGACCTCCAAGACCCGCCGGAGCTGATCCCGGAGATGCTCGAACGGTGGCGCCAAGGCTCGGATGTCGTCTACGCCGTGAGGCGCACCCGCCAAGGGGAGCCGAGGCTGAAGCTCATCACGGCACGCTGGTTCTACCGTCTGTTCTCGAAGCTGGCGCAGGTCGATTTCGAGCAGAATGCGGGCGATTTCCGCCTGCTCGATCGCAGCGCGCTCAACGTCCTCAATTCCCTGCGGGAGCGCAACCGGTTCCTGCGCGGGCTGACCGTGTGGGTCGGGTTCACCCAGACGGCCGTCTACTACGACCGCGAGCCACGCTACGCCGGTCAGCCGAAGTACACGGGCCGTCGCGCGCTCCATCTGGCGCTTGACGGCATCTCGTCCTTCTCGCACCGCCCCCTCCAGATTGCCACAGTGCTCGGCTTCCTCTTCTCCGCCGTCGCCTTCCTCGCGATCCCGGTCGCGATCGGCTTCAAGATCGCGGGGCAGTTCATACCCGGCATCACCACGGTGCTTTTGGTGGTCCTTTTGCTGGGTGGCATCCAGCTGATCACCGTGGGGATCATCGGCGAGTACCTCGGGAGGGTCTACGAGGAAGTCAAGCGGCGTCCGCTCTACGTGGTCCGAGAGCGACTCAACATGGCGACTGCGGCGGAGGCGGACGAAGCACTCCACGGTGAACGAACCGCGGATCGGTGAGCAAGCCAGGTCTCGGCAGGGCCGATGGCCGCGGGCAATCGGGCTGACCATCTCGGTGGTCTCGCTGGCGGGCGTCGTCTGGTGGACGACGCAGCAGTCGGCCCCGAAGCTGCCCTCGGGCCCGGCCGAAATCGCGTCCCTCGCGGGGGCAATCGCGGCGTACGCCGCCGCCACGCTCCTGCGGGGCGAGCGCTGGTGGAGGCTGCTTCAGCGCGGCGGCGCTCAGTCGACCCGCACCGATGCCTACTGCCTGGTTGCGGTTGGCTACATGGGAAACAACGTCCTACCGGCCCGCGGCGGCGACGCCATGCGGGTCTATCTCCAGGCTCCGCGGGCACGCATGAGCATGCGCGGAGTGATCGGCACGCTCCTGGCCGAGCGACTCCTCGACCTGGCGACGCTCCTCACCCTGTTCGCCGTGCTCACCTACGGCGTGCTGCGGGGGATCGACGCGCCGGGCGGCGGGCGCCTGGCGCTGACCGCGGTCGCGATCGCGGCTCTCGCCGGCGTGACGGCTGCGCTCGTCTACCTAGCGCGTAACCACCCCCGGGTTCGCCGCGTCCTGGGCTTCGTCGGACCGATGACCGTCGCCACGCGAGAGCTGCAGGGCAGGCACGGGCTCGCGATGGCGGGGCTGACGCTCGCAATCTGGACCGCCGAGGCCGCCACATACCTGATGACCGCCGGCGCCGTGGGCTTGGAGATGAGCCCGATCGAGGCGCTCTACGTCGTGGCCCTGATCAGCGTCTTCATACTGATCCCCTCGGGCCCGGGCTACGCCGGAACGCTGGACGCGGCGGCCTTGTTCGGCGTGCGCGCAATCGGCGGCAGCGGCTCGCAGGCGCTCTCCTACCTGATCACGTTGCGGTTCGTGCTCTTGGTGCCGATCACGATCGCCGGCCTGGCCCTGCTGATCGCGCGGTATGGCGGCTGGTCACGCGTGCGGGCGCGGCGCGCGGAGGCAAGCGCATGAGGATCGCCGTCATCGGGGCCGGCGTGACCGGTCTCGTTGCCGCGTACCGGCTCTCGGGCCAGGGCCACAAGTGCGACGTCTACGAGCGCTGGCCCGGGCTGGGCGGACAGGTGGCCACGCTGGACGTCGGCGAGGGCCACTTGCTCGAGCGCTACTACCACCACCTGTTCACCAGCGATCGGCACATCGCAAGGCTCTACGACGAGCTCGGCATGACGGACGCGATTGAGTGGCGGCCGTCGAGCGTCGCGATGTACGCCGACGGTCGCAGCCACCGGTTCACCACCCCGATCGACCTGCTGCGCTTCCGCCCACTCTCGGTTCGCTCCCGATTCCGCATGGGGCTTGCGGCGCTTTGGCTTCAGCGGCGTCACCAGGACGTGGCGCCGTTCGAGCGGCTCACAGCCCGGGAATGGGTTGAGCGCGCGATGGGCCGCGAGGCGTGGGAGAAGGTCTGGGGGCCGCTTCTCCGCGGCAAGTTCGGCGACCGTGCCGACGACATCTCCGCGGCGTGGCTATGGAGCAAGCTGAGGCTGCGACGGCAGATCAAAGGCGGAGAAGCGCGCCGGGAGGTGCTCGGCTACCCCCGTGGGGGATGGCAGCCCTTGCTGGATCGTCTTCGCCACGAAATCGAGGTAAGCGGCGGCAAGGTGATGATCGATCGCCCCGCCGCCCAGATCAGCCCTTCCGGTGGCGGCTTTTGCATCACATCCGGAGCGCCAGATTCGTTCCGCAGAGGTCATGACCCTCGGCAGTTCGAGCGCGTGGGTGACGCACAGCCCTACGACGCGGTGCTTGCCACGGTGCCGAATGACGTCTTCGTGGCGCTGCTCGACGACCGGCTCCTCGACGCGATGGCGCCGGGCTACATCGACCGGCTTCGCTCAATCGAGTACCACACGGCGCTTTGCATGCTGATCGAGCTCGATCGGCAATTCTCAGACTTCTACTGGACGAACGTGGCCGATCGCGAGCTTCCCTTCGTTGGCCTGATCGAGCAGACGAATTTCATCGAGCCCGGCCGCTACGGCGGGCGGCGCTTTCTCTACGTCGCCAATTACCTGCCCCCCGGCCATCCGCTGCTGGCGTGCTCGCCAGAAGAGCTCCTGGCTCTCTACGAACCGGGATTGCACCGCGTCAATTCCGGATTCTCGCGGGATTGGATCCGGAACCTCTGGCTCTTCCGTGAACCCGCCGCGCAACCGATCGTCACGGTGGGCTATCCGGAACGCATCCCTCCCCTTGATACCGGCGTGCCGCGACTGGTCCTCGCCAACACCACCCAAATCTATCCCGAGGACCGGGGCACGAACTACAGCGTGCGCCTCGGCGGCGAGGCTTCCCGAGCCATCACGCGGAATACACTGGCGCCCTGATGGCCGCGGAAGGCTACTCCTCGACCGTCGAGCGGGAGCGCAGGGCGCCGGTGGCGAGCGCCCTCGATTTCGCGTCGCGACACGCCCTGCTCTTGATCGTCATCGGGGGCGCCATCGTCCGGTTCGCGACCCTCGGCTCGCAGGGCTTCTGGTTCGACGAACACGGGACCCTCGCTGTGATCACTCGGAGGCCGGGCGCCATGCTCGACCGGATTCTGGTGGCAGAGACCAGTCCGCCCCTGTACTTCGCCGTCGCCAAGGCCTGGCAGGCGGTCTTCGGTTTGGGGGAGGTCGGGCTCCGATCGCTTTCGGCGCTCGCGGGGACGGCGACCATCCCCGTGGTTTACGCGGCGGGTCGTGCCCTGGGCTCGCGACGCGCCGGGCTGCTCGCCGCCGCGCTCACGGCGATGAGCCCGTTCATGATCTGGTACTCGCAGGATGCTCGACCCTACGCGCTGTTCGCGCTCTTCTCCGCGCTCGCGTTCCTGTTCTTCGTCCAGACCCTGCAGGGCCGAGGCTCGCGGTGGCTTTGGGCGTGGGCGATCGTCTCCATCCTCGCCTTCAGCACCCACTATTTCGGCTTCCTGCTCACCGCCATCGAGGCGACCTGGCTTCTGTGGCGGATGCACCGCTTGCGCGCCGAGGTCGCGCTCTCCATCGGCGTCGTGGGGGCGGCCGCGCTGTCCTTGGTCCCTCTGCTGTTGGCTCAGCGGCACATCACGGGCTGGATCTCTTTCATCCCCGCCGGCGAGCGCCTGCTCCAAGTACCTCAGCACTTCGTCGTCGGCCTGAACTCGCCGTGGGCGCTCCTCCCGCCGCTCGCGGTGGCCGCCGCATTCGCCGTCGCAGCCGTTGCGATCGCGCGCGCGGATTCGCCCACCCGGCGCATGGCATCGGTGCCGGGAGGGGTAGCGCTCGCCGGCATCGGGATCGCGGTGATTTCGATGCTCGGCAGCAGCGATCTCCTCGTTACCCGCAACCTGATCGGCCTCTGGGTGCCGTTCGCTGTCGCGCTCGGGGTACTGCTTGGGGCACCGGCGGTTCGGCGACTCGGCCCTGCCGCGGTCGCGACGCTCTGTGCGCTCGGCTTGGCGCTCGTCCTGTGGAACGCGGCCACGACGGCCGCTGGGCGTCCGGATTGGGAGCCGCTGGCTGACGCGCTCGGCCCACCGGAGGTGCCGCGGGCGATCGAAACCCGAATGGGGTACATGGCCCCCCTTGTGCACTACATCGCCGGCGGGCAAGTGCCCACCGTCGGCCGGAGGTACACCGTGGAGGAGCTCGACGTCGTCGAGATGCGAGCCGTCCCCGACTACAGCATTGGCCCCTGCTGGTGGGTGGCGTTCTGTGGCGGCGAGGACATCCTTGGCGGGCAAGACGACCTGCCCTTTCCCGTGCCCCGGGGATTCGAGCTGGTGGACCAGGGTCAAACCTCGCTGTTCCGCTACCGCCGGTACCGTGCGCCGCATCCCGTCAAGCTCCCGCCCGCGCCTTTTGGGGGGGTGCTCGTGCAGCCGGCGTCCTGACTAGCCGGGCCTGCCGTAGATCGCTCTCATGCCCCGGCGCAGCTTCCGCGCCGAAAGCACGTCCGGCGGGAACGGGCTCCGCCCGGTAGGTGTAGCTGGAGTCGAAGCTCATGAGGAAGGTCCTCTCGCCACCGGGCGCGTAGCCGCCGACCGCGCTGGACCTCCTGCCGGTCTTCCCCCAGTCGACCAGCCAGTCTCCGTTGCCCAGGCGACGGGCAGAGCCGCAGCAGTAGGAAGCGGGGACGTCGGGGTCGGAGATCGACTCCAGAAGGGTCGCGGTTCCCGCCGTTCGGTCGATCTCAAAGCGCGCAGCTCGCGGGACTCTGTTGCCCAGATTGGTGCGATTGTCGAACACGGTCACGGTCCCGTCAGCCAGCAAACGGGCGTCGTGTTGAGCGCCCAGGACCCGCGTGCGGGGATCTCCCTGCACCTCGAGGCTCTGGGGCGTGGTCGTGCCGCCCAGCTTCCAGACGATCTCCCCCGTCTCCTTCTTGATTCGGTAGACGGCGTCGAAGTGCCTGAAGGAGGCGATCACCGACCTCCCGGCCGGCTCGATCGAGTTCCAGTGGGCGATGTCGTAGTCGTTGTCGATGACCCACGGCCAGTGCCGCCCGGTCTCCGCCAGGGAGATGTGGTCCTGGCTCTTCCAATCCCAGATCAGTTGGCCATCGGGGCTCACCTGCTGGAGCTCGGTGTTGATGACCGTGGCGTCGCTGGCGCCGCCGTAGGCGCTCGTGTCGACGTTGCTCTGAGCGACGTTGGAGCCGGCGAGGTAGTCGCCGTCGCGCAGCAGCTGCAGGTCGTGGTGATTGGCCGCTTGGCCGACGGGATCGTAGGTACGGACCAGGCTCCCGTTCAGGCGGTGGAGCTCGAAGCGCCTGGAGAGGAGATCGAACCAGAGGATGCGGCCGTCCGGAAGCACCCTGATGTTGGCGGCCCGAGCGTCGGCCCACCAGAGCGGCACCCCGCGGTTATCGAAGATGGTGGCGTAGCGCCCGAAGGAGGAGACGCGAACCGGGTCCAGCGAGAAGTACTTCGTGGACACCGGTCCATCACGAGTGAAGGTGTAGTCGGGGAAGTCGCTCGGCAGGCAGCGCACCTGATAGCGATAGAGATGCGAGCGCTTGCGGCGTTTGGCGAGGCGTCTGGTGATCAGGGAGAAGGCCCGCCCGGCCTTCAGCGACACGGCGCGACGCAGACGGCCGTGGCGAAAGGCACGGTCGCCGATCGCCGCCCTCCAGGCTCCAAAGGCGTGGCCCCTCACCCTGACCGGTCCGTCGTCGCAGCGAACGACGTAGTTGTGGATGCGGGGCGAGAAGCTCGGGAACAGGCTGGGGGCGGCGAAGCTGACGAGGCGCAGCGGCGGAGGAGGTGGCCGTGCATCGGCCGGGGCGCCGGCACCGAAGAGCCCGCCAATCATGAGTGCCGCGGTGAGCTGGGCCAAGCGACCCTGCCGGCCCCCGCTCATCCGGGATCGGCCATCGCCTTCATGCCTTCACGCAGGTCCTCCGCCGAGAGCGCTCCCCCGGGGACCGGCTCAACCCGGTAGCTCCAGCCGGAGTCTGGCGTCAGGAGGAAGGTCCGCTTGCCATTGGGCCTGTAGCCGCCGATCGGGTTCTTCCTCCCCCAGGCGATCAGCCATTCGCGGTTGGCCAGGCGCCTGGCCGAGCCGCAGCAATAGGAGGTGTCGACGGCCCGGTCGGTGATCGTCTGCACGAGCGTCGCGGTCCGGCTGGCCTCGTCGATCCTGAAGCGAACCGCCCGCGGCCTCTTTTGTCCCAGGTTGGTGCGGTTGTCGAACACGGTCAGGGTCCCATCCGGGAGCAGGCGGGCGTCGTGCTGGGCGCCGAGCGCGTTCCCGCGGGGATCGCGCTCCACAGTCAGGCTCTGGGGGGTGCTGGTGCCGCCCAGCTTCCAGACGATGTTGCCGCTTGACCTGCGGATCTTGTAGACGGCGTCCAGGTGCCTGAACGAGGCGATCACCGAGTCGCCGGCGGGCTCAACCGAGTTCCAGTGCTGGATGTCGTAGCCCTCGGGCCTGGGCTTGTTGACCGCCCGCCCCCAAAAGCGCCCGGTCTCCTCCAGGCCTATCTCGCCCTGGCTCGTCCAGTCCCAGACGACCTGGTCGGCGGAGCTCACCTGCACCAGCTCCGTGTTGAGGACGGTGGCGTCGCTGGAGCCGCCATAGGCGCTCGTGTCGACGTGCTCCTGCGGAACGTAGGAGCCGTACAGGTAGCCGCCATTGTCCAGCGGCAGAAGATCGTGGGGGTCGGCCGGGGGGCCAACGGCGTCCAGGGTGCGGACCCGGCTGCCGTCGAGGCGGTGAAGCTCCCAGCGGCGGAATGCGCGGTCGAACCACAGCACGTTCCCGTCCGAATGCACCTTTGTGCCCTGGGCCGGAGCGTCGTACCACCACATCGGCACCCCCCGGTTGTTGAAGATGATCGCGTAGTGCCTGCCTGGGGTGTTGAAGTCGCGGTCCACCGAGAAGTACTTCGGTGACACCGGCCCATAGCGTCTGAAGGTGTAGCGGGGGAAGTTGCTCGGCAGGCAGCGCACGTAGTAGCGATAGAGCCGCTGGCCGTCCACCCGCCGCACCGCGATCGCGAAGGCCCGGCCAGAGCCGAGGCCCACCCTCTCGCTGAAGTTGCCGCGACGGAAGCGGTGATTGCCGATCGCCGCCTCCCAGCCGCCGGTGGTGTGGCCCCAGACCCTCACCGGCGCGTCGTTGCAGCGCACGACGAAGTCGTGGAGGCGAGGCGAGAACCTCGGGAACAGCCTCGGGACGCCGCTGAAGCTCACCTTCCCGGACGGCGGCGCCGCCTCGGCCGGGGCAGCGATACCGAGGAGCCCAGCGATCATCAGCGCCGACAGCGCCACCACGATGAAACGACGTCTACGACCCACCAGTACCACCGCCCCGCTCATCAGGGGTTGGCCATCGCCCTCATGCCTTCACGCAGGTCCTCCGCCGTGAGCGCGCCGGCGGGAACCGGCTCCGCCCGATAGCTCCAGCCGGAGTCGGGGGTCAGGAGGAAGGTTCGCTCGCCGTTGGGCCTGTAGCCGCCAATCGGGTTCTTGCTCCCCCAGCCGATCAGCCAGTCGCCGTTGCCCAGGCGCCGGGCTGAGCCGCAGCAGTAGGAGGTGTCGACCGCCGGGTCGGTGATCGACTGCACGAGCGTCGCGGTCCGGGTGGCCTCGTCGATCCTGAAGCGCACCGCCCGCGGTCGCTTCTGACCCAGGTTGGTGCGATTGTCGAACACGGTCAGGGTGCCATCGGAGAGCAGGCGGGCGTCGTGCTGGGCGCCGAAGGTGTTGGCGCGGGGGTCGTGCTCCACCGTCAGGCTCCGGGGCGTGCTCGTGCCGCCCAGCTTCCAGACGACGTTGCCGGTTGACCTGCGGATCTTGTAGACGGCGTCCAGGTGCCTGAAGGAGGCGATCACCGAGTTGCCGGCGAGCTCGATCGAGTTCCAGTGCAGGATGTCGTAGCCAAAGGGGTTGGGGTCGTTGACCGACCGTCGCCAGAAGCGCCCGGTCTCCTCCAGGGCGATGTGGTCTTGGCTCCGCCAGTCCCAGACGACCTGGTCGCTGGGGCTCACCTGCACGAGCTCGGTGTTGAGGATGGTGGCGTCGCTGGAGCCACCGTAGGCGCTCGTGTCGACGTGGTGCTGCTGGACGTAGGCGCCAAACAGATAGCCGCCGTTGTCCAGCACCTGTACGTCGTGGGGGTCAGCCGGGGGGCCGGCGGCGTCCAGGGTGCGGACCAGGCTCCCGTCGAGGCGGTGGACCTCCCATCGGAAGGGACCGCGGTCGAACCAGACGACGTTCCCGTTCGGAAGCACCTTCGTGTCCTGGGTGAGAGCCTCGTACCACCAGACCGGCACTCCGTGGTTGTCGAAGATGATCCCGAAGTGCCTGTCCGCGGTGTTGTAATCGCGGTCCACGGAGAAGTACTTCGGGGACACCGGCCCGTAGCGGGTGAAGGTGTAGTCGGGAAAGTTGCTCGGCAGGCAGCGCACGTGGTAGCGATAGACATGCGGGAAACCGGCCTCTCGCACCTTGACCACGAAGGCCCGCCCCGAGCTCAGCGGCACCACCTCGCTGAAGCTGCCACTGCGGTACGGATGGCTGCCGATCGCCGCCTCCCAGCCTCCGGAAGCCTGCGCCTGGACCGTAACCGGCGCGTCGTTGCAGCGAACGACATAGTCGTGGATATTGGGCCCGAACTCAGGGAACAGGCTCGGAGCGCTGAAGCTCACCTGCCCCGGGCGGCGGCGCCGCCTCGGCCGTGGCGAGCGGGCCTGGGAGCCCAGCGATCGCCAGCGCCGCCGACGCAGCGATGGTCAGACGACGTGGACGGCCCGCCAACACCAGTGAAAGCGTAACCGGCCTGCGGTGACCGTGGCCTCAGTGTTTGACGGCGATCCGCGCGGTGTAGTCGATCCGCGACAGCAGCACGGGCGGGGCGTGCTCGGCGAAGTACTCGTCGACGGCGCGCCGGGCGCCCTCCCAGTGGCCGTAGTCGTCGATGATCAGGACGCCCCCGTCCGCGAGCCGCGGGTAGAGATGCAGGAGCTCGTGCCGGGTCGACTCGTACCAATCGGTGTCGAGACGCAGCAGGGCGAGGCGGTCGGGGACAGCGCCCGGGATCGTCTGCTCGACGGGCCCCGGACGAAGTGCAGCCGCTCGTCGGGATAGCCGGTCAGAGCGAACCGTCTCGCGGACCGCCTGCTCGTTGAACTGCTCCGGGTCGAAGAGCTTCGGCCAGATCCGGCCCGCGCGGTCTTCTCCCAGAGCTCCGGCGCGGGTGCGATGGTAGGGCGAGACGTCGTGCTCGGTCGGCTCCGTCATCCCCTCGAAGGTGTCGTAGAGGTAGATGTCGCGGTCGCTCGCCCCAGATCCTGGAGGGTGAGGATCATCGCCAGCACGGAGCCGCCGCGCCACACGCCGCACTCCGCGAAGGCGCCAGGTACGTCGCGCCGCGACGCAGTAGCGGACCGCGTCGATGACGGACTGCAGGCGGGCGCCGCCCGGTCATCGTGTAGGGCATGGCACGCTCGATGATCCGCCGGTCCTCGGGGGTGGCGGCCCACAGGTCACCCGTATCCGGCATCGGCGCCGTCAGGTTAAGGTCGGCTTGCAGGGTTTGCATTCCTTTGTCGCGTCGCCGCAGACGTCGCATCGGCCGGCGGAGCGTACCTGCTCCTTCTGCCGCCTGGCGGCACTCGCGCCGCCGGAATCGCATCCGTGCCGTGGAATGATTGAGAGCCCGTGACGGACGCCAGAGACCTCGACGAAGGCCGAGCGCCAGGCGCTGGAGCGCTCCCGCCCGCCGCCTTCTACTGCGTGGCCGATTCGCGCTACTTCCTGGGCGCCGTGGGGATGCTCAACTCGCTGCGGCTAGTGGGCCACGACGAACCGATCTTCGTGCTCGACTGCGGTCTGACGGACGGCCAGCGAAGCATGCTCGCGCCTCACGCAACGGTGGTGCCCGCCCAGAACGACTCTCCGGCGTGGCTGCTCAAGGCGTCGGCACCGCTGAGCCACCCGGCAGACGCCATCGTCCTGATCGACACCGATCTGATCGTCACGCGGCCCCTGACCGCGCTGATCCAGAACGAAGGCGGCGCCGAGGTGGTCGCATTCCGGAACAAGAGCGACCGCTTCTTCAGCGTGTGGGGCGAGCTCCTGGGACTCGGGGAGCCGCGCCCTCGCCCCTACGTCTCGTCCAGCTTGGTGTTCCTCCAGGGCAGCTCCGAGGTGCTTTCCCTCATGGACCGCCTCCGGAGTCGCGTCGACTTCCAACGCACCTACTGGCGGGAAAACGACCCCGGGTACCCCTTCCTGCTGGGGGACCAGGACCTGCTGAACGCAATCCTGGCGACTCGGCTGGATCCGGGCGGGTGGTTGAATTGGAAGCGCGGCTCGAGGCTGTTCCGCCCTTTGCGGGGCTGAGGGTGCTCGACGAGGAGGCACTAACGTGCAGCTATCGAGGACGGCGTCGCGCCATACGTGCTGCACCACTTCCTCACGAAGCCATGGCTCGAGCCGACGATGGGCGGGGTGTACACCCAGCTCCTGCTGCGCCTGCTGCTCGGCCCCGACGTCGCGATTCAGGTGCCCCAGCGCGACCTGCCGCTTCATCTGCAACCCGGCGTGATTGCCGGCGCCAGGCGGTGGTACCGGGGGCCCCTCTCGGCGGGCGTTCGCACAGTCCGCGACCGCGTCAAGAGGGCCGGCGGGCCGGTGGAAGGCTGACGTGCCAGCTCCACCGCTGACGTTCTACTGCGTCTGCAACTCCGACTTCTTCCTCGGCGCCGTGGCGCTCGTCAACTCGCTGCGACTCCTCGGTCATGCCGAGCCGATCATCGTGCTGGACTGCGGGCTGACCCGGCCCAGCGCGCTCTCCTGTCCAGGAGGCGACCCTGGTGCCCGCGCCAGGCGACACGACGCCGTATCTGCTCAAGATGGTGGCCCCACTCGAGCATCCAGCCGGGGTGATGGTGCTGGTCGACGCCGACATCATCGCCACCCGGCCCCTGACCGAGCTGATCGAGAGGGCATCGCACGGCCGGGTGCTCGCGGTCGAGCACGGCCGGGAACGGTTCTTCAGTGAATGGGGGGAGCTCCTCGGCGGCACGGCCCGGCGCCGGCCCTACGTGTCGTCGAGCCTCGTGCTCCTGGGAGGAGAGCTGGGGGTGAAGGTGATCCGCCTCATGGACCAGCTCCAAGGCCGGATACGCTCGAGGGCACGCCTTACGCCAGGCCACGATGGGCGGACTTTCCCTGGATGGCGGCGACTTCTGGCAGATGGCCGGCGACCATCCCTTCTTCTTCGCCGACCAGGACGTGCTGAACGCCGTGCTCGCGACCGGGATCGACCCGGACCGGGTGGAGGTGCTCGAGCGCCGCCTCGAGGCCACCGTCCCCTTCACGGGGCTCCGAGTGGTGGACGAGGAAGCGCTCCGCTGCGCCTACGAGGACGGCACCGAGCCACACGTCGTACACCATCTGGCGCCGGCGAAGCCCTGGCTCGAACCGACGATCGGCGGCGTGTACACCCAGCTGATGCTGCGCCTGCTGCTCGGCCCCGACGTCGCGATCCAGGTGCCCCAGCGCGACCTGCCGCTTCATCTGCAGCCCGGCGTCATCGCCGCGCCAGGCGGTGGTACCGGGGTCCCTTCAAGGGCGGCGTCCGCGGCCTGCGCGAGCGCGTCAGGGGCACCGGCGCCCCAACGGGCGTCTGAGGTGCCCACTCCGGACGCCGCCTTCTACGCGGTCGCCAACTCACGCTACTTCCTCGGCGCGGTGGGGATGCTCAACTCGCTGCGCCTCCTCGGCCACCGGGAGCCCGCCTACGTGCTCGACTGCGGGCTCACCCCCCGCAGCGGGAGCTGCTGGCGCCGCACGCCACCCTGGTCCCGGCGCCCAGCGATGCGCCTCCGTACCTGCTGAAGACCATCGCCCCGCTCCAGCACCCGGCCGAGGTGACGGTCCTGATCGACACGGACATCATCGTCACCCGGCCGCTCACCGAGCTGATCGAACAGGCCGGTCGCGGGACGGTGGCGGCGTTTCGCACGGCGTACGAGCGGTTCTTCGAGCAGTGGGGCGAGCTCCTGGGGCTCGGCGCGGTGCGGCGGCGGCCCTACGTGTGCTCGGCGCTGGTCTTCCTGGGGGGCGAGGAGGGCCGGGAGGTGCTTCGCCTCATGGATGAGGGCCAGGCACACGTCCCCGCCGGCGGGTCACGCGATCCCCGTGAGTTCTTCAGGACGGTTGCGCACTCCCCCCTTCAGCTCGCCGACCAGGATGTCCTGAACGCGGTCCTGTGCGCTCGGCCGGAGCCCGGCCGGATCCTGGCCCTGGAGCACCGCCTGGCGCCCGAGCCACCGTTTCCGGGGCTGCGGCTGCGGGGCGACGATGCGCTCGGCTGCGCCTACGACGACGGCTCAGAGCCCTACGCGCTCCATCACCTCGGCCCGAAGCCCTGGTTGGCGCCGATGCGGGATGGCCCCTACTCACGCCTTCTGGCGCGACTCCTCCTCGGACCCGGGATCGAGGTGAAGGTCCCAGAGGCCGACGTTCCACTGCGCTTGCGGCAGGGGTTGGCGGCCGGCGCCAGCCGAAGGCTGGCGGGCCTCCAGGATCGCTTCCGGTCCTCGGTGCGGGAGCCCACTGTCGTGGCGAATCGGCGCCCGGGCCGAAGCGCTCCGCGGTCGCCTCACAGGGCAGCGCCGGCGCGACCGAGGGGTCGGGATGAGCCAGACGCGCGCCGCCTTCTACTGCGTCGCCGATGCGCGCTACTTCCTCGGCGCGGTGGGGATGCTCAACTCGCTGCGCCTCCTCGGCCACCGGGAGCCCGCCTACGTGCTCGACTGCGGGCTCACTCCACAGCAGCGGGAGCTGCTGGCGCCGCACGCGACCCTGGTGCCGGCGCCCAGCGATGCTCCTCCGTACCTGCTGAAGACCATCGCCCCGCTCCAGCACCCGGCCGAGGTGACGGTCCTGATCGACACGGACATGATCGTCACCCGGCCGCTCACCGAGCTGATCGACGAAGCGGCCGGTGGCCGGGTGGTCGGGTTCCGAAACAACACCAACCGCTTCTTTTCGGAATGGGGTGAGCTGCTGGACCTCGGGACGGTGCGACGCCGGCCATACGTGTCGGTGAGCCTCGTCTTCATGGGCGGCGAGCTGGGATCGGAGGTGCTTCGGCTGCTGGACGACCGCCAGCGCCGCGTCGACTTCGACCGCACGCTCTACGGCCGAAACGAGGCCGGCTATCCGTTCCTGTACCCGGAGCAGGACGTCCTCAACGCGATCATCGCGGCCCGTGCCGAGGCCGATCCACTGCTGGCGGTCGATGAGCGCTTCGAGGTGATCCCGCCGTTCACCGGGCTCGAGGTGCTGGACGCCCAGACGCTTCGCTGCGCCTTTCCGGACGGCGCCGAGCCCTACGTCCTCCATCACTTCATGGACCGCAAGCCGTGGCTGCACGCGACCGAGCCCGGCGTCTACTCGCGGCTGCTCGGCCGGCTGCTGGTGGCCGACGACGTGGAGGTGAGAGTTCCCGAGCGCCTGGTCCCGCTTCGCCTGCGGACCGGGTGGCCGGCCGCCCTGGACCGAAAGCGGGTACAGGCCCTGGAGCGGTTCCGCTGGTACGTCGGCGATCCCCTGGCCGCTCGCATCCGTGGCTTGCGCGCCCGCTCCAGGGAGCCACGCCGACGCGGTGAACGGCTGACATGGCCGCCCCAAGGCCGCCTTCTACTGCGTCTCCAGCGGGATGTACTTCATCGGCGCGGTGGCGCTCGTCAACTCGCTGCGGCTCCTCGGCCACGCCGAGCCGATCTTCGTGCTCGACACCGGCCTCAGCCCGGCGCAGCGCGAGCTGCTCCAAACGGAGGCCACCCTGGTGCCGGCGCCCGGCGACGTGACGCCGTTCCTGCTCAAGACGGTGGCTCCCCTTCGCCACCCGGCGGAGGTCGTGGTCCTGCTGGACGCCGACATCATCGCCACCCGGCCGCTGACCGAGCTGATCGACAGGGCCTCGCATGGCCGCGTGCTGGCCGTCGAGCACGGGCACGACAGGTTCTTCCCCCAGTGGGGAGAGCTGCTCGGGCTCGGGGCCTCGAGGCCCCGGCCGTACGTGTCCTCGAGCCTGGTCTTGATGGGCGGGCCCCCGCGGGAAGCGCTTGATCCGGCTCCTGCACGAGGTGCAGCCCCGGATCGGCATCGAGCGGACGCCCTACTCCGAACCGGCTCCGGATCTCGCCTCCCTGACCCGTGGCTTCGAGGAGACCGCGGCCGAGCAGCCGTTCTTCTTCGCGGACCAGGATGCCTTGAACGCCATCCTCGCCAGCGAGATCGATCCCGGCCAGATCGAGGTGCTGGACCGCCGCGCGGAGGCCATCACCCCGTTCACGGGCGCTGAGGGTGATCGACGAGGCAACGCTTCGTTGCGCCTACGACGACGGGACCGAGCCATACGCGGTCCACCACTACCTGCCCGCGAAGCCGTGGCTCCAGGCGACCGCCCGGGCGTCTACACGCAGCTCATGCTGCGGCTGCTCCACGGACCCGACGTCGCGATCCAAGTCCCTGAGGCCGAGCTTCCGCCGCATCTGCGGCCCGGCATCGTCGCCGCCGCCAGACGGTGGTATCACGGCTACCTCACCGCGCGGCTCGGCGCCGTCCGCGACCGGCTGCTGCGCAGCGCCGCGCCCGCGCACCGATGAGCATGAGCGCCAGCGCTGCCTTCTACTGCGTCGCCGACTCCGGCTACTTCCTCGGCGCGGTGGGAATGCTGAACTCCCTTCGCCTGCTGGGGCACCGGGAGGAGGTGTTCATCCTGGATTGCGGGCTCACCGCCGATCAGCGTGCGCTGCTCGACCCGCACGCCACCCTGGTGCCGGGGCCGGTCGACGTTGCACCGTGCCTGTTGAAGACCATCGCCCCGCTCCAGCCACCCCGCTGAGGTGATGGTCCTGATCGACGCCGACATCGTCGCCACCCGCTCGCTCGCGGAGCTGATCGAGAGGGCGTCCGAGGGCCGCGTGCTCGCGATCAAGGACGGGGAGGACAGATACTTCCCCGAATGGGGCGAGCTCATCGGGACGGGAGTCCCGCGGCGCCAGCCGTATGTGTCCTCCAGCCTCGTGATCCTCGGAGACGGCCCCGGCCGCGAGGTCGTGGCGCTCATGGACGAGATGCAGGCGCGAATCGACGTCCAGGGATCGCCGTTCGCAGGGCGTGTCGCCGATCGCGCCTTCTTCCGCGGCGACTACGCCGCTCCGGCGGCGAGCCACCCCTTCTTCTATCCGGAGCAGGACGTGTTGAACGCGATTCTGGCCACCGAGGTCGACCCGCGCCGCGTCGAGGTCCTCGATCGCCGGCTCCGAGGCCGACCCACCGTTCACCGGCCTGCGCGTCGTCGATGAGCAGACCCTTCGCTGCTCCTACCGCGACGGCACCGAGCCCTACGTCCTCCACCACTTTGCCCTCAAGCCGTGGCTCGAGCGCACCTTCCACAGCCCCTACGCTCGCCTTCTGCGCCGGCTGCTGATCTCCTCGGACCTGCCGGTCCGCATTCCCGAGGGCCAGGTTCCGCTGCGGCTGCGGACGGGAGCCCGAGCGTGGGCCGCCAGGATGGTCGTGAACGCCTACGACCTGGCGCGCTGGTACCTGCGCGATCGCCCCTGGGCCTGGCTCCGCGGGAGGGTCTCGCGCCGCCATCGTCGCGCGGCGGAGGGGCTCGTGAGCGACACAGCCTTCTACTGCGTGGCCGACTCGCGGTACTTCCTGGGCGCGGTGGGATTGGTCAACTCGCTTCGCCTGCACGGTCATTCGGATCCGGTCTACCTCCTGGACTGTGGGCTCGATCCCGACCAGCGGAAGCTGCTGGCACCGCACGCCACCCTGGTCCCCGCCCCCTCCGGGGCGCCGCCCTGGCTGCTCAAGACCGTGGCCCCCCTTCGTCATCCGGCCGAGGTGATGGTGCTGATCGACGCCGACATCATCGTCACACGGTCGCTCTCGGAGCTGATCGACCAAGCTGCGCAGGCCCGCGTGGTCGCGTTTGAGAACGACACCGACCGCTTCGTCCCCGAGTGGGGGAAGCTGCTGGGGCTGGGGGAGGTCCGCCGCCAGCCCTACCTGTCATCGGGGCTCGTCTTCCTGGGGCATCCCATGGAGGAGGCGGTCCTCGCGCTGATGGCCGAGCTCCAGGATCAGGTCGATTTCGACCGTACCCACTGGCGCGCCAACGAGCGCGACTACCCGTTCCTGTTCGCCGACCAGGACGTCTTCAACGCAATCCTCGCGAGCCGTGTGGAGCGCGAGCGGGTGGTGGGCCTGCCGAACCGCCTGGCTCCCAACCCGCCCTTTCGAGGCCTGCGGTCGATCGACAGGACCGGCCTCCGCTGGGCCTACGAGGACGGCGTCGGAGCCGTACGTGGTCCACCACCACACCGCGAAGCCCTGGCTCGAGCCCACCTACGACGGCGTCTACTCGCGACTCCTGAGGCGGCTGCTCGCCGGCGCCGACGTGTCGGTGCGGGTGCCCAGGCGTCAGATACCCTTGCGCATGCGCAGCGGGTTGGCCGCCTACGCCGAGCGCAAACGGATCAATGCAGGCGAGCGATTGCGGTGGCGGGTAGCGGGCAACTGAGGATCTTCCTGAGCGCGTTCGGCGGCGCGGGTCACGTCTTTCCCGTGCTGGCGCTCGCGCGGACGGCTGCGTGGTCGCGGTCACGAGGTCTGGGTGGAGACGATCGAGCGCTGGCGGCAGCCCGCCGCGGAGATGGGCCTTCGCTTCGTGGAGGCGCCCGGCTACATCGCCCTCCGAGAGCCCCTGCCGGGAATGCCGTCCCGCCCCACCCTGGCCGACGTCGTCCGCTCGCGCCTTCCGGTGATGCGGGAGCTGCGACCCGACGTGGTCGTGAACGACTTCTTCTACGTCCCATCGGCGCTGGCCGCCGAGCTCGAGGGGCTGAGGCGGGCGACACTGGTCCCCCACCCGTATCCCGGTCAACGAGCCGGGGCTGCCGTACTTCCTCGTCAACCTGCTGCCACCGCGGACGCCGATCGGCGCTGCCGCGTGGCGGCTGACGCGGCCCTGGTTCGCGAGGCGCGGGCGAAAGGATCGACGGGAGCTCAACTTCGCGCGCCAGGACCTCGGCCTGCCCCTCCAGCGGCGCCTCTACGGCGGCATCAGCGAGGGCCTCGGGATGGTGGCCACCTATCCCCAGCTCGAGTACCCGCGGCGCTGGCCCTCCCACGTCCACGTCACCGGGCCGATGCTGTTCGAGCTCCCGCACCCGGAGATCGAGCTCCCGGACGACGAGGCGCCGCTCGTCCTGGTTGCGGGCAGCACGGCACAGGATCAGGAGCTGAGGCTGGTGAGGACCGCCATCCGGGCCTTCGAGGGAGAGCCGGTCAGGGTCCTGGTGTCGCTCAACCAGCAGGGCAGGACCTGGCCCGACCCGGTGCCGGAGAACGTCACCGTGGTCGACTGGGTGTCCTACAGCCAGGTCCTGCCGCGACGCATCCGCGATCGTCTGCAACGGTGGGCACGGGACCGTGGTCCGGGCGCTCAGCGAGGGTGTTCCCCTGGTGGTCTGCCCGGCTGGCGGGGACATGGGCGAGAACGGGGCTCGCGTGGCCTGGAGCGGCGCCGGCCTGATGCTGCCGTGGGGGCTGCTCGGGCCGGGTCCGTTGCGCTGGGCCGTGCGCAGGATGCTGGCCGACAGGCGCTTCGCCGAGCGGGCGCGGCAGATCGCCGACTGGGGGCGCGACAACGACGGCGCGGAGCGGGGCGCCGAGCTGCTCGAACGCTACGCGAGGCCCGCCTAGCGTTGAGCATGAGCCCCTACTCCACCGCCAGCCGCCTTCTACTGCGTCGCCGATTCGAGTCTACTTCCTCGGCGCGGTGGGAATGATCAACTCGCTTCGCGTCCTTGGCCACCAGGAGCCCGATCTTCCTCCTCGACTGCGGGCTGACTGACGCCCAGCGCGAGCTGCTCTCGCCCACACGCCGACCCTGGTCCCGGGGCCGAATCGACGTTCCGCCCTACCTGTTGAAGACCGTGGCCCCGCTTCGCCATCCGGCCGAGGTGATGGTTCTCATCGACGCCGACATCGTCGCGACGCGCTCGTTCGCCGAGCTGATCGAGCAGGGCGTCCGAGGGCCGCGTTCTGGCGACTCAAGGACGGCAGCGACCGGTACTTCAGCCGAATGGGGCGATCTCCTCGGGCTAGGCCGGTCCCCCGGCGCCAGCCGTACGTCTCATCGGGCCTGGTCATCCTCGGCGGCGGGCGGCGCAGGAGGTGGTGACGGCTGATGGACGCGCTGCAGGCGCGGATCGACGTCCGGGGCTCCCCCTTCGCAACCCGGGTTCCGATCGAGCCTTGTTCAGCGGCGACTACGCGCCCGCCGCCGCCAGCCATCCCTTCTTCTACCCGGAGCAGGACGCTCTTGAACGCGATCCTGGCCAGCCGAGCTCGATCCGCGTCAGGTGGAGGTGCTCGATCGCCGGCTCGACCCCAGATCCCCCGTTTCCCGGCCTGCGCGCTGATCGACGAGACTGCGCTGCGCTGCGCGTACGGCGACGGGACGGAGCCGTACGCGCTTCACCATTTCGCCGTCAAGCCGTGGCTCGAGCCGGCTCGTCACGGCCCGTACTCTCGCCTCCTGCGGCGCCTCCTGACCGGTGGCGACGTGCCAATCCGCGTCTGCGAGGAGGAGCTTCCCCTGCGGCTTCGCTCCGGCGTGCGGGCGTGGCTGGACCGAAAGCGGGTCGACGTCGGCGAGACGATCCACTGGCACGTCCGCGAGCCTCTGGCCGCGCGGCGCAGGTCGAAGGCCGCGCGGGACTAGCACATGGCCATGCAGCGCCCAGCCGCCGCCTTCTACTGCGTCACCGACTCTCGGTACTTCCTGGGCGCCGTGGCGATGCTGAACTCGCTTCGCCTGCTCGGCCACCGAGAGCCCCTCTACGTGCTCGACTGCGGCCTGACGGCTCACCAGCGCGAGCTGCTCGCCCCCCACGCGACGCTGGTCCCCGCCCCCAGCGACGCGCCGCCCTGGCTGCTCAAGACCGTGGCGCCGCTCCGCCATCCGGCCGGGGTGATGGTGCTGATCGACGCCGACATCATCGTCACCCGCTCGCTCTCGGAGCTGATCGATCAGGCCGCGGAGCCGCGGGTGATCGCGATCGAGAACGACACCGACCGCTTCGTCCCTGAGTGGGGGGAGCTCTTGGGGCTGGGCGAGGTCCGCCGCCAGCCCTATGTCTCGTCCGGGCTCGTGCTGCTCGGCGAGCCGCTGGGCCAGGACGTGCTGACGCTGATGGCCCAGCTCCAGGACCGGGTGGACTTCGACCGCAGCTTCTGGCGCGGAAACGACCGCGACTATCCGTTCCTGTTCGGCGACCAGGACGTCTTGAACGCGATCCTGGCGAGCCGGGTCGAGCGGGAGCGGATCGTGGCGCTCGAGAATCGCCTCGCCCCCAACCCGCCGTTCCAGGGCGTTCGCGTCCTCGACCGGGCGACGCTTCGCTGCGCCGACCGCGACGGCGCCGAGCCGTACGCGCTGCACAACTTCTATCGCAAGCCCTGGCTGGTGCGAACGCGCAGCAACCCCTACTCGCGGCTGCTGACGCGAGTGGTGCTGGGGCCGGACGTGGCGTTGAGGCTGGATCCATCCGAGCTGCCGCTGCGGCTGCGGGCCGGCCTTCGGGCGCAAGTGGCGCGGCTGGCCGTTGACGTGGTGATCGGGGTCCCGGCCTACGTCCACCGCCGGGTGAGCCCGGGCCCGCGGGGGAGCAAGGGCTGGGCCGACCCGCGCTGGGCGGAGCGCGGCTAGCGGCCCGTGCGGCGCTAGTCAGCCGACTCGGGTGGGCGGGCGCCCCGGTAGGCGGGGATCACCTCGGCGAAGGGGCCCTCGGCGCGGACGCGGCCGCCGTCGAGCCATGCGGCGCGCGGGCAGATCCGCTCCAGGGCGGTGTGGTCGTGGCCGGCGGCGACCACGATCCCGCCCGCGCTCTCGAAGCTCGCGCGCGTAGTCCTCGACGATCCCCCGGAACTCGTGGTCGAGCGCCTCGAACACCTCGTCGAGGAGCAGGACCTGCGCCGAGACGCTCTGGATCACGGCCAGGTGAAGTCGCGCCCGCATGCCCTGCGAGTAGGTGTGGATCGGGCCGGTCGAAGGCGTCGCCCGAGCTTCGCGTCGCGCCGCGATCTCGTCCATTCGCGTCCGCGTCTCGGCGAGCGAGAGGCCCGCGAGGACGCCGAGCAGCAGCGACGTTCTCGCGCCCGGTGAGCAGCGCCTGAAGCCCGACCTCGGTGGCCAGCAGCGAGCCGACCCGGCCGCCGCACCGCGACCGCTTCCCTCGTCGGTCGGCAGGACCCCGGCCAGCACCCGCAAGCAGCGTCGTCTTGCCCGACCCGGTTGGGCCCGACCAGCGCGAGCCCCGCCCCCGGCTCGAGCCGCAGGTCGACGTCTCGCAGCCCCCAGGCGCTCGCCCGGATCCGGCGGATGCGGGCGAGCACGGGCGTCACCACCCGGCCGCGGCGATCGAAGTCGAATCGCACCCCGACCCGCTCCAGGACGACCTCCGCGGTCGGCGGGCGCCGAGACCTCCGGCGCCAGCGCGACGCCCATCAGCCCACCAGCTTCGCCAGCGACGCCTGCTCGCGCCGGTAGACGGGCAGGGCCACCGCCAGCACGAGCGCGCCGGCGGCGAGCGGGAAGAGCATCTGCCACGCGGCGCGGCGACTGGCCGTAGAGCAGCGCGTCGCGATAGAGCTCGAACAGCCCGGTGAGCGGGTTGAACGGCAGCAGGTCGCGGGTCATCCCGCTGATCTGGTCGAGCGCGACCAGGCCCGGGGCGAGGAAGAACAGCGTCCTCACCAGGGAGACGGCGAACGAGATCAGCTCCGGGTACCAGAGCCCGAACAGCGCCGCCGGGTAGGCCAGCGCCGCGGCGAGCGCGACCGTCAGCGCCAAGCGCGACCGGCAGCCAGAGGACGGCGGTGGTCGGCTCGACCCCGTAGACGAGCATCATCAGCGGCAGCAGCACGAGGCTGGCGCTGAAGGCGACCGACTCGGTGACCACGGCCGACGAGAGGGATCAGGATCCGCGGGAAGGACATGTTGACGATGATCGAGCCGCGCAGTCGCGACCGACTGGAGCGCGTTGCACCGTGCCCGTCATCACGAGCTGGAACGGGACGATCGCGCAGGCGAGGCTGAGGCCCGGCTGGCCTCGAGCCGGTGTCGAGCACCAGCGGTGACCAGCACCAGGTAGACGCCCAGGGCCGCGAACGGGTCGAGGAACCACTTCACGGCCCGCAGGCCGCCGCGCCCGTAGCGGATCCGCAGATCCGAGACCGCGAGCACCGCGAGCACCTCGGCAGCGCGCCGAACCCGCCGCGGACGGCGTGAGCGGCGGCCTTCACGCCCGCTTCAGCCCGTGGATCGAGAGCGAGCCGCTGTGGGCTGCTCCGAATGGACTAGGTCACGAGGTCGAGGTCGGCGAGCGCCCTCGGCAAGCGGCCCCTCCTCGAGGTACTCGGCCTTGGTGTTCACCGACCAGACGTCGTGGCTGGCGCCGTCGATGTGGTTGAGCGTGGCGAGGATCGCCGTCCACATCGAGTGGTCCTGGTTGTTGTAGCGGTGCAGCCCGTTGCGGCCGAAGGTCTTCAGGTTCTCGAAGTGCTCGAGGTAGCCGCGGATGCTCGGCGACCGCCTCGCGGTAGCCGCGAGTCGTACATCGGATAGGCCTTCGGCACCCGGACCTTGACGCCGTTGAAGACCTGGTCGGGATCGAGCAGCCCGATCGCCGCCAGCTCCTCTGGTCGCCAGCTCGACCGCCTCGGAGTCGGGCATCTTCCAGATCTCGTCGTCCTCGAAGCAGAAGTACTCGACGCCGAGGCAGGTCGTGCCCGCGCGGCACCATGTCGGGGCTCCAGGCGCCGAAGTTCTGCACCCGGCCGGCGCGCGTGCCGCGGATCGTGGAGGTAGATCCAGTTGTCGGGGAACGGCTCCTCCTCGTGCGTCATCAGCGCGACGAGGCAGAGGTTGCGGTAGCGCAGCCGCGCCGCGGCCGCCGCGCACCTCCGCGGGCGGCGGGCGGGTCGAGGACTGCGATCGAGCTCGGCGAGCGGCGATGCTCGAGAGCACCGCGTCGACCGGCGTGCTCGCGCTCCTCGCCGTCGGTCTCGCACGATCGACGCTCTCGACCCTGCCCGCGCGTCGTGGCGGATCGCGACGCAGCGGTGGTTGAGCAGCACCGGGATCCCGCGCTCCTCGACCCAGTCGCGGAACGCCTCCCACATCTGGCCCGGGCCGAGCCGCGGGTAGAGGAACTCCTCGATCAGGGTCGTCGCGTGGCTCGCGGCGAACGCCGAGGATGCCCGAGGACCGCCTGCCAGAGGCTGAACTCCTGGATCCGCTGCGCGGCCCACTCCGCCTGGATCTCCGAGCCCGGGATGCCCCACACCTTCTCCGTGTAGGAGCGGAAGAAGGCGTCGTAGAGGCGCCGGCCGAAGCGGCGCACGACCCAGTCCTCGAACGTCTGCGGCCGCATGCTGGCGGAGCCGCCGGCGCCAGTAGAGATACGAGAGCCGCGCAGCGAGCCGACTCGACCACGCCGAGGCCGCGCACGACGTCCTCGGCGCGCAGCGGGTAGTTGAAGAAGCGGCCGCCGTAGTAGATCCGCGACAGCCGCGGGCGGGTGAGCAGCTCGCGGCCCGAGCATCTCCTCCCAGAGGCGCGCACCGGCTCGAGCTTGGTGTAGAAGCGATGGCCGCCGAGGTCGAAGCGGTAGCCGTCGAACTCGACCGTCTTCGCGATGCCGCCGACGGTGCCGTCGGCCTCGAGCACGGTCGCCGCCCGCCCGCGTCGGGCCAGCATCCACGCGGCCGTCAGCCCGGCCGGACCCCCGCCAAGAATCGCGGCTCCCAGGCTGTTCCTGTCACTACCGCCCATTTCCCCCCGATCTCCCAGGGATGGGAGTCTAGCCGAAGGATCGCTGCCTGCCGCCATACGGTGCGCCGGCCGCCCGGACGATCAGGGATCCTTTGCCGATGAGGTTCCCGAGCAGCGCCCAGGCCGACCGCGCAATCCGCGCCGTCACCCGCACGCCGCTGTACGGCAGGGCGTCGATGGTGGGCCGGCTGCCGCGGCTCGCCGGCAGGCGCGACCCGACCTCGAGGGCCCTCGCCCGGGCGCTGCGAACGACCGCGCTCGGCCGGATTCCAGCCGAGGAGCGCGAGTGGATCGGCCGGATCGAGGCGCGGCGCCGGGAGCTGGCTGCCGACGAGACGGCGGTGCCGCCCGGCTTCGAGCCGAGGGCGAAGGGCGGCGCGGCGGCCCGGTCTGCGACCGTCGAGGCGCCGGTAGCGATCCGGGGGATCTCGGCGCTGTTCAGCATCTCCGGCCGCCTGGGGGGTGCTCCAGATGCGGCTGGTCAGGGAGCTGGCACCCGAATCATGCCTCGAGCTGGGCGCCGGGTTGGGGCTCTCGGCCGCCTACCAGGCCGCCGCCCTGGAGCTGAACGGCGCCGGGACGCTGACGACGCTCGAGGGCGCCCATGCCTGGGGCGCCGTCGCCGAACAGGGCCTCGCCGCCCTGGGCCTGGCCGGGCGGGGCGAGGTCCGGCTCGGCGCCATCGACGACACCCTGCCGGAGGTGGCGCGACGAATCGATGCCGATCGACTACGCCTTTCTGGACGCCGACCACACCGAGGAGGCGACCTGCGAGCACTTCGACATCCTTCTCCCGCACCTCTCTCCGGGAGCGGTCGTGCTGCTCGACGACATCATGCTCTCGACGGGAATGCGGCGGGCCTGGAGGGCGATCAGGCGCCGGGAGCGCGTCTCGGCGAGCCTCGCCCTGGGCCGCATGGGGGTGGTGGCGGTCAGTTGAGGGCGATGGCGCGCGTCCCCCCGAGCTCGGCTCTCGCCGGGCCGACGTACCGCGTGCTGATGGCCGCCTCTGCGCCGCGCCTGGCCGCCCGGCGCGACCGGACCTCCCGCGCGCTGTTCAGGGCACTGTGGACAACGGCCCTCGGTCGCATCCCGCGCGAGGAGCGCGCATGGATCGCGCGGGTCGAGGACCGCCGAGCCGAGCTGCTGGCCGGAGAGGCGGGCCGCCATCGTGCGCTGGATGAGCATCGCGCCGGTGTGGGGCCGCTTCCTGATGCGGACGGTGAGGGAGCTGGCGCCGCGCATCCTGCCTCGAGCTCGGCACCGGCTTCGGAGTCTCGGCCGCCTACCAGGCCGCGGCGCTGGAGCTGAACGGAGCCGGGACCCTGACCACGGTCGAGCGCAACGAGGGCCTCGGCGGGTTCGCCGAGGAGGGCTTCTCGCGGCTCGGCCTCCAGAAGCGGGTCGAGCTTGCGACTGGATTCGCGACCCGACTCGCTTGACCGCGTGCTCGAGCCGATGCGCCCGATCGATTACGCGTTCCTCGACGCCGACCACACGGAGAATGCAACCCTGGCGCACTTCGCGACGGTCTTGCCCCACCTTCGAGAGGGAGCGATAGTCGTGCTCGACGACATCAACTGGAGCGACGGGATGTGGCGAGCCTGGAGGTCGATCGCGGCCAACGAGCGCGTGTCCACGGTGCTCAAGCTTCGTCGTATGGGCATCGTGGTGATCGGCGGCAAGCGCAACACGGGCTCACCGGTGCGATGAGCAGAACCGGCCTCAGGGGGCTGACGCTGAGGGCACACGCGGCAGCCTTGAATTGGCCTGTCAGCGCCAGGCTGCTGATGGCGACCTCGCTGCCGCGCCTGGCGCGGCAAGAGGGGCCCGCCCCGCAGGCGCATCGCCAGAGCGCTGCGAACGACCGCGCTTGGCAAGATCCCAGAGGAGGAGCGCGAATGGATCGGCCGCATCGAGGCCCACCGCCGAGCGCTCAACATTGACGAGGCGATTGCGGAACCGTTCGAGGCTGGTCTGCCGGACAAGGTGTCGTGGGCCTCGTGGTCGGTGAGCATCACGCCGGTATGGACCTTGTTCTTGATGCGACTCCTACGGGAGCTTGCGCCTCAGTCATGCCTCGAGCTTGGCACCGGGCTGGGGATCTCGGCTGCATACCAGGGAGCCGCGCTGAGGCTCAACGGGACAGGCCGGCTGATCACGCTCGACGGCTCGCCCCAATGGGCGGCGATCGCCGAGGACGGTCTTGAGTCGCTGGGCCTGGAGCATGTCGCGGTGGCTGTCGGACCGATCGCCGACACGCTCGCCGACGTGCTCCGGGACGCGGCGCCGCTGGACTACGCGCTGGTCGACGCCGAGCACACCGAGGAAGCCACTGTCGGCTACTTCGAGAGCATCGTTGCGCATATGTCCCCGCAGGCTGTGATGGTCTTCGACGACATCTCGTGGAGCCGCGAATTGAGGCGGGCGTGGAGGAGGATCGCTCACGACGAGCGAGTCTCCGCGGCGTTCGCGCTGGGCCGGATGGGGGTTGCGGTGATCTCCAGGGGCCCCAGCCCAGTGCCGGCAACCGACGGCGGTCAGCTGAAGCTCGGCGCCGCTCCCAGGTTGGACCGCACCTTTGGCTCGGGTGCCATGCTGGCGTCCCTCGCCCTGATCGTCACCGCCGGCGCCCTGGGGCTGAACAGCATCGCCGTCTCCAGGATCGAGGGCGCCGACGGTGCCGGGGTCATCGCCCTGGCGAGCCAGTTCGTCTTTCTCGCCACCATCGTCGCAGGCGCGGGGCTGCGGACCAGCGTCGCCCATCGTGTTGGCGCAGGCCTCTGGTCGCCGCGCAGCGCGGTGCGCGGCGCCCTGGTCGCCTCGATCGGCTTTGGGCTCGTCGGTGCGGGCCTAGGCATGGTCGCCTACGCGCTCCTGCGCCACGGAGCGCTGAGCGAGTTCACGCTTACGATGGCGGGGGCGCTGATGGCCGCGCTGCCGTTCGTCCTCGCTTGGTGGATCCTTCCGGCCGTTCCCCTCGCCCGCGACCTGTTCGAAGAGTATGCGTTGCTGACGGGCGTCGGCCCGGTTTCCGTGCTGCTGATCTGCCCCGCGCTCGCTCTCGTCGCAGGCCGGAGCGGCGCGGTAATCGGATTCGCCGTCGGCTGGGTGCTCGGCGGGGCAATCACCGCGGCGTGGGCGATCCGCTACGCCGGCCGTCCCGAAGCGAGCGCCGGCCCCGAGCGGCGCCTCCGGGACGCCGGTGGCTTTGGGCTCCGCGCCTGGGTCAACGACCTCTTCCAGTTCGTCAACCTGCGACCCGACCTGTTCATCCTCAGCGCCTACTACGGAGTCGCGGACGCGGGCGTGTACGCGGTCACCGTCGCGATCACCTCGCTGGTCTGGATCGTCTCCCAACCGCTCGCCTCGGTGGTGCTGCCCCGCACCGCGAGCGTCTCGGCCGTCGATCCGAGCCTGCGCCCGGAGGTCGCGGCCGCCTGGCCCGTCTCCGCCGTCCGGCATTCCGTCCTGGTGTCGCTCGTGGCAAGCGTCTTGGTGATCCCCCTGCTCGCCATCGCTCCCCTCGTCTGGGGCCCCGGGTTCGACGGCACGCTGGAGCTGGGCCTGATCCTGGTCCCGGGCGTCGCCCTGCTCGGCGTCGGCCGGGTGATGGTGGCCGCCTTCACCGGTCGCGGCGCCGCCAACCAGGCGCTGATCGTGGGCCTGGTCAGCTTCCCGCTCACCTTCGTCGCCTTTCTGCTGGTCATCCCGGACCACGGCACAACCGGAGCGGCGATCGTGTCCTGCTGCTCCTACGTGGCGGTCTCGCTCCTGAGCGCCATCCTGTTCTTTCGGTCAACCCGGACGCCCATCGCCGCCGCGCTGCTGCCGCGATCGAGTGATCTGCGCGACTACGTCAACCTGGTGCACCGGGTACGAGCGGGGCTGGGGCTACCTCGCTGATGCGCAGACGGCGATCAGGTCGAGTGATTCGTCGACATCCTCACTACGCAGCTCGAAGTCGTCGCGGGTGATCGCCGCGGCGGCCGGATCCTCACCGCGCCGCGCGCGGGCCAGCATCCAGTCGTAGAGGCGCTGTCGCAGGCGACGGGGAGCCAACCGGCGTAGCCGCAGCGGGTCCGAGCGGAGAATCCGATCCAGGGTGCGGTGCTCGGCGGCGACAAGCTCGAGGTAGCGCGGCGACCCGAATATGCCGTACAGCTCCACGGGCTCGAAGAACCGACCGCAGATGTCCGCGAGCTGATCGGCCGAGAACTCCACGAAGTGATAGGGGTCGATGATCTCGTCCGGACGCGCGAAGGTGAGCCTGTTGGGGGTGACGAAAATCGCCACCCCTCCCGGCTCGAGTACGCGTCGGGCCTCGGCGAGCACGCGCTCCGGGTCCGGAACGTGCTCGAGCGACTGCACCGCGACGACGGAGCCGAATTCCCCATCCGCGAAGGGCAGCTGCCGCATGTCGGCGACCCGGGTAGGTCGGTCCTGACCGGCCAGGGAGTCGGCGTCACAGTCCACACCCACCGTCTCGCGCGGCGCCAGGAGATGGTGACTGTGGCCGACACCACAGCCCAGGTCGAGCACGCGGCCGCGCGGAAGCAGCGCAGAGCATTGCTCGTAGGCCGCCGCGGTTCGCTGCCACGTGGGGTTGAACCCCCCAGCCCGTGTCATCACGCGCTCCCCGGTGATCTTTGCTCTGGCGATCGAGGCCCTGCTCACCGTAAATACTTCCTCGAGCGGATGATGTGGCTGCGGTGAAGCACCAGCCGCAGGGCCGCCCACAGCGTCTTCACCCCGTAGACGGTGGCCGTCCAAGGGCCGACGGACGAGGCGTCTTCGAAGTAGCGGGACGACGCCGGGACCTCGACGATCCGAAAACCGAAGTGCGACGCCTGCATCAGCAGTTCGGAGTCGAAGCTGAAGTCGAGTGAGTTCCGCAGAAAGGGAACGGTGAGCAGGAGCTCCCTCGAATACGCCCGGTAGCCGGTGTGCAGCTCCGAGAACCCGGTTCCCAGCAAGCGGTTCTCGATTGCGGTCAGGACCCGGTTGGCCACGTACTTGTAGAGCGGCATTCCCCCGGCGCGCGCGGCGCCGGGCTCAGCGAAACGCGACCCGAGCACCATGTCCGCCCTGTTCTCCAGGATCGGAGTCAACATCCTGGGGATGATCTCCGGCTCGTACTGACCGTCGGGGTGGAGCATCACCACCGCGTCCGCTCCCCGCTGCAAGGCCTCGAGGTAGCAGGTCTTTTGGTTGCCGCCGTATCCAACCGTGTGCGGATGCCAGATCAGGCGCACGGGTAGCGAGCGCGCGAGGTCGACGGTGTCGTCGGAGGACTTGTCGTCCACCAGGATCACTTCGTCCACCCACTCCGGCGGGATTCCCGAAACGGTGTCCGCAAGGGTCGCCGCGGCGTTCAGCGCGGGCATCACGACGACGATCTTGGCGTCGCGCCCAATGGGGCGCTGGCCCCCAATCTCCGGCGCGACTCCCCAGCTCCCAGCCATGCTGCCAGTCTGATCCTAGTGGGCCATCACCGGCGGCCAGAGCTGCCGGACCTGCCCAGGGCCTCGCGCGCGAACCCCGCCGCGGTGGCGAGTTGGGAGAGCGCCGCATATCCGGCCACAGCAAGCCGGCCGTGGCCCTCGTGGCGGCGCAGCGTTTCGCGACTCAGCTCCCAGAGCACGCCCAACCGGTCCGCTGGAAGGTGCCTCCCGACGCTGTGGCGATGGAAAGCGCGTGCGCCCCTTCCGTAGCCGTAGTGCTGTGCCATGAACTCCCGCAGTGAGAGCGTGCGCATGTGGATGACGATGGCCTGGGGCGCGGAGACGAAGCGATGCCCGGTTTGGATCCACCGCTCGCACAGCTCCCGGTCCTCGGCGTAGCGGGATTCCTCGTCGAATCCACCCAGCGCCTGAAACGCCGCCGCCGGGAAGGCGACGTTGCTCGAGGCGAAGAAGCGCGGCGAGCCAGCGCCCCGGTTGAAATGCGCGTGGAGCGCGTCCACTACGACCTGGGTCGAGACCGCCCCCAGGTTCTCCGGTATGCCGTTCTCGACCCTGCCGCCAACGGCCGCGCCCGGGTTCGCCTCGAGCGAGTGCTCCAACGCGGTCAGCCAGGTTGGGCGCGGCTCGCAATCGTCGTCGGTGAAGGCCACGTAGGCGCCGCGGGCCGCCGCCGCACCGGCGTTGCGCGCCGCCGAGGGGCCGGTGCGCTGCGGCCTGGCGATCGCCACCTCCAGCTCTTCCGCGAACGAGCCGACCAGCGAGTCGACCGCCTCGCCGCCGCGATCGTTGGCTACCACGACCTCGAACCGCTCGCGCCCGAAGTCCGCATCGCGCAGTGCCTCCAGGCAACGCCCCAGCGAGGAAAGCCGCCCCTTCGTGGGGACGACGACCGAGATCAGCGGTCGCTCGGCGCTCACCGGATTCCTCTTGGCGCCCAACTGACGCCCGATCCTCCGCGGGCCGGCGGGCTCGCGGCGGCTATCGTTGGCGCGCAATGGCAGCCTACGCCGCCGCTCCGAGGATCGGCGTGATCGTTCCGGCCACCGACGGCCCTCCCACGCTCGCGCGATGCGTGGACGCAATCCGTGCCAGCTCCGATCCGCCGGACGAGGTGATCGTGGTCACCGAGCCCGGCGGGGCGGGGCCCGCCGCGGCCCGGAATGCCGGCGCCGAGTGCACAACGGCCGACATCCTCGTCTTCGTCGACGCCGACGTCGTCGTCCACCGCGACGCAATCCGGCGGATTCGCGCGACCTTCGGCCGCGAGCCATCGCTGGCGGCACTGTTTGGCTCCTATGACGACGAGCCGGGCGCCCCCGGGGCCGTGTCGGGGTTCCGAAACCTGCTTCACCACCACGTCCACCAGCAGGCGGCCGGCCCAGCCCAGACGTTCTGGGCAGGCCTGGGCGCAATCCGGCGGCAGGCCTTCTTCGGCGCGGGAGGATTCGACCAGGCACGATTCCCGCACGCATCGATCGAGGACGTCGAGCTCGGGATGCGCCTGGTCGCGGGCGGGGCCCGCATTCGGCTCGACCCGGAGATCCAGGGGACACATCTCAAACGCTGGACGCTGCCTGGCATGCTGTGGACCGACTTCGCTCGCCGCGGAATTCCGTGGATCGGCCTGCTGCTTCGCTCGCGAACGGTGCCCCGCCACCTGAATCTGGGCTGGAATCACCGGCTGAGCGCCGCGGCGTCGCTGCTGGTCCTGTTCGCCATCGTGCGGCGCCGGCCGGCGCTGCTGGCGGGAGCCATGCTGGGGCTCGTCGGGCTGAATCGCGCGCTGTACGCGCTCGTGCTCCGACGCCTCGGTCCCGGCGCTGCCGTCGCTGGGCTTGGCGTGCACGTGGCCCATCATCTCGCCGCTACGGCGTCCGTCGCCGCGGGCCTTGCGGCGGACGCGCTCGGAGCCAACGACAAGCGACGACCGGACGCGTGGTCTGGGAATGGGCCGGCTCCGCCGGGGTCAACTCTGCCTGTACCAGTCGACGAAGCGACCGCAGGCCCGCCGTAGCGGCACCGTGGCACGCGGGGCGCCGACCCGCGTCGCGGCGACGCCGACGATCAGCCCGGCGGTGCCCGTGTCAAGCCGGTCGGGGCCGGCGAGCAGGTCACGAAGGTCCGAGCGCGGCCGGGTCTCGACCCGGATTGTCGCCGCCCCGGGTTCGGGCAGCGCGATCTCTCCCACGCGCCAAAAAGAGCCTATCCGCTGGGAGTTGGGCGGCAGGCGGGCGTCGAGGCCGGGGCCCCGGACGCGCAGCGGGTCCGCGCTGTGGTACTGGAGCGAGATCTCCCACCGCCCCCTGCCCAGCTCGAGATCCTGGATCAGCGCGCGGCCGGGGACCAGGGCCGTCGGCCGCCGGAACCCCTTCGCCGGGGGCCGTCCACTCGAGGCCGTCCAGTCCCCCTTGCGGCCGTAGACGGGGACGGACGACCAGATGTGGGCGACTCCCTGGCTCCTCGCCAGCCGCCGCCCGCGCGGGGTGCCGCAGCGCAGCTCCTGACCCGGCAGCTCGTCCTCCGGCAGGGTAAGGCGGGGGGGCGTCGGCCCGGTCCGCTGCCAAAGCTCGAAGGACTCGGTAACCGCAACCCGCTTGAAGTTGGGCGGCGGTTGGCTCATCAAGGGGCTGCGGGCGCTGATCACGAAGTCGGCCAGGTCGAGCTCCCTGGGCGTCATCGAGTCGAAGTCGTAACGGGTCCAGTACGAGGTCTCCTTGGGCGGAAGGTAGAGCAACCCCGCTGCTTCGATCCGAGCTGTAGACCGACGCCCCCCTGAGCTCCCAGCCGACGTAGTCGTCGGCCCCCAGGAACAGCACCTCAGAGCCCTCGACCTGGCGCCCCAACGCCTCGAGCTGCCGCGACTGCTCGCCGCCGTTGACCAGGGCGCCGCCCAGCGCCAGATAGCTCGACAGCAGAGCGCCGACCAAGGAACACGAGCGCCACCGCGGGCCAGACGATGGGTGCGGCGAGCAATCGCTCGGCGGCGCCTTGCGCCCCGGCGGCTGCGCTCTTCTCGGTCGGGACACCTCCCCGCCTTCGCTGCGCGAAGACCGTGAGGGCGCCGTAGACCGTGATCAGCATCGTCACGCGGGGCCATGATCGCGAGGGCCTTCGACTGCACGTAGGGACCGGACCCGACGCGCGCCGCCAGGTAGAGGATCGCTGCCGTCGCCGCGGCGGCCAGCAAGGCGAGCTCCCCGCGCCGCCACAGCAGGAACAGCCCGCGCGCCAGGGCGACCAGCGCGATGGCGAACAGAAGCCGCTCGATCGATCATGTTGGGAACGGGCGCGCGGTAGTCCGTCACCGGCCAGACGCCGAGCGCCGTGTAGAACCAGGGGGTGCCCGGAAGATCGCCGGCCACGCTGCCGCCGCTGAGCGCGCTGAGCGAGCCGCGCGCCCTCGCGAACTCGGTCACCTGGTTGAGCTCCGGGATCGCCACGGCGAGCACCGCAACGAGCCCAACCGCAGCGAGAATGCGCGCCCGCCCCGACCTCGGCATCGCCACCGAGTACGGAGCGGACCAGGGCCTGAAGCCGGCGGCGCTGGTAGAGCAGCGAGGCAAGCACCCAGAGGCCGAGCATCCCCAGCGGCCAGTAGGTCCCGGCAAAGCTGTACGTGTACACGGCCGCGCCC
The DNA here is from genome assembly GCA_963824865.1 of uncultured Actinomycetes bacterium. GTDB lineage: Bacteria > Actinomycetota > Thermoleophilia > Solirubrobacterales > 70-9 > AC-56. The sequence goes on along the minus strand of CAWGQQ010000009.1, from coordinate 352,887 downwards.
GCGAGCAGGCCGAGCGGGACGAGTGCGGCGAGCGAGCCCGGACGTACCGCTGCCTCGGGGCGGTCCTCGCCGGCGAGCTCGCGCACAGTGAGGGCGAAGGCGAGCGCGAACATGCCCATCGCCACCTCCTTGAAGCTCGAGCCCACGTAGAAGGAGGCCGCCATGTAGGGGAAACCGACGAGCAGGGCGGCGAGGGTCCGCCGCCCGGCGCCAAGCTCACCGAAGACGGTCAGCGAGGCCAGTCCACCGGCGACCGCGACGACGATCATGAAGGCGGTGAACGTGGCGACGAAGCTGGCTCCGCCCAGCGCCTCGGCGGTGACCACGGCCAGCGCCGGCGGGCCCATCGGGAACCCCTTGGTGACATGGGAGGGCTCGAATCCATCGTGCGTCTGCAGCCACTGGGCGTCGTACAGGTAGTAGCCGAGGTCGTTCGACTTGCCCTCGAAGGCGCCGAACCCTCCGGCGGCGGCGAAGGGCAGCGAGGCGGCGAGGGCGATCGCGACAACGATCGGGAGGCCGACGCGGAAGGCTCCGGGCGCCTCGGGGCGCCGGATCCACAGCACGGCGATCGAGGCGGCGAGGGCGATGCCGACGGCCGCCATCGCCGTCAGATCGCGTCCGGGCAGACGAATCGTGGCTCCCGCCACGATGACCAGGGTGGCCAGTCCGACGGCTGGGGCCAGCCACGACCACGTTCGCCGGCCGCAGGCGCACAGGACGCCCTGCCCCAGGACCGCGGAGGCCACGAGCAACAGCGCCACCGATGCGTATAGGTCGAGCGCCGAGTACATGGTCCACTCAGAGCGTAGGGCCGCCCACGGTGACTCGCGCGACGTCGATGAACGACCCGGTGACCACCAGCGGGAAGCTCCCCGGCTTGGCGGCCTTGAACCTGATCACTGCCGGCTCGCCGGCCGCGATCGTGCGGTCGATCCCGTAGCCCATCAGCTGTACTCCCACCGTCCCGTCGGAGACAACGCGCAAGCGAACGACCTCATTCCGGCGGTAGTGAAGCTCGGCGGGGCCGCTGGCCGGCGGGGCGCCATTGATCACCCTCACGGTGGCCACGGGCGGGGGCTGGGCCGATCCCTGGCCATCGCCGCGCGTCCCGCCGCCCTCTCCGTCCGAGGAGATTGACGGAGCGTCGACGGTCTCCTCGCTGTAGATGAAGACGAAGCCGGTGACGATCCCGACGCCGAGGATCAGACCGAGGACGACGCCGGTGACCCGGTCGCGCCAGCGCACATCGACAGAGTCGGCTAGACCCCGTCGAGCAGACGCCAGTTCGCCCGCAGGACGGCCTCCGCGCCGGCCGCCAGCTGATCCTCGTCGCTCTCTTTCGCCAGCTCCTCGATCAGCTGACGCCCCTGCGCGGCGTGCTCGGTGTCGAGGCGCTCGTGGAGGCGGAAGTAGGCGGTCTCAGGGCCGTCGGCGAACCCGTAACGGTCCACCAGGCCCTGGCGCTTGATGCGGGAGATCTCCGGCTGGCCGCTCTCGATCGCGTACAGCCTCACGAGCCTTGCCAGCAGGTCGTCACCGCCCGCCCGGGCGGCCGGCGAATCCGACCAGGCGCGCACGCACTCCTCGGTCTCCGGCGTCGGGGAGTCGGCGGCGCACCCTCCCGCCGCCTCGACGAAACCGTCCCAGAGCGCCACGTGGTCGCGTTCGGAGACCGCATGTCGCCGCAGCTCGGGGCGCTCGGGAGCGAGCTCAGCGGCGGCCTCGGAGACCGCAGCGATCGCCCGCACCGCGTGCCGGTACTGGCCCGAGTAGCGCGCCAGCTCATCGCGGGTCAACTCTCCAGCCGACCAGCGCCGATAGAAGGGGTGGCGGAGCACGTTCCAGCGCTCGCGGCCCTGCTCGATGCGCTCCCAGATCCTCTGCGTCAAGTCATCCTCCTCGTTCAGCCCGGGGGAAGCCAGGAGAATAGCGGCGCCATGCGACCGCAAGCGCACGACATCGCTGTACCGCCGTTTCCACCCGGCATCGAGTGGATCGGCCCCGAGCCTGGCGAGGTCGCGCGGATCTGCGCCCGCGGCCCGCTGCTCGTCCACTTCGTGGATGCGGCGCACCTGTCGAGCGTCCGCACGCTCCCGTACGTGGGCGCCTGGGAGCAGCGCTACCGCGATCTCGGATTGACGCTGGTGGGGGTCAACTCGCCCCGCTTTCCGTTCACGGCCGACCCCAGCAAGCTCGCCGCGGCACTGACGCGGCTCGAGGTCGACTTCCCGGTGGCCGTCGACTCTCGCTACCGGATCTGGCACGACTACGGCTGCGAGGGGTGGCCGTCGCTGTTCCTCTGGGGCCGCGGCGGGGCGCTGCGCTGGTTCCACTTCGGCGAGGGCGAATACGCGGCCACCGAGGAGGCGATCCAGGAGGAGCTGCGGGCCCTCGACCCGGATCTCGAGCTGCCCGAGCCCGTCGGTCCGCTTCGCCCCAGCGACGCCGCCGGAGCGCTCGTCGCGCCGCCCTCGGACGAGGTCTTCCCGGGCGGCTCGGAGTCCGAGCCGTGGCGTCCGCGCGAGGGCGAGCCGCCGCTCGAGCTGGACTACGCGGCCGGCGGCGCCTGGGCGGCGGTCGATGGGCGCGGCCAGCTGCGAGCCTCGCTTGATCGCGGGCGCGAGCTGGCGATCGAGGTCCAGGCGCCGGGCGCCTACGAACTGGCCGCCCACGACCGTCACGAAGCGCACCACCTGGCCGTCGGCGCCACGCCCGGGATACGCGTCTACTCGATCGGCTTCGCGGCAGGAGTGCCCTGAGGGCAGCTACCGGCTGCAGCGCCGCACCCGGATACGGGTCAGCTTCGGGCAGCCAGCTCGACCCTGATCTGCTTCGGGAGCATGAAGCGGACGTCCTCGTCGACCGTCCGCAGCTCCGAGATCTCCTGCACCCCGCGATCGCGGAAGAAGGCGACCAACTGCGAGACCAGCTCCTCCGGAGCGCTGGCGCCGGATGTGATGCCGACCGTCTCCACGTCGTGCAGCCACTCCTCCTCGACCTGGAGCGAGTTGTCGATCAGGTGGGAAGCGGCGCCAAGCTCCCGCGCAACCTCGACCAGGCGGTTCGAGTTGGAGGAGTTGGTGGAGCCGATCACCAGCACCAGGTCGCACTCGCGAGCCAGCTGCTTAACGGCGATCTGGCGGTTGGTGGTCGCGTAACAGATGTCGTCGGACTTCGGGCCGGCTATCTGGGGGAACTTGTCGCGCAGGCGAGCGATGATCGCCAGCGTCTCGTCGACCGACAGCGTCGTCTGGGTGATGTAGGCGACCTTGCCGGGGTCTGGGACCTCGAGGGCATCCACGTCCTCGGCGGTCTGCACCAGCACGATGCTGGCCGGCGCCTCGCCGGTGGTCCCCTCCACCTCCTCGTGGCCCGCGTGGCCGATCAGAACGACCGTGTACCCCTGCTCGGCGAACTTGCGCGCCTCGACGTGGACCTTGGTGACCAGCGGACAGGTGGCGTCGATCGTGCGCAGGCGCCGCTGGTGCGCGTTCTGGTGGACCGTCGGGGCGACGCCGTGAGCGGAGAAGACGACCAACTCGCCCTCCGGGACCTCGGTCTCCTCCTCGACGAAGATTGCCCCCCGCTCGGCGAGCTGCTCCACCACATGCTTGTTATGGACGATCTCCTTGCGGACATAGACCGGCGGCCCGTGGAGCTCCAGGGCCTTCTCGACCGTCTGCACGGCTCGGTCGACGCCGGCGCAATAGCCGCGCGGCGCCGCAAGCAGCACGCGCCGCGGGACGGCGCGAGCAGGGGCTGGGGAGGCGGCGGCCATGCGCCCTAAAGGGTACTCAGGCAGCGCGTGCTCACCGGATTCGCGGCAGCGCGCCAAGCGCCGCCTCCCCGACGGCGTCGAGGCTTGACGTGCAGACATGACCGAGGTTGTCCTCGAGCGTGTGCCAGAAGGCGCCCGGCCTGGGACCGGGTCCGAACTCGAAGTCGATCAAGGCCACGGACGAGATCCCCGCCTCCAGGAAGGGGAGGTGGTCGTCGAGGATCGAGGGCGTGGTCCCCACGAACGGCGAGGCCCTGGGGGACGCCTGCGCGGCATCGGAGAACAGCCGGTAGAGGCCGGGGTCCGAGTTCTCCTCACGCGGAATCTCGAGGTCGCAGTCGCCGACCAGGTCGAAGAGGACCATGGCGCGGATTTGGGCGAGCGCCGGCGAGCCCTGGCGGCCGCCTCGCGCGTAGCGCACGAACTGGCTTGAGCCGCGCGCCCCGTCGAGGTCGAAGGGCCTGTCGCCGCGCGCCTCCTCGGCGTCGAAGAAGACCAGCTCGATCGAGGGCCCGTTCAGGCGCGGTGGAAGGCTGCGCGCCAGCTCGAGCAGGACGGCGACGCCGGAGGCGCCGTCGTTGGCGCCGACGAAACCCGGGATGCTGTCCTTCGTGTCGTGGTGAGCGCCCGCGACCACGATTCCCGGCGCCTTGCCGGGGATGCGGCCGACGACGTTCAGGTGCGGCTGCTGCACCCGAACTTCGCGCACGCCGGCATCGCGAAGCCGCCGGGCGATCAACCGCACCTCCTCCCGGCTCGCCGCCGAGCCCGACGGACGGGGGCCGATCCGAACCTGCGCGCGGAGGTCGCGAAAGGCGCGTTGGGCGTCGAAGCCGCTCGGCCCGTGAACCGTCGCCGGGCCGCCTTCCATTCGTCTCCGCCGCAACCGGCCAGCGCCGCGCCGAGCACGGCGAGCAAGACCCCGAAACGTCGCACCGGCGCGAGCCTACAGAGCCGGTAGGGTTGAGCCGTGGCCCAGCAGCACATGGATCGCCTCAGCTCGGTCGACGTCTCGTTTCTCACCAACGAGAGCGACTCCAGCCACATGCACGTCGGCGGCATCCTGATCTTCGAGGGGCCGCCGCCCAGCTACGACGACCTGCTCGACCACATCCGGGGCCGGCTTCACCTGGTGCCCCGCTTTCGGCAGAAGCTCGCCCACCCCCCGGTCCAGACCGGGCGCCCATTCTGGGTCGACGACCCCAACTTCAACCTCGACATACCACGTCCGTCACTCGGCGCTGCCCTCGCCCGGCTCGGAGGAGCAGCTTCGCAAGATGGCGGCCCGCGTCTTCTCGCAGCAGCTCGACCGCACCAAGCCGCTCTGGGAGCTGTGGCTCGTGCAGGGGCTGACCCGCAAGCGCTTCGCGCTGATCACCAAGACGCACCACGCTCTGGTCGACGGCGTCTCGGGCGTCGACATCGCCACGGTGCTTTTCGACACCAAGCCGGTTCCCGAGCCCGCCCAGCTCGACCACGACTGGGCACCGGACCCCGAGCCCTCCCGCGCGAGCCTGGCCGCCAAGGGGGTGGAGGGGGTCCTGGGCACGCCCGTGCGCCTGGCGCGCCGCCTGGAGCGGGCGATCCAGCACCCGCGGGCAACCGTGCGCCAGATGACCGAAGCCGTGGAAGGAGTAGGCGAGATCGGCTGGGCGTTCGCCAACCCGGCGCCGAAGGTGCCGCTCAACGTGGACATCGGCTCGCACCGCCGCTTCGTCTGGGTGCGCAGCGACCTGGTGCAGATGAAGCGCGTCAAGGACGCCCTCGGAGGCACCGTCAACGACGTCGTGCTCGCGGTGGTGGCGGGCGGGGTTCGCGACTGGCTGCACGGTCGCGGCATGCGCACCGAGGGGCTGGAGCTGCGGGCGCAGGTCCCGGTCTCGATTCGGGCCGAGGACGAGCGCGGGCAGCTCGGCAACAGGCTGGCGGCGATGCGCGCGCCGCTGCCCGTCTACATCGCGGACCCGGTCCGCCGCCTGCACGCCGTGACCCGGGCGATGCAGGGGCTGAAGCAGTCCAACCAGGCGCTCGGCGCCGAGGTGATCACGCGCTTCAACGACTTCGCCCCGCCCACCCTTCTGGCGCAGGCCGCGCGGATCAACTTCTCCACCCGTCTGTTCAACCTGGTGGTCACCAACGTGCCTGGCCCGCAGATACCGCTGTACGTGCTCGGCCGTGAGCTGGAGGACATCTTTCCCGTCGGCTTCCTGCCGCCCCATCAGGCTCTGTTCGTAGCCATCATGAGCTACAACGGCGGCATCAACTTCGGCCTGCTCGCGGACTACGACTCGATCGACGACGTCGAGGTGATCGCCGAGGGCATCGAGCGCTCGATCGCCGAGCTGGCCAACGCCGCAGAGGCGGCCTCGCAGGAACCGGCAGCCCGCGCCGGCGGCCGGCTGACGCCGGCGCCCTGCTAGCGCGCCGCCCTCGCCAGGGCGCGGCCGGCGTTCAGGATCCCCCAGCCGAGCGAGTTGCGGAAGTGGCGTCCGTTGGCGGTGCGCTTGATGATCCGGAGCACCCTGGTGTTGTCCATCCCGGGTCGCTTGCTGCGGATCAGCGCCGCGGCGCCCGCCACCTGAGGGGCGGCCATGCTGGTCCCCTCCATGTAGGCGAAGTCGTCCGAGCCCTGAAAGCTTGCGCGACAGGCGCCGCACTCGGTCTCGATCAAGGTCAGGTTGTCGGGGAAGGTGGAGAAGATCCCGCAATCCGGGCGGATCTGGCAGGCCGCCGAAGCGGATCCGTAGGCGGCCAGCGAGATCCCGGTGCCGTGGCCGGGGCGGAACCAGGCGCGGCGATCGTTGTGCCCCGCCGCCGTGACCACCAACCCCTTGCCGGAGCCAAGCCTGTCGCCGGTGCCGTTCGGCTGCAGGTGCGAGGCGGGCGTTCCCTGGTGGGTGGTGTCGTCGTTGGACGCCGTCGCGACCAGGACGACATCGTGGCGGTATGCGTAGTCGAGGGCGCGGTCGATGACGCCCGAGCCGCCGGGGCCACCAAAGCTCATGTTGATCACGTCGGCGCCGTGGTTGGTGGCGTCGGTGATCGATCTGGCGATCACCGAGTCTTCGAGGCTAAAGGCGTCGGAGGCCTTCTCGATCAGCAGCTTGCACCTGAAGGCGGCGCCCGCGACCCCCTGGCCGTTGTTGCCCGCCCCGCACGCCAGCCCCGCGACGTGCGTGCCATGCCCAACCTCGTCGTACTCCGGCCCCGTGCACTGCGGCTGCGCAACGCCACCGCAATCGGCGTAGTCGTAGCCCTTCGAGTAGACGATCCGCTCGGCCAGGTCGAAATGCTCCCCGTCGATTCCGGTGTCGATGACCGCGAGCTTCGCTCGCCTTCCGCGCGTGCGCTTCCAGGCCCTGCCGAAGCGCTCCTGGCGCAGATTCCACTGGTAGACGCGGTTCGAAGGAGCGCGGCTGTCGTGCATCGTGAGGGCGGGATCGTCGGGCAGCGGCAGGTAGCGGAGAGTCCGGTAGCGCTCCAGCTCGACCCGCCTCACCGCGGGGTCGGCCTCCAGCTCACGGCGCGCCCGCGCGAGACTCTGGCCGGCCGCCGGTCGCACCGCCACGGCGCCGAGCTCGGGGATCGAGCGGACCGGGAGTGCTCGGCTGCGGTCCAGCACGGCCGAGATGCGGCCCCGGGCCGCATCGAGGAGCGTCCTCGCGCCTGTCTCCCCGGCGGGCGCCACGATCCGTGGCGATCGCACCAGGGCGATCAGGTTGCCGGTACGCTCGGAGCGCGTCGGCGGCGGGCCAAAGCGCGCGCGGGTTGCCGGGTGGGCGACGCCGGGCTCGGGATCGCGACAGCCGCCAAGGCACAGAACACGAGCCCCGCGACTGCCAGCCGGCGCATGCGGCGAACTCTAGAGCGCCGGCCAGACCTGCCCCGTGGTGGGTGCGTGGCTCGCGGCACCGAGGGGCAAACTCCCCGCTCAGGCGTACCATTCGCGTACCGGAGCGAAACGGCAAGCGGAGGCGAGGGAAAAACGGCGTGAACGACCAGGGCTCGGACAACCGGCAAAGCACCCAGTTCCACTACCACCTCGAGCTGACCCCGGCGCAGCTCAAGATCACGCACACCGCGCTCCACTCCCTGCTGGACGACTTCGGCCGTGACCAGCCTGAGGTCCTGCGCACCATCCACGAGGTGCTCGACAAGCTCCCCGACGAGCACGCCATCCGCGCCATCCAGCTCGAGCGAGAGATCGAGCGCCAGCTGACCGCGGGCGACGAGTCCGGCGACGAGCCTCCCACCGCCGCCTGAGGCCCGCTTCGGAGGAGGTCATGGGCGGCTCGCTTCGCGTGGCCGCCTGTTACGGTCGCAGGGGATGCGGACGCAAGGGACGCGCATGCCGAGGCGTTTCGCTGTCCTGGCGAGACGCCTCCTGATACCGGTCTTGACAGCCCTGGGCGTGACCGTCGCGCTGGCGGTCGCGGGCTCCGCGACGCCGCCGGCGGGCGTCGATCAGGCGGCGGCCGCCCCGGCGCGGCCGAACATCGTGGTGATCGAGACCGACGACCAGACGCTCAAGTCGATGCGGGTGATGGACAACGTGAACTCGCTGATCGGCGACCGCGGGGCGACGTTCCGCCGAAGCTTCGTCAACTACGCCCTCTGCTGCCCCTCGCGCGCCACCTTCCTCACCGGCCAGTACATGCACAACCACGGCGTCTCCAGCAACCATTCGCCGGAGGGCGGCTTCGGCCGCTTCCAGGCCCTGCACGGGGACAACAACCTGGCCGTCTGGCTACAGGAAGCGGGCTACCACACCGCCATGATCGGCAAGTACCTGAACGGCTACGCGAACGACCCCGAGGTGCCGGCGGGGTGGTCGGAGTGGCTCGCCGCCGCCCCCTACGAGCAGAGGGTCTACGACTACATCGCTGAACGAGAACGGCACCCTGGTCCGCTACGGCGAGGACCCCGCCGACTTCAAGCAGGACGTGCTGACCGGCAAGGCCGTCGACTTCGTCGACCGCCGAGCGCCGAGGGCGAGGCCGTTCTTCCTCTGGCTCACCTACACGGCGCCCCACAGCGGTCCTGGCCCCAGCCCGAACCCGCCCTTCAACTGCGGCGGCACGGCGAAGCCGGCGCAGCGCCACGCCCATGCGTTCGACTCCGAGCTGCTGCCGAGGCCCCCGAGCTTCAACGAGGCCGACGTCTCCGACAAGCCCGCCGCGATCCAGAACCGCCCGCCGTTGAGGACGGGGCACGGACATCCGGCGCAAGTACCGGTGCCGGCTCGAGTCCCTCCTGTCTGTGGACCAGGGCGTGAAGAAGGTCGTCCGGGAGCTGAGCGCTGAACGCCGAGCTCCGCAACACGGTCTTGATCTACACCGCCGACAACGGGTTCTTCGGAGGCGAGCACCGGATCCCCGAGGGCAAGAAGCACCTGTACGAGGAGTCGATCCGGGTGCCGCTCCAGATCCGCGGCCCGGGCATCCCGCAGGGGGTGAACGTCGACGACCTGTCCATCAATGCCGACCTGGCGCCGACGATCGTCGACCTGGCGAACGCGGACCCCGGTCTGGTGATGGACGGGCGCTCGCTGATCCCGGTCGCCAACCAGCCCGGCATCGAGCAGGGGCGCGAGCTCCTGATCGAGGAGCCGAGCTTCGCCGCGATTCGGACCGAGCGCTACAAGTACGCCGAGCACGACACCGGCGAGACGGAGCTATACGACCTGGACCAGGATCCCTTCGAGCTCTCCAGTCGCCACAACGACCCCGCCTACGCATCGGTCCAGGCCCAGCTCGCGGCTCGCCTGCACCAGCTGCAGAGCTGCGCCGGTCCCAGCTGCCGCGGCTGACGTCAGCCGGGCGTGAACATCGCGTCCATTGCTTCGCGCAGCTCCTGCGCCGAGACCGCGTTCGGGGGGACCGGCTCGGCGCGATAGGTCCAATCTGAGTCGAAGTCCAAGACGAAGCTCCTGGCGCCGTTGGGCTTGTAGCCGCCGATCGGATTGCTCTTCCCCCAGCCGACCAGCCAGTGCCCGTTGCCCAGGCGCCGGGCCGAGCCGCAGCAGTAGGAGGTGGGGACGTCGGGGTCGGTGATCGACTCGAGGAGGGTCGCCGTTCCCGCCTGCCGGTTGATCCGGTAGCGCACCGCCCGCGGCTTGCGGTTGGGCAGGTTGGTGCGGTTGTCGAACACGGTCACGGTCCCGTCGGAGAGCAGGCGGGCGTCGTGCTGGGCGCCGAACGTGGAGGTGTAGGGATCGTGCTTCACGTCGAGCCTCTCGGGTGTACGCGTGCCGCCCAGCTTCCAGACGATCCCCCCGTTTGACTTTCGGATCTTGTAGACCGCGTCGAAGTGCCTGAAGGAGGCGATCACCGCGTTGCCGGCGTCCTCGATCGAGTTCCAGTGGGCGATGTCGTATCCGTTCTGGGTGGCCCACCGCCAGTGTCGCCCGGTCTCGGCGAGGGCGATGTGGTCCTGGCTCTTCCAGTCCCAGATCAGCTGGCCGTTGGGGCTCACCTGCTGGAGCTCGGTGTTGACGACGGTGGCGTCGCTGGAGCCGCCGTAGGCGCTGGTGTCGACGTGCTGCTGCTTGACGTTGGAGCCGACCAGGTGATCGCCGTTGCCCAGCAGCTGGAGGTCGTGGGAGTCGGCCGGGGTGCCAACGGCATCGAGGCTGCGGACCAGGCTGCCGTCGAGGCGGTGGATCTCCCATCTGGGTGGATCGAAGTCGTGATTGGCCCAGACGACGTTCCCGCCCGGGAGCACCTTGGTGTCCTGGGTCGGTTCGTGGATCCACCAGATCGGCACCCCGTGGTTGTCGAAGATCATCCCGTAGCGGGAAGGCGGGCCGGTGAAGGCGCGGTCCACCGAGAAGAATCTCGGCGTCACCGGCCCATGAGCGGGTGAAGGTGTACCTGGGGAAGTTGCTCGGCAGGCAGCGCACGTAGTAGCGATAGAGCTGCGGGTGGCCCGCCTCCCGCACGGTGATCACGAAGGCCTGCCCGGCGATCAGCGGCACCGTGTGGTTGAAGTCGCCGCTGCGGAAGGGATAGTTGCCGATCGCCGCCTCCCAGCCCCCGGAGGTGTGGCCGTAGACCGTCACCGGCGCGTCGTTGCAGCGGACGACGTAGTCGTGGACCTGGGGCCGGAACTTGGGGAACAGGCTCGGGGCGCCGCGGAAGCTCACCTGCCCGGGCGGCGGCTGGGCCCCGGCGGGGGTGCCCCAGAGGGCGGCGATCGCGAGCGCCGCGGTCGCCACCCCGGCCAGCCGACGTCGACGGCTACGGCTTCCCAGCATCGGGCTGATCCTACCCCGCTCGCCTGGGGATGGCCCCGATCACCGCCCGGCCCCGCCCGGCGGCCGATCAGGGTGCGGGGTACATCGCGTCCATGCCCTCGCGCAGATCCCGCGCCGTGACCGCGCCGGCGGGGACCGGCTCCGCCCGATAGCTCCAATCGGGGTCAAAGTCCAGAAGGAACGTCCTCTGACCGTTGGGCCCATACCCGCCGATCGGACCGTTCTTCCCCCAACCGACCAGCCAATCCCCGGTGCCGAGCCGCCGGGCCGAGCCGCAGCAGTAGGAGACCGGGACACCGGGGTCCGTGATCGACTCGACGAGGGTGGCCGTATCCGTCGCTGGGTCGATCCTGAAACGAACTGCCCGCGGCCTCCGGTTTTGCAGATTGGTGCGATTGTCGAACACGGTCAGGGTCCCGTCGGAGAGCAGGCGGGCGTCGTGCTGGGCGCCGAAGGTGTGCGTGCGGGGATCTCCCTTCACCTCGAGGCTCTGAGGAGTGCTAGTGCCGCCCAGCTTCCAGACGATCTCGCCGGTTGACTTCCGGATCTTGTAGACGGCGTCGAAGTGCCTGAAGGACGCGATCACAGAGTCGCCCGCCGGCTCGATCGAGTTCCAGTGCGCGACGTCGTAGGGCTTGGGGTCCTGCCTGACCATCCACGCCCAGTGTCGCCCGCTCTCGCCCAGGGAGATGTGGTCCTGGCTCTTCCAGTCCCAGATCAGCTGGCCGTCCGAGCTCACCTGCTGGAGCTCGGTGTTGATGACCGTGGCGTCGCTCGAGCCGCCGTAGGCGCTTGTGTCGACGTGCTGTTGCCTGACGTTCGAGCCAACGAGATGATCGCCGTTGGCGGCGAACTGGAGGTCATGGGAATCGGCCTGGGTGCCAACGGCGTCGAGACTGCGGACGAGGCTCCCGTCGAGGCGGTGGATCTCCCATGTGCTGGGAGTGAACGCGTGGTTGTTCCAAAGGACGTTCCCGTCCGGCAGCACCCTGGTGTCCTGCGTAGGCAGGTGGATCCACCAGATCGGCACCCCATGGTTGTCGAAGATCATCCCGTAGCGCGTGGGCTTGGCGGCCCAGGCGCGGTCGACCGAAAAGTACCTCGGCGTCACGGGTCCATAGCGGGTGAACGTGTACCTGGGGAAGTTGCTCGGCAGGCAGCGCACGTAGTAGCGATAGAGCTGCGGGTGGCCCACCTCCCGCACGGTGATCACGAAGGCCTGCCCGGCGCTCAGCGGCACAGTGGCGCTGAAGTCGCCGCTGCGGAAGGGATGGTTGCCGATCGCCGCCCTCCAGCCCCCGGTGGCGTGAGCCTGGACCGTCACCGGCGCGTCGTTGCAGCGGACGACGTAGTCGTGGACCTGGGACCGGAACTTCGGGAACAAGCTCGGGGCGCTGAAGCTGACCTGCCCGGGCGGCGGCTGGGCCCCGGCGGAGGCGCCGGGGAGGGCGGCGATCGTGAGCGCGACGGTCGCCACGGCCACCGTGAGCCTCGTGATCAGCACCCCGACGAGCACATCTCCCTCATGCCCTGTCGTAGATCCCGGGCCGACACGGCGCCCACCGGGACAGGCAGCGCCCGGGAGCTGAAGTAGGAGTCGAATTCGAGTAGGAAGGTCCGCTCGCCGTTGGGCGCATACCCGCCGATGGGATTGTTGTTCGCCGCCCAGGAGATCAGCCAGTTCCCGTTGTCAAGGCGCCGGGCCGAGCCGCAGCAGTAGGAAACGGAGACGTCGGGGTCGGAGATCGACTGCAGGAGCGTCGCGGTTCCGCTCTGCTGGTCGATCCTGAACCGCACCGCCCGTGGCGTCGGATCGGCCAGGTTGGTGCGATTGTCGAATACGGTCACGGTCCCATCGGAGAGCAGGCGGGCGTCGTGTTGGGCTCCGAACGTGTAGGGGTAGGAGTCGCCTATCACCTCGAGGCTCTCGGGTGTGCTGGTGCCGCCCAGCTTCCAGACGATGTTGCCGGTTGACTTTCGGATCTTGTAGACCGCGTCGAAGTGCCTGAAGGACGCGATCACCGAGTCCCCGGCGTCCTCGATCGAGTTCCAGTGGGCGATGTCGTAGTTGTTGCGGATGGCCCACGGCCAGTGGCGCCCGGTCTCGGCCAGCGCGATGTGGTCCTGGCTCTTCCAGTTCCAGATCAGCTGGCCGTCGGGGCTCACCTGCTGGAGCTCGGTGTTGATGACGCTCGGCGTCGCTGGAGCCGCCGTGGGCGCTCGTGTCGACGTGCTGCTGCCTGACGTAAGAGCCGATCAGGTGGTCGCCGTTGCCCAACAGCTGCAGGTCGTGGACGTCGGCCCGGCGGCCGACGCCGTCGAAGGTGCGTACGAGGCTTCCATCCAGGCGGTGGATCTCCCAGCGGGCGGGAGTGACGGCGTGATTGTTCCAGAGGATGGTCCCGTCCGGGAGCACCCTGATGCCCTGGGCCCGAGCGCGGATCCACCAGATCGGCACCCCGTGGTTGTCGAAGATCATCCCGTACTGGGTTTCCGGGGGGGCGAACGAGCGGGACGCCGTGAAGTACTTCAGCGACACCGGCCCATAGCGGGTGAAGGTGTATTCGGGGAAGTTGTTGGGCAGGCAGCGCACGTGGTACCGATAGAGCTGCGGGCGACCGACCTTTCGCACGGTGAGCACGAAGGCTCGCCCGGAGCCCAGCGGCGTCGCCTGGCTGAAGTCGCCGCTGCGAAACGGACGCTGGTTGATCGCCGCCTCCCAGGCTGGGGTGGTGTGGACCTGGACCGTCACATCCGCGTTGTTGCAGCGGACGACGTAGTCGTAGATGTTGGGCGAGAAGCTCGGAGAGAAGCCCGGGGCGCTGCTGAAGCTGACCTGCCCGGGCGGGGGCGCTGCCCTGGCCTCGGCCGCAAGGCCGAAGAGCACGGCAACCATCAGCGCCGCGCTCGCCACCATGGCCGGGCGACGTTGCCGGGCGTCCAGCATCGAGCTGATCGTACCGGCGGGGTGCGGCACGAGCATCAGGGCGCGGAATGGATTCCGCAGCCCGAACCGGCGCAGTTCTGGAGCTGGTGCAGATGCGCCGCGAGCTGCGCCCTGACGGAAGCGTAGGCGGGGTCGGCGTGGCGACTGACGAGCTGGAACGGGTCCTTCCTCAGGTCGTAGAGCTCCTTTGAGGCGGGGTACTCCGCATACAGGTAGCGCTCGGTCCGGATCGCCTTGAAGGTCCGCTCGATCCGCAGCTCGATCAACAGCTCGCGCCCCCGCTCGATCGCCGGCTGGTTGGCGACCGGGATGAGTGAGCGCCCGTCCATCACCAAGCCGGGGCTCCGCGTCCGCCACGTCGACGATCGTCGGCGCCAGGTCGGCGTTGGTGGACAGCGCCCCGACGTCGACCCCCGCGGGGATGCCCGGGCCGCGGATCGCGAGCGGCACCCGGATCGACTCCTCGTAGACCCGCAGCTTGCCTCTTGGGATCCGGTGCTCGCCGTGGAAGAAGCCGTTGTCGGAGGTGTAGGCGATCAGCGTGTCGTCGAGCTCGCCGTTCGCACCCAGCGCATCGACGACCTGCTCGACGCCCTCGTCCACGGACAGCAGCGATTCCAGCCCGCAGCGGTACGTGCGCCGGATCTCCGCGATCTGACCCTCGCTCAAAAGCGGCAGGTTGCGGATCCCGGCGGGCTTGTCGGAGACGTTGGCCTCGTTGAAGTTCGGGGGCATCGGCAGCGGCTCGGAGTTGAATGCATTGGCGTGGCGCGGCGCCGGCTTCGCCGCGCCGTGGCAGTCGAAGGGCGGGTTCGGGTTCGGGTCCGACCCAGGGCTGCCTGCGTGCGGCGCCGTATAGGTGAGCCAGAGGAAGAACGGCTCCGCGTTCGGCGCCACGCGGTCGACGAAGTCAACCGCCTTTCCGGTCAGCACGTCCTGCTTGAAGTCGGCGGGGTCGTGGCCGTAGTGGACCTGGGTGCCGTTCTCGTTCAGCGTGTAGTCGTAGACCGCCTGCTCATTGGGGGCGGCCGCGTACCACTCGCTCCACCCATCGGGCACCAGATCCCCCGGGTAGCCGTTCAGGGTCTTGCCGATCATGGCGGTGTAGTAGCCCGAGTCCTGAAGCCAGACGGCCAGGTTGTTGTCTCCGTGCAGCTCATCGAAGCGGTTGAAGCCGCCGCTCGGCGCCTTGTTGTCGAAGATGCCGTGGTTGTGCGCGTACTGGCCGGTGAGGAAGGTGGCACGCGAGGGGCAGCAGAGCGAGTAGTTGACGAAGTTGTTCCGGAACGTCGTTCCCTGGTCGCCGATCAGGGAGTTGACGTTGTCCATCACCCGCATCGATTCGAGCGTTTGGTCGTCGGTGGAGATCACCAGCACGTTGGGCGTTCCGGGGGCCGCGCGTGCCTCGTCGACTGCCGGGGGAGACGTCCCCACCCCGGCGACAGCCAGCACGCCGATCACTGCGAGGGCGGCGGTGCCAGGTACCAGGAAGGGGGTTCGAAACGCAGCGATAAGCCTCATCCCCTGGTCACCGTCTCGCAATTCGTGACCGCGGAGCCGGGATCGTCGGGGAGCGAGTCCACCTCGGCCTCGTCCGCGGCCCCGGGAGCAGCCCCGCCGTCGCAGTTGATCATCGTGTCGGAGCCGAGGTCGCGGGCCAGAAGCAGGTCGTTTCCGTTCCTCCCCTTCATCACGTCGGCGCCCGCCCCCCCGCTGAGGGTGTCGTTGGCGCCGCCGCCGGTAACCACGTCGTTCGCTCCCCCGCCGTTGAGCGAGGCCGGGATCGTGGTCGAGTTGACCACCTGGTCGGCTCGATCGAAGGAGGAGACGTGGATCGCGGTGATCCCGACAGCGTTGCAGGTGACCGCGTAGTCGCCGCTGCGGGTGCATCCAGCGCCCGCGTGGACGCCCGAGCCGGTGTAGGCGCCGCCCGGGAGGTCGGTTACCCGGATGGTCGAGGCTGAGGGACGGGTGATCTGCAGGTTGTCCTTGGCCCCGGTGGCCGCCATGACCAAGAGGGTCGAGCCCGAGACGCTGACCGCGGCGGTCTTGACCGTAAACGAGCGCGAGGCCGGGGTCGGGTCGACGTTGCCGGCCGGGTCCGTGGCCCGGACCCGGAAGGTGTGCGACCCGTCAGCGAGGTGCGCCGTGGTCCTCGGGGAGCTACAGGGCGCGAATGAGCCCGAGTCGAGCCTGCACTCGAAGCTCGAGCCCGCCTCCGAGGAGGAGAAGGTGAAGGTCGGAGTGGGGTCGTTGGTGCCGCCCACGGGGCCGGAGTCGATCGTCGTCTGGGGCGGCACCCCCTCGACGGAGACCAGCTTCGTGGTCCCCGCCGAGCGCTCGTAGACGTCCTGGACGCCGTTGGCGTCCTCGCTGGCCAGCGGCTCGTCGGTGGTGAAGAGGACCTTCGAGCCGTCGTCCGAGGCGCCGGCGAAGGCGGCCTCGAAGGCGCCGTTTCCGTTCACCTCGCCCTGGGAGACCTGCGTCGTCGCGCCCCCGGAGCGCTCGTAGACGTCGGGCGAGCTGTCGGTGTCGCCGCTCACCAGCGGCTCGTCGGTCAGAAGAAGACCCGCGAGCCGTCGCCCGAGGCGCCGGCGAAGGCGGCCTCGAAGGCGCCGTTGCCGTTCACCTCGCCCTGGGAGACCTGGGTCGTCGCGCCCCCGGAGCGCTCGTAGACGTCGGGCGAGCTGTCGGTGTCGCCGCCGACCAGCGGCTCGTCGGTGGAGAAGAAGACCTTCGAGCCGTCGCGGAGGCGCCGGCGAAGGCGGCCTCGAAGGCGCCGTTGCCGTTCACCTGGCCCTGGGAGACCTGGGTCGTCGTGCCCCCGGAGCGCTCGTAGACGTCGGGCGAGCTGTCGGTGTCGCCGCCCACCAGCGGCTCGCCGGTACGTGAAGAAGACCTTCGAGCCGTCGGCCGAGGCGCCGGCGAAGGCGGCCTCGAAGGCGCCGTTGCCGTTCACCTGGCCCTGGGAGACCTGGGTCGTCGTGCCCCCGGAGCGCTCGTAGACGTCGGGCGAGCTGTCGGTGTCGCCGCTCACCAGCGGCTCGTCGGTGGTGAAGAGGACCTTCGAGCCGTCGGCCGAGGCGCCGGCGAAGAAGGCGTGCAGGGCGTCGTTGCCGTTCACCTCGCCCTGGGAGACCTGGGTCGTGGCGCCCCCGGAGCGCTCGTAGACGTCCAGGAAGTCGTCGGTGTCCGCGCTCACCAGCCGTTCGCTGGTCGAAAGGAAGACCCTCGAGCCGTCGCCCGAGGCGCCGCTGAAGAAGGCGTCGAAGTCGCCGTTGCCGTTCACCTCGCCCTGGGAGACCTGGGTCGTGGTCGCCGCCGGAGCGCTCGTAGACGTCCAGGAAGTCGTCGGTGTCGCCGCTGACCAGCGACTCGAAGGACGAGAAGAAGACCCTCGAGCCGTCGTCCGAGGCGCCGCTGAAGAAGGCGTCGAAGGCGCCGTTGCCGTTGATCTGGCCCGCGGAGACCCGCGTCGTGGTCCCCCCGGAGCGCTCGTAGACGTCCCCGGAGTTGTCGGTGTCGCCGCTCACCAGCTGCTCGTCGGTGAAGAAGAAGACCCGCGAGCCGTCGCTCGGAGGCGTCGGCGAAGAAGGCGTCAAAGGCGCCGTTGCCCTTGATCTGGCCCAGGGAGACCCGCGTCGTGGTCCCGCCGGAGCGCTGGTAGACGTCAAAGCTGCTGTCGATGTCCCCGGGGACCAGCCGCTCGGCGGTGGTGATGAAGACCTTCGAGCCGTCGCTCGATGCGCCGCTGTGGAACGAGGAAGCGACGCTGGGCGCGGGTGCCGTCAATCCCAAGCCGAGCACGGCGGCTATCGCCACCATGGCGCGCCGACGATGCCGCCGGCGGTGCATGAGATGAGGCGGATGGGCGAACACGGCAAGACTCCCCTTTTCCAGCTCGGCTGCTCCTTCCAGCCTCCCACGAGAGTCCTTCGGCACCCCTCGAAGCCAGGCAGCGGCGCTTGACTGAATGAGCTTATTTGCCTCAACCGGCGCCTGTCAACCCTGATCGGGGACGCTATACCGATTAGCAGGGACATTACCCCGGATCAGGGCGCAGAATCGAGGCGGCAGCCAGGGCCGGCGCAGCTCTGCAGCTCGCGGAGGCGGGCAGCGAGCTGGGCCTCGACCAAGGCGTAGCCCGGGTCGCCGTGGCGACTCCGGAGCTCGAACGGGTCCTCCTCCAGGTCGTAGAGCTCCTTCGCGCCGCCGCCGTACTCGGCGTACATGTAGCGCTCGGTCCGGATCGCCTTGAAGATCGGCTGCTCGATCAAGAGCTCGCGTCCCTGCTCGATGCCGGGCTGATTGGCAACCGGGATCAGCGAGCGCCCGTCCATCACCAGCCCGGGGCTCGCGTCTGCCAGGTCGACGATCGTCGGGGCCAGGTCGGCGTTGATCACCAGGTCGCTGACCGTCATTCCCCACGGGATTCCCGGGCCGCGCATCGCCAGCGGCACCCGGATCGACTCCTCGTAGATGTGCGCCTTGTGTTGAGGGATGCGGTGCTCACCGTGGAAGTAGCCGTTGTCAGAGGTGTAGATCACCACCGTGTTGCTGAGCTCGGCCTTGGCTCTCAGCGCGTCGACGACCTCCTTCACGCCCTCGTCCACCGAAAGCAGCGACTCCAGCTCGCAGCGGTGCCAGCGCTGGATGTCCGCGATCTGTCCGGCGCCCAAGCGCGGTCGGTTCTGGATCTCCGCTGGCTTGTCGGAGACGTCGGCCTCGTTGAAGTTCGGGGGCCTCGGCAGCGGCTCGGAGTCGAACGCATGCGCGTGGCGCGGCGCCGGCTTCGCCGTGCCGTAGCAGTTGAAGGGG
Organism: uncultured Actinomycetes bacterium; assembly: GCA_963824865.1. Classification (GTDB taxonomy): domain Bacteria; phylum Actinomycetota; class Thermoleophilia; order Solirubrobacterales; family 70-9; genus AC-56. The sequence continues at coordinate 334,086 of CAWGQQ010000009.1, read as the reverse complement.
GGGTTCGGGCTCGGGTCCGGGCCGCCGCCGTGGGGCGCGGTGTAGGCGAGCCAGAGGAAGAACGGCTGCGCCCTCGGCGCCCGGCGGTTGACGAAGTTGACCGCCTTCCGAGTCAAGACGTCCTGCTTGAAGTCGGCCGTGCGGGCGCCGTAGTGGACCTGGCTGCCGTTCTCGTTCAACCGGTAGTTGTAGACATGCCAGTAGTTCGGAGTCGTCGCGTACCACTCGCTCCACCCATCGGGGACGACGTCGCCCGGGTACCCGTTCAGGTACTTGCCGACCATGGCGGTGTAGTAGCCCGAGTCCTGTAGCCAGACGGCCAGGTTGTTGTCGGCGTGCAGCTCCTGGAAGCGGTCGAAGCCGCCGTTTGGCGGCTCGTTGCCGAGCACACCATGGTTGTGCTCGTACTGGCCGGTGAGGAAGGTGGCGCGCGAGGGGCAGCAGAGCGAATGGTTGACGAAGCTCCGCTGGAAGGTCGTCCCGCGCGGGCCACCGATCAACGAGTTGACGTTGTCCATCACCCGCATTGATTTGACCGTCTGGTCATCGGTCTCGATCACCACCACGTTGGGCCGCGGTGGGGCCGCGGCCGCCTGCTCGATGGTCGCCGGACGCGTCGCGGAGCCGGCAACCGCCAGCCCGCCGGCCACGGCCGTCATCGCGACGACCAGCATCAGCAGGAGGCGTCTCAGAAACGGGGTCATGCGCCGGGCGTCAGGCCGACCCTACACGTCCTGCGCAGCCGGACAACCCACCCACCGGCCCTTCCATCGAGCAACTTTTCGCCAGCCAAAGCGTTGGGACGGCGGGAGGGCGATTCTCCAGGCGGGACGCCACAAGGAATCGCCCTCCCGCCATCTCGCTCGGGTCAGCCCATCTCATCTCGGGGTCACCCGATCTGCAAGCCCCGTGGCAAGAACCGGCCGGGCGCCGTCGATGATGCATGGCTTGGCGGGAACTGAGGGTCGTCTTCTTTCGGGATGGCGTCCCTCCGGGAGCGCCGCTTGCATCGCAGGCGGCGCTCCCACCTGCCTTGACCGCGCCTACTTGTCCTGGTTTGCGGTTGCCTTGAAGAGCTGACCGCGAATCGCACCATCCGGGAAGGCGCTGTTGTGGACGTTGACGTAGTAGGCGCCCGGGTTTGCCTTGATCTGGCTGGCCAGCGTGGCCGTGAGCGTCTTGCACTGGGCCGACGCTCCCGAAGCGCCCGACGCCGGTACGTTCAACGGGACCCTGATGGGCCCATTTGCGTTCACCGCCGCCTGATGGATGTGCGCCGCACCCGGAGTGCCGATCTTGAACACCTGGAGGCCGTAGCAGAGCTTCGTGCCGTTGAACCCGGCACTGAACGTTCCATAGCCGTCCGGGTCAGCGTCCGGCGCCTCGTGCTCGCCGTCGAGGATCGCGAAAAAGGCGGATCCCTGCGGCGCCGTTCCCGAGGCCGGCAGCGCTATCACCGCTATCACCGCGAGCGCCGCGAGGCACCCCACCGCGCCGAACGCCCTCACACGCCGTCTGATCATCGTCCCCTCCTTTGGGTAGCTGCGGGGGCCCCCCGATCGGCCGCGACCACGAGGCCCACCTCGTCATCCAGCCATACCACTCCACTGGGAGAAAGGTTCAATCTCCCCGCGCGTGATCACGTCCCGCAAGACGAACAACCCAGGCTCAGAACCCGAGCGCGAACTTGGCGTCCTCGGACATCTTCTCCGGGGTCCACGGGGGGTCGAAGACCATCTTCGGATGGACGCCGTCGACACCGTCGAGCTCCCCCACGAACTCCTTGATCTGCTCGGAGACCTGCGGCCCGATCGGGCAGCCCGGGTAGGTGAGGGTGAAGGTGACGTAGACGTCGGAGTCCTCGATCTCGACCTTGTAGACGAGCCCCAGCGATACGAAGTCGAGCCCGAGCTCGGGGTCGATGACCTCCTCGAGTGCCTCGTATACGTCTTCCTCGGTGAGCGTCGAGGTGTCTTCAGTCGCCATTGAGCTCATCGTAGCGATGCGGTGCGCGGCACGGCTGATCTACGCTCTCGATATGGCTCTGTTCCTGGTCCTGATCTTCATCGTCCTGCCGATCGCCGAGCTGTACGTGATCATCGAGGTCGGCGGTGCGATTGGCGTCCTGCCGACGATCGCGCTGCTGATCGCCGACAGCATCCTCGGCGCCACCCTGCTGCGCTCCCAGGGACGCGCCGCCTGGCGGCGCTTCAACGAGGCGCTGGCGGCCGGGCGCGTCCCCGCGCGCGAGGTCTTCGACGGCACGATGGTCATCCTGGGCGGCGCCTTTCTGCTGACGCCCGGTTTCATCACCGACCTGATCGGCCTCGTCCTGCTGATCCCCCCCACCCGTGCCGTCTTCCGCGGCCTGGTGGCGCGGATGGCGGGTCGACGCGCGGCGTTTACGGTCCGCGCCGCGCGCTGGGGCTACGACACCGGCCGCGACCGCCACCACCGGGACCGCCCCGCCGGCAACTACGACTACGAAGGAAGCGCTCGCGAGGTCACGGAGCCCCGGGGCGAGCTCCCCCCGCACGACGACGATGCCCAGCGGTGATCCGCTCGTGCTGGAGCTGGGCCCGGCCGCCGGGCCCGGGCTGCGGGTCGAATGGGACGTCGAGGCCCTGCGAGAGCTGCACGCCACCTCACGCCATGCGGACACAGCCGAGGCTCGGCCGATCTGGCGCCTGGAGCGGGGCCCGGATTGGGAGGGCGCCAGCGCCCTGCGAGTGATCTCGGCGAGCTTCGACGACGGCGCGCTGCTCGGCGTCGCGGCACTGCGGCCGCGGGGAGCGGCGGGACACGACGCCGACGCGGTCGGCGCTGTCCTGGTGTCGGCCGAGGGCGAGGTGGCCCGGCCCCACGAGGCCCTCCTGTCCACCGAGTACGGGCCCGACGGCAGACCCCGCCGCCTCGGGCTGGAGCTCTACGAGCACTCCACCGGGCCGCCGCTTCGCATCGTCGCGGATCGAGCCGCCGACCCTCGCCCGGGAGCCGGCGGCGAGCACACAGCCCTGCGGCTCAGGATGGAGGGAATCCCCGGCACCGGCCTGCACGAGCTGGTCGCACCCGGCTAGACCACAGGACCGCACCCGGTCAATCGACTGTCTTCGGGAGGACCAGCCGCCCCAACTATCTTGTTGCGGACGGACGTACTGATCCACGCTTGGAGAAATCGCGTAAGTGTGCGTGTCCGCCGGTTATGCGCATTTGCCCGCCGCCGGATCGGCCGCACGAAGAGATGAGATCGAAGCCACACCCCGGGGCGTTGGAGCGTCTCGCTGACGAGGATCTGATGACCTTTGTGGATGGCAAGGACCCTGACGCGTTCGAGGTCTTCTACGATCGACACGGAGGAGCCGCCTACTCGCTGGCGCACCGGATCGTCGGCGATCCCGGGATGGCGGAGGACGTGACCCAGGAGGCGTTCCTGTCGATCTGGCGGAGCAAGGCGCGATTCGACGCGGCGCGTGGCAGCGTGCGCGCCTGGGCGCTCGGGGTTGTTCGCAACCGCGCCATCGATGCCCTGCGCAGCGCCTCGCGCCCCGCCCCGAAGCTCGATCGCGACGACGAGTCGGTGCTCGAGATCCAGTCGGCCGGCGAGCGGACTGAGGCGGAGGCAATTCGTCGCGAGACTGTCGGCCGGCTCCGGCAGGCGCTCGGAGTGTTGCCCCGCGAGCAATCGCAGGTGATCGAGCTGGCCTACTTCGGGGGCTTCAGCCACTCGGAGATCGCCGAGATGCTCGGCGCCCCGCTCGGCACAGTGAAGGGGCGGATGCGCCTCGGCCTCGAGAAGATCAGGGGGACCCTCGCGGAGGGCATCCCAGGGGCGGATGTCCCGAGGGCATATCTGTGAGCCACGACCCCAAAAACCCCAACGGTCACGAGCCCTATCGCGGCGACCTCGCCGCGTACGCGCTGGGTGCCCTAGAGGAGCGTGAGGCGGCCGAGCTGGAGCGCCATCTTGCCGGCTGCGAGGCGTGCCGCACGGAGCTTCGATGGCTGCAGCCGGCCGTGGACCTGCTGCCGCGCGCGATCGAGCAGCTGGAGCCGCCCGCGGGCCTCCGCCAGCGACTGATGGCGACGGTGCGGGCGGAGGCGCATGATGCGAGCCCGGCTGGGTTCGCGGCCGCGGAGCCCAAGCGACGGCCCGCCTGGGGGTCGCTGCTCAGGCGACCTGCGACCGCGCTTGCCGCCGGCGCCCTGCCGGTCGCCGGCGCTGCGGGCGGCTACCTGCTCCACCAGCCGGACGAGTCGAGCTCAGTGATTACGGCTCGACCGTCGCCCGCCGCCCCGACGAACCTCGCCGGCACGCTGGAGCGAGAGGGCGGATCGGCCATCCTGACCATGTCGCGACTGCCGGTCCTGCCCCCCAACGGCGTGTACGAGGTCTGGGTCGCGCGCGACGGGGCGCTCGAGGCCTCGAGCCTGTTCGTCCCCCGCCTCGACGGGAGCGCCGAGGCCGCAGTCCCAGGGCCGCTCGACGACGCCGACGCAGTGCTGGTCACCCAGGAGCCTCGCGGGGGCAGCCGGCAGCCGACGTCGCGGCCGTTGCTGCGCGCGAATCTGCATTAGAGAGATCGCCGCAGAGGAATATGGGAGCTGGTGGCTCGGCTAGACACCGACGTACCAGAGCCCGAACATGAGACCCAAGAGGCCGAGGGCGGGGATCAGGACGCTTCGATAGACCGGCTCTATCAGCGGGCGGGTCAACACCCACGCGAAGGCGGTCGTCCAGGCCGCCATCGAGAGAACGGACATCGGCGCGAAGACCGCCAGGCTCAGCGCGGCCTCGAACCTGGTGGGCAGGGCGGCGAGCAGCAGGACGACGACAGCGCCGGTTCCCGCGAGCCCGTGCAGCAGGCCGATGCCGAACGCCTGCGCGGCTTCGCACGGCGTGGTGCCGGTGCGCGGCCTCAGCTGCGCCGCGGCGCAGGTGCCGGCGGGGCGCCGGGGAGGGCATCGGCGGCGGGGTGCGAGTGTCGCCCGGCACGGTAGTGCCCGCGCGCCCACTTCCACGTGACTCGCAGCGCCAAGAGGATGATCACCACGCCGACGGCCTTCTCCGCGCCGCTCTCGAGCCAGGTGGGGAGCTCTGACCTGAACACGATCAGCGGCACCCCGAGCAGAACCAGGTCGCAGCATGACCCAGGCCCCACCAGGCGCCAAGTCGCGTTGCGCTGCGCGTCCCGCCGTCGTCGGCGGCCACCAGCGACGTGACCGCGACCAGGTGATCGGGGTCTGAGGCATGACGCAGTCCCAGCACGAACGCGATGCCCAGCGCGACCAGCAGTGGGGCGCCGGCGAAGAGCCCGGTGAGCCAGGCGTCGAGCTCCTCCACCGGCCGGAACAGGAACTCGAACTCGATCAGGGACATGGCTACCTCCTTGTTCTAGTGCAGGTTCATCCGAGCTGTGGCACTGCCCTTGAAGCGATCAGCACCCCGGCGAGCACGATCACCGAGGCCGAGATGGCCGGCAGCACGCCGGCGAAGCGCGAGCCGAAGATCCGCCGCTCCGGTCCCAACCGCGTGATCAGCCTGCCGCCATGGATGACCGCGAGCCCGACCGCGACCAGCGTCGCGGCCAAGCCGAGGCTGAACGCTCCGATCAGCGCCATTCCCAGGCCCACCCGGTGCTGAGAGATGGCCGCGATCAGGACCACCAGCGCCGAGGGACAGGGGACGAGCCCGCCGGAGACTCCCAAGCCGATCAGCCCGCGCATCGTGAGGGGCTGACCGTGCGGATGGTCGTGGCCGTGGGAATGGTGATGGCCGCGGGATTGCGAGCGCCAGCGGCGGAATCGCGAGCGCATGACGGTGAACCCGATCGCGACCACCATCAACCCGGAGACGACGCCGAGCCACGGGTACAGGTCCTCGGGCAGGACGTACTCGGAGGCGGCCAGGGTGACGAGGCCCAGCGCGAAGACCGCTGCGGTGTGGGTCACTGTCACCGCGAGGCCGAGGATCAGGGCGTGTCGCGGCGCGCCGCGGGACCCCACCAGGTAGGCGGCGACCATCGCCTTGCCGTGACCTGGCGAGAGGGCGTGCAGGGCCCCCCAGCCAAACGACGCCGCGAGCAGGAACACGATCAGGAGCCCGTGGGAATCGGCCCCCGCAAGGGAATTGGCGAACCCGTCGAGCGCCCGATCCTCGCTGCCCTGGCCGCCCGCAGGGCCCAGCGGCGCCGTGACCGCACCCGATCCCGGCCGCACCTCGAAGCTGGCCTCGAGGTCGTCGGGCGGGCTGGAGAGGAGGTCCTGCGGGTAGGCGCGCAGCGCGTCCGTGGGATCGGTGGCGGGAACGCTGGAGGTGACGTCGGTCCCGCTTCCCGGAAGGATCTGGATCGCCCGCCAGCCGATCCTGCCGGAGAAGGCGCGGTTGACCAGTTCGATTCGGCGCGCGCCGCGAGGCACTGGGGCCGAGAAGTCGGCCTCGACCCGGGTCAGGAGCAGTCCTCCCTGGCCCGAGGGAAAGCTGAGCTTGGGATGGCGCGGCCGGCGCAACGGCACGGAGCGCCCGTCGGCGGTCAGCTCCAGGCCAGAGGAGATCTCGGCCAGCTGGGCGTCCAGCAGGAGCCCGCGCTCGGCTCCCTCGATCGTCCCGTTCCCGCTCGCGTCGAAGCGCTGGATCTGCTGGAAGGTCGGGATCTCGGCCTGGTCGAGGACGTAGTGGACGTGAGCCTGGCGCTCGTCGATCCGCACCTGGGCGAGCTGGTTGGTGGTGAAGTTCCCAAGCGGATGTGCCATCGCAGGCGAAGCCGTCAGGGCCGCCCCGAAGGCCAGCAGCGAAACGGTGATCGCGCCCAGCGCCGCGAACCGGCCGATCACCGCAGCGACTCCAGGGCGTGCCGCGCACGCGGCCCGTAGAGGGGGCTGAAGTGCGGGCTCTGCGCGACCAGGCGACCCAGCAGCCGGCGCGCCGCGCCCGTCTCGCCGGCGCGCCGGGCGATCATCCCCGCGTGATAGAGGAAGTAGGGGTCACGCGAGTCGAGCCTCATGGCCCGCTCGGAGAACCGGCGTGCGGCCTCAATCCGGCCCGCGTTGTAGAGCGCCCACGAGTAGGCGTCGGCCGAGCGGACACTGGGCGCGGCCGACCAGGTGCGCCTGCCCAGCGTCAGGGCTCGCGACGGATCTCCGTGATTCGCCTCGAACAGCGCCAAGTCGACATCCGCGTTCACGCCGTTCGAGCGCAGCAGCTGCGCCTCGGCCTGGACCAGCGCGTAGTGGCGGCGCGCCGCGGCGACCCTGCCCGCCGCCTGCTCGGTCTCGGCCAGCCCGACCGCGTACTCCGGCAGCGGGATTCTCTCCACCACCTGCCTGTAGCGGCGGATGGCGGGCGCGAAGCGCCCCCGCCCGGCGTCGACGCGGGCGAGCCCAGCCTCGGCAGCCGGATAGGCGGGCTCCCCGGCGAGCGCCTGGCGATAGGCGCGCTCGGCGGCCCCATAGCGGCCGCGATCCAGCTCCAGGCCTCCGAGCAGCGAGTGAACGTAGGCGGTGCTCTCGGCGCTGCCACCGCCGGCCGAAACGGCCAGCCGCATGGCCTGAACCGCGCCGCCGAGATCCCCGTCCAGCTCGCGGTAGTAGGAGATTCGCGAGTATGCGGCCAGGGTCGGCTTCAGGGCGGCCAGGCGCTCCAGCGACCTCGCAGCCGCCCCGTAGCGACCGAGCTCTATCTGGGCATCGGCGAGCAGCGCGTAGGGGCGAGCGAGGTCCGGGGCCAGCCGTCTGGCCCGCTGGGCAAGGCCAAGCCCGGCTGCGAAGTCGTGACGGGCAAGGGCGAGGGTTCCCTTGCCGATCGTCGCGGTGAGATCGTTCTCCTCACGGCTCAGCGCCGCGTTGAACGAGCCCTCCGCCCGCGAGTAATAGGCCGGATCCCCGGTCTCGCGCGCCCGCTGGTAGTAAGCGTCCCCGAGCAGCGCGTACCCGCTCGCATCCGCCGGGTCCTCCCTGACCGCGGCCTGGAGGCTGGCGATCAGCGACTCGGTGTCCCGGGGGATCGTCTGGCCAGCTGAGCCGCTGGACGCCTGGGACCCCGGGAGCGATTCGGGCGCCGAGCGGTTGACGGGCCCCAGGACGGCGAGGACCGCGGCGAAGGCGAGCGCGGGCGTTGCCCACTTGAACACAGAGACTGATGTGATCGCCCTGGGTCTCACTTCATCGACCTTTCAACGGTTTGTGCTGTGCCTCGCTCGGAGTGAGGACGGAGCGCCGCCCCGGCGGCGCTCCGTCCACTCCTCGTCCTCGACTCCCCTCGGGTCAGGACCCGCCGCCGGGGGGAACCGGGTCGTGCGGTGGCTCGAACCGGTCGGAGGGATTCGAGTCGAACCCCGAGTCCGGAGCCGCCAGGTACGGGAACTTGGACGGGAACGGCTTGTCGTTCTTGTCCACGCCGTCCCCGAGCGCCACCGGGTTGCCGACCAGGATTCCGGCGACCACCTGGAGGTCGATGTCGACCACGTCGTCGATCGGCCGCCGGCCGTTCGGGTAGCCGGCGTTGTCGCCGCCGATCACCCCGAAGCGGTCCGGGTGGTCGCTCGGCGGCACACCCAGGTTGAGCTTCAGGGTGTCCACCGGGGTTCCGGCGTTCTTGCCCGAGTGCTGGTTCAGGTCCGGGATCCCCTGGAGCACGGCCTGGACGATGTCGGTCCGGTCGGTCTCCGGTGCGCCCACCCCGAACAGGGCGTTCAGGATCGCGGCCAGCTCCGGCTTGAGGACGAACTTGCCGTAGAGAGCGGCGTCCTGATCCGGCGTCGTGCGGTTGAACTGGTCCTTCTTGCCGAGCGGGATCACGACCTCGTTGACCAGCGGATTGCCCAGCCGCGAGACCTGCACGTAGCGGTTCTTGCTGGGGCGGCTGGACCGGGCCCTGTCGTACGACCCCACACCATTGGCGTTGGTGACCTGGAGCCGGCGTCTGTCGGTGGTGGACCAAACGCCCACGACCGCGTTCTTCGCGTTAGGGCCAGCGACCTGCTCGCGGTCCTTGGTCACCTTCTGCTCCGGGAGCTGGAGCACGATCGCGGAGGTCGAATACCCGGAGAAGTCATCCTTCCCCTCGCCCTCGTTGCCGGTGCCCTCGCGAATGTTGATCGCGTCGAACGTCGCTCCCAGGTCGACGTAGAACGGATCGTCGCGCTGTCCGACGAAGACCTTTGCGCCGCCGTGCAGCCGACGGGTCGCGGCGTCCACGAAGTTGTCGTAGTCCGGGAACGTCTTCGGCCCGATGTTCGGCGGGGCGACGGGGAGGTTCTCGGCCACCTCGTGCCTGGCCTTCAGCTTGCCGTGCTTGTACTTGAGGCGCGTGACGTCATAGCGCTGGATCACGTTCAGGCCCGGATCGCCGAAGCCCATCGTGCCCGGGCCGGCGTAGAGGAACGAGTTCGGGTTCCTGAACCGCGTGTCGAACTCGAACAGGTACTTGATGTCGGCAACGCCGTCGCCGGTGTTGTCGAACTGGATGTAGTACCTCGCCCGGTCGTCGAACCGGAAGAAGTTGGGCCCGTTCGCCGGCACCTGGCCCGGAATCCAGTTGGACGCCACCGTGATCGAATGCGTGGCGTCGGGCGTCGGTCCATGCGTAGACGTCGGTGTTGTCGGCCGACGGGTCCAGCATGATGTTCGGCGCCTCGCGGTGGCTCGAGCTCAAAGCCAGCGAAGCCGCGATCGCCGCGGCGGCGGTCACCGCCGCGAGCACCGCCAGCTTCCGGATTGAGACTGATGGCTTCCTCATCTCGTCACTCCCTCATGGGATCCGAATGACTTGGCAGCCGCCGGCGCGGGCCCCTTCCTCGGGCTTGCGTCGCTGTCTGCCCTAACGACCTCCCTAACGGACCGGGCCCGCACTCGGATCAATCGACCATCTTCGGGAGAATCCGGGCGATGGCGATTCGCGCCGTGATCTCAGACTTCGGCGGCGTCTTGACGACGCCGCTCCTCGGCTCCTTCCTGGCCTTCCAGGACGAGACGGGGATCTCGGCCGAGGCGCTGGGCCGGGCAATGCAGCGGATCGCCGAACAGAAGGGCGAGCACCCGCTGTTCGAGCTCGAGCGCGGCCGGCTCGCCGAGTCGGAGTTTCTCGACCTGCTGCGCGGCGGAGCTCACGCCCGAGCTGGGCCACGAGCCCCAGCTGCATCGCTTCAGCGAGATCTACTTCGAGGCGCTCGACCCCAACCAGCCGATGATCGAGCTGATGCGCGACCTGAAGGGTCGCGGCTACCGGATGGCCCTGCTCACCAACAACGTGCGCGAGTGGGAGCCGCTGTGGCGGGCGATGCTGCCGGTGGACGAGATCTTCGAGGTCGTCGTCGACTCCGCCTTCGTCGGCATCCGCAAGCCCGAGCCCGGCATCTACGAGCTGACCCTGGAGCGGCTCGGCGGCGGCATCGGCGCACTGGAGTGCCTGTTCGTGGACGACGTCGAGGACAACGTGGCCACCGCACGCCAGCTCGGCATGACGGCCGTCCACTTCCGCTCCTCAGACCAGGCGATCGCGGAGATCGAAGCGGCGCTCGGTGGGGGCTAGTCATCGTGGGCGGTTTCCTGCCGCATACCGGCAGAAACCCGACCACCGAGGAACGCCTTGCGTCAGCGCCCTTCGTGCGCGCCCTTCCCTTACCCAGCCTCACTCGGCTCCGCGGAGCCGGGGCCGTCAGGTAGTCAGTTGTCCGAGCCCGCGCGGTCCCAGATGTAAAGCTGCACCGCCTCGACGGCCAGCTCCATGAGCCGTGGCGGGGACAGCCAGTCGAGCACCGTGTCGAGGGCGAGCTCCTCGGTGAGGCCGAGGTCCACCGCCTCCTCGCCGCGGAACCCCGCCGCAAGCTTCAGGGCCTCACGCTGGTGCTGGCCGAGCGACGAGAAGGCGGCCATCAGGAAGTCCCGGTTGGGAAGCGGATGCCCGATGTCCATCGAGGCATGCCAGGCCGCGAGCATGGAGATGTCGTGCTCGTCGAGCTCCGAGATCGCCCGCGCGTAGTGGGCCTCGAGCTCGTCGTCGGGAATTTCGTCGACCCAGGCGCGTACGGCCTCACCGAGGAGCTGCCGGCGGGCCTCCCGGCCGACCGAGTCGGCGATCGCGCGGATCGCGTCTGCGGGGTCAATGAAACACAGCGGCATCGCGCAGCAAGATAGACGCGGCATCCGACGGAAACGGGCGGCGCTCCGCGCCGTGAGGTCATGAATCCGCGCCGTGAGGCGACCTATGCTGGGAGCGATGTCCCTGACGCTGATAGTCGGCCCCCCGAACTCCGGTCGAGCCGGCGAGATCCGCGCGCGCCTGGAGGCGGCGGTGGACCACGATCCGGTTCTGGTCGTCCCCACGCTCGACGACGCCCACCGGTTCGAGCGCGAGCTGTGCACGCAGTCGCCCGTGGTCGGGGCCTCAATCCGGACCTTTCGGACCTTCACCAACGAGGTCGCCGCGGCCACCGGGGCACCGCTGCGCCCCCAGCTCTCGGAGGCCCAGCGCCTCGCCCTGGTCCGCGCCGCGATCCGGCAGACCGAGCTTGAAGCGCTCAGCGGCTCCGCGGCGCGACGCGGGTTCGCCCCGGCGCTCGAACGCCTGATCTCCGAGCTCCAGGCGACCCTTCTCACCCCGGGCGAGCTGGAAGGGGCGGCTGCCGAGCTGGAGGACGGCGCGTATGAGTCCGAGCTCGCCCGCCTGTATGACGCCTATGTGCGAAGACGCGACGCGGCGGGCCGCGACGATCCCCATTCGTCCCTTCGCAAGGTCGCGATCAGCCTGCGCGAGCGACCCGAGGCCTGGGGCTCCCGCCCAGTGCTGCTGTACGGGTTCGACGACCTGACCGAGGAGCAGCTCGAGCTGGTGGCCGCGCTGGCGGGCGCCTGCCCCCTCACGGTCGCAGTCAACTACGAGGACCGCGAGGCGCTGGCGCCGCGGGCCGCGCTGCTGGCCCGGCTCCGCGACGAGCTCGGCGGCGTGGAGGAGCGCAAGCTCGACTTCGACCACGCCTACACGGAGAGCGCCACCCTGCGCCACCTCGACCGGCACCTGTTCGAGGCCGGCGCCGCCCGCGTGGAGCCCGACGATGGGATCGCGATGCTCGAATGCGGCGGCGAGCGGGGCGAGGCCGAGGCGGTTGGTGGCGAGGTCGCCCGGCTGCTCGCCGCCGGGGTCCCGGCGGACGGCATCGCGGTGGTCCTGCGGCATCCCGAGGCCCGCGGGCCCCTGTATGCGCGTGTGTTCGAAGGATTCGGGATCCCGGTAGCGGTCGAGGCGTCGGTGCCCCTCGCTCGAACCGCCGCCGGCCGCGGCCTCGCCGCGCTGGCGCGCGCCAGCCTGCCCGAGGGAAGCGGCGAGGAGCTGCTGGCCTTCATGCGCGCGCGCCCCGGCGAGCCCCAGGCGATCGGCGACTGGGCCGAGCGCAGCCTGCTCCGCGGCGAGGCGCGGAGCGCCGACGAGCTGATCGCCGGCTGGAAGGCGCCCCCTTGGATGCTCGCCGCGCTTCGCGAGGCCCGCCCCGGCGGCGAGTGGCTGCGCGCCCTGGCGGCGGCGGCGCAGGACCTCGCCGAGGAGGCACACGCGGGCCGCGAGCCCGTTGACGGCCGTTTGGAGCAGGGCGCAGGCACCGGCGCGGTTCCCTTCGCGCCGCTCGAGCTGCGCGCCGCAGCGGCTGCTGCCGGAACGCTCAGCGACCTCGCCGAGCTGGAGGGCATGCGCGGCTGCGCGGCCCCTTCGCCGGCCGAGGCACTGGAGCTGCTCGAGGAGGTTCGCGTTCCATTGTGGCGCGGGCCAACCGAGGGAAAAGTTCGCGTGCTGAGCCCTTACCGAGCGCGGGGGGCCCGAGCCCAGCACCTGTTCGTCGCCTCCCTCCAAGATGGGGAGTTCCCCGGCGGCGACGCCGGCGATCCGCTGCTCGGGGACGAGCGGCGGCGGCGTCTCGGCATCGCGGCACTCGGGCGCCAGGACGAGGCGATCGAGGAGCGCTACCTGTTCCACGCCTGCGCCTGCCGCCCGACCGAACGCCTGTGGCTTTGCTGGCGGAGCTCCGACGAGGAGGGCCGCCCCGCCACCAGGTCGCCGTTCGTCGACGAGGTCCTCGACCTGCTCGCACCCGGGCCCAGCGAAGCCGAGGAGGCGCTGAAGCGAATCAGAGGCCTCGACCGCGTCGTCTTCGAGCCCTCGGAGGCGCCAGGCGCCCGCGAGCTTCAGCGTGCTGTGGCCGCTCGCGGGACGCGGTTGGGCGAGGACCTCCCCGGCCCGCTCGCCGACCCCGGGATACTCGCGGCGCTGGGGCGGCGCGATCCGGTGGGGTCGGGGACGATCGAGAAGTGGATCGAGTGCCCCTACCGGTGGTTCGTCGACCACGAGCTCAAGCCGCAGCGGCTCGAGCCCCAGCCCGACCACCTGACCGCCGGCTCGATCGTCCACGCCGTGCTCGAGCGCCTCTACTCGGAGCCGCCCAGCGAGAGCGGCATCCCCCGCCCCGGGGACCTCGCTCGGTGGCGCCAGTGCGCGGAGGCGCTGCTGGCGGAGGAGGCCGAAGGGCAGGGACTGACGCCCGGCCTGCCACAGACCAGGATCCTGATCGCCCGTATGCGGGCGCAGATCGAGCGCCTTCTGGACCGCGAGGCGGAGGGCGAGACCGAGCTGCGGCCGGCGCTGCTCGAGGCTTCCTTCGGCGAGGGCGCTGAGGACCTGAAGCCGCCGCTCGACCTCGGTGACGTTCGGATCCACGGACAGATCGACCGGGTGGATGTCACCCCGGATGGCCGCTTCGGCGTCGTCTACGACTACAAGACCGGCTCCAGGGCATGGGCGGCGGCGAAGCTCGCCGAAGACGGGAAGCTTCAGCTCCAGCTGTACGCCCGCGCCCTTCGCGACCTCTGGGGAGTCGAGCCGGTCGGCGGCCTCTACCACCCGCTGGGCGCCCGGGACGATCCGCGTCCGCGCGGCTTCGTGGCCACCGGAATCGAGGCCACCGAGGTCCTCGACCTCGCCAGAACCGACCGCCTGGAGCACGAGGACGTCCGGCAGACGCTCGACGCCGGGGTCTCGCGGGCCAGGGAGAAGGTCGCGGCGATGCGAGCGGGCGAGATCGGTCGTGACCCGAACGGGGGAAGCTGCCCCAAATGGTGCCGTTACCAGCCAATCTGCCGGCTCGAGCGCTCGATCGGCGCCGAGGAGGCAGCGGGCAACGGCGACGCGGGCGGAAACGGGGAGGGATGAGCGCCACCTCCCACGGCCCGAAGGTCGCCCCGCCGCCTGAGCCCACCGCCGAGCAGCGGGCAGCCATCGAGGCGCGCTCCAGCGATGTCTTTACGGAGGCGGGGGCGGGCACCGGCAAGACCGGCGTCCTGGTCGAGCGCTACTGCGAGGCCGTGACCGGGGACGGCATCGGTCCCGATGCGATCCTCGCCTTCACGTTCACCGAGCGAGCGGCGGGCGAGCTTCGGGAGCGCATCCGGCGCCAGCTGATCGCCTCCTCGCGCGCCGCCTCTGAGGCCGGCGAGCCCCAGCGCGCAAGCGAAATCGCTCGCGCCGCACGCGAGGGCGAGCGGGCGTGGATCACCACCATTCACGGGTTCTGCCGCCGCCTGCTGGCCATGCATCCGGTGGCGGCTCGCATGGACCCGCGCTTCCGCGTCCTCGACGAGTTCGAGGCCGCGAGGCTGGGCGAGGAGGCGTTCGCCGCGGCGCTGGACGACGTCGTCGAGGCCGGCGACGAGGCCGCCGCTCGCTTCGCGGCGGGCTTCAACCCGATGCGGCTGCGAGAAGCCGTGCGGGCAGCGCACGAGCGGCTGCGCAGCCAGGGGGTCGACCCGCCCCGCCTCCCGGACCCGGGACCCCCGGTCCGGTCCGTGAAGGCGAAGGGCGAAACGACGACGCTGAGCCCGGTGGAGGCCGCCCTGGCCGCCGGCGGCTTGGCCACGTTGGGCTCCCTACTCGACTCCTATCACCGCCACTACGAGCGGCTCAAGGCGGAGCGCTCCGGGGCCGACTTCGAGGACCTCGAGCTGCGTGCGCTCGCCCTGCTGCAATCCCCCGGGGCCGTGCGAACGGCCTGGCGGGAGCGCTTCGAGCACCTGATGGTGGACGAGTTCCAGGACACGAACGGCGTCCAGCTGGCGCTGATCGACGCCCTGCGGGGGCCCCAAGCACGGCTGTTCGTGGTAGGCGACGAGTTCCAGTCCATCTACCGGTTCCGTCACGCCGATCTGGAGGTGTTCCGCGGGCGCCGGCGCCAGGCCAGGGAGGATCGGCACACCGAGGAACGGCCGCTGCGGGGGAACTTCCGCTCCCGCCCGGAGGTGCTCGCGGCCGTCAACTTGGCCGGCGCGGCGCTGCTCCGCGACTTCACTCCACTCGAGGCCGGCCGGGAGGCAGACGAGGAGCTGGCGGAACCGCCGGGCGCTGGACCGGTGACCGAGCTGCTGCTCACCGACGCCTCGGAGGAGCGGGCCGGCCAGCCGGCCGGCTGGAGGGCCGAGGGAGTCGAGCTCGAGCCGCCCCCGTCGGAGGCCAGCCCGGCATGTGTCGCCGAGGCGCGCTTTCTGGCCCATCGCCTGCGCGAGCTGGCCGACGCCGGTGTGCCCCGCGGCGACATGGTTGTCCTCCTGCGCGCCTTCACCCACGTCGACGCCTACGAGGAGGCGCTCGACCGAGCCGGCCTGGCTCCCTACGTCGTCGGCGGGCGCGGCTACTGGTCGCAGCAGCAGGTCGAGGATGCGCTGCGGCTGCTCGGCGTGCTCGCGAACCCGCTGGACGACGAGCTGCTGTTCGGGGCGCTCGCCTCCCCGGCCTGCGGCGCGAGCCCAGACGCGCTGTGGCTGCTGCGCCAGGCCGCCAGCTCCCCCGAGGGGCGTCCGCTGCATGTCTGGCCGACCGTCGAAGCGGGCGATTGGCCAGCGGCATTCCCCGCCGACGACGCCGAGCGCCTCGGCCGGTTCACGGAGATCGTGGCCCGCCTCCGAAACGAGGCGCCCCTGCTGCCGCTCGACTCGCTGATCGACCGGACCATCTCCGCCTTCGACTACGACCTCGCCCTGCTGGCGCGGCCCGGGGGGCGCCGGCGGATGGCGAACCTGCGAAAGCTGATGCGCCTGGCGGCCGAGTACGAGGAGCACGAGGGCCGCAACCTGCGCGGCTTCCTGGAGTTCGCCGAGGAGCGCACCCTGCGCGACGAGCGCGAGGGCATGGCCGCCGTCCAGGTGGAGGGACACGACGGGGTCCGGGTGATGACGGTGCACGCCGCCAAGGGGCTCCAGTTCCCGGTGGTCGCGGTGGCGGACCTCGGGCGCGGGCTGGGAATGGGAAGCCGCGACGGCGACGTGGCCATCGGCCGGATCGAGGGCACGGACGACGACCCAACGGGCGCTTCCCGTGGCGAGGATGCGGCGCACGCCCGGTTCGGGATGCGGCTGCCGATCGCGGCCGCTTCCTCCATCCGCCTTTGGGAGCTGGTCGAGCTCTGCGAGGACGAGCGCCGAGCAGAGATCGAGGAGGCCTGCCGGCTCGTCTACGTTGCGGTCTCGCGAGCCGAGGACCGGCTGATCCTGAGCGGCATCTTCCGCTCGTCCGACCTGGAAGCCCCCGAGGAGCCGAGGCCGGCGCACTCGGCGCTGAAGCTGCTGCTCCCGGCGCTTCGCACGCGGGGCTGGGCCGGCGGCGAGGGACCGGTGGAGCTCGAGCGGGCGGTGGCGATCGGCGGCGGCCTCTCCCCCGGCCCAGCGCCGCGGCTTGCGGTGCGGATCCAGGCGCCCAACGCGGAGCGGGCGGTCGAGCTTCGCCGCCGGATCCCCTGGGCCGAATCGACCGCCGACGGCGTGCCCGATCACGCCCAGGCACACCTGCTCGAAGGGCTCGAGCCCGCCGCGGCCGCGGCGGGCCACCTTTCCTACTCGGCCCTCGCCACCTATTCCGGCTGCCACTACCGCTTCTACGTCGAGCGGGTGATCGGGCTCGCGGCGCCCATGGTCCGCGAGGGGCCGGTTGAAGGCCATGACGACGGCGAGCGCCCACAGGCCGACGAGCTGCCGGCTCCGGCGGCGGGACCGCGCGAGCGCTCGCTGGCGATCGGCAACGCGGTCCACGCCGCCCTGGAGGCGAGCGCGCGACGCTATTGGGCGCCGCCCGACGGCACGGAGCTGGAGACGATCCTGGCGCGCGAGGGGCTGGGCGCGGACGGCGAGGCCCGCGAGCGCGTCGAGGCGTTGATCGAGGGCTGGCTCTCCTCCGAGCTTCGCGCCGAGCTGGAGGCGGGCGGCGCGCGCATCCGGCCCGAGGTCCCGTTCGTGCTCGGGCTGGAAGGCGCCGTTGTACGCGGAAAGATCGACCTGCTCGCGGAGCGCCCTGAGGGCCCGCTGGTCGTCGACTACAAGACCGACGCCCTGCGCGGCGCCGACCCGGCCGAGCTCGCGGAGCGCTACGAGACCCAGCGCGACCTCTACGCGCTCGCCATCCACGGCGCCCGCCAAAACGGGGCAGCGACGATCGTTCGCGCCGCGTATTGCTTCCTCGAGGCCCCCGAGCGGACCTCGGTCGAGATCTACGACGAGGCCCGGGTCGCCGCGGCGCGCGAGCGCCTCCAGCACCTGGTCGCGGGGATCCGCGCCGGCGACTTCGAGCGCACCGACAACCCGCACCCCGCGCTGTGCTACGGCTGCCCGGCGGCGGCGCGGCTGTGCTCCAAGCCCGCCTGGCGACCGCAATGGGCCGCCTCATCCGTGTCTGTGTCATGAGCCGTCGCCTCGCCGTGTTCGCCTATGGATCGCTCGCCAGCCTGGCGAGCGCCGAGCGAACCCTGGGGAGGCCGGTGCAGAGCTCCGGCCCGGCGCGCCTGGCCGGCTGGCGAAGAAGCTGGTCGCAGGCGCGCGACAACCTCCGCTCGGAGAAGACCTTCGCCCGCGCCGACGGCACCACTCCGCCCTACTGCCTCGGCCTCAACATCGAGCGGCGGGCCGGGCCGGGCCCCAACGGGGCCCTGATCGAGATCACAGAGGACGAGCTCGATCGCCTGGCCGCGCGCGAGATCCGCTACGACCGAGTCGAGGTCACCGCCGAGATCGCGACCGGGGAGCCGCCGGCCTTCGACCGCGTGATCACCTTCACCGCCAAGCCCGCCAACTACGCCAGGACGCCGCCACCGGGCGCGATCATCCTGGCCCCCTACGTCCGCGCGGTGGAGGCGGCGTTCGAGTCGCTGGGCCCAGGCCAGCTCGAGGTGTTCCAGCAGACGACCGACCCGCATCCGGTCGAGGTCGTGGAGGGCGTCCTGGTCCGCGACCAGATCCCGGCCGGGAATCCGCGGGAGTGGTGAAACCCGTACCGGCTGGGCTGGGTAGAGCAGGCAAGAGCGGCCTGAGCCATCGAAATCGCGACGCCTGCTGAATGGACCTCGCCGTCATCGTGGCGGTTTCCTGCCGCATACCGGCAGAAACCCGTCCACCCCCGGCGAAAGGGGAGAGAGAAGCTAGTCGCCGTTCCACCGCTGCGCCCAGGCGCGCAGCTCGCGGATCGCAGGGCGCAGGGCCTTGCCCTTACTGGTCAGCGCGTAGGAGACCCGTGGGGGTGTTCCGGCGTGGACGGAGCGCTTCACCACGCCCTCGGCCTCGAGCTCGCGGAGGCGGCGTGACAGCAGCCGGTCCGAGAGTCCGGGGACGGCCTGCGACAGCTCGGCGAAGAAGTGGGGACGCTCAGAGAGCGCCCAGATGATCGCGCCGGCCCAGCGCTTGCCGACCAGCTCCACCGCGTGATGGAACTCGGGACAAACGCGCGCCGGGCGGCCGCTGGGCCGGGCCGGAGCGCGCTCGGCTGGCGAAAGCGCTGGTTCCACCCTCAGCTGAGCTTAGCGAAGGGACGAGCCGGCCCAGTGGGGTTGATTGGGAAGCGGGCGGCTCGCGGGACGGGGTTGGTCGAGCCGGGGCCGACAGCGTCAGGCCGAGCAGGGGCCCGTGTCCGTCGGCCGGAGGGGGCCCTCCAGGGCGCGGCGCACGATCTCGTCCGGGACGCCGAGCCCTCCAGGCCGCCCCTGCCCCTGCTCCGCGGCGAACACGGTGGTCAGGACCTGGCCGCTGGCGTCGACGGCGGGGCCGCCGGAGTTGCCGCTCAACACCCGACCGCGAAACGGAGTCATCCTGCGCGGCACCGGCCCGCGGCCGTAGGAGTCCTGGCTGATCACCTCTCCCGCGCTTCCGACTCGCGCGGGTGAGATCGTCAACGGCCCGTTCTCCGGATAGCCGAGCACCGCGGCAGCAGTGCCCTTCACTACGCGGGGCGCGAGTCGGAGCGCCGGCATTCCCAGGCCCGCGACGCGAAGGATCGCCAGATCGTTTCGCGGCTCGTAGTGGACGGCCGACGCATCGAGCGTCTCCCCCGATCTCAGGGTCACCGTGGTGTCGTCCTCGCCGGCGACCACGTGGGCGTTGGTCACCACCAGGCCCGGGCCGGCGACCCATCCGGAGCCCTCGATGCCGAGCCCGCAGGCGGTGCCCAGGATCTTGACCACGCTGTCGCCAGCCCGTTGCACGTCGGGGTCGCCGGCGATCGCCGGCTCCGGCGCTCGGACGTTGGCGTTGGGCCCGCTGATGGCGGGCGTGGGGTCGATGTGTCTGAGCACGTTGAGCAGCGGCCCGGACGGCGGCAGGACGTTGTTCAGCGCGGTCAGGATCCGGGAGCTCTGAAGCGCGTGGCGCAGGTCCCGCTCCCCGGGGCCAGGCGAGTTGAGGGCCGCCGCCCCGAAGGCCCAGGCGAGCAGCAAGCCCAGGGCGGCGAGCAGCGCGGCGCCGCCGATGCCGTCCAGCAGCGCGGCCCAGGCGCCACGCGAGAGCTGGATCCTGAGCCCCTCGGCGAAGCCCTCCATCACCACCGCCAGCGTGGCGCCGAGGACCAGACCGGCGAGCACCGTGATCAGCGGGGCATAGGGGGACTCGCCACCCCCGGCCAGCAGCGCGGGGCCGAGCCGGCCTCCGATCGCGGCGCCAACCACGAAGCCCGCCAGCGGCAGGCCGCTGGCGATCAGCCCGCGCTCGTAGCCGATCGCTGCAAGCGCAAGCGTGAAGACCGCGATGATCACGTCGACGATGTTCATCCGCGGGGTTCCATCGGTTGAGTGCGTAACTTTCTATCGGCTTGAGCCCAATCAGCCCCGAGGCGGAACGGCGCCGCCGAATTCTCACCAGAGCCTTGCCGATCGCCCTGGTGGCGGTCACCGTGCTCCTCGTCTTCATGGTCAGCGGCGGCGGTGGCGACGAGCTGTCGGCGGCCCGGCGCTTTGCTCAGGAGTGGGAGCGTCAGGAGTTCGCCGCCATGTACGAGGAAATCTCCCCCCGGGCGGCGAAGCGCTACTCGCTGGCCGAGTTCACCGACCACTACGGCACCGCTCAGGAGACGGCGACGGTGGCCAGGGTGACGACCGGCGATCCCTCCGAGGCGCAGTCCGGGGGCCAGCGGGCGGCGGTCGTGCCCGTCAGCCTCGAGACCCGCGCCTTCGGGCAGATCTCCGGTCGCCTGCTGCTGCCGCTGGCCGGCGACAGGATCGCCTGGTCGGAGAACCTCGTCTTCCCGGGGCTCGATCCTGGAGCGCGTCTCGTGCGGCGCGCCCAGGTACCCGAGCGGGCCCCGATCCTGGCCCGAGACGGGACGCCGCTGGCCGAGGGGCCGGCCACGAGCCGCTCCTCGCCGCTTGGCGTGGCCGCGCAGAGCGTCGCCGGCGAGGTCTCTTCGCCCAGCGCCCAGCAAGACCGCGAGCTCTCGCGGCTGGGGTTCCCGCCCGGCACGCCGACCGGGACCAGCGGCCTCGAGCTCGCCTTCAACCGACGCCTCGCTGGACGGCCGGGCGGTCAGCTGGTTGCGGTGTCCAGCGACGGCGGCAATCCAGCCAGCGGTGGGCCGGTGCTGGCCAGCAGCAAGCCCGTCGGAGGCAAGCCGGTGCACGCGACCATCGACCCCGGGCTTCAGCAGGCCGCAGTGACGGCGCTCGGAACCCAGTACGGCGGCGTCGCCGTGCTCGACGCCCGCGACGGCGCGGTGCTGGCGCTGGCGGGGATCGCCTTCTCCGGCCCCCAGCCGCCGGGCTCGACCTTCAAGGTGATCACCACCACCGCGGCGCTGGAGGCGGGGGCCGTCGAGCTCGCGGACCAGTTCCCGGTCCAGACCTCGATCGTGGTCGGCGGCCGCGAGGTGGCCAACGCCCACAACGAGGCGTGCGGCGGCAGCTTCGTCGAGGCCTTCGCGAAATCGTGCAACAGCGCCTTCGTCCCGCTCGGCCCCGAGATCGGCTCGGAGCGCCTGGTTGAGGCAGCCGAGCACTACGGCTTCAACTCGCCGCCAAGCCTCTTCCACGGGGCCGCCATTCGGGCCGTGAACCCGCCCCAGAGCACGATCCCGGCCACGATTCCCAGCGACCTCGAGCTCGGGGTCAGCGCGATCGGACAGGGCCAGGTGCTGGCGACGCCGCTCCAGATGGCCTCGGTCGCCCAGACGATCGCGAACGGCGGCACCCGAAGCCCCACCCGGATCGTCAGCGATCGCGCGCTGCGGCCGGCCGCGCAGCCCGTGCGGGTGACCTCCGAGCAGGTCGCGACGACCCTGCGCGACCTGATGATCCAGGTCGTGGTCAGCGGGACCGGCACTGCGGCCGCACTCCCGGGCGTCCAGGTGGCCGGCAAGACCGGTACCGCCGAGCTCGGCCCGAAGGCTCTTGAACCCGGTCACGAACCGTCCTCCGACGCGGCGCCCGAGCAGGAGGTCGACGCCTGGTTCACCGCCTTCGCGCCGGCAAACGACCCCAAGCTCGCGGCAGCGGCGATGGTTGTCAACGCCAGCGGGGACGGCGGTACCGTGGCGGCTCCGATCGTTCGCCAGGTCCTCGCCACGGGCCTCGGTGTCGGTTAACCCAAGGCGGTCAGATATCAAGCTCGACTTCGCCGGTCGAGCCCGTCGACGACGGGATGTCGAGGACCAGGGGCAGGTCCTCGGTGGCGGCCTCATCGATCAGGAACAGCACCATCGCCCCCTGGATGGGGCCGTTGGCGGCGGTCGACTCGAGCCCGGGAAGCTGGTCGTTGGCCGCCACCTGGCCGCCCAGCTCGAGCGCGAACAGGCTGGTGCTGGGAACCGGGTCGAACTCCGTCCCCTCGGTGTCCACCACCTTGAACTCCGACGGAACATCCTGCGCCGTGTCGGCCTCGTTCTCAATCAGCATGAAGACCCCGAGGTAGAGCTTGTCATTCGGCGGCGGCGGCTGCCCGGCCAGGTAGGCCTCGTCCTCAGGATCGCTTGGGTTCAGAAAGCGGCTGATCTGGACGTTGTAGAGCAGCTCGCCGAGCTTCAGCGACTGGCCCTCCTCGGCGCTCAGGTCGTTCTCGGGGTCGGTCTCACACCCGGACAGCAGCATCCCGGCGACCAGCGCGGCGGCGAGCGCCAAAGCGACACCCAGACGCATGGTGGGGCGGCCGGCGACGCGCAGCATCGCGGCGGCAGTCTATATCCCGCCGGCCGGCGCGTCGGATGGCGCGAGGTCAAACGCGGAAGCCGGTCAGCACCTGCGACCCCCACCCGGGCCGGCGGGTGGCCCGACTCGCTCAACTGCTTCAGCCTCGAGAGCGCGATCGACCACCGGCGCCGGTAGCGGCGCTCCGCCCCGAGCTTCTCGCGCACGCGGTCCAGCGGATGCGTGGGCCCGGTCCAGAAGCGAAGCGTCACCTCGCATCCGCCGGGCCCCGGCTGGATCAGCTCCCAGGACGTGGTGATCGGGATCCGATCCAACCGCCCCCCCGAGCCGCGCTCGTGAATCCGGTGCGGCGGCGAGACCTCGTCGATCACCGTCTCCATCCACATGCCCGAATCGGCGATCCGGAAGCGGGCCGCGGCGCCGACCCCGGAGGACTCGAGCCGCTGGAGCCGGAATTCGCTCACGAAGTGATCGGTGAAGGCGGGCCTCGTGGCGAGGTCGCAGAGGAGCTCATAGACGCGCTCGCGCGGCGCGTCGATCGGCGTCTTGACCGAGATCGGGCCCATTCAGAAGCCGATTCTATGCCTGAAACTGCCAGCAATCATCCAAAATGCGGACGTTTAGGCATTTTGTTTTGCGCGCATCGGGGATGCCCCGTTAGTATGGCTCCAGTCAGCATTACTACGAATTTCAGGGACTGGAATTCGGTATGAGGTATTGGGGATCTTGCTTGTAGACGAAGGAACCGACGTCCACGAGACCGGTGAGCTCGCGCTGGTCGGCTCTCTCGTTTGCGTGGAGTGCGGCTACTCGCTCTCGCTCGAGCCTTCGGACGAGCTGCCCACCTGCCCGGCCTGTGGCGGGTCTGAGTTCCGCCGCGCCTCGATGTTCGAGTCTCCCACGGTCGACGCGGACGCGATCTCGGCGGCGCCCACGCTTCCGGCCTGGCTCGACGAGGTACGCGCGGATCTCAAGGCTGGCGAGCAGTTCGTCGCCTTCAAGGACGGGGACGAGCCCGCGGTCGTCGGGCTTCAGGACGGCTGGACCCGGATCGGGCGCAGCGGCGCTGCCGACATCCAGCTCGACGACGCCACGGTGTCGCGCCGCCACGCGCTGATCGTCCGCACCCCGGACGACGAGCTTCGCGCTCTGGATGACCGCAGCCTCAACGGCCTGTTCATCAACGGCGAGCGCGTCGAGTGGGCACCGCTGATCGACGGCGACGAGCTCGAGATCGGCCGCTACCGGCTCTACGTCCTCCAGACCTAGACTTCGGGTTCGCGAAGACGGAACTCCCAAGGGAATGGCTCCCTTGGACCGGGCAAATCGAGAAAGCCGCACAACGGCGCCCATCCCTCGCCGGCGCAGATGTCGAGGGTGAGCAGGTCGGTGGGGCGATCGTCGAAGTGGCGGCGAACCCTCGCGTGGTACTGATCGTAGGCGCGCGCGAATTGGTCACGATCGAAGGTCGCACGCCCATAAACCCTTTCGTGGATGGCGTTCATGTAGATGGCCCCCGGATCGCCGGCATGACTGCGCAGGTACGGCTCCAGCCAGACCTCCCAGCAGCGGCGCCACGATTCAAGCCATTCCTGCTTCTCACGGATGGTGAGGATGAACCTGCTGCCGGGGTACTCGGCGTCGAGGGCCTCAAAGGTGGCGCAGATGGGTGTGTCACTGATCGCGTCGAGCCGCTCCAGAACCGACAGCCGGAGGCGATCGGGCGTGTTGGCCAGAAACGCGATCACCTCCTTCCTCGTCTGGTCGTCGTCCGGGTAGTGGAGGCTTCGATAGCCGAGCAGCTGGAGCGCACGTGTGAGACTGGAGGTGCCACTGCGGCCGAGGCCGATTCCGAAGATGCGAGCGGTTTGAGGAAGACCGGATCGCCGCCTGGCCAAGCGCCATCGCAGCGGCGCGGGCACGAACCGGCGGGCGCGCGTGGAGGGGGCTGCCAAGACGAAGCGCGTCCCGACGGCCTATTCCGTCGAGATGTTCGGGTCCGCCTGAACCTTGTGCGGGACGATCATCAGGAAGTTGTCGGCGGCGCCGGCCGCCAGCCCAACCACGCGCTTGGCCTCGGAGTCCTGGCCCGTGGCCTCGAGCTCTTCGGCATAGTGGCCCAGGAGGTCCTCGATGTCGAGCATCGCCTCGGCGTCGAGCTCCTGCAGCTCCACCTTGGCCCCCTCGCCCAGCCGGCGAGCGACCGCCTCGCGGTCGAGGTTCCACTCCGGGTTGACCCGCACGTAGACGCGGCCGCCGGTCATCCCCGCGCACGCCCAGGGCCCGAGGTCGCCGAGCACCACGGCGCGCCCGGCTGTCATGTACTCGAAGGCGAAGCCCTTGGCGTTGGCCCGGTCGACGATGCAGCCGCGCGAATCGTCCAGCGGCTCGGGCGGCTCGCCCCCCAGCACCACGTCGGCTCCCGAGAGGCGGATGCAGAAACGCGAGTCGGCCGACCCCTGCACGAAAAGGCGGCCGCGCTGGGCGCCATAGGCGAACGACTTGCCCACCGACCCGTTGACCCTCTGCCCATCGCTGTTGCGCCCCTTGAGGATCGAGACGGTGCCGCCCAGCATCGCCTTGCCGACCCCATCCTGGGCGCCGCCCTCGACCCGCACCACGAGGCCCCAGGCGTTGAACGCGCCGAAGCCCTGGCCGGCGACCGAGCCGCCGTTGAAGCTGAGCTCCGCCAGCACGTCCGTCGGCTCTCCTTGCGGGGCGCCCTCGTAGATCCTCGCCCGCGAGATCTCCCCGGCGAGCTCGGTGCCGAGCACGCGGTCGTGGGCGTCGGTCGGGCGCGGGAACTGCTGGCGGATCGGCTCGCCGGAGAACACCCTGCCGGCGAGCCCCGCGAGCTCCGCGGAGGCCTGCTTGGGCTCCATGCGGATCGGCCGCGCCCGCACCAGGCCGGCCTCGGCGCGCGCCTCGACCAGCTCCTCGGCGGCCACCGGCAGGTCGAGCGGCTCCAGGTCGAGGAACTCCTCCAGCGGCGTGATCAGCTCGGCCAGGTCTAGGCGGTCCGCGTAGCCGGCCTGCTCGAGCAGGTCGTAGCGACCCACCAGGTCCTGAGCCCGCTCGTAGCCGAGCCCGGCGACCACCCGCTTCACCTCCTCGCCCATCGAGGCAAAGAAGCGGGCGCAGTTCTCGGCCGCCGAGTCGACGCGCTGGGGCGTGAACTTCTTCAGGCCGTGCTCCTGAGCCTGTTCGATGGTCTCGATCTGGGTGGCGATGCCGACGTGGCAGGTGTCGAGCTGGCAGCCCCGGCAGATGGTGCAGCCAAGCGAGACCATCGCAAGGGTGCCGAAGGCGACCCTGTTGGCCCCCATGCAGTGCAGCTTCACGATGTCGTGGGCGTGGCGGTAGCCGCCGTCGGCCCAGATCTCCACCCGGTTCCGGATCCCGGCCTCCATCAGGGCGCGGTGGACGGCGCGGGTGCCGATGTCCGACGGCAGGCCGACGTGCCGCAGGGCGTGCTGCCGCGCCGCGCCGGTGCCGCCCTCGAAGCCGGAGAGGGTGATGATGTCCGCCCCCGCCTTGGCGATCCCCAGCCCGATCGTGCCGATGTTCGGGACCACCGGGACCTTCACCGACACCCTCAGGTCCGGGTTCACGGTCTTCAGCTCGTCGATCAGCTCGGCGAGATCCTCGATCGAGTAGAGGTCGTGGTTGTTCGAGGGCGAGATCAGGTCCGTGCCGGGCGAGGCGTTGCGCGCTTCGGCGACCTTCTCGGAGACCTTGCGGCCGGGAAGGTGGCCGCCCTCGCCGGGCTTCGCCCCCTGGCCGATCTTGATCTCGGCGACGTAGGACGAGTTCAGCATCTCGGCCGAGACCCCGAAGCGGCCCGACGCGACCTGCTGGCCACGCCACTTGCGGTACTTGCCGTACATGTCCTGGATCTCGCCGCCCTCCCCGTTGATGCAGAGGATGTTGATCGCCTTGGCGGCCTCGGCGTAGGCCCGGAAGGCGGGCTCCGACTGGGAGCCGAAGCTCATCGAGGAGATCACGATCGGGTAGTCGTGGTGGCCGATCGAAGCATCCACGGCTTCCGGTGCGACCGCGGGGCGATCGGACCGGAGCTTGACGATGTGGCGCATCGAGATCGGGCTCTGGCCCTCCAGCTCGCGGACCTTCTCGGAGTAGTCCTCGTAGGAGGCGGTGCCGTTGGAGGCCGCGACCGCCGCCTTGTAGACCTTCGGATAGAAGCGGAACGTCTTCGCCGGCTTCGCCTCCTCCTCGCCGCCGAGGATCTGGAAGCGCGCGTCGGTGTCGGCGTCGAGATCGGAGAACCCCACCCCGGCGCCCTTCGAGGCGCAAAAGGTCTCGCACTGGAGGATCTCGGCCAGCTCCGGCTTCACGCCGATCGAGGAGAACTGGCGCGCGTACCCGCGCAGCTCGTGAATGCCGATCGTCGAGATCACCTTCTCGATCCCCTTGCGCAGCGCCGCGCAGAGGTTGGAGACGTCGGCGTCGTAGTCCTCGACGCAGATCACCTCGACCATCACGTACGGGCAGACGCCGTCGGCGCCCAGCCCCAGCGCCATGACGACGTCGTGGACGTTGCGGATCGCCGCCGAGCGCAGCACGATCGAGCAGCGGCGCCTGAGGTTCTCCTCGCCTGTCTCGCCGACCTTGAGCTGCTTCAGGGCCTGGTCGACCGCAGAGGTCGCCAGGTGGGGGTCGAGATAGCGGCGGACGCCGTCGTACACGGTGCGGTCGGTGAGCACGAGGAGATCGGCGCCCTGGCGAACGAGTTGGACGGCCTCCTGCTTGATGCGCTCGATCGCGCCATGGGTCGTCTCCGACTCGAGCAGCGCGATGTCGATCGCCGCGGCGCGGTCACGGAACTCCTCCCACAGGTCCTCGAGCAGGTAGGTCTTGTGCTCGCGGGCGATCTTGCGGTAGGTGGAGTCCGACAGGGGCGCCAGGTCGTGGTGGCCGCCGAGGATCACGGCGAAGGAGGTCTCGATCGTCCGGGTGTCGGTGGCCGGGGCGTGGATCGACGGCCGGCGCCCGAACACCGCCCGGGTCGAGAAGTGCTCGATCTCGCGCTCGCGGTCGATCGCCGGGTTGGTGACCACGGCGACGGTCTCCTTGAAGTAGTCGGCAAGGTTCTGGCGCTCCGGCGAAAGCGCGGCCAGCGGCCCGTCGTAGCCCAGCGAGCCGATCGGCTCGGCCCCGTTGGAGGCCATCTGCTGACAGAGCTTGACGTCGTCGCGCTGCCAGCCGAAGCCGGCGAGCACTCCCTCGGAGACCTTGACCGGCTCCGAGGGCCCGGCCGAGGTGTAGCCGGGGATCTCGGCCCCCTCCAGAGGGCCGCCGGTCACCAGCGCGCGATCGTACGGCGCGGTCTCGGAGGCGCCCGTACGCTCGAGCCACCGCTTGGCGACCTCGCGCTGCATCTCCCAGTGCTCGAACAGCCGCGAGGAGCGCCTCTCGCGGTCGATCGTGACCATGAACTTCTCCCCGGGCGCGAGGGGCTTGGGCTCGGAGACCATCTGGTCGCAGCCCACCACTCCCGGGCTCGGAGCTGAAGATGAAGTCGTCGGGGGTCTCGAGCTTCCACAGCGGGCGCAGGCCGAGCGCGTCGGCCGAGAACACGCACTCGTCGCCGTGGCGGGCGATCAGCGCCACGGGGCCCTGGGAGAACGGGCCCATCGTCTGGCGGAGGTACATGTAGAAGGGTTGGAGCTCGGCCGGCAGCGAACGGATCTCGTCGACGATCGGGGGCACGATCATCTCCATCGCCTCGGCGAGCGAAAGGCGCTCGACCCGGATCAGGTGGTCGACGACGCGGTTCAGGTCCTGCGAGTCCGAGCAGCCGGGCTGGATCGAGACGCCGAGCATGCTCGCCTCCTGGCGGAGTTGCTCGATCGTGTTGATCTCGCCGTTGTGGCCCAGGATCGTGAACGGCTGCACGCGCTTGAACGACGGCCAGGTATTGGTCGAGTAGCGGTTGTGGCCGAAGCAGCCGATCGTCTCGAACCGCTCGTCGCGGAGGTCCGGGTAGTAGTCGCCGAGCACCCTCGGCGTCCCCATCACCTTGTAGACGCAGGTCGTGGCCGAGAACGACGCCAGGTGAAGCCCCAGCTCGGCTTCGAGCGCGCTCATCAGGTCGAAGGTGAGCCGCTCGCGCCGCTTCGCGTCAGGCAAAAGCCCGGCGACCTGCCAGAAGTGGGGCTCCTCCTCGCGGGCGGTGGCCCCGAGAGCCTGGGGGTCGACCACGCCGAGGCGCTCGGCGAGGATGCGGAAGCCGCCGCGGCCGAGGATCTCGCGGGCATCGTGACGAGCCCGCTCGACGTCGGCGGCGCGCTCGATGAAGACGTGGGCGACCGCGAACGCAGGGTCCAGCGTCAGCGCCGGGTTGTGGCCCCCGGTCCGAACCTCCTCGGCCCAGATCCTGCGGGGGATGTCGACCAGGATGCCGCAGCCGTCCCCCTCGCCGTCGACGTTCCCGGCGCGATGGAGCATCTTCTGGAGGTTGGCGAGCGCCAGCTCCACCGGGGCGCGGCTCGGCGTCGCGTCCTTGCGCACCGAGGCGTAGATCGCGCAGGCGTCACGGTCCTCGACGCTGGGCGGCGAAACGCGCGGCCTGTACGCCCTCTCGGGCGAGAAACGTCCCTGCTCATCGGCCAGCGGCATTTGACTACTGGAAGAGCTGAGCACTCGGACCTCCCGGGTTCCGCGCCTTCTTCGAGCGGGCGCGCGACGGGGACAAAGGGACGCGCAGTATAGAGCCGGCCGGGGCGCGAAACGTTCAGGCCACTGGGCGACGGCCATATAGTCCGGCCGATGTCCGAAGCGATCGCCGTCCTGTCCCAGAAGGGGGGCACCGGAAAGACGACCATGGTCCGCTCGCTGGCGGACGTCTTCGAGCGCCTCGGGATGGACGTGCTGGCGGTCGACGCCGACCCTCAGGGCAACCTGTCCGACTACTTCGACGCCGACCCGAACTCGCACCCGACGCTCGGCGAGGTCCTCCAGGGGCAGGCGCGAGCCGCCGACGCCGTGCACGGCCGGGTGGTGCCGGCGAACCTCCGGCTGGCCGAGGCCGAGCTGGGGCTGGCGGGCAAGATCGGGCGCGAGGTGACGCTTCGCAACGCCCTGCGGGACCTTCGGCGCCAAAAGGACCTGATCCTGATCGACTGCCCGCCCACCCTCGGCCTGATGACCGTGAACGCGCTGGTCGCCTGCACCCACGCGATCCTCTCCACCGAGGCTCAGTACTTCTCGCTCCAGGGGATGGAGCAGGCGGTGCAGGTCCTCGACCTGGCGCGCGACTCCCTGAACCCGGAGCTGGAGCTGCTTGGGCGTCTGCCTCAACATCGCCAACATGCGCACCCGCCACGCGCGCCAGACGCAGGAGGCGCTCCGCGAGCGGTTCGGCGACAAGCTCTTTCGGACCGTGATCCGTCAGTCGATCGTCTATGCCGAGTCGGCCGAGCGCGCGATCCCGATCCTCGACTACCGCCCCGAGAAGGGAGCCGACTACCTGTCGCTCGCCGGCGAGATCCTGCGCCGCCTGGGAAAGCAGGACATGCTCGAGCGGCTCGACCAGCTGAGCGCCGAGGTGGTTCCGGCGCAAGCCGCGACCAGCGCCATGACCGAGGGCAACGCATCCGCCGCGCTCGAGGGGACGATCGCCCGCTACAACGACGCCTGGAACTCGCACGACCTCGACGCGATCATGGCCCTGCACGCGCCGGACATGGTGTTCGAGAACCACACCGCGGGCGAGCGAGCCGAGGGCGACGCGGTCCGCGAGCACATCGGCTCGATCTTCGAGACCTGGCCCGACATCGCCTTCGCGACCCGCCGCCTCTACGTGCGCGACGGGCTGGTGGTCCAGGAGTGGACCGCGACCGCCACCCACGCCAACCAGATGCGCCGCGGCGACCTGGTCGCCGAGCCGTCCGGCAAGACGGTCAGCTGGGACGGCCTCGACGTGATCCCGTTCGAGGACGGGCTGGTGAAGCGCAAGGACGTCTACTCGGACTCGGTCTCGATCCTGCGCCAGGTCGGGCTGCTCGAGTAGCGCTCTGACGTCGTCAGCGGGGCGAATCCCGGCCGACTGGACGCTTAGGTAGTCCATGGACTCCCAAAACGCCCACTCGTCCGCTGCTCGGGCGTGGACGCTGGCGGCACGGCAGCACGGGGTCGTCGCGCGTCGGCAGCTTCTCGAGCTCGGCCTCCATCCCCAGGCGATCACTCACCGGTCGCCCGGGGCCGTCTTCATCCCACCCCCTGGCGGGCCGTGTATGCCGTCGGGCGGCCGCGGCTCACCCGGCGAGGCGTCTTGATGAGCGCGGTCCTGGCCGGCGGCCCGGTGCGGCCCTGAGCCACCAAGCGCGGCCGAGCTGTGGGAGATCGGCGCTCCCAACAGCTCCGTGGTCGAGATCTCCGTGCCTCCGGACCGGCGGTGCCGCCGCGCAGGACTCGTTGCTCACCGACGGGCGCGGCTCGGGAAGGATGACATCACGACCCACGACGGAATCCCTGTGACCACCCCGATTCAGACCTTGATCGACCTCGCTGTACGGCTGGGGCCCGCTGAGCTGGAGGCAGCGATCAATGCCGCCGACAAGCTCGACCTTGCCGATCCCGAGGAACTGCGAAGGGCGGTGAACGCGCGCACTGGCCCCGGCGCGGCGGTACTCCGTGACCTGCTGGATCGTCGGACGTTCCAGGTGACGGACTCTCGACTCGAGCAGATGTTCCTCCCGCTCGTGCGGCAAGCCGGCCTGCCGCCACCGCTCACGCAGCAGCGGGTGAACGGTATCGGGTCGACTTCCACTGGCCCGACCTCGGGCTGGTGGTCGAGACCGACGGCCTCCGCTATCACCGCACGCCGCAGCAGCAGAGCGCGGACCGGCGGCGCGACCAGGCGCATGTGGCAGCCGGACTAACCGTGCTGCGGTTCTCACCGCCCAGGTCGAGTTCGAGCCAGGGCAGGTTCTGACGACGCTGACGAGAGTCGCCCTCAGGCTCACGACCGAGCCATGAATGGGGACGAGTGGGCGTTTTGGGACCCAGGGGCTACCGAACCGCCCACTCAGCGGCCCAGCTACAGCTCCGGCACGTCGGCGCCCAGCGGGGTGAAGGGGGCGCGCCGGATCTCGGCCCAGCCGCCGACCCGCTCGCGCAGGGCCGCGGTGACCTTGCCGGTGTCCTGCCA
The DNA here is from genome assembly GCA_963824865.1 of uncultured Actinomycetes bacterium. Classification (GTDB taxonomy): domain Bacteria; phylum Actinomycetota; class Thermoleophilia; order Solirubrobacterales; family 70-9; genus AC-56. The sequence continues at coordinate 302,502 of CAWGQQ010000009.1, read as the reverse complement.
GAAGCACCAGAACAGCACCGCCGGCCCGGCGCCCGAGATCGTGGCCCCGATCGCCCCCAGGTCTCCGGCCTCGGCGAGCAGCTCCATCGAGCGTGGGTAGATCGAGGCGCGCTTCGGCTGGTGGAGGCGGTCGGCGAGGCCGCGCGAGATCAGGGTCAGGTCGGAGCGCTCGATCCCGAGGACGAGCTGCGAGGCCGCGGCGATGTTGGCGACCGCGTCGGCCACGGCCACCTCAGCCGGCATGGCGGCGCGCGCCTTCTCGGTGTGGACCTCCTCGTCCGGGATCACGACCAGACCCTCGACGCCCTCCGGGGGATCCAGCCGAACCGGAGCGGGCAGCTGCTCGCCGTCGACCTGCGGGCAGACCACGAAGCCCCCGTAGAGCGCCGCGCCGACGTTGTCGGGATGGCCCTCGAGCTCCACGGCGCGGGCGTAGATCTGCTCGCGCTCGAGCCCCAGCTCGAACATGTGGTCGGCCGCCGCCAGGCCGGCGACGATCGCGGCGGCCGAGGAGCCGAGGCCGCGAGCGAGCGGGATCTCGCTGCGAATCTCGAACCGCAGGCCATCGGCGGGATGAAGCGCCTCGAAGGCGCGCACGCACAGGTTGCCGCGGTCGTCCGGCACCGGCTGGCCGCCCGGATCCACCGAGAACTCCCCGGCCTCCGTGACCTCGAGCTCGAGGTGCAGCGAGAGCGCGGCGGCCAGCACGTCGTAGCCCGGCCCGAGGTTCGCGGAGGAGGCCGGTACGCGCACCAGGCGGCGGCGAACGGTCATCGGCCAGGGCGAGGCCCCGGGATCACTTCCACTTGATCGAGCAGCCCACGGGCTCGGTCTCGGCGCGGCTCACCTCGCCGCCGCTCAACAGGTCGTCGAGCGCCTCGCGGAGCCAGGCGGCGTTCTGGCCGGGATCCATGTGGTCGGCGTCCGGAGCGCCCTCGTAGCGCACCCGCAGGTCCCCGTCGAGAACGTAGACGTGCGGGGTCACCTGAGCGGCCCAGTCACGCGCCGCCTCCTGGCTTGAGTCGTGGAGATACGGGAACGGCCAGTCCTCCTCGCGGACCCGCTCGCGCATCGCCTCCAGCGAGTCACGGGGATAGCGCTCGGCGTCGTTGGAGTTGACGGCGAAGAAGCGGACCCCGCGGGCGCCGTAGTCACGCGCCAACCTGCTCCAGGCGCTCCTGCCAGGCGAGCGCGTACGGGCAGTGGTTGCAGGTCCAGAAGACCACCGTGGCCGGCGCCTCGCCCGCAGCGGGCAGCGTGTGGATATCGCCCTCCGTGTCGGGCAGCTCGAGCGCGGGCGCTCGGTCTCCCACCTTGGTCGCGGTCGCTTGAGCCATCACTGACCACCTCCTTCCATCGCGTTTGCAAGGGTCTCGCGCACCTCCGCGCGATCGGGCAGCGGCGAGATCCGCCCGTCGCGAAGCCTGTAGACGCGGCAGGTCAGGCCGGCGGGCTCGCCATCGGGCGGCTGCACGTCGCGCCCTGAGACCCGAATCGTCGGCGATCCCACGAAGCTCTCGCGCCCGGCGTCCTCGTCGGTGCGGACCTCGCGCACCTCGACCGACGCGGGGTCGAGCCCGAGCGCGCTCATCTCCTCATGCAGGATCGCCAGCGCCTGCTCCCACGAGGGGCACCCCTGCCACCACAGGAGCTCCACCTTGGGCGCCTCATCGGTCATGCCCCCAGGTCTAGGTCCTGCGGGCTCGCGGCCGTAGATGGCGCTCGCCACGAGCGCGCCCGGCGGCACCTCGGCCCCCGGCAGGACGACCGACTCCTTGACCCGCGCGCCGGCGCCGATCGTGCACCCGGCGCCGATCACCAGCGGACCGTCCAGGCGCACCCCGGCGCCGACCTCGCAGCCGTCCGCGGCCAGCACCCTTCCGCTGACGCCGGGATCGCCACGCTCCTCCGCCTCGTCCCCGCCCGAGGGCTCCAGCAGCTCGCCGGCCAGCTCGACCTCCACCGCGCCCTGGACGGCGTCCAGGTTTCCGCGCAGGTACTCCGGCAGCGAGCCCACGTCGTTCCAGTAGGCCTCGATCCGGTGGACGTGGAACGGGCACGTCGTTTTCGAGCAGGGCCGGGAACACCTCGCGGGCGAAGTCGACCACCGGCTTGGACGGGGAAGTAGTCGAAGATCTCCCGGTCGAGGACGTAGATCATGCAGCTCGCCAGGTCGGAGAGCGCCTCGGCCGGATCGGGCTTCTCCTGGAAGCCCTGGACGCGGCCGGCGGAGTCCGTGATCACGACCCCGAACTCGCTCACGTCGGAGACCCGCTTGACGGCCAGGGTCGCGATGCCGTCGTTGACTGCGTGGGCGTTGCGCAGAGCAGTCGAGGTCGATGTCGGTGAGCGCGTCGGCGGCCATCACCAGAAAGGGCTCGTCGCCGAAGAACTCGGCGACGTTGCGGACGCCCCCCGCCGTGCCAAGCAGCTCCTCCTCATAGCTGTAGGTGAGGTCGACTCCCAGCCCCGAGCCGTCGCCGAACCGATCGCGGATCGTGTCCGGGAACCAGTGCAGGTTGGCGATCACCGGGCCGAAGCCGTGCTTGCGCAAGAGCAGCAGGATGTGCTCCATCACCGGGCGGTTCGCGACCGGCACCAGCGGCTTGGGGATCCCGTAGGTGAGCGGGCGCAGGCGGGTCCCCAGGCCCGCCGCCATCACCATCGCTCGCATCAGCTCAAGCCGGCAAGTCGCTGCTAGGTGCCCTGGTCCCAGGAGGCGAGGTACTTGCGCTGCGCGTCGCTGAGCTGGTCGATCTCGACCCCGCGCGAGGCCAGCTTCAGGCGGGCGATCTCATGGTCGATCTCCTCGGGCACGGTGTAGACGCGCTTCTCCAGCTCGTCCTGGTGCTTGACCATGTGCTCGGAGGCCAGCGCCTGGTTGGCGAAGCTCATGTCCATGACCGCGGCCGGGTGACCCTCGGCGGCCGCCAGGTTGACCAGCCGCCCCTCGGCGAGCAGGAAGATCTCCCGCCCGTCCTTGGTGCGATGGCCCTCGACGAAGGGGCGCGTCTGGAACCTCTCGACCGTGAGCGCCTCCAGCTCCTCCTTGTTGACCTCGACGTCGAAGTGGCCCGAGTTGCACACGATCGCGCCGGACTTCATCGCCCCGAACATCTCGCCGGAGATCGCGTCGCGGTTGCCGGTCACCGAGATGAACACGTCGCCGACCTTCGCCGCCTCGACGGCGGGCATCACCTCGAAGCCGTCCATCAGCGCCTCGAGCGCCCGCAGCGGATCGACCTCGCAGACGATCACGTGCGCGCCGTGGCCCTTGGCGCGCATGGCGACGCCGCGACCGCACCAGCCGTACCCGATCACCACCACGCGCAGGCCGGCGATCAGGACGTTGGTGGCGCGGATCACCCCGTCCAGGGTCGATTGACCCGTGCCGTAGCGATTGTCGAAGAAGTGCTTGGTCTTGGCGTCGTTGACGGCCATGATCGGATAGCCCAGCTTGCCCTCGGCCTCCAGCGCCTTGAGGCGGATGACGCCCGTGGTCGTCTCCTCGGTCCCGCCGACGAGCTCGGAGAGCTGCTCGGAGCGCTCGCCGTGCAGGACGCCGACCACGTCGGCCCCATCGTCCATGGTCACCTGCGGATGCCGGTCGACGGCCGCGTAGATGTGGCGGTAGTAGGTGTCGTTGTCCTCGCCGTTGATCGCGTAGACGTCGGCCGCCGTAGCGATCCACCAGGGCGGCGGCCACGTCGTCCTGGGTGGAGAGCGGGTTCGAGGCGCAGAGCACGACCTCGGCGCCTCCGGCGATCAGCGTGCGCGCGAGGTTGGCCGTCTCGGTGGTCACGTGCAGGCAACAGGCCATGGTGACCCCGTCCAGCGGCCGCTCGTCTGCGAAGCGCTCGCGGATCGTCCGCAGCACCGGCATCTGGCGGTCCGCCCACTCGATCCGGCGCTGCCCGTCCTCGGCCAGGGCGATGTCCGCGATGTCGTAGCCCTTCTCGGCGGTTGCCAAAGCAGTCCTTTCCGTCGGGATGAGGTGGGAAGGATAGGGCCCGCGACCGGCGGGTACCGTGAGCGCATGGACGATCCCATGCCCGTCAACGCCGAGGTGGCCGTCCCCCTCTCCGAGGTCGAGATCCGCGCCAGCCGCTCCTCGGGACCCGGAGGCCAGCACGCCAACGTGACCGCCTCGCGGGTCGAGGCGGTGTTCGAGATCGCCGAGTCCGCGGCGCTCACCGACGAGCAGAAGCAGCGCCTCGCCGCCCGCCACGGCAAGCGCGTCACCGCGGTCGCCCAGGACGCTCGCAGCCAGGCCCGAAACCGCGAGCTGGCGCTGGAGCGGCTGCGCGAGAAGCTGGCGGCGGGCCTGGCGGTGCCTCGCAAGCGGCGGCCACGAGGCCGACAAGGGCCGCCCGGGAGCGCCGGCTCGAAGAGAAGCGCCGCGGCGCGCGCAAGCGCACGCGCCGGCCGCCCCCGACGAGTAATCGCTCGTGGACCTGGCCGGTCGCCGCGCCCGCTCGGAGCCGAGTTCACGGCCTACTCGTAGCTGATCGCCCGGATCACGTCGAGGCGGGCGGCGCGGCGGGCCGGGAGGATCGAGGCGATCAGGCCGAGGACGATCCCGGCGATGCCGACGTAGACCATGGTCGAGAGGGGTGGGCGGTACTCGACCCCCGGGATTCCCGAGGAGAGCCCCTCGAGCAGCGCGTAGCCGAGCCCGGTGCCGACCGCGATCCCGAGCAGGGCCCCGATCAGGCCGATCACCAGGCTCTCGTCGGCGATCGAGCGGCGCACCTGCCAGCGGGAGGCGCCGAGAGCCCGCAGGACGCCGATCTCGCGGGTGCGCTCGATCACCGACATGGTCAGCGTGTTGACGATCCCGAACAGGCTGGCGAAGATGGCCACGCCGACGATCGCGTAGAAGATCCCGAACTGCTGGTTCACCTGGTCCTCGACCTTCGACTTGAGCTCGTCGTTGGAGAGCACGGCCAGGTTCGGATAGTCGTTCCTGACGATGCGCTCCACGCGCCGGCGCAGGGCCGGACGGGCCGCGGCGGAGGTGGCCTTGAGGGCGAGCTCGGAGTCCGAGGTCACGCCGTAGACGCTCCGCAGCGTGCCGCAGGGACATGCTCACCGTCTGGCCGCCGAACACCACCGTGTCCACGATCCCCGCCACGCGGGTCCGGCGCGTTCCCGACGGCCCTCGAAGCGTGATCGCGTCGCCCACCCCGAGCCCGGTCTCGTCCGCCCATCCCTTGCCGAGCGTCACCCAGCCGCGCTCCATGCGGGCGAACACCTGCGCGCGCGGGGCGCCCTCGATGTCGGTCTGGTCCACCTGCTCGTACTGCGCCGGGGCGAACCCCAGCAAGAGGCCGTCCGAGCCCTTCTTCTTCGGCGACCCCGGGAGGTCGGTCGTGAACAGGAAGCGCTCGCGGGCCACGACCTTCGCCTCGGGGATGCGGGCGAGGCGGTTCCGCAGGCCCTCGGCGATCGTCTGCTGCAGCCCCTGCCCGGGCGCGAACCCCTGCGGCTGAACGGTGAGGTCGCGGGCGAAGCTGCGGTCGAACTCGTCGGAGATCGACCGCAGGAAGCTGGAGCCGAGGCTGTTCACGGCGACGACCAGGGCGAGGCCGATCATCAACGCCGTCGCCGTGGCGGCCGTCCGCCCGGGATCGGAGCGCGCCGCGTCGGCCGCCAGGCGGCCCTCGACCGGGAACAGCACGCGGAACGGCCACGAAAGCGCCCTGACCAGGGGCCGGATCACGAACGGCGCCAGCATCGCGATGCCGAAGAAGATCGCCAGCGTGCCCAGCATGCCGGCGGCCGCGACGATCGTCGTGGTCTCGTCGGCGGCGCCGAGCCAGAAGGCGCCCGCGAGCCCGAACGGGATCAGGACCGCGCCGGCAACGGCGCGGCGCGGCCTGAGCCTGGCCCGAAGCCCCTCGGTCCCGAGCACCGCCCTGATCGGCGACGTGCGGCCGGCGCGGCGCGCCGGGTAGAGCGCCCCGAGGACGGCCGTCAGCAGCCCGGTCGCCAGGGCGGCCGACCGGCGCGAAGGCCGAGAAGGTGAGCCGTCCGACCGGAAAGTCGAGCGTTCGCATCAGCTCGATCAACCCGAGTGCCAGCACGACGCCGAGGCCGAGCCCGATGGCCGCGCCCAGGACGCCCAGCAGGGCGGCCTCGCGGAGCACCGAGCCGGTGATCCTCCAGCGTCCGGCCCCCAGGGTGCGCAGCATGCCGATCTCCCGCGTCCGCTGGAAGACCGTCATGTTGAAGGAGTTGAAGATCAGAAAGCCGCCGACGAACAGGGCCATCGCGGCGAAGAAGTAGAGGATCGCGTTGAAGCCCTGGAGCTGCGACTCCACGTCGGCGCTCTTTTGGTCCGGCGTCTCGACCTGGACTCCACGCGGCAGGCGGCGACGCAGGTCGTCCCGGACGCGGGCGATCGTCTCCTCGCCGCCGGCGACCACCAGGTCCACCTCGTCCCAGACGCGCGGCCTGTCCATCACCCGGCGCGCCGGGGCGAGCGGCATCGTGGCGAAGCCCTGCCCGCCGAAGTCGAGCCCGCTGGAGAACTGGAACAGGCCGACCACACGCAGCCGCTTGACGCCGCCGGGGGTCGCCAGCGGCACGCGGTCGCCGAGATCGATCCCGTTGGCGTCGGCCCAGCTGCGCTGGAGGTCGATCTCCAGCCCGTGCTGCGGCCTGCGCCCCGCGACCGTGCGCGCGTCGGAGAGCTCGGCGGCCCTGGTGCTCTCGCCGGCGACGTTCAGCTGCCGGGCGGCGTCGGTCGAAGCCGCCCCGGAGCGATCGACGAGGGTGAAGACGCTGAACACCACTCCCTCGGCCTGCTCGACCCCGGGCGTGCGCCTGACCTCGCCGAGCGTGGAGTGGCGGACGGCGTCGCCGCCGACGCCGGAGACGACCAGGTCGGTGCGCCCGTAGACCGAGTCGAAGAGGTCGTTGAAGGTGCGGTGGATCGTCGACCGTGAGCAGCAGGACGCCGAGGATCATCGCCACGCCGAGCACGATTCCGGCGGTGGTCAGCAGGGAGCGCAGTCGCCTCGCGCGCACCTGCCGAAACGCGAGCGAGCCGAAGGAACGCATCAAGGGATTGGGGAGTCCAGCTCGGCCAGGGCGGTGACCACGCGGTCCGTGGAACCTCCCTCCACCTCCCCGGCGAGCCGCCCGTCGCGCAGGAAGACGACACGGCCCGCGGTCGACGCGGCGGCCGGGTCGTGGCTGACGATGACCAGCGTCTGCCCCTCGCTCTCGTTCAGCTCGCGCAACAGCCGCAGCACCTCGCCGCTGGAGCGGGTGTCCAGGTTGCCGGTGGGCTCGTCGGCGAGCACGATCTCCGGCTCGGTGAGCAGCGCCCGCGCGATCGAGACGCGCTGCTGCTCGCCACCGGAGAGCTCGGCCGGCAGGTGGCCGGCCCGCTCCGCCAGCCCGACGCGGCCGAGCAGCTCCCTGGCCCGCAGGCGCATCTCCTCGTCGCGCCGCCCCGCGATCAGCGCGGGCAGCAGCACGTTCTCCTCGGCGGTCAGCGAGGGCAGCAGGTTGAAGAACTGGAAGACGAAGCCGATCTTCTCCCGGCGCAGCCGGGTCAGCTCGCCGTCGCCCGAGCCCGTCGTAGCGCTGGCCGGCCAGCAGGATCTCGCCCGAGCTCGGGGTGTCGAGCGCGCCCAGCAGGTGCAGGAGGGTGCTCTTCCCCGATCCGGAGGGGCCCATGATCGCGGCCATCTCGCCGCGCTCGATCTCGAGGCTGACGCCGTCGAGGGCGTGGACAGCGGTCTCCCCCTCCCCGTAGACCTTGGTCAGCTCATGCGTCTGGAGCGCCGGCGTGCCGTCCATGAGTCGCTTGCTGACCGCCAGCCGCGGGCTACTCCGGGCGACCGAGCTCGTCCTTGAGGCGCTCGATCACCTCGACCGGCGAGGGATCGACTCCCCGGCGAGCGGCGAGGTGGAGGGACAGCAGGTCGCCGAGCATCACCGCCCACAGCAGGCGCTCGGTGCGGCTCTCGCCCTCGGTCTCCACGCGGGCGACGGCCGCGGCGTCGCCCTCGACCAGCTTCGCGGTCAGCTCGAAGCGCTGCCTGACGCGGGGGTGCTGATCCCGGTCCTCCAGGAAGACGGCGCTGAGGCGCCCCGCCTCGCCCGCGCCCTCCCAGCCGGCGATCTCGTTGTGATCGGCCTCGGGCAGCTCGGCCGCGAACGCGGGCAGCTTGGCGTTCTCGTTGACCTGAGTCTTCCAGCGGACCGCGACCGGGACCGTCAGGTCCGCGCCATAGATGACGGGAATCGACCCCTCGAGCCGCTCGGCCAGCTCGGCGGCGAGCTCGCCCGAGCGCGTCGCTGGCCTCCCGCAGGTGGGCTGCCGAGCTGTCGATCTCGGTCCGGATCGCCGGGTGCCGCTCCGACCAGCGCAGCGACCTCGGCGGCAACGGTGAACAGGTAGCCGACTGCAGCGCGAGGCTGGAGGCCCGCCGGGAGCCCGATCACCGGGAACGCCGTCGCGCCGGGCCGCGGCGGCCAGCTCCCCACCGTTGGTGGCGACGATCCGCCGAGCGCCGAGCGCCTCGGCGGCCTCGTAGCAGGCGATCGTCTCCTCGGTGTCCCCGGAGTAGCTCGAGCAGAGCACGGCGCGGTCGGGAAGCATGCTGGAGGGCAGCTCGTAGCTGCGCACGGTGTCGAGTGGCCGGCTGAGGCGACTTCCGAACGCGACTGCGGCCAGGTCGCCGCCGATCGCCGACCCGCCCATGCCGCAGACCACCAGGCCTCCGACCGCGTCGAACGGCTCGAGCTTCGCCGACTCGACCCGCCACAGCGCGTCCGAGAGCTGCTCCGGGAAGCGCGAGAACGTCGTCGAGCTGGTTGGAGCGATCCGCCGCCCGAACCTCGGCCAGTGCGTCGCTCACGAAGCGACCTCGCCCGGGGCCAGGCGCGCACCCGTCGCCGATCGCGACCCCGGCCTCGATCCGCGCCCCCTCGCCGACCACGGCGCCGGCCTCGATCCGCGCCCCCTCGCCGACCTCGACGCCCGGCGCCAGGATCGCCTCGTGCACGCTCGCTCGCGGTCCGATCCTGCAGTCGCTCAGCACCACCGAGCTGGACACGGTCGCTTGCTCGCCGATCTTGGAGTGGTGGCCGATCACGGCGCGGGCCCCCACCGCCGCGCCGGCCCCACCGCGACCTCGGTCTCCAGCAGCGCCGGCGGGTTGACGCTGGCGGCGGGATCGACCTGCGCTCCGTCCTCGACCAGCAGCCCGGCGCCGTCGAGCCGCGTGCCGGCGGCGGTCCGCACGCGGCCCTCGAGGATGTCCCAGCTTGCCTGCAGGTAGCGCTCCGGGGTGCCGATGTCCATCCAGTAGCCCTCCAGCCTGTGACCGTACAACCCCTGGCCCACCAGGCGCGGGAAGACCTCGTGCTCGATCGAGACCATCCTGCCCGGCGGAATCGACTCGACCAGGCTGCGCTCCAGCACGTAGGCGCCGGCGCTGACCTCGTCCGTGTCGATCTGGCCGGGGTCCGGCTTCTCGAGGAACTCGAGCACCTCGCCCCCGTCGCTTGCGGGGTTGGCGCCGGGGGCCGTCGGCCCTCCCGCGCGGCGAACCAGACCGTAAGCGCGTGGATCCTCGACCGGGGACAGCGCCAGGGTGGCCACCGCCCCACGCTCCTCGTGCCCGCGAATCAACGCGCTGAGATCGAGGTCGCTCAGCAGATCGCCGTTGAGCACCAGGAAGCGGTCCGCGAGCAGCCCCTCGTCGGCGGCCAGGCGCAGCGGCCCCGCGGTGCCCAGCGGCTCGGTCTCCTCGACGTAGCGGATGCGGGGCCCCTGCCCGTCGCCGTCGCCGAGCACCTCGCGCAGAGGATCGGCGCCGAACCCGCACGCCATCACCACCTCGCTGACCCGGTGCCGGGCAAGCCAATCGACGATGTAGCGGATGAACGGGCGGTCGACCAGCGGCAGGGCCGGCTTCGGACGGGTGAGCGTCAGGGGGCGCATCCGGGTGCCCTCCCCGCCCACCAGGACCAGGGCCTGCATCAGGGCTGCAATCTCGCGCCGCCGGCGTCTTCGTCGCCGTCGCTTGAGGACCCGCCGCCTCCGTTCGGCCGCCCGATCCCCTCGTAGGCGAAGCCGGCGGCGCGCAGCTTCTGGGGATCGAGGAAGTTTCGCCCGTCGATCAGCAGCGGGTTGGCCATCCGGCCCGCGAGCGATGCCCAGTCAAGCTCGGCGAACTCGGGCCACTCGGTGACCAGGATCGCCGCGTCGGCGCCCTCGAGCGCCTGCTCCGCGGAGTCGCAGAGCTCGACGCTGGGCAGCAGCTCGTGCGCCGGGCGCTCGGCCACGGGGTCGTAGCCGCTGACGGTCGCACCCTCGCCGTGCAGCCGAGCGGCAAGCACCAGGCTGGTCGCCTCCCGCATGTCGTCGGTGTCCGGCTTGAACGCCAGCCCGAGGAGCGCGACCTTCTTGCCGACCAGCGACCCCAGGTGCTTCTCGAGCTTCTTCATCACGCGCCGCTTCTGCAGCTCGTTGACCTCGATCACCGCGTTCAGGAGCTGGAAGTGGTAGCCGGTGTTGCCGGCGAGCTGTTTGAGGGCGCTGACATCCTTGGGAAAGCATGAGCCCCCGTACCCGATCCCGGCCCGAAGGAAGCTCGGCCCGATTCGCTCGTCCAGGCCCATGCCGCGGGCGACCTCGCTGACGTCGGCGCCGACCTCCTCGCAGACGTTCGCGATCTCGTTGACGAACGAGATCTTGGTGGCGAGGAACGCGTTCGACGCCAGCTTGATCATCTCGGCCGAGGCGACGTCGGTGCGCACCAGCTCGCCTCCGAGCGGCCGGTAGATCTCCTCGACGGCGTCGGCCGCCTCCTCGTCGCCCGCGTCGGCTCCGATCACGACACGGTCCGGGTGCTGGAAGTCATCGACGGCGGAGCCCTCCTTGAGGAACTCCGGGCAGGAGACGTAGGCCAGCTTCGGAGCTTCGCGGCGTATCGCCCTGCCGGTGCCGGCCGGCACCGTGCTCTTCATGACCAAGGCGTGATCCCCGTCTCCGCGAAGCTGGGACAGGACCGCCTGAACCCGGGACAGATCGGCGTCGCCGGAATAGGTCGGGGGCGTGTCCACGCAGCAGAACAGAAGCCGCGCGTCCTCCAGGACCTCCGCCATCTCGGTGGTGAACCGAAGGCGCTCCCGGTTTCGCTCCAGGAGCCCCTCGATGCCCGGCTCGTGGATCGGCACCTCGCCCCGGCCAAGCGCATCGACCTTGGCCGCGTCGATGTCCATGGCGATCACGCGCTGGCCGAGCTCGGCGAAGCAGGCCGCCGTCACCAGGCCCACCCAGCCCACTCCGATCACGCCGATCGATCGTTGTTCGCTCATCTCAGCTTCGAGAATAGTCGCGGCTGGGCGCCTGCGGCGGCGGCGACGCCTAGCCGGTGTGGTTGCGCGTTGACTCGGCGATGCCGAGCATCTGGCCGGGGGTGAGCACGCTGAGCAGCGTGTTGTCGACCCAGTAGGAGCCGCGCTCGGTCTTCCAGCCCGCGAACCGCAGCCGGTCACCGTCCCAGGACAGCAGGTACTCGCGCCCGTCGATCGTCTTGACCTCGCTGGGGTTGTCGAGGATCGGCGGGTCCTTCCAATCCGTGCCCGACACGCCGTAGTACGCCGTGTACCCCTGAGTCGCCAGCGTGGCCACGAACTTGTAGCCCTGATACTTCTCGTCCCCCGGACCGTCGATCGGGAAGGCGCGGGAGTCGTCGGACAGGCTCGAGCCCGGCGCCAGCTTCGTGGGGTAGTAGAGCGGGAAGTCGAGCATCGGCTTGCCGCTCTTGGTCTTCTGGGCCGCGAGCGTCGCCGCCATCTGCTCGCCGGAAACGCCGGTGAGCGACGAGTCGACCAGCGGCGGCGGCGGGGCCGGCTTCTTGTCGTCCGGCTTCTTCGAGGAGCCGTCCTTCGAGCCGCCATTCGCGGGTTGCTGCTCCGGCGGCTGGCGGGGGCTCGCCCTCGAACCGCGCCACCGCCTCCCTGATCGCCGATTCGCGAGGCGGTGACGTAGGAGGCGCTCGGCCCGCCGAGGTTTGCGGGGAAGTCGATCTGGACCACCGAGGCGCCGCGGGCGCCGATGAACAGCTTCCCGAGGCTGACCACGTCGGTCAGCTCCCGGATGTCGGAGGTCACGTACCTCTTGAGGATGTCGATCAGCTGGCTCCGGTCGGCGAGGATCTTCGACGCCGGCAGCTCCTGGCGCGCCTCGCGCAGGAACTCCTGCTGGCGCGCCGCCCGTACCAGGTCGTTGTCCTCGTGGCGGTAGCGGACGTACTGGAGGGCGTTGAAGCCGCACATCCGCTGGTAGCCGGCCTGGACGTCGATCTCCGCGTACTGCTCGGAGGCCGCCAGCCCGAGGTTCGAGTGGTAGTAGTGGTGGTCGACGTCGACGTAGACGCAGTCGATCGCGTTGACGGCGTCGGCGAAGCCGTTGAAGTCGACGTTGACGACGTGGTTGATGTTGTCCAGGCCGGTGAGCTGCTTGACGACCGTCAGCGCCAGCTTCGGGCCCCCGTAGGAGTAGGCGGCGTTGAACCTGTCGATCCCGTGGCCGGGGATGTTCACCTTCAGGTCGCGCGGGATCGACATCACCGTGATCTGGTCGGTCGCCACCCGGAGCAGGATCGTGGTGTCGGAGCGGCCGAACTCATCCGTGGGGCGCTCGTCCGAGCCGAGGATCAGGATCGTCTGCGGGTTGCCCGGATCGGCCACCTCGAGCTGGCTGTGAACCGACGGCAGCCCGCCAAGCCCCCTCGCGATGCCCTTCAGGTAGACGAGCAGGCTGACCGCCGTCGCGGTCGTCATCGCGACGATGATCAGCAGCGACCCGGCCACGAAGCGGGGCCACAGGCCCCGCTCGCGGCGGCCCCTCCTCCAGGTCGGGCCCGGAGGGCGGCGGCGTCTCGGCGGCGGGCGGAGGCGTCTCGGCGGGCGGCTCCGGCTCGGGCTCGACGGCGGGCGGAGGCGTCTCGGCGGGGGCGGCGCGTCCGCCGGCTCGCGGGCGGCGGAGACGCCAGCGTCAGCCGTGGCGGCGTGCTCGGCCGTGCGCGCACGCAGCCCGGCGAGCGCGGCCTCGCGCGCCGCCTCGCGATCGGCCAGCGGCTGGTGTGTCCGCCTCCACGGTGTCCTGGCTCGGCGCCGCGGGCGCCGGCCCCTCGTCGGGGCCGAGCTCCTCGGCCAGCTCCTCTTCGGACAGCTCGTCCGCGTCGAGCTCTTCCTCGAGCTCCTCCTCTTCGATCCCGGGCGCCGGGTCGTCGCCGTGCCCTGCGCTCGGGCGCGCGGGGGCTCGTCGGGCTGGCTCCGCTCTCGCCCCGCCCAGGTCGCCGGCGGCGGCGCCTCGGGCTTGTCCTGACCGGGATCGCTCAACCGTCGCCCCGTTCGGAAATGTCGCCGGCCGGGCCGGCGAGCGCACGTTCAAGCCCGGTGACGAAGTCCACGATCGCCTGCCGGTAGCTGGCCAGCGAGGGGATCGACACCCACTCGTCGGGGCCGTGGTGGCCGCCGCCGAGGGGCCCGAACTCGACCGCCGGGATGCCCACGCGCAGGAACGAGACCGCGTCGGAGGCCCCGTCGCGGCCCACGACTCCCTGCGCCTGGCCGTCGCTGTGCGGGGCCGCCGAGGCGCGCAGGGCCTGCACGTATGGCAGGTCGGGGTCGACCATGACCGGCGGGCGCGAGAAGGTCGAGACCACCCGGGCACGCGGACAGCTCGCGAACCTCCGCGAGGATCTCGTCCGGGTCCTGCTCAGGCAGATAGCGCACGTCCACGTCTATGAAGCAGGTGTCGGGGACCTTGTTCAGGGCGTCGCCGCCGAGGATGCGGCCGAGGTTTATCGACGGTCGGTCGAAGAGCTCCGAGCTCCGGCTCGCAAACGGTAGCGACTCGAGTTCACGGAACACCTCGTACGCACGCAGGATGGCGTTCTCGCCCAGCCACGGAGTGGCCCCGTGAGCCGCGTGTCCGAGCACCTCGATCCGCATCGCCAGCACTCCCTTGGCGGCCACCCCGACCTGCATGTCGGTGGGCTCGCCGGTGATCGCGAAGTCGCCGACGAAGCCGGCCTCGACCAGGCGGTCGCCCCCGCGGTCGGTCTCCTCCTCGGACTCCTCGTCGGGAACGATCCCTATTCGCACCCGCACCTGGTCCTGCTCGCGCAGGTCGGCGAGCGCCAGCAGCAGGCAGGCGAGCGCCCCCTTCATGTCGTAGGCGCCGCGCCCGTAGCAGTCGCTCCCCCTCGCGCCGCGGGGTGAACTGCTCCGGGCGGCCCGGGACGACGTCGAGATGGCCGTGGAGCAACACGGTCCGCGACGCGTCCTGCGGGCCCCACCTCCGCCATCGTCACCGGCAGGTCGCGAACCCCGATCTGGCGCGCCACGATGTCGCGCGACTCCAGCCAGCCCTTGACGAACCCCGCGCACAGCTTGATGCCCTCCGCGTTGGAGGTGTCGTAGCCGATCAGCTCTTCGGTCAGCGTCCGCTCTTCCATCAGGTGCGGCAGTATGCAGTTCGCGTCAGGCACCCGTGCCCCTCCGCGGTCCGCCCCGCCGTCAGCCGCCTGCCTGCTTAGGTCTGCTCGGCTATCTCCAGGAACGCCTCGAGCCGGCGCTGCTCGCGCTGGGCGCCCTCGTGCGTGGCAGACCCCTCCTCGGCTTCGTCCACACTGCGCCGCGCATCGTCGAGGCGCTCGCGCAGCTCGCGGGCGTCGAGCTGGTCGGGTGGAATCGCCTCGGCGATCAGCACCCGGGCGCGGTTGGCGAACACCTCCAGCCAGCCCTCGCCCTGAGCGTATCGCTCGATCTCGGAATCGGAGACGTGGAGCCGCAGCTCGGCCGGCACCAGGCGGGCGACCATCGGGATGTGCCGGGCGAGGATCCCCACCTCCCCCACGGCCGTCCGGGTCGAGAGCTGCACGAGCTCGCCGTTGAACACCTCGCCCTCGGGCGTCAGCACCTGCGCCTCGAGCTTGTCGTGGCCGTCAGCCACTACGCCGGGGCCTCCTCCTTCTCACGCTCCTCCTCCTCGGCCCGCGCCTCGGCCGCGACCCGCTCGCGCTCGACCCCCTCGTCTTTCTCCGCCTTCTCCTCGGTGCCGCTGACCTGCTCGATCGGGCCCTTCATGTAGAAGGCGCTCTCCGGCAGGTCGTCGTACTTGCCGTCGAGGATCTCGCGGAAGCTGCGCACGGTGTCGCCAACGGGCACGTACTCGCCGTCGCGGCCGGTGAACTGCGAGGCGACGAAGAACGGCTGCGAGAGGAAGCGCTCGATCTTGCGCGCCCGATTGACCGCCACCTTGTCCTCGTCGGAGAGCTCGTCGATGCCCAGGATGGCGATGATGTCCTGCAGCTCCTTATAGCGCTGGAGCACCTCCTGGACCTCGGTCGCGGTCGTGTAGTGCTCCTCGCCGACGATGTCCGGCTTGAGGATCGTCGAGGTCGAGTCGAGCGGGTCGACCGCCGGGTAGATCCCCTTCTCCGAGATCGCGCGCGACAGCGTCGTCGTGGCGTTCAGGTGCGCGAACACCGAGGCCGGAGCCGGGTCGGTCAGGTCGTCCGCCGGGACGTAGATCGCCTGGATCGAAGTCACCGACCCCTGCTTCGTCGAGGTGATCCGCTCCTGCAGCTCGCCCATCTCGGTTTCCAGGGTGGGCTGGTAACCGACCGCAGAGGGCATCCGCCCGAGCAGGGCCGAGACCTCGGAGCCCGCCTGGACGAAGCGGAAGATGTTGTCGATGAACAGCAGCACGTCCTGCCCGCCCTGCTCGCGGAAGTACTCGGCCATCGTCAGCCCAGAGAGGGCGACGCGAAGCCTCGCGCCCGGAGGCTCGTTCATCTGCCCGAAGACGAGCATCGTCCGGTCGAGCACGCCGGACTCCTTCATCTCCAGCCAGAGGTCGTTGCCCTCGCGGGAGCGCTCGCCGACGCCGCAGAAGGCCGAGCGCCCCTCGTGCTCCTCGGCGATGTTGCGGATCAGCTCCTGGATCAGCACCGTCTTGCCGACGCCGGCGCCGCCGAACAGGCCCACCTTGCCGCCCTTGGCGTACGGAGCGAGCAGGTCGACGACCTTGATCCCGGTCTCGAGAATCTCCTGGGTCGGGGTCAGGTCCTCGACCTCGGGCGCCGGGCGATGGATCGGCCACCGGGTTTCCGCCTTGACCTCGTCGCCTTGATCGATCACCTCGCCCAGCAGGTTGAAGATCCGCCCGAGGGTCTCGTCACCCACGGGGACCGTGATCGGCCCGCCGGTGTCGACCACCTGCTGGCCACGGCGCAGGCCGTCGGTGGCGTCCATGGCCACGGCGCGTACGCGATCGTCGCCGAGATGCTGCTGGACCTCACAGACCAACACCGTCGAGTCCTCGTCGCCACCGCGCGAGAGATCGATGGTGAGCGCGGTGTAGATCTCGGGCAGCTCGTCTGGGAATAGCACGTCGACCACCACCCCGGTCACCTGTTCGATCGTGCCGACGTTTTGCTTACTCGAACGTTTCCCGTTGCTCTCAGCCACTTTTTTCTCCTTTAACCGAGCGCTTCCGCGCCGGAGACGACTTCAAGGATCTCCTGCGTGATCTCCGCCTGACGGACCCGGTTCATCTCCAGGGTCAGGTCGGCGATCATGTCCTGCGCGTTCTCCGCCGCGCTGCGCATCGCGGTCATCCGCGCCCCGTGCTCTGACGCCGCCGACTCCAGCAGCGCCCGGAAGACCGAGAGGTCGACGTACTCCTCGAACAGCTTCGGGAGCAGCTCCTCGGGCTCGGGCTCGTAGTCCCAGTAGGCGCGCTCGTGCGCTTCGGCAAGCTCCGGGTCGGCCGGCTCCTCGGGCTCGGGCAGGCCCTCGCCGAAGACCTCCGCCTGCTGCAGCGGCAGCAGGGTCTGGCGGCGCACGTATTGGGTCAGCGGCGAGACGTAGCGGTTGTAGACCAGCTCGACGCGGTCGAGCTCCTCGTCGGCGTAGGCGGTGGTCAGGTCGCGGGAGATCTCCCGCGCGTTGGAGAACGCGGGCCGGTCGGTGAAGCCAACGTAGGAGTTGACCACGTTCTCGCCGCGGAAGCTCATCGTGGAGTTGCCGCGCCGGCCGACGACCGCAAATCGCACCTCGGCGCCCTGGCCTTCGAACTCGCGACGCAGCCGCACCCCCTCGCGCACGATGTTGGTGTTGAACGAGCCGGCGAGGCCGCGGTCGCCGGTGATCAGCGCGACCCCGACCGCCCGCGTCTGCTCGCGCTCCTGGAGCAGCTTCACGTGCCCGATCTCGCCGCTCGACGCCTCCGCGACCTGGCGCGTCATCTTGCGGATCGCCTGCGCGTATGGGCGCATCGCCGCGATCCGCTGCTCGGCGCGGCGCAGACGCGCGGCGGCCACCATCTCCATCGCCCGCGTGATCTTGTGGATGTTCTTGACGGACGAGATCCGGTTCTTGACTTCCTTCTGGGTGGCTATGCCGTGACCTCCTCGGGCTCCTGCTCGGCCGGCTCCTCGGCGTCCTCGCCGCCCTCCTCGGCGGTCCGCCCCGGCCTCGCGTGCTCCTCCTCAGAGCGGACCCGATCCGACTCGCCCTCCTCGAGCGGCTGTCCCTCGGCGTCGAAGTCGGGGCCGAAGTCGTCGATCGCCTCGGCGATCGCGTCATCCAGGGCCTGCTCGTCCGAGTCCGAGAGCTCCCCGGAGTCGCTGATGCTCTGCATCAGGTCCTTGTTCTCCGACTTCAGGCGGCCGAGGAGGTTGTCCAGGAACGCCTGCACCCGATCCGTCTTGATCCGGTCGAGGTAGCCGGCGGTGCCGGCGTGGATCGAGGCCACCTGCTCGGCGACCGAGAGCGGGCTGCGCTCGTTCTGGTTCAGCATCTCGACCAACCGCTCCCCGCGCGCGAGCTGCTTCTGCGTTTCGGGATCCAGCTCGGAGCCGAACTGCGCGAACGCCTCGAGGTCACGGTACTGGGAGAGGTCGAGGCGCAGCTTGCCGGCAACCTTCTTCATCGCCTTCGTCTGCGCGTTGCCTCCCACCCGCGAAACCGAGATTCCGACGTTGATCGCAGGTCGCACCCCCGAGTAGAAGAGGTCCGACTCGAGGAAGATCTGGCCGTCGGTGATCGAGATCACGTTGGTGGGGATGTAGGCGGAGACGTCGTTCGCCTGCGTCTCGATGATCGGCAGCGCGGTCAGCGAGCCGCCTCCGAGATCGTCGTTGAGGCGCACTGCGCGCTCCAGCAGCCGGGAGTGCAGGTAGAAGACATCGCCCGGGTACGCCTCGCGCCCCGGCGGGCGCCGCAGCAGCAGCGACATCTGCCGGTAGGCGAACGCGTGCTTGGTGAGGTCGTCATAGATGCAAAGCGCGTCGCGGCCGTTGTAGAGGAAGTGCTCGCCCATCGCGCAGCCCGCGTAGGGGGCCATGTACTTGATTGGCGCCGCCTCGTCGGCGGGCGCCGCGACGATGATCGTGTTGTCCAGCGCCCCGTGCTCGTCGAGCAGCTCGACGACCTGGACCACGGTCGACATCCGCTGGCCGATCGCGACGTAGATGCAGACCAGGTCCTTGTCGCGGTTGTTGATGATCGTGTCGAGCGCGATCGCGGTCTTGCCGGTCTGGCGGTCGCCGATGATCAGCTCGCGCTGGCCGCGGCCGATCGGGATCATGCCGTCGATCGCCTTGAGCCCCGTCTGAACAGGCGTGTTCACGGGCTGGCGCTGGACGACACCCGGCGCCTTGAACTCGGCCGGCCGCGTTTCGGTCGTGTTCACGTCGCCCTTGTCGTCGAGCGGGCGTCCGAGCGGGTCGACGAGGCGGCCGAGCAGCTGGTCGCCGACCGGGATCTCGAGCAGGCGACCGGTGCGCTTCACCGTGTCGCCCTCCACCACCTTGTCCCACTCGCCGAACAGGACCACCCCGACGTTGTCCTGCTCGAGGTTGAGGGCGAGCCCGGTGACGTCGTGCGGCAGCTCGAGCATCTCCAGCGACATGCAGTTGTCGAGCCCGTGGACGCGGGCTATGCCGTCGGCCACCGAGAGCACCGTCCCGACCTCGGAGAGGTCGGCGGCGTCGGTCTCCAGTCCCTCGATCCGCTCGCGCAGGATCTTGGCTATCTCGTCGGGCTTGATTTCCACGTTTGTCTAGCTCCTTGAATCTCTTGCGGCCGCCTGCGGCGGCCTTACGTGCTGCTTTCGGGGCTAAAGCCCCTCACGCCTCACATGCTGCTTTCGGGGCTAAAGCCCCTCACCACCGTTCTCAGTCTTTCCAGCTTGCTGCGGAGGCTGGCGTCGAGCACCATGTTGCCGACCCGCAGCCGGAGGCCGCCGAGGATCCCCTCGTCGACCTCAGTGCGAAGGTCGACCGTGCGCTTGGTCTGACGCTCGATCTCGGCGCCGACGTTCTCAACCAGCCGCGGGTCGAGCTCGATGGCGCTCGTCAGCGTCACCTCGAGGCGTCTGTTCGCTTCCGCCCAGAGTTCGTCGAACCGATCGCGGATGCGGAAGATCGCCGGCATCCGGTGCTTCTCGGCGAGCAGCTCGAGGAAGTTGATCAGCTCGGGCTCGGCGCCTGACACCGCGCGGGAGATCCCCTCGCGCTTCTCGGCCGAGGAGAAGTAGGGGCTGAAGAGGAAGACCTGCAGGTCGCGATTCTCCGCAACAGCGTCGGCGAACTCGTCCAGCTGCTCGTGAATCGCATCGAGCTTGTCCTTGTTCGCGTGCGGCCTGAACAGCGCTTCCGCGTAGACGCGAGCGATCTCCTCCACTCAGCTCTCCGAGCTCCGTGCCGACGGCCTCACCCGCGAGGGCGGAGAAGTCGACCTCCGCCAGTGCCTCCTCGACCAGGCGCTGCTGGTCCTCGCGAGTCGAGCGCCTTGCGGGTCACCTTCTCGGTGGCGAGCACCGTCAGGTCGGCGACCTCCTTGCGGATCCGCTCCAGCGAGCGGCGGGTCTCGATCTCGATGTCGCGCCGCGCCGCCGCCACCAGCTCCTCGCGCTTCTCCTTGCCCTCGGAGACCGCCTCGGCCGTCGCGGCCTCGGCCGCCTTGCGAGCCCGCGCCACGATGTCCTCCGCCTGCTCGCGAGCCTCCTTGAGGCGCTCGCGGTACTCGTTCAAGAGCTGATCGGCCTCCTGGCGCTGTCGCTCGGCCGCCTCGATGCTCTCGCGAATCGCGTTCGCCCGCCTATCCAGCGCCTCGCCGATCCTCGGCAGCGCGACCCTGCTCAGCACCCACATCGTGAACGCGAACAGGACCAGCGTCCAGATCATCAGCCCCAGAGCCGGGGAGACCAGGAAGCTGCCTCCCTCGTCTCCGCCCCCGCTCTCGGCCTGCGCGAGGAGCAGAACCGCGGCTATGTCACCGAGCTCGGCCAAGGCCTAGAGGAAGAAGGCGATCAGGCCGAAGATGAAGGTGTAGAAGGCGACCGCCTCGGTAAGCGCGAAGCCGAGCCAGCGGATCGCCTGAAGCTCGTCCTTCATCTCCGGCTGCCGGGCCACCGACTCGATCTCCTTGCCGAAGATGATGCCGATGCCGATGCCCGCCCCGATCGAACCGAGGCCGGCGCCCACGCCCAGTGCGATCGCCTTGCCGGCGTCGGTGATGCCGGTGTCGGTGATTCCTTGGCTGGCTTCTTGGGCAATCGGAAGCAACAGATCCATGAAGAGCTCCTTCTTTAGTGACTTTCGGCGGTCGCACCGCCGATGTAGATCGCGGTGAGCATCGAGAAGATAAACGCCTGCAGCGTGGCGATCAGGCCAAGCTCCAGGACGAAGAACAGCGAAGGCCAGCGGGAAGGTCAGCGCGCCCAGCGCGGCGAGGCCGAGCAGCACCGCCAACCCGCCGCCCATGAACAAGCAGCAGCAGGTGCCCGGCGAGGATGTTGGCGAACAGCCGGACCGAGAGGGAGATCAGGCGCACGAAGTGCGAGATCACCTCGATCACGAAGATCAGCCCCTTGCCCACCGGGTTCATGCTCCTCCAGGCCGGGCGGCAGCCAGCTCCTGAAGTAGGGCATGAAGCCCTTGGCGCGGATCCCCTCCACGTTGTAGGAGATCCAGACCACGAGGGTCAGCGCCAGCGGCACCGAGATGTTGGCCGTGGCGGCGTAGATCGCGAAGGTCGGCAGCTCGAGGCCGAAGATGTTCACCGTCTCGTGCGTGTTCGTGGGCAGCGGCAGATAGCCGATCACGTTGGAGAACCAGAGGAAGAAGAACAGGGTGGCCAGGAAGGGGAACCACCTGGTCGCGACCCGCTGGTCCAGGTTGGTGCCGGTGATGTTGTTGCGGGTCAGGTCGTAGAACAGCTCGACAATCGCCATCTGCACGCGGTTGGGCTTCTGCTGCATGCGCCGCGAGATCCAGACCATGGCGAAGATCGTCAGGGCGCTCGCCAGCGCCAGGTAGAAGACCGCCCGGTTGATGCTGAAGTCGATGCCGCCCACCTTGATGCTGAGCCACGGCGTCGAGCTTGAACTCGTCCTGGGGCTTGAACTCCTCGTTCTTGCCGTCGTTGCCGAAGATCACCAGGAGCAGGATCGCCACCAGCAGGTACCCGCCCACCCCCAGCAGCACCTTGGTCCGGGTCCTCATCGTGGCCCTGGCGCGAGCAGCCGGATCGCGAACTGGGTCCCCAGGTAGACGGTGAACAGGGCCGCCGAAAGCAGCGCCGCGGCAAGGCCCGCCTCGCGCTCGGCCAGCCGACGAGCAGCACGGCGAGCGCGATCAGCCACACCCGCGCCAGGGTGGAGCCCGCCATGATCCCGAGCGCCGCCCTGCGGTCGCCGCGCTTCTCGGCGCGCTGTGACGCGGCGCGATGCGGCGATCTGGATCCCGCGCTGCACGAGCCACGCTCCGGCGGCCACCGCGTAGCCGCCGAGCGGCCAGCCGGCGAGCAGGAAGACCGGCAGGGCGAGCGCCAGCAGCGCCAGGTCGGCGTAGCCCACCGCCAGGGTGGCCCGCCCGCCACCCTCCAGTCCGCTAGATCCCTTCTATAGCGAGCGTAGACAAGCGCAAAACCCACGACGAGCCCCGCGAACAGCCCAACGAGTCCGGCCGGGACCGCAAGGTCCACGAGCGAGCCGAGCCCGAAGCCGGCGGCCGCGCAGGCGATCATCGCCCCCAGCAGGAGGCCTCCAGCGGCGGCGGCATCCGCCCTCCCAGGAGGGCTCTCGGTCATCCGGGCTCTCGAACTCGGGGCGGGGACAATTTGGGTCGATCTGGCGCCTAAAGGACACAGATAGCCGCTCAGGCCCGGCGCAGGCCGGTTGCAGGCGGCGCGGGGGCGAATATATCCGAAACTGCGGATTCCGGGCAGGGCGGCACCGCAGACGGCTCGTGATCACCTCTGCTCGACGGCCTCGAACTCCCCCGTGTCCGGGTCGATCGCCTCGAACTCGCCGGTCTCGGGGTTGACCGCGGCGAAGCTGCCCGTCTCCAGCTCGCGTGCGACGCCCGCATCCACCTCCTCCGGCGCGGGCGCGCCCGGGCCCCGCAAGCCGACCAGCTGACGCAGGCGGAAGCGGCGCAGCTTGAGGATCTCGAGCAGAACCACCAGGTACACGCTGGCCGCGAGCGCAGTCAGGCTGCAGGCCACGATCACGACCGTCCAGGCGGCGTCGAAGTTGCCGTGGTTGTCGCTGTAGGGGACGAAGCGAAGCGCCAGCGCCAGCCCCGCCAGCACCGATGCCCAGCCGTAGAGGTAGAGCAGGGTGCGTCGCTGCGAGAAGCCGATGTTCGCCATCCGGTGGTGGAAATGCTCGCGGTCGGCCGCGTACACGGGGCGCCCGTACTTGAGCCGCTTGGCGATCACGAAGCCGCCGTCGAGGATCGGCACCGCAAGCACGATCAGCGGGAAGAACAACGCGACCACCGCGTTCGTCTTCAGGGCGCCCAGGACGGCGACCGTGGCGAGCAGGTAGCCGAGCAGGTTGGACCCCGTATCCCCCATGAAGCTGGACGCGGGCGGGAAGCCGTGCCGCAGAAAGCCCAGCGAGGCGCCGGCAGTGGCGGCCGCGAGCACCCCGGCGCCGGGGCGGTCGAGCGACAGGGCGATGACCGCGAACGTGGCTGCCGAGATCACGCAGACGCCCGCGGCGAGCCCGTCGACGCCGTCGATGAAGTTGATCACGTTCATCACCGCGACGAAGCGCGAGCACCGTCAGGACGTGGCCCACCTTGACGTTGCCGAGCAGGATGACGTCACGGAACAGCACCTGGTCGAGCTGGACGCCGCCCACGAACGGCAGCGTGAAGTCGTTCACCCAGACGCCGCTGAAGACCGGGATCATCGCGGCGCCGAACTGCCCGACGAGCTTCGCGCCGGCGGGCAGGTCGAAGACGTCGTCGAGCACTCCCACGGCGGCGATCACCACGGCGCCGCCAGGATCGCCCTGATCACGGGCGTCCAGGGCAGGAACAGGACCCCGGCGACAAGCACTCCGCAGAAGATCGCCAGGCCGCCCAGCTTGGGCATCGGCGCCTCATGCAGGCTGCGCTCCCGCGGCTCGTCGATGGCGTTCAGCCGCCGCGCCGCCGTCTCGGTCAGGGGCACGAGCAGCCAGGCGATCGCGACGGCCACCAAGAAGGCGAACAGGCCATCGATCGCGTCGGGTCTTCCGTCAACCAGCATCGCGATAAACCTGGCGGCGAGGGTATCCCACGCTCCCGAGGGCTAAATAAAGTCGGGGCCCTCTACTCGACCGTGCCCAGGACGAGGTCGACGAGCAGCGAGGGGTCGCGGAGGGTCGCCTGACCATTGCCGGCGCCTCGCTTCTGGAGCTCGAGGGCGCCCGGGGTCGGTGAGTCGCCGCAGGCGTCCGGAACGAATCAGCGCCTCGTCGACGCCGCCGAGCCTGCCTCCGAAGGTGGTGTAGACCGGCGTTCCCAGCGCCGCCGCCTCGCGGTTCATCGTCCCTCCGGCCGAAACGACGAGATCGGCGAGCGCGACCAGGCTCTGCGCCTCGACCGTCCGCTCGGCGACGATCACCGACGGCAGGCCGAGGCTCTCCACGTGGCTTCGCTGGGCGTCGGTACGGGGCAGGACGACGGCGTGGACCTGGGCGTCGGCTCCGAGGTGGGAGAGGACCTGGGGAAACAGCGGATTCGACTTGCGGTGGTACAGCGAGACGTCGGGCGGCGGCCTGACGATGACCACGACGCGCCGCGTGTCGACGCCGAGCCGCTCGAGCACGCCGGGGTCGGGCTCGAAGTCGGCGAGGTAGTACTCCTCCTTCAGCCCCGGATACTGGCAGCAGCTTCTCCGGCCCCACCCCGAACCGCCGCAGTCGCTCGGCGGGAACCGTGTCGGGAAAGATCACGCGGCTGGCGAGCCGGCACGCGATGCGGTGCTGGGTGATCGCGAACTCGTAGTCGTGCATGTTCGCCTCGGGGATCCCGAGCGACCTCGCGGCCATCGCGAGGTCGTAGGAGCCGTGGGCGAGCGCCAGCTCGAAGCCCCGGCGCTTGCCGAACCGGCGCATCATCGGCGTGCGCTGCATCAGCCTGACCAGCTTGCCGGCCCGGGAGGCGCCGCCGTGGCGCCCGATCGGCGTGTGATCGATGCCCGTGGAGCTCCAGCAGCTCCTGCGTCTGCGTGTACTCGCGCGACGTGACCTCGACCTCGTGGCCCGCGTCGCGGAGGCGGGCGATGATCGGCCTGAGCACGAGGACGTGCGCCGGCGCGCTGATGTCCACCCAGACCCTCATCCCGGATCCCGCCCAGGCTAGTGCACGCACGTAGCGCCCGACCGCGACGCAGTAGCCTCCCGTCGCGTGCAGGTCCACCTGCTCGACGGGACCTACGAGCTGTTCCGTCACTTCTTCGCGGTGCCGTCGCACCGCGACCCGGGCGGCACCGAGGTGGGGGCGGTGCGGGGGGTGCTCGGTACCGTGCTCACGATCCTCGAGGACGGCGCCACCCACCTCGGGGTGGCCACCGACCACGTGATCGAGTCGTTCCGCAACGAGCTGTGGCCCGGCTACAAGACGGGCGCCGGCGTCGACCCGGATCTGCTGGCGCAGTTCCCGCTGCTCGAGGAGGCGATCGAGGCGCTCGGCGTTCGCGTCTGGGCGATGGTCGACCAGGAGGCCGACGACGCCCTGGCCGCGGCGGCCGCGCTTGCCGCCGCCGACGACCGGGTCGAGCAGGTGCTGATCTGCACGCCCGACAAGGACCTGGCGCAGTGCGTGGCCGAAGGCGCGAGTCGTGCAGCTCGACCGCCGCAACCGGCGAGCTGTTCGACGAGGCAGGCGTGCGCGAGAAGTTCGGCGTCGGCCCGGCCTCGATCCCCGACTGGCTGGCGCTCGTGGGCGACAGCGCCGACGGCTTCCCCGGCCTCCCCGGCTGGGGCGCCAAGTCGGCGTCGGCCGTGCTCGCCCGCTACGAGCACCTCGAGGCGATCCCCGAGCACGCGATCGCCTGGGACGTCAGCGTCCGCGGGGCCAGGAAGCTGGCCGCGACGCTGGCGGCGCAGCGCGAGCTCGCGCTGCTGTTCCGCGATCTCGCCACCCTGCGCACCGACGCGCCCGTCGGGGCGGTGGACGACTGGCGATGGCGAGGACCGACGCCCGCGCTGGAGGAGTGGGCGGAGCGGCTGGGCGCCCCCGGGATCGTGAAGCGCGCTCGGCGCCTGGCGGAGCGCCGGCAGAGCTGACGGCGCTCTATTCGTCCTGCGGGCGGCTGTAGGTGTGCCAGTAGAGCACCGGCCCTGGGCCGAAGGCGCCGCGGCGGTTGAGCTCCAGCAGCGCCGCCGCCGCCTTCGCCGTGTAGACCGGCTCCAGCACCACGTCCTCGCGCTCGGCGAAGAGCTCGATGGCCCGCTCGGCGGCCGGCGTCGAGTGGCCGTAGCCGGCGCCCAGCCAATCGCGCTCCAGCGACAGGTCGGCGGCGGCGACCTCGACCTGCCCGACGTTCGCGCCTCGCTTTCGCAGCAGGCGCAGGGTGCGGCCGGCGAGCCTGGCGACGGTTCGCTCGTCGACCCGGGTCAGGTCGTTGACCAGCACGCAGACGAGGCGCGAGCGCAGGCCGGCCAGCTTCAGGCCGGCGAGCAGCCCGGCGGCGGTGCCGCCGCTGCCGAGGGGGACGACGATGTGCGAGGGCTCCGGCAGCTCGCCGGCCTCGACCTGCTCGGAGAGCTCGATCGCCGCCTCGACGTAGCCGACGCAGCCCAGGGGCACGGATCCGCCGGGGCGCAGGAAGTACGGGAGGTTCGGGGGCGGGCTGGCGCGCCTCAGCATCAGCGAGGCGGCCAGGCGCGTACGCGCGCGCCACCCCATCGGCCAGATGGACCTCGGCGCCGGCGGCGCGCATCCGCTCGAGCTGGCGGCGGACGTGCTCCGTCTCGGGTTGAGGCACCAGCACGAGCACGGTCCGCATCCCGAGCCGGCGGGCGAACAGCGCGGTGGCCAGGCCGTGATTGGTGCCCAGCGCCCCGCCGGTGAGGATCGTCCGCTTGCCGCGACGGCGGGCGTCGGCCAGCAGCCACTCGAGCTTCCGCGCCTTGTTGCCGCCGAAGCGGCTGTAGGCGCCGTCGTCCTTGATCCACACAGGCGCCGAACCTCGCTCGTCCCCCAGGTGGGTGAGCTCCCGCACCGGGGTCGGCCCCTCCCCCAGCCTCAGGCGTTCGAGGTCGACCTGGAGCGGCATCGCGCCGCCCAGACTATTCGCGGCCGGCGAGCGGCTCAGACCGGCGCGGCGGCGAGCTGCGGATAGAGGGGATAGCGCTCCATCAGGGCCCTGGTCCGCTCCAGCAGCTGGCCCTTCTCGGCCTCGAAGTCGTCCGACAGGGCGACGCAGATCACCCTGGCGATCTCGCCCATGTCCTCCTCGACCAGGCCCCGCGTGGTCAGCGCCGGCGTTCCGATCCGCAGGCCGGATGGGTTCATCGGCGGGCGCTCGTCGAACGGGATCGCGTTGCGGTTGACGGTGATCCCCACCTCCTCGAGGCGGCTCTCGGCGGTCTTGCCGTCCAGCCCGGTCGGCCCGAGGTCGACCAGCACCAGGTGCACGTCCGTGCCGCCGGTCAGCACCGAGACCCCGCCGGCGATCAGCTCCTCCGCGAACGCCTTCGCGTTGGCCACCGTCTGCCGCTGGCGCACCCGGAAGGGCTCCGACTGGGCGATCCCCAGCGCCACCGCCTTGGCGGCGATCACGTGCATCAGCGGCCCGCCCTGCTGGCCCGGGAACACGGAGCGGTCGATGTCCTTGGCGAGCTCCTCGGTGCACAGGATCATGCCGCTGCGCGGGCCGCCGAGCGTCTTGTGGATCGTCGTCGTGACGACGTCGGCGTGCGGCACGGGGCTGGGATGCTCGCCGGCGGCCACCAGGCCCGCGAAATGGGCCATGTCGACCATCAGGCGGGCGTCCACCGCGTCGGCGATCTCCCGGAAGGCCGCGAAGTCGAGCTGGCGCGGGTAGGCGGACCAGCCGGCGACGATCACCTTCGGCCGGTGCTCCTGCGCCAGGCGCTCGACCTCCTCCATGTCGCAGCGAAGGTCCTCGCGCCGAACGTGGTAGGCGACGACCTCGTACAGCTTGCCCGAGACGTTCAGCCTCATGCCGTGCGTCAGGTGGCCGCCGTGGTCGAGCGCCATCCCCAGGATCGTCTCGCCCGGCTCGAGCATCGCCATGTAGGCGGCGTTGTTCGCCTGCGCCCCGGCGTGCGGCTGGACGTTGACGTGCTCGGCTCCGAACAGCTCCGTGGCCCGGTCGATCGCCAGCTGCTCGGCGACGTCGACCTCCTCGCAGCCGCCGTAGTAGCGACGGCCCGGGTAGCCCTCGGCGTACTTGTTGGTGAGCACCGATCCGGTCGCCTCGAGCACCGCCTGGGGGACGAAGTTCTCCGAGGCGATCATCTCCAGGGTGTTCTGCTGGCGATGCAGCTCGCGGCGCAGCACCTCGGCGATCGCCGGGTCGACCTCGGCGAGCGATGCGGTCTGGAAATCGTCCGGAAGGGTCAAGGTGCGGCGACCATAGCAGCGGCGCTGGCGGCCTCGGCTCGCGTACGCTTGCGGGGATGTCGAGCCAGAACGTGGAGCTCGTTCGCGGAGGCTTCGAGGCGCTCAGCGAGGGCGGCGTCGAGGCGCTCCTGCCGCTGATCCACCCCGAGTTCGAGATGACGACGCCCGCCAACCTCGCCGCCGAGCCGGACACCTACCGCGGCCCCGAGGGGGTCCGCCGCTACTTCGACTCCTTCTATGACGCGATGGACGAGGTCCGCTTCGAGCCGGGGGAGTTCCGGGAGGTGGGAGGACGCGTGATCGCCACGATCCACCCTGATCGCGCGAGGGCGAGCGACCGGGATCGAGGTCGAGCAGGAGGTCGTGCTGGTCTGGTCGCTGCGCGACGACCAGGTGATCCGCATCGAGGTCTTCGCCACCCTCGACGAGGCGCTGGAAGCGACGCAGGGCTGACGACCGCTAGTCCGGCGGCTCGCCCAGGCCGGCGCCGATCCGGGCGGCGCTCACCGCCCCCTCCCGCAGCACGCTCCAGGAGCCATCCGAGTCGAGCGCCGTCAGATCGACCACGGTCGAGGGCTCGCCGCCGCAGCTCGCCGCCGTCGATCGCCAGGTCGGCGCCGTCGAGGATCCTCGCGTCGAGGTCACCGAAGCGGCTCGGCGCCGGCTCGCCGCTCGCGGTTGGCGCTGGTCTGGAGGATCGCGCAGGCCGCGCCGGCGAGCGGGCCCTCGATCAGCCGGATCCCGAGCCGTTCGGGGTGATCGCCGCAGGCGAGCGGGTAGAGGCGCTGGGGGTTGTGGACGACGAGGGTCACGGCGCCGGGGAGCAGCGCCCCCAGCGCCTCGCGGGTGCGCGGCCCGAGGGTCGAGAGCAGCTCGCGCATGGCCAGCGGCGCGAAGAACATCACCGCCGAGGGCTTGCCTTCGTCGCGCCCCTTCAGCGAGTGAATTCGCTCGATCGCCGCCGCCCTCGACGGGTCGCAGCCCAGCCCGTAGAGCGTGTCCGCCGGGAAGATCGCGACGCCGCCCTCGGCGACGCAGCCCTCGAGCGCCTTGCGTGCCCGGCCGGCACCGTCGCTGGCGATCGAAACCGTCGGGGTCACTGGCTGGCCGAGGACCACCCGGGGGATCCCGGCGAGGTCCTGGCGCGCCTCGACCTGGCCGAAGCCGAGGTCGAGCAGGAGCTCCGCGACCGGGCCGGCCTGGCCCGCGCCGACCTCCAGGGCGAGCGACGCGCCCGGCGCCAGCGCGGCGACGGTCGCCGGGACGGTCGTGGCGATCGCCTCGACGCCGTCCGCGCCGCCCACGAGCGCCTCGCGTGGCTCGTAGCGGGTGATCTCGGGCGCCAGGCCCTCCCACTCGTCCTCGCCGACGTAGGGGAGGTTCGCCAGCACCAAGTCGAACCGCCGGCCCTCCGGCACCGTCCCTCGCTCGAAGCGGACCCGGCCGTCGATCCCCAGCCGCTCCGCGTTCTCGCGAGCCAGGTCGAGCGCCGCGGGCGAGGTGTCCGTCCCGGTCACCTCGCAGCCCGGGAAGCTCGTCGGCGACCGCCAGCGCCACCGCGCCGGACCCGGTGCCGACGTCGAGCACCGTGCCGGGCTCGAGCTCCAGCGCGATCTCGACCAGGAGCTCCGTCTCCGGGCGGGGGATCAGCGCCCGGCCATCGACCGCGAGCTCCAACCCGCGAAAGCCCTTGCGGCCGAGGATGTAGGCGACGGGCTCGCGACGGAGGCGGCGGCGCACCATCTCCCCGAAGCGGCGGGCGCCGCCGGCGTCCGACGCCCGCCTCGGGCTCGGCGGCCAGCCGCGCCCGGTCCCACCTCGTCGCCTCGGCCAGCAGCAGCTCCGCGTCCAGCCGCGCGCTCTCGACCCCCGCAGCGGCCAGCGCCTCGCTCGCCGCGGCCAGGGCCTCGCGCACCGTTCCTGAGACCGCTACGGGCGACATCAGGACGCGGTTTCGGCCGCCTGCGCCTCCAGGCGGCGCCGCTTCTCCTCGGCCGCGAGCGCCTCGGTGAACTCGTGCAGGTCGCCCGCCAGCACCTGGTCGAGGTTGTGGGCCGTGAGCTTGACGCGGTGGTCGGTGACCCGGCCCTGGGGAAAGTTGTAGGTGCGGATCTTCTCCGAGCGCTCCCCCGTGCCCACCTGCGAGCGGCGCTCGGAGGCGATCTCGGCCTGCTGCTCGGCCAGCTTCTGGTCGTAGAGGCGGGCGCGCAGCACTCGCATCGCCTTCTCGCGGTTCTGGCGCTGCGACTTCTCGTCCTGCATCGAGACGACGATCCCGGTCGGCTGGTGCGTCACCCGCACCGCGGAGTCGGTGGTGTTGACGGACTGGCCGCCGGGCCCGGAGGAGCGATAGACGTCCACCTGGAGCTCGTTGGGGTCGATCTCCACGTCCACCTCCTCGGCCTCGGGCAGCACAGCCACGGTGGCGGTCGAGGTGTGGATCCGCCCCTGCGACTCGGTCTTCGGCACCCGCTGCACGCGGTGGGTCCCGCCCTCGTACTTGAACACCGAGTAGGCGCCCTCGCCCTTGACGGCGAAGGTGACCTCCTTGAAGCCGCCGACCTCGGCCGGCGAGGACGAGAGGACCTCGGTCCCGAAGCCGCGCTGCTCGGCGTAGCGCGTCAGCATCTTGAACAGGTCGCCGGCGAACAGCCCCGCCTCGTCGCCGCCCGTCCCGGCGCGGATCTCGACCAGGACGTTCTTGTCGTCGTTCGGGTCTCGCTCCACCGTCGCCAGGCGGATCTGCTCGCCGAGCTCGGCAAGCCGGCCGGGCGTCTCGGCGACCAGCTTGCGCAACTCCGGGTCGTCGCCGTCCTCGGCCAGGAGCTCCCTGGCGCCCTCCAGGTCGTCGAGGAGCTGGGCGTACTCGCGCGCCAGCTCGTGCGCGGGCTCGAGCTCCCGGTACTCGCGTCCGACCTCGGCGTAGCGCTCCCGGTCGGCGATCACCGCGGGGTCCGACATCTGCCGCTCCAGCTCCGCGAAGCGGGCTTCGATCTGCTCGACGAGCGATTCGATCATCGCCCGTGAAGTGTGACGGCCAGCGACGCAGGGAAAGGGGGTCGCAGGATTCACCCTAGGGTGGGTGGTCAAGCCGTCGGCGGGCTGCGACCATCGATCCATGAACGCTACGCACGCACATCAGGCGCGAAACCTGTTCACTCTGGGGCCTGGGGCGCTCGACCGCGGCGGCCGTGGCCCTCGCGATCCCGTCGCATTCCGACGCGGGCCAGTCGGGACAGCGATGCTTCGGCAAGGCGCCGACGATCGTCCGCGGCTCCGGCAACGACCACGATCCATCGGCACCAACGGCCGCGACGTGATCATCGCCGGCGGCGGCAACGACTGGATCCGCTCGCGCGAGGGCAAGGACTTCGTCTGCGCCGGCGCGGGGCAACGACAACGTCCATGGCGCCGAGGGAGTCAACTACATGAACGGCGGCCCGCGGCGACGACTGGCTCGACGGCCGGCGTGGCAGGGGCAACGTCGCGCTCGGCGGCCGCGGCGACGACTTCATCCAGGCCGAGGGCAGAGATCGAGGGCGGACGCGGCAACGACGAGATCCAGAGCTTCGGATACCTCGATCCGTCGCAGTCGCCATTCGCCGACAGGACCGATGCCGGCGGCGGCCGGGACCAGGTCCGGGGCGGCTCCAACAACGAGCTGCTCAAGGGCGGCCCGAAGAACGACACGGATTCGCGGCCAGCGGCGGCGACGACCGGCTCTCGCGGCAACGGCGGCAGACGACCGCTCGATCGGCGAGCGGCGGAAACGACGACATCAACGGCGGCTCCGGCACGCGACGTCTGCGATCAGGGGCCGGGAACCGGAACGTTGCGGCGGTGCCCGTGAATCCGATCGGCGCTAGGCGACGATCTCGAGCTCGCCGGCCTGCGGGTCGCTCTCCGGGCTCTCCACCGCAAGCACGGCTTCGAGAGCGGCGATCGCCACCGCGAGCTGGTCGCGGTCGGGCTCCCGGGTGGTCAGGTTCTGAAGCATCAGGCCGGGCCACATCACCGCGCGCACCCAGCGCTTGCGGCGGTTGCGCCCGGCCCACTTGATCACCTCGTAGGAGATCCCGGCGATCAGCGGGATGCCCAGGATCCGGGAGGCGAGCAGCCAGTACCAGGCCGGGAGGCCGATCGGCGCGAAGACGAAGATCGCGACCACCATCACGACCAGCAGGAAGCTGGTGCCGCAGCGGGGGTGGAGGCGGGAGTAGAGCTCGGCCCGCGCCGGGGTCAGCCGGTCGCCCGCCTCGTAGCAGGAGATGGTCTTGTGCTCGGCGCCGTGGTACTCGAACACGCGCCGCAGGTCGCGCAGGCGGCTGATCGCCACGATGTAGCCGATGAAGATCGCGGTGCGCAGAATCCCCTCGACGAGCCAGAACAGGAGCGACGAGCCGAGCTCGTCCTTGATCAGGCTGGTCGCTCCGACGGGGATGACGAAGAAGAGGCCGACCGCGAGAAGCAGGGACAGCGCGATCGTGATCCCCCACATCCAGCCGCCGATCGGCTCCGGCTCCTCCTCGCCCTCCTCGGGCTCGATCTGGGCGTTGGCCGAGATCCCCAGCGCCCGGAAGCCGATCCGAAGCGACTCCGCCAGCGCGACCACGCCGCGGATCACCGGCCAGCGGAGCACCCGGTTGCGCTTCGCCCAGGAGACCAGCGGCTCCGAGATCACCTCGATCTGCTCGTCCGGCTTGCGGACCGCCACGGCCCAGGTCGAGACGCCGCGCATCATCACGCCCTCGAGCACCGCCTGGCCGCCCACCGGCGCGTCGCGGCTGGCGACCGGCAGCCCGTCCGGCATCCGCGCCTCGGCCAGGCGCGGCCGTCCGTCGGAGCGCCGTCGGCCGACGGCCTGTGCGTCAGCGGCCCACTCGCTTCCGCTCGCGCCGCGCGACGCTTGAAGCGCTCGACCCGGCCACCCGTGTCGACCAGCTTCTGCTTGCCGGTGTAGAACGGGTGGCACGCCGAGCAGAGCTCGACGTGCAGCTCGGGCTTCGTGGAGCGAGTGTAGAACTCGTTCCCGCACGAGCAGCGAACGTGGGCGAGCACATAGTCTGGATGGATCTCGGCCTTCATCTGCACTGATGTTAGCGGCGGCTGGCGGCCGCGATTCGGACCCTCGTCGAGGACACTCCCACGATCGAACCGGAGGCTGAGCTGATGTCCAAGATTCTCTGCGTTCTGTACGACGACCCGGTCGACGGCTATCCGCCGGCCTACCCGCGCGACGAGATCCCGAAGATCGAGCGCTACTTCGACGGGCAGACGACGCCGACCCCGGAGCGGATCGACTTCACGCCCGGGGAGCTTCTGGGCAGCGTCTCGGGCGAGCTCGGGCTGAGGGGGTTCCTCGAGGGTCGCGGGCACGAGCTGATCGTGACCTCGGACAAGGACGGGCCGGACTCGGCCTTCGAGCGCCAGCTTCCGGAAGCCGAGGTGGTGATCTCCCAGCCGTTCTGGCCCGCCTACCTGACCGCGGAGAGGATCGCCAAGGCGCCGAACCTGAAGCTGGCGATCACGGCGGGCATCGGCTCCGACCACGTCGACCTCCAAGCCGCGATCGAGCGCGGGATCACCGTCGCCGAGGTCACCTACTGCAACTCGATCAGCGTCTCCGAGCACGTGGTGATGATGATCCTGGCCCTGGTCCGCAACTACATCCCGTCCTACCAGCAGGTGATCGACGGAGGCTGGAACATCGCCGACTGCGTCTCGCGCTCCTACGACCTGGAGGGGATGCAGGTCGGCACCGTCGGAGCCGGGCGCATCGGCTCGGCCGTGCTGCGGCGCCTGAAGCCCTTCGAGGTCGGGCTGCACTACACCGATCGGCATCGCCTCCCGGAGGAGGTGGAGGAGGAGCTGGGCGTCACCTACCACCCGACGCCGGAGTCGCTCGTGGAGCTCTGCGACGTGGTGACGATCAACGCGCCGCTTCACCCCGAGACCGAGCACCTGTTCGACGACGAGCTGATCGGCAAGATGAAGCGCGGCGCCTACCTGGTGAACACCGCCCGCGGCAAGATCTGCGATCGCGACGCGATCGTGCGGGCGCTCGAGAGCGGCCAGCTCGCCGGGTACGCCGGCGACGTCTGGTTCCCGCAGCCGGCTCCCAGGGACCACCCCTGGCGCTCGATGCCCCACCACGGCATGACCCCGCACGTCTCCGGCACGAGCCTCTCGGCCCAGGCCCGGTACGCGGCCGGCGTCCGCGAGATCCTCGAGTGCTGGTTCGACGCTCGCCCGATGCGCGAGGAGTACCTGATCGTCGAGGGCGGCGCCCTGGCCGGAGCCGGCGCTCACTCCTACAGCGCCGGCGACGCGACCGGGGGCTCCGAGGAGGCGGCGCGGTTCGGGGAGGGTTGACCCGCGCCCGGCCGATCAGCCCGGCGAGCGAAGCCCTTCCAGCATCCGGCGCAGCACCGTCCCCATCTCGGCCCGCGCCGCATCGACCTGGTCGGCGCGAGCGACGTAGAGGCCGGCCTCGATCAGCGTGCCGAGGATCGCGTGGGCGAGCGGCTCGACCGGCTGCGCCGGGATCGCCCCCTCGTCGACCAGGTTCTGGAGCGCCAGCCTGATCAGTCCGAGGCCATGGCGTGCCTCCACCTCGCGCCAGGCGTCCCAGCCGAGGACCGAGGGCGCATCGAGCAGGGCGATCCGCTGCACCTCCGGCTCGACGCAGACGTCGAGGAACATCTCCAGGCGCCGCGAGCAGCCCCTCCCAGGGATCCTCCCTCGACAGCGCCTCGGTCGCCAGCCGCTCGGCCAGCTCCTGCTCGATCTGCTCGAAGACGGCGCCGAACAGGTCCGCCTTGCCGTCGAAGTGGTGATAGAGGGCGCCCCGCGTGACCCCCGACGGCCCGGACGAGCTCCTCGGTGCCGACCCCGGCATAGCCGCGCTCGGCGAACAGCCTGCGCGCGGTGGCGATCAGCGCCGCCCTGGTGGCCTCCGACCTCTCGGCCTGGGTGCGGCGCCCGCCGCCTCCGGGCCTGGCCGATCTCCTCGCTCCCTTGACATTCATACTGGTTGTATGATAGTTACGTACTGACTGTATGAAACCTACTCCCCTGGAGGGACAGATGGCCGAGGCGAGCAGCGCGATGCAAGAGATCCGCCTTCCGCAGGGCGTGATCCGCTACCGAGATCTGGGCGAGGGCGAGCCGATCGTCTTCGTGCACGGCTACCTGGTCGACGGGCGGCTGTGGAGCGAGACCGCCGAGCACCTCTCGGCCGCGCACCGCTGCATCCTCCCGGACTGGCCGATGGGCGCCCACCGGGTGCCGATGAACGCCGATGCCGACCTCTCCCCCCCGGGATCGCGAACGTGATCGCCGACTTCCTCGAGGCGATGGAGCTGAGCGGCGTGACGATCGTTGCCAACGACAGCGGCGGGGCGATCTCGCAGGTGCTCGCGACGCGGCGCCCGGAGCGGATCGGCCGGCTGGTGCTCACCAACTGCGACACGCACGAGAACTTCCCGCCTTCGGCCTTCAAGCTGATGCCGCCCCTGGCAAAGGTGCCGGGCGCGATGACCGTGATGGCGCTGCCGTTCCGCCTGGGGCCGCTTCGCCGCGCGGCCTTTGCGCCGTTCGCGAAGACCAAGATCCCCCCCGAGCTGATCGACAGCTGGATGGAGCCCTCGCAGCGAGACGCCGGGGTCAGGCGCGACACGGCCAAGTTCACGGCCGGATTGCACAAGCGCTACACGCTGGAGGCGGCGGAGCGGCTCGCCCAGTTCGACCGGCCGACCCTGTTCGCCTGGGCCCCCGAGGACCGCTTCTTCAAGCTCTCCTACGCGGAGCGCCTCGCGGAGACGATCCCGGACTCCCGGATCGAGCTGATCGAGGACGCCCGCACCTTCGTCTCGCTCGACCAGCCGAAGCGCCTCGCGGAGCGTGATCGCGGCGTTCATCCACGAGACCTCGGCCGACCGAGCGGCTGCCTAGGTCGGCCTAAGTCTCCTGGTACAGCGGGCCGTCGCCCCCCTCGGGCGGGGTCAGCCGCCCGCCCTTGGCGGTGATCGCGCCGCACTGGACGCAGTTCGAGGGCGTGATGTTGAGGTCGACGACACGGGCGCCGTTGGCGAGCTGCTCGTCGGGGATCTCGTAGACCTGCGCGGGGCACATCGAGACCCAGGCCTGGGCCACCTCGCGCGGGACCTGGCGCTGCACCCGGATGTGGTTGGGCGCGTCGTCGCGGGTCGCGTTGCCCGAGGCGAACACCGAGGACAGCTTGTCGAAGGTGTACTTGTTGTCGGGCTTCGGGTAGCCGTCCGCGGCCTTCCCGAGGTCCATCTGCTCCTCTGAGTCCTCGTGCTGCTTCCAGCGCCCGGGCGGCAGGAGGCCGCCGCTGAGCAGGGCCATGTTCGCGATCGCGCCGCCGAAGAAGAATCCCCTCGAGAACGACTGCCGCACGTTGCGCCAGCGGTAGAGGTCCTCGGCGATCGCGCTGTCGCGGACCCTCGCGTCGTAGGCGTCGAAGTTGACCGCGTCGCGCTTCAGCGCCTCGACGATCGCCTCCGCCGCGTACATCCCGGCGTGCATCGCATAGTGGATGCCCTTCAGCTCGGAGACGTTGCACATCCCGGCGTTGTCGCCGCACATCACCATCCCCGGCACGGCCATCTTGCGCGGCAGCGCCCAGTAGCCGCCCGAGGGGATCGTCTTGGCGCCCCAGGCCTCGCGCTCGCCGCCCTCGAGGATCTTGCGAACGAACGGGTGCGTCTTCAGCTCCTGGAGCGCGTCGTGGACCGAGAAGGTGGCGTCCGTGTAGTCGAGGCCGACCACCAGCCCGATCGAGACCTTGTCCTCGCCCATCGGGTAGATGAAGCTGCCGCCGAACTCGTTGTACTTGGCGCCCTTGCGCAGCGGCCATCCCATCGTGTGGATGACGCGATCGAGCGGCTTGGGGACCTTCCAGATCTCCTTCACCCCGAGCTCCCAGCGCTGCGGCTGAAGGCCCTGGAGCCCGAAGTAGTCCATCGCGGCGCCGGTCAGGTGCCCCTGGGTGCCCTCGGCGAGCACGGTCGCCCTGGCGACCACGTCCGAGCCCGGCTCGAAGTTCGGAAGCGGCTCGCCCTCGCGGTCGCGGCCCTTGTCGCCCGAGCGCACCCCCCTGACGATCCGCTCGGAGACCAGGAGCTTGTCGGCCGCGGTCTCCGTCAGCAGGTAGACGCCGGCCTCCTCGGCCTTCTCGCCCAGGAACCGGCCCAGCTTGGCGATCGAGGTCACGTAGTTGCCGTGGTTTCGGAAGTTCGGTGGGGGCGGCTTCAACGGCACCGCCAGCTTCGAGGTCAGCAGGTAGACCGCGTCCTTGGTGACCTCCTGGTAGACCGGCCACTCCGACGGGTCGAGATCGGGAAACAGCTCCCGCATCGCCGAGGGGCGCATGTTGGCGCCGGAGAGCAGGTGCGCGCCGGCGACCTTGCCCTTCTCGATCACCGCCACCGGCACCTCGCCGAGCTTCTCGGCCAGCTCGGGCTCGTGCTCGAGCAGCTGCATCAGCTTGATCGCGCAGGCGAGCCCGGCCGGGCCCCCGCCGACGATCGCCACGCCGACCTCGATCCGGTCCTCCTCGGGATCGGTTGGCTCGGCGACGAACTCCTGCGCCGGGTCGACCGGCGGCGGGAACTCGGCCGGCGCGACGGGCATCAGACGGTGGCGGCGGCCATCTGGTGGACTAGCCGCCCTTCTTCGCCTTGATGGCCTCGGTCAGCTTGGGCAGGATCTTGTGGAGGTCGCCGACCACGCCCAGGTCGCAGAACTCGAAGATCGGCGCGTTTTGGTCCTTGTTGATCGCCAGGATGTTCTCCGAGCTCTGCATGCCGACCTTGTGCTGGATCGCGCCGGAGATCCCGGCCGCCAGATAGAGCTTCGGCGCCACGGTCTTGCCCGTCTGCCCGATCTGGGCCGCGTACGGGTACCAGCCGGCGTCGACCACGGCGCGCGTCGCCGCGACCGCTCCGCCCAGTGCGCCGGCCAGCTCTTCGGCGAGCTTGAAGTTGGCGGCCTCGCCCAGGCCACGGCCACCGCCCACCAGGATGTCGGCGTCCTCGATGTTGACGTCCTCGCCGCGCTGCTCGCCGCGATTGACCATCCTCGCCTTGGTCGACCACTCCGAGAGCTCGACCTCGACGTCGACGACCTCGGCCGAGCCGCCGTCGCGCTCGGTCGACGTCGAAGGCGTTGAGGCGGCCGATGATGATCCCCGGCTCGCCGACGTAGCCCACGTCGACGATCGCCGAGTCCTGGAGCACCGGCCTCTCGGCGACCAGCTTGCCGTCCTGAGACCTTGACCTCGGTGACCTCCATGGTCACGCCCGCGTTCAGCCGCGCGGTCAGCCCGGCGCCGATCTCGAAGCCCAGCAGGCCGCCGCCGAACAGCGCGTAGGAGAAGCCCTCGTCGGCGATCACCTTGGCCATCACGTCCACGACCGGCTGGGCGAGGCCCTCCGGGGCGGACTTGGCCCGGTAGACCTTGCTCGCGCCGTAGGCGCCGAGCGCCGCGCAAGCGTCGTCGGCCACCTCGCCGACCACCACCACGCCGGCCTCCGCGCCGAGCTCACCCGCGAGCTTGGCCGCCTCCGAGATCGCGCCCAGCGAGTTCTTGTTGAAGTTGCCCTCGTCGTCGTGGAGGGCGTAAACGAGTATTCCGCCGGAAGTAGCCACTTAGATCAGCTTCCTTTCGTCGAGCCAGGCGACGATCCTCTCGACCGTCTCGTTCGTGTCCTCGTCCTCGATGATCTCCCCGGCCTGCTTCTCGGGCGGCGGGTTGATGGCCAGCACCTGGGTCTTGGAGCCGCCCTCGCCGACGCTGCCGGCCTCGATGCCGACGTCGGCGGTGGCGTAGGTCTCGAGCGGCTTCTTCTTCGCCCCCATGATCGCCTTGAGGCTGGGGTAGCGGGGCTCGTTGATCGCGTCGCCCACCGAGATCACCGCGGGCAGCTCGACCTCGACCGTGTCGTAGCCGTACTCCGCCTGGCGCTCGCAGACGAGCTTGCCGTCGCTGACGTCGATCTTGATCACCTGGGTCAGCGACGGCATCTTCAGGTGATCGGCGACCACGGCGCCGATCGTGTAGCACTCGCCGTCGTCAGATTGCTGACCGAGCAGCACCAGGTCGGGCTGCTCGGACTCCAGGGTCTTGGCCAGCGCGTAGCCGGTCGCGCAGACGTCCGAGCCGGCCAGCGCCTGGTCGGTCAGGTGGACGGAGCGATCGGCGCCCAGCGCGACTGCCTTGTGCAGGGCGCGCACCGCCGACTCCGGGCCCATGGTCACGGCGACGATCTCGTCCACCTCCACCGCGCCGCCCTCCCGGATCTGCATCGCCGCCTCGATGCCGTGGGTGTCGAAGGGGTTCAGGTTCTTCTCGCCCGAGCGGTCCAGCCTCATCGTCGAGGGGTCGATCCGCTTCTGCACGGCGGCGTCAGGAACCTCTTTCACGAGACAGCAGATCTTCAAGTGCGTCCCTCCTTGGGGCTCTGTCGGAGTAGAGGGCGGCCGGGAATCTTATTGATCGCCCTGGTTGATTGACTGGCCAGTCAATCCGGCCGCTCGATGGGTTGACTCGTGACCCGCCCGGGCATAGGGTCGGTCCAGAGCTCGTCCGGACGATCCAACAAGGGGGATCAGATGAGCAAGTTGAAGCGGCCGCTGAGGCTCTGGCACGGGTTGCTGGCGATCGTCGCGGCGCTCGCGGTCGGCGCCGCCGGCACGGCGATCGCGGGTGGCGGCAAGGCGGGTCCGACAAAGGTCTGACGACGGCCGGGTTTGGGGGCGGTGCGGTTCACCCAGGTCGGGAAGCACTACTACGGGTTCAAGTCGAGGAACACCCCCCTGGGCGACAGCCAGACCGCTCTGAGGCTCAGGTGCCCGCGCGGGACCAAGGTGATCGCCGGAGGCGGCGGGGGATTCAGCGACGAGCCGAACGAGCAGAACGTCAATTTCACTGGCCCGTTCGACTCCGGCGACCGGGGCCGCAAGCCCGAGGATGGCTGGTGGATGTTCGTGAACAACGCAAGACGCCGAGGGAGGCGAGGGCATGCAGGTCAGCGCGATCTGCGTCGACAAGCGCTAGGACGGGTCAGGAGGCCAGGAGACTCGGCTGGGACGGGTTAGGAGGCCATCCGCTCGGCGACCGCGCCGCGGATGAACTCGACGATCTCGTCGGTGGAGGCGCCGGGGGTGAACACCTCGGCGATGCCGAGCTTCTTCAGCTCCGGCGCGTCCTCGGCGGGAATCGTCCCCCCCACCGTGATCAGCACGTCGTCCACGCCCTGCTCCCGGAGCAGCTCGACCACCCTCGGCACCAGGGTCATGTGGGCGCCGGAGAGGATCGAGAGGCCGACCGCGTCGGCGTCCTCCTGGATCACCGTCGCCGCGATCTGCTCCGGCGTTTGGTGCAGGCCGGTGTAGATCACCTCCATGCCCGCGTCGCGTAGGGCCCGGGCGATGATCTTGGCGCCGCGATCGTGCCCGTCCAGCCCGGGCTTGGCGACGACTACGCGGATCTTCCGCGCGCTGTCGGCTCCCGTCTGCGGATCGCTCATCAGAAAACGGGCTGCTCGGTGTAGCTGCCGAACACCTCCTGGAGGGCGGCAACCATCTCGCCCTCCGAGGCGCGGGCGCGAGCGGCGTCGAGGAAGCAGGGCATCAGGTTCTCGCCGTCGCTGGACGCTGCCCGCTTGAGCTCGCCAAGCGCTCGCTCAACCGCGCCCGAGTCGCGCCTGGCGCGGGTCGCGGACAGCCTGCCCGCCTGCTTTCGCTCCACCGCGGGGTCGGGGCGGTGGAGCTCGAGCTCCTCCTCGTCGGCGAGGCGATACTCGTTGACGCCCACCACGATCCGCTTCTTGGAGTCGACCTCCTGCTGGTAGCGGAACGAGGCGTCGGCGATCTCGCGCTGCGGGAAGTCGCGCTTGATCGCCTCCACCATGCCGCCGAGCTCGTCGATGCGAGCGAAGTACTCGTAGGCCGATTGCTCCAGCTCGTCGGTGAGCGCCTCCACGAAGTAGGAGCCCCCGAGCGGGTCGATCGTGTTGGTGACCCCGGTCTCGTGAGCGATCACCTGCTGGGTGCGGAGCGCGATCCTCACCGCCTCCTCGCTGGGCAGCGCCAGCGCCTCGTCGAAGGAGTTGGTGTGAAGCGACTGGGTGCCGCCGAGCACTCCCGCAAGCGCCTCGATCGCGGTCCGCACGATGTTGACCAGCGGCTGCTGCGCCGTCAGCGAGACGCCCGCGGTCTGGGTGTGGAAGCGCATCCGCATCGACTCCTCGCGCCGGGCGCCGTAGGTGTCGCGCATCTCGCGCGCCCAGATCCGCCGCGCGGCGCGGTACTTCGCGATCTCCTCGAAGAAGTCGATGTGGGCGTTGAAGAAGAACGAGAGGCGGGGCGCGAAGGAGTCGACGTCGAGCCCGCGCTCGAGCGCCGACTCGACGTACGTGAACCCGTCCTTGAGCGTGAAGGCGAGCTCCTGCTGCGCGGTCGAGCCGGCCTCGCGGATGTGGTAGCCGGAGATCGAGATCGGGTGCCAGCGCGGCATCCGCTCCGCGCACCACTCGACCATGTCGGCGACGAGCCGCATCGCCGGCTCGATCGGAAAGCACCACTCCTTTTGGGCGATGTACTCCTTCAGGATGTCGGTCTGGATCGTGCCGCCCAGCGCCTCTGGCGGGACGCCCTGCTCCTCGGCGGCGCAGACGTAGAAGGCGAGCAGGATCGCCGCCGGGGCGTTGATCGTCATCGACGTGGTGACCCGATCGAGCGGAATGCCGTGGAAGAGGTCGATCACGTCGTCGAGGGTGTCGATCGCCACCCCCTCCACGCCCACCTCGCCGAGGCTGCGGGCGTGGTCTGAGTCGAGGCCCATCAGGGTCGGCATGTCGAACGCCGTCGACAGACCGGTCTGGCCGTGGTCCAGCAGGTAGCGGAAGCGCTCGTTCGTCTCCTCGGCGGTGCCGAAGCCGGCGAACTGGCGCATCGTCCACAGCCGGCCCCGGTACATCGAGGGATACACGCCCCGGGTGTAGGGGTGCTCGCCCGGGAATCCGATGTCCCGCTCGGGATCGGTGTCGGCGAGGTCCTCCCCGGTGTAGAGGGGCCTCACCTCGTGCCCGGAGATGGTCTCGAACGGCGACTGGCGCTCGGCCTGCTTCGAGTAGACCTCCTCCAGCCACTCGTGGGTGCGTCGCCTTGAGCCCGGCTCGACGGCCATGCCGGACAGTCTAGGCGGGCGGGCGGGGGGTTCGCCCCCGTCAGCGTCGCCGGCCGGGGCGCGCCCGCAGTCCCCTCGGCGACTGCTTGCGGCGCGACGCGAGCAGGGTGCCGCTGGCGGCCGCCGCCAGCGTGGCGCCGCCGATCGCCAGCCGCCTGCCGAGCCGCTCGAATCGCATCACGCGCCAGCCCTGCTGCGCGGCGATCCTCGCCAGCTCCGGGTCCGGATTGACGACGACCGGATTGCCGACCGCGCGCAGCATCGGCAGGTCCGAGGCGGAGTCGGAATAGGCCCACGACTCGGACAGGTCGATCTGGTGGTCGGCGGCGAAGCGCTGCATGGCGGCCACCTTGCCCTCGCCGTACACGAACGGCTCCACGATCCGCCCGGTCAACACGCCTTGCCCGTCCACCTCGTAGCGGGTTCCGATGCCGCCGTCCATCCCGAGCACTCGGGCCAGCATCTCCACCAGGCCGTTGCCCGCGGCGCTGACGATGAAGGTGGCGCGACCCGCGTCCTGGTGCGCGCGCACCTCTTCGAGCATCTTTGGGTAGATGCGCGGCAATACCCCGGCCAGGAGATCGGGCCCCATTCGCTGTATGTCCCGCTCGGGCACGCCGGCCAGAAGCGCCTTGACCTGGGAGAGCACTTGGGCCGTCCGCTCGTCGGTCGAGCCGCGCAGGCGGAAGCGGATGTGCTCGGCCCCCCAGCGCGTCAGGCGGGCCCGGCTCACCATGCCCGAACGGTAGGCGGCACGCGCGAAGTGCATGCCGCTCGAGCCCGCCATCAGCGTGCGGTCGAGGTCGAAGAAGGCTGCGATCCTGCCCACGGACCGCCGGGAGCTAGGCCCCATTCACCTCGAGGACGATGGCATCCCCCTGGCCGCCGCCGCTGCAGATCGCCGCGCAGCCGACCCCGCCGCCGCGCCGGCGCAGCTCGTGGACCAGAGCACCGACGATCCGCGCTCCCGAGGCACCGATCGGGTGGCCGAGGGCGATCGCGCCCCCGTTCACGTTCACCTTCTCCTCGTCGACGCCCAGCATCCGAACCGAGTTGATCGCCACCGACGCGAAGGCCTCGTTGATCTCCCACAGGTCGACCTCGGAGGGCGAGCGGCCGATCTTCTCGAGCGCCTGCTTCGCGGCCCCCGCCGGCGTCCGGGCGAGATAGGCGAAGTCGTCGGCGACCGTGCCGTAGGAGAGGACCCGAGCAAGGGGCGAGTGGCCCTCGCGCTTCGCCCACTCCTCGGAGGCCACCACGACGGCGCCGGCGCCGTCGTTGACGCCGGGGGCGTTGCCGGCCGTGTGGGTGGCGTCGGGGCCACCGATCGGCTTCAGCTTCGCGAGCACGTCCACGGTGGTCTCCGGCCGGATCGCCTCGTCGTGGACGACCTCTGTCTCCTCCTTGCGCGTCTTGACCGTGACGCCGACGATCTCCTCCGACATCCGTCCCTCGTCGGTCGCCCGGGCGGCGAGCTCATGCGAGCGGGCGGCCCAGCGATCCATGTCGGCCCTGGTCAGCTCCAGCTCGGCGGCGACCTCGCTGGCCTCGTCGATCATCTGCTTGTCGGTGAACGGGTTGGTGAGGCCGTCGTGGGTCATCGCGTCGATCGCCTGCACGTCGCCCATCCGGAACCCGAAGCGAGCTCCCGGCAGCAGATAGGGGGCGCCGCTCATCGACTCCATGCCGCCGGTGACCGCCAGCTCGATGTCGTCGGCCCGGATCGCCTGATCGGCGAGGCCGATCGCTCGCATGCCCGAAGCGCAGACCTTGTTGATCGTCTCCGAAGGGACCTCCCGCGGAATCCC
Organism: uncultured Actinomycetes bacterium; assembly: GCA_963824865.1. Classification (GTDB taxonomy): domain Bacteria; phylum Actinomycetota; class Thermoleophilia; order Solirubrobacterales; family 70-9; genus AC-56. The sequence goes on along the minus strand of CAWGQQ010000009.1, from coordinate 258,559 downwards.
GGCCTCGATCTGCGCCTGGCGCGAGGGGATCTGCCCCTGGCCGGCCTGCAGCACCTGGCCGTAGATCACCTGCTGAACCTGATCGGGCGCAACCTCGGAGCGCTCCAGCGCGGCGGCGATCGCCGTCCCTCCGAGCTCCACCGCGCTCTTCGAGGACAGCGCTCCTCCCATCTTCGCGAACGGGGTGCGAGCGGTGCCGAGGATGACTGTCTGCGACATCTGACGCCTTTCTTCGGGTGGTGGGCGGCCTTGCGCAGCCGCCATGGGGTCGTGTCGAGATCCTAGTGGGCCTCTCAATAGACTCGCGCTTCGTGCAAGTGGAGGCCACCGACAAGCCGTTCGCGGGCCTCGAGGCGGACCTGCACGCGATGGGCCTGTTCGACGGCGAGGAGCTGCCGCAGGCATACCGCGACCTGCCCGGCGCCGGCGACGTCAAGACCGCCTTCAAGAAGCTCACGCTGCTGCGCCCCGAGCGCCCCGAGCGGCTGCTGATCGTCGGGCTCGGCAAGCGCGAGGACCTGGATCCGGAGCGGCTGCGCGTGGCGGCGGCGCTGGCGGCGATCCGAGCGGGCCGCTACGAGGCCCGAACGATCGCCTGGGCGCTTCCCGAGGCGAGCGACGACCAGCTCGCCCCCAGGGCCCGCGCCGCGGCCCTGGTCGAGGGCACTGTTCTCGCCTCCTACCGCTTCGACCGCTTCAAGTCCCGCGACCCCGAGGATCCCCCACCGCCCAGGCTCGAGCGCCTGCTGCTGGCGGGCGGTGACGACGCCTCGGCGATCGCCGAGGCCGCCGAGGCCGCCCGCGTGGCCTCCGAGGCGGCCAACCGGGCGCGCGAGCTCCAGAACCTGCCCTCCAACGTGGTGACGCCGAGCTATCTCGCCGACCGGGCCCTCGAGATCGCCGGCGCCCACGAGACGGTCACGGTCGAGGTGCTGGGCCGGGCGGAGATCGAGCAGCGCGGGATGGGCGGGCTGGCGGCGGTCGCCAAGGGCAGCGCCGAGGAGCCGGCGCTGATCGCGCTGCGCTACCGCGGCGGCGCGGAGGGCGAGACGCTGGGCTTGGTGGGGAAGGCCGTGACCTTCGACACGGGCGGGATCTCGATCAAGCCGTCGCAGAAGATGGAGGAGATGAAGATGGACATGTCGGGCGGCGCCGCGGTGCTCGAAGGCGTCGGGGCGATCGCCGAGCTCGGCCTGCCGCTGAACGTGGTCGCCTGCGTTCCCGCCACCGAGAACATGCCCAGCGGGACGGCCACCAAGCCCGGCGACATCGTCACTCAGCTCAACGGCAAGACCGTGGAGGTGAACAACACCGACGCGGAGGGGCGCCTGATCCTCGCCGACGCCCTGACCTACTGCGTCCGCGAGCTCGGCGCCGACCGCCTCGTCGACCTCGCGACGCTGACCGGCGCCGTGCTGATCGCGCTCGGCTCGACCTACGCGGCGTTGATCTCCAATGACGACGAGTGGGCCCAGCACGTGCTGGCGGCCGCGCGAGCAGACCGGGGAGCTGGCCTGGCGCCTGCCGCTCCATCCCGAGTACAAGGAGCTCACCAGAGGGAAGGACGCCGACCTCACGAATGCGTCGGCGAAGCGCAAGGCGGGGACGATCTACGCGGGCTCGTTCCTGGAGGAGTTCGTGGACGGCAAGCCCTGGGCGCACCTCGACATCGCCGGGACCGCCTGGGACGTCGGGCGCGAGTACGTGGGCTCCGGCCCGACCGGCTTCGGGGTGCGGCTGCTGGTGGCGCTGGCGGGCGACCTCGCAACCGCCCAAAATGGGGCTTGATTGTCACGGGCCGCACGATTCCGACCGCCGGCGGGCGTAGAGTCGCGCCCGTCATCCGGAACCTTCAGATTGGGGGGCCCATGGAGAGGAAGACGAGTCACCGGAAGCGCGAGCCCTCGCGTCTCGCCCTGGAGCTGGCCAACGCCTTCGCGCCTTGTGCGCAGTGGTCCGAGGTTCGCGTCGAGCGCGGAGCGGAGGGACGCCGGACTCGCGTGATCGTCGGTCCCACCGGCGGTGTCGCTCCGAGCGGCGCCACCCCGAGCGGCGCCCGCCGCGCCCTTCGACTGGGCGGCCGGGACCCTCTGAGCTAACCGGACGTGGGCTCCTCAGCCCTCGCCGGACTTTTCCAGCAGCTTTCGGGCCGCCGTGGCGGGGTCCGTCTCGCGCCGCACGACGCTGTCCAGAAGCCCCTCCCACTCCGGGTCGCGTCCGGCTCGCTCCTCGAGCCGGCGACGAAGCCGGACGGCCGCGAGCCCCAGCACCTCGGCGCGAAGGTTGCGGGCCCGGCGCTCCTCCAGCGAGCCGGTTTCCTCGATGTGCAGGCGGTGAGCGTCGATTCGCTCCAGCAACTCGGCGATCCCCAGGCCCTTCGCCGCCTCGGTGCGGACGACGGGCACCTTCCACTCGCTCTGCGGGCCGAGCGACAGCACCGCCCGCACCTCGCGGACCATCGTCTCGGCGAGCGGGTGCTCGGACTTGTTGACGACGATCACGTCGGGAATCTCCATCACGCCCGCCTTCAGCGCCTGGATCGAGTCGCCCGAGCCCGGCATCAGGGCGAGCACGATCGTGTCGGCGTGGTCGACCACGTCGACCTCCCCCTGGCCGACTCCCACGGTCTCGAGCAGCACGTCGTCCTTGCCCGAGGCGTCCATCAGCAAGCGCGGCCTGGAGCGCCGCCTCCGCGAGCCCGCCGAGCGAGCCGCGGGTCGCCATGGAGCGGATGAACACACCGGGGTCGAGGAAGTGGTCGGCCAGCCGGATGCGATCTCCGAGCATCGCCCCCTGCGTGAACGGGCTCGAGGGGTCGATGGAGAGCACACCCACGTCGCGATCGGCCTTGCGCAGCTCGGTGGTCAGGGCGCCGATCAGGGTGCTCTTGCCGACGCCCGGCGGCCCCGTGACCCCGACGATCCGCGCCTTGCCGGTGCGCGGGAAGAGCTCGGCGACGAGACGGTCGCCCTCGGGGTCGCGATTCTCGACCATGCTGATGGCTCGGGCGAGCGCTCGCTTGTCGCCGGCGACCACGCGCTCGGCGAGCGATTCCTGGGTGGATTTCGCCGCCTCGGCCACGCGGCGCCAGTGTAGATGCCGCATCCCACGCCCCCGGCGAGCGGCCATCTAGAGTCCCGCCCGCCCGTGGTCCGGCTGATCCGCTTCTTGGCCCGCAACCGCATGCTGACCCCAAGCTACGCGCGGCTCGCCCTGCGCTATGCGCGCCGGCGGCTCTTCACCAGCGCCGGCTGGCGCTGGGAGACGGATGGGTTGCTGTTCCTCGGCAAGGGGCTCCAGATCCAGATCAGCAAGCGGGGCCGGGTGCGGTTCGGCCGTTTCGTGTGGATCGGCGACGGGACCAAGATCCGCTGCCACGAGGGCGAGGTGATCATCGGCGACAAGACGGTGCTCGGCCAGGAGTGCACGATCTCCGCCTACAGGCACGTGCGGATCGGCGAGCAGTGCGTGATCGCCGACCGGGCGATGTTCATCGACTTCGACCACGGCGTGGTCGAGGTCGAGCGGACGATCCGGGAGCAGGGCATCTACAAGCGCGACGTCGACGTGGGCTCCAACGTCTGGATCGGCTACGGCGCCTGCATCCTGCGCGGCGTCCAGGTGGGCGACAACGCGATCGTCGGCACCAACGCCGTGGTCACCGCGGACGTCCCCGCGAACGCGGTGGTCGGCGGGATCCCGGCGAAGGTGATCCGCATGCGCGAGGCTCCCAGCACGCTGCGCTGGCGCGACCCGGTCGAGCCCGAGGCCGGCGAGCCTCCGACTGGGACGGCTTCCGCCGACCTAGACGCGCTCGCGCGCGAGCTCGGCGTAGAGGGCCGAGGTCCGCCCGGCGACGTCGAGCCAGTCGAAGCGGCGCAGGTGCTCGTAGGCCTCGGCGACCAGGCGACGGCCCAGCTCGTCGTCGGAGAGCACCCGGGCGGCGACCTCCACCAGCGCCTCGGGATCGCGGGCGCGGAAGCGCAGCCCGGCTTCCTCGTGCGGGACGACCTCGCGCAGGCCGCCGGTGTCGGCGACGATGCAGGGACAGCCGGAGGCCATCGCCTCCAGCGCCACCAGCCCGAAGGGCTCGTAGATCGAGGGCACCACGCAAACGTCCGCGATCCGGTAGAGCGAGTGCAGCACGTCGTCGCCGATCCAGCCGAGGAAGGTCCCGTGACCCATCAGCCCGAGCTGCTCGGCCTGGCGCCTCAGCTCCTGCTCGTGGGTGCCGGAGCCGGCGACCAGGAACCTGGTGCGCGGCAGCCGCTCGATCAGGGCCGGCATCGCCTCCAGGGCCAGCTGGAAGCCCTTCTCGTAGACGAGCCGGCCGATCAGCAGCACGAGCCGGTGGTCCGGCGGCGCGAACTCCAGCCGCAGGCGCGCGAGCTCGGCGGCGTCGGAGGGCTGGAGGTCGTGGGGATCGATCCCGTTCGGGATCACCGTCACCTTCTCGTCGGGCACCGCGAAGATGTCGGCGATCTGCTCCCGCATGTAGTAGGAGCAGGCGATCACCCGATCAGCGCGATTGGCGATCCAGCGCTCGACGCCGTGGATGTGCGATTGGGGGTGCTTGTCCACCCAACCCTGGTGGCGGCCGTACTCGGTGGCGTGGATGGTGGTCACCAGGGGCGCCCTGAACCGCCGCGCCAGGTGGTCGCAGGCCATCGCCACGAGCCAGTCGTGGCCGTGCACCAGGTCGAACTCGTAGCGATCTCCGAGCTCGACGCCGGCGGCCAGCATGTCGGAGTTCATCCGCTCCACCCAGGCCACGAACTCGCCGAGATCGGTGGGCCGGGTCGGCTCGCGGACGCGGTGGATCGAGACGCCCGCGACCTCCTCGTCGGCGGGCGACTCCTCGCCGCCGCGTGTCAGCACGTGCACGTCCACGCCGAGCTCGACCAGCGCCTCCGACAGCTTGCGAACGTGGCGGGCGAGGCCGCCCTCGATCAGCGGCGGGTACTCCCAGGAGAGGATCAGGACGCGGGTCACGATGCCGGTGACTCAGGGCTCCCGCAGGGGGGCGAGGCTGAGGTCGGGGGCCAGGTTTCGCATGCGGGGGCCCGGAGGCTCGCGGGAGTGTATGGCTTCGAGCAGCGCTTGGGCATGGGCTGTGGAGCGCTGGTACGGGTAGTCGCCGGCCTGCCTGCGGCGATCCAGGAACGCCCAATCGCTTGCCTGCACGGCGAGCAGCTCGCGCGCCCCGCGCTCCGCCGCCTGAGGGGTCAGCGCCTGGGCGCCGACCGCGGCCAGCAGGCGCAGCTCCAGGCGCCGCGCCGCCCAGGCGAGATCGGCGACCTCGGGCGAGTCCCAGGTGCGAAGGTCCCTGCCCTCCCCCCAGCTCGACTCCAGGAGCGGCCGCTCCTCCGGCTGGTGGTGCTCCAGGGCCTCCGGGAGGGTGAGCAGCCGGACGCCGCGATCACCGACGAGGCGCAGCATGGCCTCGAGCCAGATCGGGCCCTCCGACCACCAGTGACCGAGCAGCTCGGTATCGACCGCGAACGTGACCAGCCCCGGCTTGCGGCGCTGCTCGCGAAAGGCCCGTAGCCGCTGGGCCACGGCATCGGCGAACTCGCCGGCGTGGCTCTCGGCGCGAGCGCGCGCCGCCGCGGGGTCGTACGGACCTCCGCCGATCGACCAGAGGCGCATTCCGTCCATTGACAGGCGGTGGAATTCGGCGTAGGCGGGATCGGACGGGTAGCCGCGCGGCGACCAAACCAGATCCACCGCCTCGCGGTCGAGCGTGAACGCGACCATCCCGGCCGCGGCTTGCGCGGGGGCGAGCGATTCGCTCGGGGACTCGTGAGCGCTCTGGTCGGTGCAGAAGAAACGCAGGCCCCGCTCGGCGAGCAGCGCCTCGATTCCGGCGCGGTAGGCGCACTCCGGCAGCCAGAACCCCTCGGTGGGGCCGAATCGCCGCCTGTGTGAGCGAAGCCCGGCGTCGATCTGCAGGCGCCGGCCCGCGGCGGTGGCGATCAGCGGCAGCACGGGGTGGCTGGCCGCCGACGGGATCAGGGCTACGTTGCGCTCCGCCGCGGCGGAGCGGAAGGCCTCCAGGGCATCGCCGCCAAGGGCCTCCAGGCGGCCCAGGGCGCGGCCGTAGCGCTCGGCCTCCGCCCGCGCCGCGGACCGCAGCTCGGGTGCGGCCTGGAGCGCCTCGCGCTCGGCCGCCTCGAGCCGGTAGCGGCGCAGGAACGCCTCCAGGCGCTTCGCGACGCCGGGCGCCTCGAGCTGGTCGGCGAGCACCGGGGTCACGGTGACCGTCAGGTCGCGCGCCTGCTCCAGGACGGGAAGGTAGGAGCGGCCCACCGCGTCGAACAGCCACTCCTCGCCGAACGGGTAGGTCCCGAAGCCCTCCACGTAGGGCATGTGCGAGTGCAGGACCACGGCCAGGTCGCCGAGCCGCTCAGGCATGGCAGACGGCCAGGAAGTCGAGGGCGCCCTCGAGGTCGCCCTCCGCGGTGACCTTGAAGTCGGACGATCTGATCGCCGGGACGAAGCGGCTGTAGAAGGGCTTCGTGAGGCGAAGCGCGCGGTGCGCCCTGTCCCAGCCGAGTCGCAAGGCCAGCTCGTGGATGCGCAGCTTGCCGGCGTGAAAGACGCCGAGCACCTCGACCCGCGAGAAGTGGGGCTCCAGGAGCGCGCGGTACTCCGCGAGCGTGTACTCGCGCAGGTGCCAGGGGTTGCCGGATTTCTCAGCGCCGGGCGGGGCGAGCGTGAGCCGGTTCGGCGTCGTGATGTAGCGCGAGCGGCGCGGTGGCGGCGAACCGCTCCAAGAGGCGCTCGGGCTCGGCGACGTGCTCGATCGTCTGCAGGAACGAGATCGCGTCACACGGCCCGCTGAACTCCTCCACCAGGCCCCGCTCGAAGCGCAGGTTTCCCCGCCGGTAGCGCAGCCTGGCGTGCTCGTGAGCCTCCGGGTTCGCGTCGACGCCCACCACGTCGGCGGCAGTCCGCGCCAGGACGTCGGCGCCGTAGCCCTCGCCGCAGGCCAGGTCGGCCACCCGAAGCCCCCTCACCCGCTCCGCGATCCACTCGTAGACGACCAGGTGGCGCCGGAACCAGTAGTTCTCCTCGGGCACGTCCGGCAGCGTCCGCTCGCCGGTGAGCGCCAGCGGCGGGACTCCTGGTGGCTGATTGCGCTGGGCGTGGTGCAGGGCGGCGAAAGACTAGTGAGGCCCCACTAGAGTCCGCGCATCCCCGCGAGCCCCTCCACGACGCCCGAGCGGATCAAGGACGCCAACCTCCGCTATCACGACGCGGCGGCCGCCGGCTACGACTCCAAGTGGGGCATCGACTTCGGGCCGATCGGCCAGGAGCAGGTTCGCGCCAAGGTCGCGAAGGCCCTGGGCGGCTGGCCCGAGGGCGGCTTCGGCGAGGCGCTCGAGATCGGCTCGGGGACCGGCTACTTCTCGCTCAACCTGCTGCAACTGGGGTTGATCGGGCGGCTGGTCGCGACCGACATCTCACCGGGCATGCTCAGCGAGCTCGCCGCCACCGCCGAGCGCCTCGGGCTCGAGGTGCAGACCGAGGCGACCGACGCCGAGCGCCTGCCGTTCGAGGACGAAAGCTTCGACCTCGTGTTCGGACACGCGGTTCTGCATCACCTGCCCGATCTGCCCCTTGCGCTGGCCGAGCTCCGGCGGGTGCTGCGGCCAGGCGGCACGCTGGCGTTCTGCGGCGAGCCCTCGCGCTACGGGGACCTGCTGGCGGCGGTCCCGAAGCACGGCGCGCGGCTCGTCGCGCCCGTTTGGCGGCTCTTGCTCCGGGCCCCGGCGCGTCGCCCGAACCCGGACGAGCGCCGGGACGGGCACCAGCTCGAGCCGGAGGTGGACGTGCACGCCTTCGCCCCGGGAGCGCTCAACGAGACGTTGCGCGAGGCGGGGTTCGAGGAGGTGAGGATTCGCGGCGAGGAGCTGGCGGCCAACCTCTACGGGTGGACGGTCCGCACCCTCGAGGGGACTGCCGACCCGGAGCGCGTCCCCGACCGCTGGCGCCGGCTCGCCTTCCGCAGCTATCTCATGCTCCAGCGCCTCGACACGGCGCTGCTCGAGCCACGACTCCCGGCGTCGGCGTTCTACAACCTGGTGCTCTCGGCGCGCAAGTCGGCTGTCTAGCCGAACGTGAAGGCGTAGCCGGCGACGCCGGGCGCGAACCGCAGGGACAGCACGTGGCGCCCGGCCCGGGGCAGGTCGACGAGCCGGTAGAGGCGTTGGGTAGAGACCACGGCCTGCGCGTCGCGACGTCCTCGCCCGCCAGCGCGTCCGGGATCGGGCGCCCGTCGAGTGTCACCCGCACCGGCTGGGGACCGTCGCGCGAGCCCATCACCAGGAAGACGCGGCGAGCCTGGAAGCTGAGCGCGAGGCTCCCATTGCTCCGGGCGGTCGCGGAGTCGCCGCTGATCCTCCAGCCGCCGGCGTAGGCCAGGTAGCCGGGCGGCAGCCGGGAGGGGGCGATTGCTTCGAACACCTGGCTGCCGGGGAGAATCGGGCCGTTCGCGAAGCGCTCGGCGCGGCTGGCGCCCAGGTAGGACTCGGGGGTGGTGGCGGCGGGATCCGCTGTCTCGGCGCTGGCCCTCGCACGGCCGCCCAGGCGCGCCTGCCCGGCCTCGGCCAGCAGGCTGCGGATCGCCCGCTCGGTCTCGCCGTAGGAGCCCTCTCCGAAGTGCACGAACCGCACCCTCCCGCGGGCGTCGATCAGGTACTTGGCCGGCCAGTACTGGTTGCCGTAGGCGGTCCAGGTGGCGAAGTCGTTGTCCTGGGCAACCGGGTAGGTGAGGCCCTCGTCGCCGATCGCCCGCTCCACGTTCGAGGCCTCCTTCTCGAACGGGAACTCGGGCGCGTGGACTCCCACGACGGTGAACCCGTCCCGCTGGTACTCGCGCTGCCAGGCCTCGACGTAGGGAAGCGTGCGGATGCAGTTGATGCAGGTGTAGGTCCAGAAATCGACCAGCACCACCTGACCTCGCAGGCCTTTCAGGCTGAGCGGCTTGCCGTCCGGGGTGTTGAACCATCGCTGAGTGCCGGCGAACTCGGGCGCCCGGCCGAGAACGGGGAGCCGCACCCCCGCCGCGGCCTCCTGGAGCCCGCCCTCGCTCGCGGAATGGCCGCCGCGCAGCTCGGCGAGCTGCTCGCCGACGCCAGAGCTCTGCTCCAACTCGATTGCGGGGCTGAGGAGCGCCGAGGGGAGGTCGTCGGCGATCGCGCGCTCGAACTTCAGGTCGAGTTCGGCGACCATCAGGCCGGCGACGGCCACCATCACGACGCCCATCGCCATCTGCACCTGGCCCCGGTACGCGGCGAGACGGTCGGTGACCCGCCGGCCGCCGCGGATCAGGAGGTAGAGCACGGCGGCCGAGCCGACCGAGTAGGCGAAAGCGACCGCCAGCTTGCCGACCGTGAAGTCCTGGGCCGCCGAGACCGTGATCACGCCGGCCAGGATCGGGCCCGCGCAGGGCGCGTAGACGAGGCCGAGGCTGGCCCCGATCAGCAGCCCGGAGCCGAACCCCTCCCGGCCCGCGCGCGACGGGCCCGGCACGACCCGGGAGATCCAGGCCTCGAGCCGGGCTGAGAGCGGCGGGATCAACAGCGTGAGGCCGAAGCCGGCCAGGACGACGATCGCGATCGTCCGCGTGAGGTCGTTGGGCAGGCCGAGAGCATCGATCACGTAGACCAGCGCGACGGTCGCGAAGGTGAACGAGATCGCCAGCCCGGAGACCACGCCCAGCGGGCGGCGACGGCCTCCCGTGAGCCCGGCCGAGAGCACCGCCGGAAGCACCGGCAGCACGCACGGCGAGAGCGCCGTGCCGGCGCCCGCGACGAGCGCGAACAGGACGAGCAGGGTCACCAGACCGGAGCTTGGCTAGGCAACGTCAGGTGGGCATGAGTGCGCGTAACAGTCCATTTCGGTAGGTGCATTTGAGCGGCGCGACGTTTCAGTGGCGCCGCCGGCTGGGCGGAGGCGGACGCCTGCGCCCGGCCCAGCAACGCGAAGGCGAGCGCCGGGAAGACCACCACGGAGACGAGGCCGGCGGCCACCAGCGCGGTGGCGGTGGCCGGGAGCATGATCTCCAGCGCCAGCCCGATCTGCGTGGCGACGACGATGAACGACAGCGAGGTGGCCTGGAGCAGCCCGGCGGCGGCCGAGCGCATGGTCCCGAACCGGCGGCGGTAGAGAAGCGCGGGCAGCCCCCTGACGAGGAGCAGGGCGACCACGAAGAGCGGCAGGCGGATGAACGCCGACACGCTCTCGAACAGCGCGCCGATGTCGAAGTCGAGCCCGCTGCCCACGAAGAAGAACGGCACGAAGATGCCCAGCGCCACGGCATCGAGCCTCTCCTCCTGACGCTCGTCCTTCCCGGAGGTCATGCCGCGGATCACGCCGACCGTGAACGCGGCCAGGATGGTCTCCAGGCCGAGCTGGCTGGCAACGCCGGCGACCACGGCGACCAGCGCGAAGTCGCCGCGGACCCGGATCTGGGCGCTGGTGCCCTCGAGCCGCTCCATCGCCTCCGAGACCAGCCGAAGCTGGGCGCCGCGCGAGATCGAGAACAGGACCAGGGCCGCGACCAGCACGAACAGGCTCAGGTGGAGGATCTCCGTCGATGGCCCGGCGTTCTCGCCGGAGTAGAAGAACGAGAGCAGGATGACGGCACCGAACTCCGCGATCGCCGCCGCCGCGATCACCTGCTGCCCCCAGTCGGTGTCGATCTGGTTCGCGTCCTTGAGCGGCACGATGATGACGCTCAGCGAGGTGGCGACGAAGATGATCGCCAGGAGCAGCGGGGTCTTGATCAGCCCGACGGCGTGCAGGAGGAGGGCGGCGCCGAGGCCGAGCGCGAAGGAGATCGCGAAGCCCGCCAGCGAGGTCGCGAGCAGGGCTCCGCGGAGCCGCTCGACCTGGATCTCGCGGCCTGCGAGGAACAGCAGGCAGGCCAGGCCGACCGTCGAGAAGACCTCGACCGGCGTCGTTTCCGAGGCGAGGCCCAGCCCGTGAGGGCCGACGATGATCCCCGCGACCAGCTCGAGCACGATCGCGGGAACCAGGATCTGCGGCACCATGCCGCGGATCAGTGGGGCCACGAAGGCGATCGCCGCCACGATGATGAAGCTCGTGTAGGACTCCACTCCTCCTAGAATGGTGGCGATGCAGGGCGACGGAGTCGAGCTGCCGATCTTCGAGCTTCCGGTGGTGATCCTGCCGGGGGAGCTCCTGCCGCTGCACATATTCGAGGAGCGCTACAAGCGGATGATCGGTCACTGCGTGGAGAACGCCGAGCCGTTCGGGATCGTGTTCCGCGACGAGGGGGGAAACGCTCACCGGATCGGCTGCATGGCGCGGGTGACCGAGGTGCTGGAGCGGTTCGAGGATGGGCGGATGAACGTGGTGGTCGCCGGCGAGCAGCCGTTCAAGGTCTTGGAGCGCTTCGAGGCGGGCGACTACCCCGCCGGCGAGGTGGAGCCGATCGACGCCAGCGACGAGGCCGAGCAAGAGGAGGACCCGGAGGCGGCCGGCAAGGCGCGAGAGGCGTTCGCCGAGCTGGTCGAGCGGGTCTCCGGCGAATCGCCGGACGCCGGGGAGCTCGAGGCCGAGAGCTCCTACGGGATCGCGGCGCGAGTGGAGCTGCCGCCGGAGACCAAGCAGGCGCTCCTGGAGCTGCGCTCGGAGCCCGACCGGATGCGGATGCTGGGGAACGCGCTCCGCAGCCTGGTCGCCGCCCTCGCCCGCTCGGGCGAGATCGCCGAGCGCGCCAAGATGAACGGCAAGGTCGTAATCGGTTAGCGACGGGTAGTCAAGCCACCGCGATCGCGCCGCCGCGCCGCGGGTCGCCGGCGCCACGCAGCTCCCCGGTCTCCGGGTCCCTGGACACCGCGTGGACGCCGCCGAAGAACAGGTTCCGCTCCGCCCAGGTGGCGATCGTGTACCCGCGCGCCTCGAGGCGCGCCAGGGCGTCGGGATCGACGCCCGGCTCGGCCTGCACGGCGCCCGCCTCGAAGTGGACGCGGGGCGCCTCGATCGCCGCGGCGACGTCCATCCCCTCGGCCACCAGGTGGACGATCGTCTGGAGGATCGCCGAGCGGATCCGGTTCGAGCCGCCGCTGCCCAGCCCCGCCTCCAGCTCCCCGTCGCGGAGCAGCACCGTCGGCGACATCATCGAGGGCATGCGACGCCCCGCCGCCAGCGTGTGAAATCCGAACGGGTTCAGGTCCTCCTCGCCGAGCATGTTGTTGACGTGGACGCCGGTTCCGGGGACGATCAGGCCGGAGCCCGTGCCGTTTGAGCAGGTGACGCTGGCGCAGCGCCCCTCGCCGTCCACGGCCGTGATGTGGGTGGTCGAGCCGAGGCGATCGCCCGGCCCGGCCACCCCACCGCCGGGCGGGCGGAGCCGAGACCGGGCACGCTCGGCAGCCGCGTCGAGCCGCGCCGGGTCGAGGAACCGCTCCAGCCGGCCATCCTCGTGGAGGCCGGCGTGGAACTCCTCGGTCCGGGCGGCCTGCGCCTGCTCCATCACCGTCACCACCTCCTCCACCCCGGCGGCGCCAAGCCGGTCAAGCAGATTGAGGCAGAAGGCGATCAGGATGCCCCCCGACGAGGGCGGGGCGTTGGTGAGCACGTCGCGGCCATGGAAGCCTCCCCGTGCCGGATGTCGCGCGATCGGCTCATACGAGGCCAGGTCCTCGACCCCCAGGGTCCCGCCGCGCTCCACCACCCACTCCGAGACCGCCCGCGCGAGCTCGCCCCGGTAGAAGGGCTCGGGGCCCTCGGCCCCGTATCGCTCCAGCGCCTCCGAGAGCTCCGCGAAGCGGAACACGTCGCCCTCGCGAAGGCGCCGGCCCTCGGGCGCATAGATCGCTCGTCCCTCGGGCTGGTGGGTGAGGATCGGCTCGAGGATCTTGAAGAGGTACGCCTGCTCCGCGTTCACCGTGACGCCCTCTCGCCCGTGATCCACCGCAGGGCGAACCAACTCCGGCATCGGCATCGAGCCGAACCGTCGCACTGCCTCCCAGAGCCCCGCGGCGGTCCCCGGTACCCCGCACGAGGCCGCGCCGACGTTGAAGACCTGCGGGACGTCCTCGCTGAAATAGACCGGAACGGGGTCCAGCTCGGAGCGGCGCTCGATCCCGTCCCTGCCGGGTACGGCCACGAAGAAGTCGAGCAGGACGGTCTCGTCAGGGGCGTGAACGAGCATGAAGCCACCGGCTCCCAGCCCGGTGAGCGGGCTCTCGGTGACGAACGAGGTCAGCACCGCGGCAACCGCGGCGTCGACCGCATTGCCGCCCTGGCGCAGAACTGCCGCCCCCGCCTCGGCGGTGAGCGGATGCCCGGCCGCGACAGCCCCTCGGGTACTCATGGGGCGCAGCCTAGGTCGTCAGGGCGTTAGCCGCCGGGAACGAACTCAGGAACGTCGATCGACATGTCACGCGGGCGCGACTCGAAGCTCGGTGCGCTCCCCGCCCTGCGGTCGGCCGGCCGGCGAACGGCGGTCGCCGTGGTGCCGGCGGCCCGCAGCTCGGCGCGGGCGCTGCCGTCCGCGCGCCGGCCGCGACCGTCGAAGCGAGTGGCGATCACCGTCACCCAAAGCTGGTCCACAAGCGTCTCGTCGACGTTCGCCCCGAAGATGATGTTGGCCTCGGGGTGCGCGGCCTCCTGAACCACCTTGGCCGCCTCGGAGACCTCCATCAGGCTCATGTCTGGGCCGCCGGTGATCGAGAGCAGGATCGAACGGGCGCCGTCGACGGAGGTCTCGAGCAGCGGCGAAGACACGGCGCGCTCGGCTGCCGAGACGGCCCGGGTCTCCCCCGTGCCCATCCCGATTCCCAGCAGCGCCTGACCGGCGTCGCGCATCGTCGTGCGCACGTCCGCGAAGTCGAGGTTGATCAGGCCGGGCAGGGTGATCAGCTCGGAGATCCCCTGGACGCCCTGGCGCAGGACGTCGTCGGCCACCTGGAAGGCTTCGATCATCGTCGTGGTGCGGGCGAGAACCGAGAGCAGGCGCTCGTTGGGGACCACGATCAGCGTGTCCACCTCGGCGCTCAGCGCCTCGATCCCGTCCTCGGCCTGCTTGGCGCGGCGCGTGCCCTCGAACCGGAACGGCTTGGTGACGATCCCAACGGTGAGCCCGCCCACGTCGCGGGCGAGCCGCGCGACCACAGGCGCCGCCCCCGTCCCGGTGCCGCCGCCGACGCCGGCGGTCACGAACACCATGTCGGACCCCTTCAGGAGGCGCTTGATCTTGTCCTGCTCCTCGAAGGCGGCGCGATAGCCGAGCTCGGGGTTCGAGCCCGTGCCGAGGCCGCGCGCGACGCCGCTGCCGAGATGCACCGTGACGTCTGCGGTCGACTGCTGGAGGGACTGAAGGTCGGTGTTGATCGCCATGAACTCGACCCCCGGAATCTGTGCCTCGATCATCCGGTTGATCGCGTTGACGCCGGCGCCGCCGACGCCGACCACCCGGATCACGGGCAGGTGCGGGCGCGGTGGCCCGTGGTAGTCGCGGAGGCCGGGCTCGTCCCGGCCGTAGGTGGGGCCCTCGACGTCGTGGGCCTCGTCGGCGAAGATCCGGCTGAGGCGCTCCTTGGGCTCGCGGGGCTCGCGGATCAGCGGCTGGCGCTCGTCGACTCGGTAGGCGCGAACGCGCTCCGGGTCGGGGGAGCAGTCTCCGGCTGGGGGCGAGGGACCTCGGGCTCGGCGGGCGGGGGCGGCGAAGCCGCGGGCTCCGGGTCGCCCACCACTCGGGTCTCTTCGCGGGTCTCTTCCTCCGCGTCGTCGCGGGCCGTTGAGCGGAAGAGGTCGGCGAGCGGGCCCTCGCGCATGCTGGCCCGCTTACGACGCGCCATTCGTCAAAACCTCCTTGGCCAGCTCGCGATAGTAGTTGGCGGCGTTGCCGTTTGGATCGTACTTGAGCACGCTGGAGCCGCGAACCGGGGCCTCGGCGAACTTGATCGCCTTGCGGATCCGCGACTTGAAGACCAGCTCGCCGAAGTTCTCCTCGAGGATCTCCACCGCCTCCTTGGCGTGAACGGTGCGGGAGTCCAGCATCGTCGGCAGGATGCCCTCGATGTGCACCCGGGGGTTCAGGTTCTCGCGGATCATCTCCAACGTGTTCTGGAGCTGCACGAGTCCACGCATTGAGAGATATTCGCATTGGACGGGGACGATCACCTTGTCCGACGCCGTGAGGGCATTCACCGTCAGCAGGCCCAGGCTCGGCGGCGTGTCGATGCAGACGAAGTCGTAGTCGTCGACGACCGCCGACAGAGCCTTCTCCAGCGATCGCTCGCGGCCGATCTGCATGCTCATCGCGATCTCGGCGCCGGCGAGGTCGATGGAGGCCACGGCGATGTCAATCTCACGCTCATGGATCACGTCGCGGATCGGGATGTGGTCGACCAGCACGTCGTACATGCTGCCCTCGACCTTGTCGGGGTCGATCCCCTGGCTCATCGTCAAGTTGCCCTGCGGGTCGAGGTCGATCGCCAGGACGCGGTGGCCGGACTCGGTGAAGGCGACGGCCAGGTTCAGCGTGGTGGTCGTCTTGGCGACCCCGCCCTTCTGGTTCGCGAACGAGATGATCTTCGCCCGTCGCTCTGACTCGTCCCCGATGTGGGCGCCGTGGGGCCTGCCGGGCCCTGGGGCCCGCGTCGGCGCCAGCGCGTCGTGAGCGCTGATCCGCCCCTCGTCGTCGGGTTCCGGCTGCGCCTGGTTGACCGGGGGCGCGGACGTCGCCTTCGGCGGCTCGGGCTCAGCCGGCTCGACCGGCACTGGCTCGGGCTCAGCCGGCTCGGCCGGCACTTGCTCGTGCTCCGCCGTATCGGGCGGCAGTGGCTCGGGCTCCGCCGGCTCGGGCGGGGCCAGCTCGGGCTGGTCTGCCGGATCGGCGGGAGGCATTGAGTCTTCTGTGGGCGCGCTGCCGTTCGCCGACTGCGGCGGGCCCTCTTCGGGCAGGTCCGGCTTGAGACCGCGGTTGAACAGACCCATTGATCGCGCTTATTCGCACGTGATCCTGCGTTTCCTTCCTATGAACCGCCGACCCGCCGGCCGAGGTCCATTCGAGCGCCCGGCCCGCTGGTATGTTCCTGCGGTGCCCGAGCTGCTCGACAAGCGCCTGGTGATCGTCACCGGGAAGGGCGGGGTGGGCAAGTCGACGGTCGCCCTGGCCCTGGGGCTGGCCGCGGCACGGGATGGCAGGCGAACGATCGTCTGCGAGGTCTCCTCGCAGGAGCACACCTCCCAGGTCTTCCACCGGGCCGAGGTCGGCTTCCACGAGGTCGAGATGGCGGAGAACCTGTGGGCGATCTCGATCGACCCCGATCAGGCGATGCGCGAGTACGTGTTGCTTCAGCTCAAGGTGCGCGCGATGCGCGACCTGCTGTTCCGCTCCCGGATCTTCACCTACCTGGCGGCGGCCACGCCGGGCCTGCGTGAGCTGGTGACCATCGGCAAGATCTGGGAGGTCGCTCAGCCGGACCGCAAGGTGAAACGGGGGCGCAATTACGACCTCGTGATCGTCGACGCGCCGGCGACCGGCGCCGGCGTCGGCTTCCTGCAGACGCCGCGCACCTTCGCGAACATTGCCCGCGTCGGACCGATCAAGGCGCAGGCGCAGGCGCTCGAGGCGTTCATCGTCAACCATCGCAAGACGGGAGCCGTAATCGTCGCCTTGCCGGAGGAGATGCCCGTGAACGAGACCGTGGCGCTCGAACGGCAGCTGACCGAGGAGGTCGACGTCGCGGTCGACCGCGTCTACATGAACGGCCTCTACCCGGAGCGCTTCTCGAAGCCCGAGGTGGACCGGCTGGGGAACGCATGCGACGACGCCGACGGCCCGCTGCGCGCCGCGTACCGGGCGGCGCTCAGCGAGAGCCGGCGAGCCGCCGCGCAGCGCGAGCAGCTCGCCCGCCTCGTGGAGCTCGTCACATCGCCCGTGCGCACGCTCCCGTTCGTCTTCGTGCCCGAGCTCGGCGTCGAGGAGGTCGGCCGGCTGTCCGAGGCGGTCGACTGATGGCCGGCGTCGCGGAGCTGCTCGACGGCAAGCGGGTCTGCATCTGCGCGGGCTCGGGCGGGGTCGGAAAGACGACCAGCTCCGCCGCGATCGCGGTCGGGATGGCGGCGCGCGGCAAGAAGGTCGGGGTGTTGACGATCGACCCGGCGAAGCGGCTGGCGGACTCGCTCGGGCTGCCCGAGCTTGGAAACGAGGAGCGCCGGGTGGACCCGGCTCTGTTCACGGAGGCGGGAATCGAGACCCAGGGCGGCGAGCTCTGGGCGATGATGCTCGACGCGAAGGCGACCTTCGACGAGCTGGTGCGCCGCCACGCCCCGGACGAGGAGACGCGGGACCGCATCCTGGAGAACCGTATCTACCAGCAGCTCTCCGCCGCCCTGGCCGGCTCCCAGGAGTACATGGCGATGGAGAAGCTCTTCGAGCTGCACGCCGAAGACCGCTACGACCTGCTGGTGCTCGACACCCCGCCGACCCGCAACGCCCTGGACTTCCTGGACGCGCCCCGGCGCCTGATGCAGTTCATCGAGGGCCGTGCCCTCCAGGTGTTCATGCGCCCCACCGGCTTGGGGATGCGGGTCTTCGGACGCGGAACCTCGATGATGTTCTCCATCTTGCGCCGGGTGACCGGCGTTGAGGTGCTGGAGGACCTCTCGGAGTTCTTCCAGGCGTTCAGCGGCATGCTGGGTGGCTTTCGCGAGCGTGCGAAACGGGTCAACGAGCTGCTGGCGAATCCGGAGACCTGCTTCTTGGTGGTCTGCGGGCCGCAGGGCGAGCCGGTCACCGAGGCGGTCTACTTCCACCGCAAGCTGGTCGAGGCGAAGCTGCCGTTCGGTGGTGTGATCGTCAACAAGGTGCACTACGAGAGCGAGCTCCCGGACTATGGCGAGGGGCTCGCCGGAGAGCTCGTCGAGGCGCTGGGCGACGAGGACCTGGCGCGCCGGGTGCTGGAGAACTACGACGACTACCGCGTGCTCGCGGCTCGCGACCAGCACAACATCAAGCGGTTGATGGCGGAGATGCGGGCGCGGGCGGTGATCCAGGTTCCGCACCTCGACACCGAT
The DNA here is from genome assembly GCA_963824865.1 of uncultured Actinomycetes bacterium. Taxonomy (GTDB): domain Bacteria; phylum Actinomycetota; class Thermoleophilia; order Solirubrobacterales; family 70-9; genus AC-56. The sequence continues at coordinate 240,496 of CAWGQQ010000009.1, read as the reverse complement.
GTGCACGACCTCTCGGGGCTGATGCAGATCAACCGCTACCTGTTCGCCGCCGGCGCCAAGGAGCGGACGGCGATCGCGGCCGACTAAGCGGGGGCCAAGCTAGGAAACCCGGCGCTCCGGATGCGGCGCGGCGCGGCGGCGCCGGTCGTAGCTCAGCTCACCGATGCTCCACTCGGTGGTCTCAGGACGCGGGAAGAGATAGGCGACTCGGTCGGCCACCTGCCGGCGCTCGTCCGGCGGCTCCTCGTGAAGCTCCGCGACAGCGCTCCGGCTCGGTTGTCTGGCGTCGATCATCTCGGGAGGGTGCTCCTGGCGCCCGTTGTGGCTCTGCGCGAACACGTTCTCCTCCTGCTCGTGGGGGCGTGACTCGATTCTGATTCGACCCTGCGGCTCCGGGACCTGCAACATCCCCGTGTCCTCGTCACTGGTCTCATGGACTTCCTGCCAGTCGTCGGAGACATCCATCCAAAGCTGCTCGTCAGCGTCACCCTGCTGCTCGGAGGGGTCGTCATCGTCCTCCTGCTCGGCGCCCTCCTCCGGCTCGTCCGGCGGCAAGTCCCATTCCTCGGAGCCCCCCCGCTGCTCGGCCTCGCCCTCGCCCACGGCGAGGCCGTCGGCCAGCAGGATCTCGTCGGCAGTCGCGCGAAGGTCGGTGCCCAGGTGGCCGCAGGCGGCGTCCCTGAGGATGGCCCGCGTCAGCTCCTCGATCACCGCCACGGTCTCGGCCGCCGTCGGAACACCCTCAGCCGCGGGAGCCGGCTCGCCACTCCACAGCTCGCGCTCGAGAGCGAGCCCTCGGTCCACGATTGCCTTGATCTCGGAGCGCTGGTCGGGCTCGGCGCATAGGGCAGCGACCCGCATCGCGAGGCCCAGGTCGGCCGGACCGCCACCTTCCAGCAGGAAGCGAAGCGCAAGCAGGTAGTCGTTCAGCGCCTCGAGGACCACGTTTCGCTCCAGGCCCGCCTCGAAGCGGGAGATCGCACGCGCCACCGCGCCACCCGTCACGGAGCCGTCACGCCCCGACGGCCCGAATGAGGTCGAGCGGTGGGCGAGCACGCGTGAGAGAGTGGTCAGCTCACCGAGCGCGTCCTCGGCAAGGCGGTAGCCGCCTCGCCTCGGCCGGCCTGCGCCGGTCGCGATCCGCCGCCAGCGATCGGCGCCCGCGCGCGTCCACGCGTACGGCCCCAGGCCCACGCCTCCGGCCTGGAAGAGGCGAAGCGCGGTGATCAGCTGGCGGAAAGCTTCGACGGAGCGGGCGCCGGCATCCGGGCTTTGCCCGTCCTCGTGGGCCGTTTGGCCAGAGCTGATCCGCGCCGCGGCGAGGAAGGTGGGCTCCCAACCGGCGGCGCCTGCCCCCTCCGCAGCCCGCGCCTCGGCCGGCACTTCTACCGTGTCGGCGCGAACGATCGTCGCCGTTCCAAGCTCGAGGCGCACCACGGGCATCCGCAGGCCGCGCAGCGGAACCACGACCTCGATCTCGTCGTGCCTGGTCTGACCGCCGGCCTCAAGCTCGGCGATTGCCTCACTCAGCCGGTCACCCTCAAGCGAGAAGTCGGTCGAGTCCATCCACAGGCGACACAGGAAGACCGTCCCCGCCAGCTCGGCGCGCGCCCTGGCGTTGGGCGGCACGTCGATCCCGAGCTCCTCGAGGTATGGGCCCGCGAGCTCGGCGGACTCGATCGCCGCGCACGCCGAGCCGAACGAGTCGAGCCCGAGCAACGCCGGAGCGTTGTCCCGGACGAAGCGCCCGGTGAGCGGCACGTACCTGGGCAGGGGCGAGCCGTTGCCCGGCTCCTCCAAGTCGTACGGGATCTCGTGACCCGCGGCCACCAGCTCGCGAAAGTGGTTCGCCGCATCCCCGGCCATCGCGGCAAGAGCCTCTGAAGCAACCAGGTCGCGCATGCCCGGGGGCTTCGCGCGGCCACCAACCGCTCCTCCCCTGCAACTCGGGTTGCAAGTCGATGAGAGGGCCGAAGAGCGGAGGGCGGAGGGCTCTCTACGGGATCAGGCGGCGACGACCGTTTCGCGTCTGCGGTCGCCGTTGACGAGCCAACGGCGCCCGTAGGCGCGCATGTCCTCGATCAGGGGGACAAGGGCGCGACCCTTCTCGGTCAGGCCGTACTCGACCCGCGGCGGCACCTCGGGGTAGGTGCGCCGCTCCACGATCCCGTGCTCCTCGAGCGCCCGCAGCCGCAGCGACAGGGTGCGCGGGCTGATCCCCTGCAGAGAGCGCTCCAGCTCGCAGAAGCGCTGGCTGCCGCCTGCTAGATCGCGAATCACCAAGAGGGTCCACTTGCCGGAGATGATCTCCGCGCAAGAGCCGACTGGACAGGGATTTTCAGCCATTTGCGACGGCGATCGGGCGGGGATTGGTGCGTGTTTCGCCCCGACCGCCAAAGCCGAGTATAGCTCAATGCTTTACGAACTGAAGTGAGTCTTCGGGCTTCTCGGCGTCGCCCTCCGGCGTCCCCGAAAGCTGCTCGATGCCGCTCGCTGATTGACCCCCAGCGGCGAGCATCAGCTTGAAGTCGTGCGGGCTGGAGGCGACCTCGAAGGCGACCTCCTCGGTGATGTTGCCGGCGACCACGTGCTTGAGCAGCGCTTGGTCGAAGGTCTGCATCCCGTAGTACTCGCCCTCGGCGATCACCTCCGTCACGCGGCCGGTCTCCTGCGGGTTGAGGATCAGGTCCTGGATCCGGCCGGTGACCACCATCACCTCGCAGACGGCGACGCGGCCATTGCCGTCCACCCGCGGCACGAGGCGCTGCGACACTGCCCCGCGCAGAGTCGAGGCGAGCATCACCCGCGCCTGCTGCTGGAGGTGCGGCGGGAAGAAGTCGACGATCCGGTTGATCGTCTCGGTGGCGTCGAGGGTGTGGAGCGTGGACAGCACCAAGTGCCCGGTCTCGGCGGCGGCAAGCGCCGTGCGGACGGTTTCCTCGTCGCGCATCTCGCCGATCAGGATCACGTCGGGGTCCTGCCGCAGCACGCGGCGCATCGCCCTCGCGAAGCTCTCCGTGTCGTGACCGACCTCGCGCTGGTTGATGATCGAGCGCTTGTCGCGATGCAGGTACTCGATCGGGTCCTCGAGGGTGACGACGTGGCGGGGGCGGGTGGAGTTGATGTGGTCGATCATCGCGGCCAAGGTCGTCGACTTGCCCGAGCCGGTCGTCCCCGTGAGCAGGATGATCCCTCGCGGCTCCTCGGCCAGCGTGCGGATCACCTCGGGCAGCGCGAGGTCGTCGATCGTCCGCACCTGGAAGGGGATTGCGCGGCAGACGATCGAGACGCAGCCCCGCTGGCGAAAGGCGTTGACCCGGAAGCGCGACAGCCCTTTGATCTCGTAGGAGAAGTCGGCCTCGCCCTCCTTGGCGAACTCCTCGAGCAGTCGGTCGTCGGTCAGGATGTGCTTGAGGGCGCCCTCGGTGTCGTCCTCGGTCAGCGACTCGGTGCCCTCAACCGGGCGCAGGTCGCCGTGCACCCGGGTCATGGGCGGCGAGGCCACCTTGACGTGAAGGTCCGAGCCTTCCTGCTCGACCACGTAGCGCAGCGCAGCGTCGATGTCGAACGCCATCAGGACCCTTATCGGCCGGCCCCCAGTGCGCTTTAGGGCAGAGCTAGCCCGCTAAGGAGCTATTTCCTTGCGGGCGCTGCGCACGGCGCCGATCGAGGTGCGGGCGGCCTTGGCAATCTCTCCCTCGGTGCGCTCGGGATCGCGGGCGATCTCGAACCTGACCACCGCCTTGGAGCGCAACTTCGCACGAGCCTCGATGCCGATCTCGCCGGCCTCCCCGAGAGCGTCGTCGATCGCCCGCTCGCGTCGACAGACCAAGCAGTAATGAAGACCGTCCTCGTCGCGGACCCAGTGCGGGGGCGCGACCCCTTCGGCGAGGCCGTTCGTCCAGGTGCTCTTCATCTCGCAGCGGGCGCACGTCCACTCCGCTGCCGGGGTCTTGCTTGCGGTTGCAGTGCTGATGGGATCCTCCGATCTCAGTTTTCGTCGTCGATTGGGCTTCCAGCGGCTGGCTGAGCGGCGAGCGCCGGGCCGGGCAAGGAAGCAGGGAGCGTGGCGTCTTCCGCACGCAAGCCACCGATGACCTCGCCCGGCGAAGGTACTCGCCGGGTCGGCGGCTACGCGACTTCCCGAAGCTTCTGAGCCTCAGCCAGGCTCTGGAGTTTCTTGAGGGACTGATTCTCGATCTGGCGGATTCGCTCGCGCGTGACGTTGAACGTCCGCCCCACCTCGTCCAGCGTGCGCGGGTGCTCGCCGCCCAGCCCGTAGCGAAGCTCGAGCACGCGCCGCTCCCGGTAGGAGAGGTTCTCAAGCGCCTCGCGCAGCGCCTCCTTGGTGAGCAGGTCGGCGGCGCGCTCGAACGGTGACTCCGCCTTCTCGTCGGCAATGAACTGCCCGAACTCGGACTCCTCCTCGTCGCCGACGGGCTTCTCCAGCGAAACGGGGGCTTGTGCCGAGCGCTTGATCTGATCGACCTCGTCGGGGTCGATCCCCGTCACCTCCGCGATCTCGTCAGGCGTCGGCTCGCGGCCGAGCTCGGTGACCAGCTTGCGCTCCGCGCGGCCGATCTTGTTCAGCTTCTCGACCACGTGGACGGGGATCCGGATCGTGCGCGCCTTGTCGGCGAGCGCGCGGGCGATCGCCTGGCGAATCCACCAGGTCGCGTAGGTCGAGAACTTGAATCCCTTGCGATAGTCGAACTTCTCGGCAGCCCGCACCAGGCCCAGCGTCCCCTCTTGGATCAGGTCGAGGAAAGGAAGGCCCTGGTTGCGGTAGTTCTTCGCGATCGAGACCACCAGGCGCAGGTTCGACTCGACCATCTTCTGCTTCGCGTCGAGGTCACCGCGCTCGATGCTCTTCGCCAGCTCGACCTCCTCCTGGGCGGTCAGCAGGCGGACCTTGCCGATGTCCTTGAGGAAGAGCTGCAAGGAGTCGGTGGTCATGTCCGGCTTCAGGTCGAGCGCCGTCGCCTTGCGACGCTTGCCCCGCTTGTCGGACTCCGCCTCGGCGGCAGGCGCTGCCGCCTGTGCCGGATCGACGTCCTCGACCAGCTCCACGCCCTGACGCTCGATGTACGCGTAGAGCTCCTCGATGTCGGACTCGTCCAGATCGACCTCGGACACGGCGGTGGCGACCTCGCCATACGAGATCACCCCATCCTGTTGCCCCTTGACGACGAGGCCCTTCACCTCGTCGAGCTCTTGAATCTCTGCAACTAGCATTGTTTCGCTCTCGTCATTCGTCCTCTTGCCGTTTCGGATCCGGCTCCTATTACCCAGCCCGCATCTCCAATATCGGACGCTGGCCTCAGATCGGGAGTCACCCGAGCACCTCAAAGCCCCACATTGCGACAAAAACGCGGATCGGGGGCCGATCCGCGCAGCCCTTGTGTCCTCGCCGGATTATCCATTCCCAATTCGAGGACCTCTCAAACGTCTGTTCGAATCCTAACCGCTATATTTTCTGAAGTCAAGTGTTTTCCCGCGCCTGTGCGCGGGAGGAGCCTGCTTGCTCCGCTGAATTGTTGCGCATCCACCACGCGTCCCCGCGTCCGCGTGCTCACCTCAGAACACCGCCGGGGGGCCGGAGTTACGACGCTCGGCGCCGGCGCAGGCGTCCGTCGAACACGATGGAATACGCGCTGAATGGCCGACCAAGAGCAGATCCCGCCCAAGCCTGAGACCCGCGAGGAGACGGATCAGCAGGGGAGCGTGTTCGGCAACCTGCCCGGCAACCGCCCGGGGGTTCGAAGCCCGCGGCGCCGCGACGCCCGCCCCGCGAGCGCCACCGGCGCCGCCGCGAAAGCCGCCGGCGATCAGCCTCGATCATCAGCGCAGAAGCCGGAGGTGCCCCAACCGCCCCGCGACCCCGCTGGACAACCGCAGGGGCGTTCCGAGAGAGCCGAGCCCCGGACCCCGCCGCCCGCCGAAGCCGAGCACGGCGGCGTCGAGGACCTCGCATGGGCGGGCGTCGCAGTGGCGGCCGAGGCGGCGACGCTCGGCGTGCGGCTTCTGAGCCGTGCAGTGGAGGCGGTCCGCAGGCCTGCGGACCGCCGATGACGCCGGCGGCCCGCGACCCGGCGGCGCGGCGTTCGACCAGCGTCGCTGGACCTTGGTCGCGCCGCATCCAGGTCCCGCGCCGGACGCGGGTCGCCCGCTACCTGCGCGCCTTCTGGGACCGCGGCTACCAGGAGAACATCACCGGGCTGGCGGGGATGGTCGCCTACAACCTGTTCCTGGCGCTGTTCCCGTTCGCGCTCCTGGTCCTGTTCATCTTCGGGCGCGTGATCCAGAGCACCAGCGTCGAGGAGAGCGTGATCAACGACCTCCAGGGCCTGTTCCCGGCCGTCGAGCTGGACACCCTCAGGAACACGCTGCGCGACATCCGCGAGAGCTCGACCACGATCGGCCTCGCGGCGGCGATCGGCGCGATCTGGATCGGGACCTCGTTCTGGGGCGCCATGGACACCGCCTTCTGCCGCATCTACCACGTCCAGTGCCGGGGCTGGCTGGAGCAGAAGCGCTTCGCGCTCCTGATGCTGCTCGTCGTGATGCTGTTCCTCGCGGCCAGCGTGGTCGTTCCCACCCTCGAGGGCATCCTCGTCTCCAGCGCCAGCGACCTTCCGTTCGGCCTCTCACGAATCCACGAAATCGCCACGGTGCTGCTCTTGATCGCGGCCCTGGCCGTGACGTTCCTGCTCTGCTGCGTGATCTACTACGCCGTGCCCAAGGGGCACGTGCCCTGGCACGGGGTGTGGCCCGGGGCGCTGTTCGTCACCCTGACCACCGGCATCGCGAACGCCGTCTACCCCTTCTATCTGGCGCAGGTCTCGGGCGTCGGCGAGGTCGGCGGGACGATCGGCTTCGTCCTCATCGCGATGGTCTGGTTCTACCTGGTCAGCCTCGGGCTGATGGCGGGCGCGGTGATCAACGCGCTCCGCTACGAGCTCCGGGACACGGGCGAGCTGAAGCTCGAGTCGGATCAGCCGTAGCACGGGGGCTCTGCCCCCTCGGTGCCGCTACGCGGCACCTCCCCCCGGCTATCCGTAGCGGCCGCCGGTGACCTCGCGGAGCTTCGGGCGGTCGTGCCGGGCCTGGACTGTGCGCACCGTGCCCGAGCGCGATCGCATCACGAGGGACTCGGTGGTGGCGTGGCCGTCCCCCAGGTAGCGCACGCCCTGGAGGAGGTCGCCGTCGGTCACCCCGGTGGCGGCGAAGAAGGCGTTGTCCCCGCCCACCAGCCCATCGACGTCGAGCACCTGGTCGAGGTCGTAGCCGGCGTCGATGGCGGCCCGGCGCTCGGCGTCGTCGCGGGGCCACAGGCGGCCCAAGAGCTGGCCACCCAGGCATTTGATCGCCCCTGCTGAGAGCACGCCTTCCGGCGTACCGCCGATCCCCCACAGGAGGTCCACCCCGGTTCCCTGGGTCACCGCGAGCAGGGCGGCCGCGACGTCGCCGTCGCTGATGAACCGGATCCGCCCTCCCGCCTCGCGGACCAGCCTCACGGTCTCCTCGTGGCGAGGCCGGTCGAGCATGATCACGGTGACGTCGCCCACTTCGACGCGCCTGCGCTCGGCGACTCGTCGGACGACGTCGGCGAGCGGGTCGGTGAGGCTCAGGCAGTCCGCGATCTTCGGGCCGCCGGCGATCTTCTCCATGTAGACGCAGGGGCCGGGGTCGAACATCGTGCCGCGCTCCGAGAGGGCGATCACCGCGAGCGCCGCCGGCTGGCCCTGGGCGGTGAGTCGCGTGCCCTCGAGCGGGTCGACGGCTATGTCCACCTCGGGCGGGCTGCCGTCACCGATCCGCTCGCCGTTGTAGAGCATGGGCGCCTCGTCCTTTTCGCCCTCGCCGATCACGACCACGCCGTCCATCGGCACCGTGTCGAGCATCAGCCGCATCGCGTCGACCGCAGCCTGGTCGGCCGCCTCCTTGTTGCCCCGGCCCACCCAGCGAGCGGCGGCCAGGGCCGCGGCCTCCGTGACCCGGACGAGCTCCAGCGCCAGGTTGCGATCGGGCCTCGTGCCCGAGCGAACGTCGTGCGAGATGACGCCCGTCTGGTCGTCCTCCACGGCCCGGCGTCCCAGCCTCAGACCGTGCCGGGGGCCTTGCGCTCTTTACGGCCTCCGCTCGCCATTGAGCGGAGAAAGCCGGTGGCGGCGATCGCGATCGCGCCCAGCAGCGCGAGCCAGTAGCCGTAGCTGAGGCCGATCCCGAACTCGGTGCCGTCGTCGGGCGCCGGCCTGTCGATGATCCCGTTGTAGCCGATCAGGGTGATCGCCGCGAACCCGACGACCATCGTCACCTCGCCCGGCGCCCAGGAGAGCTTGTGGCCGCGCACCAGGATCCAGGCGAGGATCAGGGGCGCGAAGGCAGCGGCGATCAGCAGCCAGCGGAGGATGGGGAAGGTCTCGAAGCCCGTGCACTCGAATTCGCCTTCGCCGCAGATCCAGGCGTCTCTGTTGCGACCCGCTGTGTCGGTGTCGGTGAGGGAGTACCAGGGCAGGAAGAGAAGGCTGAGAAGAAGCAGGCCTCCGCCGAGCGCGCCCAGCAGCGTGCGGTTTCTATCCAGACGCGAGAAGTCCATCGGCGCGAGCTTATCCCAGCGCGACCCGCCGCGCCACGGCTGACTGTAGGGTCACACCGTGAGCCGCTGGGGCCTGACGCTGCCGCTGCCGAGCCTTCCCCTGCGCGAGCACGCCGAGATCGCGCGCCGCGCCGAGGCGGCCGGCTACACGGACCTTTGGAGCGGCGAAACGAACGGGCCCGACGGCTTCACGCCGCTTGCGCTGTGCGCGGCCTGGACCGAGCGGGTCCGGCTCGGCACGGGGGTGGTCGGGGTCTTCACCCGCGGGCCGGCGCTGCTGGCGCAGGAGGCGGCCGCCCTGGCAGACGCCAGCCACGACAGGTTCGTGCTGGGCATCGGCGCCTCCTCCGATCGGATCGTCGAGGGCTGGAACCAGATGCCTTTCGAAAAGCCGCTGACCAAGATCTCGCAAACGCTCGATTTCCTGCGTGCCGCGTTCTCCGGCGAACGCACGGCGACGGGCTTCAAGCTCGAGCGGGCGCCGTCTGAGCCGGTGCCGATCGTGCTCGCCGCGCTGCGCGGCAAGATGCTCAAGCTGGCGGTCGAGAAGGCCGACGGCGCGTTCACCAACTTCCTCCCCCTTTCCGCGCTGCCCAAGGTCGCCGCCGAGCTCGATGGAGCGCCACAGGGCTTCGAGCTGCTGTGCCGGTTCTTCTGCGTGCCCGGCGAGCGAGAGCAGGTCGAGCCCCTGGCCCGGTTCATGTTCGCCTCCTACGCCACCGTGCCCGTGTACGAAGCGTTCTTTCGCTGGCTCGGCTACGGCGATCTGATCGACGAGATGGTGGTCGCCTGGAAGGCGAAGGACCGCGAGGCCGCCATCGCCGCCGCCCCGTGGGAGGTGATCGAGGACACCTTCATCTTCGGCACGCCCGCCGAGATGCGCGAGCGCCTCGAGGCCTACGTGGCCGGCGGCATCACGCTCCCGATCGTGACCCCGATCACGACGCCGGACAAGCTCGGCGAGCTGATGGAGGCGCTCGGGCCGGAATAACTCCGGCGGCAGCCTCGCCTTCGGGCTACGTTGCCGCCGCGCTAGGGTGCCTGACCTGACCCGGCAGGTCCACACTCAGCTACCGGGTTCGGCAGCGTACGGGCCGGCAGGTCCGCACGTACCTACCGCGACTTCGTCGCTAGCCCGGGCGAGTCCGCCCTGAATCGCGGGTTATTCCGAGCGGCGGGCCAGCGACAGGGCGAACAGGCCCTCGGGGTCCGTCCACCAGTCGACGATCTCGAGCCCGACCTCGCGGTACACGGCCTCGAGCTGCTCGCGAGTGAACTTCGCGGAGATCTCGGTTCGCATCTCCTCGCCGCGGGCGAACTCGACTTCCATCCCGAGGGTGGGAATCGTCACCGTCTGCCGGGCGAGGGACCGAAGGCGGATGTCCATGCACGAGTTGAGCTCGTCCCAGAACGCCAGGTGGGCGAAGGCGCCCGGGTCGAAGTTGGCGCCGAGCTCGCGATTGAGCACTTGGAGCACGTTCTTGTTGAACTCCGCGGTCACCCCGGCGGAGTCGTTGTAGGCGGCCTCGAGCCGATCGCGGTCCTTGACCAGGTCGGTGCCCAGCAGGAAGCCATCCTCCGGATACATGAGGGATGCGATCCGGGCCAGGAACGAGCGCCGGATCTGCGGCTGGAAGTTGCCGATCGTGCCACCCAGGAACGCGATCAACCCGCCGGGCTCGCGGGGAACCCGCTCCAGGTGGGTCTCGTAGTCGCAGACGACGCCGTGCACGCGCAGCCCGGGGTACTCGTCGACCAGCTGCCCGGCGGTGTGGCGGGTGATCTCCTCCGAGATGTCGACGGGAACGTACGCCTCCAGGGAACCGGCGTCTCGCATGGCGTCGAGGAGGCACCGGGTCTTCGCCGCGGAGCCCGAGCCCAGCTCCATCAGGGTGGAGGGCTCCCCCGCCGCCACGACCGCCTCGCCGTGCAGATCGAGGATCGCTCGCTCGGCGCGCGTCGGGTAGTACTCGGGGAGCCTCGTTATCTCCTCGAACAGGATCGAGCCTCGCTCGTCGTAGAAGTACTTCGGCGGCAGCTCCTTGAACGGCGCGGACAGGCCTATGCGCGCGTCCACGGCGAGGCCGGCCAGCGGGCCCCCGTCGGGCAGGTGGACGTCGATCGCGATCTGCTCGCGGGTGATGGTGGTGCTCAGCGGATCCACGAGTCTCCGGTTCTGACTGGCCTGGCTCTCATACGTTTCGTTACGTGCGGGCGACGGCCCCGGTTCAGGCGTCCTTGGCGCAGCGCAGCCCGGCGAAGAGCTGTCGTCGCTCGGGGAGATCCCAGTTGCGGAAGCTGGTTCGGACCACGTTGCGGCGGGTCGCCCAGGAGCCGCCGCGCAGCACCTTGTGGACGTCCCCGAAGAAGGCCTCGGAGTACTCGCGATACGGGAAGGCGCTAAAGCCGGGGTAGGCGACGAAGTCGGAGCTGGTCCACTCCCAGACGTCGCCGAGCATCTGCACTGCCCCGCAGTCGGAGGGAGCCTCTGCGTAGGCGCCGGCCCCGGCGCAGCCGAAGCTGAGCTGATCGAGGTTGGCTCGCTCTCGATCGGCGCCCTCGGCGGCCACCTCCCACTCCTCCTCGGTGGGCAACCGCTTTCCCGCCCAGCGGGCGAAGGCGGTGGCCTCGTGCCAGGAGACGTGGACCACCGGCTGGTCGAGGTCCAGCGGCTCTGCACGGCCCATCGCCGCGCGCGACCACCCTCCCTTGGAGCTGCCCTCCCAGTACATGGGCGGCTCGGCGCCGGTGTCGGCGACGAACTCGGCATAGGCGCGGTTGGTGACCGGCGCGCGGTCGATCCAGAACGGCTCCACCTCAATCGCGTGGCGGGGGCGTTCGTTGTCGTAGGCGAAGCCGGCGCCGGCGCCGATCTCCGCCTCCCCACCCTCGACGAGCACCATCTGCGGCCCGCCGGGGTCCGGACCGGGGGGCGGCTCGATCTCCACGGGCTCGTAGTCCTCGACCAGCTGGATCAGCTGGAGCATGGTCTCGTTGTGCTGGTGCTCGTGGGCGATCAGCATCTCGTACACGAAGCCTCCCGCCAACATGGGGTCCTCGCCCTCGAGCTCCACGCGGTCGAGAACCTCCAAGGCGCGCTCGCGCACCTCGTCGAGGTAGGCGCGAAGCTCGTCGCCGCGCAGGATCGGCAGCTTGCCGCGAGTCGCCCGCGGGTTCTCGATCGCGTCGTAGAGGCGGCCCAGCTCGCCGTGCAGCGGGTCCCGGTGGCCGACCGTCTGCACCAGCCACAGCTCCTCGAAGTTGGCGATGTGGCCCAGGTCCCAGGCCAGGGGACTGAGGATCGGCGCGTACACGCGATTCAACTGCTCGTCGGATAGCGGCTCGAGGAGGCGGAGGGTTCGCCGTCGCGCCTCGGTTAGGCGCTCCGCGATCGCATCCTTCTGGGGGGCCTGGACCGGGGCTGCGATGGCGACAGGCTAACGAGTACGCCTCGTCGGGGCCCACTAAAGTGGCGCGCCGATGAGGATCGAAAATGCGAGCGCTCTGGTCGCCGGCGGGGCCTCCGGGCTGGGGGCCGCCACCGCCCGGGCGCTGCACGAGGCCGGCGCCAAGCTCGTGATCGCCGATCTGAACGCGGACAAGGGCCACGCGCTGGCCTCCGAGCTTGGCGAGCGGGCCAGCTTCGTGGAGGCGAACGTGATGGAGCCCGAACCCGTGCAGGCGGCTGTCGAAGCCGCTGCCAAGGCCGATGGCGGCCTGCGAATCTCGGTCTGCTGCGCCGGGATCGGCTGGGCGCAGCGAACGGCCGGCAAGCAGGGCCCCCACGACCTGGAGATCTTCCACAACGTGATCAAGGTCAATCTGATCGGCACCTTCAACGTCCTGCGGCTTGCCGCCGCGGCGATGGTCGACAACGACCCGGACTCCGGTGGCGAGCGGGGCGTCTGCGTCAACACCGCCTCGATCGCGGCCTTCGACGGGCAGATCGGCCAGGTCGCCTATTCGGCCTCCAAGGGGGGAATCGTCGGCCTCACCCTGCCCGCGGCCCGCGATCTGGCCGGCAGGGGGGTGCGAGTGGTGACGATCGCCCCCGGAACCTTCGACACGCCTCTGCTGGCGGCGCTGCCCGAGGAGGCGCGCTTGGAGCTCGGCGCCCAGATCCCGTTCCCGAACCGCCTCGGCCAGCCCGAGGAGTTCGCGGCCCTGGCCCGCCACATCGTCGAGAACCCGATGCTGAACGGCGAGACGATCCGCCTCGACGGCGCCCTGCGGATGCCGCCGCGGTAGCCGGCTTCGCGTTCGGCAATACCGCCGGCCATCGGGCGGTGATGTCCTGGATTGGCATCGCTATGCGAGGTCTGGGCAGGACGGCGGCATCGAGAGATTCCGGATCAGGTTCCCTGGTCCTCCGGATCGTGGTAGACGGGCTTTCGCCACGGAGGGACGACCGCGAAGCGGGTGCGACGGGCCGCGGGGTCGAGGGTCTCGATCGGGACCAGGGTGAGGCGATCGGCGGGGGTCCAGCGGGCCAGGGACGGCCGGCGGTCCTCGTGGACGTGGCCCGCGTGGCTGCCGCCCGAGACGTACAGGCGGCCGGTGGAGGGCCCCCAGGCCGAGCGGTGGACGAGGCCCGCGTCGGACGCCCAGCTCCCGAGGCCGCCGTCGTAGTTGTAGCCGTGATGAGAGGTGGCCCTGGCCTCGGTCCCGTCCGGCCCGATCCGCACCTGGTAGCCCTCCCAGTCGTCCTCGTGGGAACCGACCCGTCCGGGCAGGGCGCGGAGGCTGGTCGAGTCCTCGTAGTAGAGCCAGTACTGGATGTAGAGGTTGCCGGCGCGCTCCCCGGAGCATTCGCTGCCCCGCTCGGCGCCCGCGTCGGCGGCGCGGCAGTCGACGACGTGCACGAAGGCGGTGGCGAGCTGGCCGGTGTCGGAGGTCCACACCGCGCCCGACTCCGGGCCGTTCCCGCACCCGCCCCCGCGGCAGGCCCGGAAGTCGACCGGCAGCGCCGTCATCCCCTCCTCGTAGACGATCTCCGGGGCCTCGTCCGCGATCAGAGCGGCAAGCTCGGGGCCGTACGCGGCCACCAGCTCCGAGTGCGCAGAGCAGGCATCGGAGAGGCGGACCGCGCAGAGCAGCTCCGCGGCGATCGCCCGCGCCAGCTCCGTCGTCGAAACGCGCGCCGCGGCGGCCGCGAGCAGCCCGGCCAGGAGCAGCGAGACGAGCAGGAGCAGCGCCGGTCCACTCGATCGTCGCCTGGCCCCTCTCGCCAGTCCCTCCGCGACCCACTCTCACGCGCCGACGCTAGGCGTGGCGGGCGCACGCGTGGATCACGCGTGGTCAGAACTCCCGCACCCGATCGGAGAGATACAGTCGCGGCGATGGCGCAGCCCGGCGAGCTTCAGCCCCAGGCCCAGGCCAAGCGGAGCTCCTGGCGGCCGTGGGCGCTCGGCGCCGCCGTGCTCCTGGTGGTGATCCTGATCGCCCAGAACTCCCAGGAGGTGAAGGTCAAGTTCCTGTTCGTGGACACGACGACGCCGCTGATCTTCGCCCTCTTGATCGCGGCCGTCCTGGGCGCCGTGATCGGCTACGTCGGCCCGCTTGTCCGGCGGCGCCGCAGCGAGACCGCGGGGGCCGGCGAGGGCGCCGATAGCGCCCTGCGAGCGATCGGGCTAGCGACGAAGTCGCGGTAGATACGTGAAGATGCCTGCCGGGTCAGGTTGGAACCCGGACCCGCCGAAAACGGCAGGCCGACAGGCCGAGGCTTTCGGCGGAGTTATTCAGATCTCCTGCACCTCGGCCGCGATCTCGGCGGCGGCCTGCTTGGCGTCCGAGAACAGCATCGAGGTGTTGTCGCGGTAGAAGAGGTCGTTGTCGATGCCGGCGAAGCCGGGGCTCAGGGAGCGCTTGATCACGATCACCTCGTGCGCCTGGGTGACCTCGATGATCGGCATGCCGGCGATCGGGCTCGAGGGATCGTCCTTGGCCGCCGGGTTGGTGACGTCGTTGGCGCCGATCACGACCGCGACGTCCGTCTGCGGCATCTCGGGGTTGATGTCGTCCATCTCCCGGAGCTGCTCGTAGGGGACGTCCGCCTCGGCGAGCAGGACGTTCATGTGGCCCGGCATCCGGCCCGCCACCGGGTGGATCGCGTAGCTGACCCGGACCCCGTGCCTCTCGAGCTCGTTGGCGAGCTCCTTCACCGCGTGCTGGGCCTGGGCGACCGCCATCCCGTAGCCGGGGACGAAGACGACCGAGTCGGCGTAGCCGAGCTTGATCGCGGCGTCCTGGGCGCCGATCGAGTGCACGGGGCGCTCCTCGCCCGGGGCGGCGCCGCCGGTGGCGACGGCGCCGAACCCGGCGAACAGCAGGTTGCCGACCGAGCGGTTCATGGCCCGGCTCATCTCGAGCGTGAGGATCGTTCCCGAGGATCCCACCAGGGTCCCGGCGACGATCAGGGCGACGTTGTCCAGCGCGAACCCAGCCGCCGCCGCCGCCAGGCCGGTGAACGCGTTCAGGAGCGAGATGACCACCGGCATGTCGGCGCCGCCGATCGGCAGCACGAACAGGTTGCCGAGCACCGCCGCGGCGATCAGGACGGCGATGAACAGCGCCTGCGAGGGCTCGGAGTCGTGGCTGGCGGCGAGCACCACGCAGCCGGCGAGGATCCCGGCGAGCAGGATGCCGTTGACGATGTGCTGGCCCGGAAAGCTGATCGGGCGCCCGGAGATCAGCTCCTGGAGCTTCGCGAAGGCGATGTTCGAGCCCCAGAACGAGACCGAGCCGACCACCAGCGAGAAGAGGATCGGGATCAAGACGTCGAGCGGGATCTCACCTCCCAGCTCGAGCCGGTGGCGGAACTCGGCCCACGCGATCAGCGCCGCGGCGCCGCCGCCCACGCCGTTGTAGAGCGCCACCATCTGCGGCATCTGGGTCATCTGGACCCGCCGCGAGGCGACACCGCCAACCAGGGTCCCGATCAGGATCCCGACCACGATCAAGACGCCGTTGCCGACCACGTCCTGCGCCAGCGTGATCGCCACCGCGACCGCCATCCCGGCGGCGGCGATCAGGTTGCCGCGGCGGGCGGTGGTCGGGTGGGTCCCCTGGCGGACGCCGAAGATGAACAGCGAGAAGGCGAGGATGTAGCAGGCCGTGACGAACTCGGAGCTCGGACGACAGAGCGGCGACGCGCCATCGTCATCCCTCATCAGACCCGCCCGCACCCGGAGCGTCGAAGACGAGGATTCCGGGCGGCTTTGGTTTCCGGCGGAACATGCCGAGCATCCGGTCGGTGACCATGAAGCCGCCGACGACGTTGATCGTCCCGAAGGCGATCGCGATCGTGCCGATCACCTTGTCCAGCGTCCCGTCGGCGGCGCCGATCACGATCAGCCCACCGAGCATCACGATGCCGTGAATCGCATTGGTCTGCGACATCAGCGGCGTGTGCAGCGTGGTCGGCACCTTGGAGATCACCTCGAAGCCGACGAAGGCCGCGAGGACGAAGATCGTGAACTCGGTGATCAGGTCCATGCGATCACCACTATGCCGCAGCCCCGGCGGCTTCCCTGGCCCGCTCGTTCTTGATCTCGCCGCCGTGAGTGATGCACGCCCCGGCGACGATCTCGTCCTCGAAGTCGAGGCTCAGCTTGCCGTCTTCGATCAGCAGGCCAAGCAGGTTCTCGACGTTCTTGGCGTAGAGCTGAGAGGCGTGGGTCGCCATCCGGCTCGGCAGATCGAGCGGAGCGAGGATCTTCACCCCGCCCTCGACCGCGGTCTCGCCGGGCTTGGTCAGCTCGCAGTTCCCGCCGGAGTCACCGGCGAGATCGACGATCACCGAGCCCGGCGACATCCCGCGCACCGCGTCGGCGGTGATCAGGAGCGGCGCGGGCCGACCGGGTATCTGCGCCGTGGTGATGATCACGTCCTGGCGCTTGGCCGCCTCCGCCAGCGACTCGCGCACCTGCTCGTTCTCCTCCTCGGTCAGCGGCCGCGCGTAGCCGCCCTCCGCCTCGGCATCGGGGATGAAGTCGAGCTCCAGCGGCCGGCCGCCGAGGCTCGCGATCTGCTCCCAGGCGGCGCGGCGGATGTCGAACCCGGTGACCACCGCCCCCAGCCGCTTCGCGGTCGCGATCGCCTGGAGGCCGGCCACGCCCGCGCCCAGCACCATCACCTTCGCGGGCGCCACGGTGCCCGCCGCGGTGGTCATCATCCCGAAGAAGCGACCGGCCTCCCGCGCGGCGAGCAGGGTGGCGGCGTAGCCGGCGACGTTCGCCTGCGAGGAGAGCGCGTCCATCGCCTGCGCGCGAGTGATCCGCGGGATCGCCTCCATCGCGAAGCTGGTCACCCCCGCCTCCGCCAGCGCCCGGTTGGTCTCCGCCGAGGTGAGCGGCGACAGGTGGCCGATCAGGACCTGGCCCGAGCGAAGCCGGGCGATCTCCTCGGTGGTGGGCAGCGCGACCTTGACCACGACCTCGGCTTCCCACGCGTCATCGCCCGAGCCCAGGTTGGCGCCGGCCTCCGAGTACTCGGCATCGGGATGGCCGGACGCCTCGCCTGCACCGGACTCGACCGCGACCTCGATCTCCTTGCCGCTCAGCGAGCGGACGGCGTCCGGGATCAGCGCCACGCGCCGCTCGCCCTCTCGGGATTCTTTGGGCACGCCTACCTTCAAGGCCGCGAGAGACTATTCAACGGAGGCGGCAGCCGCGTCGAATCAGGCGGGCGCCGCGACGCCGGCCAGCTCGGCCAGGCGCTCGAGGGTGTGCCGGCGCTGCTCGGGCTCGGGGCTGATCGGCGAGACGATCAGGCGGTCCACGCCGGCGGACCTGTAGCTGTCGAGTCGCGCCGCGACCTCCTCCTCGCTGCCGATCAGCGCGGTGGCGTTGGCGAGCTCGTCCGGGATCGCCGCGTAGGCCTCCTCGCGCTTGCCGTCCAGGTAGAGCGACTGGACCTCGTCGGCGACCTCGCCGAAGCCGAAGCGGTGCGTCAGGTCGACGTAGAAGTTGGTCTTGCGGCTGCCCATGCCGCCCAGATACAGGAGGAGCCCGGCCTTGACGATCGATCGAGCCGCCTCGAGGTCGCCGTCGATCGCCACCTGCACGGTGGGCGAGACCTCCAGCTCGGAGCGCTGGCGCCCGCCCTTCGCCAGCCCGGCCTCGAGGTGCTCGCCCCAGGTCGACTGGAAGGCGTCGGGCGAGGAGAAGATCGGGATCCAGCCGTCGCAGATCTCCGCCGCCATCTCCACCGACTTGCGGCCGATCGCGCCGACGAAGATCGGGATCCGGTTGCGAACCGGGTGGAAGTTGAGCTTCAGGGCCTTGCCCTCGCCGCCGGGAAGCGGCAGCTTGAAGTGCTGGCCGTCGTACTCCAGCCTGCCCTCGCGGGCCACGATCTGGCGGACGATCTCGATGTACTCCCGGGTGCGGCCCCAGGGCTTGGCGTAGGGGACCCCGTACCAGCCCTCGGAGACCTGCGGCCCGGAGGGGCCGAAGCCGAAGATGAACCGCCCGCCCGACAGCGCGTCGATCGTGCAGCCCGCCATCGCGGCGGCCGCCGGCGCCCGGGCCGGCACCTGCATGATCGCCCCGCCGAGCTGGATCGTCTCGGTCTGGGGGGCGAGCCAGGCGAGCACGCTGACCACGTCGGAGCCGTACGACTCCGCCACCCAGACCGAGTCGAAGCCGGCGCGCTCGGCGGCCCGGACGGCCTCGACGGCCTCCTCGCCCTGGGGCCCGATGCCCCAGTAGCCGAGATTGAGCCCGAGCTTCAGCGCCGCTACTCCACGTAGCCGGACGACTTCAGGTAGTCGGCGGCGACGTCGGCGGGCTTCTCCTTGTCGATGTCGACCCGCGCGTTCAGCTCCTGCACCACCTGCAGCGTCAGGTTCCCCTGGACCTGCTCGATCACCTCGCCGAAGTCCGGCCCGGCCTCGTCCACGGTCTCTTGCCGGGCGACGAACAGCGGGTTCCCGGCCGGGAAGATGCCCTGGTCGTCCTCGAGGATCGTGTACTTGTCCGGGTCCGTGAACAGCTGGGCGTCGCTCGTGAACAGGATCGAGAGGTCGGCCTGGTCCTTGTCGAGCACCTCGTAGCGCAAGCGCGATGTCGACCGGCGTGAACGACTTGAACTCGAGCCCGTAGCCGTCCTCGAGCCCCACCAGGCAGTCAGGCCGCTGGCGGCACTCGGGCGAGCCGTAGAGGGTCAGGTCCTGCGACTGGCCCTCGAGGTCGGAGACGTTCTCCAGCCCGAGCTCGTCGGCGGTCGAGGTCAGGGTGCCGACGGCGTTGGCGCTCTTGTACGGGGCCGGCGGGTAGGAGACCAGGCCCTCGTCGGCGAAGTCCGCCTTCGAGTCCTCGTACGCCTGCTGGGCGTCCGCCGGGACGTCCTCCGGGTTGGTGCCGAAGAACGAGGTCAGGGCCGTCGAGCGTGTACTCGGGGTAGCCGTCGATCTCGCCGGCCTTCAGGGCCTTCAGGGCGACCGTCTCGTCGCCCAGGTTGAGGTCGGTGCTGACGTCGTAGCCCGCGGCCTCCAGGCCCTGCGCGTAGATCTCGCCGAGGATGTACTGCTCGGTGAAGTTCTTCGACCCGACCGTGATCTGGACGCCGGAGTTGTCGGGATTCGACTCGATCAGCCCGCCGCCGCCGTCGGAGCGTCGCTCGTCGTCGTCGTCGCCGCAGGCGGCGATGCCGAGCGGACAGGACGTGCGACGGCGAGCAGCGCGAACAGCGCTCGCAACCGGATCTTGGTGCTCATCGAGGTTCCTCTCTCAGCTTGTCGGACATTCCCCGGCCCCGCGGGGTCGCGGGAATCCTATGCGCCCGCGCCCGCCCGCTGCAGCGCGAGGCCCCGCGGGGTGAGGAGCCGCTGAACTGCGGCGAGCGCCAGCTCGACCGCGAGCGCCAGCAGCGCGACCAGGATCGCCCCGGCCAGCACGCCCTCGTCGCCGTAGACGTTGCGGCTTGAGGATGAAGTCGCCGAGCGTCAGCTGCGCCGGCCAGCGGCCCGAGCGTCGCCGTGGCGATGATGTTGATCGCCGCCGTGCGCACGCCGGTCATGATCGTCGGCACGGCGAGCGGCAGCTCGACCTTGCGCACCACCTCGAACGCGCTCATCCCCATCCCCCGCGCCGCCTCGACCGCCCGCGGTCGACCTGGCGGATGCCGACGAAGGCGTTGGTGAGGATCGGCGGGATCCCGAGCACCATCAGGGCGATCGTCAGGTTGACCAGGCCGACGCCGACGAAGGCGACCATGAAGGCGATCAGGGCGAGCTCCGGAATCGCCCGTCCGGCGTTGCCGATCGCGATCGCCAGGAGCTCACCCTTGCCGCGGTGGCCGAGCACCACGCCGATCGGGAGCGCGAGCACGAGCGACGCCGCGAGCGCCAGGGCGCTGACCTCGATGTGCCTCCACATCAGGTCCCAGACCTGATCGAGGCCCCCGACCTGGGTACCCCCAGCTCCGACTCAATTCCGACTCGCGCTGCTGGAAGATGAACTCGATCGCGCCCGCGAACGAGTCCACGACGGACGCGAGCGGGGAGCGCCAGGCCGAGCACGCCGCGATCACACCGGCCTCACCCTCCGCCAGGGCGAGATCAGGCGCTGCGCGCCGACCAGCAGGGCGTCGAAGCCGATCGCCATCACGATCGCGATCGCCGCCGCAGATGATGATGCCGGTCTTGAAGGTGAGGTTCGGCGTAGATCTCCGCGCCGAGGCCGCCCGCCCCGGCGAAGACCGCGAGCGTCGCAATCGCCACCGTCGACACCGTCGCGATGCGGAGCCCGGCGATGATCTCGGGCACCGCGAGCGGCAGCTCGACCCGCCAGAGGAGCTGGCGGGGGGTCATGCCCATGCCCCGGCCGGAGTCCCTCGCCTCGGCGGGGACGTTGGCGAGGCCGGCGACGGCGTTGCGATAGATGATCTGAAGCGTGTAGGCGGTGAGCGCGATGATCGCCGTGTCGGTGCCGCGGCCGGTGATCGGGATCAACAGCAGGAAGAAGGCGATGCTGGGCACCGTGTAGAGGACCCCGGTGAGGCCCGTGATCGCGGGCACCAGCCAGCGGCGGCGGTGGGAGACGAGCGCCAGGCCGAGGGCGATCACGAACCCGAGCGCGACCGAGACCGAGACCAGCGCCAGGTGCTCGAGCGTCGGGGTCAGGTAGCGATCGACGAGGTTGTCGGCGGCCCACTCGAAGCAGAAGGCTCCGTTGTCGCTGCACGCAGTCGGGATTGCTGCGATCCCGGAAGAAGTCCTCCCCCAGCTCCGACTGCGCGAGTGGTCAGGACGCCGCCCACCTCGGCGGCGAGGGACGAGATCATCCCAGGGCCCTCTCCGCCGCCGGATGCTCCTCGACGAGCGCCTCCGGCGAGGTCAGGAACTCGGAGATGATCTCCACCGAGAGCACCCCGGCGATCCGGCCCTCGCCGTCGACGACCGGCGCGTAGCGGGTCTCGGCCTGGAGCAGGTCGGAGAGCGCGTCGCGCATCACGTCGTCGCGCTCGAGCACGGGCTCCGGGCTGGTGTCGGGCCGCTGGGGCACGGTCTCGGCTCGCAGATCGGCGTCGGAGAGCCAGCCCAGCGGGCGGCGCTCGCCGTCGATCACCAGCGCGTGGGGGACCTCGGCGCCCGTCGAGCTTGGCGCGGACCTCCGAGGTCGCCTGCCCGGGGAAGGCCAGCGGCGCCTGCCAGAGGTCGATGTCGCCGACCCGCAGCAGCGACAGGCGCTTCAGGGCCCGGTCGGCGCCCACGAAGTCCTCCACGAAGCCGTCGGCGGGCGCCATCAGAGCTCGGCGGGGGTCGCGTACTGGGCCAGGTGGCCGCCCTCGCGGAGCACGGCGACCCGGTCGCCCATCTTGATCGCCTCGTCGATGTCGTGGGTGACGAACAGGATCGTCTTTCGCACCTCGGCCTGGAGGCGAAGGAACTCGTTCTGGAGCCGCTCGCGGTTGATCGGGTCGACCGCTCCGAAGGGCTCGTCCATCAGCATCACGCCGGGGTTGGCGGCCAGCGCGCGGGCCACGCCGACGCGCTGCTGCTGGCCGCCCGAGAGCTGGGCCGGGAAGCGCTCGCGCAGCGCGGGGTCGATCCGGACCAGCTCGAGCAGCTCCTCCACCCGCGCCTCCGCGCGCTGGCGGTCCCAGCCCAGAAGGCGCGGCACGGTGGCGATGTTGTCGGCCACCGTGCGATGCGGGAAAGAGCCCGATCTGCTGGATCACGTAGCCGATCTCGCGGCGCAGCTCGGCCGGCGAGCGCTCGCGCACCGAGCGTGTCCCCGACCAGGATCTCGCCCTCGGTGATCTCGACCATCCGGTTGACCATCCGCATCGCGGTCGTCTTGCCGGACCCCGAGGGCCCGACCAAGACGCAGATCTCGCCCCCGGCCACCTCGAGGTCGAGCTCCGCCACGGCCGGCTGCGTCGGCGCCTGGATAGCGCTTCGTCACCCGCCGGAAGGCGACCGAGGGCGCCTCCGCGGGCCCGGCGAGGCTGTCGGTGGCCTCCGCGGACACTGGCTCGCGGCGATCCTAGCGAGCCGGCTCCGGTATAGATGGACGCGGATGAACGAGCAGGCGCACCCGCGCGGGCTGAGCAGCGCCGAGGCGGCGCGGCGGCTGCACGACCTGGGGCCGCCGGAGCCGCCGACCAGCCGCTCGGTCGCCAGCATCGTCGCCGGCAACGTCTTCACGCTCTTCAACGCGATCCTGGCCGTCTTCTTCGTCCTGCTCCTGTCGCTGGGACTGTTCGCGGACGCCCTCTTCGGGCTGATCGCGGTGGTCAACTCGGCGATCGGGATCCGCCAGGAGCTGAAGGCCAAGGAGACGCTCGACCAGCTCGCGCTCCTGGTCGCCCCCAGGGCGAAGGCGGTCCGCGACGGCCAGTTGATCGAGCTGCGCGCCGAGGAGGTCGTGCCCGGCGACGTGGTCCGGGTCGAGCCGGGCGACCAGCTGGTCGCCGACGGCGTCGTGGTCTCGACCCGGGGCCTGACGATCGACGAGTCGATCCTGACCGGCGAGTCCGACGGGGTTCGCAAGCACGACGGCGACCGGGTGCTGTCGGGCGCCTTCTGCCTCGCGGGCTCCGGCTACTACGAGGTCGACGCGGTGCGCGAGGACAGCCACGCCGAGCAGGTCGCGGGCGAGGCGAGGGCCTTCCGCCACCCGCCATCGCCGCTCCAGCTCGAGGTCAACCGGGTGCTGAGCGCGACCACGATCGTGATGGTGCCGCTTGCCGTGCTCCTGCTGCTCGCCTTCTCGGTCCGCAGCGTCGAGCTCCAGGAGGCCGCGCAGACGGCGGCCGCCGGCCTGGTGACGCTGATCCCCGAGGGCCTGGTGCTGCTGATGAGCATCACCCTGGCGGTGGCGGCCGTCCGCCTGGCGCGGATGGACACCCTGGTCCAGCAGATAGCGGCGACCGAGGCGCTGGCCGCCGTCGACACGATCTGCGTCGACAAGACCGGCACGCTCACCGACGGCACCCTCGACCTGGTCTCGGTCGAGGTGGCCGACAAGACGCAGCCGGCGGTGGCGCACGAGGCCCTGGCCCGCTTCGCGCACTCGGCCGGGGAGCGGAACCGGACCCTCCAGACGATCGCCGAGCGCTATCCCGGCCAGCCGGAGCGCGTGGTCGCCGAGGTGCCCTTCTCCTCGGTGCTGGAAGTGGAGCGGCGTCACCCTCGACGGGCGGGGATCGACCCGCAGCTACGTGATGGGGGCGCCCGACGTGCTCGCCCAGGCGGGGGCGCTCGAGCTGACGCCCAGGCTCGAGCGCACGCTCGAGGAGCACACGGCCGCCGGGCGGCGCGTGGTCGCCTTCGGGGAGGCGTCGGCGACCCTGCCCGCCGACCCGGGCAGCCAGCCTCCGCCGCGGCTCGAGCCGCGAGCCCTGGTGGTGCTGGAGGAGCAGCTTCGCCCCGACGCCGCTGAGACGATCGAGTTCATGCGCCGCCAGCAGGTGGACCTGAAGCTGATCTCCGGCGACGCCCGGCAGACCGTCACCGCGGTCGCGCACGCGGTCGGCGTTCCGGGCGACGCCGGCGTGATCGAGGGGCCCGAGCTGCCCGACGACAGGGCCGGGATCGCTCTCGCCGCGGAGCGAAACACGATCTTCTGCCGGATCACGCCCGGAGCAGAAGAAGGCCCTGGTCGGGGCGCTCGCCGACCGCGGGCGCTTCACCGCGATGATCGGCGACGGCGTCAACGACGTCCCGGCGCTGAAGCAGGCGAGGCTCGCGGTGGCGATGGGGTCCGGAAGCCAGATCACCAAGGGGATCGCCGACATCGTCCTGATGCGCGACCAGTTCTCGATGCTGCCGCGCGCCGTCGCCGAGGGGCGGCGGATCGCCCGCAACATCCACCGCCTCGGGCGCCTCTATGCGACCAAGACCGTCTATGCGGGGGTCCTGATCCTGTTCACGGCGATCTTCGGCGGCGCCTTCCCCTTCCTCCCCCGGCAGCTGACGATCGCCGCCACGCTGACGATCGGGATCCCCTCCTTCGTCCTCGCCCTGGCGCCGAGCGAGGGGCCCCTGTACCGGGGCCGGCTGCTGCGCGCCCTGGCCGCCTTCGCGGTGCCGGCGGGGGTCGGGATCGCCGCCGGCTCGCTGCTCTCCTTCTTCATGGTCGACGAGATCTTCGCCGGCTCGCTGGCGGAGGGCCGCACGGCCGCCACCACCACCCTGATCGTGCTCGGGCTCGTGCTTCATCCTCCTGCTCGAGCGCGGCCCGGGCCGCGAGCACATCACGATCCAGAGCTACATGCTGGCGATGGTCGCCGGGCTCGGCGCCCTGTACGCGCTCGCCCTGGCCGCCGGGCCGGTGCGCGAGTTCTTCGACCTCGAGCTGCTGTCGGCCGGGCAGTGGTTCCTGAGCCTGCTCTCGGTCGCGGTCGGGCTGGTGCTGGCGGCGATCGCCTGGCGGCTCCCCTACATCCAGGCGCTCGAGGCGCCGGCCGAGGCGACGCCGAGGAGGGGCCGACCCCGAGACTGCTCCCGCCGAGGCCGGCGAGCCGCCTCCCGCGCAGACGACGGCGCTGCCCCACACCGGGCCGGGGGCCTGATCGCGATGGTGGCCTTGCCCAGCCAGGCGTGGCCCGACCCCGCGGCGTCCGGCCGGCGGCGGACCAAGATCGTCGCCACGATCGGGCCCGCCACGCGCTCGGTCGAGCGGATGGTGGAGCTGATCCGGGCGGGCGCCGACGTCTTCCGGCTCAACTTCTCGCACGGCACTCGCGAGGAGCACGCCGCCAACGTGGCGATGGCGCGCGAGGCCTCGCAGTCTCGCCGGCCGGGAGGTGGGGCTGCTCGGCGACCTGCCCGGGCCCGAAGCTGCGGATCGACGAGGTCGAGGGGGGCGTGGTCGAGCTCCAAGCGGGCTCGGAGCTGACCCTGACCACCGGAGAGGAGATCGGCGACGCCGGCCAGGCTGCCGGTCTCGTGGGAAGGGCTGCCGGCGGCTGTCTCCGAGGGCGACGAGGTCTACCTCGCCGACGGCCGCGTGCGGCTGCGCGTGCTCGGGGCGAAGTCCGGCGTCGGTTCGCTGCGAGGTCGAGGTGGGAGGCGCGGTCTCCTCTCACCAGGGGCTGAACATGCCGGGGACCGAGATGCCCCTGCCGTCCGCCAGCCGCACCGACCTCGACTGGGTCGACTTCGCGGTTCAGCAGGGCATCGACCTGCTCGCGGTGTCCTTCGTTCGCCGCGCGGAGGACCTGGAGCCCGTCGAGCGCAGCGTCCGGGCAGCCGGAGCGGACATCCCGTTGATCGCCAAGATCGAGAAGCCGCAGGCGGCCGAGAACGCCGAGGCGATCATTCGCGCGGCGCTGGGCGGGATCATGGTGGCCCGCGGCGATCTGGGGATCGAGATCGCAATCGAGCGCGTGCCGGTGGTCCAGAGGCGGCTCCTGGCGCTGGCCGGGCGCCACTCCCGGCCGTCGATCACCGCCACCCAGATGCTCGCCTCGATGGTCGGGT
This sequence comes from uncultured Actinomycetes bacterium, assembly GCA_963824865.1. Lineage (GTDB taxonomy): Bacteria > Actinomycetota > Thermoleophilia > Solirubrobacterales > 70-9 > AC-56. Next base: position 214,967 of record CAWGQQ010000009.1, on the reverse strand, counting down.
CGCCCCGGCCCACCCGAGCGGAGGTCTCGGACGTGGCCGCCGCGATCTACCAGGGAACGGACGCCGTGATGCTGTCGGAGGAAACGGCGGTGGGCGAGTACCCCGTGGAGTCGGTGCGTGTCATGGACCGGATCGCCCGCGAGGCGGAGCCCGACCTCCCGTACGGCGACTGGCTTTTCAACCGCACGGCGTCCGAGGCGTCGGACGTCGCCGGCTCCGTCGCCCGAGCGGCTGTGGGCTCGACCTACACGCTCAGGCTCGCCGCCCTGGTGGTCCCAACCCGCAGCGGCCGCACCGCGCGGTTGGTGTCGGCGCACCGGCCGAGCGTGCCGGTGCTGGCCGTCTCGCCGCGGATCGAGACCGTACGCCGCCTCCAGCTCCTGTTCGGCGTCAGCTGCGTCCTCGCCGAGGACTGGACGAGCCTTCGGACCCTGCTGGACGAATGCGCCAGGCTGGCCAGGGAGCAGGGCGTCGCCGGGAGCGGCGACCTGATCGGGATCACTGCCGGGCTGCCCGGGCAGGAGCTCGGCACCAACATGTTCGAGGTCCACCGGGTTCCGTAGCTACGGCGCGATCACGAACTGGGTGACCAGCAGGTTCGCCACCAGGCGCTCGCCGCAATGGACGCGGACCTCGACCACGTGAGTGGTGCGTCCGGTATGGAGGTGCTCGGCGGTGGCGATCAGCTCGTCGCCGGGACGGCCGGCGGCGAACACGTTCAGCTTCATCTCGACGGTGGTGAAGTCGTGACCAGGCGGCAGGTGCCGGAAGGTCTGCCAGGCCGCGACCGAGTCGGCTAGCGCCACCCAGGCGCCGCCGTGGACGAGCCCGCCCGGGTGCAGGTGGCGCCGGTCGACGACGATTCGCCCGGTCGTGCGCTCGTCGCCGACCTCGAGCGGCTCCACCCCGAGGTCGGCGGGGAAGCTGTCCGCGACCCGCGCGCGCAGCGCTTCCGCTGTGACCTCTGGGTTGCCCTGCATGGCGGCGGAGCGTACCTGCGGCTATCCCTTGAAGGTGGAGCGGCCGGCGTCGCCGAAGGGCTCGTCTCGCTCCCGAACCGCCTCGCCCCATCCCGCCTCGGCGGCCCGGCGCTGGAACGCGTAGCCCTCCGGCGTGTGGCGGGCGACGCCGTCGAAGAAGGTGCCAAGGACCTGCGTCGCGTGCAGACCCTGCGCATAGACCGCCTGGTTGACGAGCAGCTTGTGCATCACGAGCTGGTTCACCGGCACCCGCGCCACCCGGCTCCAGCAGCGCCTCGAAGCGGCTGTCGAGGCGATCCGCGGGCGCCGCCTCCGTGGCAAGCCCCCACTCGACGGCCTCCGTGCCGGAGATCGAGTCGCCGGTCAGGAGCAGCCGCTTCGCCCTCGCCGGCCCGATCCGCCAGGACCAGAGCGCCGTCGTCGGCACACCCCACACCCGCGCCGGCGGGTAGCCGATCTTCGCCTCGTCCTCGACCACCAGCAGGTCCGAGCACAGCGCCATGTCGGTGCCGCCGGCGACGCAGAAGCCGTGCACCTTGCAGAGCACCGGCTTCTCGGAGTGGAAGAGGCTCATGAAGCCGCGGACGTTCCGCGACATCATCTGGAAGTCGACCACCGGGTCCCAGACGCCATCCGGATCGTGGTTCGCCGGCCTGGACCGCAGGGTCGAGCGCCGAGCCCTGGGGCGCCTGGTCGGCCCCGAACGCCCTCCCTCATGCGCTTCGGCCGAGGCGACCAGGTCGTAGCCGCCGCAGAAGCCGGAGCCGTTGCCGGCCAGCGCGAGCACGTGGACCTCCGGATCGAGGTTGGCCCGCTCGACGCAGGCGGCCAGCTCGCGCGGCATCTCGAGCGTGATCCCGTTGCCGCGCTCCGGCCGGTCCAGCGTGATGCGGGCCACCCGCCCGTCGCGCTCGTAGGTCATCGTCTTGAGCGTCTCCATGCGGCTCCTCTCGGTCGAATGCGGCACGATCCTTCCACCCGTGGCAACCAAAGGCCAGCACACCACCATCGAGGCAGCCGGGCACGAGGTGCGGCTGTCGAACCCTGACAAGGTCTTCTTCCCCGAAGCGGGCCACACCAAGCTCGACCTCGCCAACTACTACGTCGAGGCCGCCGACGCGGCCCTGGTGCACCTGCGCGAGCGGCCGACGACGCTGAAGCGATTCGTCGACGGGGCGGGCGGCGAGTTCTTCTTCCAGAAGCGGGTGCCGAAGGGGGCGCCGGAGTGGCTTCAGACCGCCACCGTCCACTTCCCAAGCGGCCGCAGCGCCCGCGAGCTTTGCGCCAACGACGCCGCCCATCTGGTCTGGGCGGTGAACCTCGGGGTGATCGACTTCAACCCCTGGCCGGTGCGCCGCTCCGACCTCGACCACCCGGACGAGCTGCGCGTCGACCTCGATCCGACGCCGGAGGCCTCGTGGGACGACGTCCGCAGGGTGGCGATGATCGTTCGCGAGGTCCTGGCCGAGCACGATCTGGAGGGCTTCCCCAAGACCTCCGGCTCGCGCGGCATCCACGTCAACGTGCGGGTGGAGCCCGAGCAGGACTTCACCGAGGTGCGGCGGGCGGCCCTGGCCCTGGCCCGCGAGGTCGAGCGCCGGGTCCCGAAGCTGGCGACCAGCAAGTGGTGGAAGGAGGAGCGCCACGGGGTCTTCGTCGACTACAACCAGAACGCCCGCGACCGCACCGTCGCCTCCGCCTACTCCGTGCGCCCGGTGGCCGACGCCCGCGTCTCCTGCCCGCTCGAGTGGGACGAGGTGCCCGACGTCGATCCGGCCGAGCTTCGGCTCGACACCGTCCCGGCGCGGCTCAAGGAGCGTCGGCGACCCCTCGGCCGAGATCGACCAGCACGCCGGCTCACTCGAAAGCCTGCTCGAGCTCGCGGCGCGCGACGAGGCCGAGGGCCTCGGCGACGCGCCCTGGCCGCCGCACTTCGCCAAGCAGCGGGGCGAGCCGAAGCGCGTGCAGCCGAGCAAGGCGAAGAAGCCCGCGAAGCCGAAGAAGGCCACGGGAGGCCGGAAGAGCCGCTAGGCCTACTGCTCGAGCTGATCGAACCTGCAGGCCTTGGGACGCTTGTCGTCGCGCCAGCGCAGAACCTTGGTGCCGTGGCGGATGCGGCCGTCTGCGACGTGGTCGAAGGAAACCTCGACCACGAGCTCGGGACGCAACTCGATCCACTCCAGGTCGCGGTCGTGCGACCAGCGGCTCGGATCGCCGGACCCCCGCTCGCCGGTCTCGTACGGCGCCAGCTTGGCGACCAGCTCGCGCTTCTCCTTGGCCCGGAAGCCCGAGGTGTGGCCCACGACCCGCAGCTTGCCGCGCTCGTACAGGCCGAGGATCAAGGAGCCCACGGTGCCCTGCTCCTTCCCCGGTCGCCAACCGACGACCACGCAGTCCGCGGTTCGCACCCGCTTCACCTTCACCATCCCCTTGCGCTCGCCGGGGCGATAGGGGGCATCGAGCTCCTTGGCGATCACGCCCTCGCCCGACTCGAGCCAGGGAGCGGCCTTGGCGGGACTGCCCGCCAGCGGCGTCAGCTCGATCGAGCCGGCGGTGTTCTTCTTTCGCCCGCCGAGGCCGGCGACCATCGACTCAAGCCGCTCGCGCCGCTCCGCGAACGGACGGGTCAGAAGCTTTTCCTTCCCCTCGGCGAGCAGGTCGAAGGCCCGGAACAGCGACGGCGTCTCGGCAGCGAGCAGCCGCACACGCGACTCCGCCGGGTGCAGGCGGTTCTGGAGCGCGTCGAACACCTCCCGGTCCTCGGCGTCGAGGATCACCAGCTCGCCATCCAGCACGTAACGGCCCGCCGGGAACACGAGCTCGGGGAAGTAGCGAAGCAGCGGCTTCCCCGTGCGCGACTGAAGGAAGACGTCCTCACCGTCGACGAAGGCGAGCACCCGAAAGCCGTCGAACTTCGGCTCGTACACCCACTCCTCACCCGCTGGAATCTCCTTTCGGGAGAGCGCCAGCTGGGGCTGCACGGGCGGCTTCAGGGGCAGGGCCACGAGGGCGATGCTACGCCGGCCACAAGCATGAGGATGACGCGACCTCGGGTACCCTCGCGTTGATGGAGGCCACGACCGAGGCAAAGGTCGAGCAAGCGCGGACAGAGCAACCGTGCTCCTCGTTCGCGAAGTCGCTGTTCCTGGGCGAGATCCACGAGGACCTGGTGTTTCCGTGGCCGCAGCCGGACCCCGACGAGCAGGAGCACGTGCGGGCGCTGATCGCGGCGGCCGACGAGCTCGGCTCCCGGCTCGACCCGCGCAAGATCGAGGAGGACCGCTGGATCGGCGACGACGTGATCCGCGAGCTGGGCGAGCGCGGCCTGTGCGGCCTCTACGTCCCGGAGCGCTACGGCGGCCAGGGCCTCTCGCAGACCGGCTACGCGCGCGTGTTCGAGGCCTTCGCCCGGATCGACGCCACGCTGTCGATCGTCCTCGGCGTCCACCAGTCGATCGGCTTCAAGGGCATCCACCTGTTCGGCACCGAGGAGCAGAAGGAGCGCTTCCTTCCCGACCTGGCCGCCGGGCGCAAGCTGGCCGGCTTCGCGCTCACCGAGCCGAACGCCGGCTCGGACGCCTACAACATCTCAAGCCGCGCGGTGCAGCAGGCCGACGGCTCCTGGGTGCTGAACGGGGAAAAGCGCTTCATCGGCAACGGAGGCACCGGCTCGGTGTTCACGACCTTCGCCCGCTGCGAGGTGGACGGCAAGGACCGCCACATCGCGCTGATCGTCGAGGCGGGGATGAAGGGCTTCGAGGTGGGCGAGCGCTACGACACCATGGGGCTGCGGGGCAACGACCTGCGGCGCCTTCGACTTCCAGGACGTGCGGGTGCCGCCCGAGAACGTGCTCGGCGAGCCCGGCGAGGGCTTCCACATCGCGATGGAGATCCTCAACAACGGCCGGATCGGGCTCGGGACGGGCTCGGTGGGAGCCGCCAAGTGGCTGCTCGACAAGGCGATCGACCACGTCAACGAGCGCCACCAGTTCGGCCAGCCGCTGGCCGACTTCGAGCTGGTCCAGGACAAGATCGGCTGGATGGTCTCGAACCTGTTCGGGCTGGAGGCGATGTGCTACCTCACCTGCGGCCTGGTCGACGCCGGCGTGCCCGACTACTCGCTGGAATCGGCGATCTGCAAGGTCTCCGGGACCGAGTTCCTGTGGTACGCCGCCAACCGCACCCTTCAGCTCAAGGGGGGCGAGGGCTACCTGCGCACCGAGCCGTTCGAGAAGGTGCTGCGCGACATCCGCATCTTCCCGATCTTCGAGGGCGCCAACGACGTGCTGCGGGCGTTCGTCGCGCTCTCCGGCCTGAAGCCGCTGGGCGAGAAGCTCTCGGGCCTCGGCGAGGTCGGCCTCTCGGATCCGATCGGCTCGATCGGGGTCCTGATCGACTACTTCGGCGGCCGGATCCAGCGCGAGGTGCGCCCGGATCGGATCACCAAGGCGCACCCCGAGCTGGAGCGACACGCCGACGCCGTCTCCGATCAGGTCAAGGAGCTCCGCGACGTCTCCGAGTCGCTGCTTCGCAAGCACAAGCGGGAGATCGTCAGCCGCCAGTTCGCCCAGAAGCGCCTCGCCGACTCGATCGCCGACATCTACGCCCAGGTCGCCGTGCTCTCCAGGGTGACCTCGATCTTCGGAGAGCACGGCGTGGAGCCCTCGGGCCAGGAGCGCTACATAGCGGAGACCTTCTGCACCCGCGCCGCGCGTCGCGTTCGCTCCCGGTTCGACCAGCTCGAAAGCAACGACGACGAGCGGATCTCGGCGATCGCGAAGCTCGCCTACAGGCGCGGCGAGTACGGCTACGCCCTGTTCAACGACTAGCTGGGCCCACGGAGCCCAGGCTTCAACCGACACCAGCAGACGGAAGGTGGATCAATGACATCGACGGCAGCCGGCAACGGCATCGAGGCCCAGGGGCTGGTGCGCGAGTTCAAGAACGGCCCACGCGCCGTCGACGGCATCGATCTCGAGGTCGCCCCAGGCGAGATCTACGGCTTCCTGGGCCCGAACGGGGCCGGCAAGTCGACAGCCGTCCACATGCTGACCACCCTGCTCCCTCCCACCGCCGGCACGGCGACGGTGGCCGGACACGACATCGTCAGCGAGGGGCCGGCCGTTCGCGACGCGATCGGCGTAGCGCTCCAGGAAGCGGCACTCGACGCGCTGCTCACCGGGCGGGAGCACATGAAGCTCCAAGGCGGCCTCCATGGCCTGCCTGCGGTGGAGATCAAGCGCCGTGGTGACGCGCTTTTGGAGCGGGTCGGCCTCGCCGAGGCGGCCGACCGCCGCGTCGGCGGCTATTCCGGCGGCATGAAGCGCCGGCTCGACCTGGCGCTGGCGCTCGTCCACGAGCCGCGAATCTTGTTCCTGGACGAGCCGACGACGGGCCTCGACATCCAGAGCCGGGCCGCCCTCTGGGACGAGGTCGCCCGCCTCGCCCGTAACGATGGCGTCACCGTCTTTCTCACCACCCAGTACCTGGAGGAGGCCGACCAGCTCGCCGACCGCGTTGGGATCATCGACCACGGCCGGCTCGTCGCGGAAGGGACCCCCGCGTCCCTCAAGGCTGAGATCGGACGCCCTACCGTCGAGGCCACCCCCCACGACCGCACCGACGCTGGACGCCTGCACGAAGCGCTTTGCCGCTTCGGCGAGGAGACGCCGGCGGCGCCCGGCGCGGCCGCGGTCCGCCTCACGGATGGGGTCGAGCAGCTGCCTGAGATCGTGCGCGCCCTCGATGCCGAGGGCATCCGGATCGCCAACCTCGAGATCCACGCCCCGAGCCTCGACGACGTCTTCCTGACTAAGACCGGCCGCCGGCTCGAGGGCGCGCGGGACGACGAGGAGACCGGCGAGCAGACGACCGGCGAATTCGAGCCGGTGGCTGCCTAGCGACTCGACGTGTCCGCGACGACGGCGGCAACCCCGCTTCCCAGGCAGGCGCGCTACATGGCGTGGCGCGCGGTGATCCGAACCGCTCGCCAGCCGATCGTGATCGTGCCGCCGCTCGTCTTCCCCCTCTTCCTGCTCGCCATCAACGCCTCCGGGCTCGACGCGGCAACCGAGATTCCGGGCTTCCCGGCCGACTCCTACCTCGCGTTCGCGCTCGCCTTCCCCTTCATGCAGGGCGCAATCTTCGCCACCAACACGACCGGCACCAACATCGCCCAGGACATTGGCGGCGGCTTCTTCAACCGCCTCGCGCTGACGCCGATGCGCGGCTCATCGCTGCTCGCCGGTCAGCTGACCGGGGCGCTGCTGGTGGGGACGATCCAGGCGATCACGTTCCTCGCCGCCGGCCTCGCCGCCGGGGCCGAGATCGAGGCCGGGCCGCTGGGCGTGCTCGTGATGTTCGTCCTCTCGCTGTCGATCGCCGCCGCGTTCGGCACGATCGGGCTCCTCGTGGGGCTTCGCACGGGCTCGGGAGAGGCCGTGCAGGGGCTGTTCCCGCTCATGTTCATCCTCCTCTTCCTCAGCTCGGCGGCGCTGCCGCGCGACCTGATCGCGCAGGACTGGTTCCAGACGGTGGCGACGATCAACCCCGTCAGCTACCTGATCGAGGGCCTTCGCAGCCTGGTGATCACCGGTTGGGACGCCGAAGCGCTGGCGCTCGCCTTCGGCACGGCGATCACGATCTTCGCGGTCGGCCTGGCGGCCTCGACGGCGGCCCTGCGTGAGAGGTTGGTGCGAACGTGAGCCGCCGAGGCCGATATCTCGCCGTCGCCCGCACGGTGGCCTGGCGCAACCTGCACTCCGTGGTGCGCAGCCCGGCGCTGATCCTGCCGCTGCTCATCTTCCCCCTCTTCTTCTACATGGCATTCGCGGGCGGGCTCTCGGCAGTGGCCGAACTGCCCGGCTTCGACTACTACGACTACAACGCCTTCCAGTTCGTCTTCGTGCTCCTCCAATCGGCCGCCTTCGGGGGCGTGTTCATCGGCTTCTCGATCGCCGCCGACTTCGACTCGGGGTTCACCCGGCGTCTCCTGCTCGCCGCGGGCGACCGCTCGGCGGTGATCGCGGGCTACGGGGTCGCGGCCCTCATCCGGACAGTGTTCGTCTGGGCGACGGTCTTCGCGATTGCCCTGGCGACCGGGCTCGAGGTTGGTGGCGGCGGAATCGACCTTTTCGGGCTGGTCGGGCTCGCACTGATCGTCAATCTCGCCGCGTTCCTCTTCGCGGCGGGGATGATGACGCGACTGCGGACCCTCCAGGCAGCGCCGGCGATGCAACTGCCGGTGTTCTTCATCCTGATGACGTCCCCGGTATACGTCCCGCGCGACATGCTCCAGGGCTGGATCGAGACCGTCTCGCAGGTAAACCCGGCGACCCCGATCGTCGAAGCCGGCCGCGGCCTGATGGCCGGCGACCCCTTCCACGTCGCGCTCGCCTTCGCAGCGGCCGCGGGCCTGGCTGCCGCCCTGTCGGTGTTCGCGCGCCGTGGTTTGCGCAAGGCCGAGGCGGCGGGCTGATCTAGCCGAGCCGCTCGACGAGCATCGCCTTGCCCTGGCCGCCGGCGACGCACATGGTCTCCAAGCCGACCTGATGGTCGTCGGTCTCCATCGCGTTGAGCAGGGTGGTCATGATCCGCGCCCCGGTCATCCCGAACGGGTGCCCGAGCGCAATGGCCCCGCCGTGCGTGTTCAGCTTCTCGAGCGAGATCCCGCACTGGTCCATGATCGGGATCACCTGGGCCGCAAAGGCCTCGTTCAGCTCCACGACGTCGACGTCGCCGATCGTCATCTGAGCGCGGTCGAGCACCTTCTTGATCGCCCCGATCGGAGCAACACCCATGAACTCGGGCTCGTTGCCGAAGGTGGCGGCGGTGACGATCCGCGCCCGCGGCGTCAGGCCCAGCTCCTTCGCCTTCGCGTCGGACATCAGCAGCACCGCGGCGGCGCCGTCGTTCAGCGGGCAGGAGTTCCCGGCCGTGACGCCGCCGCCGCCCTCGAACGCCTCCGGCAGCGCGGCGAGCTTCTCAAGGCTCGAGCTGGCCCGAGGCCCGTCGTCCTTGGCGATCTCCGTGCCGTCCTCGAGCTTCACTGGGACGATCTCGCGGTCGAAGAAGCCCGATTCCTGCGAGGCGACCGCAAGCTCCTGGGAGCGCTGGGCGTACTTGTCCATGTCGGCGCGGCTGACCTCGTACTTCTTGGCCACGTTCACCGCCGTGTCGCCCATCTGGATGTAGGCGTTGGGCTGTCCGTTCTTGCCCTGAAGGCGCTCGTTCTGGTCGGCCACGCCGGCCGCCTCCTGGCGCTCGTTGTAGCGGCTCACCCACTCGACCCCGGCGGCGATGTAGGTGTCGCCTTCGCCGGCCTTGATCGCGTTGCCGGCGTGGCGGATCGCGTCCAGGCTGGAGGAGCAGTACCGCGACACGGTGACCCCGTTGACCGTCTGCGGCAGGCGCTCGGAGAGCAGCGTGATGATCCGAGCGATGTTGAATGCCTGGAGGCCCTGGGGCAGGCCGCAGCCGCAGAAGACGTCCTCGACCGACGCCGGCTCCACGTCCGGGTTCCGCTCGAGCAGCCTGTCGACGACGTGCGCGCCCATCTCGTCGGGGCGCTGCTGGGACAGCGACCCCTTGAAGGCGCGGCCGATCGGGGTGCGGACGGCGTCGACGATCACGGCTTCGGGCATGGGAGGGTCTCCTTCGGTCGAGTTCGGAAGGCAGAGAATAGGGGCCTCGTCCCACTCGGCTCCAGGCCGCCGGGATGCGCCTTCCTGCTAAGAGACCGTCCAAAAACCCCCACGCACGCCTGGCGGCACCGGGACCCGCCATCCAGCGTCCTCGCCGGTTCGCGTGGCTGGGCCACGCTTCACCGGCTGCGTCCTTGGCTGGCGCGCCCCGGCACTCGCCAGCCGCACGCGCGAGTTTTCGGACAGCCTCTAAGTAAGCTGGGCGCATGGCCGAGGAGACCGCGACCGAGACCGAGATCACGCCGGCGCGCGCAGCCGAGCTGATCGAGGCCGGCGAGGCGGAGGTGATCGACGTCCGTCAACCGTACGAGGTGGATGCGGGCAGGATCGAGGACGCCCGCCTGATCGAGTTGAACGACCTGACCGGCGAGGCGGAGTCGATCTCGAAGGAGCGCCCGGTGATTTTCTACTGCCGGTCCGGGAACCGCTCGGCGCTGGCGGCGGCGGCCTTCAGGCAGGCGGGGTGGGACGCCTACAACCTGGCCGGGGGGCTGCAAGCCTGGGTGGACCAGGGGCTGCCCCTCGACCCCGCGGACGGCAAGGTCGCCGAGCCGCAGCCTGGTGCGGCCTAGATCACGATGCCCCGTCCACGCCTTCCATTCACGCGACGCCGGGCCGAGACCCCGGCAGCCGAGTCGCCGCCGAGCTCGACCGACGCGAAGGAGGGCGGTGACGGGAAGCCATCGCCGACACCGAAGCCGGCGGCGACACCGACGCCGTCGCCCTCACCGAAGCCCTCGGCGACTCCTGAGGCGCCCGCCGATCCCCAGGAGCGCATCGACGGGCTTCGTGCCTGGGTCGCACAGGTCGACCGCAAGCTCGGCGTGCGAACCTACGTGGGCGCCGCGGTCGCAGTGCTGGCGCTTGCGGCTGCCGCCGTCGGCCTGGTGCTGACGCTCTCGCTGCAGCAGGACGCGGCCACCGACAGCGACGTCCAGTCGCTGCGCGACCAGATCTCAGCCGTCGAGCAATCAGCCTCGCAGGCGGCGGAGGAGGACGTCCAGGCGCTGGAGCGGCGGCTCACCGAGCTCGAGGACGAGGTGAGCAGCATCTCCACCCGTCAGACGACCACGAGGCGTGAGCTCAAGGTGGTGCAGGACGACATCGAGGAGCTGCGCAGCCAGGTTTCGAGCGCCGACAGCTCGTCCGGCGATGCCTCCCAGGGCTCGTCCGGCAGCGGCTCTGGGGACGGCCAGGCGTCCAGTCCCTAGGTATCAGGCGCCCGGCGGCCCGCCCGCAAGTTGTGACGATTCGCACTAGGCGTGCCTGCACGCGTCCGGCGAGTCCTCTACGGTCGCGTCGTGGGGCAGGCGAGACATCGCAGCCCTTCGGCACACGCACACACACGCGCGGTTCCTGAAAGGAGATCCCACAGATGCCAACCGGTTACTGCGTGAAGGAACGCAAAAAGGTCGAGATCCAGAGTCCGCAGCAGGTGACCATGAAGAACGGTCGCCCGGCGATTCAGGGCACGTGCCCCGACTGCGGCACCAAGATCTTCAAGATCGGCAAGCTCTAGAGCTGCCTTGACGGCAACCGGCTAGCGGCCGGCGTCGGTCTCGGGTTCGCCCCGGGACCGTCGCGGTCGTTCCATCAGGGTCAGACTGTGGGAAGGCCCGCCTGGCGGCGGCCGAAGAGGTAACCGACCAGCGCCTGGACGACCTCGGGGTCGAACTGGGTGCCGGCGTGGGAGGTCAGCTCGGCCATCGCATCCGCGTGCTCCATCGCCTTGCGATAGGGCCGGTCGGAGGTCATCGCGTGATAGGCGTCGCACGCGAGGATGATTCGGCTGCCCACCGGGATCTCGGCGCCCGCGAGCTTGTCCGGATAGCCCTTGCCGTCCCAGCGCTCGTGCTCATGGCGGACGATGCGAGCCACGTCACCAAGGCCCGGGATTGCGCGCAGGATGCGTTCGCCGATCGCAGGGTGCTGGCGCATGATCTCCCACTCGCGGTCGTCCAGCGGTCCGTTCTTGTGGAGGACCTCGTCGGGAACCCCAACCTTGCCGATGTCGTGAAGCAGCGCCGCGGTGCGGATGCGGCTGATCTCCTCGCCGTTCAGCGCCAACGCCTCGCCCACCCTCGCGGTCAGGTCGACGACGCTCTCCGAATGGTCACCCGTGTACTGGTCGCGCTCCTGGAGCGCCGAGGCGAGCGCGGCGATCACGTCGCCATGCCCGAGCTCCAGCACGGCGTCGCCGTTTTCCGAGGAGCCGCCGAAGACCACGGCCTGCCGGCCCCCGCCGGCGCGTGCCTGCTCCAGCGCGGCCCGCGCCGCTGCAAGCACGGACTCGGGCTTCTGTCCGACCTCCAGCTCTGCGATGCCGACCGAGGCCGAGATTCCGCGGATCCCGCCGGCCTCGAGATCCTCGAGCTCGACCAGAATCCGATCGATGGGCTCCAGCGACGCGGCGGCGGCGGTCTCGGGCAGCAAGAACCCGAACTCGTCGCCCGCCATCCGGCAGGCGAGATCGTGGACGCGGGTCCGCTCCGCGATCAGGCCGCCGACCGCGACCAGGACCGCGTCGCCCGCCGCGTAGCCGTGCTCCAGGTTCAGATGCCGAAACCGGTCGATGTCGAGCAGGGCCACCGTCAAAGGGCGCTCGTAGCGGTGGGCGCGCGCGACGTCGAGCTCGAGCTGGGTTCGGAAGGCGCCGAGGCCGAGCAGGCTCGGGATCAGCGGATCCCGCTGGGTGAGCCGACTGAGCTCCTCTTCCAGCCCGCCGATCTTCTGCCGAGCAGCCGTGAGCTCCTCGGAAAAGCGCTTTCGTTCCCCCGCACGCACGTCAGGCTGAGATATCGGTTTGCCGACGACGGTGCTTGAAACATGGCCGACCGAAACCGTGGCCGACGGGCGCGCGTGAACTCGGTCCGCCGGGCGGCAGTATTACGGGCAGGCGTGAAGATCGATGAGCCAGACCGCCGGAACCATGGCTGATGCCTTCCTCACCCAGGAGCAGGGGGTACGTGAGGCCTACGCAGCCCACGCCGGGGAACTCTACGGCTTCGCCCTCCGGTCGCTCGGCGATGCGGCGCTCGCCGAGGAGGCGGTTCAGGACACTTTCCTGCGCGCCTGGCGGGCGGGCGATCGCTTCGATCCCGAGCTCGGCTCGCTGCGAACCTGGCTGTTCGCCATCCTTCGCAACGTGGTGGCCGATCTCGGCCGGGCCCGCGCGGCAAGGCCCACGGTTGGCGGCGACCCGCCCGAGCAGGGCCACGAGCCGTTCGAGGACATGCTGCTCACCTGGCAGGTCGAGGAAGCCCTGCGCCGGGTTGGCGAGCAGCATCGCCGCGTCCTGGTCGAGACGTATCTTCGCGGGCGTCCTTACGCCGAGGTCGCGGTGGAGCTGGGAGTGCCCGAGGGGACGATCAAGAGCCGCGTGTACTACGGCCTGAAGGCGCTTCGCAACGCGCTCGAGGAGATGGGCTATGAAGGCTGAGGGGTGCCGCGAGTGGCGTGAGCGGATCGGCGCGCTGGTCCTGGGCCGGCTTTCCGAGGATGAGCGGTTTGCCATCGAGGCCCATCTCGATGGCTGTCCCGCGTGCCGCGCAGAGGTCGAGGCCCTTGCGCCGGTGGCCTCACTGCTGGAGCGCGTCGATCCCGAGCGCCTCGCGCCCATGCCCGCGCCACCGCCCGGGCTCGGCGAGCAGATCATCCGGCGCATCGCGGCCGAGCGCCGCACAGAACGCCGGCGGCGTACCCGCCTCCGGCTTGGCCTGGCGGCCGCGGCTGCCGCGGTCGTGGCGGCCGCCGTTGTGGTCGTCGTGGGCATGGTGGGCTCGGACCAGAGCACCCCCTCCCAGACGGTTGCCTTCCGATCGCTGCCGCGCGACACCTTCGCCGAGGCCACCCTCGCGCCCCGCCCCTGGGGGAGCGAGGTGAGCGTCAAGGTGTACGGCTTTCGGACCGGCACCCTGTGCCAGGTGTGGCTGCGCCGCTCCGACGGCAAGCGAGTGCCCGCCGGGTCGTTTCGCTACGTATACGAAGGAGAGGGCGAGCACCTCAGCTCCGCCCTGGCGCCCGACGATGCCACCGCGATCGGCCTGCGGGTCGGCTCCAGGACCTACGTGGCACCCCTGCCCCCACCCGGAGCGCTGGCGCTGCTTCATGAGCCAGTCGAACGACAGAGGGGAGACCAATCGCATGCGAGTCAAGCTATCTCTGGCCTCCGTGGGTGCAGTGCTCGCGGCGGTGGCGATCGCGGGCTGTGGGGATGACGACAACGAGACGACCCCGGTGGCGGGCACGCCGAGCGCCGGCGCGCAGGCTGTAAACGTCAGCGAGACCGAGTACCAGCTCGACCCGTCCGACCCCACCGTGCAAGCCGGCACCGTTTCGTTCAAGGTCACGAACGAGGGCAGCGTTGAGCCACAACCTGGAAATCGAGGGGCCGGAGGGCGAGCAAGAGCTCGACCAGGACCTCGGTCCGGGCAAGAGCGGCACGCTCACCGTCGATCTGTCGAAGCCCGGCAGGTACGAGTTTTACTGCCCGGTCGACGGCCACCGCGAACGCGGCATGGAAGGTGAGATCACCGTCACGGGCGAAGGCGGCGCTGGCGGTGGCAGCGGTGGCTCGAGCGGCGACGACCAAGGGGGCGGGCAGCGCCGGCGGCTACTACTGACGATCCTGGCGGCAAACGTCGCAGGCAGCACCCGCTCACACGATGGAGCGGCTGAGCGCCGACGACACCCGAATCCTGCGGCTCGAGTCCGACGCAATCGCCGGCCACACGCTGAAGCTGGCGATCGTCGAGCCGGGGCTCGACGGGCAGCCGCTGACCGTGGAGCGCGTACGCAGGCGGGTCGAGGCGCGGCTTGGAAACCTGCCCCGCGCCCGGCAGCGCCTCGCGCCCACGCCTTTGCGCCTCGCCCCCCCGGCCTGGGTGGACGACTCGGAGTTCGACCTGCGCAACCACGTGCGCGCGGCTGCGGGGGTGGGCGACCGCGCCCAGCTCATGCGATTGGTCGGAAGCCTGATGGCCGAGCGCCTCGATCACGCGCGACCGCTCTGGTGCGTGGACGTCGCGGGCCCGCTCGAGGACGGCCGCACCGCGCTGGTGATCCGGGTCCACCACTGCCTCGCGGACGGGGTCACCTTCCTGCGGATGCTCTCCCAGCTGCTCTGGGACACGGACGAGGGGGGCGATGACCAGGTGCCCGGGGCATGGCGGCCACAGCCCGCGCCGGGACGGCTGCGACTGCTCGCCTCCGGCGCAGGCAGCCGGTTGCGCGACGCCGGCGGCGCCCTGGCCGGCGGCGCCCGGGCGGCCGCCTCGCCACGCCGCTGGCGCGACGCCGGCAACGAGCTGGCCGCGCTCCCGGCGACCCTGCGGCGTGAGCTCTGGCCGCTGGGTGCCGATACGCCGTTCGATCGCCGCATCGGCGGCGACCGCGAGGTGGCGTTCACCGCCTGCGAGCTCGCCGACCTGAAGGCAATCGAGCACGCCGCGGGCGGCGGGGTGACGATCAACGACGTCGTGCTGGCCGTGGTCGCCGGAGCGATCCGTCGCTGGTTGGGCGCTCACCACGAGCCGATGCAGGCGATGCGCGTCCAGATCCCCGTCAGCATGCACCACCGCGCCGAGAGCCCCGACCAGCTCGGCAACCGCGACTCGTTCCTGTTCTGCGACCTGCCCGTCGCGGAGCCCGACCCGCGGAAGCGATTGGCGGCGATCAACGCCGAGACCCTCAGCCGCAAGCAGCACCACGACGCCGACGAGCTCTACTCCTTCTTCCACAGCCTCTCGCACATCCGGCCCCTCCACCGGGTCGCCTCCGAGCTGTCCTCCGGCCCGCGGGAGTTCGCGCTCTCCGTCTCCAACGTGCCCGGCCCCAGGGAGCCCGTGCAGGTGCTCACGGGACGTGTCGCCGAGCTCTACACGGTCGCCGAGCCCGCCGACCGCCACGCGCTGCGAGCCTCGGCGGTCTCGCTGGCAGGGCGAATGGGCTTCGGCTTCTGCACGGACCCAGGCGCCGTCCCGGGCGTCGCCGAGCTCGTCGCCGGTCTCGACGCCTCGCTCCAGGAGCTGAGGGCGCTGGTCTAGGGAGCCGACTAGGGAGCGGCGTCCCTGAACCTCGTCAGGCCGCCGAGCACGCCGACGTACGCGGTCCCGTTGGGGGAGATGGTGACGGGCGCGTAGTTGTTGTTGAACCCGAACCCGGTCCCCGCCAGCCTGCTGTACACGGTCCTGCCGGTGTCGAAGTCGAGCGCCGTCAGGTACCAGGCGTCCGTCGTGTCGTTTCGCTTGGGCTTCGTGTACGTGTACACGAGCCCGGCGCCCAGGGACAGCTTGGGCACCACCGAAGGGGCTCGCACCGGGCTCCTCCACACGGAGTGGCAACCGGTTCCGTCAAGCTCGAGATCGACGCGCTCCACCCCCGGACTGGTGACGCCGCCGTTCATGGTCGAGGCGGGGCCTGTGTACCCGTAGTTGTTCTCGACGATCAGCGAGCGCCGCGAGGCGATCAGCGACTGGTCGGTGGCGCTGGCGCCCTTCACGAACACCGGCTGGCGGCAGACCGCCCGGCGCCCGGTCACCTGCGGCCGCCGGTCGAAGACGAGCACGGCCATCGGATCGGCGTTGTCGGTGATCGCCACGTACCGCCTGCCGATCAGGGTCGGGGTGGTCCCGGACCCCGCCTGGGTCTGGCCGGGCTTCTTGGTGCCGATGTTCGGGTAGGTGCGGCGCCAGGTCACGGCGGGCTTGTTCTGCAAAGCATCGAAGCGGTACATGGCCTTGTCGGTCACGATGTAGACGCCTCCCGTCTCGTCCACCGCGAACGAGTTGCCGATCGGCTCGCCCGTGGCAACGCTCCGCACCTGGCCGCTCACCGGGCGGACGATCCCGACCACACCATTGCGGCTGGCGAACCAGATCCGCCCGGACCAGTCCGGTAGCGCGGAGATCAGCGCGTCCCCCTCGGGGACCGCGGAGCTGACGTTGTAGTCCCGCCTCAGCGCGAACCCGGGGTTACTGGTGCCGCCGGTCTCCGCAACCACCAGGATGTGGCGGTTTCCGGCCGAGATCACGGCCCGGTCGTGATGGTCGAGATAGAAGTAGCCGCCGCCGCTGAAGTCCTGGAAGGGGTTCGAGCCCCGCGGGGCGGCGCGGCAGGTCCATGGCCGCCAGGACGCGCAGCGTTTGGGGATGGAGCATCGCCAGCACGGGCTTGTCCAGCCCCACGCAGATCGTCACCAGGCGACCGTGGCTGTCGATGGTGACCGAGGCGCACTCCCGGGAGAACAGCGCCGAGGTCGAGGAGGGTCGGTTGCCGAGCGGCCCCGCCCACCGGTAGCTGTCGGTCTGGTAGGCGTCGTTGTGGAGGTTCGAGCGCCCGTTCGGCGCCATGAACGGGTGCCTGGGAACCTCCTGACCGGGGGCGGGATCGGGAGTTGCCGCGGAGCCGAGGAAGGCCGGGGCGTCGGCGTCCGGATTCTGCGGGATCGGCGGCGGGGCCTGGCCGGGAGACTGCGCATGGGCGGCGCCCACGGCGGTCAGCACCCAGATAATCGCCACCGAGATCGTCCATGCTCGCCTCGGCATACGCGGCAGCCTACTGTCAGCGCGGCCCGGCGGGCGTCGATTGTGGTCGCTGGGTGGAAGAATGGCCGTAATGGCGGCTCGCTCTCAGAAGCCCCTGGAGCTGATCCTGGCCCGCAATCTGCTGACGAGCATCTCGACCCCCGCCTTCCTGCTGGACGAGCATGGCGCGCTGGTCTTCTACAACGAGGCCGCGGGCGCGGTGCTGGGCCGGTCGTTCGAGGATGCGGGGCGCATGGACCCGGAGGACTGGATCTCCACCTACGGGCCCCTCGACGGCGATGGCAAGCCGATCCCGCTGGACGAGCTGCCAGGGACCCAAGCCGTCCGCGAGGGCCGGCCGGAACACGGCGTCTACCGGCTGCGTTCGGTGAGCGGAACGGACCACGAGATCGAGTCGAGTACCTTCCCGATCGTCGCCTCGGAGGAGGGATCCTCCGGGGCGATGATCCTCTTCTGGCCCCTGAACTCGAAGCACGGCGAAGAGGTGAGGCAATGAAGGTCAAGGTCTGGGGGGCGCGAGGCTCGGTCCCCTCCCCGGGGCCGAAGATGAACCGCTACGGAGGCAACACGTCCTGCGTGCAGCTCACCCTCGACAGCGGCGAGGACCTGATCCTCGACGCCGGCACCGGCATTCGCACGCTCGGCCTCGACCTGGCCACGGCGCCCAAGGTCAACATCCTGCTCACCCATCTGCACCTCGACCATATCCAGGGCCTGATGTTCTTCCCGCCCTGCTTCCGCTCCGGCGTGGAGATCACGATCTGGGGGCCCGCCTCGCCGGAGGCCTCGCTCGAGGACCGGGTTGCCCGCTACATCTCCGCTCCGCTGTCGCCGGTCGAGGTGCGCGAGCTGCCCTGCTCGGTCTCCTTTCGCGACACGCCGCCGAGCGAGTGGCAGGTGGGCTCGGCGACGATCCACACCGAGGCCGTGAACCACCGCGGCCCGACCCTCGGCTTCCGGATCACCGAGGGCGACACGACCCTCTGCTACATCCCCGACCACGAGCCCGCGCTGGGCACGAGCCTCGCCGACCTGGAGCCGGAGTGGATCTCCGGCTACGACCTGGCCCGCGACGCCGACCTCCTGATCCACGATTGCCAGTACACCGACGAGGAGTACCCCGAGCACATCGGCTGGGGCCACTCCCGGATCGACGACACCCTGACCTTCGCCAACCGCGTCGGCGCCAAGCGGCTGCTGCTCTTCCACCACGACCCCCTGCACGCCGACGGCTTCCTCGACGACCTCCACGTCACCGCCCGCCGCCGCTGGGAGGAGCTGGGCGGCGACCCCACCCTGGTCGAGATGGGCATGGAGGGCGGAGAGCTCGACGTCGCGCCGACGCCCGCCTCAGCAAGCGTCACCGTCTGACCCCTGGCCATCCGGGCCACGCGCGGGTGCTGGGGGATTCGACCATCGGTACAAAGCGCGCGGCGGAAGTCTCGACACAGGGCTAGAGACTTCGCGGCCGCTCGCGCCTACTTTCCCATCCGGTCTAGAAACCGCGACCGTCGGGCCGTGGTGCCCGGTGGGCCTAGGAGGAAGCACGGATGAGAAGAAGGTATCTCGCGTTGTTGCCGCTCGCGGCGCTTGCCCTGCTGGCCATTCCCGGCACGGCGTTCGCCGACGCCACGGATCTCAACAGGGCGATCGCCGGCAAGCTGGAGCCGTCGGTCGGCATCAACACGATCTGGGTGATCCTCGCCGGCTCGCTGGTGATGTTCATGCAGGCGGGCTTCGCCTTCCTGGAGATCGGCTTCTCCCGGGCCAAGAACGCGGGCACCGTGGTGGCCAAGATCCTCACCAACTTCGGCATCGCCGCCATCTGCTGGTGGGCGGTCGGCTTCGCGTTCGCCTTCGGTGGGCCGCTGGGCAGCTTCATCGGCCACGACGGGGGCTTCTTCTTCTCCGACCTCGGCGCCTACAGCACGACCGCGGACGGGGTGACCCTGTTCCACCCCAGCTTCCCGGTGATGGCGCTCTCCGACGCCACGATCGAGTCGAAGTGGTTCTTCCAGTTCGTCTTCTGCGCCGTCTCCCTGGCGATCGTCTGGGGCACGACCCTGGAGCGGATCAAGTTCGGCGTCTACATCATCTACTCGGCCGTCTTCGCGACGATCATCTATCCGATCGGCGCCCACTGGGTGTTCGGCGGCGGCTTCCTGCAGAACGGCGACTGGCTCGGAACCTCGATCGTCGGGATGCAGGACTTCGCGGGCTCCACCGCCGTCCACCTGATCGGCGCCAGCGGAGCGTTCGCCGCCCTGCTGCTGCTCGGGCCGCGGAAGGGCAAGTACGGGCGGGATGGAAGGCCTCGCGCGATCCCGGGCCACAGCATGCCGCTGTTCGGGCTGGGCGTCCTGATCCTGTGGCTGGGGTGGTTCGGGTTCAACCCGGGCTCGACCCTGAACGCACTCGACGGGCGCTTCGCCGAGATCCTGATGATCACCAACCTCGCCGCGGCGGCGGGGGTGCTGGCCGCCGTCGCCACCGCCAGGATCAGGAGCGGGGCGATCGACATCGGCATGGCCGGCAACGGCGCGATCGCCGCGCTGGTGGCGATCACCGCCCCGTCCGGCTACGTGGAGATCTGGGCGGCGCCGATCATCGGCGCGGTCGCCGGGGTGATCGTCGTGCTGGGCGTCTACGCGATCGACAAGCTGATCGACGACCCGGTCGGCGCCCTGTCGGCGCACGGCCTGGCGGGGATCTGGGGAACGGTCTCGTGCGGGATCTTCACCGCGCCGCGGCTGGCCCAGTACAACGCCTTCGGCGATCCGGAGGGCGGCCTTTGGTACTCGGGCCACTTCACGCAGCTCGCCGCCCAGTGCATCGGGTTCGCGATCGCCTTCCTGTTCGCCTTCTCGCTCAGCTTCGCGACCTTCTGGGTGATCAAGAAGACGTACGGCCTCCGGGTCTCGGAGGAGGAGGAGGACGCGGGCCTGGACATCTCCGAGCACGGCATGTACGGCTACCCGGAGCAGTTCATTCCGCAGCCGGAGTACCCGGGCGCCGCCCCAACGCCGGCGCCAAGCACGCCGGCTGGGGCGACCGCCACCGCAATGACGGCCGAGCGGCCGGCCGAGACATGAGCGGCCGGCCGAGACCACAGGAAGGGATGACCAAATGAAGATGATCACCGCCTACATCCGCCACGAGGCGTTCGAGCCAATCCGGGCCGAGCTGCTCGAGAAGGGATTCCCCTCACTCTCGATCGGCGAGGTCAAGGGCTCCGGCCGCCAGAAGGGGATCGTCGAGCACTACCGCGGCTCGACCCTCACCGTCAACGTGCGGCCGAAGCTGAAGCTCGAGGTCGTCGTCGACGACAAGGACAAGTCCGTGGTGGTCGAGACCATCCTCAAGCACGCCCGCACGGGTGACGTCGGCGACGGGAAGGTGTTCGTCAGCCCCGTCGAGGAAGCGATCCGCATCCGAACCGGCGAGGAGGGCGAGGAGGTCCTCCAGGCGCACACCGAGGCGGAGATCCCGGCCTAGGCAACGAAACGGAAGAACAAAGGAGACACCGACAGATGGAAGCCATCACCAAGCCGGGCGCCGGCCACGGACGAGGCGCTGCGACGAGTCGACGAGGACGGGGTCGAGTTCATTCGCTTCTGGTTCACCGACATCATGGGGCAGCTGAAGAGCTTCGCGGTCGGTCGCGAGGAGCTCGAGGGAGCGCTGGCCGAGGGCATGGGCTTCGACGGCTCCTCGATCACCGGCTTCAACCGGATCGAGGAGTCGGACATGATCGCCATGCCCGACCCGGACACCTACGCCGTGTTGCCGTGGCGGACCGACGGCAACAAGGGCAACGTCGCGAGGATGTTCTGCGACATCCTGACGCCCGACCGCGAGCCGTACGAGGGCGATCCACGCTTCGTGATGCGCCGCGCGCTCGCCCGCGCCGAGGAGATGGGCTTCGACACCTACAACATCGGCCCGGAGCTCGAGTACTTCTACTTCGCGAGCGACGAGCTCGACGATTCCGGGGTGCCGACGATCCTCGACAAGGGCGGCTACTTCGACCTGACGACGCTCGACGCCGCCTCCGATCTGCGCCGCGACACGGTCAACGCGCTGAAGGCGGTCGGGATCCCGGTCGAGTACACGCACCACGAGGTGGGCCCCTCCCAGCACGAGATCGACATGCGCTACGCCGAGGGGCTGCGGATGTCCGACAACGCGATGACCTACCGGATCGTGGTCAAGGAGATCGCCAACCAGCACGGCGTCTACGCGACCTTCATGCCCAAGCCGCTGTTCGGCGAGAACGGCTCGGGCATGCACACGCACCAGTCGCTGTTCTCTGGGGGCTCGAACTCCTTCTTCGATCCCGACGACACCTACCACCTGTCGGGCGCGGCGAAGGCGTACATCGCCGGCCTGCTGCGGCACGCGCGTGAGATCTCCGCCCTGTTCGCGCCCAACGTGAACAGCTACAAGCGCCTTGTCCCGGGCTATGAGGCGCCCGTCTATTGCGCCTGGTCGCAGCGAAACCGCTCGGCCCTGGTCCGCGTCCCGGTCTACCACCCGGGCAAGGAGCAGGCGACGCGCTGCGAGCTGCGCTGCCCCGACCCCTCGTGCAACCCGTACCTGACCTTCGCGGCGATGCTGCACGCGGGGCTGGACGGGATCGAGCAGGGCTACGAATGCCCCGAGCCGATGGAGACCAACCTCTACGACCTGACCCACGACGAGCGCGTCTGCCCGCGGCATCGAGCAGCTCCCGGAGACCCTCGGCGAGGCGATCGAGGAGCTGGCGGCGTCGGCGCTGGTCCGCAAGGCGCTGGGGGACCACATCTTCGAGCGCTACGTGGACCTGAAGCGAGAGGAGTGGGAGGAGTACCGGGTCCAGGTGACCAGGTGGGAGCTCGAGCGCTACCTGCCCATCCTCTGAGCCAGGTGCCGGCGGGCGGGAGCGGGTTGGGGATGCGCGATCTCCACGCCAGGATGCTCGCCGCGCTGCTGGGCGGCGAGGGCTTGCGCGGGATCGCCGAGCTGGCGGCGGAGGAGGCGGGCGGGCCGGTTGCGATCGTGCTTCCGGCCCGCGGGCTCGCCGACGGATCCTCCGCCGATCTGCCGCTCTCGGAGCTCGAGGAGTTCGCGGCCGAGCGGCTGCGGGGAGAAGCGCCGGCGGCCCCCCAGCAGGTGGAGCTCGAGCACGAGGTGCGCGCCGGCGAGCGGTCGATTGGCTACGTGCTCGCCCTGCACGCCTCCACCAACGGCCTGCCGGCGGTCGCCGTGGACCGCCAGGAGATCCTGCGCACGGCGGCGCTGGCGGCGCTGGCGGAGGTTGCAGTCAACGAAGCTCGCGACGGGATGGCCGACGAGGTTCGCGGCAACCTGCTCGAGGACCTGCGAGCGGGGCGCGTCGAGGCCTCCGAGACAGCCCGCCGCGCCGCGCGCCTCGGCTGCGACGTCGGGCGCGGCGCGGTCGCCATGGTCGCCGAGGTGCGCTCGTCGCGCCCCCGCCACGCCGCCGCCCTGATCTCGACCGAGCACCAGGGTGCGATCGCCGAGCCCCTCGGGGACCGGATCTACGCGATCCTCCCCGCGCTCGGCGACGACGACGCACCGGAGCGCACTCAGGCGTCGGCGCGCGCCCTGGCGAGCCGGCTGCGCCCGCACGGGCCGGCCGCGCACTCCTCCTTTTGCGCAACCCCGGGCGAGCTGGGGCGTGCGGTCGCCGAGGCGGAGCTGATGCTGGAGGTGATCGCAACCGACGAGCGCCTGGCCGAACAGCTGGAGCAGGGGATCGGGAACGGCGTCTACCGGCTCCTGTTTCGCGCCCTGGCCACCGACCCGGACGAGGTGCGGCGCTTCTACGAGGACACGGTTGAGCCGCTCGTGGCCCACGACCGCGAGTACCGCACCGACCTCCTGGGCACGGTCGAGACCTACCTCGCCAACGACTGCAACATGAACGCCACCGCGCGCGCGGTGTATGCGCACCGCCACACCGTCGCCCACCGCCTGGGGCGCGTGAAGGAGCTCACCGGGCTGGACGCGAGCCAGGGCGAGGATCGCGAGCGGCTCGGTCTCGGCATCAAGGCGTATCGGATCATCGCGCCCACCCTGCCTGCGTTAGACCCGCCTGCGCGCCCCCGACCGGGCCGCGACGGTGCGCCGCAGCTCAGCCACCTGCGCATCCGGATCGTCGATCGCCGAGCGCGGGTCGGAGAGGCGCCGGGTTGCCAGCTCCGCCTCCGACCAGCGGCCCCCTCCGGCGCTCTCGACCCGCCACACACCCGCTCCGGGCCTGGCGCTGACCGCTTCCGCCAGCTCAGCTGCCCCGGAACAACAGCCCCGCTTGGTCGTCGACTCCGTAGCCAGGCGGGATCACAAGCGAGACGGCTTGAAGCAGGGCCCGCCGGCGGTCGGGGTCCCGATGATGGTGGACGGACAGGGTTCCGGGCAGCAGGCCAAGGCCACGAGCAGGGCGAGCCACCCCCGTGGAGCGCGTGATGCCCCACTCGAACCAGCACATCGCCCCTGCGCTTTGACCGCAGAGCAGCGTCCCGGCCTGCCACGCCTCTCGGAGAAGGCGGTCGATGCCGTGGGCGCGCCAGACCGCGAGCATGTTGACCATGCTGCCGCCGCCGACGTAGATGATGTCCTGCTGCAGGAGATGCTCTCGGAGCACGCCGCGCCCGCCCTCGAGCCTGAACAGGGAGAGATCAGACAGTTGGCAGTCCAGGCTTCCCATCGACCGGCGGAAGGCGGCGATCTGCTCCCGCGTGTCACCGCTCGCCGTCGGCAACAGGCAGATCCGCGGCCTCTCGGCTTCGACCAGCGCGAGCATGTAGTCGCGCAGGGCCTCGTTCCCGCGACGCCGCGAGAACTCATGGCCACCAAGCGCAAGGATCAGCATCCGCGGACCGGCGGTGGCCACGTGACGCACTAGGCCGGAGCGCCCTCGGCCTGCGCCGTCCTCACCAGCGGGATGGCTTCGCCGTTGCCCAGGTAGCGAGTCGCGAGCTGGGTGGTGACGACACGTCCAGCGCGGCACTCGACGCGATAGCCGCGAGCGTCGTCGCGCGAGGCAACGACCTGAGCAAGCTCGTCACCGATGAAGTGCAGGGCCGCCCCGTCGTCGGCGGCATATCCCGTTCGCATCCCTTCGCGCAACCAGCCGTGATAGGCCTCGCGTCGATCGTGCTCGCTCGAGTAATGCACAGTGTTGCTCCACGGCAGAAAGCCCAGCCCCTCAACCCGCTCCGGCGGGCCGTGAAACGTGCTCACGCCTTCGGCGAACCAGCAGAGCGAGCCTGCGGAGAGGCCGCAGAGGACCACGCCACGGTCCCAGGCCTCGCGCAGGATGCGGTCGATGCCGTGGGCGCGCCAGACGCCAAGCAGGCTCCTGACGCTGCCGCCGCCGACGTAGATCAGGTCCTGGTCGAGCAGGTGCCTGCGGGGCTCGTGCGGCGAGCGCAGGCGACGGAAGAGCGACAGGTGTGACGGCAGGCAGCGGTCCGCCGAAAAGGCACGATAGAAGCGGACGATGTAGTGGTCCGCGTCACCGCTCGCCTGCGGCAGGAAGCAGACGCGTGGATGAGGCCGCCCGGTGAGCTGGAGCACGAACTCGTCGAGCAGCGGGTTGCCGGCCTCCATCGAGAACCCCCCGCCGCCGAAGGTGACAATTTGTCGCTTCGCAGGCACGCCTTCTCCACGCTCGCTGGTCGAACCCGGCCAGTCTGAGGCCCAAGTCAGGTGGTGTCTGTAGCCATGTGTCCAGACCTAGGGCCTCGCGATTCGACACAAGGTCCAGCCCGCCCCCCACGCGTCGCGACGGCGACCTCTCAGTCGTCCGCGGCCCGGCCCAGCGGCGGCGGGGGCTCCATGCCCCACTGCTCCATGCCCGCCTCGATGCGCTCGATCACCGTCTCCATCACCTTCACGCGGGCGTGTCGCTTCGAGTCGGCCTCGATCAGGCTCCACGGGGCGTAGGGCTGGTCGGTGCGGGCGAGCATGTCCTCGACCGCCTCCTCGTAGGCGCCGCGCTTGTCGCGGTTGCGCCAATCCTCGTCGGTCAGCTTCCACGTTTTCAACGGGTCCTTCTGTCGCCGCTCGAAGCGCTTCAGCTGCTCGTCGTCGGAGATCTGGAGCCACAGCTTGACCAGCACCATCCCCTCCTCCGCGAGCGTCCGCTCGAACCCGTTGATCTCGTCGTAGGCGCGAAGCCACTGCTCGCGGG
Organism: uncultured Actinomycetes bacterium; assembly: GCA_963824865.1. Classification (GTDB taxonomy): domain Bacteria; phylum Actinomycetota; class Thermoleophilia; order Solirubrobacterales; family 70-9; genus AC-56. The sequence goes on along the minus strand of CAWGQQ010000009.1, from coordinate 189,544 downwards.
TGGCGAAGCCCTCGACGCGCTCGACCAGCACGCGCCCGTACCAGGAGCGGTCGAAGATGGCCATCCCGCCCCAGCCGGGCAGCACCTGGAAGAACCGCGCCAGGAAGTGATGGCGCTTCTCGTCGGGCGTCGGGGCTGCGAACTGGACCACGCGCACGTGACGAGGGTCCATCTGGGCCACGAGCCGCTTGATCGCCCCGCCCTTGCCTGAGGCATCCCAGCCCTCGAACACCACGCACACCGGCGGCCCGAGACGGCGCTCGCCGATCTGGCCGCCGAGGGTCAGGCGGAGCTGGGCGAGCCGCTCCCAGGCGTGGTCGAGGGCCCGCGCTTCCTCCTTGCGAGTCAGCGACAGGGAGAGGTCGAGCTCGTCGAGGCGGCCCATGCGCGCGATCCTCTCACGTCAGTAGGGGCGCGGCACCTGCGGCCCCGGGGGCGCGGGCTCGTCGCTGAACACGTTGAGCGCCAGCGGAAAGGCGGTTGCGGCCAGGAACACGATGATGATCCCCATCGCGATCAGCCATCGCGAGCGGGTCAGATGGCCGAGGATGCCGATCGCAAAGCCGATCATCATCAGGGACACGTAGGGACCGATGGACTCGGGGAGGATCGCTGCAACGGGCATGGCGCCATTATCATCGGCTGGGTGCCCTCCACACCACAGCCAAGCTCCGTGGCCGAGGTCAAGGAGGCGCTTGGACGGGTCGGATACCTCGCCGACGAGCCCGCGGCGCTGGTCGCCTACCTGGCGCAGCGGCTCGGAAAGCCCGTGCTGGTCGAGGGCCCGGCTGGGGTGGGGAAGACCGAGCTGGCGAAGGCGATCTCGCGGGCGACTGAGCGCCCACTGATCCGCCTCCAGTGCTACGAGGGCCTCGACGAGGCCAAGGCCCTCTACGAGTGGAACTACCGCAAGCAGCTACTGCGGATCCAGGTCGATTCTGCGATGGAGCGGCATCCCGCCAGAAACCCGGCAAGGGAGCCGAAGGCGACCGGTCGTCAGGCGAAGCCGGACGCGGACGCGTCAGCGGAGGATTCGGCCGGAAAGGCGATGGGGGACATCTTCGCCGAGGAGTTCCTGCTCACCAGGCCGCTGCTGCAGGCGATCGCCTCAACTGAGCCGGTGGTGCTGCTGATCGACGAGATCGACAAGACCGACCAGGAGTTCGAGGCGATGCTGCTCGAGGTCCTGTCGGACTTCCAGATCTCGATTCCGGAGCTGGGTGTGATCGAGGCGCGCACCCATCCGATCGTGCTGCTGACCTCGAACAACTCGCGCGAGCTGACGGAGGCGCTGAAGCGACGCTGCCTCTACCTGTGGCTCGACTACCCGGAGATCGAGCGCGAGCTGGAGATCGTTCGCCTGCACTCGCCGGAAATCGACGAACGGCTCGCCCGCCGCCTGGTGGAGGTGGTCCACATGGTGCGTCAGCTCGACCTCAAGAAGCCGCCGTCGATCGCCGAGTCGATCGACTGGGCGCGCGCCCTGCTGCTGCTCGGCGCAGACGACCTGGATGGGTCCGTCTTCGAGCGCACGATGAGCATCATCGTCAAGCACCGCACCGACATGGACCTCGTGGCCGAGCGCGTCGGGGTGAAGCTTGGCGGGGGACGGCTCGATGTCGAGGCCGCAAGCTGACGAGGGGCCATCGGGCCTCGCCCCGCGCGTCGTAGCCTTCTGCGACGAGCTGCGCCGCGAGGGCCTTGCGGTCGGGACCTCGGAGATCCTCGACGCGTTCGCAGCGCTCGAAACGGTGCCGTGGGAGCAGCAGGACGACTTCCGTGAGGCTCTGGCCGCCACGGTCGCCAAGTCCCAGGAGGACCGCCGCGTCTTCGAGTTGCTCTTCGATCGCTTCTTCTTCCGCGCGACCGAGCAGGAGGCGCTCGACCGGGGCATAGGCGAGGGTCGCCGCTACGAGGGCGGTGAGCGCCTCGATCTCGACGAGCTGCGCGAGGCGGTCCGCCAGGCGATCGCCGAGGGACGCGACGGCGAGATGCGTGACCTGGCGCGCCTGGCGATCGCCGCCTTCGGCCGCCCGGGGGAGGGCTCCGGCGTGATCGGCGTCGACGTGCAGCGCATCCGGCGCACCCTCGGCCTCCAGGCGCAGGGCGGAGTCAAGGCGGAGGAGCCGTCACTGGATCGCGAGCAGATCAACCGCTTCGAGCGCCACCTGCGCCGAGAGCTGGAGCGGGCGCTGATCGAGCGCACCGAGAAGCTGCCGCCCGCTCGCCCGCTCGCCCAACTCGATCGAGCGCTGCCCACCAGCGCGGCGCAGGACCTGGCCGCCGTGCACCGGGCAGTCGCGCAGCTCAAGCGCCGGCTGGCGACGCTGGGCCACGAGCGCCGAGGCCGCCGCCGCACCGCCGCCGTCGATGTGCGTCGCACGATGCGCGCCTCGCTCGAGACGGGCGGGGTGCCGCTGCGGCTCAAGTACCGGCCGCGGCATCCCCGGCGGCCGGAGATCTACGTGCTCTGCGACGTCTCGACCTCCGTCACCTCGGCGAGCGTCTTCTTCCTCTCCGTGCTGCACGCCCTGCACGACTCGTTCCGCAAGCTGCGCAGCTTCGTGTTCATCGAGCGGATCTCCGAGGTCACCGACGTCTTCGAGCGGGAGCGCGACTTCCGCGCGATCTCGAACCGGATCAGCCGCGAGGGCGGCGTCGCGGACGTCTCCGGCTACACGGACTACGGACGCGTGTGGCTCGAGTTCCTGGAGCAGATCGTCGACGATCTGGGCCCGCGCTCGACGGTGATCGTGCTCGGCGACGCCCGCACCAACGGCCGCGAGCCCCACGCCAAGGTCTTCGCGAGCGTCTGCGAGCGCGCCGGGCGCACCTTCTGGCTCAATCCGGAGCCACGCCTTTACTGGAACTACGGCGACTCTGTGATGGCCGCGTATGAGCGCCATTGCACAGCCGCCTTCGAGTGCTGGACCACCCGCCACCTGGAGAACTTCGTGAACGTGGTCGCCGGAGGCACGCGATGGCCGAGTGAACCTGGCCAGCTTCCCACTAGACTTCGTCAGCATGACATCAGGGGAGCTCGCGGGTAAGCGGGCTGAGATAGCGCCTCAGACAACAACGGTCACCCGGCGCTGACCCTCGGAACCTGTCGCGGTAATGCGCGCGGAGGGAGCTAATGCGAACGACTTCCGAGGCTCCCATAACGGAGCCTCTCGCGGTTCAAAGGGCCGCCCAGGCAGCGGCGGACGGGGGCGACGCTCGCGTGGGCGCCGTACCCGCCGCCTCGGGCGCGGCGGTCGAGATCAGAGGCTTGACGCACGCCTTCGGCGCGCTTCGCGTGATCGAGCGCCTGGACCTGGTTTTGAGGGCCGGCGAGGTGCTCGGCATCGTCGGCCCCTCGGGCTGCGGCAAGTCGACGCTGCTGGAGCTGGTCAGCGGCCTGCGCGCTGCCCCAGGCCGGGACGATCGAGGTCGAGGGAGCCGCCTCGCCCGCCGGCCGCCTGGCCCGCTGCGCGTACATGCCCCAGCGCGACCTGCTGCTGCCCTGGCTGGCCGCGATCGACAACGCGGCGCTGGCGCTGCGGAACCGCGGCGCCTCGCGCGCCGAGGCCCGCCGGGTTGCCCACCCGCTGTTCGAGCGCTTTGGACTGGCGGGCTTCGAGCGCGCGCGCCCCGCCGAGCTCTCCGGCGGCATGCGGCAGCGAATCGCCTTCCTGCGCACGCTGCTCGCCGGCAAGCCCGTGCTGCTGCTGGACGAGCCCTTCGCTTCGCTGGACGCGATCACCCGGGCGGAGATGCAGGAGTGGCTGGCGAAGGCGTTGGCCACCGAGTCACGCACGGTGATCCTGGTCAGCCATGACGTCGAGGAGGCGCTCTACCTGTCCGACCGCGTGACGGTGCTCTCCGCCCGCCCGCAAGCTCGCTCGCCGAGCTGGCCGCGCCGGAGCCTCGAGCGCCTGCCGCGCCTGGACGCCGTCACCTCCCAGGGCTTCACGTCGGCGCGCGAGCGCGCGCTGGCGGCGCTGAGCGAGGGCGCGCGATGAGGCGCTGGCTGCCGCCGCTGGCGATCGTCGTCGCCCTGCTCGGCGCCTGGGAGCTGGCGGCGCGCCTGGAGGTGATCGCCGACGCCCTCAAGCTCGAGCCCTTCCTGGTCCCCTCCCCGAGCGAGATCGCCGAAGCGCTGTGGCAGGACAGGCGGCTGCTGGCCGAGAACGCCTGGGTCACCCTCCAGGAGGTGATCGCCGGCTTTGCGCTCTCCGTGGCTGCCGGGGTCGCCTTTGCGATCGTCCTGCACCTCTCGCCGACCCTGCGACGCGCCTTCTATCCCCTGCTCGTCGCCTCCCAGACGGTGCCGATCGTCGTCGTCGCCCCGATCCTGGTCGTCTGGCTCGGCTTCGGAATCGGCCCGAAGCTGGCGATCATCGCCTTGATCTGCTTCTTCCCGATCACCGTCAACACCCTTGACGGGCTCGGCTCCGTCGACCCCGACCTGGTGAAGATGATGCGCACCCTGGACTCCAGCCGCTGGCAGACTCTTCGCCGCATCGAGGCGCCGACAGCCCTCCCCTACCTCTTCAGCGGCGCCAAGATCGCCGTCGCAGTGGCGGTGATCGGCGCCGTGTTCGGCGAGTGGGCCGGCTCCAGCTCGGGCCTCGGCCACCTGATCCAGGAGGCCTCGGCTCAGCTCCAGACGGCGCGGACGTTCGCCGCCGTCGCCGTGCTCTCCGGCGATCGCGATCGCTCTGTTCGCCTTGCTCGCGGCCCTGGAGCGAAGGGTCGCCTGGTGGGGGCCGAACGGGGCCAGAAGTTGAGCAGGCCATCGGAAAAGGAGGACCGTTGAGGAACAAACGCACGAGGCTTCTCACCGCCGCCCTGGCGCTGGCCGCCGCCGCCCTGGCGCTGGCCGCCGGCTGCGGCGAGAAGTCGGAGGACGTCACCTCGGGCAATCCGGAGCCCTTCGACGTGGCGCTCGACTTCTACGTGAACGCCGACCACGCCGGGCTCTATGCGGCGATCGAGCGCGGCTACTTCGGCGACGCCGGCCTCGACGTCCGCCCGCGAGTCCCCTCGGATCCGTCGGCGCCGATCAAGGAGGTTGCCGCCGGCCGGGTGGACCTCGCGATCTCGTACGAGCCCGAGGTGCTCCTCGCCCGCGACCAGGGCCTGCCCGTGAAGGCCGTCGCGCGCCGTGGTGGGAACCCCGCTCACCTCCCTGATCTGGCTCGAGGGCTCCGGGATACGCAAGGTCAAGGACCTGCGCGGCAAGACGGTGGCCACGGCCGGCATCCCCTACCAGGAGGACTACCTGGGCACGATCCTCGAGCGCTCCGGCCTGACCACCGACGACCTCGACGTCGTCAACGTCCAGCAGGGCCTGTTGCCGGCGATCCTCTCCGGGCGCGCCGACGCGATGCTCGGTGGCTTCCTCAACGTCGAGGGCGTGGATCTGAGGCTGCGCGGCAAGGGGCCGACCGTGATCCCGGTCGACAGGCTCGGCATTCCGACCTACGATGAGCTGGTCCTGGTCGCGAACTCGGATCGCCTCGAGGACGAGGAGCAGAGCATCCGCCTGTTCATCGCGGCGCTCGAGCGCGGCACGAAGGCAGCCGTGGCCGACCCGGCCGCGGCGACCGAGGCGGTTCTCGACGCCGGCGAGGGCCTCAACCCCAGGTTCACCGCCGCCGAGGTGCGAAAGACGCTGCCCCTGCTGCTGCCGAAGGGCAACGGGCAGCCCTACGGCCACATGGACCCCGAGCAATGGCAGCGGTTCGCGCAGTTCTTCGCCGACCACGGCCTGATCGAGGCTCTGCCCAGCAGCGGCGACGTGCTGACCAATGAGCTGCTGCCCGGCAAGGTCCCCGAGTGAGCCTGAACCAGCTTGCGGTCAGCGCGACCACGCACTGCCTGACCGGCTGTGCGATCGGTGAGATCCTGGGAATGGCCATCGCGACGGGTCTCGGATGGAGCGACCTCGGACAGATCGCGCTTGCCGTGGGTCTCGCCTACATGTTCGGCTTCGGCCTGACGGCGATGCCGTTGGTTCGCGCCGGCCTCGCCGCCGGCGTTGTGGTCTCGACCGCGCTGGCCGCCGACACGGTCTCGATCACGATCATGGAGGTGATCGACAACGCCTTCGTGCTGGTCTATCCGGGTGCGATGGAGGCCGGAATTGGGGATCCCGTCCTCTACTTCGCCGTGGCGTTGGGCTTCGCGATCGCCTACCCGTTCGCGTTTTTAGCGAATCGCTACATGATCGCCCGCGGCAAGGGCCACGCCGTGGTCCACGAGTACCACGGCCACTGAGCCGGTCGGCGCCGCGGGTCAGGCGGCGAGCCGAAGCGGCGGCCCGGCGGCGATCGCCTTGTGGTGGGCGGCGAGGATCAGGGAGCCGGCGAGGCCGCGATACGGGGCGTACGGGGCGAAGAACTCCTCCACCTCGCCCACGGTGGCGCGGCGGCCGAGCCCGGCCAGCCGCCCCACGAGCTTGATGAAGTCGAGGTCCCCGGCGGGCAGCGAGTCGGGCTCGCCACGACCGTAGAGGCCCAGGCACTGGACCGTCCAGGGGCCGATCTCGCGGATCGCCAGCAGGCGGCGATCGCCGGCGGGGTCGGCGGGATCGACCCGGCCCTTGGCAACCTCCCGCGCGGCGCGGATCAGCGCCAGCGCCCGGGCCGGCGCCAGGTCCATCGCGGCGAGCTCGGCCGGGGCGCATCCGGCGACGAGCTCAGGCGTCGGCACGTCCCGTAGCTCCGCCCCGTCGGGCCCCGGTGCCCGCGACCCCCAGCGAAACACCATGCGCCGCTGGATCTGCGCCGCCCGCGACGATTCGATCAGCTGCTTGGTGATCGCCCAGGCCAGCGCCTCCCAGGGCCAGGGACGGCGCCGGGGCCGGTGCCAGGGGCGGCGCCGGATCGCCGGGCCAAGCAAGGGGTCCGAGCGAAAGCGGTCATAGAGCGGGCGATAGTCGTCGTCGACGCCGAGCGCGAAGCGCATCCGCTCGATCGCCACCCGCCGGCACTCGGCCGGCTCGCCCTCCGCCCGCAAGCGGACCTGCCCGTCGCGCCGCTGGGCCGCGCGCACCACGATTGGGACGCCATCCACGTGGAGCAGGCGTGTGACGATCCCCCGGCGGACGCGCATCACGGCATCCCCCCCACCGCTCGCCGGCAGCCTGTAGGGCCACGGGGGGCGACACCTCGACCTCGAGGCTCGCGCCGGCGGGCGCCGGCGGCGCACCGCCGGGCACGCGACTACCTGTCGCCCAGGACGTGGAGGTCGACCATGAACGACCGGCTGGCGATGATCCTCGGCGGATCCTGCCGGCGGCGGAGCCCCCGCCGCGAACGCTGCCGGCGCGGCGCGGCGGTTGAACGCACGGCCCGCACCGCAGCGACCGTGGCGGCACCCGCCACCAAGCCGCCGGCGGCGGCGATCGCCGCGGTCCTCATCTCACCTCGCCAGGCCTCGACCTCGGTGCGGCGGGCCGGCTCCGGGAGCCGGGCCGGCTCCTCGACCGCCTCGCCTTGGTCCGCGGCCGGCTCCTCGACCGCCTCCGCCTCGAGCACGACTTCCTGGGGCATGGCCGCCAGTCTATAGGTGGGTTGGGCGCTAGCCGGAGAGCGGCAGCTCATAGAGCCGGTAGCGCTTCACCACGGTGCCGCCCATCCCCTCCATGGCGCGGTTCATCGGCTCGTTGACCTCCAGGATCCACCCCATCTCGCCCCACTTCTGCCGCACTCGTGCGGCCACCTCGATGTGACGCACGTACAGGGCGGCGGCGACGCCCAGGTGCTGGTAGCGGGGCTTGACGCCGAGCGCGAGGACCCGAACCCGGTCGATCTTGCGCCGGCCGGTCAGGAAGCGCCACCAGCCGAGCGGCAGAAGCCGCCCGTTCATCCTCGCCAGCACCTGGTTGACGTCCGGCAGCGTCAGCGCGGCGCCCACCACCTCGCCCTCGCGCTCCGCGATCATCGCCCAGTTCTCGTCCAGGATCGGCTTCAGGTTCTTGGACTGGAAGCGAACCTCCTCCTCGGTGATGGGCACGAAGCCCCAGTTGGTCCCCCAGGCCTCGTTGTAGACGTCCATGAAGCGGGCGATCTCGGCCTCCAGGTCGCGCTTTCTCATCTGGCGGATGACCACGCCGTGCTCGGTGGCCGCCGCCTGGGCCGCCTGGTGGATGAGATCGTGGAAATGGTCGCCCTGCTTCAGCTCCCCCATCGCCAGGCGCCACATCCAGAGGTCCATGGCCTTGGTCATTCCCAGCCCCTCGAGCAGCTCCCGGTAGTAGGGCGGGTGCCAGGGCTCGAGGATCAGCGGCTCGAGGTCGTGGCCCTCGACCAGCAGGCCGCACTCGTCGTTGGTGGTGAAGTCCATCGGGCCGAGCATCCGATCGCGCCCGCGTGCGCGTACCCACTCCGTGGCGGCCTCGACCAGGGCGCGGGCCACCTCGGGGTCGTTCTCCGACTCGAAGAACCCGAACATGCCGTCGTTGCCGCCCTGGAACTGGGTCCAGCGCTCGTCCACGTGGGCGCTGATGCGCCCGACCACCTCGCCGTCGCGCTCGGCCAGGAAGTACTCGGCCTCGGCGTGCTCGAAGAACGGGTTCTTGCCGCCGGTCGAGGAAACGGCGGCGCTCGGTGATCAGGGGCGGCACCCAGGGCGTGCCGCGATGCAGCCGGAACGGCAGCTTGATGAAGGCGGTCAGGTCGCGGCGGCCTTGCACGGGGCGAACTTCGAGCGCGGCCATTCGGCCGTCACTCTAGTGAGCCGTCGGGCATGGAAGACTCTGATCCATGAGCGAGGCGATTCGCGCGCCCGCCGACGTGTTCGAGAAGGCGCGCAGCCACGACCGCAAGGAGCAGCTGGAGGCCGCCAAGCAGGCCGATCTGCTCCCCTACTTCCGGCTGATGACCTCCGAGGCGGGGCCGGTGGTCGAGATGGAGGGCCGCAACGCCGCCGACGGCGGCGTGATCATGCTCGGCTCCAACAACTACCTCGGCCTGACCGGCGACCCGAGGGTGAAGGCGGCGGCCCGAGAGGCGCTCGAGCGCTACGGCACCGCGCTCACCGGCTCGCGCCTCCTGAACGGGACGATCCCGCTGCACGTCGAGCTCGAACGGGAGATCGCCGAGTGGATGCAAACCGAGGACGCGATCGTCTTCACCACCGGCTACCAGGCCAACCTGGGCACGATCGGGACGATCCTCGAGCCCGGCGACACCGTGATCTGCGACTCGGGGGACCACGCCTCGATCCTCGACGGCTGCCGTCTGTCGGGGGCGAAGCTGCGCCCCTTCCGGCACAACCAGATGGACAAGCTCGAGAAGATGCTCGAGCGCGCCAACGCCGACGGGGGTGGCGCGCTCGTGGTCGTGGACGGGGTCTTCTCGATGGAGGGCGACATCTGCCCGCTGCCGGAGATCGTCGAGCGCACCGAGCGCCACGGCGCCCGGCTGATGGTCGACGAGGCGCACGCCGTGGGCGTCCTGGGCGAGCGGGGCGCCGGGGTCTGCGAGCTGTACGGGCTGGAGGATCGAGTCGACCTGCGAATGGGCACGTTCTCGAAGAGCCTCGCCTCATGCGGTGGCTTCGTCGCCGGCCCAGCCGACGTGATCGAGTACCTGCGGATCTCGGCGCGAGCCTTCGTGTTCACGGCCGCGGCGGTCCCCGCCTCGCTCGGGGCCGCGCTGGAGGCGATCCGCATCTGCCGTCGCGAGGGGCGCCCGCTGTTCGCTCGGCTGCTCGACAATGCCGCCTACCTGCGCAGGGGCCTCGGCGAGCTGGGCCTCGTGGTCGTCGAGCCCGGCCGGCTTCCGGACGGGTCGACGGCGATCACCCCGGTGGTTCCGGTCCTGGTCGGCGAGGACTGGCAGGCGGTGATGCTCTGGAAGGCGCTGTTCGAGGCCGGCGTCTACACGAATGTCGCGCTTCACCCCGCGGTCGCCCCGGGCGGTGCGCTGCTGCGCACCAGCCTGATGGCGACCCACGAGCGCGACCACATCGACCGGGCGCTCGAGATCTTCGACCGGGTGATCCAGGACTTCCCGGATCTCCCGCGCTCGCGTTAGACAGCCTCGGAGTAACCGCGAGGTCGGGGCTGTTTGCCTCCCCCGTTATGGGTAGTTTCTCCTTGTCCAATTTCGGACAAGGCCACTGAGAGCAAGAAAAGGTTGCTCTTAGCGAACGACTGGACCGATCACAACGGGTTCTCATTTGCGCCCCCTTGCGCCCTTGTTTAGTTTCCCGCGCACGCCGGATGCGCCTCGGGGCAGGAGGCCACCGGAACGGGAAAGAGATATTTCGTTCCGCCTAATCCAGCCTCGTTCGTCTTGGCTGGGGGAGCGCCCGAATCAGATCCTCGTTGAATGCTCGGAGGAAGGAGTGACGATGTCAGCTGCCGCAACGGTCGTATCCGCGCCACAGCACATGCAAGCTCTCGCGCACGCCAACCGCGTCAGGCTCGCTCGGGCCTCGCTCAAGCGCGCCATCCTGGCCGGCCAGGCCGACGTGACCGAGGTGGTTCGAACTTGCCCCTGGGAGGTCGAGACCATGACCGTGGGCGAGCTCTTGCGCAGTCAACGGCGCTGGGGTCGCGCCCGCGCCCGCAAGTTCCTCTCCTCGCTGGCGCTGAACGAGAATCGCGAGCTGGGACGCCTCACGGAGCGCCAGCGCGGGGTGCTGGCCGGAGAGCTCCAGGCCAAGGCACTGCGGCGGCGCTAGGAGGCGCGCGGCGGTCACGCCGGGGCGCCTCGGCGCACCCTTCAGCGTACCTTGAAGGCCTGCCCGGAACGGCGCGTGAAGGCCCGGGTCAGCCCCCAGGCGGCCAGGGCGAAGGCCGCGATCGCGGCGGCGAGCGCCAGGGGGAACCAGACCGCGCCCCCGGTGAGAAAGGCGAGCGCACCCAGCACCGCCATCGCGAGCGCGCCCGAGAGCACCAGGGTGTGCGAGCGGTAGCCGGCGAAGTGCTCTCTGATCGACAGCTCGATCCCGGCGAGGGCTCCCAGCACGAGCCCGACCCCGATCAGCACCGTCCCTCGCTGGCCTTGGACGACGAACCCGACGACGAGCATCACGAGCGCCACCAGGACGACGAGCTCGACCAGCGGAAAGGAGCCCCAGGGCGCCGGCGGTCGCTCGTCGTCTATCGGTTGCGCGCGGCGCCTGCGAGGGGCCGGCGGCGCCTTGGCAGCAGCCGACTCCGCCACCGGCGGCTTCGCCGGGGCGGGGCGCGGACGGCGCTTGCGACGCTTTTGACTCGATGGAGCCGGGTTGCGGGGGGCCGGCGCCCTCTGGCTAACGGACAGCCGGAGGAGAGCTTTACCCGCCACCAACCCATCAGCATCCCGAGGATGCCCCAGCGAGGCCGCGAATGCCAGTGCCGGCAGCCGCGCTCGCCGACGTCCTCGTTGGACACCCGGACCCACCGGTAGCGGTGGGGCTCGGCGATCATCGCCTCCATCAAGCCGCGATTGTGCTCCTCGACCTCGCTTTGACGCCCGAGCTCGGCGCCCGCCTCGCGGAGCCTCACGGCGAGCGCGTCGCGCACCCGCTCCAGCTCGGCGACCCCGAGCACCCGAGGCCCGCCCACCGCGCCGACCGTCCACTCGATCCCCTGGCGCGGGAAGGCGGAAGCGAACAGCTCGCCGAGGCGCTTCTCCATCAGTGCGATCTGCCCACGAAGGTCCTGGCGGGCCCGGCGCTCGGTGAGGGCGTCGACGCGTCCGGAGCCGACGCCCAGCGCCGCCTCCAGGGCATCGACCGGCTGAAGCGACGAATCGCCCGCCTCGGTCTCCAGCAATTGCTCGGGCACGAGGGTCTCCGTTCGCCGGAATCTACGTCGCCTCATTGTATCTCCGCAGCCGCTAACCAGCCTTCGGCGCATCGCTTATGACTTTGGGCGCCCTATAGGGGTCGAAAGTCATAAGCGTGCCGGCGAGTCGGACCAAACCACATCAGGACCGCTAGCTCCGGATCACGTCCGCGGCCAGCCAGATCGCCTCCTCGACGGCGATCTCCGGCACGCCCTTCACCTGCACGCCTACGAGGGTCATCCTCGCCGTGCGCGGGGTGACGCCACGGCCGGTGGCGGTCGCCCCGAACAGCAGTCCCACTGGCCTGGCCTCGTCGGCGATCACCAGGGTTCCCTGGGGCAGGTCGCCCGGGCGTCCCTCGAGGCCTTCGCCAGGCTCGGTGGGCCGAATCCCCAGACGACCGTCCACTCGCCCCGCGTCGAAGGCTCGCAGGGCCACTCCTGACTCGATGATCGCAATCGTCAGAGCATCGTCGAGCAGGCTCTGGCTGATGAAGCCGCCGCGCTTCATGCGCTCGAGCGCGATCGCCTCCACCGGCGTGTGCTGCTCGTCGGGATCGAGCCCGATGTGCCGGTAGAAGACACGGTAGGCCCAGGGGATCGCCTGGTGGCGGAGGTTGATCGCCTGCGGTCCCGAGAACCTGTTCGAGAGCGCCGCGAGGCGCCTCTTTACCTGCCGAGAAGCCCGGCCGGAGCCGTGCTCGATCAACAGGTAGCGGAGGGCGAGACCCGGGAACTCCTCGCGCAGCGCCGGCGCGACCCAGCCCGCCTCCGGAACGGCCTCCTCGCTCATCAGCGGTCTTCGCGGGCCCGCTGGCGAGAGTGGCGAAGAAGGCGCTGGACGTGCTGGGCGAGCTGCTGCTCCGAGAGCTCCTCGACACCCACCTTCGCGAAATCGAGGACCCCGCCCGGGAAGGCGAAGGCCACGGTCGGGCATCCCCCCACCAGGTAGAGGTCGCTGACGGCGCCGTCGCGGTCGTAGCCGACCGGGATCCTCCAGCCCCGCTCGTTGACGATCCGGCGCACGTCGGCAGGGTCGTCGCGGATGTCAATCCCGAGGAAGTTCACGCGACCACGGTAGCGGGAGGCGACTCGGTCGACTGCGTCCTGCGTGGGCAGGCAGTCGGCGCCGCCCGTGAACCAGAACGAGATCACGAGGGGGCGGTCGAAGAGGTCGCAGACGCGGATCGCGCCGCGCACCTCGATCTCACAGGCCGGATCCCGCCGCGCCTCGGCAGGGCAGGGATTCTCAGACGTCGAGCAGTCGTCCTGGTAGATGTTCGCGTCTTGGTCGAGGGGGCCGGTGCGGGCGTCCGGAACCGCGAACTCCGGCAGGGCAATGCCGCGTTCGTCGGTGCCGGTTCCGAGCGTGCCTCCGCTGTCGGTGCGAATCGTGTTCAGGGTGGCAACGGCGATCAGGACCAAGAAGGCGATCCCGACGAAGGTCGAGTAGCGCCACCCCGGCCGCCGGCGCGACGGCCCGGACTCAGTGCTCACCGTCGCGGGTACGGTCGTAGGTGGGCGAGCGAAAGTCGAGCATGGCAAGGACGCAGGGAGCCGGAATAGGCAAGCGCTATTCCGGCGACTGAGGACGCAGCCAGGCGAAGGCTTGCAGCCGCCCAACGCGACCGTAGCCGCGTCGGGGAGCACTCAGCGGGCATCGGCGGGCGCCGGGCGCCCACGGCGGCGCAACCGCCCTGCCAGCGCCGACAGGGGCTCGAAGCCGCCCTCGGACCACACCAGGGCCGCGGGCAGCACCAGGAGCACGCCGGCCAATGCCACGCCCAAGTCGAAGACAGTCACCAGCCCGAAGTCGCGCAGCATGCGGATGTCGGTGAACACCAGCACCGCGAAGCCTGCGATCGCGGTGATTCCGGATGCGAAAACGGCCGCCCCGGTGCCCGCGTAGGCCCGGCGAAGGGCCTCCCCCATGGTTCCACCGCGCCCGCGCTCCTCGTGGTAGCGGGCGGAGAGCAGAACGCTGAACTCCGTTGCGATCGCGATCACCAGCGCGCCGAGCGTCGCCGACATCGGGTTGAGCGGGACGCCCGCCACCCACAGCACCAGGGAGGACCAGCCGGTCGCGAGCACGATCGGGATCAGCGGCACGAGAGCCCTGCCGGCGGACCGGTACACGGCCACCAGGACCAGCGCCACAGCCAGCAGGCCGGCGACGGTCACCAGGTAGCGGCTCCCGGAGAGCGCCGAGTTGGCGTCAGCGGCCAGCACGGGCAGGCCGAGGACCTGGGTGCTCACCCCCGGCGGTGGGTCATCTCCGGTCCCCGGTGGGTCGACCTGAGCGCGGATGTCGTCGATCAGCTCCTTCTGCTGGTCGAAAGGCATCACCTTGATCCCGAAGGTGATCACGCCGGTGTTGCCGGGCTTGCCCTGTGTCGGGGTCCGTGGTGACGAGCGCCTGGGCGACGTACGGAGGAAGCAGGCGCAGGCTGGCCCTGATCCGCTGCCGGCTCGGGGTAGCCTGCCCGCCCGCGTAGAGGAAGTCGGAGAGCGAGATCTCGGGGCAGATCTCCGTCTGCTCGTCCCGACAGGACGCATTCCGGCCCTCGAACCCATGGCGCGCCAGGATGCGCTGCTCGAAGTCGTGCATCCACGAGATCACGGCCGGGTCGCTGAGGTCGGGGGCGGTCACGGTGACGTAGGTGAGCCCCGAGATGCCGGTGGCCTGCTCGAGCTCGTCCACGTCCTGGAGCGCAGGCAGGTCGCCCGGCACGAGCTGGCGGATATCGGAGATCACCGGGATCCGTGTCCCCACCCCCCAGCCGAGGATCGCCACCAGGGCGGCGACCGCCAGCACCCTGCCCGGTGCCGCGATCGAGAAGGCGAGCGCCCGCCCGCCCACCGCCCGCGCGCGGGAGCCGAGAACCGCACCCTTTGCGCGCTGCGGCGCGCCCCCGCGCCGGAGCCCCATCAGCCGGGCGGGCTTGCCGGTTGGCCGCTTCAGCAGCGAGAGAGCCGAGAGGCCCACGGTGAGGGCCAGCGCGAAGGCGACCACGAGCCCGAGCACCAGGAGGAGCGCGAAGCCGCGCACCATCGGGATCGGCGACAGCACCAGGACGGCGAAGCCGGCCACGGTGGCCAGGCCGGCCGTTGCGATCACCGGGCCTCCCCTGGCGGCGGCCTCAACAGCCGCACGAGGCGGCGACGAGCCCGTCTGCACCGCCTCGGCGAAGCGGGCCTGGAACTGGATCGCGTAGTCGACGGAGAGCCCGATCAGCACCGGCAGCACCGCGATCGAGGCCATGGTCAGCGAGCCCCCGACCAGCGAGAGGAAGCCGAACACGATGCCGGCCGCGCCCAACGCGATCCCCAGCGGCAGGAGCCTGAGGGGGGTGCGGAAGACCGCCGCAAGGGTGATCACCATCGCCGCCAGGGCGGCGGCCAGGAGGACGAAGATCTGGGTAGAGAGCTCCTGCGCCAGCCCCTCGAAGACGACCGGTACGCCGCTGACCACGTAGCTCGGCTGGGTGCCGGATCGCCCCTTCTCCAGCTGGAAGCTCGGATCGGCGACCGCGTCGCGGAACAGGGCGATCGCGTCGCGTCGCTCGGACGCGCTGAGGCCGGGGCGCAGGCGCACGGAGATCAGTGCCGCGTCGGTGCTGGGGACGATCGCCGAGAACCGGGCCTTCGGCACGCAGCCGGAGGACCGTGGGTCGCAGATCACCGACGAGACGTAGTCCGGGTTGGTGAGGCTCGGCGGGCCCGTCTGGCCGTACTCGGCGGCAAGGTGCCTGGACCTGTTGCCCGAGCTTGAACAGCACCTCCTGGAACGCCGCCAGCCCGGCCTGCTGCTGCTCGGCCGCGGAGAGCCCCGCATTCTTCGCCTGGCGCGCGGCCACGACCGCCGCCTCACGCCCCCGCACGACTGCCGCCTCCTGCTGTTGGGTGAGCAGCTCGCTCGCCTGAAGCGCGAACTGGTTCAGAAAGGTCGCCGGTCCGAAGACCACCGCGCTCGGGTCGAGGCGGGAGATCGCCGCGCAGGTGGGCGGCGCGGGCTCGCTGCTGGCCTCCTGCCCGCCGGGTGCCGTGCCAGAGAGGCAGCTCTCGAGCGCCAGCAGGCGCACCAGGTTGTCGGTGGCGAGGAGCTGGCGCAGATCGCCCTTGACGAGGATCTCGACCGGCTCGTCCCCGAACTCCTCGTAGAACCTCTCGGTCTCGGCGTAGGTGCTGGAGCCACGGTCGACCAGCGAGTCCGGGCTGCGATCAGCCTGCAGACGCAGTGCGGCGACCGCACCGATCAGGGTGAGCAGAACCGCGGCGAAGATCACCGGCGTCGGCCGTTCGACGGCCCGCCCGGCAATCCGTGCCAACAGGTCCCTCATCGAGCACGGTTACGGACCTGGTTCGGGCTAGCGACGAGTCGCGGGCCGGCGGCTGGGCCTGCCGGGTCAGGCTGAGCCCTCGCCCGCCGGAAACGTAGCCGAAGGCGAGGCTTCCGGCGGAGTTATTCAGGCTCAATCCATTGCCAAGGGGCCCACGGTCTCCGCGTTCAGGAATTGGGCGACGAACTCGTTGTCGGAGTTGAAGAGCTCGTCGGCGGGACCGCTCTCCACGATCCGGCCCTTCCAGAGCACAGCCAGGAAATCGGCGATCCGGCGAGCGGTGCCGAGGTCGTGGCTGATCACGAGATAGCAGCCGCCGGCCTCCGCGTGGACCTCGCGGATCAGCTCGCAGAGCAGCGCCGTTCGAACCGGGTCGAGGCCGGAGTCGGGCTCGTCGAACATGACGATCGCCGGGTCGAGCACCAGCGCCCGGGCAAACCCGGCCCGCTTGCGCATCCCCCCGGAGAGCTCGTTCGGCATCTTCTGCGTGGCCTCGGCGAGCCCCACCTCCCGAAGCCGCCGGTTGCAGATCTCGCCGATCTCGTCCTCCGACTTGTCAGTGTGCTGGCGGAGGGGAAAGGCGGTGTTGTCGAACACGTTCATGGAGCCGAACAGGGCACCGTCCTGGAACAGCAGGCCGAACTTCTTGCGCATATCGAACAGCTCGTCGTCGGTCAGGTTCGGGACCGACTGGCCGTGTACGAGGACGTCCCCCGAGTCGGGATAGAGGAGGCCGACGATGTGCTTGATCAACACGCTCTTCCCCGTTCCGGAGGGCCCGAGCACCATGGAGATCTGGTCGTTGGGGAGGCCGAGGTTGAGGCCGTTGAGGATGCGCATCCGGCCGAACTGCTTGACGAGGTCGATTATTTCGATGGCGTCCTCGCCGCCGTGGTCACGCTTCTCGCCGGTGTGCCAGCGGTAGGGGTCGGATTCGCTCGGGTCCACCCCGGGGATCACGTAGTCCTGATTCAGGGTGCCGAGCTCGGGTGCGGGCTCGTGGTAGGTCGACCCTCCCCGCTCTTGCACGTCCCGCTCCTCCACGTCCCGCTCCTCCAGTTCCCGCTCCTCGCGGGTGGGGCCTGTGATCTCATCAGCCATCTGTGCCGTTCATCCTCCTCCGTGCGTTTTGGCGGGGGGTCACCCCCCGATCGGCGCCCTCGGGTTGGCGCCCCAGAAGATCAGGGTTCCCATCATCCCGATCACGTGCACCAAGACGATGTTCAAGACCATCGACTTGGCGGTCGCCGTGCCCACCCCGACCGGGCCGCCGGAGGCGGTGTAGCCGTAGTAGCAGCCGACCAGAACGATCGCCGTGGCCATGGACATCGCCTTGATCAGGCTGAACAAGAGGTCGGGCGGGTTTTGGAACATCCAGAAGATCAGGAAGTAGCCGCCCGAGGAGACGTCGCCGATCTGCTGCACGACCGCCAGGTAGGAGGCGAAGTAGCCGATCCCGATCGCGGTCAAGTACATGAACGGCAAAGTCAGCCAGGCGCCGAGCAGGCGGGTGGCGGCCAGGAAGGTCATCGGCGGCACCCCCATCACCTCGAGCGCGTCGATCTCATCGGAGATCCGCATCGCGCCGAGCTCGGCGACGATCCCGGTGCCCACCTTGGCCGCCATCATGTAGCCGAAGGCGTAGGGGATCACCTCGCGCAGGTCACACCAGGCGGCGAACACGCCGGCGTAGGAGGGGGCGCCCAGGGTGCGGTTGAAGTAGGCGCCCTCGATCCCGCACTGAAGGCCGAGAATGAAGACCAGGCCCCAGATCACGATGGTCGAGCCGAGGATCAGGATCCCCGCCTGGCGAAGGGCCTCGCCGAAGAAGCACGAAGACCCGGCCCGAGTAGACGAGCCCCATGGTCTTGCCGCAAAAGCCGGCGATCTCCCCCAGGGAGGAAAGCCACTCGCGGGGAACGGCGAGCCAACCCATCAGCGAGGCACCTGGAGCTCGGGATGGGTGGCGAGCAGGGTCTGGGTGAAGACGTAGTTGAAGGCAAAGACGCCCAGGAAGGCGATCACCACGGCCTCGTTGACCGCCCGGCCGACCCCGGCGGCGCCCCCGGAGGCGTTCATGCCCTTGTAGGAGCAGACGATCGCGATGATCGCCCCGAACAGGGTCGTCTTCAGGATCGAGCCCCAGAGCTCGGTCACCGAGGCGTTGGTGAGCAGGGTGGCGAAGAAGCCCCCCAGGGGGGCGTTGTAGGCGAGGGTGGCGAAGACGCCGCCGGCGATCCCGAACAAGAGCGCGTAGATGTCGAGCAGGCCCGTGATCAGCATCAGGGCGAGGAAGCGGGGCACGACCAGGTTCTTGATCGGGTCGACCCCCAGGACCTGGAGGGCGTCGAGCTCCTCGCGGATCTTGCGGGCCCCGAGGTCGGCGGTGATCGCCGTCCCCGCCACCCCGGCGACCACGACCGCGGTCACGAAGGGGGCGAACTCGCGGATCGAGGCCAAGACGAAGAAGCCCCCGAGGCGGTCGAGCGCCCCGAACAGGGAGGCGAAGTTGGCCGCCTGGAGGCCGGGGGCGCCGAAGCCGAAGGCGACGGTCGAGATCAGCATCGGAAACCAGCACAGCTGCAGGGCGAAGATGAACTGGGAGATGAACTCGCCGCCGTAGGGGTAGGGCGGGCGGACCGTGGCCGTGATCGTCTTGCCGGTGAGGATCATCATGTTCCCCACCTGCTCGAACAGGCTCTTGGCCGGAAGGAACGCCCTATCGGCAACGGCTCGGACCATCTCTCTCCTCCGCCCCCACGCAGTGTTGGGTGGCCCAGGAAATGTATTCCATGCGGCGCCCCGCCGCCACCCCGAACCACCCTCGGGCCTGCAAACCGTCGTTCGGGCCGACTGGCAGGTGGTATGTTCTCCGGCGCCTTGGGGGAGAGCGGCAAAATCGCCGGAATGCAGCGACTCCGGGGCGCGAAAGCAACGATCGCCACCGGGACGGCCGCGCTTGCCCTGACATGGGGCGTTTCCGCCTGCGGCGGCGAAGCGGAGAGCCAAGACGCCGACGAGCCATCGGGCAACTACCCGGTCGAGGTGGCGACGGCAAGCTTCCCGGAGCGCCAGCAGCTCGTCGAGACCAACGACCTGGAGCTCAAGATCAACAACGCCGGCGACCAGACGATCCCCGACCTCGCCGTGACGATCTACACCACGCCGACCCCGACGCCCACCGGCGAGCCGAAGGCGGCCAACCCGTTCGACGTTCGCCTCGACCAGCCGAACCTGGCCGACCCGCACCGACCGGTGTGGATCCTGGAGCACAACTTCCCGAAGCTGATCACGCCGGGGGTCAGCCAAGAGAACCTCCGCTCGGCCCCGTCCGCCGGCGCCACCGCCGCTCAGACGGACACGTTCCAGTTCGGGGACGTGCGCTCCGGGGAGAGCAAGGACATCGTCTGGCGGGTGACGCCGGTGCGAGCCGGCGACTACACGGTGCACTGGGAGGTCGCGGCCGGGCTGTACGGGAAGGCGAAGGCGGTGACCGCAGGGGGCGACCCGGTGAAGGGCGAGTTCGCGGTCACGATCAAGTCGAAGCCACCTGAGACCTGCGTCAAGGGCACCAGCCAGGTCACAACCCGTTGCCGGAAGTCCTAGCCGTGGGCGGTCACGGCTCTCGGACCGCCACGCTGAGGCCCTCTTAAGGACCCGTCAATAACGTACGCCCTGTGCTTGGGTTCCGGCGAGGCTGGCGCCCCCTCTTGCCCTTCTTGGCGGTCCTTGTCTCGCTGCCGGCGGGATGCGGCGGCGAAGACGGCGGCGAAACCACCGCCACCGCACCGTCGCCGGCCCCGTCCGGCCAGGGGGGAAACGGCAAGGAGCGACTGCCGACCGGCGATGGGCTGGGCGGCGTCCGGCTCGAGAAAGTCGGCGACTTCGACCAGCCCCTCTACCTCGCCCAGCCGCCCGGCGACGATCGGCACCTGTTCGTGGTGGAGAAGACCGGCCGGGTCCAGGTCGTGCGCGACGGCCAGCGCGTGCCCAGGCCCTTCCTGGACCTGAGCGACAAGGTCTCGACCGGGAGCGAGCAGGGCCTGCTCTCGCTGGCCTTCGCGCCCGACTACCGGAGGTCGGGGCTCTTGTACGTCGACTACACCGACACAGCCGGCGACACGCGGGTCGTCGAGTACCGCCGCTCCGGATCGGATCCGCTGGTCGCCGACCCGCAGAGCGCTCGCGAGGTCCTGAGCGTGGACCAGCCGTACTCCAACCACAACGGCGGCCTGCTGCTCTTCGGCCCCGGCGAGGCCCGCGAGCCCGGCCCGGCGGCCGAGCTGCTGTACGTCGGGCTCGGCGACGGCGGCTCCGCGGACGACCCGGACCGAAACGGCCAGGACCTCTCGACGCTGCTCGGCAAGATCCTGCGGATCGATCCGCGCCCCTCGGGCGGCCGCCCCTACGCGATTCCGAGCTCGAATCCGTTCGTGGGACGTTCGGGCGCGCGGCCGGAGATCTACTCCTATGGCCTCCGCAATCCATGGCGCTTCTCCTTCGACCGCCAGGCCGGCGACCTGTGGATCGGCGACGTGGGGCAGAACTCGTTCGAGGAGATCGACGGGGTCCCGCGCGGCGAGGGCTCAGGCGCCAACTTCGGCTGGTCGGCATTCGAGGGAGACGAGCACTTCAACGAGGATCAGCAGGCGCCCGACCATGTGCCTCCGCTGCTCACCTATCCGCTCGGCGGCAACTGCGCCGTGACCGGCGGCTACGTGGTTCGGGACGAGAGCCTGCGCTCCCTCTACGGCCGCTACCTGTACGGCGACTTCTGCGCGGGGCAGCTGCGCAGCTTCACGGCCACCCCCGGGCGCCGCGCCACCGACGACCGCGCGCTGGGCCTGGAGGTGCCGTCGCTCAGCTCGTTCGGCCAGGACAACGCCGGGCACCTCTACGCGACCTCGCTCGAGGGGCCCGTCTACCGACTGGCGGCGGTGCGACCATGATCGTCTTCCCGATCAAGCTTCGAGGCAGGCTGTCGATGGGGACTCCGAGTGATACCCGCATGGATTCTGGGCGCAAAAGGGCACCGAAGGGTGCTGAAACGCGCCGGGGCCATCCTGCTCGCGTCCGCGGCAGGAAGCTGCGCGCTTCTGGGCTACCAGGGCGCCGCCGGCGCCCCGGCGGCCGCCGCCCTCGAGTTGACCTCGATGGGCACCTTCCAGCGCCCCGTGCACGTCGCCGCCGCACCGGGATTCCCTCGCCTTTTGTTCGTGGCCGAGAAGCCGGGAAGGATCATGGTGCTCAAGGGCGGCCAAAAGCTCGCCCGCCCGTTCCTCGACATCCAGGGACAGGTCGACGACCTCGGGGAGCGCGGCCTGCTGTCGGTGGCCTTCCCCTCGAACTACAGGAAGGCCGGGCGCTTCTACGTCTACTACACGCGGAGCGATGGCGACAACGTGGTGGCGGAGTTCAAGCGCTCCGGCAGATACCGAACCCGCGCGGTCGCTTCCTCCCGCCGCCGCGTGCTGGTGATTCCGCACCCGGACGACACCTCCAACCACAACGGGGGCCAGCTCCAGTTCGGGCCTGACGGCTTTCTCTACATCGCGACGGGCGACGGCGGCAGCGATCCCGGCAGCGCCGCAGACCTCCATGGGCTGCAGGGCAAGCTGTTGCGAATCGACCCCCGCAAACGGGACCGTCGCCGCTACACGGTGCCCTCACGGAACCCCTACGTGGGGCATCCCGGCCGCAACGAGATCTACAGCCACGGGCTGCGGAACCCATGGCGGTTCTCGTTCGACTCGGCCAACGGACGGCTCTCGATCGGCGACGTCGGAGCGAATACCCGCGAGGAGGTGGATTACGTGACCCGGGCCGCGGCCAAGGGGGCGAACTTCGGCTGGCCGAGGTGGGAGGGCGACCAGTATCACTCCGGAGGCCCCGGTCACGGCCCGCCCATCCCCCCGATCTTCGCCTACCCCCACTCCACGGGCTGCGCGGTCGTCGGCGGCTACGTGGTCCGCGACCCGCGCCTGCCGGCCTTCGCCGGCCGCTATCTCTACTCGGACCTCTGCCACGGCGACATCCGCAGCTTCGTCCCCAGCCTCGGGGGAACGAGCGACGACCGGAGCACCGGGCTCAATGTCAGCTCGCCCACCTCGTTCGGCGAGGACTCCAGGGGCCGGATCTACGTGGCGTCGTACGGCGGCGGCGTCTTTCGGGTCTCACCGTGAGAAGGAGGGCGGGAGCCTCACTCGCGGCTGGAGCGCTCCTGGCGCTCGCCCTGACGCTGGCGGCGGCTCCGGCGGGTACCGGGAGGAGCGCCGACGCCGTCCGCGATCTGCGGGTCGGCGACGGGCACGGCGGGATCGGCAAGCGCAGGATCGGCAGCTTCGCGTCGCCGACCTACGTCACCCAGCCCCCGGGCTTCCCTCACCATCTGTACGTGGTCGAGGCGGGCGGCACGGTCCGGGTGCTCCACAACGGGAACCGGCGGCGCCAGCCGTTCCTCGACATACGCGCTCGAGTCTCGACGGGGGGCGAGCGCGGCCTGCTCTCCATCGCCTTCGACCCCCACTATCGCCGCAACGGGCTGTTCTACGCCTACTACACGAACCGCGCGGGGAACATCGAGATCGACGAGTTTCGCGCCCGCACCAACGGCGACGCCAGGGAGGGCTCGCGCCGCAGGGTGATCGTCATCCGCCATCCCCGCTTCGCCAACCACAATGGTGGCCAGCTCCAGTTCGGGCCCGACGGCAGGCTCTACATCGGCACCGGGGATGGTGGCGGCGCCGGCGATCCGCGGGAGAACGCGCAGGACAAGGGCGTCCTGCTTGGCAAGCTCCTTCGCATCGACCCCCACAGGCGCGGCTCTCGCCCCTACAGGGCGCCGCGGGGAAACCCATATGTCGGCAGGGCGGGCCAGAACGAGATCTACGCGCGCGGCCTGCGCAACCCGTACCGGTTCGCGTTCGACCGCGGTCGGATCGTGCTCGGCGACGTGGGCCAGTACCGCTGGGAGGAGGTCGACTACGAGACGCGCAGGAGCCTGCGCGGCGCGAACTTCGGCTGGGATCGCTTCGAGGGCGACCACCGCTTCGACCATCCGGGCGACAACGAGGCCCGGCGAGCGCGTCACTACGAGAAGCCGATCTTCGAGTACCGGCACACGGCCCGAAACTGCGGGTCCGTGAGCTGCGCGATCATCGGCGGCTACGTGGTCAGGAGCCGCAGGCTGAGGAGCCTCCGCGGCCGCTACCTGTACGCCGACTTCTACTCCGGCAGGCTGCGCAGCTTCGTCGCCCGCCGCCGCCACGGCAGGCGCGACAGGGCCTTGGGGCTCCGCGTACCCCACCCGAGCTCCTTCGGCAAGGGAGCGGGGGACGAATCTACGTCGCCTCCCTGGATGGCCCCGTGTACAGGCTCGTGCGCAGGTAGCCGGGCCCGTCGAGCGGGACCCGGGGCCGGCAACGGGGGAGTAAAGTCCGCCAGGGATGGAAGGCGCGATCGCGAGCGAGACGCCAACCGGCACGGCATCGCACGACGGTGCCCCTGCCACCGACACTCCCAGGCTCGAGGTTCGCCGCCCCGTCGATGGCTCCCTGATCCGCGAGCTCGCGATCGATCCGCCGCAGCGCGTCGCCGAGGTGGTCGCCAGGGTCCGGGCGGCGCAACCGGAATGGGAGGCGATCGGCATCGCCGGCCGCCGCCGTTGGCTCGACCGCCTGCGCGATTGGATGATCGACAATCACCATCGCCTCGCCGACGTGATGCAGGAGGAGACCGGCAAGGTCCGGGCCGAGGCCGAGCTCGAAGCGCCCTTCTTGTGCGGCACGATCAACTACTACGTGGAGCACGCGCGCCAAGTTCCTGGCCGAGGAGACGCCGACCCCGCACATCCTGCCGTTGAAGGTCGAAGCGGTTGCGCATCGTCTACCGCCCCTATCCGGTGGTCGGCGTGATCAGCCCCTGGAACTTCCCCCTCATCCTCGCCTTCGACGACGCGATTCCGGCGCTGGTCGCCGGCTGCGCGGTGGTCATCAAGCCCTCCGAGTTCACCCCGCTGTCGACCATGGAGCTGGTCCGGGCGTGGAAGGAGGAGATCGGCGGCCCCGACGTCCTCGACGTGGTCAACGGCACGGGCGAGACGGGCGGAGCGCTGGTCGACGAGGTCGACTTCGTCCAGTTCACCGGCTCCGACCGGACCGGCAAGGTGGTGATGAAGCGCGCCGCCGACACCCTGACCCCGGTCAGCCTCGAGCTCGGCGGCAAGGACCCGCTGATCGTCCTGCGCGATGCGGACCTCGAGCGCGCCGTCAACGCGACCGCGACCGGCGCCCTGGCCAACACCGGGCAGATCTGCATGTCGATCGAGCGCGTCTACGTCGAGGAGCCGATCTACGACGAGTTCGTCGAGCAGGCTGGCCCACCAGGTGCGCAAGCTGCCGTCAGGGCGCCGACGGCCGCTCGTTCGGCGCCGACCTCGGCGCGATGACGACCCCGGCCCAGGCGGAGATCGTCGCGGACCACGTGGAGGACGCGCGCCGCAAGGGCGCGCGGGTCCTCACCGGAGGCAAGCGCAAGGAGGGCCCCGGCGACTGGTACGAGCCGACCGTGATCGCCGACGCCGACCACTCCATGAAGGTGATGACCGAGGAGACCTTCGGCCCGGTGGTCCCGGTGATGAAGGTCGCCGACGCCGACGAGGCGGTGCGGATGGCCAACGGGACCCGCTACGGGCTGTCGGCCTCCGTGTTCGCCGGCTCCGCCCGCCGGGGCGAGCAGATCGCGCGTCGCATCGAGGCCGGGGCGGTGAACGTCAACGACGTGCTGACGACCTACTTCGCGCTCGGGGTGCCGATGGGCGGCTGGAAGGAGTCCGGGATCGGCTTCCGCCACGCCTCCTACGGGATCAAGAAGTTCGTGCCGCCCCGAGTCGATCGTCTCGCCGCGGATCAAGCAGGGCAAGTCGCGACCCGCTCTGGTTCCCCTACACGCCGACGAAGCGCAAGCTGCTCAACCGGATCTCCCGCTTCACCAACGCCCGCGGCCTCCGCAGGCGGCTCGGGCTCTAACCCGTCGTCAGTCGGCGGCGGGGACGAGCTCCTCGCGGACCTGCTTTGCGGCCTGGACGAGGTTGCGCAGGGCGGCCTCGGTCTCGGGCCAGGCGCGGGTCTTCAGGCCGCAGTCCGGGTTGACCCAGAGCTGCTCGGGAGGCAGCACGCGCGCTGCGGCCTCCAGCAACTCGGCCATCTCGCCGGCCGACGGAACCCGCGGTGAGTGGATGTCGTAGACGCCCGGCCCGATTTCGAGCGTATAGCCGGTGCGCTCCCAATCGTGGAGCAGCTCCATGCGCGAGCGCGCCGCCTCGATCAGCAGCACGTCGGCGTCCATCTGCTGGATCTGCTCCATGATGTCGCCGAAGTCCGAGTAGCACATGTGGGTGTGGATCTGGGTCTCGTCCTTGACCCCGGCGGTCGTGACCCGGAAGCAGTAGACCGCCCACTGGAGGTACTCGCTCCAGCGGTCGCGGCGAAGGGGCAGCCCCTCGCGGATCGCCGGCTCGTCCACCTGGATCACTCCTGTGCCTTGAGCCTCGAGGTCGGCGACCTCGTCGCGGATCGCGAGCGCGAGCTGCTCGCAGGTCTCCGAGCGGGCTTGATCGTCGCGGACGAAGGACCACTGGAGCATCGTCACCGGCCCGGTCAGCATGCCCTTCACCGGCTTGGCGGTGAGCGACTGCGCGAAGGCGATCCAGTCGGTTGTCATCGGCGCGGGCCGGCTGACGTCGCCGAACAGGATCGGCGGGCCGCACGTAGCGGGAGCCGTATGACTGCACCCAGGCGTTCTGGGTGAAGACGTAGCCCTCCATCTGCTCGGCGAAGTACTGGACCATGTCGTTGCGCTCCGGCTCGCCATGGACGAGCACGTCGAGGCCGACCTCCTCCTGAAAGCCGATCACGCGCTCGACCTCGGAGCGCATCCGGCCCTGGTAGGTGGCCTCGTCGATCTTCCCCTGGCGAAGCGAGGCGCGCGCTTCGCGGATCTCGGAGGTCTGGGGATAGGAGCCGATCGTGGTGGTCGGGAAGAGCGGCAGCCCGAGGCGGGCGTGCTGAGCCTCGCGGCGAACCTCGAAGGGGCTCTGGCGGCGCGCGTCCTGCTCGGTCAGCGCCGCCACCCGCTCCCGCACCGCCGGGGTTCGGGTGCGCTCGGAGATCCGCCGGTCCTCGAGCGCCCGGTCGTTGGCGTCGAGCTCGCCCGCGATCGCCTCGCGCCCCTCC
The DNA here is from genome assembly GCA_963824865.1 of uncultured Actinomycetes bacterium. GTDB lineage: Bacteria > Actinomycetota > Thermoleophilia > Solirubrobacterales > 70-9 > AC-56. The sequence continues at coordinate 163,202 of CAWGQQ010000009.1, read as the reverse complement.
CCCAGGCCGCGAGCCAGGGTTGCGACCTCGCCCACCTTCTGCTTGGCGAACGCCATCCAGGAGCGCAGCTCGTCGTCCAGAACGTCCGACGGTGGGCTCGGCGTCGAGGTCGAGAGGGGTGTGGAGCAGCGAGCACGAGGTGGTGACCACCAACTCGGCGCAGCGGTCGCGCAGGCCACCCAGCAGGTCGAGGCTGTGCTCGAGCTCGTTGATCCAGACGTTGCGGCCGTTGACGATCCCGGCGAACAGCCACTTGTCCTCGAGGCCGCCATCGTCGGCGATCAGCTCCACGTTCTTGGGCCCCTCGCGCTCCATGGCTCCCCCCACATCAGCTCCCTCGCGATGGAGGTCGAGCCCGATGCCCTCGATCGGGAGGTCGCGCAGCACGCCGTAGGCATCCCCGACGTGGTCGAAGTAGGTCTTGACGCAGATCCGGGTGCGCTCGTGGACCCTGGCCAGCTCCTCATAGGCGAGCCGGAGCGCATCGAGCTCGCGCTCCGAACGGTCCTCGACGAAGCAGGGCTCGTCGAGCTGCACCCAGGTCGCGCCTTGCTCCGCGAGGCGCTCGATCAGCTCGCCGTAGACCTCGAGCAGCGGCTCGATCAGGCCGAGGCGGTCGAAGTCCTCGGGCACCCCGTCGGCGGACTTGCCGAGCAGCAGGAACGAGACCGGCCCGACGATCACGGGCACGGTGTCGATTCCCAGCTCCTCCATCGCCTCGGCGTGCTCGTCGAACGGCTTCGTGGACGACAGCGAGAAGCTCGTGTCCGGGCCGAGCTCCGGGACGATGTAGTGGTAGTTGGTGTCGAACCACTTCGTCATCTCCATCGCGGTGACGTCGACGCCGCTCTCCTGGCGTCCGCGCGCCATCGCGAAGTAGGTGTCCAGGTCGACCGGGCCGCGCCCGTGCCCGTAGCGGTCCGGGACGGCGCCCACGAGCGCGATCGTGTCCAGCACCTGGTCGTAGAGGGAGAAGTCGTTGGACGGGATCAGGTCGATCCCGGCGCTCTGCATGAAGCGCCAGTTGTCGAGCCTGATGCGCTTTGCCACCTCGAGCAGCTCGTCCAGGGAGATCTCGCCGCGCCAGTAGCCCTCGGTCGCGAACTTCAGCTCGCGCTCGGGGCCGATCCGGGGAAAGCCTGCGATGTTCGAAAGCGCCATCAGGTGAGGCTACAACACGGGCCGCGACGTTCCGGCCGCCGGTTTAGCCCTAACTCGAGACGGTTTCGGTGCCGGGCCGCGGCGAGAGCCGCACCGGCGCCGCGCTCAGAGCACGCAGACGCATGTCGGACCAGGTGAGGCCCTCGCGGACCAGCGCCGGCAGGCCGAGCGCCACGGCGGTCGCGATTTCCACCGCCTGGAGGATCACGCCGTAGGCGAGCGCGTCGGTGCCGCCGACGCCGAAGCCGGTGGTCAAGACGCTGAACACGGCGAGCTGGAAGACCCCGATGTTGGACGGAGTGGCGGGGACCACGGCGGTGACGTTCACCGCGAACAGCACCGCGGCGGCGGCCCCGATGCCGAGCTGGCCATGGAGCCCGAGCGCCTCGAACAGAGCCGCGCAGGCGAGCAACTGGATGCCCCAGGCTCCCAACTGCGCCCCCGCCGCGACCGAACCCCGCCGCGGGTCGCGGAACACGCGAAGGCCGGTGCGCACGCGAAGCAGCGCCTCGCGCACCGCCCGGACGACACGGCCCAGCCGCCCGCCGGCGTTGCGCTGCCGCACCAGGACCGGCGCCAACATCACCGCGACCAGCACCAGAAGCGGCGCGAGGCTGAACACGAACAGCTGCGTGGAGCTTCGGTGAAACAGATCGGTGGAGGCGACGATGATCACGCCCAGCAGGCCCAGCGCGAGGATGTTGAGAGCTGTCTGCGAGACCAGAGTGCCGAGCAGCACCGGGAACGTCTCGCGCATTCGCCCGACGCGCCGGGAGAGCACCATGGCCCGCGCCGGCTCCCCGAGACGTGCCGGGAGCGTGGCCGACATCAGCACCCCGATCATCGTTGCCGAGGTCACATCCCGGCGACGCAGCGGGCTGCGCGGCAGTGCCGCCCGGGCGATCGCGAACCAGGAGACGGCGCGCAAGAACATGGAGGCCATCATCAAGGCGGTCGCGATCAGCACCCAGCCGGCATCGGAGCGGACGACGCTGGCGACCACGTTCTGGAGGCCGATCCGGTGCGCGGCGATCGCCGTCAGGACGAGGCCAAGGAGGCCTGCGACTCCGAGCGCGATGCGCCTGGCGACGCGGTGCTTGGCCACAGCCTGGGCGGGTGGCGGATCGAGCGACGGAAGCCGCCGGGGCGGCCGCCGCGGCCCGCCATCGATCGGCGCCACTCCAGCCTGCCGGGCCAGACGCGTGGCGGTCGGGGCGGGCTGGGGCGTGTGCTGGACCTGCTCGTACACCTCCTCGACCTTCGCGGCGACCCGCGGCCAGGCGTAGCGAGCGGCGGTTTCGCGTGCCGCGCGACCCATCGCCTCGCGCCGGGCCGGCTCGAGATAGATCCGCTGGAGCTCCTCCGCCAGCCGCTGCGGGTCCGCCGGCGGGACCAGAACGCCGTCGGCGCCGTCGGTGACCACGTCGGAGTACCCCGCGATCGCGGAGGCGATCACCGGCGTGCCGGCCGCGAACGCCTCCGTCAGCACCATCCCGAAGCTCTCTCCGGCGAGCGAGGGCGCGCAGAGCACGTCGGCCTCGTGCAGATGGCTCCAGAGCTCCTCGGCATCGACCCGGCCGAGCGCCTCGATCCGCGAGCCCACGGCCGGATCGGCCACGTAGCGCTGTACGTCCTCGGGGTCGGCGCCGATCACGGTCAACCGGGTGGGCACGTGCTCGGCCAGCCCCTCGAACGCCTGTACGAGGACGGGCAGGCCCTTTCGCTCCTCAGGCCTGCCGACGAACAGCAGCCTGAACTCGTCCGATCGAGTCTTGGGGCGCATGGGCGGAGCGTCGATGTCGACGCCGTTCGGGATCACGCGATACTCGCCCCCGAACCAGCGTTGCCCGGTCCAGGCGGCGGCCTCCGAGACCGCGATCCGCGCCTGGAGCTGGTTGAACTTGCGGCGTGCTCCGAGCAGGTTGGCGATCCAGTTGGGCACCCGCTTGGTGGAATAGGCGTGGAAGGTCCCCACCACCGGGGCATCGCGGAACGAGCACGCGTCCCAGCTCAGCAAGGGCGCCGACGGCTCGTGCACGTGGACCACGTCGAAGCGGCCGGCGCGCAACTCGCGCCGCATCTTGGTCACCGCGTCCGGAAAGGCCGACAGGTTCGAGACGGCGCCGTTGGCGCCGATCCCGACGCTGCGCCCGAGCGGGATCAGGTACTCGGGGCGGCTCCGCATCTCGGCGGGGGCGCGGTGGAGCGTCCGGCTGAGGCGGTCGGGCGGATCCCAGGGAGCCAGCACGCGCAGCTCGTGGCCACGCTCGATGAGCGCCTCGGCGAGCGCCTCGACGTGGCGGTTCACCCCACCGGGGTACGTCCAGGAGTAGGGCGTGACGATGGCGATCCGCAACGGGGAAGTCCGTGAGCGGGGGCCGATCGTGTTCGCGATATGAGTTGTGGGTACGGGCATTTGCGAACCCCGTGACTCTCGCGGGCGGTCGGGACGACACCGGTCGTGACGGAAGGGACGAGCCAGCCTGAGAAACGATACCGGCGCCGGCGGCCCAGGTTACAGAACGCGCTCAGGCACGTGGGAAGGCGCTGCCTGATCTGCGCGTGGCCCAGGCGAGGCCGGCAGCCAGCGCACAGAAGGCGGTGCCGACCATCAACACGAGCGCCCCCGAGTCGTTGGCGAGCGTCCCGGCCACAGTGGCGGCGCCGGCTCCCGCCACGCCCGCCCATGCCGTGCGCCGGCCCCCAAACCAGGCCTCGATCCTGCGCCGCTCGGCGATCCCGGCGACGATCACGAGCGCGCAGATCCAAAGCAGCGGCGTGGCGGCGTAGCGACTGAAGTTTCCCGCGGACAGCCGCAGGCGCCGCTCGGCGACGTCGGCGAGCTGGTCGAGGCCGCCGGCCTCCAGGACGGAGCGGGTCAGGTGCGCGTTGCCACCGAGCAGCAGATCGGCGGCGCCGAGCACGGCCAGGGCCGCGACCGGGACCGCGATCGCCCAAAGCAGCTTGCGACGGGACCCTGAGAGGCAGGCGGTCGCCGCGACGGCCGCACCGACCGGAATCCCGATAGCGGCGCCGACGTCGGCGCCGAACCGCCCCGGCGCGAACGCGGCGACGGCGACCAGCGCCGTGGCCGCGAAGGCGAACGCGGCGCCGCGAGGCGAGATTCGGGGCGCCCAGGCGGCCAGCCCGGCGCCGGTGGCTATCGGGACGAGCGCGGCGACGATCGCCTCGAGCTCGTTGCCGATCCCGAAGAAGCGCACCCCCGCCGCGGGGTTCGGTCCCACCAGCGAGAGCGCCGTAAGGGGAGAGCCGGCGATCACGTCGATCGCGTAGCCGAGCACGGACGCGGCCCCGGCGAGCGCCAGCGCGCCATAGGGGGAAGCCAGCCGCAAGGTGACCAGCGCCAGCGCCGGCGAGCCGACCCCGGCAATCAGCCGCTCGGCGAGCTCGCTCGGCTGAAGGGCAGCCGTCAGCAGCAGCACAGCCGGCAGATAGGCGACCGTGACCGCGAGCAGAGGCAGCGCCGCGCGAAGGCCACGGGGACGCCAGGCGACGGCGGCGAGCAGCGCCAGCCCGACCCAGATCAGCAGGTTGGTGCCGATCACGGGGCCCCGCCGGGGGCCAACCGCCGCCAGGCGGTCCTCGAGCCGCTCGACGAAGCCCGGGTCCAGCTCCCCCGTGGCCTCGATGGGCTCGCCGCTCATCTCGTCCGGGACCGAGAGCCCGAGGCGCTCGAGGATCGTGGGGGCGATGTCGGTGGCCAGCGCGTAGCCGCGCGTCCGCGTTGAGTCCGAGCTGAGCGTGCCCTGGAAGCCCTCGCCCGCCACGCCGGCCGCGAGCTGACGGTCCCGGCCCGGGGGCGGTCGCTCGATCGCGATCACCAGGTCGTCTCCCCCCAGGCGCCCCGCCAGCGCATGCACGCGGTCGAGGTCCGCGGTCACGATCGTGACGCGAGCGCAGGGGCGCTGCCGGCATTGACGCCCCTCGAGGATCGCGCCCTTGGTGCCGACGAGGATCGCGGCGGATGGGTCCACCGGCGGAGCGGCGGCCGGCGCCGCTCGCCCCCGCTTCAGGGTCGCTCCGAGGAGGCCCGGGACGAGGTCGGCCGGGGCCGCCTGCGCTCGATCGCGTACCCGCTGCCAGACGGTCGGGGGGACGTGCGGGGGCGCACCGCCTACGCCCGGGTCCACGTAGAGGCGCGGGAGCCCTTCGTCGTAGAGCGACTCGTTGATTCTCGCCCCCTGCCCGATGTCGACCCAGGTCTGCGCCGCCGGGACGCTGCCGATCCCTGCGCTCAGCAGGCCGACCGCCATCCCGTCCACCTCGGCGAGCTGAGTCGGGGTGGTTCCGTGAGGCAGGATCGCGATCGTGATCCGGGGTGGTCGGGACGTCGAGGCGCCACTCGCCCCCTCCGCCGCGAGCGACGCGGTCGCAAGCACTACCATCGCCGCCATGGCCAGTGGGAATCGGACCTTCGCCAAGTTCACCTTCTTCAAGCTCGACCCCGCCTGGCAGCGCCGGGATCCCGAGGCGCGCGCGGAGGATAAACGGGAGTTCCTGGCCGCCTGCGAGGATTTCGCCCAGGATCGGTCGCTTCGCGCCTACTCGACCGTCGGCACCCGCGGCGACACCGACCTGCTGCTGCTCGCCCAGAGCCCCGTCCTGGAGGACATTCACACCTTTCACGTGGTGCTCGCGCAGAGCGGGCTGGCGAAGTGGGCGTCGATCCCCCACTCCTATCTGTCGATGACCAAGCGCTCCCCGTACTCCGAGTCCGACGCCCGCCCGGAGATCTGCACCTCGGAGCGCCGCTACCTGTTCGTGTACCCGTTCGAGAAGCAGCGCGAGTGGTACCGGCTGGCGGCCTCCGAACGCCAGCGGATCATGGACGAGCACATCGCGGTCGGCCGCCGCTACCCCGAGATCACGATCAACACCGCCTACTCGTTCGGCCTCGACGACCAGGAGTTCGTGGTCAGCTTCGAGGCGGACGACCCGGGACAGTTCCTCGACTTGGTGCAGGAGCTGCGTGGCTCTGAGTCGAGCTCGTACACGCTGCGCGACACGCCGATCTTCACCTGCGTGTCGATGTCGGTCTCCAAGGCCCTTGACGCGCTGGACGGAGCCGCCACGGCACGCGGGGCCCTCGGCAGCGCTCCCCTAGAGTTCCCGGCTTCATGAGCGACCAACTCGGAAGCCCTGGCAACCCCCTGCGCGTCGCGATCGTCGGCTCCGGGCCGGCGGGCTTCTACGCGGCCGAGCACCTGCTGAGGCAGGAGCCCGTCGCCGTCGAGGTGGACGTCTTCGACCGCCTGCCGACGCCGTTCGGGCTGGTGCGGGCGGGTGTCGCCCCCGACCACCCGAAGATCAAGTCGGTGATCCGCGTCTACGAGAAGACGGCGGCGCGCGAGGGCTTCCGCTTCTTCGGCAACGTCGAGGTCGGGGCTCAGGTGAGCGCCGCCGAGGTCGCCGAGCGCTACCACGCCGTGATCCACGCCTACGGCTCGCCCACCGACCGGCGGCTCGGCATCCCCGGCGAGGACCTGCGAGGGGAGCCATCCGGCCACCGCCTTCGTCGCCTGGTACAACGCTCACCCCGACTTCGCCGAGCTGCGAGTTCGACCTCTCCTGCGAGCGCGCGGTGGTGATCGGCAACGGCAACGTCGCCACGGACCTCGCGCGCATGCTCGCCCTGACGCGATCAGAGCTCGAGGCCACCGACACCGCCGAGCACGCAATCGACGTCCTGGGCGCCAGCAAGGTGCGGGAGATCGTCGTGCTCGGCCGTCGCGGCCCCGCGCAGGCCGCGTTCACCAACCCCGAGGTGCGAGAGCTGGGCGAGATGAAGGACGCCGACGTGGACGTCGATCCCGGCCGAGGTCGAGCTCGACGAACTCAGCCGCGAGTACCTCGATTCCGATGAGGCGGACATCACGACGCGCAAGAACGTCGAGATCTTCACCGAGTTCTCGCAGCGCCGGCCGGAGGGCAAGCGCAGGCGTATCGCGCTGCGGTTCCTTCGCTCGCCGGTCGAGATCGAGGGCGACGGCAAGGTGGAGCGGTTGGTGGTGGCGCGAAACGAGCTCTACCGCGACGAGGCCGGCGCGATCCGGCCTCGCGACACCGGCGAGCGCGAGACGCTCGAGTGCGGGCTCGTCTTCCGCTCGATCGGCTACAAGGGGGTCGGCCTGGACGGCATCCCGTTCGACCAGCGTCGCGGCGTGATCCCCAACGAGGGCGGCAGGGTGAACGATCCGGAGAGCGGCCGGCAGGTCGCCGGTCAATACGCGGTCGGCTGGATCAAGCGCGGCCCCTCGGGCGTGATCGGGACGAACAAGAAGGACGCCCAGGAGACGGTCGACAACCTGCTCGCCGACCTCGAGGCGGGCCGACTCGGCGGCGATGCGGCCGATCCCGCCGCGGTCGGAGAGCTGGCTCGCGGAGCGCGTCTCCGGAGCACGTCACCTACGCGGGCTGGGAGGCGATCGATCGCGCCGAGCAGGAGCGCGGCAAGCCGCTCGGCCGCCCGCGGGTCAAGTTCGTCCGCATCGAGGAGATGCTCGAGGCGGCTCGCAGCGGCGACCCGGTGGCGGGCTGAGCGGCACGTGGCCGACCTGGCGGAGGTCAAGCGGATGATCGAGGCGGCGCTGCCCGGCGCGGAGGTCGAGGTAGTCGACGAGACCGGCGCCGGCGACCACCTGCGCGCGACCGTGCGGCGCGCCGCAGTTCGCGGGGCGAACCCGGATCGACCAGCACCGGCTGGTGCGCGCCGCGGTCCAGCCGCGCATGGACGACGGCTCGATCCACGCGCTATCCATAAGGACGGATCGGCCGAGCCGCCCGGCTGAGGCCGGCGGCACGACTCGCTAAGGTGGAGCCGTGGCTGCGAACCCCGAGCTGAAGCAGAAGGTCGAGGAGCTCCTGGGCTCCAACCAGGTGTTCCTGTTCATGAAGGGCACGCCGGACATGCCGCGCTGCGGATTCTCGATGCGAGTGGTGGGAGTGCTGGAGCAGCTCGGCGTGGAGTACGGCGCGGTCGACGTCCTGCCGTTGCTCGATCCGCTGCGCGAGGTCACGGGCGAGCTCGCCGACTGGCGGACCTTCCCCCAGCTCTACGTCAACGGCGACCTGGTCGGCGGCTGCGACATCGTCGAGGAGATGTTCGAGTCCGGCGAGCTCGCCGGACTGGTCGGCGCCGAGCAGCCGGAGGGGGCCGGAGCCGGAGCGCCTCAGGCGCCCGCCGATCCCCAGCAGAGCCCGCCGATGCAGCTCGGCTGACGGGCGACGCTAACTCAGAGGACTGAGGTTCAGACGGTGGCCGCGGCGCCTTCGGCCGCGTCATCGCGAACCTGGAAGGAAGAGCCGCAGCCGCAGGCCGCGACCACGTTCGGGTTGTTGACCACGAACCCGGCCCCCTGGAGGCCGTCCACGTAGTCGACCTCGGAGCCGAACACGAACTGCATGCTGACCTTGTCGACGACCACCGCGACGCCCTGGTGCTCGAACACGTGGTCCTCGTCCTTCGGCTGGTCCAGCGCCAGCGCGTACTGGAATCCGGAGCAGCCGCCGCCGCGAACGGCGACTCGCAGGGCCTGCTCGTCGGCGTTGCCGTTGGTCGCGAGCAGATCCTTGATCTTGCCGGCGGCCTCGTCGGTCAGCTTGACGGCTTCTTGCGGTGTCTCCATTGCTTCAAATTGTATATGGCGGCTTGGTCGCCCAGGGCGCACTAGGCGCGAGCATCCTCTCGGTACCTCCACTCGAGGTACTCGATGATTCGCTTCGAGTCGTGGATCACCTGGTCGCCGTCGACCAGAACCGGCACGCGCCGCTGGCGGGTCAGCTCCTCGATCTCCGGCCGGCCGGAGCGCCGCTGGGCAACGCGCTCGGCGCGGTGGTCGAGCCCGAGCTTGGCCAGCCGCCGCGCCACCGCCCCGCACGGGCAGAGCACGTTGGTGGGCATCCGGCACCGGTAGAGGACGATCTGCCCCTCGCTCACGATCCGAACACCCGCCCGCCCGCGCGCAGCAGCGGGGCGAAGGCGGCGAGCGCCGCCTCCTGCGGCCCTCGCCGCGTCCTCACGCGGTCGCCAAGCTGCTCCATCTGCCATTGCACCGCGTCCTCGAGCGTCTCCTCGTGGGGTCGCGGCGCAAAGCCCAGCTGCTTGCGCGCCTTGGTGTTCCGATAGGTCCACCAGAGAGTCGCCGAGCGGACCTCGTCGGGCGAGAACGGCAAAGGCAGCCCAACCCGCACCATGGCGTCCACGGCGAGCGTCATGGGGCGCCCCGGGAGCTTCACCGGCGGCTGCTCGCGACCGGCGATCCGGGCGAAGTCGGCGAACAGCCGGTCGAAGGTGAAGTTTCGGCCGGAGAGGATGTAGCGCTCCCCCACCTCGCCCTTCTCGTCCGCCAGCAGATGCCCTTGGGCGATGTCGCGGACGTCGACGATGTTGAGGCCGCCGTCCACGTACGCCGGTATCCGACCGAGCAGAAACCGCCGCACCAGGTCCATGGAGGTCCCCTTCGGGTCGTCGGGACCGAGCACGAAGGAGGGGTTGACGATCACGACCGGCAGCCCATGGGCGGCGAGGCGCAGCGCCTCCACCTCGGCCTCGTGCTTGGAGTTGGCGTAGGCGATCCCCAGGTGGCCGATGGCGAATGACTGCCTCTCGTCCGCGGTGCCCCGCGGCTTGGCGGGGCCGATTGCCGCCACCGAGGACGTGTGGACCACCCGCTTGACCTTCGCGGCAAGCGCCTCCTCAAGCACGATTCGGGTGCCTTTGACGTTCAGCTCGAAGACCGCGCCCCGCTTCTCGGGCCGCATCGACGTCGACCCGGCGAGATGGAAGACGCGGTCCACGCCCTCCATCGCCCGGCGCACGGCCCGCCGGTCGGTGACGTCGCCGCCGGCGCGCTCGAGGTCGAGGTCCGACAGGTGGTCGAGCCTGGATCCACGGCGCAGCAGCAGCCGCAGCTGGTCGCCGCGCTCCGCGAGCGCGCGGACGACGTGCGTGCCCAGGAAGCCGGTGCCTCCGGTGACAAGGGTCTTGCCCACGAGGAACGGGATGGTAGAGCCGTGATACAAGGGGCTGGTGCCCGCCGATGCGACCACGGTAGTGGTCACCGACACCACGGCCTACCTGCCGGACGAGCTGATCGCCGAGCGCGGCATCCGCCGGGTCAGCCTCTACGTCTCGCTCGAGGGCGAGCAGCGACCCGAGATCGAGATCCTCGGATCGGAGTACGCGGGCTTCTACGAGCGCCTGCGCTCGAGCGACGAGGGGGCAACGACCTCCCAACCGTCGGTGGGCGACTTCACCGCCGTCTACGAGCCGCTGCTGGACGAGGGAAGGGAGATCGTCTCGGTCCACCTCTCGGCCGGGATCTCCGGAACCTGCGAATCCGCGGAGCAGGCGCGCCAGCGACTGCTGGACGAGGGCAAGGGAGGGGAGCGGATCCACGTCTACGACAGTCGCTCCGCAGCGGGCGGTCAGGGACTGGTGGTTCTCGCGGCGGCGAACGCCGCCGCTGAGGGAGGCAGCGGCGCGGAGACGCTGGCGGCCGCCGAGCGTTGCCGCGACGCGTTCGAGATGTGGTTCGCGCTCGACACGCTCGAGTACCTGCGCAAAGGGGGCCGAATCGGCGCCGCGCAGGCATGGCTGGGCTCGGCGCTCCAGATCAAGCCGATCCTGACCCTCGGGGAGGAGATCACCCCGGTCGAGCGCGTGCGCACACGACGGCGCGCCTTCGAGCGGCTGGTCGAGTTCGCCCGCCGGCGCCAGGTCGGCGGCGCCGACGCGTGGGTCGTCCAGCACATCCAGGACCACGAAACGGCTCGGCACCTGGTGGAGGAGTGCCGCGACATCTTCGGCTCCGAGCCGGCGTTCGTGTCCGAGGTCGGCCCCGTGCTGGGTGCCCACGCCGGCCCAGGAATGATCGGTGTCGGGAGCGTGCCCTCCTCGGTGCTGGGGTCGAACCGCTCTTAGCCGTTTTGGCGGGCGCCTCAGCCGGCTGAGCGGCGGCACGGTCGCTCTGATGGAAGCGCCAGTAGTCGCGGATCACGGCCTGCACCGCAGCCGCTGCCGGGATCGCCACCAGGGCACCGAGGACCCCCAGGAGCGCGGCGCCGATCAGGATCGCCACGATCACGATCAGCGGGTGCAGCTGGACGGCGCGCCCGTACACCAGCGGCTGGATGAGGTTGTTCTCGACCTGCTGGTAGAGGATCAGCACCGCCGCCCAGATGACCAGCCCGACGGGGAAGTCCACGAACGCGACCACGATTCCGACCAGGATCCCGCCCAGTGTGGCGCCGACCAGCGGGATCAGGTCGAAGAACCCGAACAGGATCGCCAGCGGGAGCGCGAAGGGCACGTCCAGGATCCGGAGCGTCACGTAGGTCACCAGCCCGGCCAGGATGCTGATCATGAAGTTGCCGAACACGTAGCCGGCGATCGCGTCGGAGACGTCGTCGGCGATCGTCCGCATCCGCCGAGCCCGCTCCGGCGGCACCTGCCTGTAGAGGAACTCGAGCAGCCGGTGTCCGTCCCTGACTAGGAAGAATGTGATCACGAGGATCGAGAAGAGCTGCACGAAACGGGTGAAGACGCCGACGGTGACGTCCCGCAGGGTGCCCGCGGCGTCGCCGAGCCTTGCGGGCAGCTCCTCCGCCTGCTGGGTCAGCTTCTCAGTGATCTGGTAGTCGTCGTCGTAATCGCGAAAGGTCTCGTTGTTTCGCAGGTCGTCGACGTATCCGGGCAGATCGGCGGACAGATCCTCGACGCCGCTTACCAACGGGGGCACGATCAAGAGCCCGATCCCGAAGATCCCGGCGCCGATGCTGAGGTAGACCAGCAGGATCGCAAGCCAGCGGGGTACCCGGCGCTTGTCGAGCCAGTTGACTGCAGGGGCGATCGCAACCGCGAAGAAGGCGGCGATCAAGACGAGGCCGAGGACGTCCCGGATCAGGTAGGCGAAGTAGAGGGCCCCAACCACCGCGGCGGCCACCAGGACGACCTTCGCCACCGCTCTGGCCGAGACCTGTGCCTGGTCCATCGCCGGCCCTAGCGGCGGCGAAAGGCGATCCGGGCGCCGATCGCGAAGCCGACCACCGCGGCGCCGATCGCCAACTCGCGGCGATGCTCGCGGACCTGGCGGCGCCAGTCGGTGAGCTCGGCGACGCGGCCGCGCAGGGCCACGACCGAGCGCGAGAGCTCCGAGCGCTGGCGCTCGATGTCGGCCCGGATCTGGTCCGAGCTGCGCCCGGGCGCGCCCGCTGCGGCGCGGCCGACCGGCTCGCCGGCTCCGCTGACGTACAGGTCGGTCGAGCCGTTCAACGCGTGCCGGCCTCCAGTGTCTCCTTGGTCCGCCGAGCTTCCTCGATCGCCATGTCCGGCGTGGGCGGGGCCCCGGCTCGAACCGAGCGGAAGGCGAACAGGCCAGCGGCCGCCGCAACGGCGAACCAGAAAGCGGCCTCCACCATGAAGCCGAGCCAGACGTCGTCCTCGAAGAACAGGTCGTTGAGCAGCCAGGCGATGCCGTGCATGAGCATCGCCAGCCCGACCAGGGCGAAGATTCCGGCGGCGATCCCGACCACCGAGCCCTGGACCAGCTTGGTGACCTTCTCGCGAATCTCGGTCTTGGCGAGCTCGATCTCCTCGCGGATCAGGGTCGAGACGCGTTCCGAGACGTCGAGCACCATCTCGCCGACCGACCTGTCGTCGGGCGGCGTGGGGTCGTGTGGGGGTCCGGCGGTGCTGCTCATCTCACTCGGGCGGGTCCTCCTTGAAGACCCGCGTCCAGATCGCGGCGGAGGCCCGGTGTGCGAGCACGCTCGCCAGGGCCCCGGTGGCCGCCAGGAGCCCCGTCCAGATGAGCCTTCTGAGGATGTCGTTTTCCAACCCGGTTACCTCGCGGCGGAGTAAATCAGCTTGACCGGGGGCTGGTCCGCGTGCGAGTCGCGGCCGGCGCCGCCGCCCGGCGCCTCATAACCGGCCCAGCGCTCGAAGAAGCCGCGCGACACGGCATAGAACCACTCGCGGTCCACGGCGTCGATCGCGCCGTGGCCACCCCCCGGAAGCACCCAGACGCGGACCAGGTCGTTGCCCGTCGCCGCCTCGTCGAGCATCCGCGCGTGCTCCACCGGGATGATCTGGTCGTCGTCCGGGTGAAGCACCAGCACCGGCACCCGGGCGTCGGCGATGTGCTCCCTGGCGGAGGCACGCCGCCAAAGCTCGTCCGCCTCGACGCCGTAGTAGGCAGCCGAGACCCGCTCGAGGGGGTCGACGAAGTCCTCGATCCCCTCCCAGCCGGCCTCGCGGATGCGCGAGGTGAGCATCGCCCAGAAGCCGCGGTTGATGGCATACGCCGGATGAGAGAGCGGGAGGCGCCGCGACAGGCGCTTGGCTATCGCCTTCACGTCCGCCGGTGGGGAAATGGCGAGAATGCCGCCCCCGAGCGTTTCATCTGCACCCTCGGCGTGGCAGGCGCCGAGCACGGCGGAGCCGCCGAGCGAGATCCCGAGCGCCCCCACCGTGGTGGCCCCGAGCTGCTTCAGGTAGCGCCCCGCGGCAAGCACGTCCTCGCCCTCCTTCCAGCCCACCGTCGTGGGCGCCTGGCTGGTGAGGTTCGTGAGCCCGAAGCTCCGCAGGTCGAGGGCGAGCACGTTGAAGCCCCATTCGTAATAGGCGTGGACGGCGATCTGGCGCACGTAGTCGAAGCGCCGCGACGAGAAGACACCGTGTACGACGATCAAGCCAGGCCTCCCGGGAGTCGGCTGAAGCCCCACCGTCGCCGCGATGCGCTCGTCGTCCGCGCCCTGAAACACGTGGTCCGAGAACTGGGCGGGATAGGCGTAGCCGAGGTTGGCGGCCTCCCGTTGCTGGGCGAGGACGAAGCTCGAGATGTCGGCCAGCCCCTTGCGCACCAGCGCGCCCTCCGAGTGGCGGAGGCGGTGCGGGATCGTCTCCAGGTCCGCCATCAGGGCCTCCATCGAGCGCTCGCGCGCTTGAGGGACGGGAGGCGGCGCCGGGTCGGCGTCGAGCCGCGAGAGCAGCCGGCGAAATGGATCCCTGAGCCGCTGGCCCAGCAGCCACAGCAGGCAGCGCGACGATCCCGACCAAGACGTTGAGCAGCTTCGCCGCCCCGTGCAGGACGCGGTCGGAGCGGCGAGTGGTGGCAAGCGACTCCCACATCCTGGCGGCAGTCCCTACGCGCGCGCCGGCCCGCTCCCGGAGCCGGGCGCCTCGAGCCCGCCGCAGATGGTCTCGACCACCATCTGACGGGCCCGGTCGAAGTCCGTCTCGGCGCCGGGGATCAGCTCGAACACCCAGCCGGAGAGAAGCTGCTCGATCGCCCCGTAGAACCACATCGAGGCCAGCTCCGGGTCGACGTCCTGGCGAAAGGCGCCCTCCTTTTGGGCGTCGGCGACGATCTTGGCGATCATGTCGTAGGCGCGCCGGATCTCGGGCAGGTGGGTGCGCCCGAACGAGTTCGCCGCCCTGGTCACCTCGACGATGATCACCTTCATCAGGTCCGGGTCGTGGCGGTAGGAGTCGATGATGAAGCCGGCGACCGCGTCGAGCTTCTCCCGCGCGCCGATCGCCTGCCCGTCGACCTCCTCGATCGCGGCGAGCAGCAGCGACCAGCGTTCGGTGAACAGCTCGTTGAGGACCTCGTCCTTGGACTTGAAGTAGTGGTAGACGAGCCCATAGGCAACCCCTGCCTCGTCGGCGATGTCGGAGACCCGGCAGGCGTGAAAGCCCTGGCGCGCGAACACGTGGATCGCGGCGTCAAGGATCTGGCGGCGCTTGTCCACCGGAGGGGCCTTAGCGTTCATGACGCACGGCTCACCATCAGGCGTGCACCTCGTCGGGCCAGCGGTAGGACGCCGGGCGGCGGTTGGCGAGCGACGGAAGCGTGTTGCGGACCCGGTCCTGAAGCTCGAGATCGAGCTCGGCGACGATGAAGCACTGCTCGTCCGGCGCCTGCGCCAGGACGACGCCCCAGGGATCCACGATCGCCGAGCGGCCGTAGGAGCGGTAGTGGGGCGGTGCGTCGCCGATCTGGTTTGCCGCCACCACGAAGGCCTGGTTCTCGATCGCCCGGGCCCGCAGCAGGACGTCCCAATGGTCCTTGCCGGTCTCCAGCGTGAAGGCGGAGGGGACAGCGATCACCCTGGCCCCGCGCACAGCGAGGATCCGGTAGAGCTCCGGGAAGCGGAGGTCGTAGCAGACGCTCATTCCCAGGGTCACCCCCTCGAGGGCGCCGCCGAGCTCGGCGGTCACGATCTCCTCGCCGGGCTCCTCGTGCTCGGACTCCCTGTAGGCGACCCCGCCGACGTCGACGTCGAACATGTGGATCTTGCGATAGCGGGCCTCGAGCTCGCCGTCGGGCCCGATCAGGGCCGAGGTGTTGAACGACTTCTCCGCCTCGTCGCTGCGCTCGGCGATGCTGCCGGCCACCAGATGTATGCCCAGCTCCCGGGCCCAAGCGCGCGCCGCCGAGATCGTCGGGCCGTCGAGCGGCTCCGCTCCCTCGAGCAGGGCCGTCGAGTCGCCCAGCAGGTTCCACTTCTCGGGCAGGACCACCAACTCGGCTCCCGCGGCGGCAGCGGCTCGCACGAGACGCTCGGCGGTCTCGACGTTGCGGGCCTTGTCGCCCGTCGAGTTGAGCTGTATGGCAGCGGCGCGCATCTGGTGGGACGGGCTGACCGACCAGTCAATCCAGGAGTATAGATTCGCCGGTCGGAGCTGACGGTGTCGAGCTAGCCCGAAGGCGAGCGCGACGACGACCAGGCCCGCTTCGATCGTCGCCAGGAGCCCGCCGATCCGCCAGCGAGTCGCCCGCGAAGCTCCCGCCGGCGCCCGCGAGGATCCCGACGACGACGGCCAGCGCGATCACCCCCAGAGCGGCACGACTCGATCCCACGCGCGTCGCTTTCCGGATGCCTCGCCGCAGCGACCCTCGATGCGAACGGCACCGCGAGCAGGCGGCGAACGCCGCCGCGAACAGCACGATCCAGCCGTTGACCCGTCGGGCTCGGTAGGGAGTGCCCGAGCGGCCGCGAGCATCACGCCCCGGCCGCGACCAGCATCCCCGCGATGCCGACGCGGCGGCTACTCGACGCGCCGATCCGTCCCTTTGCGCCTGCCGCGTGGCGCTCGAGCTCGGCGACCAGCAGCTTCGTGTGCAGCGCGGCGATCAGGTCGTTGAGCGGGCCCGAGCCGGCCTCGATCAGCTCCACCGCGCGGTCGGGGTCGACGTCGCCGGCCAGGCGCTGGGTGAGCACCTCGACCTCCTCTGCGACGAGCTGCTCGAGCGCCCGCTTGTAGCGGAGCGTGTCGTAGACAGTGAAGCCGATCCGCTCGTCGTAGCCGCCCGCGCGGAAGCGGCTGATCGCCTCGACGATCCGCACGTCCGACGGCGAGTAGCCGCGGCTGTCCGGGCCCAGCACCCCGAGGTCGGCGAGACGATCGAGGACCTCCTCGGGGACCTCGTAGCGGCTTCGGACCTCCTGGGCCGGGATCCGCTCGCGCTCGCCCGCCAGGGCACGCTCGAGGATCCGGTCCTCGAGCTCGATCATCGCCCGCAGCCGTTCCGGCTCGGCTTCCTCCCGCTCGAGCAGGTCGCGAATCACCCGCAGCGGCATGAATCGCTCCTCCTGGAGCTGCTTGATCAGCCGGATCCGGTCGACGAACTCCGGCGGGTAGTAGGCCATGTTGCGCGAAGTCTTGACCGGCTCGGGCAGAAGCCCCTCGCGCAGGTAGTGGCGAACGGTCGCCACCGGCACCCCGGACTGCTCGGCCAGCTCGGAGATCTTCAAAAGCTCCGTGGCGGGCGCGCTCATCCCATGAACCTCCCCGCCTCCACCGCCTCGCTCAGCCCGGCGACGGCCCCGCTCTGCGAGCAGCTCCGCGATCTGGTCGGCGTCGAGCCCTGCCTCGCGCAGCACCTCCTCCGTGTGCTCGCCGAGCGCCGGAGCCGGCCGCGTGGCGTCGCCGGGAGTGCGCGAGAGCTTGATCGGCAGGCCCAGAAGCCGCACCGGCCCCAGGCCGGGCTGCTCCAGCTCCACCACCATCTCGCGCTCGCGGACCAGCTCCGAGGCGAGCGCTTCGTCGAGGCCGAGGACGGGCTCGATCATCGCGTCGTGCTCGTCGTTGAACGCCTGCCACTGGTCCCGGGTGCGGGATCGAAAGACGTCCGCGACCTCGCGCCAGGCATCCGAGCCCGGCGGCTGGAACTGGGCCTCGATCAGGTCCTCGCGCCCGACTCCTTCGCAGAAGGCGCGCCAGAACTTCGGCTCCAGAGCCCCACAGGTGACCCAGCCGTCCGATGCCTCGTACGGGTAGTAGCAGAGGAAGCCGCCGTTGAGCTGTCCGTCCCCACGCCCCGGGACTCGCCCGTCGCGAAGATAGGCGGCGGCCACCATCGCCAGCCAGGCGAGGGCGCCGTCGGTCATCGAGACGTCCACGAGCTGTCCCTCGCCGGAGCGTTCCCGCTCCCGCAGCGCCGCCAGCACGCCGACGGCCGCCATCAGGCCGCCGCCCCCGAGGTCGGCGATCTGGCCGGCGGACTGGATCGGCCTCCCCCCTGGCTCGCCGGTCATGCCCAGCAGCCCGGTGAGGCCGAGGTAGTTCATGTCGTGCCCGGCTCGCTGCGTGTTGGGGCCGGTCTGGCCATAGCCGGTGATCGCGCAGTAGACGAGGCGAGGGTTGGCCTGCCGCAGCGCCTCGTAGCCGCAGCCGAGCTTGTCGAGGACGCCGGGGCGGAAGCTCTCGAGCACCACGTCGTACTCGCCGGCCAGGCCCAGGAACGCCTCGCGCCCGCCGGCCGACTTCAGATCGACCCGGATCGAGCGCTTGCCGCGGTTGAGCGCCAGGTAGAGGGCGGAGCGGGTGCCCAGCCCCTGCTCGGCCTCGGAGCCGTAGAAGGGAGGCGCCCAGCGCACGTAGTCGCCCATCCCGGTGTCCTCGACCTTGACCACGTCGGCGCCCAGGTCGGCGAGCAAGAGCGAGCAGAAGCCGCCGGGCAGAAGGCGGGTCAGATCGAGCACCCGGACGTCGCCGAGCGGCCCCTCGCCGCTAGCCACTCGCCACCCGCCTCGGAACGCCCAGCAGCTCGCGCGCCTCGGCCACCGTGGCCGCCCGGCGCCCGACGTCCTCCGCCATCTGCCGCGCCTTGGCGATCAGGTCGCCGTTCGAGCGCGCCATCTCGCCGTCGGGGAGGTAGAAGTTGTCCTCGAGACCGGCGCGCACGTTGCCCCCCAGCGCCAGCGCCGCGCCGATCAGCCTCCACTGGTCGCGGGAGATCCCGATCACCTGCCAGTTGTTCGGGCCCTCGGCGCCACCCGGGATCTGCTCCGCCATGAAGGCGACGTTTCTGGCGTTCGGCCGGATGCCGCCGTTGACGCCGATGACCAGCGAGACGTTCAGGGGCTCGGAGAGCAGGCCCATGTCGATCAGCGGGTCGAGATTGGCGATGTGGCCGGCGTCGAAGCACTCGTGCTCCGGCTTGATCCCGAGCTCGCGCATGGCGGTCAGGAACTCGATGATCGTGTCGAACGAGTTCTCGAACACCGCCTTGAAGACGAAGTCCTTGCGACGGGTCGAGTACTTGGCGTAGTTCATCGAGCTCATGTTCAGCGCCGCCACGTTGGGACGGAGCTCGCGCAGGTACTCGATCCGCTTGGCGATCGGAACGCCGATCGCGCCCGTCGAGTAGTTGACGATCACGTCGTCGACCTCCGCCAGGATCGCCTCGGTGATCGCCCGGAAGTCCTCGATCTCGTAGCTCGGCACCCCGTCAGGCGTGCGAGCGTGGATGTGG
The DNA here is from genome assembly GCA_963824865.1 of uncultured Actinomycetes bacterium. Taxonomy (GTDB): domain Bacteria; phylum Actinomycetota; class Thermoleophilia; order Solirubrobacterales; family 70-9; genus AC-56. The sequence continues at coordinate 144,258 of CAWGQQ010000009.1, read as the reverse complement.
ATCTGAGAGGCGCCCTCGTCCACGGCTCGCTTCGCCTCGGCCGCGTACTCGGCGGGCGTGTAGGGGATCGCCGGGCACTGCTCGCGGTTGGCGATCGCGCCGGAGATCGAGCAGGAGAGGATCGACCGGATCCTCGAACCGGCTCATGCTGCGCTCACCTCCACGTAGACCCCTTCGGGGCCGAAGTTCATTGCCATTCCCTCGAAAAGCCTGCGGCCGAGGCCGTAGTTGTCCTTCAGCGCGGCCTCGGCGACGGCCTCCTCATCCGGTGTCAGGATCCGCGCCGTGGCGTCCGTCGCCGGCCCGAGGGGCTTGCCCCGCGAGTCGCACGGAGCGACTCGGGCCCTGCCGGTCGCCCTTATCCGCCTCACCTTCGCGACTGCGCCCTCGCTGCGGAAATAGAGCTTGCCGTCGGCTATCCCGAACCACACGGGCGTCGGGACCCCCTCTCCGGAGCGTTTGTAGGTGACGACGATGCAGTATTTGTGGCCCTCGAGCGCATCGAAGCCTGAGGCCTGAGCCTCGCCTTCGACAATGCCTCGGCCCGTTTGTCCCGGATCCGATCCGTGAACCGGTTGGAGGCTGCCGCGAGCTTCTCCCCGATGCTCATACCGGCATCACCCCGTGCTTGCGCCACGGCCGCTCGACCCGCTTGTCGGCCGCCATCCGAAGGCCGCGGATGATCGTCGGGCGGGTCTCGCGCGGATCGATGACGTCGTCGATCAGCGCGTTCTTGGCCGCCAGGTACGGGTCGATGTTCCTGCGCACGGCCTCGAGCATCTCCTCACGCGTCTTCTCGGGGTCGTCGGAGGCCTCGATCGCCGAGCGGCCGATGATGTTCACGGCGCCCTCCGCCCCCATGACCGAGATCTCCGCCGACGGCCAGGCCACGATCAGGTCCGGCTCGTACGCCTTGCCGTTCATCACGTAGTAGCCGGCGCCGTAGGCCTTGCGGACCACCACCGTGATCTTCGGCACGGTGGCTCGCGAAACGGCGTACAGCATCTTCGCCCCGTGGCGGATGATCCCGGCGTGCTCGACCTTCGAGCCGACCATGAACCCGGGCACGTCCTGGAGGAAGACGAGCGGGACGTTGAAGGCGTCGCAGAGGTTCACGAAGCGCGCCGCCTTGTCGGCGGAGTCGTTCTCGAGGATGCCGCCGAGCTGCTTCGGCTGGTTGGCGACAATCCCGACCGGCTGGCCGCCGAAGCGCGCCAGGCAGGTGATGATCGTCTTCGCGAACTTCGGCTTGATGTCGAAGTAAACGCCGTCGTCGACGATCTCGCGGATCAGCTCGTACATGTCGTACGGCTGGCGGTTTGACTCGGGGACGATGTCGAGCAGCGCCTCGGACATCCGGTCGTCGGGATCGTCCGTGGGGCGCTGGGGCGGCTTTTGCTCGCAGTTGGCCGGGAAGAAGGACAGATAGGTCTTGACCGCCTCGATGCACTCGTGGTCGTCGGCCACCTCGAGGTCGCCGACCCCCGACTTGCGGCAGTGGACCTTGGCGCCGCCGAGGTCCTCCATCGAGATGTCCTCGCCGGTGACGGCCTTCGTCAGGTGCGGGCCCGCGAGCGCCATCGCCCCCTGGCCGACCACCATCGGCACGAAATCCGAGAGCCCCGGGATGTATGCCGTCCCGGCCGCGCAGGGCCCGAGCATCGCGGCGACCAGCGGCACGACGCCTGACATCGTCACCTCCTCGCGGAACAGGTGTCCGGAGCCGGCGAACAGGCTGCCCGCCGCCTCCTGGATTCGCGCCCCGGCCGAGTCGAGCAGCCAGATCAGCGGCATCCGCTTCTGCAGCGCCAGCTCGCGCAGGCGGCCCACCTTCAGCTCCCCGGTCATTCCCATCGAGCCCGCCATCACCGTGAAGTCGTACGCCGCGATTGCGCACGGCCGGCCGTCCACGTCGCCCCAGCCGGTGATCACTCCGTCGGCCGGCGCCTCGCGGCCCTCCATCGAGCGCTGGGAGAAGTGCGGACCGGCGTGGATGCCCATCTCGACGAACGTGCCCGGGTCGACCAGCAGGTCGAGCCGCTCGCGGGCGGTCAGCTTGCCGCGCTCGTGCTGGAGCGCGATCTTCTCCTCGCCGCCGCCCAGCTTCGCCTGCTCGCGGCGCTCGTGGAGGTCCTCGACCAGCGGGCGCATCCCGGTCTCGGCAGCAAGGCCCGCCGCCTCCTCCGCTTCGCGTCCGGGGGCGGCGGGGTCCGTTGTTGTCCGGTCCTCAGTGGCCATTCATCGTCCCTTCCAGGTTGGCTCGCGCTTCTCGAAGAAGGCGGTCACGCCCTCGATGGCATCCTCGGTGGACAGCTCGATCGTCAGCTGCGACGCGCAGGTAGTCGAGCGCCTCGGCCAGGGGCATGTCCAGCTGCCGCCACATCGCGTCCTTTCCCAGGCGCATGATCAGGGGCGACTTCGAGGCCAGCTTCGTCGCCCACTCGTCGACGGCCGCGTCGAACTCCTCCGCCGGCACGACCTTGTTCACGATCCCGGCCTGGAGCGCCTCCTCCGCCGTCAGCCGCTCGCCCAGCAGCAGCATCTCGTTGGTCTTCTTGCGCGGCACGTTGCGATAGATCAGCGCCATGATCATGAACGGGAACAGGCCGACGTTGATCTCGGGCGTGCCGAAGCCCGCGCCCTCCTTGGCGACGATCAGGTCACAGGCGAGCGCGATCCCCAGCGAGCCGGCGAGCACGTGGCCGTTGGCGGCGACGATCGACGGCTTGCGGAGCTCGCCGATCAGCTTGAACAGCTCCACGAAGCGCTCCGAGGCGAAGTGTTTGTGGACGGTGGGCGCGTCGGCGCCGAAGCCGCCCAGGTTCGCCCCGGAGGAGAACACCTTCTCGTGCGAGGAGGCCAGCACCACCACCCGCACCGCATCGTCGTCGCGGGCCGCCCGCAGCGACTCGGCCAGCTCGCCGAGCAGCTCCGGCGAAAGCGAGTTGCGGGTCTCCGGGTCGTCGAGCGTGATCGTCGCGACGCCCGTATCGGCGACCTCGTAGCGGATCTTCTCGTAGCTGGCCAAAGTAGTAAGTGTTACTCTATACTCCGCGCGAGCTTAGCACGGGGATTGGCCGTTTCGCGAGCGGGCCTTTCCCGCCCAGCCGACCGAAGGGAGTCATACCAGTGGAAGCAGCCGCCGTCCTCAAGCCGGACCACTCGGCGACCCGCAAGCATCTGCTGTTCACCGACGAGCACGAGGACCTGCGCGAGTCGATGCAGGCCTGGGTCAAGCGGGAGCTCCACCCCCACCGCTTCGAATGGGAGGAGACCACCTGGCCGAACGAGGCCATGCGCCGCGCCGGCGAGCTCGGGTACCTCGGCCTGTGCTTCCCCGAGGAGTACGGCGGGCAGGGCGGCGACTACTTCTACTCGCTGGTGCGCGCCGAGTGCATGAGCTACTCGGGCTCCGGCGGAACCAACATGGGCTTCGCCGTCCAGTCCGACATGGTTCTGCCCCCGATCCACCTGCTCGGCACCGAGGAGCAGAAGCAGCGTTACCTGGTGCCCGGGATCAAGGGCGAGAAGATCGGCTGTTTGGGGATCACCGAGCCCGGCGCCGGCTCCGACGTCGCCGGCATCCGCACGAAGGCGATCAAGGACGGCGACGAGTACCTGATCTCGGGCTCCAAGACCTTCATCACCAACGGGGTTCGGGCGGACTTCATCCTCCTGGTCGCGAAGACCGACCCGGACGCACGCCACGAGGGCGTAACCCTGTTCCTGGTCGACCTGCGCGACGAGGAAGGGAATCTGGTGCCGGGCTTCGAGGTCGCGAGGAAGCTGGAGAAGATGGGCATGCACTCCTCGGACACCGCGGAGCTCTCGTTCGACGAGGTCCGGGTGCCCGCCGACAACGTGCTCGGCGAGATCGGCAAGGGCTTCTACCACATCTCCTGGGAGCTCCAGTCGGAGCGGATGGTGGCCGCGGCCGGCTCCGTGGCCGGCGCCGAGCGGATGTTCGAGCGGACGCTCGAATACGCGAAGGAGCGGGAGGCATTCGGCCGGCCGATCGGCAAGTTCCAGGCGATCCGCCACAAGTTCGCCGAGATGGCGACCAAGATCGAAGCGGCGAAGCAGTTCAACTACGTGGTCGCCTGGCGCTACGCCAACGGCGAGTACCCGGTGCGCGAGATCACGGAGGTGAAGCTGTTCACCTCGCGGGTCGGCTGCGAGGTCGCCGACGAGTGCGTCCAGATCCTCGGCGGCTACGGCTACATGAAGGAGTACGAGATCGAGCGCGCCTACCGCGACGTCCGCCTGAACCGGATCGGGGCAGGGACCGACGAGATCATGCTGGACATCATCGGGCGCTCCTACGGCCTCTAGGAGGCTTCAGCAGCAGGCCTAGGAAGCCTGCTGCTGATGGAGCTCGCGGGCCTCCTCGCCTGACTCGACGATCGGCCTCACCTCGAGCGCGCCGCTTCGGATCGGCGCCCTTCCGGCCCACTCGACGGCCTCGTCGAGGTTCCCGCACTCGAGGATCCAGAACCCGCCGAGCTGCTCCTTCGACTCCGCAAACGGCCCGTCGGTGGCGACGGGCTTGCCGGCCTCGCCCCAGCGCAGCGTTCTCGCCATGCTGCTCGGTCCCAGTCCCTCGCCCGCCAGCATGACGCCGGCCTCGCGCAGCGAGTCGTTGTACTGGTTCATCTCCGTGGCGATCTCCTCCATCTGCTCGGGCGTGACCCCGTGCATCTGCGCCTCGTCGAAGATCAGGGACGCCATGAACCTCATCTGATTCCTCCTCTGCTCGAGCGGCGCCGTTCGCCGCTTTCACCGTTACGACGGACGAGGCTCGGCTATTCGACGTTTTTCTCGAGCTCTTCGATCCGGCGCTCGAGGAAGCCGCGCTGCACCGGGTTGGTGCTGAGCTCGAGCCCGCGACTATAGGCCTCGATCGCCTCCTGGCCGCGACCGAGCCGGCCGAGGAGGTCGGCACGGCTGACGTGGTAGGGCGCGTAGCGGCTGAGGCCCTCGATCGCGTCGATCAGCTCCAAGCCGGCCTCGGGGCCGCGATCCATCGCCACCGCGATGGCGCGGTTGAGCTCGATCACGGGCGAGGGCTGGATCTGGCGCAGTTGCCCGTAGAGGAGGCCGATCCGGCGCCAATCGGTCTGCTCGGCGTGCTCGGCACGAGCATGCTCGGCGCCGATCCTGGCCTGGACCGAGTAGGGGCCGACGACGCCGCTGAGCGAGTCGACCAGCGCTCAGCCCCTCCTCGATCTGGGCGCGATCCCAGAGCGAGCGGTCCTGATCGGACAGCAGCACCATCTGACCCTCATCGTCCACTCGCGCCTCGCGCCGTGAGTGCTGGAGCAGCATCAGCGCGAGCAGCGCCCGCGCCTCGGAGTCGCCCGGAAGGGCTGCGACCAGCACCCGCGCCAGCCGGATCGCCTCGTCGGCGAGCTCGATCCGGGTCAGCGCCTCGGAGCCGGACGCGAAGTAGCCCTCGTTGAAGATCAAGTACAGCGTCGCCAGCACCGAGGTGAGGCGCTCCGGCAGCTGCTCGGCCGAGGGCACCTCGTACGGAATGCCGGCGTCGCGGATCTTGGCCTTGGCGCGTACCAGCCGCTGCGCCATGGTCGCCTCGGAGGCCAGGAAGGCGCTGGCGATCTCCGCCGTGGTCAGGCCGCCGAGCGTGCGCAGGGTGAGGGCTACGCGCGCCTGCGGCCGCAGGGCGGGATGACAGCAGGTGAAGATCAGCCGCAGCCGGTCGTCGGGCATCGCCGGCTCCGGTTCGGCGTCGAGCTCCTCGGAGCTGGGCGCCAGCGCTTCGAGACCCTGGAGCACCTCCTTCTTCATGCGCAGGGTCTTCTCGCGACGAAGGCGATCGATCGCCTTGTTGCGCGCCACCCGGGTTATCCAGGCGCCCGGGTTGTCCGGGACGCCGTCGCTCGGCCAGCGCTCGAGCGCCACGACGAAGGCTTCCTGGACCGCCTCCTCGGCGGCGTCGAAGTCACCCAGGACGCGGATCAGGCTCGCGACCGCCCGTCCCGACTCGAGGCGGAACAGGCGGTCGACGACCTGATCGGAACGGGCGTCTATGACGCGGCGGTCTGAGCGGCGCCGGCCTGGGCCGGGTCCTCGTAGCCGAGCTCCGTGTAGTCCATCACCGGACGGACCTCGACCGAGCCGCTCTGGAGCGGGATCTTCTTCGCGTACTCGAGGGCCTCGTCGAGGTCCTTGCAATCGAGCAGGTAGAAGCCGCCGAGCTGCTCCTTCGTTTCGGCGAACGGGCCATCCGTGACGGTCGGCTCCTTGCCCTCCTCGATCCTCACGGTCGACGCCGTGGCGCTCGGCTGGAGGCCTTCCCCGGCCAGGAAGGCGCCCCTGTCCATCGCCTCCCTGCCGTAGGCGCTCCAGCGGTCCATCACGGCCTTCATCTCCTCGGGGGAGGCGTCCTCCATGCCCCCCTCCTCCGAGATCAACGCGAGCAGGTACTTCATCGTTTCCTCCTCGATTTCGAGCGACGCGGTTTCGCCGCCTTCACCCTAACGACGAACGGGAGAACCCTTTATCGACAGCCTTAGGTAAGAATCTCGTGATCGGCAATCTCGACCACATCCGCAGCTACTACGAGGCCCTGAACACCGGCGACCCGGAGCGGGTGGCCTCGCACTTCACCGACGACGCGGTCCACTACTACACGCGCCTCGGCCCTCACCAGGGTGCCCAGGGCATCGGCGAGAACACGCGCTGGGCGGTCGACAACCTCGAAGGCCAGTGGCGATCTGGAGCACGGCATCGAGCACGGCGACGAGGCCGTGATCGAGTGGACGATGACCTGGCGCGACCCGAAGTCGGGCGAGCAGCGCCTCAACCGCGGCACCGAGTGGTTCCAGCTTCGCGACGGCAGGATCGCCGAGGTGCGCGCCTACCACCACGGCGACCGGAAGAACCCGGAGGGAAACCTGCTGGGCTTCGATCACGCCGGTCGCGGCCACACCACGCTCGACGGTTAGCTCATGCAGGTGGTCAAGGACAGCGGCGTTCGCGCCCCGTCGCCGCCGTTCACCGAGGAGCACGAGGAGCTGCGGGAGACGGTGCGACGGTTCGTCGGCAAGGAGATCGCCCCGCACGTGGACGAGTGGGAGGAGGCGCGCGAGTTCCCGCGGGAGCTGTTCGCACGTTGCGGCGAGCTCGGGTTCCTCGGCCTCAAGTTCCCCGAGGAGTACGGCGGCCAGGGTGGCACCGCCGTCCACGACGCGGTCTGGATCGAGGAGCTGTCGCGCTCGGGCGGATCGGGCGGCGTCGCCGCCGGCCTGAACGCCCACGCCACGATCGCGATGCCGCCGGTGTTCAACTTCGGCACCGAGGAGCAGCGCCAGCGCTGGATCGTGCCCGGGATCCGCGGCGAGCGGATCGGCGCGCTCGGGATCACCGAGCCCGGCGCGGGCTCCAACGTGGCCGGGATCCGGACCCACGCCCTCAAGGTGCCGGGCGGCTACGTCGTCAACGGCTCGAAGACGTTCATCACCAACGGGGTCCGCGCCGACTTCCTGGCCTGCGCTGTGAAGACCAACCCCGAGGGGGGCCACCACGGCCTCTCCTTCCTCGTCCTGGAGCCGGAGATGCCCGGCTACGAGGTGACCAGAAAGCTCGAGAAGATGGGCTGGCACGCCTCCGACACGGGCGAGCTCGGCTTCACGGACGTCGAGGTGCCGGACGAGAACCTGCTCGGGACCGAGAACGGCGGCTTCCACCTGATCATGGCCAACTTCCAGTGGGAGCGATTGTCGATGGCGCTCGCGGCCGTCGGCGGGATGCAGAGGGTGTTCGAGGTCACGCTGGCCTACGCGAAGGAGCGGGAGGCGTTCGGGCGGCCGATCGGCAAGTTCCAGGCGATCCGCCACAAGTTCGCCGAGATGGCCACCAGGATCGAGGCTTCGCGCGCGCTCACCTACAGCGCGCTGCGCCTGTTCGCCGACGGCCACGATGCCACTCGCGAGGTGACGATGGCGAAGCTCAACACCCAGCGGACGATGCTCGAGGTCGCCGACGAGTGCCTGCAGATCCACGGCGGCTACGGCTACATGCGGGAGTACGGGATCGAGCGCGCCGTCCGCGACGCCCGCCTGGGCCCGATCGGCGGCGGCACCGACGAGATCATGAAGGAGATCCTCGGGCGCCAGCTCGGGCTGTAGGCATCCTCGGGAGAAGCATGAACGCTCCCCTTGACCTGGCCGTCCGCCGCGCGGACCTGGACGACGCCGAGATCATCGGCCGGCTCCTTCACGACTTCAACAGCGAGTTCGACGACCCCACGCCCGGCCCGCGGGCACTTGCCGAACGGGTTCGGGAGCTCCTGGCGAGAGGTGAGGTCACGGTCCTGCTCGGTGGAGCCGGAGCCTCACGGGCTCGCGGTGCTTCGCTTCCGCCCGGCGATCTGGACGGAGGCGCTCGACTGCTACCTGGAGGAGCTCTACGTCGTCCCCAACCGGCGCGGGCAGGGGCTCGGGCGGGCGCTGATGGAGGCCGCGATCGAGCTCGCTCGCGGCCAGGGTGCGAAACACATGGACCTCGGCACCAACGAGGACGATGTCGCCGCCCGCGCCCTCTACGAGAGCCTCGGGTTCACCAATCGCGAAGGGCGACCCGACGGCCCGGTCAGCTACTTCTACGAGCGAGAGCTCTGAAGGAGGTCCTGGCGCGAAGCTGGAGCTCCAAGGCGATCCGGGGCCGTCAGCTCCGCTGAAGCCTTGCGGGAAGGTCCACTAGGCTCCGAGTCGATGGCCACCGCGGCGGCCCCGCCCGCGACCTACGCGCTGCCCCAGGAGTTCCTCGACTTCCGCGAGACGATCCGCAAGATGGTCGTAGAGCGCGTGGCGCCGCGCGCGGCCGAGATCGACGCCACGGGCGAGTACCCCCACGACCTGCGCGAGCTGTTCGCCGAGCACGACCTGTTCGGGCTGCCGTTCGAGGCCGAGCACGGCGGCACCGGGACCGGGACGCTGATGCTCAACATCGCGGTCGAGGAGGTGGCCAAGGCGTGCGCGTCGAGCGCCCTGATGCTGATGATCCAGGAGCTCGGCACGCTGCCGATCAGGCTGTTCGGGACCGAGGAGCAGAAGGGGCGCCTGCTGCCGAGGTGCGCGGCCGGCGAGTGGACTCCCGCCTTCGCGCTCTCGGAGCCGGACGCCGGCTCTGACCCCGGCGGCATGCGCACCCGCGCGGTCCGCGACGGCTCGGACTGGGTGATCGACGGCACCAAGAACTGGATCACCAACCTCGGGGTCGCCGACTTCTACGTGGTCTTCTGCGTCACCGATCCGGACGCCGGCCACTCGCGCGGGATCTCCGCGTTCATCGTCGAGGCCGACAGACCGGGCTTCTCGGTCGGCAAGCTCGAGCACAAGATGGGGATCCGAGGCTCGCCGACCGGCCAGCCGATCTTCGACGGCGTCCGGGTCCCGGCAGAGAACCTGATCGGGGATGAGAACGCCGGCTTCAAGGTTGCGATGGGGACGCTGGATCATTCTCGGCTGGGCGTTGCCGCGCAGGCAGTCGGCATCTCGCAGGGAGCCACGGACTACGCCGCCGCCTACGCACAGGAGCGCCGCCAGTTCGGAAAGCCGATCGCCTCCTTCCAGGGGATCCAATTCAAGCTGGCCGAGATGGAGACCCGCACCGCAGCCGCACGGGAGCTGCTTTACCGCGCCTGCGCCAAGGTCGACACGGGCGACGGCGACATGGGCAAGTACTCGGCGATGGCGAAGCTGTTCGCCTCCGACACCGCGATGTGGGTCACCACCGAGGCGGTGCAGGTCCTCGGCGGCTACGGCTACGTCAGCGAGTACCCGGTGGAGCGGATGATGCGCGACGCCAAGATCACCCAGATCTACGAGGGCACCAACGAGATCCAGCGCCTGGTGATCGCCCGCTCGCTCAGCTAGGGAGCTCGCCCGCTGCCCGCCAGGAACTCGTCCAGGCCGGCGCGGGCGCGCCGGCGAACCGAGGCGCGCAGCAGGGGAGTCCAGCCGAGCAGCAGGCCAGGCGCGCCCAGCGCCTGCCGCGACCAGCGATGGAAGTCGAACTCGTCGCGATGCTCGGCGATCAGCCCATCGGCGAAGCGGAAGGATGCACGCACGTCGTTCCTCACGGGTCGTCCGGTTTGGGTGAACGTGTAGTGGGCGACCCAGCGGGCGGAGCCCTGGTCGCCGTCCGCCTCGTGTTCGACCAGCTCCACCTTCAGGTCGTCGGCGCGGCCGGTGAGCATCCGCCACATCGCGCCGGGCTCGGAGCCGCGAAGGTCCGGAAACACGGGGTCCGAGAAGCGGGCGTCGGGCGCGTAGAGCTCTGCCATGGCGTTGCCGTCGCGGGCCGCGAAGGCGGCGTAGAAGCGGCGAATCAGCTCCGCGTTGGCTTCGGGCACAAGCCGACGCTAACAGGCCCTCGCCGACCGGGCGCCCCTGCAGATACGGTTTGCCGCTCACAAACCCTTCGAGAGGAGAACGAGCGTAGATGGGACTACTTGACGGCAAGGCCGCGATCATCACCGGCTCGGCGCGCGGGATCGGCCGGGCGACGGCCGAGCTCTTCCTCAGCGAGGGCGCCAAGGTGCTGATCAACGACATCGACGGGGAGGTCGCCGAGCAGGCGGCGGGCGAGCTCGAGGGCGAGACGGCGGTCTTCGCCGGCGACCTGACCCAGCCCGGCATTCCCGAGGAGCTGGTGGCAAAAGCCAATGAGGCCTTCGGCCAGGTCGAGATCCTGATCAACAACGCGGGCTACACCTGGGACGGCGTCGTCCACAAGATGAGCGACGAGCAGTTCCAGGCGATGCTCGACATTCACACGATCGTCCCCTTCCGCATGATCCGCGCGCTGGCGCCCCACTGGCGTGAGGCGGCCAAGCAGGAGGCCGCAGGGGGTCAGGAGGTGTTTCGCAAGATCGTCAACGTGACCTCGATCTCCGGGACGATGGGCAACGCCGGCCAGGCCAACTACTCGGCTGCGAAGGCGGGCGTGACCGGGCTCACCAAGACGGTCGCCAAGGAGTGGGGGCAGTTCAAGATCAACGTGAACGCGGTCGCCTTCGGATTCGTCGAGACCCGCCTCACCCAGGCCAAGGAGCAGGGCGAGGCGATCGAGCGCGAGGGCGAGAAGATCGAGATCGGGGTGCCCGAGCAGCAACGGGCGATGGCCTCGATGATCATCCCGCTCGGGCGCCCCGCCCAGCCCGAGGAGGCCGCCCGCCCCGTCCTGTTCCTGTCCTCGCCGCTCTCCGACTACGTCCACGGACAGGTCCTGAACGTGACCGGTGGACAGTTCGGCGGCTTGTACACGTAACGGCACCGACCCGATTGGAGGACGAGATGGCGGTCAAGCTCCACCGCTGCCCGACGATGTGGCTGAAGATCGACCAGCATCCGTGCTGGAGGGTGCAGAAGGCGCTCGACGAAGCCGGAATCGAGTACGAGGTCGTGAAGCAGCCGCTCCGGCGCGGCAAGCGCACCGAGTACGCCGAGCTGACCGGGCAGAAGGCCCTGCCTGCCGTCGAGCTCGAGGACGGCACGGTGATCCGCGAGGAGTCGAAGGACCTGGCGGCGCGGATCCGCGAGGGCAGGCTGCGCGAAGAGAGCGGCCACGCGTAGCCGGGCTCCGGGCCGGGGCAACCGAGGAGCCCGGCCAAGCCGGCGCGCGGCATGGCCCACAGTGCTAGGTTTCCCGGCACCCGATAAGGGGTAACGGGTACCGTCGTGATCAGGGGTTAGGGGAAGGGCCATCAGCCCACACGGACAAGGAGCAAGAGCCCGCTCGCGCCGCCGGCGCTGGCTGGTGCCCGTGGGCGGCCTCGTGGTCCTGCTCGCCGTCGCCGGGGTCGCCGCGGCGACCCACCAGGTCATCGACACCGGGGGCCATACGACCCTCGATCAGATCCTCGCCGCCACCGACCCGGACGCCGACTACACGACGCTTGAGGTGGATCAGGTCGACGAGGCCTACGTCGTCCGTGACCCCGACGGCGTCGGCCAGTCGGGACGCGGGCAGCGGCGGCGCTCGCTCGCCTACTTCTCCCAGCTGACCGACTTCCAGCTCGCCGACGAGGAGTCCCCGGCGCGGGTGGAGTTCCTCGACGAGGTCGCCGGCCAGGGCGGGGCGACCTCGGCCTGGCGTCCCTGGGAGGCGCTGACCCCGTTCATGATCGACGACTCGATCCGGCAGGTCAACCGGTTCGTCGCCCGCAGCCCGGTGCCGCAGGGCAACGGCGTCGGCAATCCGATGGACCTCGCGCTGATCACGGGCGACCAGGCCGACAACCAGCAGCGCAACGAGATGATCTGGACGCGGGCGCTCCTGGAGGGCGGGGTCACCCTCAACTTCAATTCAGGCGTCACCGATCCCAGCGCCTACGAGGATCCCGAGGGCGCCAGTTGCGACGCGTTCGTCACGCAGGAGGACTTGCAGACCCCGGCCCCGGGGGACGGGCCAGCCCAGGCCGCCGCCGAGGCGGCGCGGTACACCGGCGTCCAGGACTACGACGACTACCCGGCGGGCGCGCCGCCCGGGCCGGATCCGACCTTCTACGACCCGAACGAGCCCATCGGCGACTGGGCCGCGTGGCCGCAGTACACCGGGCTCCTGGACCGCGCCCAGATGCTCTCCCTCACCCCCGCTGGGCTGAACGTCCCCTCCTACTGGGTGAACGGCAACCACGACGTACTCGTGCAGGGGAACGAGGACGCGAACCAGGGGTTCGAGAACATCGCCACGGGCTGCTTCAAGGCTCTGGGGACGACCGCCGTCCCGGGAAGCTTCCCCGGTCCCGATCCGAGGGTGCTGCTCTCCCCCACGGCCGTGGGAATGTTCGTCCCGCCCGACCCGCTGCGGCGCTTCGTCTCAAAGCAGCAGACCAAGGCGATCGTCGGTGCCAACAACGTGGACAACGACCACGGCTTCGACTTCGTCAACGCCCAGCAGAACCAGGCCTCGAACGGCTCGGCCTCCTACTACGCGTGGAACCCGTCGCAGACGCCTGGCGTCCGCTTCATCGCCATCGACACCAACTCGGAGGGCGGCATCGTCGGCGGAGGGTCCGCAGAGCGGTTCCTCGGACGGGAACCTCGACCACCCGCAGTTCCTCTGGCTTCGGAACGAGCTCAACAAGGCGGAGAACCAGGGGAAGCTGATCGTGATCTTCGGCCACCACCCCGTGCGCAGCATGAACACGGTCGTTCACGACGAGGCCACCGGAGAGTGCACTGGCGTGCAGCACAGCCACGGCGACACCCCCGAGCACGACACCAACCCCGGCTGCGATCCCGACCCGCGTGCGTCCCAGCCCCTCCACTTCGGGAACCCGGAGCAGGCCGACGAGCTTGGCAGCAGCGCCCAGACCTTCACCGAGCTGCTGGCCACCCACTCGAACGTGATCGCCTACGTCGCGGGGCACACTCACGAGCACGCGCTCCTGCCCTGCGGCAGCACCCGGACGACCGGCCCGAACAACAGGCGGTTCTGCGGGAATCACACCTGGTGGGAGATCAACACCGCCGCGGTGGCCGACTGGCCCCACCAGCACCGCCTGATCGAGGTGATGGACAACCGCGACGACACGCTCTCGATCTTCGGCACCGTGCTCGACCAGGCCTCGCCGGCGACCGCCCCGGCTCCCGGGAACGCCGCCGGCTTCATCGCCCGCCAGCTCGCCGCGATCGGCCGCACCTTCGGCTTCAACGATCCTCAGAGCGGCCCGCCGAGCGGTGAGGGAGACCCGCAGCTCGACCAGAACGTCGAGATGCTGATCGACGACCCGCGCCGGGCCAATCTCAGGATCACGAAGCGCGACGACCCCGACCCGGTGAGGATCGGCGGTATCGTCACCTACAGGCTGCTGGTCGAGAACTTGGGCCCCTCGCCCGCGACCGCCGTAAGCGCCTGGGACCGCATCCCCAAGCAGACGAGCTTCATCTCGGTGGAGACCACCCAGGGAACTTGCTCGACTTCAGACGACACCGTGACCTGTAGGGTCGGCGACCTGGGCGTCGGCGGTAAGCAGCGGATCACGATCAGGGCCAGGGTGCAGGGGGCTCCCCGCACGATGAGCAACTTTGCCGCCACGGCTGCGACCACCGACGACCCGGTGATTGCGAACAACACCTACCGCGAGAGCACTCGGGTCATTCGATAGCCCCTACGGCCGGGGCAGCGTCGCAAGCGCCTGGTCGATCCGCTGCACCAGGCGCACATCGCAGTTCGAGCCTTCGAGGTCCTCGGCCAGGTCGCCGAGGAACAGCCTCATGTCCCCCTCGCTGTCGAGGGATGCGGCGGGCTTGTTACGGGCCAGCTCGATGAGGCGGTCCGTCGCAGCGAGGGCCCGGCCCTGCTCGGCGACCGAGGGAGGCTTCCGCTGGCCGGTCAGCGAGAGCGCGAGCTTCCCGCAGTAGCGCTGCACGACCCGTTCCGACCGGATCACCAGAGCCTGCTCGGCGGCCGTCAGCCGCTTCGCAGCCGGGTCGGCGGCCGTCGTCGTGCCCGTGGTCTGTGACGGCTCGCCGTCCCCACACGACGCGATGGCCAGCAGGGACAGCCCCACCGCCGTGGTGAGGGCGAGCCTCATTCGCGGGGCTTGCGGACCTCGGCCAGCGGCTCCCCGGACTCGCCAACGGCTCCGGGCGGCGGCCAGGAGCCGAACCAGTTGTCGCGAGCGCCGTCGATCGTGATCACGCAACCGGAGAGGAAGTCTCCCCCGGGAGAGGCGAGATAGGCGATCAGCCAGGCCATCTCCTCCGGCTTGCCGAGCCGCTGCGCCGGCACCGTGCGCACCACGTTCTCTGCGACCTCCTTCGGGTACTTCGTTCGCAACACCTCGGTGTCGAACTGGCCGGCCGCAACGGCACAAAGCTTGACGTTGAAGCGCGCCCACTCGATCGAGAGCGTGCGCATCATGTTCTCGACCGCGGCGCGGGCGGCCCCGGAATGCGCCATGCCCGGCATCCCGTGATGGGGCGAGAGGGTGATGCTGATCACCTTCCCGGAGCGCTGCGGGATGAACGCCTTGGTCGCGGCCGCATGGGTCATCTGCCAGGTTCCCTGCACGTTCAGCTCGATCACGGTCCGAAAGCCCTTGGGGCTGATGGCCTCGGCGGGGCTGAGGAACTGGCCGCCCGCGTTGTTGACCAGCACGTCCAGGCGGCCGTGGCGCTCGACGATCCCGTCGAACAGGGCCTCCACCGCGTCGGGGTCACGGATGTCCATGGGCTCTGCCTCCGCGGCTCCGCCGGCGTCCTGGATCGTGCGCACCGTGTCCTCGAGTGGCTCGGCGCGCCGCCCGCAGCCGATCACGGTGGCACCGAGCGCCGCCAGCTCTAACGAAGTCGCCCGCCCGAGTCCCGTGCCCGCCCCCGAGACGGCACAGATCTGACCTTCAAGCAGTCCCGGCCGGAAGATCTGGGAGCTCGAGGCTGCCACCGGGTGAGCTTAGAGACTGTCCGCCTGTACGCTCAGCGACCGATGAAGGTCCACGCCCAGTCGAAGCCGCTGACCGAGCCGCTCCCCGGCGGCAAGCGGGGAACCACGGTGACCGTCGAGCCCCTGCTGGGCGGCGAGCTGGACTCCCCGCGCACCTTCTTCGAGCGGCCCGGGGGGCCCCTGGAAACGCTGAAGGTGCTGGGCGTCGGCACCCCTCGCTCCCAGTGGTGGACCGTCCCCTGCCCCGCCTTCCTGGTTCGGCATCCCGACGCCGGGCCGATGCTCGTGGACACGGGCCTTCACCCGTCCGTGGCCGCGGAGCCGCGCGAGAACATGGGTCAGCTGTGGGCCCGGTTCGGCCGGCCGCGGATCGAGCCGGGGCGGGACATACCCGCCCAGCTTCGCGAGCGGGGGATCGAGGCCAGGGACCTGCCCCTGGTCGTGATGACCCACTTGCACCAGGACCACGCCTCGGGGATGTCCGAGTTCGGTAACTCGACCTTCGTGATCTCCGCCGCGGAGTGGCACGCGGCGACCACGGACCCGCGACCGCTGCTGCGCGGCTACCGGCCGGCGCACTACGACTTCCTGTTCGACTACAGGACGCTCAGCTACGAGGGCCCGGACATCGCCTCGTACTCGACCTTCGGCCGCACCTTCGACCTGTTCGGCGACGGGTCCGTTCGGCTCGCCTTCACGCCCGGGCACTCGGCGGGCCACCAGTGCGTGATCGCTCGCCTGCAGGAGCGCGACTTCGTGATCGCGGGCGACGCGATCTACACGCACGCTCAACTCGGCGACGCACCAGAGCCGCCGCGCCCCGTCGACCGCCACACCTGGCGGCGCTCGCGGCAGGAGCTGTCGCTCTTCCATCGCTCCTACCCCCAGGCAGTGATCGTGCCGGGGCACGACCCGGAGCATTGGCGGACCTTGGATACGAAGTACGAGTGAGCGGCGGAGGGGCCAGCTAGCGCGGCTGGCCGGCCGGGACCTGGCGCTCGGTGCGGGCGCCGATCCCTTCGCGCAGGGCCTTGATCACGCCACGGCGACCCTTTTCCTCGAGGGCCGCGTACATCTCCCCCACCGGCTGGAAGATCCGCTCGGCGGCCTCCTGTGCCTGCTCTCGCGAGGGGCTCTCGACAACTGGAAAGCTCAGCGGCTCGCCGAATTGGATCGTCACCTTCGGGAACTGGAGCCTCCTCCACCCCCGAACCCCTTTCGAGCCGTGGATCGCCACCGGCACGACGGGGACGCCCGACTCGAGCGCCAGGTAGCCGACCCCCGGTCGCGGCTGACCGAGACCGCCCGTGCGGGAGCGACCGCCCTCCGCGTAGATCAGCATGCAGCCGCCCTGATCGAGGATCGCGTGGGCGGTGATGAACGCCTCCTGGTCCTGGTGGCCGCGGCGAACGGGAAACACCCCACCGTGGGAGATGATGAAGGTGATGGCCCGGTTGGCGCCGAACAGCTGCGACTTGGCCATGAACCGCACCTTGCGCCGCAGGTAGACGGCGGCGAAGAAGTGGTCCCAGTTCGAGAAGTGGTTCGGGGCCAGGATCACGGGTCCGGAGCTGGGGACGTTCTCCGTCCCGATCGCCCAGGCGCGGTAGAGGAGCAGGGTGGGGATCGTGAGCACGATCCGCACCAAGCCATAGACCCGGTAGGGGTCGCGGGTGCGAGCGCGCTCGTGGAACCGCGTGAAGTACTCGGCGGGGCGGGGGTCCTTGTAAACCTGGGGCTTGATCTCGGCCATCGGCAGGCGAGCGGGCAGGAGCCGGCCCGTGCGTGTCCTACCCCCGTCGCGCCTCGCGGTTACGCCCCGTTTGCCCAGCCCCTGGCTCGCTCGACGGCGCGGCGCCAGTCGCCGAGCAGAGACTGGCGCTCGTCCTGGCTCATGCGCGGCTCGTATCGGGCGGCCTCGCGCCACATCGCCGCGACCTGCTCGGCGTCCCATACGCCGGTGGCGATTCCCGCCAGATAGGCGGCGCCGAGGGCCGTCGTCTCGGAGATCTCGGGGACGACCACCGGCGCCCCGAGCACGTCCGCCTGGAACTGCATCAGCCAGCGATTGGAGACCGCCCCCCCATCGGCCTTCAGCACCTCGAGTGCTTCCCCGGCGGCGGCCTCCTGGGCCCGCACCGCGTCAACGGTCTGGTAGGCGATTGCCTCGAGCGCTGCGCGCGCCAGGTGGGCCCGGCCGGAGCCGCGCGTCAGGCCGACAATCGTCCCCCGCGCGTAGGGATCCCAGTGCGGCGATCCCAGGCCGGTCAACGCGGGAACGAAGTAAACGCCGTCGTTCGAGTCGAGCGAGGCGGCGAGCCCCTCGCTCTCGGGCGCCGAGCCGATGATCCCGAGCCCGTCACGAAGCCACTGCACCGCGGCGCCGGTGATGAACACCGCCGCCTCGAGCGCGTAGTCGGTCCGAGAGCCCAAGCCCCAGGCGACCGTCGTGAGCAGGCCCTCGCCGGGCTCGGGAGCGTCGCGGCCGGTGTTGAGGAGGACGAAGCTCCCTGTCCCGTAGGTGTTCTTCGCCATCCCGGCCCGCTGGCAGGCCTGGCCGAACAGCGCCGCCTGCTGGTCCCCCGCGATCCCCGCCACCGGGACGTCGCCGCCGAACATGCCTGTGCGGCCGTACAGGTGTGCCGACGGAACCGGTTCGGGCAGGCTGGAGGGGTCGACCCCGAGCAGGCCACACAGCTCGGTGTCCCAGTGCAGCCCACGGATGTCGAACAGCATCGTCCGGGAGGCGTTCGAGTAATCGGTGACGTGGCGACCGGTGAGCTTGAACACGAGCCAGGAGTCGATCGTCCCGAAGACGGCGCTCCGCGCCGCTTCGACGTTTCGCCGCAGCCATTCGATCTTGGTGCCCGAGAAGTAGGGATCGATGACAAGCCCGGTTCGCTCCCGCACGAGCGCTTCGTGCCCGGCGGCCCTGAGCTCGTCGCAGCGTGCCGCAGTGCGGCGATCCTGCCAGACGAGCGCGCGATGGACGGGCTCGCCCGTCTCGGGGTCCCAGGCGACGACAGTCTCGCGCTGGTTGGCGATCCCGATCGCGTCCAGGTCGGCGCCCTGGATTCCCGCGTCCACGATCGCCTGCACGCACAGCCGGCGCGTGACCTCCCAGATCTCGGCCGCGTCGTGCTCGACCCAGCCGGGCTGCGGAAAGTGCTGCTCGAACTCCGAATAGGCCCGTCCGGCGATCCGGCCCTCGCGGTCGAAGACGAGGCAGGTGGTCCCGGTCGTGCCCTGGTCGATGGCGAGGATCAACGGGCGCCAAGACTATTGGGGCTGACGCCTTGTCAGCCCGGGAGTTAGGGTGGCGCAGCGCGGGTTACAGCTAAGAGAGGAGGAACAGATGTCCGTAGAGGTGAAGAACTTCAACTCGCCTGACGAGACTCGGCCCTTCGAGGGCAAGGGTAGGGCCGACGTCTGCAACCTCGATGGCAAGGTGGTCGGACGGGGCGTGTTCGAGCCGGGCTGGAGATGGTCCCACAACGTCAAGCCGATCGCCGGAACGGACTCATGCGAGGTCTCCCACCTGGGCTATTGCATGTCGGGCCACATGAAGGTGTACATGGACGACGGCTCGGAGGCCGAGATCGGCCCCGGCGACGTGTTCGCCATCCCGCCGGGCCACGACGCCGAGATCGTCGGCGAGGAGTCGTGCGTGCTGCTCGACTTCGGCGAGTTCGGGAACTACGCGAAGCGAGGCTAGCGGGGCCTCCCAAACCCCTAGGCAACGCGCCTCGCTGCGTAGGCGCGTGCGAAGTCGCGGAGCTGGCGGGCGCGGTGAAGGAAGCCGCCGACGCTTCGGCCCGTCGCCCTGTGCTCGAGGTCGAGCTCGATCTCGCACAAGCGGAAGCCGCCGCGCACGGCGTCGATCGTCATCCCGGTCTCCATCCCGTAGCCGCTTGCAAACGGCAGGACGGCACGCAGCGCCTGCGCCGTCATCGCCCGCTGGCCGGAAATCGGAGCCTCGGCGCGAAAGCCGCAGCGGCGCTCGATCGCCCAGCGGGCGAAGCCCACGGCAAGGCCGAAGCCACCGCCGACGCGATCACGGAAGGCCCCGACCGCAAGGTCGCAGCCGCCCTCCGCAACCGCCTCAACCAAGCCCGGCAGTTCCCTCGCCGACTGGCCCAGATCGGCGTCGCAGAGCAGGAAGATCGGTGGGTTGGGGGCATCCCCCAGGTGGAGCACGCTCTCGGCCGCGGCGGTCATGTTGGCGCCCTTGCCGTGGGGCTTTCCGCGGCTGACCACCTGAGCGCCCCGCGAGAGCGCCAGCTCGCCCGTGCCGTCGCTCGAGGCGTCGTCGGCAACCACGAGCTGAGCGCCTGGAAACGCCTCCGACAGCGCCTCCAGCGTGGCCCCGATTCGGCGTGCCTCGTTGTGCGCCGCGACGATCACCACCGGGTCGGCTGTCCGTTCCGCGGGCAAGGCTGGATATTCTCACCCGCCGGGCCATGAGCAACAACGTCGAAGCGCACATCACCGGAACCGTGTGGAAGGTCGAGGTCGCGGTCGGCGATCAGGTCGACGAGGGCGACACCGTGGTGATCATCGAGTCGATGAAGATGGAGATGCCGGTGGAGGCCGAGGACCCGGGCACCGTCACCGAGGTCCGCTGCGAGGAGGGCCAGTCGGTCCAAGAGGGCGACGTCCTCGTCGTCCTGGGATGAGCGAAGACCCCGCCGCACGAGGAGGAAACGGCGAGGGAGGCGGGGAACGCATGTCCCTCGCGGGCGGGAAGCTCGTTCTCGATCACCCGGCCGAGGCGGTGGCCCGGCTGACCATCTCCAATCCCGAGCGGCGGAACGCCCTCGACCACGAGATCCTGGAGGCGCTCGCAGAGGTCCTGCCGGGGCTCGACCGGGGGATCGAGATCCGCTGCGTGGTCATCACCGGCACCGGCGAGGTCTTCTCGGCCGGCTACGACATTGCCGGCATCCCCGAAGAGAGCTTCGCCACCGACGCGGAGGCGCTCGTTGCCCATCCGTTCCACGCCGCCATGGAGGCGGTGAGCGCCCATCCCTATCCGGTGCTCGCGGCGATCAACGGGCACTGCCTCGGGGGAGGCCTCGAGCTCGCGGTCAGGTGCGACCTGCGTCTCAGCGCCATGAGCGCCAAGCTCGGCATGCCCCCGGCCAAGCTCGGGCTGATCTACGGACATACCGGGCTTGCGAAGTTCATCGACGTCGTCGGTCTCGCCCGCACGAAGGAGCTGTTCCTGACCGGCCGCAACCTGAGCGCCCCGCGGGCGATGGCGATCGGCCTGGTGCACGACACCGTCTTGGATTCCGAGATCGAGGCCGCCGCGCTCGAGCTGGCCTCCGAGGTGGCCGCCAACGCCCCCCTCTCGATGAGGGGGAACAAGCACGCGATCGAGACCCTCAACTCCTACGCCCGCCTGACTCCAGAGCAGGAAAGCGAGCTGATCGAGCTGCGGCGCTCGTGCTTCGGCTCCGAGGACTTCCGCGAGGGCATCCGAGCCTTCGCCGAGAAGCGACGACCCGTGTGGCGGGGGCGCTAGCGGCGGCAGCTCGGACCGGCGCAGCTTCGCAGCTGGTTGAGACGGGTCGCGAGTTGGCCCCTGACCGACTGCGTAGGCCGGATCGGCGTGGCGGCTGCGCAGCTCGAACGGGTCGTGTCATCAGGTCGTAGAGCTCCCGCTCACCGGTGCTGTGCTCGGCGTACATGTAGCGCCCGGTCCGGATCGCGGTGAAGCCCGGCTCCTCGATCAGGAGCTCTCGTCCGCGCTCGATGCCCGGCTGCCGTGCCGACCGGGATCAGCGAGCGCCCGTCCATCACCAGGCCGGGGCTCCGCGTTCGCCACGTCGACGATCGTCGGCGCCAGGTCGGCGTTGATCGACAGGTCGCTGACGTTCACCCCGTGCGGGATCCCGGGCCCGCGCATCAGGAGCGGCACCCGGATCGACTCCTCATAGATGTGCTTCTTGTCGCCGGGGAGCCGGTGCTCGCCGTGGAAGAAGCCGTTGTCTGAGGTGTAGATCAGCACCGTGTTCGCCGAGCTCGCCCTTCGCCCTCAGCGCAGTCGACGACCTTCTTGACGCCCTCGTCCACCGAGAGGAGCGACTCGAGCCGGCAGCGGTACCGGCGCTGGATGTGCGCGATCCGATCCGCGCTCAAACGCGGGCGGTCTCGGATCTCGGCCGGCTTGTCGGAGACGTCGGCCTCGTTGAAGTTCGGCGGCCTCGGCAGCGGCTCGGAGTCGAACGCGTGGGCGTGGCGAGGCGCCGGCTTCGCGGAGCCCTTGCAGTTGGTGGGCGGGTTCGGGTTCGGATCCGGACCTCCGGAGTGGGGCGCCGTGTAGGTGAGCCAGAGGAAGAACGGCTGCGCCTGCGGCGCCCGGCGGTTGACGAGGCCCACGGCCTTGCGGGTCAAGACGTCCTGCTTGAAGTCGGCGGGGTCGGTGCCGTAGTCGACGAGCTTGCCGTTCTCGTTCAGCGTGTAGTCGTAGACCCACTGGCTCGTCATCGCACGCCACTCCGACCAGCCGCGCGGCACGAGCCGACGGGTCCCGTAGCCGTTCAGGTACTTGCCGATCATCGCGGTGTAGTAGCCGGCACGGCGAAGCCAGACGGCGAGGTGGTTGTTGCCGTGCAGGGCCTGGAAGCGGTCGAAGCCGCCGTTTGGCGCACTGTTGTCGAACACGCCGTGGTTGTGCATGTACTGGCCGGTGAGGAAGGTGGCGCGCGAGGGGCAGCAGAGCGAGTAGTTGACGAAGCTCCGCCTGAACCTCGCCCCGCGGTCCCCGATCAGCGCGTTGACGTTCCTCATCACCCGCATCGACTTGAGCGTCTGGTCGTCGGTCTCGATCACCACGATGTTCGGCCGCGCCTGGGCCGCACGGCCTGATCGGTCCCGGGGAGTCCCGAGCCGAGCGCCGAGGCCCGTGCGGCCAAGACGGTGAACAGAGCGGAATGAGCAGGAGCCGGGGAGGGAGCATGTCCGGCCTGCCGAATACTAGATGTCGCTCAGGGCGCGGAATAGCGCCGGCAGCCGGAACCTGCGCAGTTCTTGAGCTGGCGGAGGTGGATCGCGAGCCATCGCCTGACCGGCGCGTAGGCGGGGGCGTTGTGACGGCTGCGAAGCTCGAACGGGTCGTTCCTCAGGTCGTAGAGCTCCTTCTCGCCGGTTCGGTGCTCGGCGTACACGTAGCGCCTGGTCCGGATCGCCTTGAAGCCTGGCTCCTCGATCAGGAGCTCGCGCTCCCGCTCGATGCCGGGCCGGTTCGCGACCGGGATCAGCGAGCGCCCGTCCATCAACAGGCCGGGGTCCGCGTTCGCCAGGTCGACGATCGTCGGCGCCAGATCGGCGTTGATCGACGAGGTCGTTGACCCTGACCCCCGGCGGGATCCCGGGCCCGCGCATCTGAAGCGGCACCCGGATCGACTCCTCGTAGAGGTGCTGCTTGTAATTGGGGATCCGGTGCTCGCCGTGGAAAAAGCCGTTGTCGGAGGTGTAGATCAGCACCGTGTTGCCGAGCTCGCCCTTCGCCCTCAGTGCAGCCACGATCGCCCTGACGCCCTCGTCCACCGACAGCAGCGACTCCAGCTCGCAGCGGTACTTGCGCCGGATTTCCGCGATCTGATCCGCGTTCAAGCGCGGGCGCCTGCGGATCTTGGCCGGCTTGTCGGAGACGTCGGCCTCGTTGAAGTTCGGTGCCCTGCGGCAGCGGCTCGGTGTCGAACGCGTGGGCGTGGCGGGGCGCCGGCTTCGCGGCGGCCTGGCAGTTGCCCGGCGGGTTCGAGCTCGGAGGCTCGAACGATGTGCGGCGCCGTGTAGGTGAGCCAGAGGAAGAACGGCTGCGCCTGCGGCGCTCGGCGGTTGACGAGGTTCACGGCCTTGCCGGTCAATACGTCCTGCTTGAAGTCGGCGGGATCGGTGCCGTATCTGACCAT
Organism: uncultured Actinomycetes bacterium; assembly: GCA_963824865.1. Classification (GTDB taxonomy): domain Bacteria; phylum Actinomycetota; class Thermoleophilia; order Solirubrobacterales; family 70-9; genus AC-56. The sequence goes on along the minus strand of CAWGQQ010000009.1, from coordinate 120,925 downwards.
GGCGCCGTTCTCGTCGAGCGTGTAGCCGTAGACCTTCTGATTCGCGGACGCGCGCCACTCCGACCAGCCGGGCGGCACGAGCGGGCGGAACACGTAGCCGTTCAGGTACCTGCCGATCATCGCGGTGTAGTAGCCGGCACGGCGAAGCCAGACGGCGAGGTTGTTGTTGCCGTGCAGGGCCTGGAAGCGGCGGAAGCCGCCCGTTGGCGCGCTGTTGCCGAACACGCGGTGGTTGTGCATGTACTGGCCGGTGAGGAAGGTGGCGCGCGAGGGGCAGCAGAGCGAGTAGTTGACGAAGCTCCGCCTGAACCTCGCCCCGCGGTCCCCGATCAGCGAGTTGACGTTGTTCATCACCCGCATCGATCTGAGCGTTTGGTCGTCGGTCTCGATCACCACGATGTTCGGCCGCGCCTGGGCCGCGGCGGCCTGGCCGAGGGTCGACGGGGGAGCCCCGGATGCGGCGAGCGCGAGGCCTGCCGCCAAGGCGGTGAAGAGCGGAATGAGCAGGAGCCGGGGAGGGACCATGTCCGGCCCGCGGATCCTATTGCGGGACAAGGCCGGCCCGCAGATCCAGCACGCGCTGGACCGACTCCTCGAACGGCCCCCGGGCCAGCTTCCCCGAGCGCAGCCTGCGGCGAAGCGCCCGCCCGGCGCGAGCGGCGCTACGGTGATCCGTGAACAGAAGCAGGTCGGTGCCGGCCTTCGCGGCGGCGACTCCCACCCTGGCCGGCCCGCCGAAGTGGCGGGCTGACACCGTCTCCAGCGCGTCGGATATCGAAACGCCCTCGAATCCCAGCCGGTGACGGAGCTCCCCGGTCGCGACCCTCCTCGAGAAGGCCGCCGGCTTGCGCGAGAAGTGCGTGTAAATCGCCGTTGAGATCATCACCAGGTCGCCGTCGCGTGCGACGAAGGCGCGATATGGCCGCTCGTCGATTCGCCGCAGCTCCCCCCGCCCCAGGCGAATCCGCTGTATCGCCAGGTCAGTGCTCTCGGCCGCCGCGCCCAAACCCGGGAAGTGCTTGGCGGTCGCCGCCACGCCGTGGTGCTCGATCGCGCTCGCGAACGGGATCGCAACGCGGCTCACGCGGCGAGGCCGGCCTGCGAAGCTCCGTCGCTGGGCGCGGATCGCGCTGCCGGGCCGACCGACGTCCAGCACCGGGGCCAGATTGACGTTCACGCCCACCCGCTTCAGGTTGCGGGCTGTAAGCGCACCCTGATGGCGGCTGTAGCCGGCGCCCCGGCGCCCCATCGACTGTGCGGAGGCCTCCGGCGCTCCCGAGAGCCGCTTCACGAGGCCACCCTCCTGGTCGATCATCACCAGCAGGGGATCGCGGAGGCCCTTGGGCCGGTGAATCGCCTGGAGGCGGCTGATCAGCCGGCGAGCGTGCGAGCGGCTACCGAGGTTTTCGGAGAACAGGATCACACCCGCAACCCGCCCCTCGCGGATCATCCGCCTGACGCTGCGCGGCGGATGCCTGCCCTCGAAGCCGGCCACGAGCCGCTCACCGGCGAGTCTCCGTGCGGTCAGCTCACCGGCATCGGTTCCCGTCACGGCTTCGCCGGCATCGGTTCCCTCGGTGGTCCCGTCGGCGAGAGCCACCCAAAGTCCTACGCCCAGACCCATGACGGCGAGGACGGCGACGGCGCGTCGCCTCCAGAAGGTCAACTTCCCGGACAAGCGAGGAATCCTAGGTGCGACGAGCGGCGATAGGGAGGAGGCGCCCCCCAGACGGAGTGACACGCCTGGGTTGCGCCTCCTGGCCCTGCCGCTTTCCTCCCTCGCCGCAAAGAACACGGATTACGCACGAAAGTAGCGAAGCAAGTTCGTCGTCCGGGACGACGCCTAGCCTTGGTTGTTGCCGGCCATGGAGGCTCGATGCCGCCACTGATCACCTTCGACGAGGCCATCGAGCTGGCCGAGGTCTCGCAGCGCGACCAGATCGCTGAGCTTGTTGAGCGAGCCTGGGCGGTGCGCAGGGAGCGGTTCGGGGAATCGACCGACATGTGCTCGCTGGTCAACGCGAAGTCGGGAGGCTGCGCCGAGGACTGCGGCTTCTGCGCCCAGTCGCGCTATGCGGAGGCGGACACGCCGATGCACGCGATGATGGACCCCGAGCAGATCCTCGAGCACGCCAAGGCGGCCGAGGCGGCGGGGGCGCACCGCTTCTGCATGGTCACCCAGGGGCAGGGGCTTTCCAAGCGCGATTTCGAGAAGATCGTCGATGGCGCCCGGCTGGTCGCCGAGCACACCAACTTGAAGCGCTGCGCGTCGATCGGCCACATCTCGGCCGATCGCGCCAGGCGCCTCGCCGACGCCGGCGTGCAGCGCGTCCACCACAACGTCGAGACCGCGCGCTCCTACTACCCGGAGGTGACGACCACGGTCCGCTACGAGGGCCGCACCCGCACCATCGACGCGGTCAAGGAGGCGGGCCTGGAGACGTGCGTCGGCGGCATCCTCAACCTTGGTGAGTCGCCCCGCCAGCGGGTCGAGATGGCGTTCGAGCTGGCAGAGATCGACCCCACCTCGGTGCCCATCAACCTGCTCAACCCGAGGTCAGGGACCAAGTTCGGCGACCGGCCGCTGATGGACCCGTGGGAGGTCGTCAAGTGGGTGGCGATCTTCCGGCTGATCCTCCCGGACGCCCTCTTCCGCCTCTGCGGTGGGCGGGTCGAGAACCTCGACGAGCTGCAACCCCTGGCCGTCAAGGCGGGCCTCAACGGGGTGATGATGGGGAACTTCCTGACCACCCTGGGGGCCGAGCCGGCCGACGACCGGGCGATGTTCGAGGAGCTGGGGCTGAACGTGGCGCGACAGCCCGACAACGGCGCCAACCCCCGGCCCGACAACCGTTCCGGCTGGCTCGAGGGCGAGGCGCCGCCGACCCCGATGGACGAGCTCGTCGACCGCCAGGCCGACGCCGACTTCTGGGATCCATCGACCCAGCTCCGGGTGGTCAAGAAGAAGAGCAAGCCGCCGCCCTATCCGGAGCCGGCCGGGTGGGGCGACTGAATCCATGAGCGACGTCGTCGAGCGGCTGGAGGAGCTTCGGCGGGCCGGGCTGTATCGCCGCATGAGGCTGATCGAGGGCCCGCAGGGGCCGCGGGTGACGCTCGACGGCGCCGAGGTCCTGCTGCTTTGCTCCAACAACTACCTCGGGCTCGCCGATCACCCACGAGTCCGCCAGGCGGCGGCGGACGCCGCGGAGCGGTTCGGCGCCGGCGCCGGCGCCTCCCGCCTGATCTCGGGGAACATGTCCCTGCACGGCCGGCTCGAGGAGCGACTCGCCGCCTTTGCCGGATACGAGTCGGCGCTCTTGTTCGGGTCGGGCTACCTGGCCAACCTCGGAACGATCGCCGCGCTGGCCGGCCGCGGCCAGGCCGTCTTCTCCGACGAGCTCAACCACGCCAGCATCATCGACGGCTGCCGGATCTCTCGCGCCGAGCGCTTCGTCTATCGGCACGCCGACCTCGAGCACCTCTCCTGGGGCTTGCGCAAGGAAGCTCGCGAGGGCGGGCTGATAGTCACGGACGCCGTCTTCTCAATGGATGGAGACGTCGCCCCGATCGCCGAGCTGCTCGACCTGGCGCGCCGCCACCGCTGCCTCCTGATGGTCGACGAGGCGCACGCGACCGGCGCGCTCGGTCCCGGCGGGGCGGGCGCGGTCGCCGAGGCCGGGCTCTCCGGGGAGGTCGACCTGATCGTCGGCACGCTCGGGAAGACGCTGGGAAGCTACGGCGCCTACGTCTGCGGGAGCGCGAAGGTCGTGGATCTGCTGGTCAACACCGCGCGACCCTTCATCTTCTCCACTGCGCTCCCCCCTCCCGTGATCGGCGCCGCGCTCGCCGCACTCACCCTGCTCGACGACCAGCCGGGCATGGTCGAGCAGCTACGCCGCAACGGCGCCGTCCTGCGGGACGCCCTGGCCGGCCACGGGCTGGAGGTGGGCGCCTCGCGCACCCAGATCGTCCCGGTGGTCGTGGGAGAGGCGAGCCTGGGCGACGGCGCTCTGCGAGCGGGCGCTGGAGGGTCGGGTGTTCGCTCAGGCGATCCGGCCACCGACCGTGCCGGAAGGGACCTCGCGGCTTCGTCTCTCGGCGATGGCCAACCACAGGGCCGACGAGCTGTGCGCGGCCGCGGCAGTGATCGCGCGCTCCGCCCAGGAGCTGGGGATCCCAGCCGTCGAGCGCCCGGCCGGACACTCCGCCCCTCTGAGGCGTGCGGCCTAGCCCCTTGCGGGGCTTCTTCGTCACCGGCACGGGCACCGAGGTCGGGAAGACGGTGGTCGCCGCGGTGATCGCGCGCTCCACTGGTCACCGCCGGTGCCCGGGTGGCGGTGTTCAAGCCCGCCGTGAGCGGCTTGGGTGAGGCGGGGGAACCGGACCATGTCCTGCTCCGCCGAGCCGCCGGCTCGGCTCAATCGGACGACGAGATCGCGCCCTACCGGTACGAGGAGCCCGTGTCCCCGCACCTTGGCGCGGAGCTGGCCGGCGCCGAAATCAATCCCGCGCGGCTGCAAGCAGCCGCGCGGCGCGCCTCAGGACGCGCGGACGTTCTCGTGGTTGAGGGGGTCGGGGGACTGCTGGTGCCGCTGACGCTCGGCTACCTGGTGCGCGACTTCGCTCGTGACCTCGGCCTGCCGGTGGTGATCGCGGCCAGACCGGGGCTGGGGACCATCAACCACACGCTGCTGACGATCGAAGCGGCGCGAGTGGCCGGTCTCGAGCCGGCGCTCGTCGTGCTCACGCCGTGGCCCGACGATCCGCCGGTGGTGGAACGCTCCAATCGCGAGGCAATCGAGCGGCTGGGCTCCGTTCCGGTCGAGCCCCTGCCCGAGCTGGAGCTCGACGCTCCCGAGTCGTGGCCGACTCTGAGGCCGGCCGATTGAGCTTTTCGATCCAGCCCGATTCCGCCGCGGCCCCATCTAAGGTCGGCCTGAGTGGATCGTCCGGAAGATGAGTAATCGGCAGGCGCCAGTCGGCTCTTCCTCCACGGCCGTCGGCGAGCTCGACCACCGCCACCTCTGGCACCCGTTCACCCAGCAGCGGGACTGGTGCGACGAGGAGCCGCTCGTGATCGAGCGCGCCGAGGGCACCGACCTGGTGGACTCGGACGGGCGGCGCTACATCGACGGCGTCTCGTCGTTGTGGTGCAACGTCCACGGGCACCGGCATCCCCTGATCGACGAGGCGGTGCGCGAGCAGCTCGACCGGGTCGCCCATTCGACCATGCTCGGCCTCACCCACGGCGGCGCGGCGGAGTTGGCGGCGCGGCTTGTCGAGCTGGCTCCGCCCGGGCTTGAGCGAGTCTTCTACTCGGACTCGGGCTCGAGCGCGACGGAGATCGCCCTCAAGATGGCCTTTCAGTACTGGCAGCAGCGCGGAGGGCAGCACCGGCGGCGCACCTCATTCGTCTGCCTACGCGACGCCTACCACGGCGACACCCTGGGGGCGGTGTCCGTGGGCGGCATCGACCTTTTCCATGCCGCCTATTCCCCGCTCCTGTTCCAGGCGCACCGAGTGGAGCCCGGGAACGTGGAGCAGCTCGAGTCCCGTGCTCGACTTCCACGCCGAGGAGACCGCGGCGGTGATCATCGAGCCGCTGGTCCAGGGCGCGGCGGGGATCCGGGTCCACCCCCCCGGCTACCTGCGCCGGGTGCGCGAGCTCACGGAACGGCACGGCGTGCTGCTGATCTGCGACGAGGTCGCCACCGGCTTCGGGCGCACCGGGACGATGTTCGCCTGCGAGCAGGAGCGGGTGGCGCCGGACTTCCTCTGCCTGGGCAAGGGGCTCACCGGCGGCTACCTGCCGCTCGCCGCGACCCTGACAACCGAACGCGTCTACGAGGGATTCCTGGGCGCTCCGGAGGAAGCACGCACCTTCTTCCACGGGCACACGTTCACCGGCAACCCGCTCGCCTGCGCCGCCGCCCTGGCCAACCTCGATGCCTTCGAGCGCGAGGGAACGCTGGTCCGTCTACAGCCCAAGATCCGCCTGCTCGGCGAGCTGCTCGGCGCGGTGGCGAAGCTGCCCGAGGTCGCCGAGGTGCGGGGCCGGGGCTTCATGGCCGGGATCGACCTCGGCGAGCACGACCCGGCGCTCCGGCTGGGCCATCGGGTGGCGCTCGAGGCGCGCCGGCGCGGGGCGATCGTGCGCCCGCTCGGCGACGTCGTCGTCCTGATGCCGCCGCTGACGATCACGAAGCACGACCTCCAGCGCCTGGTGCACACCGTGGCCGCCTCGATCCAGGCCGTCTTCGCCTCGATGTACGGCGAGCAGCCCACGGCCGAGCTCGCCCAGGCCGCGTAGCGCCTCTCATCCGGGTTGCGCCGCGGCCCCGCAGGGCCGATATTGGGTGTGATGAAAGCCGTTCCGGCACGTAGTAGGGGCGTGAACGACACCGTGGCCGCGGCGGCGACCGAGATCCCGACCGACGCCGATCTCGCCTTCGATGAGCTCTACAGGCGAGATCGGGACGACGTCCACGCCTACGTGACCGGGCTGCTGCGAGACCGCTCGGCGGCCGAGGACGTCACGTCGGTGGCGTTCGAGCGCGCCTACCGGCGGCGCCGGAGCTTCAACCCGAGCCGCGGAACGCGGCGCGCCTGGCTGTTCGGAATCGCCCGCAACGCGGCGCTGGACGAGCTGCGCCGCCGCGGGCGCCAGGCGACGCTGGTCGCCGAGCCGGTCGACGAGGCTGCGATCCCGCCCGAGCAGGGCGCCGAGGTCGCGATCCGGCGCGCGGCTCTGCGGGTGGCGCTCGCTTCGCTGGCTCCCCGCGAGCGCGAGCTGGTGGGCCTCAAGTTCTTCGCCGGCCTCAGCAACCCCGAGATCGCCCGCGTGATCGGGATCTCGGAGACGAACGCCGGCAGCCGTCTGCACAGGGTGATCGAGAAATTGAGGAGGGCCTGCGATGAGGTTGCGTGAGCGCGAGATGCCGCTGGATCCCCAGGTCGAGCGCGAGCTGGAGGCGATCGACCGCGCCATCGCCGGCGAGCCGGTCGACCCCGACCTGGAGGCGCTCGCCGAGCTGGCCCGGGCGCTCAGCGAGGAGCGAGTGGACACCGAGCCCGGCTTCGCGGCGGACCTCGACCAGCGGGTCGCGGACGGATTCCCGCGGCCCGGTCAGCTTGCCGGGTCCCACCGGCTGGCGGAGCTGCGGAAGAAGCTGACCGCCGTACCGCCGCGCCGGATCCTGGCCCGGGCCGGAGCCGCGGCCACGGTGCTCGTGGTCGCCGGCGTGACGATCGGCCAGAGCGGCGAGATCTGGGGTGGCGGCGACGGGAGCTTCAACACGCGGCCGGCGCCGGATCAGCCCGTGGGGGTGGTGGCGGACCAGCCAAACGCAGCGGCAGAGGGGGCCGGAGTTGCTGCGGACGGGCGTGAGGTCCGAGGCGCGATCTCAAACGCAGACCGCACCCAGAGCGAGCAGGCCCTGGGGGCCAGCGGGGAACTCTTGGACCGACAGGTGCAGCGCTCCGGGCTTACCCCCTCGAGCCGCTTCCGCGCCGGCTTCGACGCCGCCGACGTCCCCCCCTCCCAGCGCAAGGTCGCCCGCCGCGTGGACCTGGCGCTGTCGACCTCGCCGGAGCGCTTCCGAACCGCGGCCGACGGCGTCCTGGACGTGGTCCGCGACCACCGCGGCTACGTCCTGCGCTCGAGCGTCTCCGGCGGCGATCCCGACGCGCCGCGGTCCCAGCTCGGCCACGCCAGCTTCCAGCTGCGGATTCCCGCCGCCCAGTTGTCCGCCGCCCTTGGCGACTTCTCCGACCTCGGCCACGTCGTCTCGCGAAGCGACGGGCGCACGGACATCACGAGCCGGTTCGTGTCCGCCCAGAAGCGGATCGCCGCGCTGGAGGAAACGCGCCAGAAGCTGCTGCGCCAGCTGGCCGAGGCGGTGACGGTGGCCGAGCAGGAGAGCATCAAGCGACGTCTCGCGATCGTCGAGGCCCAGCTCTCCGCGGCCGAGGATGACCTGGGCGCTGCCCAACAGCGTGTGCAGCTCGTTCCCGTCAGCGTCTCGATCGACGCGGACCGCGCGCTCGCCGGCGGTGACGACGCCGGTGGCTGGGGCCTCGGCGACGCCGTCGGCGACGCCGGCAAGGTCCTCTCCGTGACCGCCGGCGTGCTGCTGGTCAGCGTCGCGGTGCTCGGCCCGCTGGCGATCCTGGCGGCGCTGATCTGGCTGGGCGCCCAAGCAGTGGCGCGCCTGCGGCGCGAGCGAGCCCTGGACCAGATCTAGGCTAGCGACGCAGTGCGGCTCAAGGCGGACTCGCCTGCGGCTAGGGACGAAGTCCCGCCGTGTGCTGTGGGTGCCGGCCTTACTCGGCAGGCACCTACCCGAGCAATCGTACCGCGACTGCGCTCGCTAGCCCGCTTACCTACTCCTCGTAGGGCTCGAAGTCCGCCTTGCGGGCGCCGCAGACGGGGCAGAACCAGTCGTCCGGGATCTGCTCGAAGGGGGTGCCCGGCGGGATGCCGCCGTCCGGATCGCCCTCCTCGGGGTCGTAGATGAAGCCGCAGGAGGTGCAGATCCAAAGCTGAGCGGTCTGGGTTTCGGTGGGCATCGCGCGCCAGCTTACCCAAGCTAGGGTTGACGGGGAGATGGTTCCGGCAACGCCCCGCCTCGCCGCCTCGCTGATCCTGCTGCGCCGGGGCGGCAAGCACCGCCAGCGCGGGGTCGAGGTCCTGCTGGTGCGGCGCAACACCGAGGCGAGCTTCATGCCGGGGGTGTGGGTGTTCCCGGGCGGCGTGGTCGAGGCCGACGAGTCCGTGGCGCCCGAGGTCGAAGCGCAGGCCGGCGCGGCCGACGGCGAGGAGCTTGCCCACCGGGCCTGCGCGGCACGGGAGCTCCACGAGGAGGCCGGAATCGAGCTGTCCGCCCATGCCCAACTCCTGCCGTGGTCGCGGTGGATCACACCCGAGGTCGTGCCGGTCCGCTTCGACACCCGCTTCTACGTGGCGCTCGCGCCCCCGCACTCGCCGCCGCGCCCCGACGGAGCGGAGACCACGGAGGCCGCCTGGATCGCCCCGCGCGAGGCGCTCGACCGCCACGCCGCAGGCGAGCTGTCGCTCGTCTTCCCGACCATCAAGCACCTGGAGTCGCTGCTCCCTTACTCGAACGCCGAGGAGGTGCTGGCAGCGGCAAGCGACCGCCGGATCGAGCCGATTCTGCCGCGCGTCGTCGGCGAGGACGAAGGGCAACGGGTGATCCTGCCCGGCGAGCCCGGATACTGAGCCTGTGACCACCGCACGGCGAGAGCTAGGCGTTCGAGCTAGGGACGAAGTCCCGGTAGCAACGTGCGGACCTGCCGGGTCAGGTTTGTGCCCTTGCCCGCCGAAAACGTAGCCGCAGGCGAGGCTTTCGGCGGAGTTATGTTCCCGGGAACGGCTCCAGCCCGGCGTGCCAGGGACCCGCCGGATAGGTGTGGACCCCCGACTCCTCCACCTCCTTGCGCACCTGCTTGAACAGGGCGCCGCCGTTGTCCAGCGCGGCCTCGAGCTGCTCGCGGCTGCGCTCGTGCAGCCGCCACAGGAACCAGAGCTGCTGCTCGGAGACGCCGAAGTCGATCTCGTCGTCGATCGTCGTCACCCAGTCCAGGAACGCAGGGCTGAACACCTCGCGCAGGGCGACCGGGTCGTATTCGCTCGGCACGGTCGCCAGGAAGCGCCGGTTGAAGTCCAGGCTCTCGAACTCGACCTTGCGGCGCGAGGCGCGTTGTATCACCAGCTCGCCGGGCCGGCGCTCGATCGACTCGACGTTGAAGGGCGGCATCACCTTGGCCAGGTCGGGCACCTGCGACTTGGCCAGCACCGCGCCGGGAAGCACGGACTTCGAGAACAGCCCTCCCTCCTCCCGCTCGTCGGCATCGCAGGAAGCGCCCCAAAAGCCCTCGGCGAGCTGCCCGGTGATCCTGTTGGTCCCGCCGGGACAGAGCGCCACCGGCCCGCCCACCGGGTTGATGCCGCCGACCGGCTCATAGACGAGGTCGCGATCCCCGGCCACCGCCTGCACGGTCTCGGCCCAGGCCCGGGCCTCGTCGCCGGCGCCCATCTCAGCCGGGGACCCCGTCGGCGGCGGAGGTCGTCACAGCGCCTGGTGGAACAGCTCGACGAAGTCGTCGGCGGTCGGCTCGCGCGGATTGACCAGCGTCGACCCCTCGCCCATCGCGTCCTCGGCGAGCTGGGGTATGCCCTGCTCGGGGACGCCGACCTCCGACAGGCGCCCCGGTAGGCCAAGGCGCGCCCTCAGCTCGCGGACGTGATCGGCGAGCGCCCGCCCGACCTGCTCACCGCCGCCGCGCGCATCGACCCCGAGCAGCTCGGCGGCGCCGCGGAACTGGTCCGCCACCTGCTCGCTGGCCACGGCGTTGAACTCGATCACCGGCGGCAGGTTGATCGCGTTGGCGACTCCGTGCGGCACGCCGTAGCGGGCCCCGCATGGATGCGACATCGAGTGGGTGATGCCGGTCGCGCCGAAGCCGGTGGGCGCGATCGCCAGGTTCGCGGCGATCAGCATGTTGCCCCGCGCCTCCTCGTCGGAGGTGTCGGCCACGGCGCGCTCCAGGTTGTCGCGGATCAACCGCATCGCTTGCAGCGCGTAGGCGTCGCCGTGGGGGCTCCACTCCATCGAGGTGACCCCCTCGATCGCGTGGGTGAGCGCGTCCATGCCGGTCGCCGCGGCGATGGGCGCCGGCAGGGTCGCCGTCGATTCGGGATCGAGGATCGCCAGGTCCGGGGCGACCGGGAAGTCGAGGATCACGAACTTAATCCCCCGCTCGGAGTCCTTGATCACCGCCACCGGGCTCGCCTCCGAGCCTGTCCCCGCCGTGGTGGGAACGACCCCCAGCGGCGCCAGCGGCAGCGGCTTGCCCATCCCGTCGCGCTCGCGCGGCAGGCCGAAGACGCCCTCCCAGTCGGGGATCGTGCCGCCGTGGCTGAAGATCACGTTGGCGGCCTTGGTGGTGTCGATCACCGATCCGCCACCGACGGCCAGGAAGCTGTTGGCGCCCTGGGCCTTCGCCTGCTCCGCACACCGCATCACCACCGCGGTGTCGGAGTCCTGAGGGACGTCGTCGAAGACGCCGGCGACCTCGAGCCCGCCGTCGGCGACCCCGGCCTCGGCCTTCTCCGACCAATCCCGTGCCCCGGATCACCTGGTCGGTGACCAACAGCACCCGCTCGGCGCCCTCCTTGGCGAACTCGAAGCCTGCGCTTCCGATCAACTCCCGTCCGGCGATCACCCGGGTGGGCGCGGCGAACTGGTAGAAGTCCTTGAAGGTCAAGCCTGGATCAGATCGGTGCGGCCCTGGGCCTCGAGCTGGGCCTTGTAACGGGGGAACACCGGCTTCGTCAGCGGCACCAGCTTGAGGATCTTGGCCACCGGGCCCTTCGCCTTGATCTGACCTCGCGCCAGCGCCACGGTGACGTTCACCTGGCCGAGCCAGAACCGGTGCGCGGTGTCCGCCTCCATCGACATCACCACCTCGGGCTCCATCTCCGACTCGCCGAAGTCGACGTCGCCGGGCTGACCCTCCTGGAGGCGCACGGTGATCGTTGACTCGGGCTCGCGGTACTGGTAGCGGACGATCGTGTTCGCCTTGCGGAACTTCGGCGCCAGCTCCTCGTCCTCTGCGAGGTCGACGAACAGCTTCCCGATCGTGTCATAGACGTCCTGGGCGTCGTTGAAGTAGGCCAAGTCCTCTCCTCTCCTCGTGCTCGCGATGCCGCCGCGGGCGGGTCGCCAGATCCTATGCTCCCGCGCCCGCGGACGCCCGACGTCGGTGGTCGACTTCCGGCGCTTATGAACCGCCGAACCGCGCCGACACCTCGGCCCAGTTGACCACGTTCCACCAGGCGTCGAGGTAGTCGGGGCGCCGGTTCTGGTACTTGAGGTAGTAGGCGTGCTCCCAGACGTCCACGCCCAGCAGCGGCGTCTGGCCGTCGGAGATGGGCGAGTCCTGGTTGGCGGTGCTGACGACGGCGAGGCCCGAGCCGTCGCGGACCAGCCACGCCCAGCCGGAGCCGAAGCGGCTCACACCGGCGTTCTTGAGCTCATCCTTGAACGCGTCGAAGCCCCCGAAGGCATCGTCGATCGCGGCCTTCAGGTCCCCCTCCGGCTCGCCGCCCCCGTCGGGGCTCATGATCTGCCAGAAGAAGGTGTGGTTGGAGTGGCCGCCGGCGTTGTTTCGGACCGGCGCCTTGATGTCATCCGGCAGCGAGGAGAGGCTGCGGAGCACCTCGTCCACGTCGGTGTCGGCCCATTCGGTGCCCTCGAGCGCCGCGTTCGCCTTGTCGACATAGGCCTGGTGGTGCTTGTCGTGGTGGACGCGCATCGTCTGCTCGTCGATGTGAGGCTCGAGCGCGCCGTAGTCGTAGGGAAGGTCGGGAACTGAGTAGGCCATCTAGCTCTCCTTGGCTCGGGGTGAGCCTGAAACATAATCCGCTGGGCCTGGCGACGAAGTCGTCGGCTTCGTTCTAGCCGAGCGCCTCGCGAAACCCCTGGCGCCAGCTCGGATAGCTGGGCTGCCAGCCCAGCTCCCGCTTCGCCTTGGCGTTCGAGGCCCCGCGGAGCTGGGTTGCGAAGGCAACGGCGAACGGCCCCGCCATCAGCCGAGCCAGGAACGTCGGGACTCGGAGGGGACGCCGGGCCCCGATCGCCTCCGCGTACACGGGCAGCCACTCGCGCAACGGCGCGGGCTCGTCGTCGACGACGTTGTAGATCCCGGGCGCCCCGCGCTCGAGCGAGGCGACGGTGGCCGACGCGGCGTCGTCGATGTGGATGAAGGAGAACATCCCCTCGCCGCGGCCCACGATCGGGAAGCGGCGGCGGCGCACCTGCTCGGCGACGCTTCCGTCGGACGCGTAATAGGTATCCGGCCCGTAGAACTGGCCGTAGCGCAGCACGACGCCCTCGAGCCCCGGTGTCTGCGTCGCCTCTCGCTCGTGCTCGAGCGTCGAGCCGGCGCCGCTGTCGAAGGGTTTGGGCGCATCGGTCCAGGGCCGCGCCTCCTCGTCCTTGACCATCTCGCCCTCCGGCGCGTAGATGAAGGCGACGCTCTGGGTGATGAAGCGGCGGACCCCGGCCTCGCGCGCCGCCTCGATCAGGTTGTGGCCGCCCTCGGCGCGCGCTCGGTTGGTCGGCCCGTAGTCGATCTTGCGCGGGTTGTACTCGCGGGGAAGGCGGGTGAGCTGGCTGATCACGACCTCCGGCGCCGAATCCCGTACCGCGGCCTTCACCGCCCCCGGGTCGAGCGCGTCGCAGACGATGGGTGCCGCGCCGGCCGCCTCGACCCCGGCGGCGTTCTCCGGCTTGCTGGTCGTCCCGGTGACCTCGTGTCCCGCGGCGACCAGCTGGCGAACCAGCGGCCCCCCGATCACCCCGCTCGCTCCGGCGACGAACACCTTCACCGGGAATCCCCCTCACGATCCGGCCTCGCCGGCCCCGGTGCCTGGAGCTTTGCCGCCGCCCAGGCCAGGTAGGCGTACAGCAGCCCGCCGAGCCCGATGTAGAGGGTGTCGACGATCCCCCGGGCGTCGCTGCGCGCGTCGCCGACGTCGAAGGCGTGGTTGATCGTGTGCAGCCCGTACCAGACGGCCCCGAGCGCCAGCACCGGGACCCGCCACGCCGGGCGCTGGGCCGCGACCAGCACGGCGATCCCGAAGGCCAGCACGAAGGCGCCCACGTCGCCGACGTAGTGCTGGTTCTCGACCCCGTAGCGCCCGACCTCGTCGTAGAAGGTGCCGGGTGCGACCAGCGCCAGGGCGCCAGAGGCGACCTGCACGACGCCGAGCACGATCAGCACGGCGCGCATCGCTCGCTCGCTGATCACCGGCCAGCCTCCACGCTCGGGAGGCTATCGCGACGGCTTGGTTCAGTTCGAGGACGCGCTGGGTGAGCATTGCCCCCCGATGGGGTGAAATGCGTCACCGAAGCTGCGCAATCGGGGCGACTGGATTTGAACCAGCGACCTCACCGACCCGAACGGTGCGCGCTACCAGGCTGCGCCACGCCCCGAGGCGATCCATTCTGCCAAAGGCGCCGCGTCTAGCCGCCGACGGCCGACACGGCGGCGTCGACGTCCTGTGTCGACGGCGAGTCCTGGAGCACCTTGGTGCCGCCGGGGCCGCTGACGACGATCGAGGGGCCCTCAACTCGCAGCCCGTACTCGGCGGCCAGCGTCGCGTCGGCCTCCACCCGGTCGGCTACCTCGGACGAGTCCCGCGCCGCCTTCCAGGCATCGAGGTCGAAGTTCGGGATCGCGCTGCCGACGTCCTCGAGGAACTCGTCGGAGACGACATGCGCGGGCGCCTCGTCCTGGTTGCGGAACAAGAGGTCGATGTACTGCCACTCGCGGTCCTGCTCGCCGGCCGCCGCCGCGGCGTAGGCGGCCTCCGTGGTTTCGGCCTCGCCGAGCGAGATGTGGCGGAACTCGAGTCTCGCCTCACGGGTGCGCGCGTACTGCTCGATCAGGGAGTTGACGGTCTCGAGCTCGTAGTCGTCGCAGCTCGAGCACTGGAGGTCGTTGAAGATCGTGACCGTGACCGCCGCGTCGCTCGGGCCAAGGTAGGGGCCATCCTGGGGGATCCCGGCGATCAGCTGCTGGGTCTGCTCACCGCCGCTGATCGCGATCTTTTCCGGACCTCCTTCACCGACCGAGAGTGAGACGACGGCCGCCAGCAGGCCGGCGGCGCCGGCGCCCAGCAGCAGGCGCGGCAGCCACGGGCTGCGGCGCATTTATCCGGTGACCGCCTTGTAGTAGCGGACGGCGAGGCCAGTGAGCAGCGTCTCGAAGCTCTCCTCGATCGGCCCCCCGCTCTGCTGCGAGTAGGCCTCGAGCCCGCTTCGCTCGATCGCCTCGCTGCGGGCCACGACCTCGTCGACCAGGTCCGGGTGCTCGTCGCAGAAGAAGGCGCCGATCGAGTAGAGCTCCGTGTCCATCAGCGATTCGAGGAAGGAGCCCACTCCACCCGCCAGCGGCGGGGTCGGGGGCGGAAGGGGCTGCGCCTCGTCGGCCACGGTCCGAACATCGTAGATGCGCACCGGCCGGCACGCCTGATGTGGCGCAATTTGCGCTGAAAAACGTTGACACATCCGCCCCGGGCGATAAGAATTGGGAGTTAGGGAAAACGACAGGGAGGAGACCCTGAGTGGCCATTCACCTGACGCCCACCGAGCTCGCCGACGAAGTCGACATGAAGCGGCGCGAGGTGATCTCGAAGTGCATGGAGATGGGCGTCCCAATCTTCAACGGTCGTATCGACAAGACCCTGTTCCTCTCCTCGCTGCGCCAGCTCGCGCAACAGCCGCAGCAACCCCGGGCCGCGGCCTAAGCCGGTTCGCTGATATAGCCTTCGCCGCGGGCGGAATCAGCCGCTCGGTCGACGTTTGCAGCCTCTCGAAACGAAGGAGGAGAGCGATGGAGACAGCGACCGTCGAGTCCCGTTCGGCGACCGGGGCCGGCTCGACGACGATCGCGGACCTCCTTCCGGCCGCCGTAGACAGGTACGGCTCGGCCTCGGCGGTGATGTACCGCGACGAGGGCGGCGAGTGGGTGACCCGGAGCTTTGCCGAAGTCGGCGAGCAGGTACGGAGCCTGGCACTCGGCCTGATCGACCTCGGAGTCCAGAAGGGGGACAAGGTCTCGATCCTCGCGAACACCCGCCCCGAGTGGACCTACTTCGACTTCGCGGCCCTGACCGCCGGCGCGATCGTGGTGCCCATCTACCAGACCAACTCGCCCGAGGAATGCCAGTACGTGCTCGAGAACTCCGACGCCAAGGTCGTGGTCGTCGAGGACGACGAGCAGCTCGACAAGATCCGCCAGGTACGCGATCGCTGCCCGAAGCTCGAGCACGTGATCCGCATGACCGGCTCCAGCGACGACGCGATCTCGGCCGACGAGCTCGCCGGCCGCGGCGCCTCTCACGAGGTCTCGGAGTGGGAGGAGCGGTGGCGCTCGGTCGTTCCCGAGGACATCTGCACGTTCATCTACACCTCCGGCACGACCGGCCCTCCCAAGGGCTGCGTGATCTCGCACGGCAACTATCGCGCGATGCTCAACATGTCGTTGGAGCAGAGCGTCCTGGAGTCCGGGCGGATCACCTACCTCTACCTGCCCCTCGCCCATTCCTTCGCGCTCCTGATCCAGCTGCTCAGCTTCGACGTCGGCGGCGTGCTGGCCTACTGGGAGCGCGACCCGATGAAGATCCTTCCCAACCTGGCCGAGGTGAAGCCCCACTACTTCCCTTCCGTGCCGCGGATCTTCGAGAAGATCTACACCGCCGCGACCTCGAAGGCGGAGAGCGCGGGCGGCTTGCAGAAGGCGATCTTCAACTGGGCCGTGGGCGTGGGCCACCGAGTCCGCGAGCTCGAGCGCCAGGGCAAGAGCCCGTGGCCGCCGCTTCGCGTCCAGTACGAGATCGCCGACCGCCTGGTGCTGTCGAACATCCGCAACCTGTTCGGCGGGAGGATCATCGAGGCGGTCTCCGGCGCCGCCCCGATCAACCCGGAGATCCTGCGCTTCTTCGACGCAGCGGGCGTGCTCGTGCTCGAGGGCTGGGGGATGACGGAGACCTCCACCGCAGCGACGATCGCCAGGGCGGACGAGTTCAAGTTCGGCACCATCGGCAAGCCGTTTCCCGGTTGCGAGGTGAAGATCGCCGACGACGGCGAGATCCTGGTGCGCGGGCCGAACGTCTTCCAGGGCTACTACAAGAACCCCGAAGCGACCCGCGAGACGCTCGTCGACGGCTGGCTGCACACCGGCGACATCGGCGAGATCGACTCCGACGGCTACGTCAAGATCACCGGCCGCAAGAAGGACATCATCATCACCGCCGGGGGAAAGAACATCACCCCGGCGAACATCGAGGCCGAGGTGAAGCAGCACCCGCTGGTCTCACAATGCGTGGTCGATCGGCGATCGCCGGCCCTATCTCATCGCCCTGGTGACACTCGACCCCGAGGAGGCGGCGGCGTTCGCCACCGAGCACGGGCTGCCCGAGGACCCGGAGGCGATTGCCTCCAACGCTCAGGTCCGCGAGTCGATCGAGGAGCACATCGAGAAGGTGAACCAGAAGTTCGCCCGCGTCGAGCAGGTGAAGAAGTTCGAGATCCTGCCCCGGGACCTCTCCCAGCAGGAGGGTGAGCTGACACCCACGCTGAAGGTGAAGCGCAACGTGGTCGCCGACAAGTACGCCGCCGAGATCGAGTCGCTCTACTCGGGCTGAGGCGTCGAGGCCGCCGAGGGCTAGTCGGGCTCCGCCGCCTCGGAGTCCGGCTCGGCCGCCCCAGAGCGCGGCTGCTGCCTGAGCAGGGCCGCCGTTGTCTGCTCCAAGACGCGCCGCCAAGCCGACTGCTTCTCCTGTTCGCGCTCGACCTGGTCGAGCACGTGGCGCACGCGGCGAGCCGAGATTTGGATCCCGTGGCGCTCGCCGATCGACTTGTAGCGCTCGTAGTCGCGGGCGAGCCTCAGGGTCACCGATTCGAAGCCGTGCTTGGCGATCTCGAGGCGGGCGCTGTAGTCGAGGATGGAGGTGCCGAACATCAGCTCGTCGTCGAGCTCGGGCTCGATCAGGATGATGTCGACGCCCGGATAACGCTGCTCCCAGTGCTGGACCGCGATATGCAGGCGCTCGTGGGAGAGCGTCCGGAATGCCTGGTTGCCGATCGCCGTGAATCCCATGTCCGAGACGCGGCGCGCCCGGGTGCCGGTGACGGTCGGGATGCGCTTGGTGAAGTCGTTCGCGTAGGGCACCAGCGGGTTGATGACGACGATGAACTTGGCGCCGTGCTCGACCGCGACGTCGACGTTCGTGGTCGAGCGGATGCCGCCGTCGATGAACTCGCGGCCGTTGATCTCGACCGGCGCGTAGATCATCGGCAGGGCGCCCGAAGCAGCGACCGCGGTCGAGATCGGGACGTCTGCCCAATCGCCCTCGCCGAGCACCACGCGCTCGGTCGTGTCCAGGTCCGTCGCGGTCAGGTAGAGCTCGGGGTCGAGAAGCCGGAAGTCGTTGCTTCGATCGGGGTCCGAGAGCACCTCGGCGACGTAGCTCTCGAGCCCGCGCCCGGAGTAGATGCCGGTCGGCAAGCCGCTGGCCAGGCCGGTGGCCACGTCGACGGCCGACAGCTCGCTCAGGTGGCTGACCAGCTCCCTCGCCACCCCCGCCACCCGCAGCGGGAAGGTGAGCGACTTGCGCACGAAGCCGCTGTAGTTGGGCTTCAGCAGGGTGCCGAGCGAGATGTCGCGGAGCGGCGACGGCAGCTCGCGGTTCAACACTCGCATCATCTCCTCGGGGGTGATCCCGTTCGCCACCATGCTGGCCACGAACGCGCCCGCGCTGGTTCCCACGTAGACGTCGAACTCGTTGATCGTGCGGTTGACGGCCAGCAGGTCGAGCGCCCGCAGGGCGCCGATCTCGTAGACGCCCCCAGTGAAGCCCCCGCCCCCGAGGACGAGCGCGGTCTTCGATCGCCGCTGGCGACCTCTTCTGCCCCGAGCCGCCCGCGAGTCCTTTCGGGGGGTCTCAAGCTCGACGACCTTGCCCATGGAGCTGCCCATTATGGCGTCCCGCCAGGCAGACCGCGGGCGGACTCCCCCAGGCGCGGTGGCGTCCGGTCGCAGCGGTTACCCTGCCGCGGTGCGGGGAAGGCCGCTTGCCATCGCGCTCGTGGGGCTCGGTTGCGCGCTCCTGCTGGCGCCGACCGAAGCGCCCGGCTCCATCTCGCGCTCCCGGTTGCGTCACGAGCTGAACAACCAGATGCAGCGCGCGGGGGGTGCCAGCGGCGCCTGGGTGATGGACATGGACGCGCCGCGCAAGCGCATCCTGTTCAGCTGGGCCTCGCGCACGCGTCGCGTGCTGGCCTCGAACACGAAGCTGTTCACGACCGGTGCCGCGCTCGATCGCTTCGGTGCCAACGGCAGGCTGAACACGAGGCTGTACGCGCGGCGGCCGAATGCCCAGCGCGGGCACACGCTCGAGGGCAGCCTGGTGATCGTCGGGGCCGGCGATCCCGCCCTCGCCAATCCGGGCTTCGCGCGGCGCAGGAACCTGCCCCTGACCTCGATCGCCAACCTGGCGAAGGACGTCCGCAAGGCTGGAATCAGGCGCATCACCGGCGCGCATCCGCGCCGACGACTCGATCTTCGACCGCCGCCGCGGGGTGCCGTCCAGCGGGGTCGATGCGTCTGGAGAGCTCGCGCCGCTGTCAGGCCTCTCCTACAACTCGGGCTTCGCTGGCGGCCACTACGCCTCCGACCCGGAACTGGTCGCGGCACAAAAGCTGAAGCGCCGGCTGCGAGGGCTGGGGGTACGCGTCAAGCAGGGGACGGGCCGCGCCAACCTGCCCAGGAGCGCCCTTCGCCGCAAGCCACTCGGCCAGGTTCGCTCGCCCAGGATGGCGAACCTGATCGCCGAAACGAACCAGCCCTCGAACAACTTCTTCGCCGAGATGCTCCTCAAGCGCCTCGCGGCTCGCTCCGGAGCGCAGGGCACGACGGCGCGGGGCGCGCGCAAGGCCGAGAGGTTCGCGCGCAAGCTCGGAGGCCGGGTGCGGATGGAGAACGGCTCCGGGCTGTCCCGCTCGAATCGCGCCTCGCCCCGCAACGTCGGGCGTTTCCTGGCGGCGATGAACCGCCAGGCGGACCGCCGCGCCTTTCGCCATTCGCTGCCCGTGGCCGGACGCGAGGGAACCGTCGCCCATCGGATGAACGGGACCGCCGCGGAGGGTCGCTGCCGAGTCAAGACCGGCACCCTGATCGGCGTCAGCACCCTCTCGGGCTACTGCCAGGCGGGGCACGGTCTGGTCGCCTTCTCGATCCTGATGAACTCGGTCGACATCGCCACCGCGCACCGCGCTCAGGACAAGATGGCGTCGCTGATCGCGCGGTATCGGCGCTGACGAACCGCTAGCTGCCGAAACCGCAGGTAAGCCTGCGGGCCTGCGGCTACGTTTCCGGCGGGTCGAGGGCACCGAGCCTTACCCGGCAGGCCCAATCCGCAGCTACCGCGACTTCGTCGCTAGCCCGGAACCAGCTTGCGGAGGCCCGTTCTCGTCCAGCACCGGTGATCCCGAGCTCCTCGGCCTTGGCCAGCTTCGA
Organism: uncultured Actinomycetes bacterium; assembly: GCA_963824865.1. Taxonomy (GTDB): domain Bacteria; phylum Actinomycetota; class Thermoleophilia; order Solirubrobacterales; family 70-9; genus AC-56. The sequence goes on along the minus strand of CAWGQQ010000009.1, from coordinate 100,819 downwards.
GCCGGGGCTCTCGCCGGCCACCACGTAGTCGGTGTTCTTCGACACCGAGCCCGTCACCTTGCCGCCGGCGCGCCGGATCAACGACGTCGCCTCCTCGCGGCTCAGCGCCGGCAGGGTTCCGGTGAGCACGAACGTCTTGCCCTCGAGCGGGCCGCCCTCGGCGCGGCGCTCGGCCGCGGACAGCTCGAAGCGCAGTCCCCGCTCGCGCAGGCGGGCGATCAGCTCGAGCACCGCCTCGTCGGAGAGCTCGTCGCGAAGCTGCTCCGCGAGGATCGGCCCGATGCCGTCCACCTCCGTGATCAGCTCGGCGTCGGCCGCGAGCAGGGCGTCGATCGAGCCGAAGTGCTGCGCGAGCGCCTGGGCGTTGACGTAGCCGATCCCGGGCAGTCCCAACGCGTAGAGCACGATCCCGAACGGCCGCTCCTTCGAGCGCTCGATCTCGCGGATGAGCGCGCCGGCCGAGGTCTCGCCGAAGCCATCGAGCTCGGCGATTCGCTCCGCGGTGAGGTCGTAGATCGACGCCGGGTCCGTGATCAGACCCTCCTCCAGGAAGCGCATCGCGTTCTTCTCGCCGAGGCCCTCGATGTCCATGGCGCCTCGGAAGTGCTTGACGAGTTGAAAGGTCTGGCCCGGGCAGCCGCGGCGGTTGGGACAGATCGTCCACACGGAGTCCTCGGGCTTCACGGTCGGGGTGTCGCACCTCGGGCACTTCGCCGGGGGCTTCGGCTTTCGCAGTCGCCTGCCCTTGCGTCGCTGGATCAGCGGCGCGATCACCTGCGGGATCACGTCGCCGGCCCGCGTGACCACCACCTCGTCGCCCTCGCGGGCGTCCTTGCGAGCCAGGTCCTCCTCGTTGTGGAGGGTGGCGGTCGAGACCGTCACCCCTCCCACGTGAACCGGTTCCAGCATGGCGAACGGAAGCAGGCGACCCGTGCGCCCGACGTTCCAGACGATCCGGTTCAGCTTCGTCGTCGCGGTGATCGGCGGGAACTTCCAGGCCACCGCCCAGCGCGGCTCGCGGCCGGTGACGCCGAGCTCACGCCACAGCGAGCGCTGGTCGACCTTGATCACCACTCCGTCGATCTCGTAGTCGAGCGACTCGCGGCGCTCCTCCCACCAGCGGCAGCGCTCGACGATCTCGTCCGCCGTGTCGTGCTCCTCGACCTCGCCGTTGACCTTGAACCCGTGTCCGCTCAGCCACTCGAGCTCCTCCGAGTGGCTGGCGAACTCGATCCCCTCATGGCCACCGATCCCGTAGCACCAGATCGAGAGCGGCCGCGACGCGGTGATCGCCGGGTCGAGTTGGCGGATCGTGCCGGCGGTCGCGTTACGTGGGTTGGCGAACGTGGGCTCCCCGGCCGAGGCGCGATGCTCGTTGAGCTCAGCGAACGCCCGGCGCGGGAAGTAGATCTCGCCGCGGACCTCGATTCGCCCGGTCGCCGCGTCGATCCGCAGCGGGATCGCCCTGATCGTGCGCAGGTTCTGGGTCACGTCCTCGCCGATCACGCCGTTGCCGCGCGTCGCGCCCCGGACGAACTCGCCGCCCTCGTAGAGCAGCGAGATCGCGATCCCGTCGATCTTCGGCTCGGAGACGAAGCGCAGCTCCCCCGGCCTGATGTCGAGCTGGCGGAGCCGGTTGTGCAGGCGCGCCTCCCAGGCCCGGAACTCCTCCGCGCTGCGGGCGTTGCCCAGCGAGAGCATCGGCTCGAGGTGGCGAACCGGCTCGAACTTGTCGACCGGCTCGCCGCCGACCCGCTGGGTCGGCGAATCGGGGCTGCGAAGCTCGGGGTGCTCCGCCTCGAGGGCCCGGAGCTCGTCGAGCAGCGCGTCGTATTCGTCATCGCCGATCTCGGGGTCGTCGAGGACGTAGTAGCGATGGTCGTGGGCGGCGATCTGGCGGCGGAGCTCCTCCGCCCGCTTGCTCGGGTTCTTGGCGCTCACCTGGCGCCCGTCATCGCGGCCTCGAGCATCCCCTCCAGATCCCAATCGCGCAGCCGGCCGAGGCCCTCGCGATCGGTGAGGTCGAAGTGCACCGGGGTGATCGCGATCCGCCCCCGGGCGACGGCGGCCAGATCGGTGCCGGGCTCATCCTCGAAGGAAGGCTCGAAGCCGTAGATCCGGTAGCGGCGCCTCCCGTCGCCGTCCTCGTCGACCAGCTTCAGCTCGTCGTTGTATAGCCGCTTTCCGAGCCGGGTGACCTCGATCCCCTGCGGCTCACCGGAGGGGCAGTTGACGTTCAGGAGCGTGGCTGCAGGCAGCGGCTCGGCGTCCAGGAGCCCGACCAGCTGGGCCCCGAAGCGCGCCGAGATGGCGAAGTCGAAGCTGCGACCGGCGAGAAAGCTCATCTCGCGGGCGGTCGACTGCTGCGAGATCGCGATCGCCGGAATGCCCAAGACGATCCCCTCCAGCGCGGCGGCGACGGTTCCCGAATAGGTGATGTCGTCGCCCAGGTTCGAGCCGTGGTTGATCCCGGAGACGATCAGGTCCGGCCGGTCGCCGACCAGGCCGAGGTCGCCGAAGCGGACGCAGTCGACCGGCGTGCCGTCGGTCGCGTAGGCGATCCCGCCGTCGTCGAGCCTCACCTCCTCGACGGAGAGGGGCGAGCGGGTCGTGATGCTGCGCGCGGTGGCGCTGCGATTGGAGTCCGGGACGATCACGTGCGTCTCGACGCCGTCGAGATCGGACAGAGCGCGACGCAGGGCGTGAAGGCCCTCGGCGCCGATTCCGTCGTCGTTCGTGAGCAAGACCCGCATTACTTGCGATTCTAGGGACGGCCAGGGCCGCTTCTCAGAGCCCACAGCGCGTGGCTTACGGCGGCGGCTGGTCGAGCGCCTCCCTGCGCGCCGCCTCGGATACCGTGAGGCCGTGGAGCCGGGCACGTCCGATGCGACCGCGGTGTGGCGGGAGCCGGTTCGGGGCTCGTATCCCGACCGCCGCCTGATCGCGCTGCCCGGCCGCGAGCGCCTGGATGGCTGGCGACGGGGGCTCTGGCCTCCGCCGCCGCTCTCCCACCTCACGGGCGCCCAGCCAACCGGGTTCGGGTCTGGAACGGCCGACGCCGAAATGCCCGCCTCGGGCTGGCTGGCGGCATCGAACGGGGTGATCACCGGAGGAGCCCTGGCGCTACTTGCCGACATCGCCTTCGGCTGCTCGATCGAAACCGAGCTGCCGGCTGCCACGCCGTACACGACCGCGGAGCTGTCGCTGTCCTTCCTGCGTCCGGCGCGCCCTGGAGGAATGCTGACGGCGAGCGGGCAGGCGATTCACGTCGGTCGCTCCGTGGGGCTGTCGGAGGCCTTCGTGATCGAAAAGGGAAGCGAGCGCCTTCTGGCCCACGGCACCTCCCGCCTGACCATCTTCCCCCCACTCGACCCCGCACCCGACCCGCCCTCCGACCTGGAGCCGATCGAGCCGCCCCAGCACGAGACACCCGATCCCTATCTGCGGCCGCCCCCCAACGGCATCATCGAGCAGAAGGTCTGGAGCGAGCTCCCGGGTGCCGAGATCGTGCGGCGGCAGCTCGACGGCGAGCTGCCGCCGCCCCCGATCCATCATCTGACGGGGCTCGGGCCGCGCGAGATCGGTGAGGGCACGGCCACGCTGGTCATGCCCTGCACCGAGTGGCTCGCCAGCCCATCCGGCCGCCTCCAGGGCGGCGCGATCGCGATGCTCGCCGACTTCGCGATGCTGATCGCGGTCGAGACGACAGTCCCCGCGGGGCTCGCCTTTGCCGGCCTCGACCTGAAAGCGAACTTCCTGCGCCCCGTGTCGCCCGGCGACAGCGAGCTGACGGCGCGCGCCGAGGTGGTCCACGCGGGCCGCACGATCGCCATCACGCGCGCCACCGTGGCCAACGCCGAGGGCAAGCCCGTCCTCTTGGCCACCGGCTCCTCGATCTACCTGCCCAACCGCCCGGCCAGCCTCGGCGAGGTGGAGCTGGGCGGCCGCGAGGACGTTGACGGTCAGTAGCTCACCGATGCGAGGTACAGGCCGTGCGGAGACGCCGTCTCGCCGGCGCGCTCGCGGGGGGCGCCGAGAAGCAGCTCCTCGAAGTTCTCTGGGCTGTGCCCGCCGTTCGCCACCTCGAGCATCGTCCCCACCAGGACCCGGACCATGTGGCGCATGAAGGCATTCGCCTCGATCCAGAGCTCCAGCAGCTCGCCTGGGAACGGATCGGCAAGCCTCTGCGCTCGCCACTCGGACCGGATCACCTCGCGCTCGAAGCGAACGTGCTCGGTCTGGGTCGGGGTGAAGGCCGTGAAGTCGTGCCTGCCCACCAGCGCCGCCGCGCATCGGTCGAGCGCCTTGCGCTCAATTGGGTGCGGCCACCACAGGGCGCGCCCGATCTCGAGCGGGTGCCGCACCGGCGAGGCCAGCACCCGGTAGCAGTAGGTTCGCGAGCGGGCGTCGCGCCGGGCGTCGAACCCCGCGGGTGCCGCGCCCGCCTCGATCACGGAGATCTCCGGCGGCAGCACGGCGTTCAGGCGGTGCGCCAGCTCGCCCGGCGGGGCGGCGTCGAGCTCGAAGCTCGCCACCTGCCCCCGGGCGTGAACGCCCGCGTCCGTGCGTCCCGCGACGACCAGCGACACCGGCCCGCCGAGAATCCGCTGAAGCGCCGCGTCGAGCTCGCCCTGCACGGTGCGCAGCCCCGGCTGCGCCGCCCAGCCGGCGAACGGCGCCCCGTCGTAGGCGATCGTGAGGCGAACGACTCCCATGCCCTGAGGCTATTGGGGGAGATTGGCGTTTTTGTTGCGGACGTACGCAACAAAGCCGCCAAGGGTGGCGATCTGCCCCCTTCCGGCGGTGTTTAGACGAGCTCGAGGAAGACCATCTCGGTGGAGTCGGAGCGACGGGGACCGAGCTTGACGATCCGCGTATAGCCGCCGGGACGCTGCGCGTAGCGAGGCGCGATCTCCTCGAACAGCTTGTGGACGATGAACTTGTCCTGGCCGAGCTCGGCGAGGGCGCGCCGGCGAGCGTGCAGATCGCCGCGCTTGGCGAGCGTGATCAGCTTCTCGAGCTCGGGCTTCACAGCCTTGGCCTTCGCCTGGCTGGTCTTGATCCGCTCGTGGTCGATCACCTCGCGGCACAGGTTGCGCAGCAACGAGCGGCGATGCGCCGTGTCTCGGCTGAGCTTGTGCCTCGCCTTCCCGTGGCGCATCGTGGTCTCCGGCTGCCGCCTTACTCGCCTCTGAGCGAGAGGTCGAGGGCGTTGAGGGCCTCGATCACCTCATCCGTGGAGCGCTTGCCGAAGTTGGGGATCGCGTTCAGCTCCGACTCGGAGCGCTGGATCAGGTCACCCACTGTCTGGATGCCGGCCCGCTTCAGGCAGTTGTAGGCCCGGACGCCGATCTCCAGCTCCTCGATCAGACGGTCATCGCCGTCGCCGGCCGGGAGCGGCGCGAAGCCGGCCTCGGCCACCCCGGCGCCGTCACGGCTGGTCAGCTCCTCGACTCGGTCGGCGTCAGTGAAGATCGCGAGGCTCTTGATCAGGATCTCCGCTGCCTCACGAAGCGCCGAGGCCGGCTCCATCGAGCCATCGGTCTCGATCTCCAGCGACAGCTTGTCGAAGTCGGTTCGCTGGCCAACCCGCGCCGAGTCCACCGCGTAGGAAGTGCGGCGGATCGGCGAGAAGATCGAATCGATCGGGATCACGCCGAGCGGCTGATCCTCGGTCTTGTTCTCCTCGGCGGGCGAGTAGCCGCGGCCGCGGCCGATCGTCAGATACATCTCCAGCTTGGTCCGCTTCTCGAGCGTGGCGATCGGGACGTCCGGGTTGAGGATCTCGACCCCTGCGGGCAGGTCGATGTCCTTTGCCTTCACGTCGCCGGGTCCAGTCGCGACCAGTGGGGCCTCGACCTCGTCCGCGTCCGTGTGCATGCGGATCACTATTTCCTTGAGGTTGAGGACGATGTCGGTGACGTCCTCCTTCACGCCGGAGACGTCCGAGAACTCGTGTGCGACGCCCTCGATCCGAACGCTCTTGATCGCGGCGCCGCCCAGCGAGGAGAGCAGCACCCGGCGCAGGCTGTTGCCGAACGTATAGCCGAAGCCCTTGTCGAGGGGCTCGATCGTGAAGGTGCCGCGGTTTTCGGCGACCTCCTCTGAGGAGATCTTCGGGATCTGGAACTCGGGCAGGGTGGTCATCGCTTCCTCTGGCTTTGTCGGTTGTCGGTTGGGTTGAGCGCTACTTGGAGTAGAGCTCGACGATCAGCTGCTCCTGAACCGGCGCCGTGATCTCGCTGCGATCGGGCAGGCGGAGCACCTTTGCGGTCAGGGCGTCGTGATCCGCCTGGAGCCATGGCGGCACGACGGCGGTGAGCTCGGTGGCCGAGCGCACCACGTCGCTTGCCGCGGAGCTGGCACGGATCGTGATCACGTCGTCTGGGCGCACCTGGTACGAGGGGATGTCGACGCGGCGTCCGTTGACGAGCCAGTGGCCGTGGCCGACCAGCTGGCGCGCCTGGCGCCGCGAGGCGGCAAAGCCGAGGCGCACGAGCACGTTGTCGAGCCTCCTCTCGAGCAGCCGCAGGAGGTTCTCGCCGGTGACGCCCGGCTGGCGGGAGGCCTTCTGGTAGTAGCCGCGGAACTGCTTTTCGAGCAGCTGGTAGAAGCGCCGGGCCTTCTGCTTCTCGCGAAGCTGCTGCCTGTACTCGGACTGGCGCACGCGGCCCCGCCCGTGCTCGCCCGGCGGGTAGGAACGGCGCTCGACGCCGCACTTCTCGGTCAGGCAGCGCTCTCCCTTGAGGAACAGCTTCTGCCCCTCACGACGGCACTGCTTGCACTGTGGACCGGTATCTCGGGCCATCAGACTCGGCGGCGCTTGCGGGGCCGGCAGCCGTTGTGGGCCTGTGGCGTGACGTCCTTGACGGTGGTGACCTGGAGCCCGGCCGCCTGGAGCGACCGGATCGCCGTGTCGCGACCGGAGCCCGCGCCCTTGGCGTGGACCTCCACCCGCTCGAGCCCGTGCTCCATCCCCTTGCGCGCGGCGGAGTCGGCCGTCACCTGAGCGGCGAATGGGGTCGACTTGCGCGAGCCCTTGAAGCCGGCCGAGCCGGCGGACTCCCAGCAGACGACGGCGCCGTCGGTGTCGGTGATCGTCACGATCGTGTTGTTGAAGCTCGTCTTGATGTGGGCGATCCCGTAGGGGATGTTCCTCTTCACCCGCCGGCGGGAGCGTCCCTTGCCGCGTGCGGCCTTCTTCGGTTGCGCCATCTCGTGACCCTCCTACTTCGGCCCCGGCGCCCGGCGCTTGCCGGCGACGCTCATCCGCCGCGGGCCCTTGCGGCTGCGCGCGTTGGTCTTCGTGCGCTGGCCCCGGACCGGGAGCCCACGCCGGTGGCGGAGGCCGCGGTAGGCGCCGATCTCGGACAGCCGCTTGATGTTCTGGGAGCGCTCGCGCCGCAGGTCACCCTCGACCTCCCTCGACTCGACCGCCTCCCGAAGCTTCAACACCTCGTCGTCGGTCAAATCCTTGACGTAGGTGTTCGGATCGACGCGGGCACTGCGGACGATCGCGCTCGCGGTCGAGGGGCCGATCCCGTGGACGTACGTGAGGCCCACCTCGATGCGCTTGTTGAGCGGGATGTTTACGCCAGCGATCCGTGCCAAATCAACGCTCCAAACTCAATCCTGCCGCTCAACCCTGCCGCTGCTTGTGGCGCGGGTTCGAGCAGATGACCAGGACGACGCCGCGCCTCCGGATCACCCGGCAGCGCTCGCACATCGGCTTTACGGACGCTCGAACCTTCATCGCCCCTTCGCTGGGTCGTATCCAATCACTTTCCGGAGAAGGCCCACGGGCCCCATGAATCGGGCCCACGGGCACAAAGAAACGGCCCCATGGCCGATCGAAGATGGTAGCAGGGCACCCGTGGCGGCCGGCCTGCTGGTAGTGGACGCGCCGGCTAGAGGTCGAACGAGCTGATCATCGCGGCAACGTCCTTGGCCGCGTCACGGTCCTTGGCCGCCGAGGCGCTCTCGAGCACGAAGCTCGAGCTGCCGTCGGGGACCACGACGATGCTGTTGGCCGTGCCCGCGTCGGTGCGCGCGTAGGAGAAGTAGAAGGCCGGGCCGGCGGCCGTTTCGATCGTCCTCACGGTGCCCGCTTCGTAGTCCGGCACCCGATTGCTGATCTCCTTGTCGAGCTCGTCGCCGAAGCTGGCCTTGGTCGGGGCGGCCTTCTTCTCGCTGCGGACCACGAACAGCCCCGAGTTCCCCTCGCGCTCCAGCACCAGCTGGGGCGAGCCGGGGAACAGCGCCAGGTCTTCCTCGGAGATCGACTTCCACGTTTCCGGGTACTCGAGCGTGAAGCCCTTGTCGGCGGCCTTGACGGTGCCGCCACCGTCGTCGCCGCCGATCGACCGGGCGCCGAAGAAGGCGACCAAACCGACGGCCAGCGCGCCGAGTGCCAGAACGAAAACGCGGCTCAGACTCATCATCGCGGCTACACCCTAGTCCGGACCGGGGACGGATCCGCTCGCCTAGCGGATGACGAGGTAGTTGTAGGTGCGCGACGAGCCGTCGATGCGACGAGACCCGTCATGTTGCAGAAGCGGACCCGAAGCTGCCCGGCCGTGTCCTGGACGGCCGCCTGCGGCCACGAGACCGTACTCCAGCGACTGCGAGACGTTCAAGACCACGATGTCCCCGGAGGCGATCGACGCGACGGCGGTGTTGACGACCGTGCAGCGCGTTCGTCGAGACGCTCGGCGGGTTGATCGAGACCGTGGACGAGAGACCGCTCGGGCGGATGTCCGACGCGGCGATCCCGCCGGCGGGGATCTTCGCCGAGGTCACCGCGTCCGCCGCGATCGCGGCGGTGTCGACCGCGTTGTCCGCGAGCTCGGAGGAGGCGACCGCATCGGCGGCGATGTCCCCCGCGACGATCGTGTCGGCGGCGATCGCGGCGCTGTCCACCGCGTTGTCGGCGAGCTCGGAGGCGGCCACCGAGTCGGCGGCGAGGTCGGTGGCGTCGAGTGTGCCGGTGGCGACCTTGGCGCTGGTCACCGCGTCCGCCTGGATCGCGCCGGTGTCGACCGCGTCGTCCGCGAGCTCGGAGGCGGCCACCGAGTTGGCCGCAAGATCGGTCGCCGTCAGGGTGTTGTCGGCGACCTCTGAGGTGCCGACGGCGCCGGTGCCGATCTCGCCCGCGCCGACGGCGTCGGTGGCGATCTCGTCGTTGTCGACCGCGCTGGTGCCGATGTCCGCAGCGGCGATCGTCGCGTCGAGGATGTCGGTAGAGGTAACACTGTTGTCGGCGATCTCATCCGAGGCGACCGCGTCGGTCCCGATGGCCGCGGCGTCGACCGCGTCGTCCGCGAGCTCGGAGGCACCAACGGAGTTGAGGGCGAGATCGGCCGCCGCCAGGGTGTTGTCGGCCACCTCTGAGGTGCCGACCGCGCTCGCGGCGATCTCGTCTGAGCCGGCCGCATCGGTGCCGAGCTCACTCGAGCCGACGGCGCCGGCGGCAATCTCGTCTGAGCCGGCCGCATCGGTGCCGAGCTCGCTCGAGCCGACGGCACCCGCGCCGATCTCACTCGCGCCGACGGCGTCCAGCTGAATCGCCGCGGCGTCGACCGAGTCGTCCGCGAGCTCGGAGGCGCCAACCGAGTCGATGCCGAGATCGGCTGCGGAAAGCGAGCCGTCGGTGATGTCCGCGCCGGTGAAGCTGCCGTCCGCGATGTCGGCCGCGGTGATCGAGTCATCGAGGATGTCGACGCTGTCGATCGTCTCGTCGAGAATGTCGGCCGACGTAACCGTGTCGTCGGCGATCTCTGCCGAGGCGACGGCGTCCGTTTGAATCGCCGCGGCGTCAACGGAGTCGTCCGCGAGCTCCGAGGCGCCAACCGAATCGGCGCCAAGATCGGCTGCGGAAAGCGAGCCGTCGAGGATGTCGGCCCCGCTGAAGCTGCCATCTGCGATGTCGGCCGCGGTGATCGACTCGTCGAGGATGTCGGCGCTGGCGATCGTCTCGTCGAGAATGTCGGCCGACGTAACCGTGTCGTCCGCGATCTCTGAGGTGCCGACGGCGTCGGCGCCAATCTCGCCTGAGCCGACGGCGTCCGTTTGAATCGCCGCGGCGTCGACCGAGTCGTCGGCGAGCTCGGAGGCGCCCACCGAGTCGAGGGCGAGATCGGTCGCCGTCAGCGTGTTGTCGGCGACCTCTGAGGTGCCGACGGCGCCGGCGCCAATCTCGCCTGAGCCGACGGCGTCGAGCGCAATCTCGTCCGAGCCGACGGCGTCGGTGGCGAGATCGGTCGCCGTCAGCGACTCGTCGGCGACCTCTGAGGTGCCGACAGCGTCGGCGGCGATCTCGTCCGAGCCCACGGCGTCCGTGCCGATCTCGCTCGAACCGACGGCGCCGGCCGCGATCTCGTCAGCGTCCACCGCCGAGGTGCCGATCTCGCTGGAGCCGACCGAGTCGGCGGCCAGATCGGTTGCCGTCAGCGTGTTGTCGGCGACCTCTGCCGTGCCGACTGCGCCGGCCACGATCTCGTCCGAGCCCACGGCGTCGGTGCCGATCTCGCTGGAGCCGACCGCGTTGGCGGCGATGTCGGGGGTGTTGACCGCGTCGGTCTGAATCGCCCCCGCGTCGACGGAGTTATCGGCGAGCTCGGAGGCGGCGACCGAGTTGACCGCAAGGTCAGCCGCAGCGAGGGTGTCGTCCAGAACTTCCGTAGTGGTGACGGCACCCGCGGCGATCTCACTCGCGCCGACGGCGTCCAGCTGAATCGCCGCGGCGTCGACCGAGTCGGTCGCGAGCTCCGAGGCGCCAACCGAGTCGGCGGCCAGATCGGTCGCGGTCAGCGTGTTGTCGGCCACCTCTGAGGTGCCGACGGCGCCGGCCGCGATCTCGTCTGAGCCGGCCGCATCCGTACCCAGCTCGGTCGATCCGACGGCGCCAGTCCCGATCTCATCCGAGCCGACGGCGTCCAATTCAATCGCCGCGGCGTCGACCGAGTCGTCGGCCAGCTCCGAGGCGCCAACCGAATCGGCGCCGAGATCGGCTGCGGAAAGCGAGCCGTCGAGTGATGTCGGCGCCGGTGAAGCTGCCGTCGGCGATGTCGGCCGCGGTGATCGAGTCGTCGAGGATGTCGGCCGAACCGATTGAGTCGTCCAGAATGTCGGCGCCGGTGAAGCTGCCGTCCGCGATGTCGGCCGTGGTGATCGAGTCGTCGAGGATGTCGGCGCCGCGTGAAGCTGCCGTCGGCGATGTCGGCTGCGGTGATCGAGTCATTGAGGATGTCGGCGGAGCCGACCGCGCCGTCGGCGATCTCGCCAGAGCCCACGGCGTCGGCCCCGATCTCGCTGGAGCCAACCGAGTCGGCCCCGATCTCGCTGGAGCCAACCGAGTCGGCGGCGATCTCGCTGGCGGCGACGGAGTCGGCGCCCAGATCGTCTGAGGAGAGCGAGCCGTCGAGGATGTCGGCGCCGGTGAAGCTGCCGTCGGCGATGTCGGCCGCGGTGATCGAGTCATTGAGGATGTCGGCGGAGCCGACCGCGCCGTCGGCGATCTCGCCAGAGCCCACGGCATCGGCCCCGATCTCGCTGGAGCCAACCGAGTCGGCCCCGATCTCGCTGGAGCCAACCGAGTCGGCCCCGATCTCGCTGGAGCCAACCGAGTCGGCGGCGATCTCGCTGGCGGCGACGGAGTCGGCGCCCAGATCGTCTGAGGAGAGCGAGCCGTCGGTGATGTCCGCGCCGGTGAAGCTGCCGTCGGCGATGTCGGCCGCGGTGATCGAGTCGTCGAGGATGTCGGCGCCGGTGAAGCTGCCGTCGGCGATGTCGGCCGCGGTGATCGAGTCATTGAGGATGTCGGCGGAGCCGACCGCGCCGTCGGCGATCTCGTCCGAGCCCACGGCGCCGGTGCCGACTTCGCTCGAACCGACGGCGCCGGCCGCGATCTCGCTGGCGGTGACGGAGCCCGCGCCCAGATCGGCCGCGGCAAGCGAGCTGTCCTGGATGTCCGCGCCGGTGAAGCTGCCATTCGTGATGTCGGCCGCGGTGATCGAGTCGTCGAGGATGTCGGCGCTCGTAACGCCTCCGTTCGCGATGTCGGTTGAGGCGACCGAGCCGTTGAGGATGTCGGTGGAGGCGACGCCGCCTGTGGCGATGTCGGCGGAGCTGACGCCGCCGTTGGCGATCTTCGCGGAGGTCACCGCCCCGTTGGCGAGGTCCGCGGTGCGGATCGTGGCATCCCTGATGTCATCGGACCTCACGTGGCCGTTCTTGATGTCGTCGGAGCGGACGGTGTTCCTGCCCGTCAGCGCCCCGGCGGTCCCGCTCATGGCCAGCACCAGGACGGCGACGATCGGCGCCAGCCCCGGCCTCCGTCTCGCGGAGGCAGGCAGGGTGGCCCCTTCCCCCTTGGTGTTCCTAACTTCCATCAATACCCCTGGTGTGTAGTGCGAAGTCTCTTGGGCGGTCTGTCGGCTGTCTTGAGGAAAAACATGAGCGGCACAACCCCCGCGCGGGACTCTGAGCGGTCTGATCTATGACCTTCCGGCGCTTTTAGCCAGGTTCGCGTGCGGGCCGTGCGAGGGGTCCGACGGCGACCTGTTTCTTGGTCCCGCCTGCATGTCCTGCCTCGGGCTCGGCAACGGGGGGTGTCAGATGCCTTACTCCTCGTGCCAGGGCGTGAGGACGCGGGGGCCGTCCTGCGGTGACGGCGACCGTGAACTCGAAGTGGGCGGCCAGCGAGCCGTCGGCCGAGTAAACCGCCCAGTTGTCCTCGCCAACGCGGACCTCGGGGCTGCCGGCGTTGACCATCGGCTCGATCGCCAGCACCATGCCCGGCTCGAGCTCCGGGCCCCTGCCGGGGTCTCCGTAGTTGGGGATCTGGGGATCCTCGTGCATGTCACGGCCGATTCCGTGGCCGACCAGGGAGCGGATGATTGAGAAGCCCTCCTGCTCCACCTGTTGCTGGATGGCAGCGGAGACGTCGCCGAGCCGGTTGTGGGGCCGCACCTGCTCGGCGCCGGCGAGCAGCGCCCCCCTGGTCGCGTCGAGCAACCTGCGCGCCTCCGGGTTGACCGGTCCCACTGGAACGGTGATCGCAGCGTCGGCCACCCAGCCGCCCTTGGTCACCCCCACGTCGAGAGAGATGACGTCTCCGCGCTTCAGCTCGTAGGCGCCCGGGATCCCGTGGACGACCATCGAGTTCGGCGAGGTGCAGATCGAGCCGGGGAAGCCACGGTAGCCCTTGAAGGACGCCTCGGCACCCTGCGAAGCGATGAAGCGTTGGGCTGCCTCGTCGAGCTCCGCGGTGGTGATGCCGGGATGGCACTTCGAGTGCAGCATGCGCAGGCAGCGGGCCTGGATCGCGCCCGCCGCGGCCATCAGCTCGATCTGCTCCTCGGTCTTCCTGACTATCAACGGGCGATCGGGTCCACTAGAGCTCTTCCTCCATTCGCAGGGTGGCGAGCAGGGCCCTAATCCGGTCGCTGACCTCATCCGGCTCCAGCGAGCCGTCGACCCGCCGCAGCAACCCCATGCCCTCGAAATGGGCCACCAGCGGCTCCGTCTTCGAGTGGTACTCCTCGACGCGGTGGCGAACGACCTCGGGCTTGTCGTCATCCCGGACCTCGAGACGGGCGCCGCACATGTCGCAGATGCCCTCGTTCTTGGGGGGATCGAACTCGAGGTGGAAGATGTGCCCCTCCTTAACGCACGTGCGGCGACCTCCCAGGCGGCGAACGACCTCGTCGTCCGAGACCTCGATCAGGACGGCGGCCGTCAGCTCCCGGCCCAGCTCCTCCATCTTCGATTCCAGCGCCTCGGTTTGGGCGATCGTGCGTGGAAAGCCGTCGAGGATGAAGCCGTCGGCAGCCTCGGCACGGGCAACGCGCTCGGCAATCAGCCCCACCATCACCTCGTCCGGCACCAGGTCGCCCCGATCCATGTACTCCCTCGCCGCCGCGCCGAGCTGGGTGCCGTCGCGAACCGCGGCGCGGAGGATGTCGCCGGTTGCGTAGTACGGGAGCCGGAAGTCCTCCTGCAACCGCTCGCCCTGCGTCCCCTTGCCGGACCCGGGCGGACCTAGTAGGACGAGGTTCAACTCAGACATGCGTGAAGCCGGCGATTGTGGGGGCGAACGGGCGCGAAAACCGAGTCTGCCTAGGACGCAGGGTGATCGGCGAAGCGAGCGTACTGAAAACGTACGTGAGCGAGACGATCACCCGAGGACGACGGCAGGCGAAGGTTTGCAGCGCCCGCGATGGTCATTTCAAGAAACCTTCGTAGTTGCGCATCATGAGCTGGGCTTCTAGCTGCTTGACCGTGTCGAGGGCCACGCCGACCGTGATCAGGATGGACGTGCCGCCGAAGAAGAAGTTCGCCGACGTCTGGCTGATCAGGATGGTCGGCAGCGCGGCGACCGCGCCCAGATACAGGGCTCCTGGGAAGGTGAGCCTGGACAGGATGCGGTCCAGGTATTCGGCGGTAGGTCGTCCCGGCCTCACCCCGGGGATGAAGCCTCCGTACTTCTTCAGGTTGTCCGCCTGGTCCACCGGGTTGAAGGTGACCGCGGTGTAGAAGTAGGTGAAAATGATGATGAAGAAGACCTCGCCGGCGACGTACGCCCAGCCGTCGGGGCTGAAGAAGGCGGCGAAGTCGAGCGCCGCGGGGGTGTTGATCAGCTGTCCGATGGTCGGCGGGAAGGCCATGATCGAGGCCGCGAAGATCACCGGGATGACACCGGCCATGTTGACCCGCAGCGGCAGATAGGTCGAGCCACCGGTGGTCATCCGCCGGCCCACGACTCGCTTCGCGTACTGGACAGGGATGCGGCGCTGGCCCTCTTGGACGAAGACGATCCCGACGATCACGGCCAAGGCGATGAACGGCATCATCACGATGAAGACCTGGTCCGGGTTGGTCCACCAGGCTTGGATCCCGGTGGGAAGCGAGGCCACGATCGAGGCGAAGATCATCAGCGAGATCCCGTTCCCGACCCCGCGCTGGGTGATCAGCTCTCCCATCCACATCAACAGCGTGCAGCCGGCGGTCAGGGCGATCACGATCAGGAACACCTTCGGGAAGGTGAGCGTGCCGACGACGCTGGTTCCTGCCTGGTTCTGGAACGACTCGAACAGGAACACGTAGCCCAGCGACTGGGCGAAGGCGAGGGCGACCGTGAGGTAGCGCGTGTACTGGGTGATCTTCTGCTGGCCGACCTCGCCCTCCTTCTGAAGCCGCTCGAGAGTGGGCACCACCACGGTCAGGAGCTGGAGGATGATCGAGGCCGTGATGTAGGGCATGATCCCCAGCGCGAACAGCGACAACCTGGAGAGGCTGCCGCCGCTGAACAGGTTGAGAAAGCCGAGAATCGAGTTGCCGGAGAAGTTGTCCTCGATCTCCTTGAGCGTGTTGATGTCGATCCCGGGAGCCGGGATGTAGGCGCCGAGCCGGTAGAGCAGCAGCATGGCGGCGGTGAAGGCGAGCTTCTTGCGAATCTCGGCCACCTTGAAGGCGTTTGCCATCGTCTGAAGCATCAGAATTACTCTGCCGGCTGCTCGGCTTCGCCTCCGCTGCCAGCGGCCACGATTTCGACGGTCCCGCCGGCCTTCTCGATCTTCTCCCTCGCAGTAGCGCTGAAGGCGTGGGCGCGGACCGTGAGCTTCTTGGTCAGCTCGCCTCGCCCCAGCACCTTCACCGGATGACGGCGCTTGGCCAGCCCCGCGGCCCGCAGGCTGTCGGGCGTCACCTCGTCGCCGGTGGCGAAGCGGGCCTCGAGATCGGCGACGTTGACCGGCTGAGTGTGGGTCCGGAACTGCTCGAAGGGCATCGACATCTTGCGACGCGGACCGCGCAGCTTCCGGGTCCGCATGTGGATCGGGTTCTGCCCGCCCTCGTAGCCGGGCTTGCGCTTGTTGCCGGAGCGGGCGCCGGCGCCCTTGTGGCCACGGCCCGAGGTCTTGCCGAGGCCCGATCCGGCGCCGCGGCCAACCCGCTTTCGAGGACGGCGTGAGCCCGCCTTCGGACGCAGCGAATGCAGCCCGATCTCCTCAGGGGCCAGGCGACTGGTCATCGGGAACCGGCCTCGTCTTGAACTTCCACCATGTGGCCGACGACCCTCAGCATGCCGCGCAGCTCGGGGCTGTCGGCGCGCTTGGACTCCCGGCCGATCCGGCCGAGCCGGAGCGAGCGGAGCGTGTCGCGTTGCCTTGGGCTGGCGCCGTTGGCCGAGCGGGTCTGCTTGATGAGGAGCATCACACTACTCCGCCGGAAGCCTCCGGCATCACTCCGCAGCCTCCTCGGGAATCACTCCGCCGGAAGCCTCGGCTTCGCCTCCGTTTCCGGCGGGTTCGGGCGCGAGCGGGGCGGCAGGTTCAGCCGTAGCTTCCGGGACTTCGTCCCTAGCCCCAACCACTCCACCTTGAGCCGCCCCAGCTTCGGCCACTCCACCTTCAGTCGCCCCAGCTTCGGCCGCTCCACCATCGGCCTGCTTGGCCTTCTCGCCGTTCTTCTGGATGCCGAGGACCTGGTTGACGCTCAGGCCACGGAGCTTCGCGACCTGCTCCGGGCGGCGTAGGCCCATCAACCCCTCCATCGTGGCCTTGACGAGGTTGATCGGGTTCTGCGTGCCGATGCTTTTCGTGAGCACGTCGCGGATGCCCGCCAGCTCGAGCACGGCGCGCACGCCGCCGCCTGCGATCACCCCGGTGCCGGGGCTCGCTGGACGCAGTACGACGTGTCCGGCGCCGAACCGCCCGATGATCCGGTGCGGGATCGTCTGCCCGTACATGGGCACGCGAATGAGGCTCTTGCGCGCGTTCTCGACCGCTTTCTGGATCGCCAGCGGCACCTCTCGCGCCTTTCCGTAGCCGATGCCGACCACCGAGCCCTCGTCGCCGACCGCGACCAGGGCGGTGAACGAGAAGCGCCGGCCGCCTTTGACGACCTTGGCAACGCGATTGATCTCGATCACCCGCTCCTGGAGGTCCAGGCCCTGCGGGCTGACTGTCTCGATCTCGTGGTTCATGCGGGGATCAGCAAGGTAGCGGGTTAGAAACTCAGCCCACCCTCGCGCGCGCCCTCCGCGAGGGCCCTGACGCGACCGTGGTAACGGTAGCCGCCGCGGTCGAAGACGCAGGTCCCGAGGCCCGCCTGCTTCGCGCGCTCGGCGAGCAGGGCCCCGGCCCGCTTCGCCTGCTCCATCGACTCCAGCTTGCGCAGCTCTGGCTCGGTCCAGGCCACCGCGACCAGGGTCTGTGCCGCGTCGTCGTCGATGAGCTGAGCGAACACCCCGCGGTTGGAGCGGAACACCGACAGGCGCGGTCGCTCGGCGGTGCCCCGCACCTTGGCGCGAACGCGCCGGCGGCGGCGCAGTCTCCTCTGCGGTTTCGTGAGGACGGCCACGGCTGCGATTACGCCCGCTTCCCCACCTTGCGGCGCACGTGCTCGCCCACGTAACGGATTCCCTTCCCCTTGTACGGCTCGGGCGGTCGAGCGCGGCGGATGCGCGCGGCGACCTCGCCGACCAGCTGCTTGTCGATCCCCCGGACCACGACCTGGGTTGGAATGGGGACCTCGAACTCGATGCCCTCGGGAGCAGGCAGCGAAACCGGGTGCGAGTAGCCCACGCTCAACTCGAGCGCCTTGCCCTGAAGGCGCGCGCGATACCCGACTCCGTGGATTTCGAGCCGCTTCTCGAACCCTTCCGTGACTCCCTGGACCATGTTCGCGATCAGGCTGCGTGTCAGACCGTGCAAGGCGCGGTGCTCACCGCGATCGCTCGGCCGCTTGACGATCAGCGCGCCGGCAACGTCCTCGCCCCCGTCGGTCCCGTCCGCGGCGGAGCCTTCTCCGCGGGTGATTCCCATCTCCGGGCTCACGGGTTGAATCAGCTCCCCCTTCGGCCCCTTGACCGAAACCAGGCCGGGCTTGACTTCGACGGCTACTCCGTCCGGGATCGGTATGGGTTTTCTTCCGATGCGGCTCATGGATTCTTCGCCAGTTGCCCGCTGCTCAAGCGACGAGCAGGCCGGGAGCTGTTCACCATACGTAGGCGACGACCTCGCCGCCCACGCCGCGCTGCCTCGCCTCGTGGCCGGTCATCACGCCAACCGACGTCGAGAGAATCGCCGTGCCCATCCCGCCCAGCACGCGCGGAATCTCCTCATGGGTGACGTAGCGACGCCGGCCCGGGCGGGAGACACGCTTCAGCCCGGCGATCACCGACCCCCGCCCACCGGTGTACTTGAGCTTGATCCGGATCGCCTCGCCCACCGGGGTCGGCTCGACCACGTACTCGGTGATGTAGCCCTGCTCGGCAAGGATCCTGGTCATCTCCTTCTTGAGGCGCGACGCGGGAACCTCGACCTCAGCGTGCTGCGCGGCGAGCGCGTTGCGGACGCGAGTCAGGTAGTCGGATATCGGGTCGGTCACCGCCATCGTCTGCCCGGCCCGATCACCAGCTCGACTTCGTCATTCCGGGGATGTACCCCTGATGTGCGAGCTCCCGCAGGCATAGGCGGCAGATGCCGAACTTGCGGTAGTAGGCACGCGACCGCCCGCAACGGCGGCATCGGTTGTAGGCCCGCGAGCTGTACTTGGGCTTGCGTCGCTGTTTGACTGTCTGTGAGGTCTTGGCCATTGTTCGTCGCTGGTCGATCGTCGATCGTCGATCGAGCTAGTCCTCCGACACCTCCTTCTCGGTCTCGTCTGCGCGTCCGGCTTCGCCGGACGACCGGTCGCCCTCGGCGCCCTCGGCGCCCTCTCGCCCTCTTCGCCCTCCTCGGGCCTGACTCGCTTGGCGTAGGCCTCGGGATTCTCCTCCTTGAGCTGCTCCAGAGCAGCCGCCTCGGCCTCTGCGCGCTGGCGGGCCTCCTCCCTGCGCCGCTCCTCCTCCTCCGCCTCATGATCGACTTCGCCCGGCCGGCCCTCCGCCGAGAAGGGGAAGCCGAGGGCCAGCAGCAGCTCGAAGGCCTCCTCGTCGCTCGCGGCGCTGGTCGTGACCGTCACGTCCAGCCCCCGCACTTCGTCGATCGAGTCGTAGTCGATCTCCGGGAAGATCAGCTGCTCGCGGATGCCCAGCGAGTAGTTGCCACGGCCGTCGAAGGAGCGTGGGTTGAGCCCGCGGAAGTCGCGGATCCGAGGTATCGCGATCGTGACCAGCCGGTCGACGAACTCCCACATCCTCGCCCCTCGCAGGGTCACGGCAACGCCAACCGGCATCCCGGCACGGACCTTGAAGTTGGCGATGGACTTGCGGGCCCGCCGCACGTTCGGGCGCTGTCCGGAGATCACGGCGAGCTGCTCGGTCGCCGCCTCGAGCACGGAGCTGGTCTGCTTCGCCTCGCCGACGCCCATGTTCACGGTCACCTTCTCGAGGCGCGGGACCTGCATCCGATTGTCGTAGCCAAACCTCGCTGTCAGCCGTTCCACGACCTCGGCCTCGAATCGCTCTCGCAGCCGGGGCGGCGGGGCCGCACGCTGCGCTTCTGTGGCGGTCGCTTCCATCGCGCTACCTCTGCGCCTCGATCGCCTTGCCGGTGCGCTTCGCGTAGCGCTCGCGCTTGCCGTCCTGTTTGCCGCGCACGCCGACGCGGGTCGGCTTGTTGTCGGTCGGGTCGAGCAGCATCACGTTGGAGACGTGGATCGGCCCTTCCTTCTCGATGATGCCGCCGGTCTGGGCGCCCTTCTGGGTGTCCTTCACCGAGCGCGGGCGCTGATGGCGCTTGACGATGTTCAGCCCCTCGACGTAGACGCGCCGCTTCTGGGGATCGGTGCGCAGCACGCGGCCGGTCTTGCCGCGGTCCTTGCCGCCGGTGACCACCACGGTGTCGTCCTTGCGGATCCTCATGGCCTTGGGCATGGTCACAACACCTCTGGTGCGAGGGAGACGATCTTCATGAAGTTCCGCTCCCGCAGCTCTCGGGCCACCGGGCCGAAGATCCGGGTGCCGCGCGGGTTGCTTTGGGGGTCGATCAGCACCGCGGCGTTCTCATCGAAGGCGATGTAGGTGCCGTCGGACCGCCCCAGCTGCTTCTTGGTGCGCACGACGACCGCCTGCACGACCTCCCCCTTGCGTACGCCGCCGTGGGGCGCCGCCTGCTTGACGGTCGCGGTGATCACGTCGCCCACGCTGGCGTAGCGCCGGTGGTGCCCACCCTTGACCCGGATGCACAGGATCTCGCGAGCGCCCGAGTTGTCCGCCACCCGGAGCCTGGTCTCCTGCTGGATCACGTTCACCTGGCCTTCTCCAGGATCTCGAGGAGCCGCCAGCGCTTCGTGCGCGACAGGGGCCGCGACTCGACGACCCGAACGACGTCGCCCTCCTGCGCCTGATTGGCCTCGTCGTGCGCGTGAAGCCTGCTCGTCCGGCGGACCACCTTCTCGTAGGTCCGGTGGCGCCTGACGACGGCGATCTCCACCGTGATCGTCTTGTCGCCTCCGGCGGAGACCACGATGCCCTGGCGAACCTTCTTCGGGCCCGGCTCACGAGGAGCCGGAGGAGTCCCGGTGCCGGGCTCGCCGCGCTTACGCTTTCGTGCGGCCCGGTAACGGCGGCGGCGCTCCCCGGATGCGCGGTGCTTCTCGGCGCGCTCGGTCGCTCGCTCCTCGGCGCTCCGGGGGGGACCGGGCGGGCCAGAGGCGCGCGAGCGCTCCAGCCTGCGCTTGGATTTCGGGTCGAGAACCACTCCGCCGGAAGCCTCGGCTCCACTCCGCCAGCCGCCTTCGGCTCGGCTTCGCCTGCCGGCGCCTTCGCGGCGGGTTCGGGCTCCGGCGGGGCGGCAGGGTCAGCCGCCTCTTCCGCGACCTCTCCGCCGGAGCCTCGGCTTCGCCTCCTCGGCCGCGGTTCGGGCTCGACGGGGCGGCAGGCCTCAGCCGCGTCCTCCGCGACTTCGTCGCCAGCCTCGGCCTCCTCCGGCCTGGTTCTTCTCTTCCTCGGCCATCAGCGCCTGAGCTCCTTCCGAAGGTCGATGCCGCGCTGGCGCGCGACGGTCAGCAGGCGAGCGACGTCGCGGCGGGCCCCCGGCAGGCCCGCCGTGTTTTCGAGCTCGCCGGTCGCCTGGCGAAAGCGCAGGTTGAACGCTTCCTGGCGTGCCTCCTTGAGCCGCTCCACGAGGTCATGGTCGCTGAGGGCGTGAACGTCCGACCCCTTCACTCCGCGACCCCTTCTCGCTTCACGAACTTCGTCTTGATGGGCAACTTGTGGCCGGCGAGCCGGATCGCGTCGCGCGCCAGGTCCTCGGGCACGCCGGCCAGCTCGAACATCACCCGCCCGGGCTTGACGACCGCGACCCAGCCCTCGGGGTTGCCCTTGCCGGATCCCATTCGCGTCTCGGCCGGCTTCTTCGTGTACGGCTTGTCCGGGAAGACGTTGATCCACACCTTGCCGCCGCGCTTGATCTTCCGGGTCATGGCGACGCGTGCCGCCTCGATCTGGCGATTGGTGATCCAACCACGCTCGATCGCCTTCAGGCCGTATTCGCCGAAGGCCACCTGATGGCCCCCCTTGGAGTAGCCGCGCATTCGCCCACGCTGGACCTTGCGGTGCTTGACGCGCTTCGGCATCAGCATTGGGGAATCACTCCGCCGGCTCCTCGTCCAACTTGGCATCCGGAACCACTCCGCCGGAAGCCTCGCCTTCGGCTTCGCGTCCGGCTTCGCCGGACGACCGGTCGCCTTCGGCTCCCTGGGCGGGTTCGGGCGCCGGCGGGGCGGCAGGTTCAGCCGTAGCTTCCGCGACTTCGTCGCTAGCCCCGGCCGGTCCACCTTCAGGCGCCTGGCTCTCACCTTGGGCCGCTCCAGCTTCAGCCGATCCACCTTCAGCGGATCCATCATCCGCCGGCTGCTCGGGAACCACTCCGCCGGAAGCCTCGCCTCGCTCCGGCTTCGCCTACGGTTGCGGCGGGTTCGGGCGCTGACGGGGCGGCAGGTTCAGCCGTTTGCACCGCGACTTCGTCGCTAGTCCCAGCGACGCCACCTTCAGCCGCTGCCACCCTGAGCCCGGTCCGCCTTCGGCTGGAGCGGGCTTGGACGCGGCGCAGCGGCCGGGGCGGGCTTGGACTGCGCCGGCGCGGCCGGGGTGGGCGCCTGGGATCGGGCGGGAGCCGGCCGCCCGGCGGGTGCCGGGGGTCGCGGGCGGCGCTCCGGACGGCCCGGGCGCTGGCGTGCGGAGCGCGGCGTCAGCGTCTCCGAGCCCTCCTCTGCGGAGCTGGGGCCGTAGCCCTCGGGCATCACCTCGCCCTTGTTGATCCAGCACTTGACTCCGATCCGCCCGGTGGTGGTGCGGGCCTCGACGAACCCGTAGTCGATGTCAGCCCGCAGCGTGTGAAGCGGAACGCGGCCGTCGGAATAGCCCTCGGTGCGGGCCATCTCGGCGCCGCCCAGCCTGCCGGAGACCTGGACCTTGACGCCCTTGGCGCCGGAGCGCATCGCGGAGGTCAGGGCGCGCTTCATCGCGCGCCGGAACGCGACCCGGTTCTGGAGCTGCTCGGCAATCGACTGGGCGACCAGCTTCGCATCCAGCTCGGGGCGCTTGATCTCGCGGATGTTGACCTTCACGGGCTTGCTCAGAAGCTTGTGAAGGTCGCGGCGCAGAGCGTCGACCTCGGATCCGGACTTGCCGATCACGATCCCGGGGCGGGCGGTGTGGATGTCGACCGTCACCTCCCCGCGCTGCTTGACGATCCTGATGTCGGAGAGCCCGGCATGCGAGAGCTTGCGCTGGATGTGCTCGCGGATCGTGATGTCCTCGTACAGGTAGTCGGCGAACTCGCGCTCGTTGAACCAGGTCGACTTCCAGTCGTGGATGTAGCCGACCCTGAAACCCTCGGGATGGATCTTCTGGCCCATGGTCCCCTCCGCGGCTACTCCGCCGGTGTGAGCGCGACGCTCACGTGGCTCGTTCGCTTCTCGATCCTGGCCGCGCGGCCGCGGGCGCGAGCTCGCCAGCGCTTCAGCGTCGGGCCCTCGTCGACGTGGATCTCGGCAATCCGCATGTCATCGGCCACCAGCTCGTGATTGTTCTCCGCGTTGGCCGCGGCGGAAGCGATCAGCTTGCCGATGTCGCGCGCCGGGCCCCGGGCCGAAAAGTCGAGCAGGGTGCGCGCCTCGGGCACCCTGAGGCCCCGCACCTGGTCGGCCACCAGGCGCGCCTTGCGCGGCGCAACCCGCATGTAGCGCGCGCTCGCGCGCACCACCGGCGCTTCGGGCTCTTGCTTCTTCCCCTCCGCCATGCTCAGCGCTCCGCCTTTGTCCCCGAATGCGCACGGAAGGTGCGGGTGGGCGCGAACTCGCCCAGCTTGTGCCCGACCATCGACTCGGAGACGAACACCGGGACGTGCTTTCGCCCGTCGTGGACGGCGATCGTGTGGCCGACCATGTCCGGGAAGACGGTGGAGCGCCGGGACCAGGTCTTGATCATCTGCTTCTGACCGCTGTCGTTCATCTGCTGGATCCGCTTCAGGAGGCGTTCCTCGACGAACGGGCCTTTCTTGGTCGAACGTCCCATTACCGCTTCTTCTTGCCGCGTCGGCGCCCACGAACGATCAGCGCGTCCGACCTCTTGCCCTTCTTGCGCGTCCGGTAGCCCAGCGTGGGCTTGCCCCAGGGAGTCTCGGGATGGCCGCCCGGCGTGTGATGCGCCTCGCCGCCGCCATGCGGGTGGTCGACGGGGTTCATCGCCACGCCCCTCGTCTGCGGCCGGCGGCCCTTGTGGCGGGCGCGGCCCGCCTTGCCCAGCTTGATGTTCTGGTGCTCGGCGTTGGAGAGCGAGCCGACGGTGGCGCGGCAGTCTGCGCGCACCATCCGCATCTCGGAGGAGGGGAGGCGCAGGGTCACCATCGGGCCCTCCTTGGCGGCCACCTGGATGCCCGAGCCCGCGGCGCGCCCCAGGCGCCCCCCCTGCCCGGGAACGAGCTCGACGTTGTGCACGATCGTCCCCGTGGGAATCGAGCGCAGCGACAGTGTGTTGCCGGGCCGGATGTCGGCGCCCTCGCCCGACTGAACTTGGTCGCCAGGCCGCAGCCCCTGCGGAGCGAGGATGTAGCGCTTCTCACCGTCCGCGTACTCCAGGAGGGCGATGTAGCAGGTGCGGTTCGGGTCGTACTCGATCGTCGCCACCCTCGCCGGCACACCGTCCTTGCGGCGCTTGAAGTCGATGCGACGGTAGCGGCGCTTGGCCCCGCCACCGCGGTGACGCGACGTGATCCGGCCATGGGAGTTGCGCCCGCCGCTCTTCGGCTTGCCCGTGGTAAGGGGCTTGTGGGGCTGCTCCACGGTCAGCTCGTCGCGAAGCTGAAAGGTCGCGAATCGTCTCCCGGGGCTGGTTGGCTTCGACTTTCGAATCGGCATGTCAGTCCGTCACTCCGCCACCGCGGCGCCCTCGAACAGCTCAATCCGATCCCCGGGCGCCAGCTGCACGACGGCCTTCTTCCAGGACCGGGTGCGACCGCTGTGCACGCCACGGCGCTTTGGCTTCGAGCGTACCTTGGCCGTTCGAACCGCCTTGACGCGAACCTCGAAGATCTCCTCGACTGCCCGGGCGATCTGGGTCTTCTGCGCCCGCTCGTCCACGCGGAACGTGTACTTGCCGTCGGCCATCAGCGCGTAGCTCTTCTCGGAGACGACCGGCTCCATGATCACCTGGCGAGCCTCCACTACCGCTTGTCCTCGCCTGCGCGAGCCTGGAGCACGTCCAAAGCCGCGTTCGAAACCACGAGGGAGGCGTGGCCGATCACGTCGGCGACACCGACGGCGCTCGCGCCGAGCACGGCTACCCGTGGGATGTTGCGGAAGCTCTTGGCCGCCGCGAGCTCCTCCTCGCCCACGAGAACGACGAGGACACTGCCCTCCTGCCCCCACTTGGCGAGTGCCTCGGCAGCCTGCTTGGTGGAGGGCTCGGAGAAGGTCGCGCCGTCGAAGACCGCGACGGAGCCGCGGGTGGCATGCACCGACAGCGCCGCCCGAAGCGCCCGCCGACGTGCCTTGCGATTCACCTTCACGGCATACGTACGCGGCGTCGGGCCGAAGGCCGCGCCTCCGCCGCGCCGGTGCGGGACGCTGAGAGCGCCAACGCGGGCGCGTCCGGTGCCCTTCTGACGCCAGGCCTTGGCGGTCGTCATCGCGACCTCGCCTCGGCCCAGCGCGGACGCCGTGCCGCGCCGACGGGCAGCCAGGTCGGCCCGCGCCGCCTCGTGGACCAGCGACTCGTGAAACTCCTCACCGAACACGGCAGCCGGCAGATCCGCCTTGGTGGTCTTGCCGAGCACGGGTGCCTTGGCCACGCTCATTCGCTCCTCACCTCGACGGTGCCGTTGCGGGGGCCGGGCACGGCGCCCTTGACCAGCAGCAGATTGCGCTCGCGATCCACCTCGACGACCTCGAGGCGTCGCTGCGTGGCCCGCTTGCCGCCCAGGCGGCCGGGCATCTTGATGCCCTTGAAGACCCGCGCCGGGTCGGCGCTGGCTCCGATCGAGCCCGGGGCGCGAACGTTGTGTGAGCCGTGCGTCATCGGTCCGCGGCTGAAGTTGTGCCGCCGGATCGTGCCCGCGAACCCCTTGCCGATCGCCACTCCGGAGACCTTCACGCGCTGCCCCGGCTCGAACTGCTCGACCGTCAGCGTCTCGCCCACCTGGTGCTCGCCCTGGTCGCGAAACTCGACCAGCGTCCGGGCCGCCGGCGCGCCCGCCTTCTTCAGGTGTCCGAGCTCGGCCTTCGTGAGCTTGCGCTCAGGCAGCTCCCCGAAGGCGAGCTGAACCGCCGCGTAACCGTCGCGATCGGCCGCCCGAACGGCGGTCACGGGGCAAGGCCCGGCCTGGATCACGGTGACGGGCACCCGGGTGCCGTCTTCCGAGAACACCTGGGTCATCCCGAGCTTCTTGCCGATGATCGCCGCCATTCAGTCACGTCTTGATCTCGATGTCGACTCCGGC
The DNA here is from genome assembly GCA_963824865.1 of uncultured Actinomycetes bacterium. Classification (GTDB taxonomy): domain Bacteria; phylum Actinomycetota; class Thermoleophilia; order Solirubrobacterales; family 70-9; genus AC-56. Next base: position 74,933 of record CAWGQQ010000009.1, on the reverse strand, counting down.
CGGCAGCGCGTCCAGGCGCTGGAGGGAGTCGATCGTCTTCGGTGTCGGCTGGTGGATGTCGATCAGCCGCTTGTGGGTGCGGATCTCGAAGTGCTCTCGCGAGTCCTTGTCCTTGAACGGCGAGCGAATCACGCAATAGACGTTCTTGTCCGTCGGCAGGGGGATGGGGCCGGCGACCCGCGCGCCGGTCCGTTGTGCCGTTTCCACGATCTCGCGCGCCGCCCGGTCGATGGCGTCGTGGTCGTACGCCTTCAGGCGGATGCGGATCTTGTTCGCAGTTATCGCTGCCATCGGTCCTATCGCGCAGTTGGGGCGCCGCCCCGCTTTTGGGGCGCCGCCCCGGTCGTATGTCCTTTCACTTCTCCCGCGGCGCCCGCCGCGGGCCCAATAGAAAAGGGCCGGCCCGGTCGGCCGGCCCGAGCGATCACTCGAGAATCTCGGTGACCACCCCTGAGCCTACGGTACGGCCGCCCTCGCGGATCGCGAACCGAAGGCCCTTGTCCATGGCGATCGGCTGGATCAGCTCGATCGACATCTCGACGTTGTCTCCCGGCATCACCATCTCGGTGCCCTCCGGGAGGTTGGCCACCCCGGTCACGTCGGTGGTTCGGAAATAGAACTGTGGCCGGTAGCCGGAAAAGAACGGCGTGTGGCGGCCGCCCTCCTCCTTCTTGAGGCAATAGACCTCGGACTTGAACTTGGTGTGCGGGGTGATCGACCCGCCCTTGCACAGCACCTGGCCGCGCTCGATCTCCTCGCGCTTCGTCCCCCGCAAGAGGCAGCCGACGTTGTCACCGGCCTGCCCCTGATCGAGGATCTTCCGGAACATCTCGACCCCGGTGACCACGGTTTTCGTCGTGTCCGTGATGCCGACGATCTCGACCTCGTCGCCGGTGTTCACGATTCCCTGCTCGATTCGGCCCGTGGCCACGGTGCCGCGCCCGGTGATCGAGAAGATGTCCTCGACCGGCATCAGGAACGGCTTGTCGAGATCGCGCTCCGGCTCGGGGATGTAAGTGTCCAGCGCCTCGGCGAGCTCGAGGATCGCCTTCTGGGCATCCTCGTCCCCCTCCAGCGCCTTCAGCGCCGAGCCCTTGATCACGGGGGTCTCGTCCCCCGGGAACTCGTACTCCTTCAGCAGGTCACGGACCTCCTCCTCGACCAGCTCGACGAGCTCCTCGTCGTCGACCATGTCGACCTTGTTCAGGAAGACGACCACGTAGGGCACGTTCACCTGCCGCGCAAGCAGGATGTGCTCGCGCGTCTGCGGCATGGGCCCGTCCGCCGCCGAGACCACCAGGATTGCGCCGTCCATCTGCGCCGCGCCCGTGATCATGTTCTTCACGTAGTCGGCATGCCCGGGGCAATCCACGTGGGCGTAGTGGCGGTTCTCGGTCTGGTATTCGACGTGGGCGGTCGCGATCGTGATCCCGCGCTCCTTCTCCTCAGGGGCGTTGTCGATCGACTCGAACGAACGCACCTCGGTGTCGGAGCCTTGCTCGGCGAGCACCTTGGTGATCGCCGCGGTCAGCGTCGTCTTGCCGTGGTCGATGTGACCGATCGTGCCGACGTTGACGTGCGGCTTGTCGCGCTCGAACTTCTCCTTGGCCATCTCGCTCCTTTTGGTGCTCGCGGGTTTCTCTCGAAGTCTGTCTGTTAAACGCTCGGGGTTTCGGCTCGCCACTCGGGCGAACCCCGGAAATATAGGAAAACTACGCCGCAGCCACGGGTTCGGGGCTGCGGTGCTCGACGAGCTGCTCCGCGATGCTCGCGGGAACCTCCTCGTAACGCTCGAACTGCATCGTGTAGGTGGCTCGGCCCTGGGTGGAAGAACGCAGGTCGGTCGCATAGCCAAACATCTCGCCCAGGGGGACGAACGCCTGGATGGCGACCGCGTTGCCCCGCGGCTCTTGGCCCTGCACCTTGCCGCGCCGTCGTGAGAGGTCGCCGATCACGTCGCCGAGGAAATCCTCGGGTGTGACGACCTCGACGGCCATCACGGGCTCGAGCAGGACGGGGTCGGCGCGGCGTGCCGCCTCCTGAACGGCCATCGAGCCGGCGATCTTGAATGCCATCTCTGACGAGTCGACGTCGTGATAGGAGCCGTCAGTCAGCTCGACCCGCACGTCGACCATGGGATAGCCGGCGCGAACGCCGCTTGCCAGCGCCTCCTCGATTCCCTGCTCGACCGCGGGGATGAACTCGCTCGGGATCACGCCGCCCTTGATCTTGTTCACGAAGTCGAAGCCCTCCCCGGGCGCCGGCTCGAGGTTCAGGACCACGTGGCCGTACTGGCCACGGCCGCCGGTCTGGCGGACGAAGCGGCCCACCACCTTCAGGGCGGGACGTCGGACTGTCTCCCGGTAGGCGACCTGGGGGCGGCCGACGTTCGCGTCCACGCTGAATTCGCGCAGCAGGCGGTCGACGATCACCTCCAGGTGCAGCTCGCCCATCCCGTGGATGAGGGTCTGGCCGGTCTCCTCGTCCGATTGGACCTGGAAGGTGGGATCCTCTTCGGCCAGGCGCGCGAGGCTGGCCGACAGCTTCTCTTGGTCGGCCTTCGTCTTCGGCTCGATCGCGACGGCGATCACCGGCTCCGGGAACTCGATCGTCTCCAGCATGATCGGGGCGTCGGGCGCGCAGAGCGTGTCCCCGGTGCTGGTCTGCTTGAGGCCGACGCCGGCGCAGATGTCGCCCGCGAAGCACTCCTCGATCTCCTCACGGTGATTGGCGTGCATCATCAGCAGCCGGCCGATCCGCTCGGTGCGCCCGCTGGAGACGTTGAGGACGCGGCTCCCCGCCGAGAGCTTGCCCGAGTAGACGCGGAAGTAGGTCAGCTTGCCGACGTAGGGATCGGCCATCACCTTGAATGCCAGCGCGGCGAACGGGGCATCCTCGTCGGCTGGGCGCGCCGCCTCGCGGCCCTGGCCGTCCTCGCCCTTTCGGGGCGGCTCGACCCCATGCACCGGCGGCACCTCGAGCGGCGACGGCAAGAGCTCGACGATCGCGTCGAGCAGTGGCTGCACGCCCTTGTTCTTGAACGAGGACCCGCACAGCACCGGGGTCACCTTGATGTCCAGCGTCGCCCGGTGCAGCGAGGTGGCAATCCGCTCGTGCGGAATCTCCTCGTCGTTCAGGTAAGCCTCCATCAGCTCGTCGTCGTAGTCCGCGCAGGCTTCGATCAGATGGGTGCGCGCCTCATGCGCCTGTTCGGCGAGCTGCTCCGGGATCTCCCCATAGGAGAACTCGACGCCCAGCTCGTCGGTCCACACCAGCGCCTTGTTCTCGACCAGGTCGACCACGCCCTCGAACTCGTCCTCGGCGCCGATCGGCAGTTGGATCGGAAGTGGCTTGGCGCCCAACCGCTCACGCATCGTCGCGACCGCCTTGTCGAAGTCGGCGCCTGTGCGGTCCATCTTGTTGACGTAGGCGATCCGCGGGACGCGGTACTTGTCGGCCTGGCGCCAGACGGTCTCCGACTGCGGCTCGACGCCGGCCACTGCGTCGAAGATCGCTATCGCGCCGTCCAGCACGCGGAGCGAGCGCTCGACCTCGACCGTGAAGTCCACGTGGCCCGGGGTGTCGATGATGTTGATGCGGTGGTCCTTCCACTCGCACGCTGTGGCTGCGGAGGTGATCGTGATGCCGCGCTCCTGCTCCTGCTCCATCCAGTCCATGACGGCGGCGCCCTCGTGCACCTCCCCCATCTTGTGCGTGCGACCGGTGTAGAAGAGCATGCGCTCGGTGGTCGTCGTCTTGCCGGCGTCGATGTGCGCCATGATTCCGATGTTGCGCGTCGTCTCTAGGGGGAAGGTGCGTGCCATTTTGCGTGCGTAGAGTGTCCTCGTAGTTGGCGGTAGCGGGCCGGCGCCGGGGACGCCGTTGTCGCTGGAGACGTGCCGGTCCGAATCGGTACTAGCGCACAAAAAAGGCCCACACGGGCCTGGGGCGCGATTGCCGGCTCAGCCCGAAACGCCTATATCGTGCAGCTCTCCATGGAACGAATTATCGCGCCCGCGCGCCGCGCTCCGCTTGCGCACGAGCGACGGCTGAATATAGCAGAGGTATGACGCCCCTCAGGCGGGCTCGGATGAGGCTTCAAAGCCGCAGAGCACGGGTGCCGCCGATGGAGCTCGGCCTGCGCGCGCTGCGCTTCGGCGAGCGCGTGGTCACCCCGGCGCGCGGCCTCGCGGTGGTCGCGCTCGCCGCCACCATCACCCTGGGCGCATCGCAGTTCAGCGACTATCGCGCCGTCGAGATCGGCGCTCCCTCCTACACCGGAGTGGAGAACGTGGCGCCCGCCCCGCAGACGGATCAAAGGTCGCCCCGCTCCGCCCACGGCCTGACGGTGCTCGCGATAGCGGTCGCGGCTTTCTTCGTGACCGCCTTCGCGATCGGCGGCAAGTGGCGCCTCGCCCGCCTGCTGATCGTGCTCGGAGTGGCCGTGGTCCTGATCAGCCTCCTGGTGGACGCTCCCGAGGGCCTGCGGGAGGGCCTCGCGGCGACCACCTACGAGGGCGCAACGGCCACCCTGCTCGGCGGCTTCTGGGCCCAGTTGTCCTCCGGCGTCGTGCTCGCGGTGAGCGGCCCCCTGCTCGCGGTCTACCTGCGGACCGAACGCGGGGACCGCCGCACACGCTCGTTGGGACGGCACAGCCAGCGGGGCGTCCCTGCGGGCACCCTTGGAACCCCGGCAGCCGGCTCGGGCGCGGAGGGCGTCGCCTCGTGAACGCCGACCGACCACCGCCTCGAACCCGCTTCCACCCCGAGCGCCTGCTGCCATACGCGTGCATCGCGGCGGCGGTTGCGCTGCTCGCTTCGGAGTTGACGACCACGTTTCACTTCGTTCCTCCCGGGGGTGAGGCGCTGTGCGCCCAAGAGGCATCCGACCGTCACCGCCTCGCGCTGGGCGTGATCGGCTTGTTCGCGATCGGCGCGGTCCTCGTCGCGATCCTGGGACCCTCGAGGCCCGCCGCGATCTCCGTCGCGATTGCAGGCTTGGCCGCCCTGGCGTTGTTCCTGATCATCGACCTGCCGGACGCCTACAGCACCGGCACGCTCGGGGATGAGTGCACGTCGCTCCCCAACCCCGACGAAGCCGAGGCCGTGCCGCAGGCCGGCTTCTGGCTGGAGCTGGCCGGCGCCGTGGCCTTGACGTTCAGCGGCGCCATCCTCGCCACGCTGAGCCCGGCCCAGCTCGCCACCCTCCGCCCGCGCTGGCTCGGCGGGCCGGACCGCCCCAAGACCTGAACCGATTCACCGGTGGTCGAGTTTCGACGTCGTAAGCGGCGCTTTCGACCAGCGATCGCCTTTACCAGCGGTAATGCGCGAAGGCCTTGTTGGCCTGAGCCATCCGGTAGATGTCGTCCTTGCGCTTCCAGGCGCCACCCTGCTGCTGGGTGGCGTCGAGGATCTCGTTGGCGAGACGCTCGGCCATGGACTTCTCCCGCCGGCTGCGGGCGAACTGGACCAGCCAGCGGACGGCGAGGGTGCGCGCCCGCCGAGCCTGGACCTCGACCGGCACCTGGTAGGTGGCCCCGCCGACCCGACGGGAACGGACCTCGAGCACCGGGGTCAGCTCCTTGATCGCCTCGTCGAGCACCTCGACTGGAGGGCGGCCGGTTCGCTCCCCGACGATTGCCAGGGAGTCGTAGACGGCGTGCTCGGCGACCGACTTCTTGCCGGCGGTCATGACCTTGTTGATCACCTGCTGCACAAGCCGGCTCCGATGCATGGCATCGGGCTCGATTGGGCGGATCGGGGCGCGGGCGCGACGTGGCACGTCTAGCGCTTGACCCCGTACTGGGAGCGAGACTGCCGGCGATCGGAGACGCCCGAGGCATCGAGCGTGCCCCGAACGACCTTGTAGCGGACGCCCGGCAGGTCCTTGACGCGGCCCCCGCGCACGAGCACCACGGAGTGCTCCTGGAGGTTGTGTCCCTCGCCGGGGATGTACGTCGTCACCTCCATGCCGTTGGTCAGCCGCACCCGGGCGACCTTGCGCAGGGCCGAGTTGGGCTTCTTCGGGGTCGCCGTGTACACGCGGGTGCAGACGCCGCGCCGCTGGGGCGCCGCGATCCGCCGCTTGCGCCCCTGCCCGGACTTCAATCCGGGCGTGGCGATCTTCTTTTGGGGTCGCGTGCGACCCTTTCTGATCAGCTGGCTGGTCGTCGGCACGGCGACGCAATATAGCGACGGCCCCCCGGCCCCGCGTGCGAAGCGCGTCACCCCTTGGGCGGCGCGCCCGTGGTCTACGCTGCGCGAATGGACGATCAGCGGCCGATCCTCGCCCTGGATGTCGACGGCGTGATCAGCCTGTTCGGCTTCGAGGGCCCCCTGGAGGAGGCGCCGGGGCGCTTCCATCTGATCGACGGAATGGCGCACTACATACCCCATGGGGTAGGCGAGCGGCTCAGCCGGCTCGCGGACCATTACGAGATCGTCTGGGCAACCGGCTGGGAGGATCGGGCCAACGATCGGTTGCCAGGCATCCTCGGGCTTCCGGGAGAGCTCCCCTTCCTGACCTTCGACGGCAGCGCGCGCTTCGGCTCGGCCCATTGGAAGATCGGGGCCATCGACAGCTACGCGGGCGATCGCCCGCTGGCCTGGGTGGACGACTGCATCGACGAGACCTGCCAGGCATGGGCAGTCGAGCGCTCCGCCCCCACGCTGCTCGTGCCCACCGAGTCGGACCGGGGCCTGACGGATGCACACCTGGAGACCATGCTCGACTGGGTGCGGGCGGGTTACACTGCCTGAAGCAGTGGAGGGGTTCTGGCCGATCTTCTTCCTCGCGGTGGTCCTGAAGATCCCCGTCGCCGGCCTGCTCTACCTGGTCTGGTGGGCAATCCATCAGACACCCGAGATCGAGGAGGCACCGCCCGGGGCCGACGACCATCAGTTCCGGCGCTGGCGCCCCGCGCCGCGCCGTCCCCGGGATCCGCGCCGCGGGCCCCACGCCCCCGATGCACAGCCAGTGCCCGAGTGCCCGCCCGGCGGGCGCTTCCGGGTCTTGACCCCACCCGTGCCCGCTAGAGCCGCGGCGTCCCACGCCCGCGGCTCCGCGGAGCCGGAGCGTCAAGCCATCTAGTCGAGCGGCCCGTTTCGACCTGGGCCGTTTAGGTCATCTATTTGATGAATGGAAGAGCCCAGGTCCGGCGACAGGCCTACTCCGAGTCGCCGTCGGTGGTTTCGATCTCCTGGGCGAGCTCCTCGAGCTCGTCGGCGAACGAGGGGCCGAAGCCCTCGAGCTCGGTGACCTCGTCGCCGTCCTCCGACAGGCCGAGCTCGGCGGCGAGCTCCTCCTCGTCGAGGATGTCCTCCTCGGGCGGCTGAGCCGGCTCCACCGGCTCGATCTCGAGGCTCTGGTAGTGCTTGAGCCCGGTGGCCGCCGGGATCAGCTTGCCGATGATCACGTTTTCCTTCAGGCCCACGAGGCGGTCGCGCTTGCCCTCGAGCGCCGCGTCCGTGAGCACCTTGGTCGTTTCCTGGAACGAGGCCGCGGAGAGGAAGGACTCGGTGGCCAGCGACGCCTTGGTGATTCCCAGGATCACCTCCTCGGCCTTCGCCGGCGTGCCGCCGCCGTCCTTCACATCCTTGTTCCGCCGCTTGAGGCGATGGCGATCCTCGAGTGCCCCCGGCAGCAGGGTGGTGGAGCCCTTCGACTCGATCCGGACCTTCTTCATCATCTGGCGGAGGATCAGCTCGATGTGCTTGTCGTTGATGTCGACGCCCTGCACCTTGTAGACCTTCTGGACCTCGCCCAGCAGATAGAGCTCGGTCTCGGTGCGGCCGCGGATCTCGAGCAGCTCGGCGGGATACAGCGAGCCCTGGTTGAGCTGGGTGCCCGCCTCGATCCGCTCGCCGTGCTTGACGTTGAGGCGAGTGCGCGCCGGGAACGTGTAGGCCTCGTCCTCCCCCTTCGAGTCGGTGAGGATCACCTTGATGGCCTTGTCTGACTCCTCGACGGCGACCTTGCCGGCGACCTTCGCCATCTGCGCCAAGCCCTTGGGCTTGCGCGCCTCGAACAGCTCGACGACCCGCGGCAGGCCCTGCGTGATGTCGTGGCCGGCCACGCCACCCGTGTGGAAGGTGCGCATGGTCAGCTGGGTACCGGGCTCGCCGATCGACTGCGCGGCGATGATCCCGACGGCGTCGCCCAGCTCGATCGTGGAGCCGCTCGCCATCCCGCGCCCGTAGCAAGCCTGGCAGACGCCCGACTCGAGCTCGCACTTGAGCACCGAGCGGACGGGGACCGTCACCTCCTCGTCCTCGTAGGACTCGGCGATCTGCTCGAGCTCGGGCAGATCGATCTCCTGGCCACGCTTCAAGAGCTCGCGGCCGCGCTTGGTGGCGAACTTCTTCGCCGTGACGCGCCCGATCAGGTTCTGATTCAGGCTGCCGTCCTCGGCGCGGAGCGGCATCTCGATGAACTCCTTGGCCTTGCAGTCCTCGGCCCGAACGATCACGTCCTGGGCGACATCGACCAAGCGACGGGTCAGGTAGCCGGAGTCGGCGGTCCGCAGCGCCGTGTCGGCGAGGCCCTTGCGGGCGCCGTGGGTGGAGATGAAGTACTCGAGCACCGACAGGCCCTCCATGAAGTTGGCCTTGATCGGCCGCTCGATGATCTCGCCCTTTGGGTTGGCCATCAAGCCGCGCATACCCGCCAGCTGGCGAATCTGCTTGAACGACCCGCGCGCGCCCGAGTTGGCCATCATGAAAATCGGGTTGAGCTCGTGGAGGTTGTCCTCCATCGCCTGGGCAACCTCCTCGGTGCCCTTGTCCCAGCGCTCGGTTACCGCCTCGTGGCGCTCCTCGGCGGTGATGTAGCCCTCCTCGTACTGGCCCTGGATCTGGGTCACCTGCTCCTCGTAGCGCTCGAGGATCTCCTCCTTGTTGGGGGGAGAGACGATGTGGTTCTTGGAGATCGTGATCCCAGCCTGGGTCGCGTAGTGGAAGCCGAGGTCCTTGAACGCGTCGAGCACCTGGGCCACCGCCGCGGCGCCGTAGCCCTCCACCAGGGCGTTGACCATCTCGTTGACGTTCTTCTTCTTCAGCGAGTGGTTGATGTACTCGAACTTCTCTGGGTCGTACTCCTCCGCGAGCGCGTCGGCGAGGGCGCGCTCGACCTTGTCGTTGAAGATGATCCGGCCCACCGTGGTCAGGAAGTGCTCGTGGCCGGCGCGCCGGTACTCGGCCCAGTCGTGGAGCTTGACGAGCCCGTTCTCATACGACAGCTCGGCCTCCTGGGCGGTCCGGAAGGGGTGCGGCTTCGGGTCGAGCTTCGCGGCGTCGACCTCTTCGATTGGCGCGTGCCCGTAGGTCAGGTAGTAGAGCCCCAGAACCATGTCCTGGGTGGGCGTGGCCAGTGGGGCGCCGTGCGCCGGGGAGAGGATGTTGTTGGAGGACAGCATCAGGATCCGCGCCTCCGCCTGGGACTCGGCCGACAGCGGGACGTGGACGGCCATCTGGTCGCCGTCGAAGTCGGCGTTGAAGGCATGGCAGACGAGCGGGTGGATCTGGACCGCCTTGCCCTCCACCAGCACGGGCTCGAACGCCTGGATGCCGAGGCGGTGCAGGGTGGGGGCGCGGTTGAGCAGCACCGGGTGCTCGCGAATGACCTCCTCGAGCACGTCCCAGACCTCCGGGATCATCGAGTCCACCATCTTCTTGGCCGCCTTGATGTTCTGGACGGCCTTGCGCTCGACGAGGCGAGCCATGATGAATGGCTTGAAGAGCTCCAGCGCCATCAGCTTGGGCAGGCCGCACTGGTGCAGCTTCAGGCTCGGCCCGGAGACGATCACCGAGCGGCCCGAGTAGTCGACGCGCTTGCCGAGCAGGTTCTGGCGGAACCGGCCCTGCTTTCCCTTGAGCATGTCGGAGAGCGACTTCAGCGCCCGGTTGCCGGGGCCCGTCACCGGGCGGCCGCGGCGCCCGTTGTCGAACAGCGCGTCAACGGCCTCCTGGAGCATCCGCTTCTCGTTGTTGACGATGATCTCGGGTGCGCCGAGGTCGAGCAGCCGCTTGAGGCGGTTGTTGCGGTTGATCACCCGCCGGTAGAGGTCGTTGAGGTCGGAGGTGGCGAATCGTCCTCCGTCGAGCTGGACCATCGGGCGAAGCTCCGGCGGGATGACCGGGACGCAGTCGAGCACCATCCACTCGGGCCGGTTGGTCGAGTTCAGGAAGGCCGAGGCCACCTTGAGGCGTTTCACGGCTCGGGCCTGCTTTTGGCCCTTGGCGGTGTTGATCGTCTCCTCGAGCTCCTGGCACTCGGCCTCCAGGTCCACCTGCTCCAGCAGGTCGCGGACCCACTCGGCGCCCATGCCGCCGCGGAAGTACTCGCCCCAGCCGAACGCCGAGCCGAAGCGATCCTTGAGCTCGCGGAAGACGGCCTCATCGTTGATCACGTCCCTGACCTTCATCTCCTGGAAGGTCTTCCAGACCTCCTCCATGCGCTCGGAGGCATCGTCCAGGTAGGCCTCGGTGTCGGAGATCTCCGCCTCGAGCGACTTGCGGGTGTCCTTGACGAGCTTGGTGCGCTCTGAGTCTTCGAGCTTCTTCGGGTTGACGCCGATGGCGTCGGCCCACAGCTCGTCCTCGTCGTCGAACTTGTCCTTCGGTCGCCTGGTCCTCCAGCCAGGCGATCCGGCGCTCGAGCGACTCGCGCAGCTGCTGCGTGCGCTGCTCGCGCTCGGCCGCGAAGCCGTCGAGGATCTTCTTGACCTCCTTCTCGAGCTTGGGGAGGTCCTTCTCGCGCGCCTCGTCATCGATCCAGGTGACGAGCGAAGCGGCGAAGTAGAGCACCTTCTCGAGCTCCTTCGGCGCCATGTCGATCAGGTAGCCAATCCGGCTCGGCACGCCCTTGAAGAACCAGATATGGGAAACGGGGGCGGCCAGGTCGATGTGGCCCATGCGCTCACGGCGGACCTTGGAGCGGGTCACTTCCACGCCGCAGCGCTCGCAGACGATCCCCTTGTAGCGGACCCGCTTGTACTTGCCGCAGTAGCACTCCCAGTCCTTGGTGGGACCGAAGATGCGCTCGCAGAACAACCCGTCCTTCTCGGGCTTCAGCGTCCGGTAGTTGATCGTCTCCGGCTTCGTGACCTCGCCGTTGCTCCAGCTACGGATCTTCTTCGAGGAAGCGAGGCCGATCTCTATGGCGTCGAAATTATTGATGTCCATCTGCCCTTCTGGTTTTCCTATTCCTCTACCTTGGTTTCCGCAGCGCCGGCGCCATTGGTGCTGCCGCCCTCTCCCTCGGCGACCACCTGCTCCTCGCGCTCGTCGGCCGCCCCGGCCCCGTCGCCTCCCTCGGCGCGTACGCCGGAGAGGTCGATGCCGAGCTCCTCGGCCGCACGCAGGAGCTCGTCGTCCTCCTCGCCCATGTCCACGGCGCCCTCCTCGGCGACCAGGTTCACGTCGAGGCCGAGGCTCTGAATCTCCTTCAGCAGGACCTTGAACGACTCCGGGACCGAGGGCTCCGGGATGTTCTCCGACTTGACGATCGCCTCGTAGGCCTTCACACGGCCCACCGTGTCGTCGGACTTCACGGTCAGCATCTCCTGGAGCGTGTAGGCCGCCCCGTAGGCCTCCAGCGCCCATACCTCCATCTCGCCGAAGCGCTGGCCGCCGAACTGCGCCTTGCCGCCCAGCGGCTGCTGGGTGACCAGCGAGTAAGGCCCGGTCGACCGTGCGTGGATCTTGTCGTCGACCAGGTGGAGCAGCTTCAGGATGTACATGTTGCCGACCGTCACCCGGCCCTCGTAGGGCTCGCCGGTGCGGCCGTTGTAGAGCCTGGCCGTCCCGAACGCCTGGGTGCCCTCCCGCCTCTTGGTGTCCACCGACAGGTCGATTCCCCGGCCCCCGTTCTCCTGCTGCCAGCGGACCAGCGCCTCGTCGACGTCCTCCACGGTGGCCCCGTCGAACACGGGACACGCGACGTAGACGCGCGAATCACCCTGGCCGTCGGCCGCGTTGCGCTGCGCCTCCTTGTAGGCGACGGTCCCGTCGTCGTACCAGCCGTTGGCGGCCGCCCAGCCGATGTGGGTCTCGAGGATCTGGCCGATGTTCATCCGGCTCGGCACGCCGAGGGGATTGAGGATCACGTCGACCGGCGTTCCGTCCTCGAGGAACGGCATGTCCGCCTCGGGGACGATTTTCGAGATCACTCCCTTGTTGCCGTGGCGGCCGGCGAGCTTGTCGCCCTCGGCGATCTTGCGCTTGGTCGCCACGTAGACGCGCACCAGGTTGTTGACCCCGGGCGGCAGGTCGTCGCCGGCGTCACGCTCGAAGGTGATCACGTCGATCACCACCCCGCCCTCGCCGTGCGGAACCTTGAGCGAGGTGTCTCGGACCTCGCGCGCCTTCTCCTTGAAGATCGCCCGGATCAGCTTCTCCTCGGCGGTCAGCTCGGTCTCGCCCTTCGGCGTTACCTTGCCGACCAAGAGCTCGCCGGACGCGACCTCGGCCCCGATTCGGACGATGCCCCGCTCGTCGAGGTTACGCAGGCTCTCCTCGGAGCGGTTCGGGATGTCGCGCGTGATCTCCTCGTCGCCGAGCTTGGTCGTGCGGGCGTCGATCTCGTACTCCTCGATGTGGATCGAGGTCAGCTCGTCGTCCTTGACCAGGCGCTGGGAGATGATGATCGCGTCCTCGAAGTTGTAGCCCTCCCAGGACATGAAGGCCACCACGACGTTCTTGCCGAGAGCGATCTCGCCTCCGGCGGTGGACGAGCCGTCCGCCAGCACGTCGTCGGCCTTCACCTTGTCGCCGACCGAGACGATGGGGCGCTGGTGGATGATCGTGCCCTGGTTCGAGCGCATGAACTTGAGCAGCTCGTACTCGTCCTTCTTGGAGCCGTGGGTGACCACGATCCGCTCGGCGTCCGCGTAGCTCACCTCGCCGTCGCTTTCGGCCAGCACCACGTCGCCGGTGTCGATAGCCGCGCGGCGCTCCATGCCGGTGCCGACCAGCGGCGCCTCGGGCTTCAGCAGCGGCACGGCCTGGCGCTGCATGTTCGAGCCCATCAGCGCGCGGTTGGCGTCGTCGTGCTCCAGGAAGGGGATCAGGGCTGTGGCCACCGACCAGATCTGCGTCGGCGAGACGTCCATCAGGTCGACCTGCTTCGGCGACATCAACACCACTTCGCCATCGCCGGAGCGGCAGAGCACCTGCGGCCCCTTCAGCCGCTTCGTCTTGGGGTCGATCTCGGCGCTGGCCTGGGCGATCGTCTTCTCCTCCTCCTGGGTCGCATCCAGGTGCACGATCTTGTTGGTCACGACCCCGTCCCTGACCACCCGGTACGGGGTGGTCACGAACCCGTGCTCGGAGACCTGGGCGTAGGAGGACAGCGAGCCGATCAGCCCGATGTTCGGGCCCTCGGGGGTCTCGATCGGGCACATGCGGCCGTAGTGGGTGGGATGGACGTCGCGCACCTCGATCGGCGCCCGCTCGCGGGTCAGGCCGCCGGCGCCGAGCGCCGAGAGGCGGCGCCGGTGGGTGAGGCCGGCCAGCGAGTTCGTCTGGTCCATGAACTGCGAGAGCTGCGAGGAGCCGAAGAACTCCTTCTGCGCCGCGACCACCGGGCGGATGTTGATGATCGTCTGCGGGGTGATCGCGTCCGAGTCCTCGGTCGTCAGCCGCTCGCGGACCACCCGCTCCATCCGGTACAGGCCGACTCGGAAGGCGTCCTGGATCAGCTCGCCGACCGTCCGCAGGCGGCGATTGCCGAAGTGCTCGTACTCGTCCAGGTGGTCCTTGATCGGGTCGCGCGGGTAGGTCTGGGCCTCGGCCGCGTAGTCCTTGATCGGGCTCTCCTCGTCGATCTCCTCAGGGACCCCCAAGAGCTTCGGGACCGAGATGAGCTCCTTGATCAGAGCGACGATGTCGTCCTTGGTCAGGACGCGGGTGTCGAGGTCGACGTCGAGGTCGAGTCGCGCGTTCAGCTTGTAGCGGCCAACCCGAGTCAGGTCGTAACGCTTGGGGTCGAAGAAGAGCTGCTCCATCAGGGCCCGGGCCGCGTCCACCGAGGGCGGCTCGCCCGGGCGCTGCTTCTTGAACAGCTCCACCAGCGCGCCCTCCTCGGTCTTGGTGGGCTCCGTGTCCGCCTCGATCGTGTGGCGGATGTAGACCGAGTTGTCGAACAGCTCGATGATCGCCTCGTCCTCCACGAATCCCATCGCGCGCAGCAGCACGGTGACCGGGAGCTTGCGCTTGCGGTCGATCCGCGCGTAGACGCGGCCCTTCTTGTCGATCTCGAGCTCGAGCCAGGAGCCGCGGGCCGGCATCAGGTTGGCGATGAAGACCTGCTTCTCGCGATCCTTTGGCTCCATCACGTAGGCGCCGGGGGAGCGCACGAGCTGCGTGACCACCACGCGCTCGGTGCCGTTGATGATGAAGGTGCCGCGCTCCGTCATCCACGGGAAGTCGCCCATGAACACGGTCTGCTCGCGGATCTCGCCGGTTTCGCGGTTCTGGAACGCCACCTGGACGTTCAGGGGGCGCGAATAGGTGATGTCCTTCTCACGGCACTCGGCGACCGAGTGCCCGGGCTCGTCGAACTCGAAGGTCCCGAAAACGATCGCCAGGCTACCTGTGTAGTCCTCAATCGGCGAGATGTCGTCGATCGTCTCTCGCAGCAGTCCCTCCTTCGCATTGGTGAGATGCTCGAAGGAGAGGCGCTGGATGTCGATCAGATGTGGGACTTCAAGCGGGTTCTCCAGACGGGAAAAGGATCTGCGGGTGACAGGGGCAGCATGAGATGTGGCCAACTAAGCGACTCCTAGATGGTCGGGGCGGGACGAATCCGCGCGAGCGATTCGAAGCAAGCAGGGCCAACGGCGCGCGACCCCGCAAAATACCATACCTACGCACGCTCACGCAAGCCTAGCAGGTGCGAAAGCCGGCGCACCAAGGCGCGCCGGTACGATCCCCAGGAGATTAACAAGCCATCCAGGGGAGGATGGATTGCTGCTTAGGTTCACGGAGGTTGGCGCACGAGGCTGGACGGGAGCGGCGCTGGTGATCGTAGCTGTCGCACTCGCCGCCTTTGCGGCTTCCGCGCAGGCGAGGCCGGGCGATCTCGATCCGAGCTTCTCGCGCGATGGCCTGGTCAGAACATCCCTCGGCGAGTTCAGCTACGCGACCGACGTGGCCATCCAGCCGGCCGGGAAGATAGTCATCGCGGGCAACTCGGACGAAAGGGCGGTCATCGCCCGCTACCTCCGGAACGGACGGCTCGATCCGACCTTTTCTCAGAATGGGCTCCTCCGAAAGCGCTTCGGCGGCGATACGTGGGCGCGTGACCTGGTGATCCAGCCGAACGGCAGGATCCTCGTCTCAGTCGTAACTAGGCAGGATTCGCTGCTGTTCCGCTTGAGGTCAAGCGGCGTCCTCGACAGGTCGTTTTCCGGCAACGGCGTGCTCGTGACCGACTTCGGTGGGGACGTGACGCTGGATGGCGACGGGAGGATCGTCGTGGCAGGCACCAGCGGCTCGGGCACAGCGCCGAGGGAGGCGGCGCTCGCGAGGTTCGAGCCCAACGGCGTGCCCGACACCTCGTTCTCCGGAGACGGGGTGGCCACCGTGAGCTTCCCCGGGTACGAAGACGGCTTCGGGCGCAGCGTCGCGGTCGCGTCCGACGGGAGCCTGGTTCTCGGCGGCGAGAGCTCGAACCCCCCATCCCCCGGCAATCCGTACGAGTTGCCCTATGTCGCGCTGGCTCGCTTTCAACCGGACGGCGACCTGGATCCGAGCTTCTCGGGCGACGGCACGACCATCATGCTTCGGCCCCAACGACTCGCTCAGCGAGGTCGCGCTCCGGCCGGACCAGCGCATCGTAATGACCGTAGTCGGCTGTTCCCACCCCGACGACTACCCCGGGAGCTGCGCCGGGTATGTCGCTCGATTAAATCCGGACGGATCGCGCGACGACTCGTTCGATGACGACGGGGTCGTGTACCCGAGCATCAACGCCGGGGAGTCCTTCGAATCACTCGCCCTCACCGAGGACGGGGACATCATGCTCGCCGGGAGCACGTACACGGAGTTCGATCCCGCCGACTTCGCCGTCGCCCGGCTCGAGGCCACAGGGTCCCTGAAGACCTCGTTTGGCGGCAGGGGCTACCGGCACACGGACTTCCTGAGCTACGAGGACTACGCCGATGACGTCGCTGTCCAACGCAACGGGAAGATCGTTGCGGTGGGGCGTTCGTATGCCCTGGGGTGGCGCTCGTCGGGCTTCGACCACCGTTGGGGCTTTACCCGGCCACGGATCGCCCTCGCCCGATACGAGGTGACGAGAGGACCGCGGGACGCCGACGGGGACCGGGTGCGCGATCGCGCCGACCGCTGCCCGTCCCGCTTCGGTAGGGACGGCGGTTGCCGCTCGTACAGGCGGTCCCTGACGCTGAAGCGGGGCAAGGACCTATTTCGTGGGGTGCTCAGCTCCCCTGAGGCCACCTGCGTCTACGACGAGACCGTTCGTGTGCTCAGGGCGCGGTCCGGGCGGGACATGAAGGTCGGCACGACGGAGACCGACGGTCGCGGGCAATGGCTGGTGAATGCCCGCCGCCGTCCCGGCCGCTACTACGCGAAAGCGTTCCCCAGTGACGCGACCGTCGACGACTTGGCGGGCGGCAGCAGGCTCGGGCGCTGCCTCAAGGCACGGTCGGCAGTCGTGGCAGTGGGTCGGTAGGACCCGGGCCCTCTACTTGATCTCGACCTCGCCGCCGGCCTCTTCGAGATCGGACTTGAGCTTGTCCGCCTCCTCGCGCTCCAGGCCCTCCTTGATGGCCTTTGGGGCGCTGTCGACGAGCGCCTTGGCCTCCTTGAGGCCGAGCCCGGTCGCGGCCCGGACGGCCTTGATCACCTGAATCTTCTTGTCGCCGGGAGCGGTGAGCACGACGTCGACGGTGGTGTCCTCTTCCTCGCCGCCCTCCTCGCCGGCCGGGGCGCCGGCCGCCGGGGCGGCGGCGATCGCGGTCGCGGAGACGCCGAACTCCTCCTCGAGCGCCTTGATGCGCTCGGAGAGCTCGATCACCGAGATCGTCTTCAGCTCATCGATCCACTCATCGGTGGACATAGCCTTGGTCGCCACTATTCCTCCTCTTCGGGTTCAGGTTCAGGGGGGTCCTCGGGCTTCGATTCCGAGGAGTCATCGTCGGATTCGGACTCAGAGGTGTCATCGGATTCGGACTCCGAGGTGTCATCGCCGCCGGAAGCCTCGGGAACCACATCGCCGCCGGAAGCCTCGGGAATAACTCCGCCGGAAGCCTCGGGAACAACTCCGCCGCCTTCCTCGGCTTCGCCTACGGAGGCGGCGGGTTCGGGCTCCGGCGGGGCGGCAGGTTCACTCGCCTGCACCGCGACTTCGTCGCTAGCCCCAGCGGGCTCCTCTTTTGCCGTCTCCTCTGGCTCCTGCTCGGCTGCCCCTTCGTCCCCGCTCACCAGGCCGCGCTCCCGGATCTCGCCGAGGGCGACGGCGAGGCCGGAGATCATCGAGCCGAGGCCGCGGGCCAGCCCGGTGAGCGGGCTGGCCACGACGCCGGCCAGCTGGCCGTGGAGCACGTCGAGCCCGGGCAGGCGGGCGATCGTCGTGAACTGGTCGGGGTCAAGTGGCGCCCCGTCCATCAGCCCGCCCTTGTAGGCGAGGATGTCGTGCTGGCGGCCAAAGGTCGAGATCGCCTTCGCCGCCGCGACCGCGTCGCCCTTCACCAGGGCAAGCGCGGTGGGGCCTTCGAACAGTGGATCGAGCTCGGCGGTGCCGGCCCGCTCGGTGGCCCGCTTCGCGAGCCGATTCTTGACCACGCGGAAGGTGGTGTCAGCGTCGGCCAGCTTGGCGCGCAGCTCGGCCGCCTGCGGAACGGTGATGCCGCGGTAGTCGACCGCGAAGATCGCCTCCGCGTCGCCGAGCCGATCGGCGATCTCGTCGACCAGCGCTGCCTTGTCTTCCTTCCTCATCTTCATCTCGATCAAGCTTTCGCCCCAGCGCCGAAGAGAAAGAGCCCGCACGCAGGCGGGCTCAGGCATGCTCCTGATCCTCGCCTGCGCCGGTCTTCCGGGCCGCTTGTCAGCGGCCCCGCCGACGGTCTTCGGCAGGTACCGATTGGGGCCGCGATGGTAGCCGATCAGGCCCGAGGAACTAGGCCGGCTCCCGCACCTGCTCGGCCTCGGTGCCCGTGCCGTCGCCGGACAGGGCTCCCGCAAGGATCTCGGCCTCGCGGGTGCGGGTGGGGTCCACCCGGATGCCGGGCCCCATCGCAGTCGCCAGGGTAATCGTGAGCAGGTAGCGCCCCTTGGCGGCGGCCGGCCTGGCGCGAACGATCTCGTCGACGACCGCCGCGTAGTTCTCGAGCAGCGCGCGCTCGTCGAAGCTCGCCCGGCCGATGGTCAGGTGGACGACCGCCTGGCGATCGGTGCGGTACTCGACCTTGCCCGCCTTGGCCTCTCCCACGGCCTTGGCGACGTCCGCGGTGACCGTCCCGACTTTCGGATTGGGCATCTTGCCCTGAGGTCCCAGGATCCGTCCGAGCTTCGAGACCACCGGCCCCATCAGGTCGGGGGTGGCGATCGCGACGTCGAAGTCGGTCCAGCCCTCGGAGACGCGATCGGCCAGATCCTGGGCGCCGACGTGGTCGGCGCCCGCCTCGGTGGCGGCCTTTGCCGCGTCCCCCTCGGCGAATACGGCGACCGACACGTCCTTGCCCAGGCCATGGGGCAGCGCCAGCGTGCCGCGGAGCTGCTCCTCGGCGTGGCGGACGTTGACACCCAGGCGCAGGTGTACCTCGACCGTTTCGTCGAACTTGGCGCTGCCAGTCTCCTTGATCAGCGCAACCGCCTCGGCCGGCGGGTAGTTGCGATCGCGATCGACCTTTTCGTAGGCGGCGCGGAAGCGCTTTCCGCGGCGCATCAGGAGCCCGACTCCATGCCGTCGACCTCGACGCCCATCGACCGAGCTGTGCCGGCGATGATCCGCGACGCAGCGTCCAGGTCGTTGGCGTTCAGGTCGGGCATCTTGCGCTCGGCGATCTGGCGCACCTGAGCGGCAGTGATCCGGGCCACCTTCTCGCGGTTCGGCTCTCCGGAGCCCTTCTCGATGCCGGCGGCCTCCTTGATCAGCACCGCCGCCGGCGGAGTCTTGGTGATAAAGGCGAACGAGCGGTCCTCATAGACGGTGATCTCGACCGGGATGATCGTGCCGGCGTCCTGCTGCGTTTGGGCGTTGAATGCCTTGCAGAACTCCATGATGTTCACCCCGTGCTGCCCGAGCGCCGGGCCGACGGGCGGCGCCGGGTTGGCGGCGGCCGCGGGGATCTGGAGCTTGATCATGGTTAGGACCTTTTTTGCCATGGCTCGGTGAGATTAGGGGGTGTCGAGATCCGTTGAATACCTTGCGGATGCCTTCGGCATCCTCACATGCTGCTTTCGGGGCTAAAGCCCCTCACGGGACCAGAAGATCTTTCAGACCTTCTTAGTGACTTGCGGGCGCCTTTCGGCGCCCTGACCAGCCTGTTTCGGAGCTAAAGCTCCTCATACCTTTTTCACTTGGTCGTACCCGACCTCGACCGGCGTCTCGCGGCCGAAGATGGAGACCAGCACCTTGAGCTTGGCGGCGTCCTCGTTGATCTCGGCGATCTCGCCCGAGAAGTCCGACAGGGGGCCGGAGATCACCTTGACCGTCTCGCCCACAGTGAACTGGGCGCGGCTGCGTGGCCGCTCGGCGGTCTCGCGGTGGAGCAGGCGGTCGACCTCGGGCTGCGAAAGCGGGATCGGCTTGTTGCGCGAGCCGACGAAGCCGGTGACCCCGGGAGTGTTCTTGACCAGGTTCCAGGCGTCGTCGGTCATCTCCATCTGTACCAGCACGTAGCCGGGCATCGTCCGCTTCTCGACCTGCACGCGCTGACCGTCCTTGAGCTCCGCGACCTGCTCGGTCGGGACCACGACCTGGCGCACGCGCTGGCGCTGGTCCATGGACTCGATCCGGTGCTCAAGGTTCTGCTTGACCTTGTTCTCGTGCCCGGAGTAGGTGTTGATCACGTACCAGCGAAACATCGATTCGTCACTCGTTGCTCGTCGTTTGAGTCAGGGGCGGGGCTAGAGGAGGCGCTGGACGAGGAAGTTGAAGAGCGCGTCGAGCGCCCCCAGGTAGGCAGCCGCGATGGCGATGAACACAAGGGTCACCGCCGAAGCCTGGATCAAGGTCTCGCGGTCCGGCCACTGGACCCGCTTCAGCTCCGCCCAGCAGGAGGCGATGAATCCGGCCACGGCGCCGCGCTGTCGCTCCTGCGGCTCGGCGGCCGTCTGCCGGCGCTTCTCGGATTCCTTGCGGCGCCGCTCCCGCTCCTTTTCCTCCCGGCGCCGCTCCCGGCGACTGATCCCGTCCGGGGTCGCCTCGGCGGGGGCGCCGACGTCGGCGCGTGAGGGCGCCGGGGCGGGCAGATCCTCGGCGGCTTCCGCTGGTGCCTCCTGCGCAGCCGCTTCCTCCGAGGGCGTCCCCTTCAGCGATTCGAGGTCCGCTCCGTGCTCGGCCAGCTCCGCCTCGACCACCTCGGCCGACTCCGGCACCTGGGTTCGCTTCTGGGCACGGCTGTCTGAGCCCCGGTCGGATTGCGCCTCGCGAGCGGCCTGTGCCTCTCGCGCTCGCCGCTCTGCCTTTCGCTGCGCCCGAGTCTTCGCCACCGCTACACCAGCCCTCGCTCAGCGGGTCTCCTTGTGAGGGGTGTGCCGGCCACACCAGTGGCAGTACTTGCGCAGCTCGAGCCGATCGGGAGTGTTGCGGCGCGACTTGTTCGTCTGGTAGTTGCGTCGCTTGCACTCCTCGCAGGCGAGCGTGACGGCGATTCGGACTTCTCCGCGGGCCATTGGCTGGTCGTGTTCCCTCTCGGTCCGGGCGGGCGGCGCTCTCAGGCCGTGCGCCCCTTCTCAGAAAAAAGACCCCGCCCCCCCGCATTGCGGCAAGGGGACGCGAGGTGCGCGAAGGATAGCGCTCCGCCGGCGCGCCTAAAGCCCAAGCGTCTTGGCGATGATGTTGCGCTGGATCTCGGAGGTGCCGCCGTAGATGGTGGAGACCAGGGTGGCGCGGACCAAGCGCTCCATGTCGTACTCGGACGAGTAGCCGTAGCCCCCCATCATCTGCATGCCCTCGAGCGCGGCCTTTTGGGCCGTCTCGGTGACGAACAGCTTCACCATCGAGGCCTCGCGCGGCAGCATGCGGTCCGGGTCCTCGTCGACCTTGGCCGCCACCCAGTAGGTCAAGAGGCGCGCCGCCTCGAGCTCGGTGGCGAGGTCGGCCAGGCGATGCTGGAGCGCCTGGAAGGAGCCGATCGGGCGACCGAACTGGCGCCGTTCCTTGACGTACGAGAGAGCGTCGTCGAAGGCTCGCTCGCCGATCCCCAGCATGGTCGCGGCGAGGATCAGGCGCTCCACGTTCAGCCCCGCCATCAGCTGGGTCCACCCCTGGTCGACCTCGCCGAGCACTGCGCTCTCCGGGGCCTCGACCTCGTCCAGGTAGAGATGCGCGGTCTCGCGGCCGCCCATGGTTGCGATCGGGTCGATGCGGAGGTTCGGGGCGTCGGTCGGGATCCAGATCATCGACAGGCCCTGGTGCTTGTCCTCCCCCTTCGTGGTACGGCAGACGACCAGGATGTGGCGGGCAATCCGGGCGTTGGAGCAGAACACCTTCTGGCCGCGGATCACGAAGCCGCCGTTGACCCGCTCCGCGGAGGTGGCGAGCGAGCCGACGTCCGAGCCGGCCTCCGGCTCGGTCATCGCGATCGCCTCGACATCGCCCTGGGCGATGCCGCCGAGCAGGTCGCGCTTTTGATCGTCGGTGCCAAACCGCTGCGTGGCCCCGGCGACGATCAGGGTCGTGGCATAGCCGCCGATCGGCGCGAGGCCACGCGAGCTTTCCTCCATGAGCAGGCAGGCCTCGAGCATGCCGCCGTCCGAGCCGCCGTACTCGTCGGGGATCGTCACCCCGAGCCAGCCCAGCTCGGCCATCTTGCGGTAGAGCCCGTCGTTGTGGGCCTCGGTGTAGCCCTCAGTCAACTTCTCGCGCTGCTCCTGCGACCCGCATTCGCGGCGGCAGAAGTCGCGGATCGCGGCGACGAAGTCGCGCTGCTCGTCGGTGAGCGAGAAGTCCATGGAGCGCTGAGTCTAATAACGGCGCGAAGCCCGGAGTCGGACTTGAACCGACGACCCCCTCCTTACCATGGAGGTGCTCTACCAACTGAGCTATCCGGGCGCGAGCGTCACGATAGCGCCGCAGTGAGGGCCGACGCGAGGCCGTCGACGTCCTCCTCGGTCGTGTCCCAGGAGCACATGAGGCGGATCGTGCCGGCGGATTCGTCCCAGACGTAGAACGGGAGCTCGGCGGGAAGCGAGGCGCGCAGGCGCTCGATCGCCGCCTGCGGCATCGTCGCGAAGACGCCGTTCGCCTGGACCGGGTGGGCGAGCTCCACGCCGTCGATCGGCGGAGATCGCGCTCGGCGAGGCGGCGGGCCATGGCGTTGGCGTGGCGAGGCGTTGCGGTGCCACAGGTCGCCGCCGAGCAGGGCGTCGAACTGGGCCGCGAGAAACCGCATCTTGGAGGCGAGCTGCATCGACTGCTTGCGGATGAAGAGGAAGTCGCGTGCGAGCTCCGGGCGCAGGAAGACGACCGCGTCGCCGAGCACCAGCCCGTTCTTGGTCCCGCCGAACGAGAGGACGTCGACGCCGGCGTCGGTGGTCATCGCGCGCAGCGGCAGGTCGAGGGCGGCGGCGGCGTTGGCAAGGCGGGCGCCGTCCATGTGCAGGAGCAGCTCGTGCTCGTGGGCGAGCGCGGCGAGGGCGTCGATCTCCTCCGCGCGTGTAGACGGTGCCGAGCTCGGTGGACTGGGAGATGGAGACCACGCGGGGCTGCGAGGCGTGCTCGTCGCCGACGCGGGTGAGGCGCTCAGCGACGAGCTCGGGGGTGAGCTTTCCGTCCGGCGTCGGGGTGGTCAGCAGCTTGACGCCGGCGATCCGCTCCGGCGCGCCGCACTCGTCGACGTTGCAGGTGCGCGGTCTCGGTGCAGATGACCGCCTCGTGCGGGGCGGGCGAGCGCCTGCAGCGCGAGCACGTTGGCGCCGCTGCCGTTGAAGACGAGGAACGCCTCGGCCTGCTCGCCGAAGTGCTCGCGGAAGCGCCGGAGCGCGGTGGCGGTGTAGTCGTCGTCGCCGTAGGCGGGCGCGTGGCCGTCGTTGGCGGCCGCGATCGCGGCGAGGACATCGGGGTGGGCGCCGGAGTAGTTGTCGCTCGCGAAGCCGCGCGGATGCGCCGTCACGGGTGGAGTGATAGCCGCTGGCCGTTCATCTTCGCGGCCGCGTCGCTGCAGACGAAGGCGATCGCCTCGGCGATCTGCTTCTGCGGAGGTGAAGGTGCGGAACGGCTTGTCTGGGCTCCTCCTCGCGCATCCGCGGCGTCAGGATCGCGTTGACGACGACGATGTTGGCGGTGGCGGCGGTGTCCTTGAACGAGTCGGCGAGCGCGAGCGTCCAGCTCTCGGCGGCGGCCTTGGCGGCGGCGTAGGCGGCGTTGGTGCCGTCGGGGTTCTGCGCCTGCGAGGAGGAGACGAGCACGAAGCGCCCGTGAGCGCTGGCGGCCAGGGCGTCGTGGAAGGCGCGCGTCGTGTGCTGGACGGTGCGGACGAGGAGGTCGTGGAGCCACTCGTAGTCCGAGAGCGGCGCCTCGGGCAGCGGCTGGCCGCCGCGCCAGCCGCCGACCAGGTGCAGGAGCCCGTCGACGCCGCCGAACCGGCTCCGCAGATCGTCCGCCCAGTCGCGCGTCGCCTGCTCGTCGAGCAGGTCGACGACCTGGGCGTCGAAGCGCTCGTCGGGGAGATCGAGCTCGGCGCGCAGGGCGTCGAGGTGCTCCTGGGAGCGGTCGACCCCGGCGATCGTCGCGCCGGCGGCGGCGAGCCGCCTGCGCAACCGAGGGGCCGAGCCCGCCAGAGGCGCCGGCGATCGCGATCACGCGGCCGTCGAGGTCGCTCATCGCAGGGATCTTGCCCGAACCTAGAGCGCGTCCTTGGGACGCGTCAGGGCCGGCTCGAGCTTCTGCTTCAGCTGGGCGTAGAAGAGGCTGAGCGGGAACTCGTCGTCCTTGGCCAGGTCGACGAGCTCCTTCGGCTCCTCCACCTCGGGCAGGTCGCGCCCCTCCTTCGCCCAGCGCGAGCCGGCGGCGGGCGGCACGTGGGCGGCGACCAGGTCGTGAGCGGCGATCCACTGCCCGAGCTTCGAGCGGTCGATGCCGGAGTGGTAGAGCTCCTGCACGCGCTCGCGCAGGGCGTCCGACGCCGTCGGCGACTCGCTCCCAGTCGATCGTCAGGCGGTTGTCGGTCCAGTGCAGGTAGCCCTCGGCGTGGAGGAAGGCGAACAGGAGCTGGCCGCCGAGGCCGTCGTAGTTGCGGACGCGGCTGCCGGTGATCGGGAAGCGGAACAGGCGGTCGAAGAGGATCGCGTACTGCACGTAGCGGGCGAACGCGAAGCCGCTCGCGCTCCAGCTTGACGGCCTCGCCGAACGCCGTCAGGTCGCAGCGGAGCTCCTCGAGCGAGTACATCCAGTAGGGGCTTCGCTGGCGGATCATGAACGGGTCGAAGGGCAGGTCGCCGTGCATGTGGGTGCGGTCGTGGATCAGGTCCCAGACGACGTAGGCGTCGGCGGACAGCTCCGGCGAGGTCAGCAGGCAGGCGGCGTCGGGCGGCAGGTTGAGCCGCAGGAGCTCGGCGGCCCGGCCGCAGACGCGGCGAAAGCGCTCCGCCTCGCGGTCGCAGAAGATGCCCCCGAAGTAGCTCGGCGGGCGCTCCGCCGTGGAGAAGGTCTCCGGGAACAGGACCGCGCACTCGGAGTCGTAGCCCGAGGTGTAGTCGACGAAGTTGAGCGGGACGAACTTCGGGTTGTCGTAGCCGGAGCGCTCGAGCTCGGCGACGAAGGCCGGCCACCGGACGCGCACGATCAGCGCCTCGAAGCAGGTGTCGCGCGAGGCGTTCTGCTTGTACATCGGGAAGACCACCAGGTGGTCGACCCCGTCGCGGCGGTCGCGCTCGGGACGGAACGCCTCCAGGGAGCGGACGAAGTCGGGCTTGGCGAAACCGGAGTCGACCCAGGCGCGCAGGTCGTCGCTCAGGGCGTCGATGTAGTCGTGCTGGTGGGGGAAGTGGCGCGTGAGGCGGCGGGAGGCGTTCGAGATCGTCTCGACGAGCTCGACGAGGCGGCCGGCCTCGTGCGCGGACAGGTCGACCGAGCCGTCGGGCTCCTGGGTCAGGCGCAGCTCCTCGACGGCGCCCTTGAGCTCCGCCCAGCTCGGGTCGGAGCGGGCCGGCGAGTCGATCACCGTCTGCACGCCGGCGAAGGCGGGCTGCGCCGCCCAGTAGACGAGGTTGAGCCACAGCGACTCGTTGTCGAGCTCGCCGATGCAGTCGTCGCCGAACAGGTCGGAGTCGGCGAGCACGACGACGCGGCCGGCGCCGTGCTCGGTGATCGCGGCGAGGGGCGCCTGCGGCGGCGAGGCGCTGGGGTAGCTGCGCGCGATCACGCGGGCGCCGTTGTGGAGCGCCAGCGTGCCGGCGCGGTAGAAGCAGGCCTGGTGCACGCGGGCGAGGAGGTCGACGGTGTCGGGCTCGCCGTCGGCGCCGCTGTGAGCTCGCCGTCGGCGCCGTTCCCAGCTCGGCGAGGACCCAGGACGGGGCCGTGAGGTGGTGCTCGTAGTCCTGGACGGTGCAGTTCGCGACCTCGATCCCGAAGCGGGCGAGGAGGTCGTTGAGGTTGTTGCCGTACTTCGCCTGCTCGGTCTCGCCGAGCGCGATCAGGCCGCCGCCGCCGCGCACGAACTCCTCGATCGCGTCGAGCTCGCGGTCGGAGAGCCGGGGGGCCCGGGCGTTGGTGGTCGCCTCCCACCGGGGGTCGGAGGGATGAGCGATGACGAGGACGTCGGCGCCGGCGAGCGTCTCTCGGGTGAGCGCGCGCTCGGCGTTCGGCGCGACGTCGAAGTCGCGGTTGGCGAGCGTCGCGGCGGCGAGCGCGTAGGAGGAATCCCCGGGGTGCGCCGGCTGCATCTGCTCGGCGAGCTCCCGGCGGATCGTCCACGCCTCCGAGTGGGACTCGTCGAAGAGGATGCGGGCCAGCTTCGGCTGCTCGGGCATGTTCCAACGGTACGGGGTGACGATGCGGCCGTCAATGCCGATTCAAGGACGAATCGCGCAATAATCAAACGAATGGATGCCCTAGATCGCAAGATTCTTTCACTGCTCGTCGAAGATGGGCGACGCACCTACGACGACATCGGTCGGCGGGTGAGCCTCTCGGCGCCGTCGGTGAAGCGGCGCATCGACCGGCTGCGGGAGCGGGGCGCGCTGGAGGGGTTCACGGCGGTGATCGACCACGGGGCGATGGGCTGGAACACGGAGGCGCTGGTCGAGCTCTTCTACCGGCCGGGAACGACGCTCGACGAGGTGGCGAAGACGCTGCGCGAGCCACCCCGAGGTGGTCGAGGCGTGGAGCGTCACCGGCGACGCGGACGCGATCGCCCGGGTCCGGACCGACGACAACGCCGCCCTGGAGCGCCTGATCATGGACCTCCAGCGAAACGGGTTGGTGGTGCGCTCCCGCTCCCAGGTGGTGCTGTCGCGGCTGGTGGGCGCGGGCGGCGGAGGGGCTGTAGCCAGGTCGAGAGTCCAAGGGGCCGACGTGTGCGCGGATACCCTCGGCCGATGGACCAAGTGATCCAGGTGATCGGCGCGCTGCTGATCCTCGCCGCGTACGCGGCTGCGCAGTTTCGTTGGCTGGATCAGCATTCACGGCGCCACCCGTGCTCATCGCCGTCGCCATGCCCGGATCTGCGACCTGATCAGTGGCGATCTGCGGCGCGAACTGCTGCGGATCGAGGTCAAGACCTCTGACTCGCACGGCGACCACCTCGAAGGGCGACCGCGATGCTGCGTGACATATCGACGCAGCGGCGGCAACCAGAGCTGGACCGGGCTCGTCAAGTACTTCGATCCGCGAGCGCCGACTACCTGTTCGCGCGTCGGGGATGGCCGACGCTGGTTCATTCCGACCGGGCGCTGGAATCGAGGTCGGGCCTGAACCTCGGTGGACCGAAATACTCCGAGTTCGAGATCGAGCCCGGCCGGCCCTTGGCACCGAACGCATGCGACACCGGTCCTAGAATCGACGGCCCCGGGGGAGTACCCAAGCGGTCAACGGGGTGGCGCTGTAAACGCCATGGCTATGCCTTCGCAGGTTCGAATCCTGCCTCCCCCATCGATCGGCACCAAACAGTCCAGTGCAGCATCGGACCCGCCGACGGAAGTGAGAGTCGGCCGTGCTCGCATCTGGGGCAAAGGTCAGATCACCATCCCCGTGGGGCCCCGCCGGGCGGCAGGCCTTCGGGTGGGCGATGATCTGTACGTGGAGGCCAGGGACGACGGACACGCTGCTGGTGACGCCAATCGCGAACGGCTAGCGCCGCCGCCTCCCGCGACGCGACGATCGCTTCTTCCCGTCGGCCGGCTCCCTCAGCTCCTGCCGGATCTCGCGGCCGGCGGCCTCCTCCACCGCCTCGCTCATCACCTGCTGGAAGATCGCCAAGAGCGCCTCCGAGGCCAGCGGGCGCAGCCGCTCCAGCGCTTCGCGCACCTTCGGCCACTCCTCCTCCGGCCGCCCGGCGCGGTTGAACGGCTTCCACACGTTCTCCACGAACACCTCGACGAAGACCCGCGCCACGCCCCGCGCGTGGCGGCGCACCTTCTCGCCGATCTCCAGAGCCGTCTCCGCCGGGATCCCCAGCGCCGCCAGCTCGATCCCCGCCTGCTGCAGACGCGGGCTGAGGATCTCGAACCGCCCCTCGCCGAGCGGCCGCATCATCCCGAGCTTCTCCGCACGCTTCAGGAGCTCCGAGTCCGCGCCGCCCCACCGTTCCGCGATCTCGTCCGCGTCGACGATCTCCGGCTCCTCGTCCTCGAACGGCGCCCGCAGCGCCCGCGAGAAGTTGAGCACCTCGCTGCTCGACCCGCCCGCGCCCTCGAGCAGGCGCCGGATCGCCTCGAGGTTGAAGCCGTCGCCCTGTAGCTCCTTGATCAGCTCGATCCGCGCCAGGTGCTCGTCGCCGTAGTAGCCCGTCCGCCCCCGAACCTCCGGCGGCGGCACCAGCCCGCGCGATTGGTGGGCGCGGATGTTGCGCACAGTCATCCCGGTGCGGTGTGCGAGCTCGTCGATCGTCATCGACGCCTCTCGCCCGGCGGCGCCGTTCCCTCGCGCGGCTTCTCCAGTGAGCTCCGTCACACGAAGCATCGTAATCACTGGATGTTCCATGAAATGATGTTACATTGACCCGTGCATGGGTTATCCCACACCGAAGCCATGAACGCAATCGCCTCCACTTTCGCCCCCACCGCCCTCCTCGCCGCCGGGGAGCCCGCCGGCGGCGCCGCCGTCGACCAGGTGGCGATCGCCACCGGCGCTGCCCTGATCCTGAGCGCGGCGATCGCCTGGCTCGGGATGGGCCATCGCAGCGGCAAGGTCCCCTACCTCGGCCGTGCCGCCGACCTAACCGAGCGAGTCTCCGGCCTCCCCGGCTGGGCCGCCCTCCCCTCGGCGCTGTCCGCCGCATCCCTGCTTGTCGCCCTGCTCGGCATGTACTGGGACATCTCGCTCCACATCGACGCCGGGCGCGACGCCGGCCCGCTCGCCAACCCCGCCCACTACCTGATCCTCGCCGGCCTGTTCGGCGTCTTCACCGCCGGCTACCTCGCCATCTGCCTGCCGAAGGAGCGCCCCGGCCCGGCCGCCGTCCGCATCGCCGGCGACTGGTACGCGCCCGTCGGCGGCCTCCTGATCGCCGCCTGCGGCGCCTTCGCCCTCGTCGGCTTCCCGCTCGACGACGTCTGGCACCGGCTGTTCGGACAGGACGTGACCCTCTGGGGGCCCACTCACCTGATGCTCATCGGGGGCGCCGGCATGACCCTGATCGGCCAGGCCGTGCTGCTGGTCGAGGGGATGCGGGCCCGCGACTCCCGGCGATCCGGCACCGAGCCCCTGCCCGCCGAGCCCGCCCTGCTCGTCCGCCTGCGCCGCGTCGGCCTGATGGGCGGCCTGCTGATCGGACTGTCGACCTTCCAGGGGGAGTTCGACTTCGGCGTGCCCCAGTTCCGCCTCGTGCTGGAGCCAATGCTGCTCGCCCTCGCCGCCTCGGTGCACCCTGGTCTGCGCCCGGATCTGGATCGGCCGGGGGGGCGCACTCGCCGCCGCCGCTTTCTTCATCGCGATCCGCGGCGGGCTCAGCCTGATCGTCGGCGAGGTGTTCGGGCAGACCGCGCCTCATCTGCCGCTCTACCTCGCCGAGGCAGCGTGCGTCGAGCTGGCGGGGCTGGCGCTCGCTCGCCGGCCGCTTGGCCCTCGGAGCGGTCGCGGGCCTGGGGATCGGAACCGTGGGCTTCGCCGCGGAATGGGGCTGGTCCCAGATCGCGATGCCGTACCCCTGGACGGCGGACCTGCTTCCCGAAGCGCTGATCGGAGCGGTCGCCGTCGCCGTCGCAGGCGGCCTCGTCGGCGCGCTGCTCGGCTGCGCACTCAACGGCCACCTGCCCCGCCCCGCGCTGGCGCGAACCGTCCTCGTCATCGCCCTGCTCGGTATCGCCGGCGCCCTCGCCGACGGGCTGCGGACCACCACGCCACAAAGCGTCCGTGCCCACGTGACCCTCGACAACCAAGGTCGGGGCCCCGACCGTGAGGTCGGCGCCGTGGTCCGGATCGATCCCCCCGAGCTGCCGATGATCCCGCCTGGCTCAACGTCACCGCCTGGCAGGGCGGCGGCTTGGTCGTCAACCGGCTCGTCCCCCAGGGCAACGGCGTCTACCGCACCACGGAGCCGATCCCCGTGCACGGCGACTGGAAGGCCTCGATCCGGCTCCAGCGCGGCCGTGAGCTGCTCGGCCTCCCGATCTACATGCCCGAGGACACCGCCATCCCCGCCCCCGGGGTGCCGGCGAACAAATCCTTCACGCGCCCGTTCGTCGACGACCACCAGCTTCTCCAGCGCGAGCAGAAGCAGGGCGTCCCGGGCTGGCTGACAACCGCTGCCCCACTCGGCGTGCTCGCCATCGCGCTCGGCTTCTTGGCGGCGCTCGCTTGGGGCCTCAGCAGGCTGGCACGCCGGACCGCATCGGAGCCGCATTCGGAGCGACGACATCAGCCGCGGTTGCGCCCGCTGCCCGAGCCGTCCACGGTCCGCTCGTGATCGGAAGGCTCCTGCAACTCTCACCACCCTCGCTGCCGGTTCGCTGGCCGATCTCGCTGCTCGCCGACATCCGCGCGATTGCCGACTCGACGCGGGTCCTGCCGGACGTCTTGGAGCGCCTGGCCGACATCCGCAACATTGCCGACTCGACGCGGGTCCTGCCGGACGTGTCGGAACGCCTCGCCGCGATCGAGCGCCGCGTCGAGTCGCTCGACCGCGAGGTGACCGCAATGCACCAGGCAGTTGAGTCGATCGGCGCCGAAGTGACCGACCTGCGCGACGCGATCCACCCGCTCCAGCGAACGGCTGGCCGCCTTGGCCGGATCACCCGCATCCGGCGCAGCTCGCGAGCTCATTAGCGATGGGTCACGCGACGCCGATGAGCGGCGAGATCACCTTCCAGGAGGTCAACCTCCACGGCCACCGCGTCGGCTTCCGAATCGCCGGCGAGGGACCGCTGATCCTCCTCATCCACGGGATCACCTCGACCTCGGACGTGTGGCTCGGGGCGATGGCGAGGCTGGCGAAGCGCTACACGGTCGTGGCCCCGGATCTGCTCGGCCACGGACGCTCGGCAAAGCCCCGCGGCGACTACTCGCTGGGCGCCTACGCGAGCGGCGCACGGGATCTGCTCGGCGTCCTCGGCTTCGAGCGCGCAACGGTGGTCGGCCACTCCCTGGGCGGCGGGATCGCACTCCAGTTCGCCTACCAGTACCCCGAGTACAGCGAGCGGCTGGTGCTCGTCTCCAGCGGCGGGCTCGGCAAAGAGGTCCACCCGTTGCTGCGCGCGGCCGCGCTTCCGGGCGCCGAGCTCGTGCTGCCACTGATCATCCGGGACTGGGCGATCGGCGCCGGCTCGGCGGTGGCCGGACTTCTGGGCCGCCTGGGGCTCTCGGCCGGGCCAGACCTCGCCGAGGCGGCGCGCGGCTACGCCTCGCTCGCCGGGCGCGACGCACGCGAGGCGTTCCTTCACACGCTGCGAGCCGTCGTCGATCTCGAAGGCCAGCGGGTCAGCGCCACTGACCGCCTCTATCTGGCCGAGAGGCTGCCCACCCTGCTGATCTGGGGCACCGACGACCCGATCATCCCGATCGAGCACGCCCGCGCCGCGCGAGCTCGGATCCCCGAAAGCCGCCTGGTCGAGATCGCCGGCTCCGGGCATTGGCCGCAGCTCGACGATCCCGATCGCTTCGTCGCCGAGCTCACAGATTTCGTCGAGACCACCGAGCCCCACACGTTCGATCTCGACCGGATGCGGGAGATGCTGAGGCGAGGACCTACGCCAGCTCCCGAAGTCCTTGCGCCTCGGGGAGTTGCTTGAGCTTCTTCAGCGTGTTGTTCTCGATCTGGCGAACCCGCTCGCGGGTGACGCCGAAGGCGCGCCCCACCTCCTCGAGCGTCAACGGCTCGTGGCCCCTCAACCCGTAGCGCAACTCGATCACCTGGCGCTCGCGCTGCGGCAGGGCATCGAGCGCTCTTTGGATGTCCTCGCGCTGAAGGCTCTCGGTCGCAGTCTCGAACGGCCCCCCGGTGGTCTCGTCCGCGACGAAGTCGCCCAGCTCGGATTCGTCGTCGTCCCCGATCGGCTTCTCGAGCGACACCGGCATCTGGGCCACCCGAAGGATGTCCCTGACCTCGCGCACTGAAACCTTGAGCTCCTTCGCGATCTCCGCCGGCTCCGGCTCGCGTCCCAGGCGCTGAACCAGCTGGCGCTCCACGTGGGCGACCCGGTTCAGCTTCTCCACCATGTGAACGGGGATGCGGATCGTGCGCGCCTTGTCGGCGATCGCCCTGGTCACCGCTTGGCGGATCCACCAGGTGGCGTAGGTCGAGAACTTGTAGCCCCGGCGGTAGTCGAACTTCTCGACCGCGCGGATCAGCCCCAGCGATCCCTCCTGAATCATGTCGAGGAAGCTGAGACCACGGCCCAGGTACCCCTTCGCGATCGACACGACCAAGCGCAGGTTGGCCTCCACCATGTGGCGCTTGGCGCTCATGTCGCCCCTCTCGATCCGCCTCGCGAGCTCGATCTCCTGATCCGCGGTCAACAGCTCGACGCGTCCGATCGAGCGCAGGTAGAGCCGCAGCGAGTCGAGGCTGGGCTCGATGGTCAGGTCCAGCTCGGGCTTCTTCGCCTGGCCGAGCCGGCCAGCTTCCTTGGCCTCCTTGTAGGCGGTCAGGCCATCCTGTGCGATCACCTCGACGCCGTGCTCGATCAGGTACCCGTGAAGGTCTTGGACCTGCTCCTTGGTCACCTCGACTTCCTCGAGCGTCGAGGCGATCTGCTCGAAGGTCAGGTAGCCGCGCTCCCGGCCTTCGGAGATCAGCGAGCGAAGCTCGTCGGAGTCCTGAAATCGGGGATCGGCCTGGAGCTCGGCAGTCGCCTGCCCGTTCCCCCTGTCCTGCCCGACGGCCTCGACGCCATTGTCGCCGGCGAGTAGAACCTTCCCCTTGTCAGACACTTCCCGCCCCGTCCTCTCCTTACGCTCGGGGTCCGGGCGGCGCGAAGTATATGGCCTGGCCTGCCGGGCGAGCAGCGGCCCGACGCCCGCTAACCTCACATCCGAATGAGCGAAACGAGCGAAGTTCTCTCCCCCACCGGCATCGACGTCCAGGCGTCGCGACCCAGGACGGAGATCAGCCTCACCCGCGTCGGGGTGCGAGGCATCGAGAAGGTGATCAACGTGAACGGTGGGCGGCTCGCCGGCCAGGCTGCAACGCTGAGCGGCGAGGCGGATCCGGCCGGCAATTACTTCTTCGCCGAGCTGGAGTGCTTCGTCGACCTCAACCCTCGCCAGTCGGGCGTCCACATGTCGCGCTTCGAGGAGGTCGTCAACGCGGCCATCGACGCCGTGGTGCTCGGGGAGAGGCTGCGCGCCGAGGAGCTCGCCGCTCACATCGCCGCTCGGGTTCGCGAACAGCAGGAGGGCCTACGCGCGGAGGTGGCGATCACCGCTCGCTATCCGGAGACGGTCTCAACCCCGGCCTCGGGCCTGCCCACTCAAGAGATCTACACCTTGTGCGCCACCGCGGTCGTGTCGGAGCGCGGCACTCGCACCCTGACCGGCGTCGAGGCCCAGGGCATGACGGCCTGCCCCTGCGCCCAGGAGCTGGTGGGTGGGCGCTCCCGGGAGCGACTCGCCGCCGAGGGATTCACCGACGACGAGATCGAGCGCGTCTTGAAAGCCGTCCCGGTCGCCACCCACAACCAGCGCGGCATCGGGTCGCTGCACCTCGGCCGCCGCGAGGGAGTGGAGCTCGACGTCGACGCGCGCGACCTCCTGCACATCGTCGAGCAGTCGATGAGCTCCGAGATCTACGAGCTGATGAAGCGCTCCGACGAGCTCGCGGTGGTCGAGAAGGCCCACCTGAATCCACGCTTCGTGGAGGACTGCGTGCGGGAGATGGTGCGTCGCGTCGCAGATGCCTACCCGGAGCTGCATGACGGCGGGTTCGTGCTCGCCCGCCAGGAGAACCTGGAGACGATCCATCGCCACTCGGTGTTCGCCGAGCGTTCCGGCCTGCTGACCGAGATCCTGGCCGAGGTCGAAAGCGGCGAGCACTCCCCGCATCACATGACCGAGCGCGAGTGGCTCGAGGCCCCCTGCTCGGACTGAGTGCCTAGGCGCGTTCCCTGGGCGCGTTCCGGGGGGCAGCAGCGCGCGTCCGTCGCGCCCGCTCCTCCGCGATCCGCCGGCGAAGCCCGAAGAAGTAGTCCGCACCGCTGATCAGGGTGGCGGCGACCGCGGCATAGACGAGCACGTCCACGGCCAGGGGCGCCGGATACCAGATGATCAGCGCGAACACGGCAGCAACCTGGAGCGCCGTCTTCACCTTTCCGAGCCAGCTCGCCGCGATCACCACCCCCTGCTCGGCGGCGACCGTGCGAAGGCCCGTGACCGCCAACTCGCGGGCGATGATGACCATCGCCACCCACGCCGCCAGCCGGCCGAGCGAGACCAGCGAGACGAGCGCGGCGATGATCAGCACCTTGTCGGCGAGCGGGTCCATCAGCTTCCCGAACGTGGTCACGTCCTGCCGGCGGCGCGCGATGTAGCCGTCGAGCCCGTCCGTGAGCGCGGCCAGCGCGAACACGCCTGCCGCCAGCGCGTCGCCGTTCGGCGTTTCGCCCAGCAGTGCGACCACGATCACCGGCACCGCGAGGAAGCGCAGCAGGGTGAGAACGTTGGGCAGGTTGAGCGGGAGCACGAACCCGGAGCGTACATCCCGAAAAAGGACCGACCGGGGCGTCGTCGAAACTGCTCGATTGAAGGCGGGACTTGAGGGGTCGCCTGCATTTTCGGGATGGCGCGCCCCTCCGGAAGCGTCGCTTGCACCCCAGGCGGCGCTTCCGCATGCAGCAAACCGGATTCTATGTGTGGCGCCGCCGAGGCGCGAGAGCCAGCTCGCGAGCCCGAGCGAACAGATCGTCGAGCATCGCCTCCGTGAGCCTGCCGGTGAAGGTGTTCTGCTGCGAGGGGTGGTAGCAGCCGAGGAGCGCGTAGCGGCCGATCAGCGCCTCGGCGCCGTGGCCGAAGCGAGGCTTGGGACGGGGGATCTCCTGCTCCAGCTCCCGAAGCGCCCGAAGCGCTCCGTCCCAGGCGAAGGAGCCCAGCGCGACGAGGACCTTGGCGCGATCGAGCAGTCGCAGCTCCGCGACCAGGTAGGGAAGGCAGTTGTCGCGCTCCGCGGGCGTGGGTCGGTTGCCGGGAGGCGCGCAGCGGTTGACGGCCGTGACGTACGCGGCGCGCAGCCGCAGGCCGTCGTCGAGATGCTCCGACCGCGCCTGGTTGGCGAACCCGGCCCGGTGAAGTGCCGCATACAGCCAGTCGCCGGACCGGTCCCCGGTGAAGATGCGCCCGGTTCGGTTGCCGCCGTGGGCGGCGGGCGCCAGACCGATCACGACCAGCTTGGCGGCCGGGTCGCCGAACCCCGGGAGCGGCCGCGCCCAGTATTCGTCAGCTTCGAAGCGCCGTGGCGGACTGGCAGCGACCTGTTCGCGCCACTCGACCAGCCGCGGGCACCGGCGGCAGCGGACGTTATCCGGCGGTCGAGGACTGGCAGCGAGCTCGACGGCTCTTCGGGCACGACCCAAGGCTAATTGCCCGATTCGGCATCGTCCGGGGCCGGCAACGGCGCATCGCGCGGCTACGATCGCCGCGCCCATGGATGCCAAGCCCGCCGCCCAGTCGCGCTCCGAGCTCGTCAAGTGGATGGGAATCGGCGACGCCAACTCGGCCGGGTTCGTCCACGGAGGCGTGGTGATGCGGCTCTGCGACGAGGTCGCCGGGATTGCCGGGATCCGCCACTCGGGCAGCCGGGTGGTGACCGCGGCGATGGACCGGATGACCTTCATGCATCCGGTCAACATCGGCGAGCTCCTGATCTGCTCGGCGAGCGTCAACGCCGTCTGGCGCACCTCGATGGAGGTCGGGGTGCGGGTCGAGGCCGAGAACCCGCGCACCGGCGAGCGGCGCCACACGTCGACCGCCTACCTGACCATGGTCGCGATCGACGACGACGGCACGCCCGTGCCTGTCCCGGAGCTGATCGCGGAGTCGGAGGCCGAGCGCCGCCGTCAGCGAGAGGCCGAGCTGCGCCGCCGCAACCGCCTCGCCGAGCGGGAGCAGATCCTGCGCGAACGCTAACCTGGCTTGCGCGAGGGCGGCTCACGCACAGGCTGGCCCGACGACGGGCGGCTCCGCCCGAGCCTCTGGAGAGATGGCGCTCGACCACCCCCAGCTCCGCAAGCTAGCGATCGTCCCCGCCTACAACGAGCAGGGGATGGTGGGCCGCGTGGTGCGCGATATCCGCCGCCACGCCCCCGACTTCGACGTGGTGGTGGTCGACGACGGCTCAACCGACGAGACCGCGACCGAGGCCGAGAACAGCGGCGCGATTGTCCTGCGCCATCCGTTCAACACCGGCATCGGCGGCGCGATGCAGTCCGGCTTCAAGTACGCGCTCCGGCACTCCTACGACGTGGCCGCCCAAGTCGACGGAGACGGTCAGCACAAGCCCGCCCACCTTCGCGATCTACTGGCCAAGCTGAAGACCACGGACGACGAGGCCGACATGGTCTGCGGCAGCCGCTTCCGCGGAGATCCCGGCTACAAGGTGCCGCTGGGCCGCCGGGTCGGCAACCTGATCTTCTCGGTTGTCCTGACCGCGATCTGCCGACAGCGGATCAGCGATCCGACCTCCGGCTTCCGGATGACGAACCGGCGCGGGATCGAGCTGTTCGCGCGCGACTACCCTCACGACTACCCCGAGGTCGAGGCGATCCTGATGCTCCACGCCCACCGGCTGCGGATCCACGAAGTGCCGGTGCGGATGAACGCCCGCGGCTTCGGCCGCAGCTCGATCGACTACCCGCGCAGCGCCTACTACATGGCCAAGGTGCTGCTGGCTTTGTTCGTGGGCCTGTTCCGCCGGCGGCCGATCCCCGTTGACGAAAGCAAGGATCAGCCGGGGGGTCGCGCGCTTGCGCCGGGCGCGACGGTCCCTCAGGCGAGCGGCGAGCCCAAAGCACCATGAGCACCGCCGTTTCGTGGCTGCCGTTCGCCGCCACGCAGCTCGACGGCCGCATCCGGGTCGCGGCGGTGATCGTCACCGCTGTGCTGGTCGGCGTGGTTCTGGAGCTGGTCCGACGGCGCCGGCTGGTGGAGCGCTACGCGCTGCTCTGGATGCTCGTTTCGGTGGCCTTGCTCGTCTTGGCGATTTGGAACCAGCTGCTCGCCTCCGCCGCCGACCTTCTCCATATCGCGGTACCGGCCAACTTCCTGTTCATCGCCGCCTTCGGCGTCGCGTTCGTGCTGCTCCTGCACTTCTCGATCGCCACCTCGCGCCTCTCCGAGGAGACCAGGGTCCTGGCCCAGGAGGTCGCGCGACTGGACGAGGAGCTGCGCGCGATGCGAGCCGCTGGCGCGAACGGACACGGCACCGCGGCCGAGGGCATGGAGCAGCCGGCGCGAGGCGGGCGGCGGCCTCAGCCAGGAGACCCGAGCAGCTTCAGCACGACGGACCAGTAGGCCTGGAGCGCGCCACGCAGGGCGCGCGAGCGGCCGGCGCGCCCCAGGTACGGAGAGGCGAGGTCGGCGGTGAGCGTCCGGGAGAACTCCGCCGCGCCGATCGCCCGGCCCGCCTGGATCTGGCGGCGCTCGCGAAGCAGCCGCCCCAGGGCACGCAGCGTGTCGCCCCAGGCCAGCAGCTTCTGCCCAAGCCAGCCACCTGCGAGGGCGACCGGGAGGAGCGCCAGCTCGGTGGCCACCAGCGCGGGGGCGAGCAGCGCCAGCAGGGCAGGCGGGTAGGTGCGAATCAGCGTTGCCCAGCGATTGCCCTCCAGGCGGCGCCACTTGGCGGGCCCCTTGGCGAACTCGTAGGCGTGCTCGACTCGAGCGGCCGGCTC
This sequence comes from uncultured Actinomycetes bacterium, assembly GCA_963824865.1. Classification (GTDB taxonomy): domain Bacteria; phylum Actinomycetota; class Thermoleophilia; order Solirubrobacterales; family 70-9; genus AC-56. The sequence continues at coordinate 37,274 of CAWGQQ010000009.1, read as the reverse complement.
TACCCCCAGCCGCTGGCCCGCGAGACGCAGGCGCAGCGACAGATCGACATCCTCGTGGTAGAGAAAGTACTCCTCGGCAAAACCCCCAACTCCCATGAACGTGGCCCGCGGGATGGCCAGGCAGGCGCCGGAGACGAAACCGGGCTCCCTCGCCGAGCCTCCCTCAGCCCGGCTGCCCGCGCTCCCCTCCACTGCCACGGGTTCTCCGGCTCCCCCCGCCCAGGCGATGCCGGTGAAGTGCACCACCCCGCCGCGGGTGTTGACCACCGTCCCGTCCTGGGCCGTGACCAGCCCCTGCCACGCGGCCCAGCCGCGGCCGTCGGCAAACGGCCGCTCGATCGCCTCGCGGAACCCGGGCGTCGGAACGGCATCCGGGTTCAGGAAGCAGATCAGCTCGCCGGAGGCGACCGAGGCGCCGCGGTTGCAGCCGGCGGCAAAACCGAGGTTCGCCCCGGCTTCGATCACGATCGCGTCAGGGGCCAGCTCGCGCACCGCGTCCGGGGTCCCGTCGGAGGAATTGTTGTCGATCACGATCAGCTCGTCGCCGTCGTGGAGCTGCGTGGCGAGCGCGGGCAGCGCCTCGCTCGCCGCCTCGCGGTGGTCGTGCGTAACGATGACGAATGAGAGGCTGCTCAAGGCCGGCTCGGCCGGAGCTCAGCCAAGCGCTTCGAGGACCTGCGCCGTGTCGCCGAAGCTCTCCGCATCGGCGATCTTGCCGTCGCGCAGCTGGTAGATCCAGATCGCCTTGCCCTCGATCGTGGCGCCCCCCTTGATGCGGCCCTTGGTCTTGACCAGAACGACGACGTGGTTGTCGTCGGCGCCGAGCACCTTCTGGGGAGTGGCGCTGAACACCTCGAAGCTCTCGCGCAGCTTGGCCAGGAAATCCTGGAATCCATCCGGTCCCGCGTAGGTCCCACCCCATGGAAGCGACTCGGGCACCCTCGTCTCCGCCGACGGGGAGATCGTTTCGAGCACCGCGTCGATGTCACCGCGCCCGAACGCGTCCCACGCGCCCTGGACCACGTCCACGTTGTCCTGCGCCATGCCGCTACTTCCTCCTCGTTGTGCCTTCGGACGCCCTCACCCTAATGCGCGAACGCGATCGGGGTCAACCGCGGCGCTCCTAGAATGCGGGCCACGCCGGAGTAGCTCAGTTGGCCAGAGCACCGCTCTCGTAAAGCGGGGGTCACGGGTTCGAATCCCGTCTCCGGCTTTTTTCTTCCTTCCTGGCTGCGCCCTAGCCCTGCTCCTCCGCCAACCGGTAGCCGACGCCGCGAACGGTGAGCACGAGCTTGGGGTCCTGGGGGTCGGGCTCGATCTTCTGGCGGAGGTTGGAGATATGCACGTCGCAGGCGCGCACGTCGCCCGAGAACTCCGACTGCCACAGCTCCTCCATGATCTCGAGGCGGCTGAACACCTGACCGGGACGCTCCGCGAGCAGGCGCAGGACCTGAAACTCCGATCGCGTCAGGTTCACGGGCTCACCCCGGATCGTCACCAGGTGGCGGGCGAGATCGATCCTCACGGCTCCGGCCTCGATGGTCTTGCCCTCACGCCCGGTTGAGCTCCGGTCGAGCTCGCGGCGGCGCAGCTGGGCGCGCACCCGACCCAGCAGCTCGCGCACCGAGAAGGGCTTGGTCACGTAGTCGTCGGCGCCGACCTCCAGGCCGACGACCTTGTCGACCTCCGCGTCCTTGGCCGTCAGCAGGATGATCGGGACCGGGCTGCGGGCGCGAACGTCGCGGCAGATGTCCAGGCCGCTGCGGCCCGGCATCATGATGTCGAGGATCAGCAGGTCGAAGGTCGGCGTGTCGTTGCCGAGCTTGCGATCCGCGTCGTCCCCATCCTCGGCCAGGGTGACGTCGAAGCCCTCTTGCTGGAGCGCGTAGCCGACCGCGTCCCGAACCGAGGGCTCGTCGTCCGCGATCAGAATTTTGCCGTCGCTCATCGCAATCACGCCACCGGGGTTGGGGCCACCTGTGCGACCGGAAGGCGCACCCAGAAGGTGCTGCCAGTGCCTAGTTTCGACTCCACCCCCATCTCCCCCTCCATTACATCCACCATCCGCTTCGCAATCGAGAGCCCCAGGCCAAAGCCCTCCTGCTCCAGAGAGCCCGCCCCTCGGTAGAAACGCTCGAACACCCGGCCCACCTCATCCTGGGCGATTCCGGTACCGGTGTCCGAGACCTCGATCAACACCTGACGGTCTCCGCCACGACCCGCGCGAAGCGTGACGACGCCTGGCGGGTGCGTGTTCTTGAACGCGTTGGTCAGCAGGCCGATCAGCACCTGGCGCAGCAGCACCGGATCGCCCTGAGCGAGCACCTCCGCCCCGATGTCGAGCTTGACCTCGATCCCGTCGGGCGGCGCCACCGCTCGGGCGGCCTCCTCGATCGTTATCCCCACGTCCAGCGCCTCCGTCGTCTCCTTCCCGACAGCCTCCATCCGGGCCAGGGTCAGCAGCGAGTCAGTGAGACGGGTCACCCGCTCGACGTCCTCGGAGAGGCGGGCGAGGAAGTGATCGCGCGCGTTCGGATCGTCCTTGGCGCCGGCGCGCAGGACCTCGATCGCGCCCGAGATGCCCGCGATCGGGTTGCGCAGCTCGTGGGCGGCGTTGGAGACGAACTCGCGCTCCGCGAGCTCGCGGCGCAAGCCGGCGGTGCGGTCGCGCACCACCGCCAGCCCGGCGTCCTCGGCCGGCAGATGGCGAATCCCGACCGCGTACACGCGGTCGCCGACCCGCAGGCCGTCGTGCTGAGCTGCCCCGCGCTCGGCAGCGCTGCGCAGCCACGGAACGAGGGCCGCGATGGCCTTCCCGTCGGACCCGATCAGGGGCGCGGCGGCGCGATTCGAAAACCGCACCTCCGCCTGAGGGCCGACAACCATGACCGCGTCGTCGAGCGCGTCGAAGATCGCCGAGAGACGGTCGCGCTCCGACGACAGCGCCCCGAAGGTCTCTCGCAGCGCGATCCGCATCGTCTCCAGAGCCATGCCGAGATCGGTGATCTCGTCCCGGCCGCCGGTGCCCTGGAGGGGCTCGTCGAGCCTCCCCTCGGTGATCCGGGCCGCGCTGCCCGCCAAACGCTTGACTCGGGTGGTGATCGCCGTGGCGATCAGAAACCCGATCACGACGGCCACAGCGACCGCGATCGCGGCGGCGGTCAGGCGATCGCCGCGAACCGCGTCGATGGTGCGTTCGATCTCCTCCGGCCGTTCGGCCCGGGCCAGGACGGCACCCGAGATGCGGCTGGTGCCGAAGAGCGGCACCGAGGCCACGGTGACGACGCCCGGAAGCTGATCGACGGTCCGCGAACCGCGGAGGGTCGCCGCGATCGCCGCCCGCTGGCCCGGGACCTCACCGAGCTCCACGCCGCGCGAGAGCCGCGGCGTGAGCAGCCGGCCCTGAGCGTCGAACACCCAGGCCGAGTAGCCCTGATCCTCGATCGACTCGATCTGCGCCGCCTCGCCGGCCGACGGGTGGGTGTCGACGGCCTCGGCCAGCCGCGCCGTGCGTCCGAGCGTGATGTTGGACGCCTCGACGCTTGCGGTTTCATCGCTGGACCCGGTGACCAGGACGTACGAGAAGCCCGCGGCGATCGAGGCCACGGCGGCGAAGCCGAGGGTGAGGTACAGGCGGACGCCGAACGGCCGTCGCGACTGGGCGACCGTGGCTGGCTGGCCGATCGCGGCCATGACGGGAGTCTAAGCGTCCCTTAACAGGGCTTCGAGGCGAAACACGAGGGCCTCCAGCGCCAGCTCTTCCCCGACGTTGACGCGCAGGCGGCGGCGGGTGTCCATCACGAGCTCTGCGCCCACGCGGGCGCGGCGCGCGTCCAGACCGCCGTCCGCGTGGGCCGAAGCGGCGCGGAGCGCTTCGAGCCGATCGCAGTTCCAGACCAAGTCCTCCGCCCCTTCGGCAACCGTCGCCAGGTCCCGCAGCCAGGCGGCCATCAGGGCCAGGCCGAGGTCGAGTGCCTCGGTCCGGGCACGGCGGGCTGCCCTCCTGGTGGCCTCCTCCGTTTCCCGGGAGCGGCGCCGAGCCCCCCGCGTCTTGCCCTCGCCGGCCTCGGCGGCCAAGCCCTCCAAGCGCGCTTGCGCCGCCTCGGCCGCTTGGTCGCCGGCCGCCTCCGCGGCGCCGAGCACGCCGTGCCAGGGTGCACCGGCCAGCTCGCCCGTCAGCGCCGCGGCGACGCACGCCTGAGCCGCGGCGCGAAGCTCCCGTCCCTGATCGCCCAGCAGAAAGGCCGCCCGGTCGGTGTCGCCGCCGCTCAGGCGCGCCCCGGCCCGACGCTCCTCGCCGCCCCGCCCGAGCCCGAGCTCGGAGAGGCGCAGCTCGACGGCCTCTTCGGTGAGCGGCGCGAAACGGACGGCCTGGCAGCGCGAGCGGACCGTCTCCAGCAGCGCGGCGGGCTCGGAGGTGATCAAGACCAGGTGGGCAAACGGCGGCGGTTCCTCGAGGGTCTTCAGCAGAGCGTTCTGGCTCTCGTCCGCCATCGCCTCCGCCGCCTCGATCACGAAGGCGCGGCGCGCTCCCTCGAACGGCCGGTAGACGGCCGCCAAGATCACCCGCTCGCGCACCTCGTCGACCAGATGCTGGGTGCCCTGGGGTGCCAGCCAGACCAGGTCCGGGTGCGGCGAGGGATCCGCCAGCGCGCGCCGGCGCGCGTCGTCGGGCTCGGGAGCATCGCCGGCCAAGAGCTCGGCGGCGAAGGCCCGGGCGGCGGCCCGCTTGCCCGAGCCGGGCGGCCCGGCGAACAGGTACGCGTGGGCGGGAGCCACGAGCGCCGCGGCGAGCGTCGCCCGCGCTCCGGGCTGGTGCTCGGTGGCGTCCACAAGCGCCCCAGGGACGATCAGCCGTGGCGAGCGCCAACTCGTCCCACCGCCTCCATCACCCTGGCGTGCACCTCCGCCACGCCGCCGTCTGCGTCGATCACCGCGATCCGTTCAGGGTGACGCGCGGCCAGGTCGTCATAGGCGGCCGCGACCAGGCGCTGGAAGTCGATTCCCTCTCCCTCGAAGCGATCAACGCCGTCTGCGCCGCCCCGCGCCAGGCGCTGCTGGCCGCGGGACTCGGCACCCTCGGGATCGATCCTCAACAGCACCGTGACGTCAGGCAGTGAGCCGGCGATCGCGATCTCGTTCAAGCGCTCCACGAGCTCCGTTCCAAGGCCTCGGGCGGCGCCCTGGTAGGCGACGGTCGAGTCCACGAACCGGTCGCAGACGACGTCACGCCCCTGATCGAGCGCCGGTCGCACCAGCCGTGCGCACAGCTCCGCCCGCGCCGCACAGAACAGGAGCAGCTCGGCGCGCGGGTCGAGCTCGGTGGCCGGATCCTTGAGCAGGGCGCGGATCCGTTCGCCCGCATCCGTTCCTCCCGGCTCGCGAAGCAAAAGCGTCTCGGGCCCCAGCGCCTCGGTGAGCAGCGCCGCCTGCGTGGTCTTCCCCGAGCGGTCGATCCCCTCCAGGGTTACGAACACCGAATTACCGCGCTACTTCTTCGTGCGGGTGCCGGCGCGCTTGGTGCGGGCGGTGCCGGGCGAGGGGGGCTTGCGGCGGGCACGACGGCGGCCGTTGCCGCGGGACCCCGAGCTGGGCGCCTTGGCCTCGGCGTCGGCCTCGGCGGACGCCCCGTTGTCGGCGGCCTTCGCCTCCTTCCTCGCCTCGCGCGCGCGCTCGCGCTCCGCACGCTTCTCCCGGATCTCAACCATCGAGGGACAGTCGTCGTTCAGGCACAGCTTCCAGGGGCGGCCGCGGAAGCCCTTCACGGTGAGGCGCGGCATCTCGCCGCATATCGAGCAGCGCTCGTCGAGTCGCCAGAGGTCATAACCGCGACCCGGGAGCGGGCCGGACACCTGGCAGGAATCGGGCGACTCGGGATTTTCGCGGTCCCAGCCCTCGCAGCCGTACATCCGCTTTCCGCCCTTCAGCTGGATGATCCGCAGGCGATTCGGCGAGCCGTCCTCGTGCTTTCGCCCCGCCTCATCGCAGACCTTGCACGGACCGAGGAACTTGTCCTCGTCCATGCCCGCCCAGATCTGCTTCGCGAGGTCCTCGCGGCGCTCCTGGAGGTCGGAGGTGGTGGAGTGGAGCATCTCGCGGCTGATTCGAAGCACCTCGTCCCTGGAGGTCTTGCCCGCGGCGATCTGGTCCATGTCCTGCTCGAGCTCAGCGGTCATCTCGGGGGTCGCCATCCGGGGCACGTACTCGTGGAACGCCTTGTACATGGCGATGCCGGTCTCGGAGGGCTCCGGGGGATTGCCGAACACGTAGCCGCGGTCGTAGAGCTTCTGGATGATGTCCGCGCGGGTGGCCTTGGTGCCCAAGCCCCGCTCCTCCATCATCTCGACCAGCTTGCCCTGGCTGATCCGCGCCGGCGGCTGGGTCTCCTTGTCGACCAGCCATGGCTCGCCGTCGAGCGCCAGCTCCTGGCCCTCTTCGAGCTTCGGGATCTCGTCGTCGCTCGAGCGTGCGTAGATGTAGATACCGGCGTATCCGGGGTCGACCACGACCGACCCCCGGACGAAGTAGCTCTCCGCGCCGGCCTCGATGTCGGCGCGGGTGGACTCGGTGATCATCGGCGGGGAGAAGGTGGCGAGGAAACGCCGGACGACGAGCTCGTACACGCGGCGCTTGGACCCGTCGAGCGCGTTCGGGTAGAGCGCCTGCGTCGGGTAGATCGGCGGGTGGTCCGTGGTCTCCTTCTTGCCGCGGGTCGGGGTGAGGTCCGTGTCGAGCAGCGACGCCGCGGCGTCGAAGTCCGGGATTCGCACCAGCGAGGAGACCAGCTCGCGGATGTTCAGCGAGCGCGGATAGACGGTGTTGTCGGTACGCGGGTAGGAGATGAAGCCGTCCATGTAGAGGTCCTCGGCGACGCGCATTGCCGCCGACGGCGTCATCCCCAGGCGGCTCGACGCGTCGGTCGTGAACGCGGTGGTGTTGTAGGGCGTCGGCGGACGACGCGAGTTGCGCTTCGAGCTGACCCCCTTGACGACGCCCGGCGACTTGGTGCCGGCGAGCGCCGCCTCGGCCTCGGCCTTCTCCCAGAACCTGTCGGTGGCGTGATGGGCCTCGAACGCCCCGTCCGGGTGCTGGAAGCGCGCCAGGAGCTCCCAGTACGACTTCGCGACATGCGCGCGCCGCTCGAGCTCACGCTCGACGATCAGCGCCAGGGTAGGGCTCTGCACCCGCCCGACCGAGAGGAAGTTGGAGCCGAAGCGCCGCGTGGCGAGCGAGACGGCGCGGGTCAGCGTCGCGCCCCAGATCAGGTCGATGTCCTGGCGGGCGGCGCCGGCGTAGGCGAGGTCGTAGGCGAGGTCGTCGAGATCACCGAAGGCGCGCTCGATCTCCTGCTTGGTGAGCGCCGAGTAGCGGGCCCGCTTGACCCGCGGCCGCGCCGCGATGCCGCCCTCGGTGACCGCGGGATTCGCATCGACGATCTGCTCGAGGGCCTCGAGGCCGATCAGCTCGCCCTCACGGTCGTAGTCGGTCGCGATCACGATCTCGTCCGCGTCCTTCGCCACCTTGCGGATCGCCCGCACGACGTTCTTGTCCGTCGGCTCCTTGATCAGGTCGGCATCGATCAGCTCGTGGAGGTCTGTCTGCTGCCAGTTCGAGTAGCCGTCGGGGAACGCCGGATTCATGACGTGGCCCTTGAGGCCGATCGTCATCTGCTCGCCATCCCCGTCGGACCAGGTGTAGAACGGGACCTTGTAGGCCTGGTCGGACTTGGCCTGGCCCTCGCTCAGGATCTCGGCGATCTTCTTCGCTGAGTTGTTCTTCTCGGTGACGATCAGTCGCATGGTGCCTCCGGGACCCGCACGTATCGTCGTTTTTGGTGAGCGCGAGGCCGAGACGATGCCCCGCCCATCGGACGGCGAGGGTAGCAGGGGTCCAGTGACCCTATTTCGACCCGGTACCTCAGCCCGTAGGGCTGGGCTCGAGGCACGACCGCGATGTTCGCGGCCGCCGCGCGGCGGGCCTCTACCCTTTGCTCGATGCCCGCTCAGGCCTTTGCCGGCAAGGAATGCGTCTGCCAGCTCCGCAAGGGGACCTGCGACCAATCCTGCGTGCGCGAGATGCTCGCCACCCCGCTTTACATTGCCTGCCTGCGGCTGTCCGGGCGACGCTGCCTGGTGGTCGGAGGCGGCGAGGTGGGGCTCGAGAAGGTGGAGGGCTTGCTGGCCTGCGACGGCGAGGTCACCCTGGTCGCTCCGCAGGCGGTGGCCGAGCTCGCGGACTACGCGCGCGAGGGCTCGATCCGCTGGGAGCAGCGCGAGTTTCGCGACTCCGACCTGGACGGAAGATTCGTGGCGATCGCGGCCGCCGGCGACACGGAGGTCAACATCTCCGTCTACGAGGGGGCGGAGCGGCGCGCCATGCTCTGCAACGTGGTGGACGTGCCACCGCTTTGCAACTTCATCCTGCCGGCGATCGTGCGCAGCGGCCCGCTGGCGATCGCCATCTCCACCTCAGGCGCCTCCCCGGCGCTCGCCAAGCGGCTGAAGCGCGAGATCGCGGAGGCCTACGGCGAGCCCTATGCGCGCCTCGCGGTGATCCTCAACGAGGCCCGGGGCTGGGCCAAGGCCACGCTTCCCACCTACCAGGACCGCAAGGAGTTCTTCGAGGGGATCGTCAACGGCCAGCCGGACCCTGTGGAGCTGGTCCGGGAGGGCCGCGAGGACGAGCTCGAGGCGCTGATCGCGGCCGCCAAGGAGAGCCACGCCGCTGCGGCCACCGCCGGCTGACGGGCGGCCCCGCCCATCGCGGGTCGAATCCGACGCTGCACGGGACGACTGCCCTACTTCCCGGCGAAGCGCGGACGCCTCAGCCGGCCGGCAGGGCGTAGATCGCCACGGCGGCGAAGTGTGCCGCGGCGGCGGCGATCACCAAGAGGTGGAAGATCTCGTGGTAGCCGAAGACGGCGGGGTTCGGGTCCGGCCGCTGGCGCGCGTAGATCACCGCGCCCGCGGTGTAGAGGGCGCCTCCGACCGCGATCAGGAGCGCCCGCGCCCAGTCCCGCGTTGCCCACGATCCCGGGAAAGCCGAGGGCGCCGATCCAGCCGACCGCGACGTAGACGAGCGCCGTCGCCCACTTCGGGGCCTCGATCCAGACCAGTTCGACCACGATCCCCGCCGCGGCTCCCGCCCAGACGGCGATCAGGAGCGCATTCGCCAGGGCCCCGTCGAGGACCAGCACGGCGAACGGCGTCACGGTACCGGCGATCAACAGAAAGATCATCGAGTGGTCGAGGCGCCGCATCCAGCGGCGGATCTCCGGGCGCCGCCAGTTGATCCGGTGATAGAGCGCGCTCACCCCTAGCAGCGCCGACAGGGACGCGGCGTAGATCGCGACCGCGGCGGTCGCCCGCGCGTTCGGCGCCGCGACCACCAGCGCGGCGCCGGCGACCAGGGAGACGAAGAACGCCCACTCGTGCGAAACGCCGCGGAGGCGCGGCTTCTGGCGCGCGATGAACTCGTCGGCGGCGGTCTTCGCGTCGGCGACGCGATCCGAGGCGGCGGTCCTGGCGTCGGCGACGCGCTCCGAGGCGGTGGTCTTCGCGTCGGCGACGCGCTCTGATGCCGTGGCGGCGGCGTCGGCCATCCGCTCCGAGGCCACCGCGCGGGCGTCGGCGACCCGCTCTTTTGCGCGCTCGCGCCTGGTCATGGAGGGTCGAGCCTAGCGAATCCCGCACGCACCGCGGTTCACATCTCACATTACGCACAAAGACGCTATATCTAGCGTACGCTGCCGAGAAGGAAACCACCAGCGCTAGTAGAATGCTTTGAGTGGTTTGTCCCGGCTGCCAGTCGCCCAACCCGAGTGCTCGAGAGCCGTCGCGGCCCCGACGGCGGGAGCGTTCGCCGGCGTCGCCAGTGCTCACGATGCGGCCATCGGTTCACGACCTTCGAGCGCCGCGAGCCCGAGCCGCTGCATGTGATCAAGCGCGACGGCGAGCACCAGCGGTTCGATCGAACGAAGCTGCGCGCCGCGCTCTTCAGCGCCACCCACAAGCGGCCCGTGATCGCTTCCGACATCGAGGCGATCGTCGATCGGATCGAGACCGCGGCCGGGGACGGGCGCGGAGAGCTCTCCTCCGAGCAGATCGGCGAGCTCTGCCTCGAGGAGCTCCGAGAGCTCGACCGGGGCGCCTACATGCAGTTCGCCGGAACCCTGCCGTCCGCGCCCGATCCCGAGACATCCGGAGCCGCCCCGCTCGCCGCTGGTTCCATCCGGTCCAAGCGCGAGGATTAGAAGTTCCCCCCGAATGCCGCTTGAAGGAGAGGATTTGATGGCCAAAATCGCTGCAAAGGACGTACACGCCCCCGAGGTGGAACTGACGGTGGAGCGCCGCTTCACGAGGCCCGGCGTCCACCCGTTCGACGAGGTCGAGTGGGAGATCCGCGACGCCGTGATCGGCGATCCGGAGAACCCCGCGTTCGAGCAGCGCGAGGTCGAGTTCCCGAAGGGCTGGTCCCAGAACGCCACCAACATCGTGGCCCAGAAGTACTTCCGCGGCAAGCTCGGCTCCCCGGAGCGGGAGCGCTCGGTGAAGCAGATGATCTCCCGCGTCGCCGGGACGATCGCCGGCTGGGGGCGCAAGGGCGGCTACTTCGCGTCCGACGAGGACGCCGACGCCTTCGAGGCCGAGCTGACCCACATCCTGCTCCACCAGAAGGCGGCCTTCAACAGCCCGGTGTGGTTCAACGTGGGCTGGCGCGAGGAGGGGAAGCAACAGTGCTCGGCGTGCTTCATCCTCTCCGTCGAGGACACGATGGAGTCGATCCTCGACTGGAACACCCAGGAGGGGCTCATCTTCAAGGGCGGCTCCGGATCCGGGATCAACCTGTCGAAGATCCGCGGCTCGATGGAGTCGCTCGCCAAGGGCGGGATCGCTTCCGGCCCGGTCAGCTTCATGCGCGGCGCCGATTCCTGGGCCGGCGCAATCAAGAGCGGCGGAGGGACCCGCAGGGCAGCGAAGATGGTGGTCCTCGACGTCGACCACCCGGACATCGAGGACTTCATCTGGTGCAAGGCGCGCGAGGAGGAGAAGGCCGCCTCGCTGAAGGAGGCCGGCTTCGACATGCGGCTGGACTCCGACGCGTTTACGTCCATCCAGTACCAAAACGCCAACAACTCGGTGCGCGTGAGCGATGAGTTCATGAAGGCGGTCGAGGAGGACCGCGATTGGGAGCTCACCGCGCGCGTGGACGGCCGCCCCATCAAGACGGTCAGGGCGCGCGAGCTCATGCAGCAGATCGCCGACGCGGCCTGGCGCTGCGCCGATCCGGGCGTCCAGTACGACACGACGATCAACCGCTGGCACACCTGCCCCGAGTCGGGTCGGATCAACGCCTCGAACCCGTGCAGCGAGTACATGCACGTCGACGACTCGGCGTGCAACCTCGCTTCGCTGAATCTCATGAAGTTCCGAAACGAGGACGGGTCGTTCAAGGTCGCGGACTACAAGCACGCCGTCGACATCGTCTTTCTGGCCCAGGAGATCATCGTCGGGCCGTCGAGCTACCCGACCGAGAAGATCGGTCGCAACGCCCGCGCATTCCGCCAGATCGGGCTCGGGTACGCCAACCTCGGCGCCTACCTGATGGCCAACGGGGTGCCCTACGACTCCGACGAGGGACGAAACGTTGCGGCGGCAATCACGGCCCTGATGACCGGACGGGCGTATCGCAAGTCCGCCGAGATCGCGGCCTCGATCGGCGCCTACGACGAGTACGCGAAGAACCGCGAGCCGCACAACCAGGTGATGCGGATGCACCGCGACGCCGCCTACGAGATCGATCCCGCCGGGCTCAAGGACGACCTGCTCGAGGCCGCCCGCCAGACCTGGGACGAGGCCGTCGAGCTCGGCGAGAGGCACGGCTATCGCAACGCGCAGGCCACCGTGCTCGCACCTACGGGCACGATCAGCTTCCTGATGGACTGCGACACGACCGGGATCGAGCCCGACTTCTCGCTGGTCAAGTTCAAGGAGCTGGTGGGCGGCGGCCAGATGACGATCGTCAACCGGACCGTGCCGATGGCGCTCCGAACGCTCGGCTACTCCGACCCGCAGATCGAGCAGATCGAGGCCCACATCAACGAGAAGGCGACGATCATCGACGCGCCAGAGCTCGAGGACGAGCACCTGCCGGTCTTCGACGTGGCCGTCGGCGAGCGGGCGATCTCGCACACCGGGCACATCGAGATGATGTCGGCGGTGCAGCCGTTCATCTCGGGCGCGATCTCGAAGACCGTCAACCTGCCGGAAACGGCGACGGTCGAGGACATCGCCGACGCCTACGCGCAGGGCTCGAGGTTGGGCCTGAAGGCGCTGGCGATCTATCGGGACGGCTCGAAGACCGCCCAGGCGCTCAGAACCGACGCCGGGGAGAAAGACGAGGCGCCCACCGACACGGCGCCAGACCCGGAGTCCGCCCGGGAGCCGGTGCGCCGCCGGATGCCTCGCGAGCGCGAGTCGATCACCCACAAGTTCTCGATCGCGGGCCACGAGGGCTACATCACGGCCGGCAAGTACGAGGACGGCACGGTGGGCGAGATCTTCCTCACCGACATCGGCAAGGAGGGCTCGACCCTGCGCGGGATGATGAACGCGTTCGCCACCGCGATCTCGATCGGCCTCCAGTACGGGGTGCCGCTCGAGGTCTTCGTGCGCAAGTTCAGCTACATGCGCTTCGACCCCGAGGGGATCACCAACAACCCGGAGATCCCGTTCGCGAAGTCGATGCCCGACTACCTGATGCGCTGGCTGGGGAGCCGCTTCATCGACGACGCCGACATGCTCGAGGACCTCGGCATCCTCACCGCCGAGATCCGCGCCCGCCGCGAGGCCCAGCAGACCCTGCTGCTCGACGACGGCCCCGAGGGGGAGGGGAACGGCGCGCACGAGGGGAACGGCAACGGCTCGAACGGCTCCCACGAGGGCACCGACCCCTCCTCCGAGCCGGTTCCGCCAACCGCGGCGCTCACCGACACCCCGCCGGTGATCCCGGCCCAGATGCAGGGCCGCGAGCTCGGCCCCGCCTGCGAGCAGTGCGGCGGCATGATGCAGCGCACCGGCTCCTGCTACACCTGCTCGAGCTGCGGGAACAACACCGGCTGCGGGTAGATCGACAAGCCGCGATCAATTCGAGCGCCGCGGCGATCGCGCTCGGGCGCTCGATCAGCCCCGGGAAGCGGTGGGTAGCTCGAGCCGCCGGGGACCCGACGTATGCTCTCGACGACCCACGACCGGCCAGGAGGTTTGGACCATGCCGATGCTCGACCTCACCTACCCGAAGGGCGCGATCACCCCCGAGGCCCGCGAGGAGCTGCTCGAGGAGCTGGCGACGAAGATGCTCGCGGCCGAGAAGGCGCCCGACACCGAGTTCTTCCGCTCCATCACCTGGGTGTACGCGAACGAGATCGAGCCCGAGATGCTCGCGGTCGGCGGCCGCCCCGGTGGCGAGCCCCGCTTCCGCGTCCAGGTCACCGTCCCCGAGGGGGCGCTCTCGGATCGGCGCAAGGGCATCCTCGTCGACTCGTTCAACGAGGCCATCCTGCGCGCCGCCGGCCTCGACGAGAGCGAGGGCATCCGCGTCTGGACCGTGATTCGCGAGGTGCCGGACGGAAACTGGGGCGCCGCCGGCCAGCAGGTCCGCTACAAGCAGCTGGTCGAGGCGGCCGCCGCGGAGCGCGAGAAGGCCGGGGCGCCCGCCTAACCCGGTTTCCGCACCTCGTAAAGCGCCTGGTTGGGTATCCGGCGAATCCTGACCCGCCGCGGCTTCTCGAATCCTGCCTCCGCCAGCCAGGCGGCCAGCTCATCCGGGCTGTACGTGGCGGCACCCGAGGTGAGGTAGAAGAACAGCCCGAGGAATGCCGAGGCGTCCGCCTGCGCGCCCTCCTTCGGCGTGAACAGGTCCAGCACGGCGAACGTCCCGCCGGGCTTGAGCGCTTCGTGGATCCGGCGAAACAGCGTCACGTTCTGCTCCGGGCTCAGGTGGTGGATCAGGTTGAAGCAGAGCGCGCCGTCGTAGGGACCGCCGAGGTCGACCTCGAACGCGTCGCCCTCGCGGTGCTCGACGCGGTCGGACATGCCGTGCTCGGCGACGATCTGCCGGCCCACCGCCGCGCTGCCGGGAAGATCGACGACGGTGGACTTGAGCCCGGGATGCCGGCGGCACAGCTCCGCCGAAAACCAGCCGTGGCCGCCCGCCACGTCGAGCAGCGCGGTCGGCTCGTCAGGCAGCCTCAGCGCTTTCGCCACCTCCGGCGCGGACAGCCGGGCGAGCTCGAACTGCCCGCGAATGTAGGTCTGCCAGGCCGGGTCCTCGGGCGCCGTGTCGTGCAGCTCGAAGCTCTTGCCGGTCCGGACGACCTCCTCGAGCTGCGACCACCACTCCCAGTACTGGGCGCAGTCCTCGATGAAGGTGCCGACGTACGTCTCGGACGCGGGATCCAGCCAGCGCCGCGCGGTCTTCGTCAGCTCGTAGCGGCTCCCGTCGCGCTCCACGTGCCCGAGCGCGTAGAGCGAGTCGAGCAGCAGGCGCGTGCCCGCGGGCGTCAGCTCCAACTCGCGCGCGAGCTCGTCCGCACCGGCCGGCCCCTTCGCCAACCGCTCGAAGATCCCGAGCCGCACACCGGCGATGATCGAGCGCGCCATCGGCATCCCGAACATCGCCTCGCCGACCGGCCGCGGGGCGAGGTTGAATCGCAGGGCGAGCCATTCGGTCAGGTTCTCGGGCCGAAGGTCGGGGCGCACGGCGCGGGATGATGCCAGGCGAGAGAGCAAGACTGCCGCCGCCAGAGCGGACCTCCGGGTTCATCGACGCCCGGCGACGGAGATCGCGAGGTTTAGGCGATTTGTTGCAGCGCCTTTGCCGGGTCGCCGTAGATCTCGAACCGCACCGCCTTGCCGTCCCGGAACTCCCACAGGTGGGCCGCTCGGGCCTCGACCTCGACGCCGCTTCCCCTGCCGCGCCCCCAGAGGTCCACGACGACGACGAGCTTGTCGCCCGAAGCGGCGAAGTCCATGGGCTCGATGCGGAAGCTCTCCCACGCCTCCTCGAATAGCTCCTGCTGGCGCAGAACTCCCTCGTGGCCCCGGTAGACGTGGCGCTCGGGGACCTCCGTCGCCCTCGCTCCATTCGATCTCGGGGTCCATGCACTCCAGCCAGGCGCCGACCCCGTCGCGGTTGACCAGCTCGTATCCGGCGCGAAGCGCGTCGAGCGTGGCCTCGCGGTCCTCAGCGTCGAGTGCCTCGAAGAGCCGGCGGAAGATCTGCGTTGCGCTCTCCACCGTCAGGCGACCCGGTTGGGGGGCTCCTCGCCGTCGAGCACGGCGAGGACGTTCTCCGCAACCAGGCGAGCCATGCCGTCGCGCGCTCGCGTGGTGGCCGAGCCGATGTGCGGCAGGAGCACGCAGCGGGGCGCCTGGAGCAGCTCCGCTGGGCACGTCGGGCTCGTGCTCGTAGACGTCGAGGCCCGCGCCGCCGATCTCGCCGTCGCGCAGGGCCCGAGCCAGCGCCCTGGAGTCCACGAGCGGCCCGCGCGAGGTGTTGACGAGGATCGCCGCGGGCTTCATCTCCGCCAGCTCTCGCGGTCCGACCAGTCCGCTCGTCTCATCGCTCGCCGGCAGATGCAGGCTGACCACGTCCGCGCGGCGGAAGATCTCCTCCAGCGGCACCCGCCGGACGCCCAACTCCCGCTCGGCGTCCTCCTTGGCGGTGCGGCTGACGTAGAGGACCTCGCCGGCGAGTCCCGCGACCAGCTCGGCGTAGCGGCGCCCGATTCGTCCCATCCCGACGACGCCGAACGTCGCCCCGGTCAGCTCCAGGCCCAGGTAGGCGCCCGGATCCCAGCCGCGCCAGCGCCCCGCCGCGCAGGTCGGCCTCCGCCTCGCTCATCCGCCGCGCGGCGGCCAGCGTCAACGCCAGCGCCAGCTCGGCGGTGGCGTTGGTGAGCACGTCGGGCGTGTTGGTGACCGCGACGCCGCGACGCCGGCAGGCATCGAGGTCGACGTTGTCGTAGCCGACCGCGAAGTTGGCGACCACCCGCAGCTGCGGCCCGGCCGCCTCCAGCACCGCCTCGTCGATGACCACCGTGGGGTCGGCGACGATCGCGTCGACGCCCCGCGCCAGCTCCAGCAGCTCCTCCCGGGTCAGCTCGAGGCCGCCATCCCTGATCGCGCACCTCCCGGCGAGCAGCTCCATCCCGGCCGGCAGGAGCCGGCGGGCGACGAGGACGGTTGGTGTCGAATTCGAGCGCGGCGTCAGGCGGTTGCCACGGTAGCCGAGCCAGGCTCACCGGTGGCCTACGATCGCCCGCGTCCCCGATGACCCCTGTCCGCTACCTACAGGTTCTCGTCTTCATCGTCGGATCGGCCAGCCTCGGCGCCGAGATCGCCGCGGCGCGGCTGATGGCGCCGTTCTTCGGCGCCTCGACGATCGTCTGGGCGAACACGATCGGCGTAGTGCTGGTGGCGCTGTCGGTGGGCTACTGGATCGGGGGCAGGTTCGGCGACCGCCACCCGCATCTCCGTGGCCTCTGCCTGCTGGTCATGGGCGCGGCCGTGCTCCTTGCCGTGGTGCCGTTCGTCGCCCGCCCTTTCCTCGACGTCTCGGTGGACGCCCTCGACTCAGTCTCCGCGGGGGCTTTCGTCGGCTCGCTGGTCGGCGTTCTCTTTCTCATTGCCGTGCCGGTGATCCTGCTCGGCGCCTGCTCGCCGTACGCGCTCCGGCTGGCGGTCCCCGACGTGGAGCACTCGGGCCGCGTCGCCGGGCGGCTGTACGCGATCTCGACCGCCGGCTCGCTGCTCGGCACCATGCTCGTCGGCGCTGGTCCTGATCCCCTTCGCCGGCACCCAGCGGACCTTCCTGGTCTTCGCCGCGGCGCTGGCGCTGACCGCCGCCGTCGGTCTGGGCTGGCGGTTCCTCGCCCTCCCGGCGGCACTGATCGGCGCGCTCGCGCTGCCGGTCGGCACCGTCAAGGCCACCGGGGACGGGCGAGTCCTCCACGAGGAGGAGAGCGCCTTCCAGTACATCCGCGTAGTCGAGGAGCCGGACGGCGATCGCCAGCTGGAGCTGAACGAGGGCCAGGCCGTGCACTCGCTCTACCGGCCCGGGAGCTTCCTCACCGGCGACGTCTGGGACGGCTACCTGGTGCTGCCGTTCACCGCCCTCGATCGGCCCCCGCGACGGGTGGCGATACTCGGCAACGGCGCCGGCACGACCGCCCGCGCCTACGGCCACTTCTTCCCCCGCGCGCGCGTGGACGGGGTCGAGATCGATCCCGAGCTGGAGGAGGTCGGCCGGCGCTACTTCGACATGGGAAGCAACCCGAACCTGACCGTCCACAACGAGGACGCCCGGCCGTGGCTTCGCCGCTCATCCGGCGGCTACGACGTGATCATGGTCGACGCCTACCGCCAGCCGTACATCCCCTTCTATCTGGCCACACGCGAGTTCTTCGAGCTCGTCCGCGACCGCCTCGTGCCCGGCGGCGTCGTGATCGCGAACGCCGGCCACCCGGAGGGCAGCGACGACCTGGAGCAAGTGCTCGGGCGAACGATGTCGGAGGTCTTCCCGAGCCTCCTGCGCGACCCGATCGAGGACACGAACACCCTGCTCGTCGCCAGCGAGGCGCCGATCTCGGCAACCCACCTTCGGGCGGCCATCCCCAGCCTGCCACCTGGCCTCCACGGCCTGGCTCGGCGGGAGGCGGGCAGGGTCGGACCACCCCTTCCCGGCGGCAGCGTGTACACCGACGACCGGGCGCCGGTGGAGTGGCTGATCGATCGCTCGATCCTGGGCTACGCGGCCGACGAATGAGAGGCCGGCGCGCGATCCGGCGGATCTAGCGCTCGTCGATCAGCAACGTCTGGGCCGCCCGCCCGATCGGCCCCCGGCCGTCATAGAGCGCCGTGTCAGCGAGCCCGGTGCCTCCGGGCTCGGGAATCGTGATCGAGTCGAGGCAGACCCACTCGCCGTCCAGCGGGCGATGCAGGTGGACGGTGAGGTCGACGTTGATGAACAGGTAGCGACCCCACTCGAGCGTGGCGCTGACGCCGTTGCCCGAGTCGGCCGCGACCAGAACCCGCTGAAGCGGCGACGGCTCCTCACCCGCGACCAGCGGTTGACGCATGCGCATCCAAACCACGGCCGGGCCGGGAATCCCGAAGTCGCCCTGCACGAACCGGTACTCCATGGCGGTGTGGTAGCCGACGTCATGGCCGGTCGGCGGAAACGTGCCGGGCCGCGCCTCCTCGACCCCCGGCGGAGCGAAGCCGGGCCGAAGCGTCGACGGGGACGTGCCGATCAGCCCCGGCCCATCGGTGCTGGACAGCCCGGCGGGAAGCTCGATCTCCGCCGAGCGCAGGCGCCAGGCGGTGGCTCGGATCACCTCGCCCTCGGAGTCGGAGAGGCTCGCCTCGACCAGCTCCACGCTGCGGCCTGGGCGGACGACGCGGGCCTCGACCCGCAATGGGGCGATCGGCACCGCGCGGAGGATCTCGAACGTGATCCTCCCCACATGCCGCTGCCCGTCGCCTCGAGCCGCTCGATCTCGCGGCCGATCAGGGCGGCGGGCGGCCCGGCGTGCTGGGAGTCGGGATCCCAGGGCCCCCGGGTCAGCTCGGTGGGGGCGTATGCATCCCCCTCAGAAACGAAGAATGCCTCCTCGGGCATGCGGCCGGATCGTATGCGTAATGGCCGGCGCGACTCGCCGACTAACCTGATGAGAGGCACAGATGGACCGAAATCGACGGGAAGTTGGAGATGGAGAAACTGAAGAAGTCGGATGCCGAGTGGCAGGCAGAGCTGACGCCCGAGCAGTACGAGGTGCTCCGCAACAAGGGCACGGAGCGCGCCTTCACCGGCGCCTACTGGGACGAGAAGGCCGACGGCGTCTACAGGTGCGCGGGCTGCGGCCAGGAGCTGTTCGGCTCCGACACGAAGTTCGACTCCGGCACCGGCTGGCCGAGCTTCTGGGACCCCATGGCCGACGACAAGGTCGAGACCCGCCCCGACAACAGCCTCTTCATGCGCCGCACCGAGGTCGTCTGCGCGCGCTGCGGCGGCCACCTCGGACACGTCTTCGACGACGGCCCGAACCCGACCGGGCAGCGCTACTGCATCAACTCCTGCGCGCTCACCCTGGATCCCGAGGACGGCAAGGACGAGTAGCGGACTGCGGCCCACCCCGGGCCGCGGTCACGCCTTCCCGCCGATCTGCGCCGGCGCGCCCGCGTCGCGGAGCGCGCCGGGCAGGCTGACCGAGCCGTCGGCCTGCTGCCCGTTCTCGAGCAGCGCGATCAGGGTCCGGCCGACGGCGACCGCGGTGCCGTTGAGAGTGTGCGGGTGCACGGGCGGAGCTTCGGGCTCGGGGCGGAAGCGCACCCCGAGGCGCCGCGCCTGATAGTCCGTCGTGTTCGAGCAGGAGGTCAGCTCGCGGTAGCGCTCCTGGCTCGGGATCCAGGCCTCGCAGTCGAACTTGCGCGCCGCCGCGGCTCCCAGGTCGCCGGCGGCGATGTCGACCACCCGGTAGGGGATCTCGAGCGCCTGGAGGATCCGCTCCTGGATCGCCAGCAGGCGTTCGTGCTCGGACCGCGACTCCTCCGGGCGAACGAACGAGAACATCTCCACCTTGTCGAACTGGTGGACGCGGAAGATCCCGCGGGTGTCCTTGCCGGCGGCTCCGGCCTCGCGCCGAAAGCAGGTGGATAGCCCCGCGTAACTGCGCGGCAGGTCGCCGGCGTCCAGGATCTCGTCCGCGTGGAGCGCCGCCAGTGAGACCTCCGAGGTGCCGACCAGGAACAGCTCGTCGCGGGGGATCTCATAGATCATCTCCCGCTCGCCCGGAAAGAAGCCGGTGCCGTAGAGCGGGCCCTCCCGGACGAGCACCGGCGGGACCACCGGGACGAATCCCTCGCGGCCCACCAGCTCGATCACGAAGCGCACAAGGGCCAGCTCGACCAGCACCAGGTCACCGAGCAGGTAGGCGAAGCGCGAGCCCGAGGCCTCTCCCGCCTTCTCCATCTCGATCCAGCCGTTGGCGAGACCCAGGTCGAGGTGGTCGCGGATCTCGAACTCGAACCGGGGGCGCTCGCCGACCTCCCGCAGCACCACGGCGTCGTCCTCCGCGGACCCTTCCGGAGCCTCCGGCTCCGGAAGGTTTGGAAGTTTGGACAAGAGCTCGTCGCGCTTCGACTCGACCTCGGCCAGCTCGGACTCGAGCTCCTTCACCTCGGCGCTGACCTGGCGCATCTCGGCGATCAGCGGCTCGGCATCCTCCCCGGAGCGCTTCGCCTCGGCGATCTGATCGGAGGCGCGATTCTGCCGTGCCCGCCGCTCCTCGACCTCGGGAAGCAGCTCCCGGCGGCGCTCGTCGAATCGGAGCAACTCGTCGAGGGCGTCGGCGGCGTCGCGCCGCGCAAGCGCGGCCCGGGCCGGCTCGGGATCCTCGCGGATGCTCCGAAGGTCGAGCATCAAGAAGTGGTTGGGCCTCGCGCGCTCGCGCCTACTGGGAGCCCGACCCCGTGCCCGGTTGCGGAGCCTCACCGGTCTCGCGGCCCGCGTACTTGGAGACGAACTCGGCGACGCTGATCGCTTCCTTGCCCGTGACGATGTTCTGGGGCATGATCGCGCCCGAGAAGCCCCCGTTTCGAATCGCGAACAGGACATCGTCGAAGCTCTCGGCGCGCTGGTCGAGATTCGGGCCCTGCACGCGGAGCGCCCGGTTGGCGGTCCCCTGCGCCCCCGCCGGCGTCAGCGTGTGACAGCCCGAGCAGCGCTCCGCGAACAGCACCGCGCCGCGATGGGCGGGGTCGTCCTTCGACACCGAGATCCCCTCGGTCCCGCACGCGGCCAGGACCAGGGCCGCCGCGGCTGCCACTGTGAACGCGAGGACGGGGCGCACGCGGGCGGCATCATACTTTCCGCCTCGTGACCGCGAGCCTCGTGCCCTGATGCCAACCCAGATCGAGCCGGCCACCCTGCGCGCCGCGATGTCGGGCTTCCCGACGGCGGTCACCGTGGTCACCGCGATCGGCCCCGCGGGGCCGGCGGGCGCGACCGCGAACGCCGTCGCCTCGCTGTCGCTGGAGCCGCCGTTGATGCTCGCCGCGCTCGACCTCGGCTCCCGCACCCTGGTCGCGGTGGAGCACGCCCGCCGGTTCGGCATCAACGTGCTGGCCTCCGACCAGGCGGAGCTGGCCCGGCGCTTCAGCACCAAGGACCCCCACCCGGAGAAGTGGGACGGCGTCGCCTGGGAGGAGCGGGCAGGGACGCCACGCATCGAGGGGGCGCTGATCTGGCTCGCCTGCGAGCTTCGCGACGTCCACGACGGCGGCGACCACTCGATCGCCACCGGCTCGGTGCTCGACCTCGAGCACTCCGAGGGCGAGCCGCTGATCTTTCACCGCGGCGAGTACCGCCCGCTGGACGGACACCCGCGGCCTGGCTTCCAACGCCACTTGGCGGGTTTGTTGCACACGTGCGCAACAAAAACGCCAAGGGCGGCGATTGGCAGCGGCTCGCGGCGGCTAACCAGTCGTCGTCGCCGCCCGCAGCGCGAGCAGGACGATGACCAGCGCCGAGACCGCCATGATCCCGGTCTCGCGGCGGACGATCGCCAGCGCCGTCAGCCGCTGGCGGTCCTTCGGCAGCGACTCGAAGTCGAGGCCGACCAGCTCGCGCTCGGCCGCTCCGGCGCGGGCCGCCTCGGCGAGCAGCGCGACAACGATCGGCAGCACGCCGTAGAGAATGTGAAGGCCGTTGCCCTCGCGGCCCGACAGCAGCAGGATCGCGCCCATGCCCGCCTGGAGCACCACCGCCACTTGGGCGACGCGGAGCAAGTACCAAAAGCCGACCGACGGCGCCTGGCGAAGCCAGGCGATCCCGCCCCACACCCCGGCGGCCAGGTTGGTGGCGATGACCGCGATTCCGAGCACGACGTGAAGGGCGACCATCGCCTCAGGCCCTCGCCGGGGAAATCGGCTTGCTGATGCGGAAAAGCACTATGTAGCAACCTGACACAAAGTGGGTATATAACTCGGCTCCCGTGCTGCTGCGCAGCTACCTCCCCGTGATCGTGTTCGCCGGCCTCGGTGTGATCGTGGGAGGGGCGCTGGCCATGATCAACGGCTTGATCGGCCCGCGACGCCCGAGCAGGGTGAAGAGCGAGCCCTACGAATGCGGCCTGCCGACCGAGGTCTCGCGGACGTTCCGCTTCGGGGTCAGCTTCTACATGATCGCGATGCTGTTCATCCTGTTCGACATCGAGGTCGTCTTCCTGTACCCGGTGGGGGTGATCCTCGCGGCGGCGAACTCGGTCTTCGTCCTGGTCGAGATCGGGATCTTCGTCGTCCTGCTGCTGGTCGCGCTCGCGTACGTGTGGCGAAGAGGAGCGCTCGATTGGAGATAAAGCGCGAGAAGCTTCGCGCGCTCTCGCCGCTCGAAGAGCCGCGATCGCCCGACGAGCTTCGCGTCCGGCAAATGCGCGCCCGCGACCTCCTGCGAGGCGACCTGGAGGGCCCCGCGCTCGAGCGCCACGTCACCGAGTCGGTGTTGACGACCACGCTCGACAAGACGATGCGCTGGGGGCGCGCCAACTCGATCTTCCCGGCCACCTTCGGGCTGGCCTGCTGCGCGATCGAGATGATGTCGATCGTCAGCCCACGCTACGACGTCGCGCGGTTCGGCGCCGAGAACCTCCGCGCCTCGCCCCGGCAGGCCGACATGCTGATCCTCTCCGGCCGGGTGGCGATCAAGATGGCTCCGGTCATCCGCCGCCTCTATGACCAGATGCTGGAACCCAAGTGGGTGATCGCGATGGGCGCCTGCTCGTCCTCTGGCGGCATGTTCGCGAACTACGCCGTGGTCCAGGGGGCGGACAAGTTCATGCCGGTGGACATCCACGTCCCGGGCTGCCCACCACGCCCGGAGGCGCTCCTGTATGGGTTCAACAAGCTTCAGCGGATGATCCTCGGCGACCCCGATCCCGGCTGGCGGCGCCGGTACAACGCCGTCGGCACCGAGGAGTGGGCCCGGCCCGCGACCGGCACGGCGTCCACGGAGGAGGCCGAGGCGTACGCCGTAGCCCGGGAGCTCTCGGTCGCCCGCCACGCCGAGCTGGCCGGGGAAAGCGGCTGATGCCCGACGCGCCCGGCCTCGAGCTGATCGCCCAGGACCTCGACCAGACCGCAGCGGGCTCGGTGCTCGGCACCTACCACGAGCACGGGCAGGCCTGCCTGATCGTCGACCCGGAGCAAATCCTCGCTGTGCTCGGCTGGTTGCGTGACACCCCCGGCCAGGAGTACCGCTTCCTGGCCAGCCTCCACGGGGTCGATTACCTGCCGGCCGAGCCGCGTTTCGGCGTCGTCTACGAGCTCTTGAACATGCCGCGGGTCGAGCGGCTCCGGGTCCGCGCCGCGCTTGCCGACCCAGGAGGCGACCGGCTTCCTGAGATCGAAAGCTGCGTCCCTGCCTTCCCCACCGCCGAGTTCCAGGAACGTGAGGTCTACGACTTCTTCGGCATCGTCTTCCGCGGCCATCCCGATCTGCGGCGCATCCTGATGCCCGAGGACTACGTCGGCTGGCCACAGCGCCGCGACTTTCCGGTCGGAGGCGAGCCGGTGATCTTCACCCACAACGAGCGTCAAGTTCCCCGCTGGTTCGAATGAGCGACCTGGGCCGAGACGTCATCTCGCGCACGGACGCGCAGGTAATCGGCACCGCCCCGGTGGAACGCACCGCGGCCGGACAGGCGCTTGCGCCCGAGCAGGAGCTGATGACGATCAACATGGGGCCGCACCATCCCGCCACCCACGGGGTGCTGCGGCTCCTGGTCAGCCTCGA
Organism: uncultured Actinomycetes bacterium; assembly: GCA_963824865.1. Taxonomy (GTDB): domain Bacteria; phylum Actinomycetota; class Thermoleophilia; order Solirubrobacterales; family 70-9; genus AC-56. The sequence goes on along the minus strand of CAWGQQ010000009.1, from coordinate 13,424 downwards.
GGGGGAGGTGGTCCGCGACCTGAAGCCGGTGGTGGGCTACGTCCACACGGGGATCGAGAAGAGCTGCGAGGACAAGTCCTACTGGAAGGCGATCCCGTTCGTGGAGCGGATGGACTACCTCTCTTACTTCTTCAACATGGAGGCGTTCGTCGGCTGCGTGGAGCGCCTGCTCGAGCTGGAGATCCCGCCGCGCGCCAAGTACCTGCGAGTGATCCACCTGGAGCTGAACCGGATCCACTCGCACCTCGTCTGGCTGGGCACCGGGGCACTCGATCTCGGCGCGATGTCGATGTTCTTCTACTGCTTCCGCGACCGCGACCGGATCCTCGACCTGTTCGAGCTGTCGACCGGGCAGCGGATGCACACCCGGTACTTCCAGGTCGGGGGCGTCTTCGAGGACATCCCCGTCGGCTTCGAGCGCCAGGCGCGTGCCTTCTGCGCCGAAATGCCCTCGCGGCTCGATCAGTACGAGGCGATCCTCAACCGCAACGAGATCTTCCTGCAACGGACGAGGAACGTCGGCGTCGTCTCGCGCCAGCGACTGCTCGACCTGGGGGTAACGGGGCCGCTGCTCCGGGCTGCCGGCGAGCCGTGGGACCTGCGCAAGGTCGATCCCACCCTCGCCTATGCGGACTTCGACTTTCAGATTCCGGTGGGCACCGTGGGCGACGGCCACGATCGCTACCGCGTGCGGGTGCAGGAGATGCGCGAGTCGGTGCGGATCGTCGAGCAGGCTCTCGACGGGCTCCCCGAGGGCCCGTGGATCGCCGACGATCGCAAGGTGGTCCTGCCGCCGCGCGACGAGCTCTCAACCTCGATGGAGGCCTTGATCCACCACTTCAAGCTGGTCACCGAGGGCTTCCGGGTGCCGCCCGGCGAGGCCTACTACCCGGTCGAGGGGCCGCGCGGAGAGCTGGGCTGCTTCGTGGTCGCGGATGGCTCGGCGAAGCCGGCCCGAGTCCACTTCCGCGACCCCTCGTTCGTCAACCTCCAGGCCCTTCGCGACATGTCCGTGGGCGGCTACGTCGCCGACCTGATCCAGAACCTGGCGATGCTCGACCCGATCCTGGGAGGCATCGACCGATGACGGACGCTGGAGCTAGGGACGAAGTCCCGGTGCAGGCGGCTGAACCTGCCGCCCCGTCCGCGCCCGAACCCGCTGGAAACGTAGCCGAAGGCGAGGCTTCCGGCGGAGTTATTCCCGAGCTGCACGAGGTCGACGTTCCCGACGAGCTGCGGGAGGAAATCCAGACGGCGATGTCTCGCTACCCCGAGATCCGCTCCGCCGCGCTTCCCGCGCTCTGGGCCGTCCAGCGCGAGTACGGATGGTGCACCCCCGAGGGCATCCGCCAGGCGGCTGCGGTGATGGGGGTGACCCCCGGCTACCTGGAGTCCCTCGCGACCTTCTACGACCTCTACCGAACGACCCCGGTGGGACGCCACCAGGTGCTCGTCTGCCACAACATCTCCTGCTGGATGCGGGGAGCGGACGACCTGCTGCACGCCTTCACCGAGGCCGCCGGCGCCGATGCGCACCCGGCCGATCACGGCGGCGTCAGCTCGGCGGACGGGGAGGTCTTCGTAAGGGGGTTCGAGTGCCTGGGGGCGTGCGACATCGCCCCGATGGCCTCGATCGACGACCGCTACTACGGGCCCCTGGACGCCGGCGACGCGCAGACCGCGATGGAGCAGCTTCGCTCTGGTGCCGAGGTGCTACCGGACAAGGCGCTCGCCGACCGCCTGGCAGCCGGCGGCCCGGAGCCCGAACCCGCCCCTGAAACGCGGATGCTCTTCAAGAGCCTCGACGAGCCGGGGCTGGCCTCGATCGACACCTACCGTCGCCTGGGCGGGTACAGCTCGCTGGAGCGCGCCTTCCGCGACCTCGAGCCGGAGGAGCTGCTTGGCGTGCTGGAGGAGTCCGGGCTCCGCGGCCGCGGCGGGGCCGGCTTCTCGATGGGAAAGAAGGCCTCCTTTCTTCCCCGCGGCGAGATGTCCAAGTACTTGTGCTGCAACGCCGACGAGTCCGAGCCGGGCGCGTTCAAGGACCGCGAGCTGATGCAGAAGAACCCGCACCAGCTGATCGAGGGGATCGCGATCGCGGCGCTGGCCGCCGGGGCGGGCTGGGCATTCGTATTCATCCGAGGCGAGTACGCGGCGGTGGCCGACATCCTCGACCGCGCGGTCGCCGAGGCCTACGAGGCCGGCTACCTGGGCGAGAACATCCTCGGCAGCGGCCACCGGGTCGAGGTGGTCGTCCATCGCGGCGCCGGCGCCTATATCTGCGGCGAGGAGACGGCGCTTCTCGACGCGCTCGAGGGAAAGCGCGGCAACCCGCGCCTGAAGCCGCCGTTCCCGGCGATTCAGGGCCTCTACGGAGGGCCGACCCTGATCAACAACGTCGAGACGCTTTCCAACGTGCCCCACATCGTCGCCAAGGGCGCCGAGTGGTTCAAGGGGCTCGGCACCGAGCAGTCGCCCGGCACCAAGGTGGTCTCGATCTCGGGCTGCGTCCAGCAGCCCGGCAACTACGAGGTCGAGCTCGGGATCCCCACCCGGGAGCTGATCTACGGGCTCGCCGGCGGCCCCCCCACGGGCGCGAGGTCAAGGCCTGGTTCCCCGGGGGTTCCTCGGCGCCGATCCTGACCGCGGCCGAGCTCGACCTCCCGTACAGCTTCGAGGCAATGGCCGAGGCGGGCTCGATGCTCGGCTCGGGGTCGATCATCGTCGCCGACGACTCGATCTCGATCCCGGAGCTGGCGCTGCGCACGGCGCGCTTCTACCACCACGAGTCGTGCGGAAAGTGCACGCCGTGTCGCGAAGGCACCAACTGGACGGTGAAGATGCTCGAGCGGGTGATCTCGGGCGAGGCGACCCCGATGGACCTCGACATCATCGCCTCGGTGCAGGAGAACATCATCGGCCACTGCCTTTGCGTGCTCGGCGACTCGATGGCGATGCCGGTTTCGAGCATGGTGGCGAAGTTCAGGGCGGAGTTCGAACAGACGATCGCCCGGGCTAGGGACGAAGTCCCGGTGCACGCGGCATGAGGGCCGACCGCCCCCAGATTCAGTTCCTCGTCGACGGGGTCGAGGTGCCGGCGGAGGAGGGGACGATGCTGGTGGACGCCGCCAAGCACGGTGACGTCGAGATTCCCGTCTTCTGCTACGAGCCGAAGCTCGGCCATCCGGTCGGCGCCTGCCGGATGTGCCTGGTGGAGATCGAGGGGATCCCCAAGCTCCAGACCGCCTGCTCGACGCCGGTCCGCGACGGGATGGTCGTGTACACGCGCACCGACCGCGTGCAGGCCGCCCAGGAGTCCGTGGTCGAGTTCCTGCTCGTCAACCACCCGCTCGACTGCCCCGTCTGTGACAAGGGAGGTGAGTGCCCGCTTCAGGACATCGCGATGGGCTGGGGCCCCGGCCGGAGCCGCGTGATCGACCCCAAGCGCCACTTCCAGAAGCCGATCCCGCTCTCGCCGCTGATCAAGATCGACCGCGAGCGATGCATCCTCTGCTACCGCTGCGTGCGCTTCAGCCAGGAGGTGGCCGAGGACGAGCAGCTCCAGCTTCTGGAGCGGGGCGCGTCGACCTTCGTGGGCACGTTCGACGACCGCCCCTACATCGCCCCCTTCCACGGCAACATCATCGAGCTCTGTCCGGTGGGGGCGCTGACCTCGGACGCCTACCGGTTCCGCGCCCGTCCCTGGGACATCGAGGACGCGGGCTCGATCTGCACGCTCTGCCCGAGCCAGTGCAACGTGATCCTGACGGTGCGCGACGAGCAGATCGAGCGCGTCCTCGCCCGCGACCATCCCGAGGTGGACGACGGTTGGCTGTGCGACAAGGGGCGGTTCGGCTACCAGATGGCGGAGTCCGGGGACCGGATCACGCAGCCGCTCGTCCGCCAGGGCGGCGAGCTTCGTCCCGCAAGCTGGGAGCAGGCGCTCGAAGCGGCGGCGGCGGGCCTCGGTCAAGCCGGCGAGCGGGCTGCCGCGATCGTCGGCGGGCAGTCCTCGAACGAGGAGGGATATCTCGCGCAGCGGATCATCCGCCGCGCCCTCGGCTCGCCGCATGTGGACTCACGCCCTCGCGGCGGGGCCGCCGAGTCGCCGCGCCACAGCGTGGGCGGCCGGATACCCCCGGACCCGGCTGGTCGCGACCTGCTGCTTGAGGTCTCGCGACCCGAGCTGAGCGCGAGCGTTTCCGACCTCGATTCCGCCCAGTCGATCCTGGTGATCGGCTGCGACCCGCTGCACGCCATGCCGATCCTCGACCTGCGGATCCGCAAGGTCGTGCGGCGAAACGGCACCCGCCTGGCCGTGGCGACTGACCGCCCCAGCGCCCTGGACGGCGGCGCCGAGGAGACCGCGCGCTGTGTGCCCGGCTTCACCAGGGGCTTTCTCTGGGCCCTGGCGGCGGAAGTCGGGCTCGAAGGCTACGAGCGGGGACCGGGCGAGCTGGCCGGCGACGCCGAGCGGATTGCCGGTGTTTTGGAGCCGGGCTCGACGGTCATCGTCTGGGGCGGGGAAGGCGACCGCGCGCTGGTCGACATCGCCGCCAAGCTGGACGCGAAGCTGCTCGAGGTCCCCGACGGCGCCAACGCGCGCGGCCTGCGGGAGGTTGGATGCTTGCCCGACGCCGGGCCGGGGCTGTCGGAAGCCTCCGACGGCCACAACGCGGCCGAGATCCGCGACGCCCTCGCGGCCGGAGACCTGGAGGCCGCGTTCCTGCTCAACGCCGACCCGGTTCGCGACTTCCCCGGAGGGCCTGCGTGGACCGAGGCGCTCGGCAAGGCGAAGTTCGTCCTCACGGTCTCCATGTTCGAGAACGCCACGACCAGGCACGCCGACGTCGTCTTCCCCGCAGAGTTCTACGCCGAGAAGGAGGGCACGGTCACGCACCCCGACGGCCGCCTGCAGCGCCTGCGCCCCGGGGTGCCCCGGCCCGACGGTGTGCGCCCGATCTGGCAGGTGCTGGTCGAGCTCTCCGCGCTGCTCGGCGACGAGACGGGGATCGACTCGCCACCCGAGGCGCTGGATGCGATCGCCTCCGATGTGTCGTTCTACGCGGGGATCACCCACGAGGAGATCGGCGGGCGGGGCGTCCGCTGGCAGGAGCGGGACGCGGCATCCGCGCTCGCCCGGCCAGACGGCGTCCGGGCTAGGGACGAAGTCCCGGTCACGCGGTTGAGCCTGCCGCCCCGTCCGCGCCCGAACCGCGCAGCGGAGTCGAAGCCGGCAGCCGGGCGAAGGCGAGGCTTCCGGCGGAGTTATTCAGATCGGGACGTACCGCGACCTGTGGGCGTCCGAGGTGGCCGATCGGAGCCCCGCGCTGAGGTTCCTGGCGCCGCGGCAGACCCTGGAGCTGGCGCCGGTCGACGCGGACCGCCTCGGGCTGGCGCAGGGCGACGAGGTCGACGTTCGCTCGAACGGAACCAGCCTGCGAGCGCGCGTCATGATCCGCGAGCGGATCCGGCCGGGGCAGTGCGTTCCTGATCGAGGGCACGGCCGAGGCGAACGCGAACGCGCTGGAGCCGGGCGAGCTCGGTCGAGGTCGCGAAGGTGGGGGGCGAGACGTGACGCTGCCGGTTGGCGAGGTTGGCTTCGCCGAGGCGACCTGGATCCTGGTCGTGAAGTCGATCGTCATCTTCGCCGCCGTGTTCGCGATCGCGCCGGTCCTGACGGTGGTCGAGCGCAAGGTCCTGGGTCGCTTCCAGGCGCGCTACGGGCCCAACCGGGTCGGGCCGTTCGGCCTGCTGCAGCCGCTGGCCGACGCGGTGAAGCTGATCACGAAGGAGGGCTACAGGCCGGAGAACGCTGTTCCGATCCTGTGGGGGATCGCCCCGGCGCTGGTCATCTTCAGCGGCGTCGCGACCCTGGCGATCATCCCGTTCGGGAACGTCAAGGACGGGGTCGGCTTCTACGGCATCGACGTCTCGATCGGGATCCTCTACTTCTTCGCCTTCGGCTCGATCGGCTTCTACGGGCTGCTGCTCGGCGGCTGGGCCTCGGGCTCCAAGTACAGCTTCCTGGGCGCCATGCGCTCGGCGGCGCAGCTGATCTCGTACGAGATCTCGATGGGCCTGGCCCTCCTGGGGGCGATCATGATGGCGGGCTCCCTGTCGCTCGTCTCGATCGTCGAGGCGCAGGACGCGATCTGGTACGTGATCCCGCAATTCGTCGGGTTCTTGATCTTCATGGTCGCCGGATTCGCGGAGGCCAGTCGGGCGCCGTTCGACCTCCCCGAGGCCGACGCCGAGCTGGTCCAGGGGTACCAGACGGAGTACGGCGGGATGCGCTACGGCTCCTTCGCGCTGGCCGAGTACATCGAGATGTTCGTCGTCTCGGCGGTGGCGGTGACCTTCTTCCTCGGCGGCTGGCACGGCCCCGGCCCCGGCTGGCTTGACCCGATCTGGGTGCTGGTGAAGATCCTGGCGCTGGTGTTCGTCTTCATGTGGGTGCGGGCGACCGTGCCGCGGATCCGCTACGACCAGCTGATGTCCCTGGGTTGGAAGGTGCTCTTGCCGCTGGCCACGCTCAACGTCCTTGTCACGGCGATCCTGGTGACACTGACGTGAGTTCAGAGTTTCCGTATTTGCCCGACGAGTCGGTGGTCGCCGTGCAGCGCGGGCCCGCAGCCCGGCGGGCCCAAGGGGGCCTATCGCGCCTTCGGCGAGACCCTGCGCGGCCTGAAGACCACCTTCGCCCGGATCCTCGAAGGGCCCGTGACGATCCAGTACCCGGAGGAGAAGACCCCCGTGTACCCGCGCTTCCGGGGCCGGCACAAGCTGCACCGCTTCGAGGACACGGGCGTCGAGAAGTGCGTCGGCTGCTCCCTTTGCGCGGCCGCCTGCCCCGCCGACTGCATCCGGGTGGTCGCGGCGGAGAACGATCCCGACGAGCGCGTCTCCGCCGGCGAGCGCTACGCCGAGATCTACGAGATCAACCTGGCTCGCTGCATCTTCTGCGGCTACTGCGAGGTCGCCTGTCCGTTCGACGCGATCACGATGGGCCACGAATACGAGCTCGCCGACTACAACCGCGAAGACCTGATCTTCACCAAGGAGATGCTGCTGGCGGAGCCCGTCGAGCGGACCCCTCTGCGCCGGGAGGGCGAATGAGCGAGATACTGGACTCGCCGTGTCCACCGAGAACGTCCAACTCATCCGCAAACTCGTCGAGGCATTCAACGATCGAGACATCGACTCGGTGGTCCAGGACATGCAGCCGGACGTCGAGCTGCATCCGCTGCGAGCCCAGCTCGAGCGAAAGGCCTACCGGGGACACGACGGGGTGCGCGAGATGCTGGCCGACTTCGACCAGGACTGGGAGTCCATTCAGGTCGACGCCGAGGAGTTCCGGGACGCGGACGATGAGGTCGTCGTCCTGGGCCGCCTCCGCGCCCGTGGGCGGGCCAGCGGCATCGACCTCGACGTGCCGATGGGGTTTGTCTGGACCCTCCGCGACGGCAAGGTGCTGCGCATACGGTCATTCTCCGAGCAGGCCGACGCGCTGCGGGCCGCGGGCCTCGAGTAGCCCCGTCGCCCGAGCCGGGGTCGCGACCTGATGGTGGAGGTCGCCTTCTTCGCCGGGGCGATCGGCGCCGTCGCAGGAGCACTCGGGGTGATCGCCCTGCGAAATCCCTTCTACAGCGTCCTGGCGCTGGTCGTCCACCTGGTCGCCCTGGCCGGGCTGTTCCTGCTGCTGTACGCGCAGTTCGTGGCCGCCGCCCAAGTGGTCGTCTACGCGGGCGCGGTGATGGTCCTGTACGTCTTCGTGGCCGCCTATGTGGGCGAGGTCGAGGAGCCGATCTGGGAGCCGATCCCGGGCCAGCGATTCCTCGCCCCCCTGCTTGCCGCGGCGCTCTTCGTCGAGCTCTCGATCGCGATCCTGGGCACCGGGCTGTCCTCGCTCGACAGCGAGGGGCCGACGCTGCCGATCGGCTTCGGATCTCCGGAGGCCATCGGCACCCTGCTCCTGGAGCGCTTCCTGGTCGTCTTCGAAGCCGCCTCGATGCTCCTGCTCGTCGCCGCCGTCGGCGCGGTGGTGTTGGCTGGACGGCAGCGCGCTGAGCACGCCTCCGACGCCGGCGAGGGACCTCCCTAGTGGATGTCACCTGGTATTTGGTCCTCTCGGCGCTCCTCTTTGCGATCGGCGCCGCCGGGGTGCTGATCCGGCGCAGCCCGCTGGTGATCCTCCTCTGCCTCGAGCTGATGCTGAACGCGGGAAACCTCGCCCTGGTCGCCTTCGCACGGCAGCACGGCGACCAGGACGGCCAGGTGTTCGCGTTGATCGTCATGGTCGTCGCCGCCTGCGAGGTGGTGATCGGGCTGGGCCTGATCGTGGCGATGTTCAGGCGCCGGCTGCCGCTGAACGTCGATGAGATGAGGGACCTCCGCGGGTGAGCGCGACCACCTACGCCTGGCTGGTGCTGGCGTTCCCGCTCGCCGGCTGCCTGGTGAACGCGTTCTGCTGGCGGTTGTTGCCCGGCCGGGCCGCGGGGTGGATCGGGACCGGCGCGATCGCGCTCGCTTTCCTGAACTCGATCGCGGCGCTCGTGGTGCTGCTCGACAAGCCCGCGTCGGGCCGCGAGCTCACCTCCTCGCTGTGGACCTACGCGTCGGCGGCGGGCCTCGACATCAAGCTCGGGATCCTGGTCGACCCGCTGTCGGTGTTCATGATCCTGGTGGTCAGCGGCGTCTCGATGCTGATCCACCTCTACTCGATCAGCTACCTCGAGTCCGATCGCGGCTACACCCGCTACTTCAGCTACCTCAACTTCTTCGTCTTCTCGATGTTGCTCCTGATCCTGGCGGGCAACTTCGTGCTCCTGATCGTCGGCTGGGCCTTCGTCGGCTTCGCCTCATACGCGCTGATCAGCTTCTGGTACCGGCGGAACACGGCGACCAAGGCGGGCATGAAGGCCTTCGTGATCAACGTGATCGGCGACGTCGGCCTGGTGCTCGCCGCCTTCTTCATCTTCCGCGAGCTCGGCACCTTCGACTACCTGCCGATGTTCGAGTCGGCGCCGGAGCAGTTCACGACCAACGAGGGCGTGGTGGTGGCGATCTGCCTGCTGATCCTGGTCGGGGCGTTCGCGAAGTCCGCGCAGCTGCCGCTCCACACCTGGCTTCCCGACGCGATGGAGGGGCCCACTCCGGTGTCCGCCCTGATCCACGCCGCCACCATGGTCACAGCGGGCGTCTACCTGATCGCCCGCATGCACCCCCTGTTCGTCGAGGCTCCCACCGCCGCCGACATCTCCGCCTTCCTCGGCCTGGCGACCCTGCTCTTCGCGGCGACGGTGGCGCTCGCGGTCACCGACCTCAAGCGGATCATCGCCTACTCGACGATCAGCCAGATCGGCTACATGGTGGTCGGCGTCTCGATCGGCGCCTACGCGGCGGGCCTCTTCCACCTGATGACCCACGCGTTCTTCAAGGCGCTTCTGTTCATGGCGGCCGGCTCGGTGATCGCGGCGATGGCGGGCACGCAGAACATCGACCGGATGGGCGGCTTTCGCCGAGCCCTGCCGTTCACGTCCGCGCTGTTCATCGTCGGTGCCCTGTCGCTGGCCGCCTTCCCGGGCACTGCCGGCTTCTTCTCCAAGGACGAGATCCTGGTCTTCGCGGCCGAGCGCGGCGGCTTCTACTGGATCCTGGCGATCGGCGGCTACATCGGCGCCTTCCTGACCGCCATCTATGCCTTCCGGATCGTCTTCCGGGTCGTCTACCGAGAGCCATGTCCCGAGGCCCGGGAGCTCGAGCAGGGACACCTGGCCCACGCGGAGCCGCAGAACCCGATGACAGGAGAGAAGGAGGACACGGATGTCGGCTTCCCCGGCCCCGAGCACCAGATCGCCGAGCGGGCGCGGCCGATGGCGATCGCCATGGCGGTGCTGGGTTTCGGGGCGATCTTCGGCGGCTATATCCAGGTCCCGGGCGTGGACCACGTCCTCGACACCTTCCTGGCGCCGACCTTCGAGGACTCGCCGCTTCACAGCATCCACGTTTCCACCGCGAGCGCCTGGGCCGGGCTCGCGGTCGGCGCGGCGCTCGCCCTGCTCGGGATCGCCACCGCCTACTACCTCTACGTGGTCGCGCCGCAGACCCCCGAGCGACTGCGAACCAGGGCGCACGCCGCCTACGCCTTCCTGGTCAACAAGTGGTACTTCGACGAGCTCTACGACGCGCTCGTCTACAGGCCGCTGATCGCAGTCGGCCGCTTCGCGAACGCCGTGCTGGAGCGGGTCGTCGTGCAGGGGATCGTCGCCGGGACCGTGGGCGCCGTTCGCGGGGTCGGGATGGTCGTTCGCGGCGCGCAGTCGGGATTCGTGCGCGCCTACGCGCTCCTGGTGGTGGGCGGCTTCGCCGCCCTGGGCCTCTACTTCTTGATCGTCAGCTCATGAGAGGGGCCCTGCGGTGATCCAGGTGCTGCTGTGGCTGCCGGTGGCGGTCGGCCTCGTCTGCTTCGTGGTGCCGCGACGGGCCGTGGCGGCCTCGGCGATCCTCGGCTCGGGAATCGTCCTCGGGCTGGCGATCGCGCTTGTCGCCGGCTTCCACACCACCGAAGCCGGCTCCAGCACCCGGTCTCCGAGAGCTGGATCCCGGACCTCGGCGTCCGCTACGAGCTCGGGGTGGACGGGATCAGCCTCTTCCTGGTGCTGCTGACGGCGCTGCTGTGGGCGGGGGTGACGGTCTTCTCGACCTTCCGGATGCCGGATCGTCGCCGGATCTACTTCTTCATGCTGGGGCTCGGCGAGACCGCCACCCTGGGCGCCTTCCTGGCTCAGGACCTGCTGCTCTTCGTCCTCTTCTTCGACCTCATGCTGGTGCCGTTCGGTTCCTGATCGGCGCCTTCGGAGGCGAGAACCGCATCGCCGCGACGACCAAGATGATCGTCTACACGCTGGTCGGCTCGCTGCTGATGCTGGTCGCCGCGATCGCCACCGCAGTTCTGGCCTCCGACCAGGTCGGGCAGTTGAGCTTCTCGCTCGCCGACCTGAGCGCCCACACGCTCTCGAGCGGAAGCCAGGAGTGGATCTTCCTCTTCTTCGCCGCCGCCTTCCTGATCAAGATGCCGGCGATCGTCGTCCACGGCTGGCTGCCCGACGCCTACCGGGCCGCCCCCCTGCCGGTGCTGGCGCTGCTCGCGGGGGTGCCCTCGAAGGTGGGCGCCTACGGCTTCCTGCGGGTCGCGCTGCCGCTCTACCCCGAGGCCACCGTCACCTACCAGGAGCTGATCCTGGTGGTCGGCGTGGCCAGCATCCTCTACGGGTCGGTGATGGCGTTCACGCAGACCAACGTGCGCCTGATCGCCGGCTACTCCTCGATCGCCCAGCTCGGCTTCATCACGATCGGGATCTTCTCCCTGCGCCCCGACGGCGCCGACGGCGCAGTGCTCCAGATGGTCAACCACGGCCTCGTGGTGGGCCCGGTCTTCCTGATCATCGCCCTCCTCTGGGAGCGCTCGGGAAGCGAGGACATAACCCGGCTCGGCGGCCTCGCGATGCGGGCGCCGGTGCTGGCGGCCTTGTTCCTGATCGTCACCCTGGCGACCCTGGCGGTGCCGGGTTCCGCGAACTTCATCGGCGAGTTCTACATCCTGATCGGGGTCTTCCAGGCCAAGATCGTCTACGCCTTCGTGGCCATCGTCGGGGTCGCCTTGGCGGCCTTCTACGCGATCCGCCTCTTTCAGCGCACCATGCACGGTCGGCTCGCGGAGAACGCTGACTCGCGCGAGATCGAGCTGCGCGACGCGGCGGTGCTGGCCCCGCTCGTCGCCTGCATCGTCGCCCTCGCCCTGTACCCGGGGCTGATCCTGAGCCGCGGCGAAGCGGCCGTGGAGGACAAGGTCGCGGCCGTGGCATCGAGAGGCGATCGATCGAGCTTCACCGCCCCGAGGTCGACTACGCGGGGCTCTCGCCCGTGATCACGCTGACCGCCGGAACTGCGCGGTGCTGCTCGCGGGCCTGGTCGGGGAGCGGCGTCAGCGCCTCCTGGTCTCGACCCTCTCGCTGGCCACGCTGGCGACCGCCGCCGGCCTTTGCATCTGGCAGTGGGGCGAGCGCGAGGCACCTGGTCGCGGACGCCCTGCGGCTCGACGAGCTCGGCCTGGCCGGCGCCCTGATCGCGATCCTCGCCGCCGCGGTGGTGGTACCGCTGTCGTGGCGAGAGCCGGCCGCCGAGCGTCGCGGATCCGAGCCCCGCCACGGGGAGTTTCAGGCGCTCCTGCTCTCCTCGGTCCTCGGCATGGTGCTGCTGGCCCAGGCGCAGAACCTGGTCTCGTTCTTCGTCGCGATCGAGCTGCTCTCGGTGCCCCTCTACGTGCTCTGCGGCTCGGCCCTGCAGCGCCGCGACTCGCTGAATCGGCCTGAGTACCTGATCGTCGGCTCGCTCGGCTCCGCGACCCTGCTCTACGGCCTGGCTTTCATCTACGGCGGCTCGGGCTCGACCGACTTCAGCGGCATCCGCGAGGGGATCGGCGCCGGGCTCGCGGACGATCCGCTGGTCTTGATCGGGATCGCGCTGGCCGTGACCGGGCTCGCCTTCAAGATCTCGATCGCCCCCTTCCATCAGTGGACGCCGGACGTCTACCAGGGCGCCCCCACGCCGGTGACCGCGTTCATGGCCGTGGCGACCAAGGTGGCCGCGTTCTGTGTCTCGTGCGCTTCTTCGAGGTCGCGCTGGGCCTGCCGTCGACAACTGGCAGCCGGCGCTGGCGGTGCTCGCCGTGGTCTCGATCGCGGTCGGGAACATCGGCGCGCTCGGCCAGGACTCGCTGAAGCGGCTCCTCGGCTACTCGGGGATCGCCCAGGCCGGCTACATGCTCGTCGGCCTGGTCGCCGCCTCCGAGCTGGGGGTGAACGCGCTGATCTTCTACCTCGCCGCCTACGCGCTGATGAACCTGGCCGCCTTCGCGGTGATCGTCGTCCCGGAGCGCGAAACCGAGCTCGGCGACGACATCGCGGCGGTGGAGGGCCTTGGCCGCGACCGCCCCGAGCCTGGCCTGGCCGCTGACGATCTCGATGCTGGGGCTGGCCGGCCTGCCGGCCGACGGCCGGATTCATCGGCAAGCTCTACCTGATCGAGGCGGCCGTGGAGGCCGACTACACCTGGCTCGGGTGGCGATCGCCATCGGGACCATGATCTCGCTCGCCTACTACCTGCGGTGGTCGCGGCCGTCTGGATGCGCCCGCGCGGAGCCGCTGGGCCGAAGTCCGCCGCCGAGATGCCCGCGATGGCGGGCGGCTCGCCGCAGGCCGACGCGCGAGGCTCCACGTGGGGCCGCGCCGAGCGCGCCGCCGGGCACGCGCTGCCTCGCGATCCTGGTCCCGCCGGGGCGCTCGCCGCGGCGACGATCTTCTTCGGCATCATCCCCTCGCCGCTTGTGGACTGGGCCTCGACGCGGGCCAGGCGCTGGCGGC